>CAWEKQ010000008.1:0-190023 GCA_963809655.1 Terriglobia bacterium | reverse complement strand
GCAAGGTAAAGTGGACCGGATCACGACGGCCGTTCGGTCGCCTGATGCCGGCGAGGTTCGCGAGTTTATCGACGGTGACGCGCTTCCGATTCAGGCGCGCCCCACGGGGCATGGCCACGGCCGCGTCAAAAGCGAGTCCGAGCGCATGGTCGGAAGCCGGGACCGGTTGCTGTCTTGCGAGCAGTTGATGGCGCTTGAATTCGGTGCCTACTTCCTCGCGCAGCGCCTGGCAGCCGGCGGTCCGGTTGTTGCGAAGCTCCTTCATCCACTTGACCCAGACATCGTGGAGATGGGCCTGATAGGCCGGCGGGCGGTAAGCGGATTTCAGCTCGAATGTCCCGCCTGACGAGGTCACCATCTCCCGGAAAGTGTCCAACGCCAGAGCCGCGTCCGGCATGAGGTCCCCGACGTCAGCGGGGACGGAATCGGCGTTGTTCTCAAAAGCCAGGGCTTCGGGGTCCTCGATCTCGGCAAGCGGCGCCACTTTGCAGCCTGCCAGCATCCGGATGCGGCGGACGGCGCTGAATTCCGGGTCCAGAATCGCCCGCGAAATGGCATGGTCTGGGAAAATCGGCAGTGGCTCCTCTTCCACGGCTATAGCAGCCGTGACGGAAGGCGCGACGGCAGGGATGATGTCGGCCGCGTGCATGCACGTGCAAACGATCGAAGAAAGAAAGATTTGCCTGGCGATCCGATACAAAACGTTCAATCCTCCGCAGGCTCCACGCCCGTCGATTGGGCTAAACCTCACACTGTATCACCATACGTATCGATGGGTCGAACTTAATGGCAGGCTACGATCGCCTTGAGCGATGAGACCTTGGCTCCGGGGCCGAAACGGGGATTTTCGGAACCGTCAAGTCCGACGAATGTGAAAGGCCGGCGACGAACGGCTGATGGAAGCGTGTCAGAGCGGTGCCCTTCTCCGGGTCACCGACGATCAGTTCAGAGCGCGGACGCCTGACCGGATCCCGAAGGCTTGGTCGATATCAAATGCCGTTGCCCGAAACACGGACCCCGTGGCAAGGAAACATCCAGCCTTCGTATGCGAACACCTCAGTTCGCCGCGACTGCGATCCAGACCGCCCCATCCACAGTGGACGCGCTGCCCACCTGCAGAGTCACCGGAACGTAGCCGCCCGGCTTTACGCCCGCCGGAATCAGCAAATTGAGTTGCATGAGGCCGGCGACGGTCCCAAAGGCTCCGCCTTTGTACTGCACGAAAGCCGGTATCCCGTCGACCGTGGCGCTGACGGCAAGGTTTGGCGACGGCAAAGGTATCGTCGCCAGTTTCCCATCCACTCCGGCGGGCGTGGTCTGGCCTTCTCCCGTAGCGAAGAGCGTAATGTAATCGCCGATCTTCACGGGATTCGCCGCACTGTTGAATGTCCCGAAATTTGCGTTGATCGCTGCCGCTTCCCCGGCCCCCGTGCTGTTGTATGTGAAGAACCCCGGCGAAGACGCAGTCACACTTACCGAAAATGAGGATGAGATCTGACCCTGGTACGCCACCGTAACGTTCGTCGTCGTCCCGGAAACGGCATAGGGGACAACGGCGTTCACCTGCGTGGCGGATGTGTAGAAGATCGGCGCGGCAACGCCGTCAAACGACACCGTTGTGCCGGAGAGTTCTGTCGCAAACGCCCCATTGGCGGGTGCCGCGACTACGCCGACAGAGGGTCCCATCGCGGCGCCATAGATGGCGACCGCCTTTCCTGGCGAAACAGGAATTGACCGCTCACTGGCGGCGTCGACCACCGCCCCGATCAGCACCGATCGCGAGGTTGGGGTCAACTGGCGCACCGCATTATTGCCAGGGTCGGCGATGAATATCTGCCCCGTACCGTCAACCGCCAGACCAAACTTGTTCAGGCCAATGGCAAATGGCAGGTTCAATTGTGCGCTGGTCGCTAACCCTCCGTCGCCGGAGAATCCGGGAGAGCCGTTGCCCGCTACAGGAATCATGCTCCCGTCAGGCGAAATCTTCCAGACCTTGTCGCCGCGGTCCTCCGCCACGAAAACATTCCCCGACGCATCGACTGCAATCGCGTTCGGACCTGATATCTGTCCACCCACGGTTGTAATGATCCCGGCCGCATCCACCTTGCGCACGCTGTTGGCGACCCGGTCCGCGATGAAGAGATTGCCCTGCCCGTCGACCGCAATCGCATACGGGGATCCCAGAGCAACGCTTGTTGCCAGCCCGCCGTTGCAACAAGGGGAGTTGCCGCCGCCGGCGACAGTGGTGATGATCCCATTCCCAGATACTTTCCGGACGCGGTCATTGGCGTTGTCCGCAATGAAGAGATTGCCCGACGAGTCCAGCGCTATGCCGTAGGGATTCCACAGCGACGCATTGGTGGCCTGGCCGCCGTCGCCGGAAAAGCCGGAATTCCCGCTGCCCGCCACCGTGGTGATGATGCCGCCAGTCGAAACCCTCCGGATGCGCCGGTTGATATTGTCGGCGATGAAGAGATTTCCCGATCCGTCCACCGCCACGGCGTCGGGTCCCCATATCGCCGCGCTCGTGGCGGGGCCGCCGTCCCCCGAGAATTGCTGGGCTGTTCCGTTGCCCGCCACCGTGGAAATAACGCCGTCCGTCGTGATTTTGCGCACGCGGTTGTTGTTGTAATCCGCCACAAAGACATTCCCATTGCCGTCTACCGCAACCGCATTGGGAGCGGATAATTGGGCGCTCAGCGCCGGTCCGTCGCCGCCCGAAGGAGCGGACGTGCTTCCCGCCACCGTGCTGATGATCCCGCCGGTCGAGACCTTGCGAATGATGCCGCTTTGCGAATCCACAATGAAGAAGCTGCCCGAGCCGTCCACCGCAACGCCGGTGGGAAAGACGAGCTCTGCGGCAACGGCCGGGCCGCCGTCACCTCCGGAAGAGCAACAACGGGAGCTGCCCGCGACAGTCGAGATGGTTCCGTTCGCAGCGGTAACTTTGCGGATGCGATTATTTAACTCATCCGCGATGAAGAGATTGCCCGACGCATCGACCGCAACGGCATTCGGTAAGGCAAGTTGGGCGCTGCCAGCGGACCCATTGTCGCCTGAAAATCCGCTGGTGCCGTTGCCCGCCACCGTCGTGATGGTGCCATCCGCCGCAACCTTGCGGATGCGGTTATTCTGGATATCGGCGATGAAGAGGTTGCCGGAAGAATCGACTGCCACCCCCCCAGGACTGGCGAGTTGCGCAGCGATCGCGGGGCCTCCATCCCCGGAGGCGCCAAACGTTCCATTGCCGGCGATTGTCGTGATGATCCCGTTCGGCGAAACCATCCGGACGCGGTTGTTCGTCGCCGGAATCACGCCGTAAGTGGTATCGGAGAAAAATATGTTGCCCGATTCGTCGACTGCGATGCCGGTCGGATTGGCGAGTTGCGCACTCACGGCGGGGCCGCCGTCGCCGAGATAACCGTTGAGGCCATTGCCCGCCACTGTCGTAATGATCCCGCTGGTCGAAACTCGCCGGATCCGCGAGTTATTGGTGTCGGCTATAAAGATAGTGTCGGCGGTATCGACCGCCACAGCGAGCGGGCCCGCGAGTTGCGCATCCGGCGCTGGCCCTCCATCGCCGGAATAACCCGCGCGGGCATTTCCAGCCACTCGTGTCATGACGCCGTTCTGATCGATTTTGAAAACGCAGTTGAGACTGGTGAAGTAGGAATTACCAGCCTTGTCCGTCGCGATGCCTTGTGGAATTCCGACCGGCAGACTCAGCGCACCCACCGGACTGGGAAGCGGCCCCCCACCAGCAATCGTCGAAATGATGTATTGCTGCGCGGATAAAGCAGTGGCAACCAGAAGAAATCCGGACGCAACAGGAAGCGTCCTCATTTCGCGCTAATTCGAGACGGAAGCGTTGTCATGGAGTTGCTCAAGGCTATCATTTTTTGAAGCCCGGCACAGCCAGTCTATATAGGCAAATCCGTGGTTGTTGTTAGACCCACGGCTCGCATGCGCAGCTCCGGTGAACCACCTGCACGCAGTCGAACCGGCGCAAAGTCTGATAAGGAATGGACCGAACTGACGTAGGCAGTCACAAACTGCACCCTTACGTAACCGGGGCCACTGGAGCGAATATACCTACCGTCGAAACTTATCAGGCGTATACTTAGGTGCTCGGATTTGGGCGGGCTGAAGAGGGACCATCTATGCAACGTACTCTGGCGCTGGTTGTTGCGCTTCTGATGCTGACTAATCCGGGGACGGCGCGATCCGGACCGCTGGACATAAAGGCGCAGGTGGAGGGGTTCACCGCAGGCGCAAAAATTGAAGTTCACCTGACCAACAAAAAAACGGCGAGTGGGACCAGAGGAACCGTATCAGATTCCAGCTTCACCGTGGTTGATTCACAAGGCCAGGAACGCCAGATCGCTTTCCTGGATGTGACTTCGGTGAGTCAGGTCAAGGCTCACGTCGGGCGTAACATTGCGATTGTTGCCGGTGTGGCCGTTTTGGCTTTCCTGGTGTATATAGGCCGCCAGGTGTAGGACGGCCACGGTGGCTAGTCATCGTCATCTGAAGGAATAGCACGCGATTGTTGCCACGTTGCGTACTTCAAAGAGTGGCCCACAGTAATCCTCAGGGCGGCGCCATGCAGCCCCTAAGAGCCACGAGTCTCCACCTTAGCGACGTAGCGCGCGGTCCAGCCAGTTCCTGGGCTTAGGCTGCTCGAATCCTTCAAGCATCCAGATATCGAACGGGAACTTGGCCACGGAAGTCAGGAAGCGCTTGCCGTCGGGATGGATGCTGAATCCTGCCACGCGATCCACCGAGGCCGGAAGATCGATCGGCGCGAGAAGGGTCTCCGCGCCCGTCTTCACGTTCACCGAATAAAGCTGCCACTGCGCGCCGCTGCCCGTCGTGTTTTGGAAAATACCGTAGAGCAAGCTGCCATCCCGGGAGAAGTTGTACGCCTGGAACTGACGCGAAGTCAGGTTCCGCGTGGATTTGCCGTCCGGCGAAATAAGATCGATGCCGTCCGCGGCCGGATACGCGATCCAGTCTCCGGCGGGCGACCAGCGAGTCGTTGAGGATTGCCAGGGCCGAGGTCTGGCGTTCACCACATTCTCCGGAGCGGCCCCGGGCGTGGCCCGGATTTTCGCGAGATTCTGTTTCCCGGAGACTTCGCGCAGATAAGTGATCCACTGCCCGTCCGGCGACCAGGACATGCCAAGCAACCTGCCGGACCGTGTTGAGTCCAGCAACACGGATCCGCCCCCCGAGGCGTTGGCGAGTGTAAGCCTGGACCTCGCGTCGACCTCGCTGTAATAAACGAATCGATTGCCGTCCGGAGACCATTGCGGCTGGTCTCCCTTGCCTTCCACTAATCGCCGGGAAAATCCGTCGACGCCTGCCTGCCGGTCTTCAATCCCGGCGCCTGGGCCGGTAGGGACGGAAAAGATGAAATGGCGTTCCCGAAGGCGCCCAGTCCGGTGTCATCGAAACGCCGCCCGAAATGAGCGCCTGGACGTGGCCCTCGGGAAGCGAGATTTCGAGCACGTCCCATCCGAACTGACCGGTCGCATAGGCAATGCGCTTTCCCTCCGGCGAAACGGACGGTTCCGGGAATCCCATGGGAGCGGACGCAACCGTGCGCTGGGTTTCATCCTTTGCATCGACGATCGAGAGGACCGTCTGGTCACCGTTCCGCACGGCCACGGCCATGTGGCGGCTGTCCGGAAACCAACTGGGGGCGGTCGTCACAGGCCCTCCCGGATCGAACTTTCGCGGCGTGCCCGAGGGAAACGGAAAAAGCCAAATGGATCCTATGCCGTCGACAGCCAGCATCCGGCCGTCGGAGGAGAAACTCAACCCGCCGTTGGTAGGGCCTGGCCAGAGCGCTTTGGGCTCACCGCCCTTCAGAGATCCGATCCACAACTTGCGGTCACGGTCAAACGCCAGCGTTTGGCCATCAGGGTGAAGTGCGGCGGCATCGACTCCGTCCAACACCATTTGCTCGGCGCCGCCCGCGGCGGGCACGGACCATAGGGCGCGCCCGGAAATGTAATATACGCTGGCGGCATCCGGCGACCAGAAGGGAAAAGAACAATTCTGCCCGGCCCTGGTGAGCTGCACAGCGTCCGGCGCGCCAACCATTCGCGTAAAGACTTGCATGAGCCCGTGGATTCGCGCCGTGTAGGCAATGCTCTTGCCATCCGGGGACCAACGGGGAGAACGCTCCTCGGTTTCCGCGCGGGAAAGGTACGTGAATCGATACGCCGACAGGTCTGGAGCGCCAACGGGAGTCGGCCTGAGAAAAAGAGTGAACGCCGAACCTGCGGCGAGGCAGGCCAACGCCACCACTCCGAAAACCACCCCGCGCTTCCGTCTCGGCGCTAAAGGCACTGCCGGCGTTTCCGCACTGGTCGCTTGAGACAGCCCGTCGCGGATCTGCTTCAGCTCGCGATACAGATCGCGCGTGGAGTCGTAGCGCTCGGAGGGTTGCTTGGCCAGCAGCCGCTCGATCACCCAGCGGAGAGGCGCCGGCACACTGCCGGGAAGCGGCTCGGCATCCTCGCGAATAATCGCCGCCATGGTCTCGGGCGCGCTTCCGCGCTGGAAGGCTCGCTTGCCGTTTGCCAATTCATAGAGCACGAGGCCAAACGAGAATTGGTCGGACTGCTGAGCGAGATTGCTATCGCCTCGCGCCTGCTCTGGCGACATATAATTGACCGTGCCGAGAACGGTTCCGGGAGCGGTAAGGCCCATAGCGGTAAGACCCATGGCTGTGGCATCGTCGGGCAGGGACGAGGTGACCGATGTCGCCAATCCGAAATCGAGAATCTTGACGCGGCCGTCGCGCGTGACGAGGATGTTATCGGGCTTCAGATCGCGGTGCAGGATTCCAGCCGCATGCGCAGCCGCGAGTCCATCCGCGATCTGCACCGCCAGATCCAATAGTTTCCGGACACCGTCCGCCGCGGTGATCGGCGAGCCTTCCACGAACTCCATCACCAGATAGTTCGGGCCGACATCGTAAAGCTGGCAGATGTTGGGATGGTTGAGCGCGGCGATGGACCGCGCTTCCTGTTCGAAGCGCGCGCTGAATTGTTCGGAGGAGACTTTGATCGCAACGTAGCGCTTCAGACGGGAATCCTGGGCGCGATAAACTTCCCCCATCCCACCTTTGCCGATGGGCGCAAGGATTTCATACGGACCGAGCTTTTCGCCGGGAGTCAGCGGCACAATTACGAACAAGTCTACCGCTCCAGTGGACAAAGCCGGGTTGCAAAGGGTAAGTCGTGCGCAGCCAAAGGGGGATAAGCAGGACTCCACATGCGCCCGTTGCTTGCCATTTCCGATGGCCAACTGCGGCGAATTCCTTCATTGGCAACGCCGGCTAATTCGGTGAAGGCCTCTCTATTTTTTCAATCACCATCACATCGACGAACGGCCTTGGTTGATTCAAGCTTCAATCCCGAGCTGTTGCTGGAACGCAGTGAAGATATCCGGGGGAGCATCGGGATCGGCGGCATTGCCGGGTGCGAGCCCGCCGAAGTTGGCCACCTGAGTCGGGTCGGGCGTGAATCTCAAGAGGAAGTCGTATCTTCCGGTGAGGCCGGTTTGATTCACAACGGGCTTGTCCAGTACGTTGCTCTGCAAGCCGTTCGCCACGCCGTCGAGGCCTAGTGTTGCGGCCCACAAGGGAGAGCACCCCCGGCCCTTGACCGAAACCGATTCCCGGAAAAGCATTGGGATCCCCCGCACTCTCGGTGATCTTCGCGCCGGTCTTGAGCTTTCACCGGGGAAGCCGCACTCAACAAGGCCGGGCAGATTGCCAGTTTCTTTCGGCGCGTCCGGTTGGCCAGAAAGCCATATTGCCGAATGCGCACAAAACCGCTTGGCACGGTGTGCAGCAGGAAACGCCGGATTTAACTCCGTCGCATCCAGAGTCATCACCTTGATCTGATTGTCGTTGGCGTAGTTCTTGTATTCGAAGGTCACCCGGCCGTCTGACATCGCAATAGCCGCCGATTGGAGATGGCAACTCGATGCGTGTAACGCGCCGGATACTTCAGAACCTGCTCCGCCCCGCCAAACGGCGGCTTCGAAGGGACGACCCGGTTCATTCGCTTTGCGCCTTGGCACAGCGCCTCGAACTCCGCAGGCCGCGCGATTCCGGCCATCTCTCCATAGAACTTCAGTCTGCCCGCCTGAAAAGCCTCCCGAAGATTACGTCAGGAACAGGTTTCGAAAATGCTTGCTCAGAACTTCACCGGGAGAAAGAATGACTTCTTGCTGCATCCGATTCAGCGAGGACCGTCCCGCAGGCGCCGCCACATTGTTAAAGCGGACAGATCACGTGTTAACTCGACCGGACAAATCACATGTTAACGACACATCCTCCCACCTATCCTTGAGTCGGGCGCCTATCTGTGATAGAGTCCCCGCCAAAGCAGAGAGAGGTCAGAACAGACCAAAACTCTTGACCTCCCTCGTGTCCGGAAGAGGGGATAAGCGATATGACGTCCATGAAGATTTCAAATCCGCCACGTACGATTCTATTTGTGATCGCCGGATTGATGGTAATCACTCCATCGCTGCTGGGCCAGTCGGCCGGAACGGGGGCGCTGGCCGGAACCATAACCGATCCATCGGGCGCTTCGATTCCGGATGTAGCGGTAACGCTCACCAATGCGGATACTGGCCAGACCAGAACCGCCACAACGGGCGGAAACGGCGCGTACAGATTTGCTTTGTTACCGCCGGGCTCATATCGGATTCGATTCAGCGCCGCTGGCTTCAAGACGGCGGAAGTTTCAGCTGTAACGGTCAACGTGACCGAAACCCCTGTCCTCGACCGGGCACTCGAAATCGGTGTGCAAAGCGAGCAGGTATCAGTTGAAGGGCAAGCGGAAACGCTGCAGACTGCGACCTCCACGCTCGGAACCACCGTGTCAAGCCAGACTGTCACGGCCCTCCCTCTGAGCAGCCGCAACTATACGCAGATTATGGCGCTGTCGGCGGGAACGAACACCGGCGCTAACAACGCCACTGCCTTGGGCAAGGGAACGCAGAACATGAGCGTGAACGGCAATGACCCCGGCCAGAACAACTTCCAGATGGATGGGGTCAACATCACGAATTTCGCCAACGCCGGAAACGCCAACGACGGGGGTCTTTACGCGGGAGTCGGCATCCCTAGTCCCGATTCGCTCCAGGAGTTCAAGGTGCAGACCTCGACGTACGACGCGAGCTACGGCCGGAACCCAGGCGGGAACGTCAATGTCCTCACGAGGTCCGGCACGAACCAATTTCACGGAACAGCGTTTGAGTTCCTGCGGGACACCATTTTCAACGCAAACGATTTCTTCTACAATCGCAACAACCCGGCCAGCGCCACCGCGAAGCAGATCCTGAACCAGAACCAGTTCGGCGGCGTGTTCGGCGGCCCCATCAAGAAGGACAAATTCTTCGTCTTCGGCAGCTATCAGGGAACCCGTGAGAAAAATGGGTTTTCTTCGCAGGGCTTGACCACCGCGCTGCTGCCCCCGATTCCAGCGGGCGACCGGTCTGCGCCGGGATTCCAAACGGCACTGGGGGCCGCCAATTGCCCTCAAAACAATCCCGGAAACTCCCTTTTCGTCACGACGAGCGGAAGCCAGAACGTGTTGTGTAGCGGAGCCAACATCAGCCCCGTGGCACTGAACATTCTGAACATTAAGCTGCCGAACGGCCAGTACTACTTCCCCGGTTCGGGCACGTCGGGTTATGCGCAGCGAACCTTCAGCAGCCCCGCCATCTACAACGGGAACCAGGGACTGTTCAACTTCGACTATCTAATCAACGCCAGGAACACCCTGTCAGGCCGTTGGTTCTTCACCAACGATCCCCAGATTGCGCCCCTGGGCGGTCAACTTCCTGGCGCCGTCAGTCTTCTCGGTTTTGACAATGTGAACGCAGTCCTCAAGCTGACCACCATCGTCACCAATTCGATTGTGAATGAGGTGCGGGTATCCTATCAACGCAATCTCTCGCAGACGAACGCTCAGGCGGTTCCAGGCGTCACCAATGCGCAGTTGGGAATCACGCCCAATGTTCCTGGTATTAACCTGCCCCCGCTGATTGCGATTGCGTCCGGCGGCTATTCGATCCTGGGCGGCATCAACAATGGCACCTACAGCGTGACCAACCAGACGCAGGCCGCCGACCAGATCTCGTTTACGCGCGGCCGTCATACGATGCGCGCCGGCTTCGAATGGGAACAAAATGCATGGCCAATCACGTGGTCCGGAAGTCGCGGGAACTTTACCGTCCTGACCTTTAACGATCTGCTGGTCGGCGGACCCCAGAACACCACTACGGGACAGCCCGGCAACATCAACCAGTGCTTATTCTGCACACGCAGCGCGCCTCAAGGAATCGTCCATGGCTACTATGCCGCCGGTGGGAGCGCTTTCTTCCAGGACGATTACAAGGCCACTTCCCGGCTGACGTTTAATCTCGGCATACGTTGGGAGTACAACGGAGCGCTCAACGACAAGTATGGAAACCTCAGCCAGATCTGGGTGAGCCGGCTTCAGGCAACCCCGATCCCGCCTTCTGCGCCGACGAGTTCGGGTTCGGGCATCAGCCAATGGGTGGTTCCCAGCAACTTCATTTCGCACTATGGTCAGCCGCCCACGGGTGTTTTAGTCAGCCCGAACCTTACCACCGAGCGCGTGGGCGCGCGGCTGACTAATTTCGGTCCCCGCGTGGGTTTCGCTTATCAGGCGACCAATAAAATTGTGGTGCGTGGCGGAGTCGGCATTTTCTACGATCGCGTCGGCGGCGACCGTATCGTCTACTCGGTTGAGCAGGGCAACCCCTATTCAGCCACACTCGACTACAATGCGTTCAATAACCAGAGTCTCGCCAATCCTTTCCCAACCTTACCGGTGCTCGGCACGTTCTCGTCCCGCTTCGCCAATTTCTCGCCGGCGTGTCAGGCGAACCCGGCCGTTAACCTGCCCGTCTGCAACTCGAACCTTAATATCCCGTTCCTGGACGAGGTTCTGCACACCCCGCTGATCCGCCAGTACAATCTGGGCATCCAGTATCAGTTCGCCCAGCGCTGGGTTCTCGAAGTCGGCTACGTGGGATCAAGCTCGATCAATTTGATGGACATGTACCACAACAACAACACGGCCCAACTGGCGAGCGCCACCAACCCGATCAACGGCATTACGACGAACACGACAGCGAACGTTTTGTACCGGGTGCCGTATCTCGGCTACCAGGCGGTTGGTGTGCGCGGAACGGGGTTTGACGGCTTTTCCAGCTACAACAGCATGCAGGTGACGGTTCGCAAGCAATTCTCCCATGGCTTAACGTTCCAGGGAGCTTACACCTATAGCAAGACCATGTCGGATCAGTACAACAATGTGTCGAACAGCAATGACGCGGGTAATCTCGCACAGCAGTATGGGCCCGCTGAATACAGTCGTCCGCAGCGCTTCGTCGCCAATTACAGCTATGATCTGCCCTTCGGCACCCACACCGGCCTTATGCAGAAGTTGCTCGGCGGATGGAATGTATCAGGCGTCACGGTTGTACAGGGTGGAGCGCCGATTACTATCGCGGACTCAACTGCCGGCACGCTCTTTGGCACGAGCGGTGGCAGCCAGGCCGGTTTCGGTCGCGTCGAATTGGCTCCGGGCATGACCTATGCCAATATCGCCACTCCCGGTGGCGTGGAGGCGCGGTTGGGTGGCGCAAGCGGCGGCCCTGGTTTCTTCAACAAGGCTGCCTTCGTTGCCCCACCTGCGATGTCGCCGACTGGAACTGTTTACTATTCCATCCCGGGTTCCTCCGGACAGGCGCAATGCGCAGCAGCGAATCCGGGAATTACCTGTGGCACGTTATATGGCAACTCTGGACCCGGCATCATCCTGGGGCCCGGCCAATTCAACTTCGATATTTCGATCCTGAAGACCACCGCGATCCGTGAGAACCACATGATCCAGTTCCGGGCGGAATTCTTCAACACGTTCAACCACCCGCAGTTCAGCAATCCGAACTTCGGCCAGGGCGCCATCTACGGTTTGCCGAATTTCGCGGCGGGCAACTTCGGACAGATCACATCAACCAGTGTGAATCCGCGTGTGATTCAATTCGCGATGAAGTACATCTTTTAAGAGAACCGGCCTGCGGGCCGACCGCCAATATCGCTTAGGGCTTGCCCAAGGGCGAAAACGGTTCCTCTGCTGCCTTCGGCTGAGAAGATCCTGAAATCGCGCCGGTCGAAGGAAGCATGCAGGCCCATGGAAACCTGGAAGAACACCATCGGCTCGTAGCTCTAGCCGATGGCATGGTCACCATGGTCACTTTTCGCTGGCGCGATTGCGCACACAAGAGCAAGAACGTCTGATGACCCTGCCGGTCAACGAGTTCCTGCGCCGATTCCTTCTGCATGTCCTGCCGCCTGGATTCGTCCGCATTCGCCACTTCGGGCTGATGGCTCATCGCCACCGCCGCGCAGCGCTGCCACTCTGCCTGCTGCGACTGGCCCAATCAGGCCAAAGAGCAAAGGCCGAAGAAAACGCCGCCTTGTCTCTACGCCCGCTTTAATTGTTCGCAGCTTGATCGGCTTTATCAGCGAATCATCGATGAGCTCGACAAACTCATGGACGCAGTCGGTCTCAAAGCTGCCTGAAACCAACGCGCAGCGGGAACAACATTCCTCGTTACCGCTGCGCACAGCGGCCTAACTGCTATCACTCTTATTCCTGAAGAGAAAAGGCAAAGAGCTTGTTGTTGCTGGTTCCTACTGGCGCGTTATGTGGAAAATGGCCGTAACCGGAACCCCAATAGACCGTGCCATTCACGACAGCCGCTCCCCCGTTTACCGACGCACCGGTGTCGTAACTCCATAGCACGTTTCCGGAGTGGGCATCCAGGGCGTAAACCAATCCCGACATCGAGGGCGCGTAGACAACGCCGTTGGCGACGGTGACCGGTCCCATCGACAAGGCAGGCTCGCCGGGGTGCACCGTGCTCGTGCCTGGGTCGATGACTTGCCAGTTCAAACTTCCCGTTGCCGCGTCAAGACCGGCCCAGGAACCTCCGGACCACCGTTTCCCGGAGGGTTTGAGCGTGTAGGTGGTGTGCGGGAAATCGGATATGGGAACATAAACCTGAGTTCCATCCGTGGCCGTGCCCCCCTGAATTCCCCCTACCTTGCCCCCGGGGCCAACCTGGCGAACCCAGGCGACATTGCCGTTGTCCGGATTCAAAGCCCAGTAGACGCCGCTTTTCTGACCTGCGCCGAGAATATCGGCAGGTAACCCGTTTACGTTGGTTGTGAAGAGGTTTGGGCCCGCGCCAAAATCGTAATCGTCGCCGGGCATGGGACATTCCTGCGGAATGAGAGCGCAAACTCCAATCCAGGCGTCGTCCGCGATCATGCGTTTGCCCCATTTGATCCTGCCGGTGGAAAGATCCATGGCCAGAACGGAGTCAAAATAGTTATCCGGCGCCTGACATGCAAGAATCTGGGACGGATCAGAGTGATTGTCCTGCTCACATTCGAGAACGCTCGGAGGTACTGTGTAGTTGTTTCCTGTAGTGACATACAATGAACCACGCTTGGTATCCACAACAGGGGAGTTGGACCAGATGGGTCCCCCGGAATAGCCCTCGGGTACTGTATACGTCTGCCAGAGCAGCGCTCCGGTAACCAGTGAGTACGCCTGAACGCTCCCTCGGAAAGTTGGCGAAAGCAGATTCTCCTCTGTCGAGGAGAGGCCAATGTACACGATGCCCCGGTAAATAACCGGCGAGGCCGTGAGAAGTACGTCGGGATTGGAGTCGGGCTGGATTTTCCACCGCAGGTTTCCTGTGGCGGCGTCCACAGCCAACAACCAGGCCCCCAGGTTTTGATGCTCTGAAAGATAAGCGCTCGCAGCAACGATAATAGTCGTGCCGGAAATTGCCGGTGTCGTTCGCGAAATGATTCCGGCTGGCAGACCGTAGTCACTCATGGTATGCGCCCAAACCTTCTTACCGCTGTCGGTGTTGATCCGGTAAAGGTAACCGGCCCAGTCCGGAACGTAAAGCGCATGGGACGCCACACTCACGGACGGGGTTGCCGCAACATCATCCTGGGTGGTGAAGATCCATTTCACACCAAGGCCGCTAACATTGGATGGACTAAGCAGGGTCTCGCTGGCCGCGAAACGCGTATTCATGAGATTCTGGCCTGTGAAAGGCCAGTCCTGGGACTGGGAGTACTCTGCGGTTGCGATTTTCAGGAGCGATAGCGCTCCGACGGTTAGTAACAGGGGCCAATAAGCCTTTTTCATATCAGCGTTTTGTAGCACAAAAGCGATGATCCGGTCAATCTTTATCGTGTTTACAGTGCGGTCACCAGGCCATCTCCTTATTACCAACCAGGTCTACCGCTCCAGGTGGGAATGGAGCTAACTCCTGGATCTCGCCCCGCTAAGGGGGCGTCAGCGCTGCCCCACGGGCATAGTGCAAAACAAGGCAATCTCTCGAGAAATTTAGAAACTCCAGCGGGCGACTTTGTCGCCTTCGGATGATAGAGGTTCTGAGTTGCGGAATCGGACGGGTTATATACTCCTCCTGATTGAGGCGCGTGAAAATTTCATGTTCGGGTCGAAGCTGGCGACCCTGGGTATAGCCAGCGGCATGACCCGCGGTGCCACATAATCGGCAACGGGCGGTTTTCTAGGACTTGCCACAATCGTGAGAGTAGCAGTCCTGATATGGCGCCAGGCTGCGCCGGTACTTCCAGGAGACGATTTGATCCCTGTCGTCTCCCGAGTAGCTGCGGCCTCGACGAGACGCATCTATATATGATGTGAAGCACCCCCGGCATTGATATCCAGATCGTGTGGTAAAAAACCAGAAAGGCGGGGGGCCTGAAGACACATGAAATCGACCAACAGCATTTCCATCATCTCCGCGGCACTGGCAGCGCTGCTGGCGGGGGCAACCCTCCTTCCGGCGCAGTGGCCGGAACACCGCACCGAGGGACCCCGCACCGAGACCGGTGAACTCGACTTGAAGGCGCCCGCGCCGAAGCTGGGCGAACATCCCGACCTTTCCGGTCTGTGGCAGCCGATGCGCCCGAATCGGGCCAACGGAAATGGGAGGGGCAGAGGAAGGGGTGCGCCGGCGCCGGTGCGGGCTCCGGGTGAACCGCCAGCGGCCCAGTTCGGCGACCTTGGCGTGGGCTTCGAGAAGGGACTTCCGTTCACCGAATGGGGCAGGCAGACCCGGGATCAACGTAAGGCGAACAACAGCATAGACAACCCCGACGCCCACTGCAGGCCGTTAGGGCTGATGCAACTCCACACACATCCTTTCGAGAAGAAAATTGTGCAAGGCCGGGAGGCGATCGTGATCATGTACAACGCCAACAATGACGTCCGCCAGATCCTCACGAATGGCCAGGCTTTGCCGAAGGTGGGTCCGGAGCTTTCGCCCTGGTGGTACGGATACTCGGTGGGCAAGTGGGAAGGCGACACCCTGGTGGTGACCACCGTGGGTTTCCGTGACGATGTCTGGCTGGATGTGAATGGGAGTCCGCTTACCGGTACCGGGAAAATGGTGGAGCGATTTACGCGCCTCAACTTCGGCACGCTGCAGATCGATGTCACCATCGAGGATCCGAAGGCGTATACCGAACCATTCACGGTTCGAGTGATGCAGCAATTGATGCCCAACACGGAACTCTTCGAGTCGGTTTGCGAGGACCGGGACGCGGGGCATTACTTGAGCGACTCGGCGGTAAAGCAGAAAGCAGCGGACCGGAAATAGCCGGCGCAATCACCGGCACAAGCAGTGTCATGTGCACTTGCGCGATGGCGGAACGCCGATCTGTCGCGTCGGCTGTTCAGCTCGTTGATTACTCTTATTGCGTAATTACTCTTATCGCGTAGTTGCTCTTATCGCGTACGATGCAAGGATTGTTATCGGTGTCTTCCCGCCGGGCGCACTTGCCTACGGTAGTTTCACCGCATACAGCTTGAACGGCGTCGGGTCCTTTCCCTTATTTGCTCCGTTGCGATAGTCCTGCTTACCTTCGCACACCCACGCCATGCCCTTGGTTGCGGTGGTCGCGGGTGTTGCCTGCATCCCTTCCTTCAGCGTCCTGATGGTCGCCATATTGGTCTTGGGGTCGACCGTGACCAGCGTCAACCGGCCACCCGCTCGCGCGGCGTTGCCGTTCTCTGCCTGCACGAACTTGTTCTTGCCGATTGCACGCAGGCCGTCAGGAGCACCCAATGGCCCCGACAGCTTCAGCTCGGTTACTTTCGTCGATTTTCCATCCGGTCCCAGATCGAGCCTGATCAGTTTGCCTGCCGTCACGCTGTTCACATACAACGTGTTCTTGTCGCCGAATGCGAGACCATCCACACCCGCCAATAGCGGATCGGCCGCAGCTTGCTCCAGTGCCGTCGCACCTTTCTTCAACATGAAGATCTTGGCGCCAGCCGTGTCCGACGCATAGGCGGTACCGTTGTCCGCTACCGCGATGTCGTTGCACACCGCGCCTGTCGGCATTGCGTAGGAACCTTTGGCCATGCCGGTTCCGCAGATCGAACGCCTTCAGACTTCCCGGGCCCGTGTTGCAAACCCAAAGCGTGTTCGCCTTCTCGTCGGCGAGCACACCGAGCACGGTGGTGAATCCATTGCCTTCCCTGGCGACGAACGGCTTCGCTTCCGTCTCGCCCGGTTTGATCTTGTAGACGCCGCCGGGGACGCTGCCGAGGATGATGGTGCCGTCCTTCAGCGATGTAATGCTTTCAGGGAAAAGGTCCTTGGGTTGGTTGATCGAGATTTCGGTGATTTTGTCGGCCGCGAACAAAGAAACGCCGATGGTGCACACCGTGATGGCCAGCGTTCGACGAATCGAGCGAGTTGTGACGAGTTTCATTCTCCCTATCATCCCTTACCCTCCTCTTTCTGCGGGTAGCAGCATTGTATGTCCCACAGCGAAGGCCCAGGGCCGGCAGGAACTGTAGGCCGAACGCCGCCGGCTTCGGCCTCGGTGCGGACGTCGCGCGCCTCTACAACGGAGTTACAGTGGAAAAATGTCCTGGACTGAGGAGATGCGCAACATCCCTGCCTGGTTCGAGCGCACGTTCGACTTCACTGTCCCCCTCGATCAGTATCCGAATCTTTGCATCCGCCTGCGCGGCACACCGGCTCGGCTGGAGGAGATCGTGGGCGGCGCGCCCCGCGACATACTCACCCGGAAACCCGGCCATAAGTGGTCGGCACAGGAGCACGCCGGCCATCTGCTCGATCTCGAGCAGCTCTGGACGGCGCGCGCCAACGATTTCCTGAACGACCGCGAGACGCTCACCGCCGCGGATCTTACGAACAGCAGGACGGACGAGGCCAATCACAACACCCGCGATATCCGGGAGATCCTCGCTGAGTTCCGAGCAGCCAGGCATGGCCTGATGGATTGCCTCGGCGCGGTGTCATCGGAGGCGTTCGCGCGAACAATAATGCACCCGCGGCTGAAGCAGCCCATGCGCCTCGTCGATCATCTGTTCTTCGTCGCGGAGCACGACGATCATCATCTCGCCGTCATGTGGGCACTGCTTGATGCGCGGGGCCAGTGATCATCTAATCTCCGAGGGCGATTCACGGCGCAAATATCGCCAGTGTAGTGTCCAGAAAATAACTGGACACCCTCTTGGTCTGGCGTGGGGCAGGCCATCGTTACTCAGTGCCTTCTTGTGGTTACCAGACAAACACGGACGACGGAAAACAATCGTCCGCGCCACGATGTGTCCAGTTATTTCCTGGGCACGACCCTGGCTGGCATCTCGTTTTCAGCGAGACAATCCACCGGGCCTATGGTGCAGGAGGTGGTGCAGCAGCGCCTCCCCGGCCGGGCTGCGGGGGAACCGCCGGCATCGCGGCCTTCCCATCCAGTGAAAACACGAAGAGCATGGCGGGGTTGTCCACCTTCGCATCCGTGGGTCCCACCATTGTCCCGGGACGGCCCGCACCCGCCATGAAGGCCACATACTGTTTGCCATCGATCTCGTAAGTGATCGGTGGCGCCACGCCCGTTTTCCCGGTCTTGATCTCAAACAGCTTCTCGCCTTTATCGGCGCTATACACGACGAAACGCCCGTCATTGCTTGTCTGGAACACCAGATTCCCGCCGGTCGTCATGGTCCCGCCGCCAATGCCACCCCCGCCGTCGGCGCGCCAGACAAGAGTATGTTTCAACGGATCCCAGGCCTGCAGGCCGCCATGGACTCCGTCCGGCGCCTCCGGGCCGATGGCCGGCGCCTTGATCTGGCGAGGTTTGGTGGTCGTGAAGAAGGTATCGCCGGTGCTGCCCTTCTTGTATTCGTCGTCAGCCTGATAGGTGAACGAGTCGTAGGACGCGGGAATGTAAATCAGTCCGGTACCCGGATTGAAAGACATCGGCGCCCAGTTATGCGCACCGCCGCCAGTCGGATAGATCGCCACCGGACCCGGCTGGTCATCGTAGAAGGCTTCCGGATTTACCATCGGACGGCCGCTGTCGTCAAGACCTCTGGCCCAATTCACCTTCACGAACGGATGGCCCGAAATGAACTGTCCGGAGACACGGTCGAGAGTGTAGAAGAAGCCGTTTTTCGCGGCCTGCGTGAGCACCTTACGCACTTTTCCATCGATCTTCAGGTCGAGCAGCATGAGCTGCTGAACGCTGTCGAAATCCCAGTTGTCGTTCGGTACCGTCTGGAAATGCCACTTGAGCTTGCCGGTTGTCAGATCCACGGCAAGAATCGAACAGGTGTACAGATTGTCCATGTTCTTTGCGCCGCGGAATTTCTGCGTCCATGGCTCCGCGTTTCCCGTGCCGACATAAACCAGATTCGCGTCCGGATCGTAAGAGAATCCGTCCCAGACGTTTCCGCCGCCGCCTTTGGTATAGAAGTCACCGCCCCACGTTTTTGCGGCCGCTCGCATGGCCTCGTTTTCGAAGGGCTTGCTCGGATCGCCGGGAACCGTGTAGAACCTCCACGATCGCTGCCCGGTGGTTGCGTCATACGCATCGAAAAAACCGCGATTCTCACCGCCATCTCCGCCCGAGGCTCCGATGATCACCTTCCCGCCTGCGATACGAGGAGCCATCGTCATGTAATATCCGTCCTGGGGATAAGCGACGCGGGTCTCCCAGACTGGTTTTCCCGTCATGGCATCGAGCGCAAACAACCGCCCGTCGAAGCTGGGAGCGATGATCTTCCCGTTGTAGAGCGCAAGGCCGCGGCTTGCGTTAATGCCTTTGGTAGTGCTCTGATTGACCTGCGGATCCCACCGCCAGATTTGTTTGCCCGTGCGGCCGTCAAGAGCGTAGACGACGCTCCAGGTGGTAATGCCGTAGATCGTGTTGTTCCAGACCAGCGGGGTGCCTTCCTGGTTGTAGCCTCCCGCGCCGACCACATAGGACCACTCGAGACCGAGGCGGCTCGCGTTC
Source organism: Terriglobia bacterium (assembly GCA_963809655.1). Lineage (GTDB taxonomy): Bacteria > Acidobacteriota > Terriglobia > Bryobacterales > Bryobacteraceae > BOG-234. The sequence goes on along the minus strand of CAWEKQ010000008.1, from coordinate 170,573 downwards.
GAAGTGTCGATCCGTTTGAGCGGGCTGAAGCGCGTCTCGCCCTGGGAATGTCCGTATGTGAGCCAGGTGCCAGGGAACGGGTCGGCCGCTGTGCCCGCCTTCCTCAGTGCCGCCGCGTCAACGACCGCGGGCTGCTGCGCGGAAGCCGCCTGAACGGACAGGATGATACCTCCCAGCGTCAGGGCGATAAGTGACGAAAAGCCTGCGCGGTTCCGTCGAAACGTTTTCATGAGGTCTCCTTCAAAACAGCCTGCCGGGCCGAATGCCTGGCACCACTGATATTAACTGGTGGCGTCCCAGCCTCTTGCATCCCGAGCCGGCAATGGCTCCGGAGCACCGGATCGTAATCCTGCATCGCCTCATAGACCTGAGTCTTCAGTTCATTCTTCGTCACCGGCTTCTTCTGCTCCAATAGCTCGCGAATCTGCTCGCCTTTCGTCACTCGTTCCGGCCCCGGGCGGCTCACATACCCTGCGATACTCATCGTCAAACCCCCGTTAACCTCCCCTTGCCGAATCCGTTCTCTTTCCATCGCGCCCGCCAGCAGGCCAGCGCCAGCGCAATCACCAGATCGTCATGCTGCCCGCTGCCGTCCGCCCCGATCCGTACCTTCCCCGTTCCCAGCCCGGCCGTCAACCGCACGTCAATCAGCTCTCGCACCAGTGCGCTTACTTCCTTCATATGCCGCGCAATCCGCAGTTCACCTTTCTCCAGCGCCAGTTGCACTTCCGCGATCAGGTCCCGCTTCGGCACGCTCCACGCCAGGCCGCTTCCAGACGCTTTTTCGCCGCCCGTAATCGTAACCGCCGTCACCCCGCATCCCAACCTGGCCGACCGCAGCAGCTCCACCACCGGCGCTCCCACACCCGTCCCATCCACCACCAGCGTGCACTCGCCTATCGCCTGCACAATCTCCCGCACCCTCTCCACAACGCGCGGATAAGGTGTCCCCAAAGCGATTCGCTCCACCCGCCTCACCATCAGCATCTTTTGTCCCGTCATCCAGGCCAGCCGCGGATCGGGCCGTTCCACGATCGCGATCGCGCTATGATCCTGCCGCTGCCCCAAATCCAGTCCGATATAAAACATCGTCATCCCCTCCTTAATGTGGCGCACGCACTCCTGCGTGCCGTGTCGATACTCATATCGACACCAACTGCCCGATACTTAAACCACCAGTTCCTCGAAGCTCTCATCCAGAGCCGCCTCTACCAGATCCCGGTCGAACACTCCCATCCCGCTCCCCACGAACTCGCACATATGTTCCTGCCGGAACGACTCCGGCCCCATCACCGACCGCTGCTCTTCCAGAAACTCCTTCGAAATCCGCGGACACTCCGTCGCCGGCACTTTCACGCGCAGCCACTCCGGGCCCGCAAGCTCCCACGTCTCATAGAAGAACCCGCGCTTCCCGCACGGCGTGCTCATCAGCCAGAGATCGCCGTTCCCCACCGCCAGCATCGGCCGCAGCGCTCGGTACAAGCTCGTCCGGCACCCGCGCAGCCTCATCGATCACCAGCATCGAGAGCGCCGAAAATCCCCGCACCTTCGCCTCCGACGCCGGCAGCCCCACGATCCGCGACCCGTTCGGCAGCAGCAGCGACATTTTGTTGTAGCCATCCCCGCGCGGGCGGATATCCAGGCATTCGACCATCTCTTCCGCCTTGCGTATGAACTCTCCGCTCTGCCGCTCCCCGGGACTCGCCACGATCACCGTGCACTTCGCGACCATGAACGCGCGATACACTGCCTTCGCTGCCGCCACGGACGACTTCCCCCACTGCCGCGTGCAATTCAGAATGGCCCGCTTCGTCTTCGACAGAAGCATCGCGCGCTGAGGCTCATCCGCATCGAACCCCAGCCGTGTTTTCGCGAACTCCGCCGCGTCCATCAAACTCGCGGGCGTTTCAGATTTACAGTCTTCGCTTCCTGCCCGCCGGAAGCCTTCTACATAAGTCATCGGCACGCCATACTACTACCACCGCGGGAGCTGAAATCGCGCCCTGTACTTACGTTATGGCCCCCATAAATAATTGAAAATATGATATTTACCTGATGGAAAATATTTCAGCCCAACGCGTGACCGAAAAAGCAGAAGGCATATGTGGGGCAGACTTCAGTCTGCGGCGGAATTTTAATCCGCCGTTCGTTCGCAACACGAGGCGGACGTGTTTGTCTTCATCGCGTCGCACGCCGCGCGATGGATCATGGGCGCCGGCATACCGTTGGATGGCGGTTCGAAGCCATAAATTGAGCCGTGGATTCCGGCGCGGCTCTCCTCATTGACGGCCGGATGAACGGTTCGGGAACCGCCGGGAGGTAACCTCGTTCCTATGGACATTCACCCTCCCACGAGCCCGGTCGAATCCCTTAAGGATTTCTTCACGCATCTTTTGATCGTAACGGTCGGAATTCTCATTGCGCTCTCGCTTGAGGGGCTGCTGGAATGGCGCCACCACCGGGAGCTGGCGGACGAAGCCAGGACCAACATCATGAGCGAAATTCGGACCAACGAAAAAGACCTCCAGGCCTTCCTGGACGCGGTTCCCGAAATCCGCAGGAACCAGATGGCGGCCCTTGACGCTGTTCAGGGCGTGCTGGGGCGCGGAAAGAGCGACGCGCCGATGCCCCCGCTTTCGTTCAGACTGGCAGAACTGAGCAATACCAGTTGGACCACGTCCCAGACGATAGGCGCACTAGCCTTCATGCCCTACGCCGAGGTCAAAAAATTCGCCGGCGTCTATCAGTTACAGGACGAATACCTGCGTTTGCAAGTGCGCACGGAAGACGCCGTGGTCACCGCTCTTTCGCTGCTCGCCGTGAACACGAACCCCGGCACTCTTTCGAGACCCGAACTGGGCGCGGAAAGAGATCGGATGCTGGCCAGCCTCTCGGCTCTGACAGCCGAGACCCAGGTCGGCGAATTCCTCGAGAAGGCTTACGCAGAGGTTGCGAAGCCTTGAGTTTCTGATTCCTCGAGGTCTGTGAGTGTCAGAGCGGTGTCCATTCTCCGGGTCGCCGACGATTCGCTCAGAGCGCGGACAACACCTCCCCGAACGCCGTTTCCTGGGAACGCGGGCGGGCACTTTCAGCGGATTGCCGACAAGCGATCCGAGTGGGGTGGCCATGCTAACGGCGTACGGAAAAGTAATGTGACGATAGCTCGCCAACGCCCTCCTTGTTATCGCAGCATCCCATGGTAGGATGAAGGCAAAAATATAAATCTTTGACTTTTCTGAGAAGCCAGTGCCACCGTTAGAGACACGCTTCGAGCAACTCCGCAGCTTGGTTGAGATTGGGGCTTGGTACCGAAACAAGGAGCGCACTTGGACGCCAAGGAGTGGCCGATTCGCGACGACGATGCGCAGCGAATATTGGCCAAGGCGCTGTCCGGGTTCTCCAACGCCGACGGCGGCATTCTCGTGATCGGAGTTGAAGCGAGATCGGCCGGCAAGGGCGATCCAGACGTCATCCAGACCCTGAAGCCAGTAGCGGACGCCGTCAGTGTGAAGTCAAGAATTGAAAATCTCGTTGGGAACCTTGTCGAACCGCCCTTGCCCGGCATACGGTATGCGTCCGATGAACCCCTCTGGCGGATGAGTCCGGGAAGGTCCGATAGTGGGATGGATGAGAGCCATCACGCGCGCGCCGCATTGCAGAAGAAATGGCAGGAACTGATCCGGCAACAACAGCAGAGCAAGCTATCGGTGAGCGCGTTCTGTCGTCAACACGGCTTCAGCGATCAGGCCTTCTATAACTGGCGGAAGCGGCTGGCGGCAGATGAGCCGGTTCGATTCGCGCTGGTGGACGCCAGCCCGATCGGGAGCCGACCGGTTCGCGCCGCTGGAACTGATTCTGGCCTCCGGCGACCGGCTCCGCATTGCGCCCGGCACCGATGCCGCGACCTTGCGAGCCGTGCTGAACGTGCTGCGGGAACGCTGATGATGCACCTGCCGGCCAGCGTGCGGGTCTACCTCTGCGCGTCGGCCTGCGACATGCGCAAGAGCTTCGACGGTCTGCACGCCCTGGTGACTCAGTCGATGCAACTGGACGCTTTCGGCGGACATCTGTTCGTCTTCGCCAACCGGCGGCGCGACCGGATCAAGATCCTGTACTGGGATCGCGACGGCTTCGCGGTCTGGGCGAAGCGGCTGGAAGAAGGAACGTACGCGATGCCGTTTGGAGGCTCCGATGTTATCGCCGCCGAGAAGCGTCATGAGATCACCGCCGCCGAACTGGGGGCACTGCTTTCCGGTATCGATCTGAGCCATGCAAAGCGCCGAAAGCGATATGTCCGCCAGGTGTCCGAAGCCGCATAAACATTGGTGATTTCTGCATTTCGATACTGACTTTCAGCGCTGTTTCCTGTAGCCTTTTTGTCAGTGCCGATCGATCAGAAGCAACTGCCCAACGACGCAGCCATATTGCGCCGGATGGTGCTCGATCTGATCGCACAACTGGACGCCGAACAGGCGCGTCGGATCAAGACGGAGAACCTGCTTCGGCAGTTGCTCGCCGCCAGAAGCGGAAAGCGCAGCGAACAGATCACCGAAGAACAACTGGCGCTGTTCGAAGCCGAGCTGAAAGCTCAGGGTGTGAATGTCGAAGATCTGTCGAAGGACGGCGGAAGTGGTCCCGATGACAAAGATCCGCCCGCGCCTGCCGGCAGCACAGAAGCGAGGCCGCGTGGCCGCAACCCGTTACCCGCGCATCTGAAGCGCGAACGCATCGTGCACGATCTGGACGAAGCAGAAAAGCACTGCGCCAGCTGCGATCAGGACCTGCGCGAGTTCGGCGAAGAGACCAGCGAGCGCTATGAATACATTCCGGCGCAGCTGATCGTGATCGAAGACGTCTGCAAAAAGTACGCCTGCGCGTGCACAGTGAAGACGGCGGGCAAGCCTTCGCAGCCGATTGAGAAGAGCACGGCGGGCGCGAGTCTGCTTTCGCAGGTGATCGTGGCAAAGTACGCCGATCATTTGCCGCTGCACCGGCAGGCGAAGATCTTCCGGCGCTTCGGCGTGGATTTGAGCGTGCAGACCATGTGCGGATGGATGCGGCAATGCGCCGGTCTGCTCGATCCTCTTTACTTCTGTCTGAAAGACTTTGTGCTCTCCTCCAAAGTGGTGGGCACCGACGATACCCCGGTGAAAGTGCTGGACCGGAATCTGCCGCAAACCCGAAAAGGGCGAATCTGGCCGTACGTCGGAGACCGGGATCATCCGGCTGTGATTTACGATTACACGCCGACGCGGGAACGCGCCGGACCGGAGGAGTTTCTGAAGAATTTCAAAGGGCATCTGCAGGCCGATGCCTATGTCGTTTACGACAGCTTCTTCGCCGACCCGGAGCGCGGGCTGGTCGGGTGGCTGGTCGGCGCCTTCTCGACAGTCCGGGTCTGCCTTATCCGAGAGAAGCCGCGGAGGACTATACGAGCCGACGCGGCATTGACGTAAAATCGAATGCACACTCCAGATAAGGCGTCACAGATTTTCGAGGAACGCGAGCAGCTTGGGCGATGGCCGCCACTTTCGAGGAGCCGCAGGGTCAAGCCCGGCTCGCTTCCAGAAAGCCTCCAGGACCTCGCGCTTCATCTGAAGGTTGGTCGTAATGTAGCGGCTTGTGGTGGCCACCGATGCATGACCGAGATAATCGCGAATCACCGAAACATCGACACCGGCCTGCAGAAGCGCAACCGCACAACTGTGGCGCATGACGTGTGGAGTGACTCGGCGTTTTCGTAGCGCGGGCGCCTGCTGTGCCGCGAATCGGACGTACTTGCCCAATAGATAGGCGACGCCGTCGCGCGTCAGCGGCGCGCCGAGGGTGTTCCTGAAGAGAAAGTCCTCCGCCGTCCCTGCTGAGAATGATCCGACGCAGGGCTGATGCTGTTTCGGACCAGAGGGGACAGATTCGTTCCTTTCGGCCTTTGCCGAGCAACCGCACTTGCCGGGCCTTTCCAGCCGAAGATCACAGGCGCGTACTCGCCAGCGCTTCGCTGACGCGTGCTCCCGTGTTGTAGAGGAACAGCAGCAGGGCGTGATCGCGTTCGCCCTTCCGAGATCGACGATCGATGGCGGTGATCACAGCGCGTGCTTCTTCAGGTTCCAGGTAAGTGGCGGCCCGTCGTAGTGCTCTCTTGTTGCGAATGGCAAGAATGCGACCGTACTGACCCGCCCGCGTTACATCCTGCCGCAGCAGATGCTGCACAAAACTGCGAACGGCCGCGAGACGGCAATTCCGGGTAACAGCGAGAGTTCCCACGTCGCGATTCGACATGATCCAAGAAACGCGAGCACGGCGTCGGATTGGATATCGTCGAGGGCCAAGCCGGCCACGGGCTTGCGCTTCTGATCAGCCAGAAACAAGATAGAAGAGCTTCAGCGCGTCGCGGTAGGCCCGCACTGTATGCGCGCTTGCTCCGCGTGTGTGCTGTAAATAGCTATGGAAGAAGCTTTCGGTCAGACCGAGAAGAGACTCGGACTTGGAGCGGCTCATACGTTGTCGTCCTCGGCCGCGTCTTCTTGTATCGGCGGCGCAGTCGGTTGCCGCCAGATCCAGGAGTTCCGGAGTGGTGTTCAGATAAGTCTCCGTGCCGATGATGTCCACATGTCCCATATACGCCGACAGCCAGGGCAGACGGGCGTGGAGGTCCACGCCTTGGCGATACCATCGGCTCAGACGGTGAACCGCGAAAGCGTGGCGAAGGTCATAGGGTCGTGGTCCGATTCGGCCTTTTTCCGGCTTCAACCCGGCCAGCTTAAACAGAAGACGGAAAGTGCGGCTTGCCGTCTCGACCGGCAGCCTGCTTTGGTTAACGCCAACGAAAAAACGAGCGTCCAGGTCTGATCCCGCGTACGTCACACGGGCGGTAAGATATCGATCCAGTTCTCGGGACAACGAACGATGAAAAGGCACCCATCGCGACCGCCCCTTGAATGTGTCGATAAAGAGAACGGCGGACCGAGTATCCACGTCTCGCATGCGCAAGCGGAGCGCTTCTCCAAAACGAATTCCAGTGCAGTAGAGGACCAGAATCAGCGCCCTGTAAAGTGCGGCTCGAAAGAGCGGGCGCTTAAGATCAGCGCACAGCGTCAGGAGAGTGAGAATGTCCTTTTCGGAAAGAAAATAGGGAACGAAAGAGGACTCGGTAGGCAGGCGGGGCCAGATCGGTTCGGCGACGACGCCCGGATCGGAAGACCGGCGCAGGTAACGGTAGAACTGTCTGAGAACCGCGGCGTCGCCGGAAACGCTGACTGGTTTACGGCCCGGCTTGCTCGACAGCCAGGCGATCGCCGCCTCGATCCAGCTGCCAGCGCGCGATTCCTGGCTGCGTAATCGATCAGAAATCGATCGAACTCGCGCAGAGTAAACTCCGCGCGCATGTATCCGTAGCCGAGGCTACGCTTGAACTGAGGAAGCATGCAACTCGGCCGGCGACCGGACCACTGGAAGATCTTGTTCATCGCGGCACCGGAAGCGCCACTGCTCGAAGACGTTTCAATGCCACCCGCACGTAAACCGATGTCGAAGACGAACTGCGGTGACCGAGGATATCACTTACAACTTTGACGTTGGCTCCGGAATCAACCTGCCTGCTTGCGTGACTGTGCCGAAACGCATGCGCGCCGATCACTCTTGGTTGGAATGCCCGCCAGCCGGGCGTAGTGCCGGATACGGTACCGTATGGCCGCACTGGTCATCGGCTTCGTAGGGCATGTTCTTGCGCAGGAAACAGTGAATGGACTGATCTGGCCGGCGGCCGTTCCCATCGCAGGTACGCGGTCAGTGCCTTTGCGACTGCGGGCAACAGAGGAAGTTCGATCGGCACATTGGTCTTTGGCCTGCGGGCCCTCAGTACGCCGGCATGCCAGTCCAGATCCTCCAATCGAATTGCAAGAACTTCGGCTGCGCCCAAACCGTAAGTCGCCAACAACAAGACGATCGCAAAGTCACGTTTGCCCGGCGGCTTCCGATCGAGAGATCGAGTGCAGAATCTTCTGTACGTCTCTCCAGGGCAGGGTGCGTGGGGGCTGCTCATCTGTGCGGTATCGCGGTGCAATCACTCCACCGGCCAGATCAGCCGGCAACCTTCCTGTCATCTGCAGAAATCGGAGAAATGCCCGGAGCGAACTGCAGGTGTCCGCGACGGTTCGTTTGCAAACGCGCGTGGCAAGCTTTCGCACAAACGCATCCACATCTGTCAAGGTCGCCCGTTCAATGGACTTTGTTGTTTCGCCCCGCAGGTGCCCGAGGAAGCCACGGGCGGTCTCGACATCACGCACCAGCGTCCTCTCAGAGACGCCGTTGTGGGCTCGCCGGTAATGACAATACTCCTTCAGCAAGGGTGAGAGCGATGGCGTAGATTTATCACGCCACGGCGGCAACGGCGTACCCAGGGCACGCAACGCACACGCCCACGCGTGAAGTGCATTGTTGGCGAGATTGCACCTATGGCGGGCGCTCTCCCGCCCAGTGCGTCGAGGACCGATATACGCGAGCGCGAATCGCCGCACTCCGGTCGCGGTCAGTTGTTCGGTCTCGAGTAGCTTCCGCTTGTTGCAATAGATTCTGAATCGCCGGATCCACTGCAGGTAATTCACAATCGTCCCGATCGAAAGGTGGCCCTTTCGCCAAAACGCAAGAACTGCGCGCTCGCGATCGTCGTTTGTCGTCAGCCTCTCATTCATGAACAATCTGACGCGTCGATCAAGAACCGCGTTGAGTTATTATCACGACACCCTTAACCGTTTCTCAGCGTTCCACGGCCTCTCCATGGGCTCTCTCCGGATAACGGCAGACCCAAGATAATGGGCCACGCAGTCCACACTCAGCGCACGATCTGCGACGGCTCTCGCTCCGAGTTCCGATTGAAAAATCCGATGGAGGTCGTAGTAGTGGCGTGAAACGCGTTGCCCCTCGCCGCGCAGCACACCGCGTTTTTCGAACCACCGCCTCACCCCGTGGATGATGATGACCTTATCCCAGAAGGTTCGCTCCGCGACGACCGTCGTGACGCGTTCGGCGCGAAGTGCAAGTTGCGGCACCTCCTCCGAAACGTAGGGAACGATGCTCAGGTCTTCGTGCGGATCGAGAGCTGATTTGGCTCCCGACTCGATTTTCACGGCGGGGCGGATGTATTCGTCGCGTCCCGCGGTAACTGTGGGATACCAGAACAACAGGCTCTGGCCATCCGGATCATCAGGGTCAACGACGACGCTGGGAACGTTCGCCTCGATATTCGATTCGGCAAGAGTTCCTTGCACAGCCTCTTCAAATTGCTGCGCGAGCGTGTTTTGGATGTATTGGCGGCAGGTCTCCTTAATCGCATCCAGCCTCGTCTGGCGCTTCTTCCGGCTCAGCGCTTCGAGCTCCGGTACGGACGCCTCCTGCCCGAGGTCCTCCCGAAAGACAGTGATATCGATGTCTTCGGAAAATCGCGAGATCAGCCCGTAGGCTTTCGACAACGAAGTTCCACCTTTGAAGAGAAAACGAGGATGGCCAGCGGGGAGTCCATTGAAAAGGACATCGAGCGTCCAGGTGACCCAAAAATCCTTTTCGATGTTCTGTTCCGGCGTGCCGAGTCGAGTTGCCGCGCCGAGGAACACGTTACGGCGGTCACGTGGTGCTGCTCTGAGAAAATCCGCGAAACCGGAATTCATCACGACCGCCGCCTCGTTGAGCGATCATCCGCGGCTGGTATCGCGTCATTGTTTGATCTGGAGAAGTTCTTGCGGCCGGTGGCATTCGACTGGTCCGCATCCTGAAGAAGTCCGGTCACCAGGTCGCGCATCCACCCTGGTAGTGCATCGAGACCGCTCCGAAGATCGTCGCGAATCGCCGCTCCGCGTTTTGGGTCGTCCAGAATTCTTCTGATCCGCTTGAGGATTGAATCACCCTCCGCTGGAAGAATATCGTGGAGCCAGTGAAGTGCCTGGACGATCCGCATCGCCGGCCTGCCCGCCCAATACAGCCGGCTCGGAGCGGTCGGTTTGAAGTTGATGACGAGTTTATCGAGGTGAATCGGGCGCAGCCGGGCGTCTGTGTGAACTGTGACTTTTCCCGGGACTGCGTTAGTAAGGCCCAGTTGGTTGGCCGCCGTGATTCCATCCGGAAGAAATCGAGCTTTCTCGCGCCGCGCGATAGCGTCGATGATCGCGGTGTAGTCTGGGCTGCTCGGTTTGCCTGTCAGCGAGTTGGCGCGGGGGACATCGTAGAGACCCCGATCGATGCGCCGGATACTGCCGGCCATCACGAGCCGTTGGAGCGCTTTGTCAATAGCAGATCTTGCGCCTAAGTCGAGGAAGTCGTTCGGGGTCCAGACCTGGATGGATTTGTCGCGCTTGATACGGTCGAGAATGCTTCGTCTGAGGTCGAGGCTCGGGCCTCGATGCGGCAACGTTGTTTGTCCGATATATGTACGCATATTTCGGGCAGATTCCCGAAACTGTCCCTTCCGAAAAATGTATACATGTTTCGGACAAATTCATGATACCACAAGGGGAGCTTGAGATATCGTTCAACGCAGTCCCTGTTTTGCCGCCAACCAGGGCGGTGCCTTACTCGCCTGCTTTTCTCGCGCAGAACCCGGGGCATTCCGTGCTGGAGGCGACGCAAACTTGGCGGACAGGGGTTTGAAACGGCCAGCGCTCGGACAGCGATTATTGGAATCAAGTCGTGTCGGTTGCAGACCGAAGATTGCTAACAAATTGCTAACAGGAGATCCGGAAACAGTCGATACTATCACGTACATGGAGACCGTATGTGATTGATTCTTCGCAACAGCGCTATCTGCTCAGAACCAAGTGTCGAACTCATAACCCAAAGGTCGAAGGTTCAAATCCTTCCCCCGCAACCAATCCATTCATAATGGCTTCAGGCAGCCGGTAGCTGATGCTTACTTCCAAGTCCTGTGGCATTAACTCCACCTTACTAACCAGCGTTCGCAGGAGTTGTTTCCGCTCAGCTTGGCCGCCTTGGCGGAGTAGTTTGTCCGCCTGGTGTCGATAGTCCATTGCAGTCGCGGCATCAAGCTGGGGCGGGCCGCTCGCTTTTCGCGAGGCCGCGACCAACTCCTCCCTTTGAGCCATCAGCTCGCATAGCCTAGTATATCGTTTCATCAAACAGTTTCCTGATCGACGGCGGTTAAGGCATCGAATTTCCTCCAGCGATGTACAACCGGTGCGGCATTGATTTCAGCAATCCCCTGAAGTATTCGCTGGCGGAGTTCTGTCCAGGACTGAACACGGATGTGGCGCAGAAAGGTCCTTGCCATTTTGCCGAACAGGGTTTCCACGATGTTCAGCCACGATCCATGCTTCGGTGTCAGCACGTACCGGAAGCGATTCGGACGCGTCGCCAGGAAGGACCGCGTTTCTTTCGAGATGTGTGCTGAGTGGTTGTCGAGGACCAGTCGGATCGTGCAGTCAGCGGGATAGCGGGCATCCAGGTCTTTCAGCAGATCGATGAACTCCCGGCTGCGGTGGCGCCGTTCGACGCGGGCGGTTACATGGCCATCGTGCAGGTCGAGCGCTGCCAGAATCGAGCAAGTGCCCAGTCGCTTGTATTCGTGATCACGTCCGACAGTGGGATGTTTACCCGCCACGGGAGGCAGATCCGGAGCGGTATTGGCGAGGGCTTGCAAACCCGGTTTCTCATCCACTGAAACGGTGATGATGCGGGCGGTTCCGCTATCGGCTCGCCTTTCATTTTGCAGCGCAACTTCCTGATAAACCATCAGGATATCTTTCATCTTCGCCTCAAACTCGGGATCCCGCTTTTCCAGATAATACCGGACTCGCTCCGGGTGCAGTTCCTGCGCGGCGAGAATGCGATGCACCGTGGCTTTCACCGCTTTCGCCAGTGACGGATGTCCGGCCTGTTCGGCGTGCTGGCGAACATACTGAGCCAGTGCACTTCGCGTCCAGAGTTCCGCCGCCAAACCGTGCTCCTTCGGTTTGGAGCAAGCCAGATGCACAACCCAGGCCTTCGCCTCCTCAGTGATCACCGGAGCATGCGGCCGATGCCAGGTATCCTTCAGGGCGGCTTCCGCTCCCATGGCAATCGCCTTGTCCACCCATTTCCGCACGCTCGGACGCGTTGTCTTCAGCGCGCGTGCGATCTGAGTGATCGTCTCGCCGGCCTCAAAGCGGCATAGGATCTGGGCGCGCTGCACTTCCCGTGCGGGACTCCCGCGGGCATGACTCAATCGCACCAACTCCTCTTTCTGTTCAGGACTCAGGATCAGTCTGGGACGCCCGGATTTTCCCGCCATGATTCAGCATAGCGGGAAACAGATGTTTATGGAAATGTTTTATTGGAACGATATACTAGTGTTCGCCCAGTTCGCGTCGTTCAGCCCCTCTTCGACGGCGCGTCGGATGTTCTCGACCCTCCGGTCGATGGCAGTGATCTGAGCGCCCGCGTCCGGCGTGAAACCGGTGGAAGCCTCCCAAATCTGTCGAAGTTCCTTGTTGACCGCGCGCGTGAACTTCTGCGGGTCGGCACACCAATCGAGTACGCCTCGCAAGCCGCTGAGTACTTCAGATTCGACCTGAGCCTGAGGCACGTATACCCCCGGCCCGCAGCCCATTCCGCTTCGATATGGCTGGCTTCCGCACACATAATAGAACCGGCCATCCGTGTGGAAGCCGATCATGTTCGCACCGCATCGACCACAACGAAATAAACCGCCGCTCAGGAGGTAGCGCGACGTGTGGCTCCGGTTGGCTCCCGAATTGAATTTTTTTTGCCGCGTAACGACCGGCGCACCTCGACAATTCTCCTCGCTTCCTCTTCAGTAATGAGCGCTTCATGGCCTCTTTCTGCGATAATCCATTCGTTCGCTGGCCGCTCCCGCCCGGCCTTCGTATGGACGTTCCACACGGCGTATCCGCAGTACTCCATTAGCACGTTCGGCTGCAATAAGGCGTGCCAAGTCGAGATTCCCCAGTACTGCTTCCGGCGGCCGGGAATCCCGGTTTTCTCGCAGAAAGCCCGAAGTTCCTCAAGCGACGCTCGAACCGTCACCGCAACGAGTGCGCAAAACAACCTGGAAGGAATTTCTCGCTCAACACTGGGGACAGATCGTCGCCGCCGATTTCTTCACTGTAGAGATCTGGACCTGCAAGGGCCTCCGGCGCTTCCTGGTGCTGTTTTTTATCGAGCTTTCCACCCGCCGCGTGCAGATCGCCGGGATCTCGGCGATTACCAACGGCTTGTGGATGAGCCAGATCGCACGCAATCTGACCGATGCCGTCGACGGGTTCCTCAAGGGCAAGCGCTATCTGATTCACGACCGGGATCCGCTCTTCACGGCGGAGTTCCTCTCCACGCTGGCCGAGGTCGGCACGGAATCCGTAAAGCTGCCACCCCGATCGCCGAACCTGAACAGCTATGCCGAGCGCTTCGTGCGCAGCATTAAGGAGTCCTGCCTGGAACGCATGATTCTGTTCGGAGAGGATGCTCTGCGCATCGCTGTTCGAGAGTTCGTCGCCCATTATCACTTCGAGCGAAACCATCAAGGCCTTGGTAATCTGCTCATTTTCCCTGAGTCCGGTCTCGCCGACCGCGCCGGACCGGTTCGTCGCCGAAGCCGCCTCGGCGGAATGCTCAATTATTATGCTCGGCCAGCGTGATGAAGCGATGAAGCCGGGATTTCGGTATTTGGATACTACGGGGTCGACAACGACGAACTCGGGGCCGCGCTCGCGCGGAACCTGGTACCAGAAACGGCCGTCTGCCATCCAACTCGGGCGGCCGCTCGCCCCAAATACCAGCGATGTTGTGTTGTAGCCCATGAACTTCTCCGCGTGGGCGTAGTCGGAGTTGGTTAGGGCGACAGAGCTCTGTTGAGCCACAGTGGGGGTGCAGAGGGCAAGTGCGACGAACCAGCGTTCTACAAACCAGCGTGCGACGAACCCGCGAGGAAATCCCATAATAGATGTAGGGTAACGCCGGGACGGGCTCCAAAATGAAAAGAGAAACGCAGATATACTGAAAAAGATTAGTCCTTCGGCATCCCAACGGCCAAGTCTGCCCGGTGCGACTCTTCCTCCCGGAGAAAATATGAAGTCTCGCGCCATCGCCGTCTTCATTTCTTTGCTGACCGCCGCCGCCTTCGCGCAGAGCGAGAAAGGCACTTTCGCCGGTACGGTTCTCGATCCTTTCGGTGAACCGGCCGCTGACGCGTCCGTCCAACTAAGTAACCCTCGGATCGGCGCAGACTTTAAAGCAACCACTGCGAAAGACGGCCACTACTCCATATCCGGTCTGCCCGCCGGAACGTACGATGTGACTGTCAACCTCCCCGCCGTGCAAGGCTTCAGTCAGAAAGGCGTGGCCATCGCCGCTGCCAAAACCACTATTCTCGACGTACGCCTTAAAGAAAGTTCTCAGCTAAGCACCCTCGGCGAGGATACGCTGCACTTCCTCGAAGACCAGAAGCGGCATGCGCCGCCCTCAGGCCCCACGCCGCGCACGGCCGAGGGCAAGCCCGACTTCTCCGGTGTCTGGTGGGGTCCCGTGACTACCGACCCCGGCAAGCCCGAATGGACACCGTGGGCCGAGCAGATCGCGCGTGAGCGTACAGAGAATAATCGGCTCGACAGCCCGAAGGCTCGGTGCCTGCCGTCGAACGTGATGTTTTCGGGCCAGGTTTGGGAGTTCGTGCAAAGCAAGGAATTCCTGGTGTGGATCTCCGACGACGACTCGCCCGGCTTCCATCAAACTTATATCGGGCGCAATCACCCCGATGATCTGAATCCCGCCTGGTACGGTCATTCGGTAGCGAAATGGGAGGGTGACATTCTCGTAGTCGATCGCGTCGACTTCGATGAGCGCATGTGGCTCGATGGCGCCAGCCATCCGCATTCCGATCACCTTCACATCATCGAGAAGTACCGTCGTCCCGATCTGGGCCACTTGGAAATGGAGGTCACGATGGAAGATCCGAGAGCGCTGGTAAAGCCGTTCACGCAGAAGAGAGTCGCGGATCTTGCCCCCAAGGAAGAGATCTTCGAGTTCATCTGCACGGAAAACAACCGCGACGTTCCCCACCTCGTCGGTAAGTAAGACGTATCTTAAAGTCATGGAAGTCACTCGACGAGGACGAGGGCTTCGTTATCGACCTTCTCTTCTGCCACCTCAAAATGCGCGTCTTGGTCGTCGTGGATCTGAAAATGAGAGCCTTTGAACTCGAGTTTGCCCGCAAGATGAACTTCTATCTTTCAGCCGTCAACGACCTTTTGCGTCATTCAGACGACCAGCCAGGCATTGGCAATATCGGGAGCTAACAGGATATTAGCTCTGCCGCCCAGAGAGAGGCAACCTAACTTCGGTTGTTACGGGGTATTTCGAAGGGTTGGAAAAAGACGCCGCTCGGGAAGAGTTTGCGACCAAAAGACGAACAAGGTCAGGGGCGCGAGACGTCGAGCGTCCTGATCTTTTCCTGAAGACTCTGTCGTTCGAGTCCGATCGCCGCGGCTGTGCGAGTGACGTTGCCGCCGAATTCCCGAAGCTTGCGCGTAAGGTACTCCCGCTCCCACTGCCGCCGGGCTTCACGATAGTCCTGCAGCCCGAATCCTGACTCTTCGTCCGCACGGTTGTGTGGACCCTCGGCTTTCATAATAGAAACCACGTCCTCGGTCTTCACAATGGCGGAACGTACAAGAACGAAAAGCTTCTCCAGAGTGCTACGCAATTGCCGGACGTTACCCGGCCACGGCAACCTGGCGAGTTCCGCCAGCGCGTCCCGCCCCAATTCCGGTCCGGCCCGTTTGTACTTCTGTTCCAGGCTGGACCAGAAATGGCCGGCCAACAGAAGAATATCTCCAGTACGCTCGCGTAAGGGTGGAATAAACAGCGTTACGCCGACCAGCCGATAGTACAAATCCTCGCGGAAGCGGTTTTCGCGGACCAGGGCGAGAATGTCCTTATTCGTGGCACTCACGAGACGCGCGTCAGCGGGCATGGAGCGGCTGCCGCCGAGGCGCTCCACGGTGCCGGATTCGGACGCGCGCAGTATCTTCGTTTGGGTGGCCGGCTCCATATCGGCGATCTCATCCAGAAAGAGAGTGCCGTTATGGGCCAGTTCGAACTTGCCCGCGCGCGCCGAGACGCCCGTGGCCACGTTTTTTTCCACGCCGAACAATTCGGCTTCCACCAGGGCTTCCGGAAGCGCGGCGCAATTGAGCGCCACCATACGCCCCTGCGAGCGAGGACTGCGCGCGTGGATCTCCTGTGCCAGCAGATCCTTTCCGGTTCCGCTTTCGCCGAGGATGAGCACCGGGCAGGTCGGCCTGGGCGACGCGCTCGGCCTGCTGGAAAAGCTCCCGCATCGCCGACGAGGCGCCAATCATGCGTCCGAACTGGCCTTCGGCGGCCAGATACTCGCGCAGCCCGCGGACTTCTTCCCGCAGGTCCTGCCGTTCAAGCGCCCGCTCTACCAACAACCGTAATTCATCCAGGTCGTATGGCTTGGTCAGATAGTCGTAAGCGCCAGCCTTCATGGCGCTGACTGCGAGGCGCTCGTTGCCGTAGGCGGTGATCATGATGACGGCCGGCGAATCGGAGGTGTGACCCAATTCGTTGAGCAGAGACAAGCCATCCTCACCCGGCATGTTCTGATCCAGAAGCACGATATCGAAGCGCTCGACGCAAAGCCGAGCGCGCGCGCGGGCAACGTTCTCCGCCGCGACGGTGCGATGTTTACCTTCAAAGACGCGAGCCAGGGTATAACGCGCACCCTCTTCGTCGTCAACAATGAGGATCGCCCGTTGCTTTTCCAAGGGCCGATTATCGCAGACGGACGTCATGTGAGGCGAGGCAAACGTGTTTCGCATAAACAGCCATAATCAATGCATTTCAAAATCCGTTGCACATGGAACCGTTCTCCGAGGCGATGTTATTGACGGCGCTGAGAATTCCCCTTGAGACGCTTCACGACGCTGCCAGAAAAATCGGACAGGTGTCAGTGCTTTATGGCGCCCGACTTCGGTTATTCTTAATGACAATCCTCAGTGCTAACACCATTCATCCAGATGTTGGGTTTCGCTTTTGGGACTGCCCTCTATGCGTTCCTGCTGGTATTGCTGATCCGGAAACGGCCGGCGCGGTCCATCGAGTGGGCTCTGCTCTGGTCCACCGCGGGAGCATTCGCGTGGTATTTCTTCGGGACCGCCAGGGACCTGTACACAGTTGCGGCGAACCCTCCAGCGGGAGATTCGGTGGCCCGGATTTTCGAGTTCGGGCGATGGTTCGGACTCTGCCTGATTACTTCCGCATCGTTCCATGTCGCTGCCGTGCGGACCAGGCGATTGGCGCTCCTCTCGTACGGGTTATTGCCCATCGGCTGGCTCCTGCTGGATGCACAGATGGAGTTGCCTTACAGGTTGCTTATGGCCGGCAGCCTCGCGGGTGCCGTATGCGAGCTTCTGCGACCGCCGACGGATATGGCAGGGAAGACGGAACACCAGCTTCGGCGCGCCATGGCGGTGGCTCTTGTCTTCCCGCTTGCGGGAGCAGTGGCAGGCAGCGATTCGCCATGGCTGGTCCTGGGCGCCTTCGTGCCCGGCCTGGGTCTCCTCTACTTCATCGCCCGCTACAATGCCCTCGGCCTGTACATCAACCGAAACATAAA
Organism: Terriglobia bacterium; assembly: GCA_963809655.1. GTDB lineage: Bacteria > Acidobacteriota > Terriglobia > Bryobacterales > Bryobacteraceae > BOG-234. The sequence continues at coordinate 152,935 of CAWEKQ010000008.1, read as the reverse complement.
GGTAGCGGCAGTTCTGGGAGTTTCCGCATCCCTTTGTCTCCTTATGGTGCAGAGCCTTGCCGACCTGGCGGAGCAATTGTGGGTCGACGCCTGGGGGCGGGCCATCGAGGTGATGTTGATTCTGGGGGTCGCCGCGATCTCCATCCCTTTATACGCGTGGATGAATCGGGTTCTCAACAAACGCTCCCAGGTGTTTGCGGATTTCGGCCGGCGGCTGGTTCATGGGGCCGCGGAGATCTTCGGTCTGGAACAACGGATGGAATACATGGCAGGGGAATTAGCCCGCCTGTTAAAACTGCGCAAGGTTCTGCTGGTGGCGACCAGCACACCCGAGCCTCGAATCGGGGTGGCCGGACCGGGGACTTTCCCCGGGCCGATTCTCCCGATAGCGGAGATCGCCGAACAGATGCGGACCCGACACGTGGATACTTTCATCGGCCCGCGATCGGCGCCTGGTGTACTGGAGGGTGTCGACTTTAACTACCTCTTGCCGCTTTGGTATGAGGACCGGCTGGTCGGGCTGCTGTTTCTGGATACTTCCCCACGCCTGCTTCTCAACGAGGATGAATCGATCCTGGCCGGGCTGGGCGGACAGATCTCCCAGGCGATCGAGAGTTGCGTTCTCATCGAGAGAAAGATCGATCTGGAAAAGTCGCTTGAGCGAAGCGAGCACATGGCCTCGCGCGGCCAGATGGCGGCCAGGATTGCGCACGAAGTGAGGAATCCACTCGCTTCCATCAAGGCCCTGGCGCAGTTGATGCAGGAGGACCCCGACCTGAAGAATAACTACCGGCGCGATCTGTCGTGGATTGTCAGCGAGGTTAATCGTCTCAATTCCTGCGTGGAGGAGTTGCTTGCGCCTTCTCCGGCGGCGCCAAGGAGAGATGTTGCGGTGCCGGAATTATTCGAGCGTATCTGCCACGCACAGAATCACGAGCACGTGGAACGGAACGTGCGCATCGAATGGCAGGCGCCCGCGGGGCTGGCGCTCAGGAATGCGGACCCGCAAAGTCTCACTCAGGTTGTCCTGAATCTGGTGAAGAATGCGGCGCAGGCATGCTATCCGGGAGGCACCGTGGAGTTGTCTGCCGATCAGGACGGTGAAGGCAAAGTCGCCATCACCGTGACCGACCATGGCACGGGAATCCCGCCCGAGATTCTCCCCCGGGTTTTTCAGGAGCGCGTTACCACCAAAGAAAATGGAAACGGTCTTGGCCTGGCAATAGTGAAGAGAAACCTGGCGCAAATGGGCGGAGAGATCGCCCTTGAAAGCCCGGTTAACGGCATTCGGGGTACGAGGGCGACAGTGACTCTCCCCATGGAGGTAGCATGACCGGCCGGATCCTGAAAGCCGTCGCGATCACGGCCCTGATCTGTGCAGCGAATCCCGCCGGCTATCAGGCCGGGAAGAGACGCAGGGTGGTCTTCGAGGACTCGGCTCAGTTGCAGCCGATTGAAGTTGGTGTGGCCGACGTCCAGCGTGATATGGTCACGCAGGAAGCTGAGACCTTCGAGGATGCTGTCACCCAGCAGTGCGGTGCATCGCGCAATCAGCGACGGCCCATAGCTGACGGAGAGCATCTCGATTTCATATTCAATGCCCAGTTGACCGTAAGGAGTTGGTCCTGAGATAGTGTCCTCATGCAAACGGCAATAGGCCGTGACACCGATGCCAGGATCGGCCGCAACCAGAGCGGAGACATTCAATTGCGGCTTGCGCGTCTGGTTCCAGCGTTCCACCAGGCGCTCGGTGTCGGCCAGCATAAGCAGGTGATGATCCGCTTCCTGCTTTGCGTGCGATTCGAGGGCCCGGGCAAGTTGCACCAGACCGAGTTCGCCGCACCTGAGCGCGGCGCGGCGAATCCATCCTTCGACAGGCTCGGTCATTCGGACGCCGCGGCTTGCGAATGAGATGAGAAACGCTTCCATCGTGACTGGTTCCATGGGGAGCCGGAAGAGACTCATCACCGCCGGGTGGCGATCGAATCGCTCTCTGGCGGGGCCGACCCCGACTTCATAAGATTCGAGAAGTTTGGCGCCCGCTGCATAAGGCCTCTCATGCGCTGACATGTTGCCCGTTCCGTCCTGGGTATCGACAGGCATAAGCGTCCTGGGATCGTTCATTGATTGCGTTCTCCTGTTCATCGTGGCTACGTGCTCTGCGAGCGTCTGACATACGAGCCGGGGAAACGTAAGCTGCTCGGCGTTCACGCGAACGGCCCCTCCGGCACGTTGCAAATCGACCTATTGGACCTTCGCAACTCACCCGCGTGTTCCAGTCCGCAAAGGCGCTGCTGGTCAGCAACTGAACGCCTTATTGGGGCTCGATCCGAATCAATGTGATGCGCTGGTCCATCGATTTTCCCAATTCATAACCGCCGACGGTTGTGGCGACAGCCACTCCGGTAATAGTGGAAACGACCGGGCCCTCTCCATGAAGCGCGTGGCCCGCAATTTCACTGCCCGCGACCGTGCCTACCAGCACGCCCACTACAGATCCGAGCACCCGACCGCCATTCCCATGTGCTGTGATCATCCGTATCTCGGATATCGACGGCCTCGGAAGCGAAGTCCTACCTGCCGGATACCGCGTATGGTCGGAGGTCTTCTTCACATCCAGCGTCAGCGAACTGCTGGTGACGGAGATTGTTTCGCCCTGGACCACCGCGCCTTCAGGCAATGCGATGGTAATCGTTTTTCCCAGGATCATGCCTGACAGGCGATCCCATGGGACTTCGAGGATTGAAGTCTTTGCCGCGGCGGGGATCGCCATCGAGCACAGCAAGGCCACCGCCGCCAACAACGTTGTCTGCATACCCATTTTTGTCATTTTTTCTCCTGGTTGTGATTGACCACGATCTCCCTGAATGCATTGCGGGCACCATTCGTGTTTTCTCTGATAATGCGGGGCTTACCAAATGCTGCGCGATGGACGGTGCAAGACGCTTCTGACGGATAAACAATGGCGTGGAGGTTATTTCTGACAGTAGAGTAAAGCCGAAAGGATCGTGAAGTCCTGCTCAGCCCGAAGCGGCTCGATGAACTTCGTGATTGCTGGCGCCGCGCCAACCTCAGGCCCAGAACTTACCTGTTTCCAAGGTATAGGCCCGCATCAAAGCGTCGACGTGCCCGTGCGGAGCAAAAGTGTCTTAGACGTTTGCGGCGGGTTCTTCCCAACAGGTGGGTAGTGGCTCTTTTGGACCCACTGCCGACAGGCGCGTCAGAAGCTACCTACAGTAAGAAAGCGACATGAGACGAGAAGGGTCATCAGATCCGCGCCGCCACACCCGATTAATTCCTTGACTGACGGGCGAGTTTGTTGTTCTCTTTTCTGGCGACTTCCCTCCGGCCGCCTCATGATCACGCGCCTGGGGCGACCTTTCGCGTTTACAGGCAGCGCCTTGTCACTGGCGGCAGCCAACGCTTTGACGTAGGGAGAGTTAACTGAATCTTCCCCACCCCTCTCCCACTTTGGCGTATGATCGCTGGCAGCTCTCACTGGGGAAACAACAGACCTACCGCACGCAGCATCTTGCCAATTTTCGAATAGTGACGCCGATCATCCCTTGGGAATTGCCCTCCGGAGGCGTCGATCCGGCCACGAAAGCGTTGCGCGGGTTCAGTTGCCTGCCACCGCGATCCATACTGCGCCGGCGACTGTGGACGTATTGCCGACTTTCAAAACGATCGGGACGTAGCCTCCGGGCTGAACGCCGGACGGGATCTGAATATTGACTTGCATCAGGCCAGCAACCTCAGTTGGTGCTCCCCCCTTGTAGCTCACGGTTGCGGGAATGCCGTCCACAGTAACGTTGACCTGAAGGTTGGGAGTGGGATATGGGACGGTAGCGAGTTTGCCGTCTACTCCAGCCGGTGTCGTTTGTCCCTCGCCCGTGGCAAATAATTGGAGAAAGTCGCCGGCTTTGGCTGGATGCGCAGCGTCGTTGAACACCCCCGTCAGCGCGTTAACCGTTGCGATCTGCCCGGCGCCGGTTTGGTTCGCCGTGAAAAGGCTGGGCGCTGACGCGGCGATAGATACAGAAAATGCCGACGAAATCGATCCCTGGTAACTCACGGTGACCTGCGCCATCGCCGATAGTGCGGGGTCGATTCCATAAGGCACTATCGCAGCCACCTGGGTCGCAGAGGTGTAGATCAACGGCGCGGGAATTCCGTTGAATGACACCGTCGTCCCGGCCAGTTGGGTGCCAAACACGCCGTTGCCCGGTTGATTCTGGACGAGTTGAGATGGTCCGAGACCGCCTCCGTAGATGACAACGATCTTGCCTGGCGAAACCGGAACTGCAGATTCGCTCGCGGCATCCACGACGGCGCTGATCAACACCGATTTATTGGTTGGCGTCAGTAAGCGGACTGCATTGTTCCCACTGTCCGCCACGTACATGTTGCCCGACCCATCAACGGCAACAACGGACGGATATGACATTTGGGCGCTCGTGGCGATCCCGCCGTCTCCCGAAAAACCCAGTGCGCCGTTACCTGCCACCGTGGTGATGATCCCACTGGTCGAGACCTTCCGGATGCGGTGGTTGCTGGTGTCCGCAATGAAGAGGTTGCCCGAACCGTCAACAGCAACGCCGGTCGGGTAGTTCAACTGTGCGCTCGTGGCGGTCCCGCCGTCACCGAAATAACCGATTGCGCCATTGCCCGCCACGGTCGTGATGATCCCGCTCGTCGAGATCTTACGGATGCGGTGGTTGCGCTTGTCCGCGATGAAGAGATTGCCCGACCCATCAACGGCAACACCGGATGGAAATGCTAGCTGGGCGCTCGCGGCGGTCCCACCGTCCCCCGAAAAACCATATAAGCCATTACCCGCTGCCGTGGTGATGATCCCGCTTGTGGAAACCTTCCGGATGCGGCTATTGCCGGTGTCCGCGATGAAGAGGTTACCCGACCCGTCAACTGCAACACCTTCCGGGTTGCCCAGTTGGGCGCTCGTGGCGGTCAAACCATCCCCCAAAAAACCATATAAGCCATTACCCGCTGCCGTGGTGATGATCCCGCTTGTGGAAACCTTCCGGATGCGGTTGTTGTCGAAGTCCGCGATGAAGAGGTTTCCCGATCCGTCAACGGCGACACCGTTGGGAAAGCCTAGTTGGGCGCTCGCGGCGGTCCCGCCGTCCCCCGAAAAGGCGTCCGCACCAGTGCCAGCCACCGTTGTGATGATTTCGCTCCTCGCAACCTTCCGAATGCGGTTGTTGCCCGCGTCCGCGATGAAAATGTTGCCCGGCCCGTCAACTGCAATACCGGCCGGACCGCTCAGTTGGGCGCTCGCGGCGGCCGCGCCGTCACCGGAATAACCGATTGCGCCATTGCCGGCCACCGTAGTGATGATCCCGCTCGTCGAGACCTTCCGGATGCGTCTATTCCCTGAGTCGGCGACGAAGAGGTTGCCCGACCCGTCAACGGCAACACCCTTTGGATATGACAGTTGGGCGCTCGTGCCACCCTGGTCGTCCCCGGAAAAACCCACTGTGTCATTGCCGGCCACCGTGGTGATGGTCCCGTTCGTGGAGACAATCCGGATGATGTACGTGTCGACGATGAAGAGGTTACCCGACCCGTCAACGGCAACACCCTTCGGATAGAACAGTTGGGCGCTTGTGGCAGCACCACCATCTCCGGAAAAATCCGCTGTGCCGGTGCCGGCCACCGTGGTGACGATTCCGCTTGTGGAAACCTTCCGGATGCGGTTGTTGCTCTCGTCCGCGATGAAGAGGTTGCCCGACCCATCAACCGCAACGCCTGCCGGAGTTGCGAGTTGGGCGCTCGTGGCGGCCCCGCCGTCACCGGAGTAACCCGGTGTGCCGTTGCCCGACACGGTGTTGATGATCCCGCTCGTGGAGACTTTCCGGATGCGGCTGTTGCTGGTGTCCGCAATGAAGAGGTTGCCCGACCCGTCAACGGCAACACCGGACGGATAGTACAGTTGGGCGCTCGTGGCGGCCCCGCCGTCACCGGAATAACCCGGTGCCCCGCTACCCGCCACGGTGTTGATGATCCCGCTCGTGGAGACTTTCCGGATGCGGTTGTTGTCAGTGTCCGCGATGAAGAGGTTGCCCGAACCGTCAACGGCAACGCCGGTCGCGTAGTTCAGTTGAGCATTGGCAGCGGGGCCACCATCGCCGGAGTACCCTGGTCGCGAGGTCCCGGCCACTCGGGTTACGCCTCCGTTCTGATCCAGCTTGAAAATGCAATTGAGGCTCGTGAAGTACACGTTGCCAATGCTGTCCGCCGCAACACCTGAAGGCTCCCCCAACGACGTAGCCAGCGCCGCCCCCGGGGTCGGCGGCGGAACTCCGCCGGCAACCCTAGAGATCACGTACTGTTGTGCCCATGACGCGCCAATACACGCGAGTAATCCACAACCGATTCGGAGAGTTTTCATCGCGATCCTCGAAAATCCCAATACTTCACACCGATTCACTCGGCGTCTTCTCATTCAGCGCGGGTTCAGTTGCCTACCACCGCGATCCACACTGCGCCGGCGACTGTGGACGTATTGCCGACTTTCGAAACGATCGGGACGTAGCCTCCGGGCTGAACGCCGGACGGGATCTGAATATTGACTTGCATCAGGCCAGCAACCTCAGTTGGTGCTCCCCCCTTGTAGCTCACGGTTGCGGGAATGCCGTCCACAGTAACGTTGACCTGAAGGTTGGGAGTGGGATATGGGACGGTAGCGAGTTTGCCGTCTACTCCAGCCGGTGCCGTTTGTCCCTCGCCCGTGGCAAATAATTGGAGAAAGTCGCCGGCTTTGGCTGGATGCGCAGCGTCGTTGAACACCCCCGTCAGCGCGTTAACCGTTGCGATCTGCCCGGCGCCGGTTTGGTTCGCCGTGAAAAGGCTGGGCGCTGACGCGGCGATAGATACAGAAAATGCCGACGAAATCGATCCCTGGTAACTCACGGTGACCTGCGCCATCGCCGATAGTGCGGGGTCGATTCCATAAGGCACTATCGCAGCCACCTGGGTCGCAGAGGTGTAGATCAACGGCGCGGGAATTCCGTTGAATGACACCGTCGTCCCGGCCAGTTGGGTGCCAAACACGCCGTTGCTCGGTTGATTCTGGATGAGTTGAGATGGTCCGAGACCGCCTCCGTAGATGACAACGATCTTGCCCGGCGAAACCGGACCTGCATTTTCACTGGCGGCATCGACCACGGCCCCGATCAACATCGATTGCGAGGTTGGGGTCAACAGGCGAACGGCATTATTGCCGGAGTCGGCGATGAATATCTTTCCCACAGGGTCAACCGCCAGACCAAACTTGTGCAGCCCAACGATGAAAGGCAGGTTCAGTTGTGCGCTGGTCGCAAACCCTCCGTCGCCGGAGAATCCGGGAGAGCCGTTGCCTGCTATAGGAATCATGCTCCCGTCGGCCGAAATCTTCCAGACCTTGTCGCCGCGGTCCTCCGCCACGAAAACATTCCCCGATGAATCGACTGCAATAGCGTTCGGACCTGATATTGGTCCACCCACGGTTGTCATGATCCCGGCCGCATCCACCTTGTACACGGTGTGTTCGAGTGAGTCCGCAATGAAAAGATTGCCGGACCCGTCGACTGCAATTGCCTCAGCAGCTCCAAGAAAAGCGCTCGTTGCCAGCCCGCCGCCGCAACAGGATCTGCCGCCACCGGCGACAGTCGTGATGATCCCGTTCGCAGACACTTTCCGGACGCGGCCATTGAAAGTGTCCGCAATGTAGAGATCGCCCGACGAGTCCACTGCTAGGCCGTCGGGATTCTCTAGTGCCGCTTTGGTGGCCGGGCCGCCGTCGCCGGAAAAGCCGGAATTCCCGTTGCCCGCCACGGTGGTGATGGTTCCGCTGGTCGAAACCTTCCGGATACGCTGGTTGACACTGTCGGAGATAAAGAGATTTCCCGATCCGTCAACAGCCACGGCGGCGGGCCCCCATATGGCCGCGCTCGTGGCGGGCCCGCCGTCCCCGGAGAAGCTCTGGGCCGTTCCGTTGCCAGCCACCGTGGAAATGACGCCCCCCGTCGAGATCTTGCGAACGCGGTTGTTTTTGTAATCCGCTACAAAGACGTTTCCGTCGCAGTCTACCGCAACCGCGTTGGGAGCGGATAATCGGGCGTTCAGCGCTGGGCCATCGTCGCCACCCGAAGGAGCGGACGTGCTGATTCCCGCCACCGTGCCGATGATCCCGTCGGTCGAGACCTTGCGAACGATGCCGTTTTGCGAATCCGCGATGAAGAAGTTGCCCGAGCCATCCAACGCAACGCCGGTGGGAAGGACGAGCGATGCGGCAGTCGCGGGGCCACCGTCACCTGCGGAACCGCAACAACCGAACCTGCCGGCGACAGTCGTGATGATTCCGTTCGCGGTAACTCTGCGGATGCTGTTATCTAACTCATCCGCGATGAAGAGATTGCCCGACGCGTCGACCGCCACCGCATTCGGACCCGAAAGCTGGGCGCCGACAGCGGGTCCGTTGTCTCCTGAAGCTCCGCCCGCGCCGCCGCCCGCCACCGTCGTGATGGTGCCATCCGCCGCAACCTTGCGGACGCGGTTATTCTGCGTATCGGCGATGAAGAGGTTACCGGAGGCATCGACTGCAACGCCCGCCCGGCTGGAGAGTTGCGCAGCGATCGCCGGGCCTCCATCTCCGGAAGCGCCAGAGGTCCCGTTGCCGGCGACTGTTCTGATGATTCCGTTCGGTGAAACCATCCGGATTCGGTTGTTCATCGCAGGAAACGAGTTGTAAGTGGTATCGGAGAAAAATATATTGCCCGATCGGTCAACTGCGATGCCCGTTGGATTGGTTAGCTGCGCACTCACGGCGGGGGCGCCGTCGCCGAGGTAACCGTTGACGCCATTGCCCGCCACTGTCGTAATGATCCCGCTGGTCGAAACTCGCCGGATCTGGTAGTTATTGGTGTCGGCGATAAATATATTGCCCGCGTCATCGATTGCCACAGCGAGCGCGCCCGCGAGTTGCGCACTCAGCGCCGGCCCTCCATCGCCGGAATAACCCGCGCGGGCATTTCCCGCCACTCGTGTCATTACGCTGTTCTGATCGACTTTGAAAACGCAGTTGAGACTGGTGAAGTAGAAATTGCCAGCCTTATCGGTCGCGACGCCTTGTGGAGTCCCCACCGGCAGACTCAAAGCATTCACCGGACTGGGAAGGGGCCCCCCACCCGCAATCGTCGAAATGATGTATTGCTGTCCGGATAATGCAGTGGCAACCAGAAGAAATCCGGACGCGAAAGGGAGCGTCTTCATTTCGCGCTAACTCGAGACGGAGCGGCGGCGGGGATCGCCATTGCGCACAGCAAGGCCAGTGCCCCCAACAACATTAAGTGCTTACCCATCTTTGTCATTTTTTTGTCGTAAGTTGTGATCGACCGCGGCTCTCACTGAATGCATTGCGGGCGCCATTCGTTTTGTCTCTGATAATGCGGGGCTTATCAAAATTCTGCGCGATGGACGGTGCAAGACGCTTCTGACGGATAAACAATGGAGTGGATGTTATTTCTGACAGTAAAGTATACGCCGAGAGGATCGCGAAGTCCTGCTCGGCCCGACGCCGCTCGATAAACTTCGTGATTACTGGCGCGGGGCAAACCTCAGGCCCAGAAAGAAACCTTGGCGTCATGGACCCCAGACAGGGCTGGCTAGATCCGAAACTACCTGGACCGCTGGCACACCAATCGGCGAATTAACCCAAGCGGGCGAGGAAGCCTGCAGAGGTGTGATAGACAGGAGTTCGACGCCACCGCTAATCCACCTTGCCACGCCCACGTTGGTGACCGTCGACTGGGGAACCCTATCGAAGAAATGCACGAAAACTTCTCAGGACCAGCTGGTTGAACACGATTGAGGTTTCGGCCCGAGACCGTGACTGTCGCGTCTTCGCCTGACGCCTGCGAAAGAACGTCGACGGGCGGCCGGAAGGCGAATTCAGCAATATCTGCGGGGAGCTGTTGCCGAAGACCGATGCGTCCAGCGTAATAAGCATCGTGCGGGGATTAGTGAGAATCCACTGGTTAACCGCCGATCCGCCGAAGTTGCCCCCGGTTACTTCGAGGGCCGCCATCGCGCTGGCGGCTCCCGAAGGCGCGCCGGAGGCTCTGCCAAAGTTGTCACGCAGGCGCGGGATGAGGATGCCGTTTACCGTAACAGTCTGATGCTGATCCGTGTCCCTGCTGTGCCTTTCCGGAAACGTATTCGCTCCGGTTCAAATTGATCGACTTAACGCACGTGGTCTGGCATGGCGCTGCTGCGGCGGACACTAGTATATCGTTTCAATAAAACATTTCCATAAACATCTGTTTCCCGCTATGCTGAATCATGGCGGGAAAATCCGGGCGTCCCAGACTGATCCTGAGTCCTGAACAGAAAGAGGAGTTGGTGCGATTGAGTCATGCCCGCGGGAGTCCCGCACGGGAAGTGCAGCGCGCCCGGATCCTATGCCGCTTTGAGGCCGGCGAGACGATCACTCAGATCGCACGCGCGCTGAAGACAACGCGTCCGAGCGTGCGGAAATGGGTGGACAAGGCGATTGCCATGGGAGCGGAAGCCGCCCTGAAGGATACCTGGCATCGGCCGCATGCTCCGGTGATCACTGAGGAGGCGAAGGCCTGGGTCGTGCATCTGGCTTGCTCCAAACCGAAGGAGCACGGTTTGGCGGCGGAACTCTGGACGCGAAGTGCACTGGCTCAGTATGTTCGCCAGCACGCCGAACAGGCCGGACATCCGTCACTGGCGAAAGCGGTGAAAGCCACGGTGCATCGCATTCTCGCCGCGCAGGAACCGCACCCGGAGCGAGTCCGGTATTATCTGGAAAAGCGGGATCCCGAGTTTGAGGCGAAGATGAAAGATATCCTGATGGTTTATCAGGAAGTTGCGCTGCAAAATGAAAGGCGAGCCGATAGCGGAACCGCCCGCATCATCACCGTTTCAGTGGATGAGAAACCGGGTTTGCAAGCCCTCGCCAATACCGCTCCGGATCTGCCTCCCGTGGCGGGTAAACATCCCACTGTCGGACGTGATCACGAATACAAGCGACTGGGCACTTGCTCGATTCTGGCAGCGCTCGACCTGCACGATGGCCATGTAACCGCCCGCGTCGAACGGCGCCACCGCAGCCGGGAGTTCATCGATCTGCTGAAAGACCTGGATGCCCGCTATCCCGCTGACTGCACGATCCGACTGGTCCTCGACAACCACTCAGCACACATCTCGAAAGAAACGCGGTCCTTCCTGGCGACGCGTCCGAATCGCTTCCGGTACGTGCTGACACCGAAGCATGGATCGTGGCTGAACATCGTGGAAACCCTGTTCGGCAAAATGGCAAGGACCTTTCTGCGCCACATCCGTGTTCAGTCCTGGACAGAACTCCGCCAGCGAATACTTCAGGGGATTGCTGAAATCAATGCCGCACCGGTTGTACATCGCTGGAGGAAATTCGATGCCTTAACCGCCGTCGATCAGGAAACTGTTTGATGAAACGATATACTAGCGGCCATGAAGGATGTTTATCAGCGTCCTTTTGCGAAGCCGCGAGCGGGTGTTTACCCACGGGACAATTCCGGCCGTCGGGGTGACAGTTTTTTCCGCCAGAAAACCGTTCATCTTATCGCCGAGCCGGACCTCAATGCAGCCATCCCAGAGCCAGCCGATCTCCAAATTTATTTCGCTGTGGTAAATGGCCTGAAGTTCCGCTGGCGAGGTCCACATTGTAATTGTCGCTGAAGCCCGCGAGCGTCCACGGCGTTTCAGGGACGTGCGCCGCTCGTCGCGTCAATTCGACGGAACGATATGGCTTGATATCGATAAGCAGTTGTGATTGCACCGCGCGCGGGCGAGTTCGCCGCTCCTCCCTTGGCGAGGGCGAAATGGGCAGCCCTCCGGCCTACCTCGTAGCTTTGCCGTCGACGATGAAGACCATCAACTGCGGCTTGGCCGGCGGGGGCGGCGGCGGAGCGTCGGGGGCGGGCGGAGGTCCGGCTGGACCGCCGCGACCTGCGACTTGCCCAAGGCCGCCGTTGACCGCAATGTACTGCTTGCCATCGAGCATGAATGTAATGGGAGGTCCCATCCCGTTGCGCGCGGGCGTGTCTATATCCAGGAGCTTCTCGCCCTTATCCGCGGTGTAAGCGCGCAGCTTGCCGGTGTTTAACACCTGAATGACGAGGTTGCCGGCCGTAGTCACGGTGCCACCACCAATGCCGCCGCCGCCTTCTGCGTGCCAACGCTCTTTCTGCGTCACCGGGTCGTAGGCGACCAGGGAGCCGCCCGTGGTCGCCGGCCCGATCTTGGGCATATCGGGGCGCTGCACTGGCTTAGGTGGGGCCACAGCAGGAGGCGCAGCAGCAGCTGCAGCAGCGCGAGCGGCAATCACTTCCGGACTATCGGTCGCCTCGGCCCCTCCGCGCCCTGCGCCCGCGCCTGCACCGCCGCGTCCTCCCCGTCCGCCAAACGCCACGCCCGAATTCGACTTGGTGGGATCGTAGTTGAAGGTGGTCGACACCGAATAGGTGCCGGAACTGCTCGAACTCGTCGGAATGTACACCAGGCCCGTGTTGGGGTTGAAAGACATCGGCGACCAGTTATGCGCGCCGCCGGCGCCAGGCATCACCGTGACAGACTCTTTGTCGGTGTAATGGGCTTCCTTATTGACGATGGGGCGGCCGCTCTGTTCGTTCAGACCCTTGGCCCAGTTGACTTGCGCGTACGGTTGGCCGGAGATGAACTTGCCGCTGACGCGGTCGATCACGTAGTAGAAGCCGTCCTTGTTGGCCTGCATGAGGACCTTGCGCTGTTGCCCACCGATGGTCATGTCGGCCAGAATCAGCTGCTGCACGCTATCGTAATCCCACTCGTCGCCAGGGACCATCTGGAAGTGCCACTTGTACTCGCCCGTGGTAGCGTTGAGCGCCAGCACCGAGGCGGCATATAAGTTGTCCTTGCCCGGACCGCCGCGCAGATCCTCGGGCCATGGACCGGCGTTGCCGGTACCGAAGTAGATCAGGTTGGTGTCGGGGTCGTAGGCGATCGAATCCCACACGCTTCCGCCCACACCGTTGTACTTCTTCAGCGCTTCGGCATCCCAGGTTGCGGCGGCCTTGCGCATGGCTTCGTTCTCGAAAGGCTTCGCAGGATCGCCAGGCACGGTGTAGAATCTCCAGGCGAATTTCCCGGTCTCGGCGTCGAAGCCGGCGATAAAGCCGCGCACAGGATACTCCGCACCCGCCGCACCGATGATCACCTTTCCGTTGGCGATGCGCGGAGCCATCGTGAGCGTGTAGTTGTCCTGGGTATAGGACACGCGCGCTTCCCACACTGGCTTGCCCGTCATCGCATCCAGCGCTTCCAATCGCCCGTCGAGGATCGGCGCGATGATCTTGCCGTTGTACAGGGCGAGGCCGCGATGCACGATGCCGCAGCAGGCCTTGGAGCGGACCTTATCCTGATTCACTTCCGGATCCCAATGCCACTTCTCTTTGCCGGTGCGCGCGTCGACGGCGTATACGATGCTCCAGTTGGTGAGGCTGTAGATCGTACCGTTCCAGAACAGCGGAGTTGCTTCCTGGTTGCCGCCGCCGCCGAAGGAAATCTCGTAGCTCCATGCCAAACCGACCCGGCTCACATTGGTGGCATCGATCTGTTTCAACGGACTGTACCGCGTCTCGCCCGGCGTCAGCCCGTAGGAAAGCCACTCGTCGCCGGACTTGCCCGCGCTCTTCAATGCGGCGTCGTCCACCCTGCGCGCCTGCTGCCCCATCAGAGACAGCGTCAGGAATAAGGAAATGCCAACAGCAATGATCGCTGCGGCTCCGGTCAGAATTCTCATATGTGCTTCCTCGGCCTACTCGGTAGGAACGCAAGCCTCAAATAAAGAAGACTAGCCTCATCATTGTGCCACGGTTGTAAGGGCCGAGTCATTGGCCAGCGAGGTCCTGCGCGTACACAACGCTGTGTTCGTGAAGGGCCCAGGCCAAGCGCTGTGGTACATCGAGCAAGTGTCGGCGGGAAGCTGGCAGCGAAGGATCATCCGTTTTCAGTTCTCAGTTTTTAGTCGTCACCGTTGACCCTTGTACGGGTTCAGCGTATATTTGCGGCATTGGAGCGAAGACGAAAGTTCGAATCGTTTGCTGCGCGTTGGGCCTGACCGCGCTTGTGCCAGCGGCCTTTGGACGGACCGCCGCGTGGAAAGCACCGCGAACCGCTGACGGCAAGCCCGATCTGTCGGGATTCTGGTCGAATAACAATGCGACGCCGCTGGAGCGTCCGAAAGAACTAGCCGGGCGCGCCACGCTAACCGATGAAGAACTGGCGGCGATGAAGAAGAAGGCGCACGAGCTGTTCGGCGGCAAGTCGGATGCGGCGTTCGGCGATAGCGTTTTTGTCGCGACTTTCGAAAACGTGAAGGGAGAGCGCGACGGATTCAAAAGCGTCGATGGTCAGACCGGGGATTACAGCTCAGTGTGGACGGTGGAGCGTGACTGGGACAACCGGACGTCGCTGATCACAGATCCTCCGGACGGACGAATTCCCGTTATGACGGCGAAGGCACAGGCGAGAAGGCAGGCTGTGCAGGCTGCGGCTCAGCGTCTGGCCGAGGGGCCGGAGGACAGGTCCTTATCAGAGCGCTGCATTACGTATGGGACGCCGCAGCTGACGGAGGGATATCAGAGCCAGTATCAGATTGTGCAGTCACGAAGGGCTCTGGCGGTGATGACGGAGATGATTCACGATGCGCGCGTGATTCCGATCGACGGCGGGCCGCACCCTCCGACGGCGATCGAGCAGTGGCGTGGGGACTCGCGGGGGCACTGGGAAGGCGACACGCTGGTGGTCGATACGACAAATTACAAGCCGCGCGCGTTCATGTCGATTTCGAGCGAGAAGCTGCATGTGACTGAGAAGTTTACGCGCACGGGGCCGGAGGTTCTGAAGTACGAAATCACGGTCGACGATCCGGACGTCTGGACGAAGCCCTGGAGCCTGATGATTCCGCTGCGGCGGTCGTCGCTGCCGGTTTATGAATATGCCTGCCACGAAGGGAATAAAGGGCTGGCGGGAATACTCACGGGCGCCCGCGCCGAAGAGGCGGCGGCAAAGAAGTGAGATCTTTCCGACCTTGGCGCGGATCGCAAAACCTGCAGCCGTCTAAAAACTGGAAACCACCAGCAAAGTAGTAGGTGACCGCGAAACCAAATACAGGCGTGCTGCCGGTTGGCAGCGAAGAACTGGGATAAGGAATGTAAGGTAGGGCCTCGTCAGTTATTGAGGTCTTGTTTGGATTTCGGGGCACTCGCCCGATTACTGATGGAAGGCCGGTCATCCAGGCGGAATCCGGTACTCAATCAAGTAAACTGGACTGAATCGATAGGGCGAGGAGGCCTGATTTCATGAGCGTGAAGTTGACTACCCGCCAAGTGGGCGATGTAACAGTGATCGATATTTCCGGTCGGGTTACCCTGGGCGAAGGGTCGAGCGCAATACGCGAGGCTTTGCGCGATCTGACAGCCAAAGGAAATAAGAAGATTCTGCTGAATTTGAGCGACGTGTCCTATATCGACAGCACGGGTATAGGGGAGTTGGTTGCGGGGTTCACGAGTGCCGCGAACGCGGGCGGTACGGTGAAACTGCTGGGCCTGACCAAACACGTAAAGGACGTGCTGCTGATCAGCAAGCTTTACACCGTTTTCGAAGCGCATGATGACGAAGCACGCGCTGTGCTGAGTTTTGCGTAGGAAATCGGCCACCCGGGTTTCGGCGGCCATGCCCGAAGGATGGCACGTCCACGCCGAGATCGCGAGTTACTTCGGCTTCTCCGTCTCCGGTTCGATGACCGTAACGGCGACAGGCATGGTCTTTGGTGTTGCCGGTGTGTAGGAGACGGTGACCTTCGTTAATTCGGCGGGCGTCGGTCGACGGGGGAGTGATTCAATGGGACGAAGCGCACGCTCAACAGAGGTCGTCGGAGCGGGTGCTCCTGCTGCGGTGTCCGAAGTCGCGTTCCCGTGATCGCTGACACGCTCATACTGCCGGTCAAGCGCCAAATCTTTCGTTTCCTGCCACTGCGCTCGCTGCTTTGCATAGGCCGGATTACGGAGCAACATCTGCAGCACCTCGAAATCCTCCTCTTCGCCTGATAACAAATCGACCGTGGTGACCCGCGTTCGAGGTTCTGAAATCGCCCGCTGGAATACCTGTGCAAGATCGGCTCGATTGCGTTCCTCGGCCAGCTTCGCTAGCTTAGCTACTTTCCCACTTAAAATTCTGAAAGCTGCCTCAGCCTGAGTCGGCGTCCCGGAAATATTGTCCTGACGGGAGGTCTTCGAGGTCGAGGGGAGCGTTGGGAGTGGGATGAAAGGCGAGTTAAAGAATCTGTTTCCGGTGCGGACAGGAACGGAGAAACGTAGCGGTTAATTAAGAGGGTACTTCGCGCGGGCGTGTTTGCTCGGCCAGGTGCGTGCCGATATGAATGACGTTGTCGGCGATCACCCCGAGTCCGACCCAGCGCTGGATGCCGTCCGGTCCTTTGTAGAGCGATCGCCGCAGCCCATGGCGGCGTTTGAGAACACTGATACGGCCTTCACAGCCTGTGCGCCACTTCTGAAGCTCCTTAAACCAACGCTGCTTCTGCCGCTGTTTGCGTGCGGGACTCTTCGTGTCGTGGCTTGGAATCGAGACCCGGCTGACTCCCATTTCCCCGGCTTTGGATTCGTTAGCGGCTGAGAAGAAGCCGGGATCCGCCGCCACACGCTCCGGGGCGCGTCCGAACTGTTTGACATGTTGCTCCAGACATCCTCCCAGCAATGTGGAGTCAGCCGCCCGCTGTTCGCATACCTGGTAATGCGTAACGATCTGGTTCTCCGCCTCCTGAATCAGGACCAGTTTGCCAAACTCATTGGGCTTATGCGCCTTACCCTTGCGGATCACCTCGGTGTGCGTCTCGAATATGCTGAGCAGCTTTCCTTCGGCTTTGGTGTTGCCGCGCAGCACCCGCTCCCGTGTCTGGCGCAGCACCTGCCGGACCCGGGGAATCATTTCGTCCAGTTGCTTGCCGGCTTTGCGCAGGACTGACAGGTTGCCTCGCTTGACACCCCCGACGATCTCGCGCGAGAACTTCCAGGCTTGCCCCGTAACCCGGCTGGCGATTTCCAACAATTTGACGTACGCGTTCTTCATCTTCTGCCGCCCTTGCTCCGTCTTGTTGCGGCTGGCGCGAGCGATCGCCAAAACCTTCAGCTTTGCGGATCGGCTGCGATCGCGCATCTGCGTGCCGGCCTTCCCCGCCACAGCGGTAACCCTCTTCATGATGCGCGTCAGGACACGCACGCCGTCACCCAGTAACGTGCTGTCGGTCGGATAGTGGATGTCAGTCTCCACCACGGTCGTATCGACCCGCATCTTACGACCCGTTGCGATCTTGTTTTCCTGCGCGATCTCCACCACCCGCCGGTGCAGTTTTTCGATAACCTCCGGCCCCAGCTGACGCGCCAGGTTTCCCATCGTCCGGTCATCCGGAACCTTTTCACCGCCGACCCGGGTGAACTCGCGATAGACCAGATTGGCGCGCACTTCCCGCGACAGTACTTCGTAACTCCAGTCGCGTACATGCTTCAGCAGCAGCATTCTGAGCACGACCTCAGCGGGCGTCGCCTTGCGCCCACGAGTCTTGCTCTTCCTGCAGCGTTTGGCCAGCTCTTCCTGAATGACGAGAAGCAGGGTGTCATCTTCCAGTGCTTTATCGGCGTGCCGCATCCAAGGTTCCCAGAGATCCTCCACCGTCTCTGCGATGAAGCCATCGGCGAAATTTCGCTGCAGGCGGCGAGCGGCGATCACGACTGGCGTTCCTGTTCTTTGGCTTCCTCGCGATCCAGCCGGAGCAGGAATTGATTCAGTTCGCTGATTGCCTCCAGTGCCTGCTTGACATCGCGATACTCTTCGATTGCCTTTCGAACCAGCGGAACCTGCTCGGGACGCACGCTCACCTGGCGAGTTTTTCCGCCGGGATAACCCACCGTGAGCACCCAGAGCGGATGGCCTTCGCCACGAGCACATTTCAGACATCCCGTGGAGTGATGAATCGTGCGCTGGAGCAGCGAGCCGCGAAGGACACCCGAGGGGGAGGAGAGTTTGGCTGCCAACTTTTCCCTCTTGCGGATGGCTTGCTCACGTGTCATCAGTAACGATGATACATTTATCACACGGCGGAGTCAATACATTTTCTGAACAGAATGTTCTGATATTCAACAGCCGCCAGACGTCACCGATGGCGTCCCGCCCGAGGCAACGTTCGATCCAACAAACAGCCACCCGCCGCACCTATGAAAGTACGGAACTTACATCCGGAATTTTAAGTGGGAAAGTAGCTAGACGGAGCAGGTTCTTCTTGTCGGGTTCGCGGCTCGTTTCGTACCGGGCGATTGTAGTGACCGATAGCCCCAGCGTTGCCGCGAATTCCTCTTGGGTTTGGCCGAGGGCTTGCCGTAGGGCCACGAGTGCTTGACTCGTCTGATGGGAGCGTCTCCGCTGCACGCTGCAGCCGGAGACGCCTTTGGGGACAAAGAAGTTGAGCTGGTCGGTTGGATCGCACAGAGGAGTCCGGGCTGTCGGATTTCTCAGACGGTCGGGGGCAAACTACTTCGTCACATCGTCGAGGGTGATCAGGCCACCCACCGCGATTGTCCTGCTTCATGGCGGTCCGGTCGTATGGTCGTGCGAGCCATTGTTTCGCATCTTCTCTCGTCCCAAGAACGTCATCGCCTGCCAACACGCGGCGGTATTGTTCCGTAGCGCCGGCGCGCCGTCCTAAAAGATCCAGCGTCTTACCCAGCTCCAGACTCGCTATGGATAGCGAAGACTCGGAGATTGCTGGAGTTCCTACCGCTTCGCGAAGCCATTGCTTGGATTGCGAAAAATTGCCGATCGTTCGCGAAGTCACCCCCAGCCGGCAAAGCGCGACGGACTGGTCGAGCCTCGTGTGATCCCTGTTGAGAATATCGCGATAAGTTCCAGCGCCTGCATCGGCTTACCCGAAATCACATCCAGGGCCGCCATCTCCAGATGGACCAGATAATTCTGCGGATACTTCTCGTGAAGCTGAATCAGCCTAGCAGCCCGTGGTAATAGTCACTCGCCTCACGGCGGACCCGGACTTCGAAAAGAACAACGCATTTAGAGGCGCTACAACGCAGTCCTGGGGCCTCCCTGAAGGCTTAGGTATCCCCGATTTCCGGGACGGCAACGGGATTTCGATCTCGACTGACTATTACCACGGGCTGCTAAGTCATCGCGTGATCGAACTTTCTTTCGCGCGTATCCAGAATGGACAACAGGAACTGGGCGTCATCATCCTCCACAAATCCATGTTCGGCGGCAGACTCCATGCCCCGCCGGCCCAGCAGGTGCGTTTCGGACTTTGCGAATAGGGAACGAAAAGTCGGCCAGCGTCTGGGGAAACCCGCGATGTTGACGCCTTCCGGATCCGCGGAAAGCAGGTCGTCTTTAGCGCGAGTAATCCGGAGATACGCTCCATGCCCCGCTCTCAGGCCAAGGTGGCGCTTACGGTAGCCGCGCAAACACACAGAGAGCCTGCTGGCTTCCGTAAGCGTGTGGGTTTATCATTCTTACCGATGCGCACTCATCACCCTTGCCGTGGTCTTTACCGTGCCGACCCTTGCCCAGTGGCTGCATCTGCCCACTCCGGGAATTCCGCGCACAGCTGATGGGAGACCGAACCTGACGGCGCCCGCTCCCCCGGATGCCGGACGGCAAACCGGATCTGTCCGGGCTGTGGCAGCCCGAGCTGACTCCGTATCGTTTTGACGTGATCCAGGATGTGAAGGATGAAGGGATCTTCCGCCCGGCGGCGCAGGCGCTGTTCCTCCAGCGGGCCGTGAACCTGCGGCACGACAATCCGGTGACGCACTGCCTGCCGGCGGGACCGCAGGCGATTTTCGCGGCGGGATCGACGCGGTTCTACCGAATCGTTCAGTCGCCCGGCGTGATCGCGCTGCTGTACGAACTCGGCAGCTTCCGGCAGATCTACACGGACGGGCGCGAACTGCCGAAAGATCCGAACCCAACCTGGATGGGCTACTCAGTCGGGCATTGGGAAGGCGACACGCTGGTGGTGGAAACAGCGGGGTTCAACGACAAGACCTGGCTCGATATGGTGGGGCATCCCCATTCCGAGCGTCTGCGCGTGACCGAGAAGTTCCGGCGCGCCGACTTCGGACACATGCAGGTTCAGGTCACCTACGACGATCCCGAGACGATGACCAGGCCGCTGACCATGTCCGTGGCGGTCAATTACGCAGCCGATGCGGACATGCTGGAGTACGTGTGCAACGAAGACGAGCGGGATACGGAGCATCTGGTGGGGACGGCGAAAGCCGTGGCCCATCCCAGCCCGGCCGCTGCTGGACAGGTACGCGGGCGAATATAGGTTTCGCGACGGGGTCGTGACCTCCAGGGACTTTTTCGGTCCAGATCAAATCGTAAGCGTACTGCAGGGACAACTGTACATGAAGGATTTTCCGTTGATTCCGCAGAGCGAGACCAGCTTCGATTCGACCGCCGGGACGATCGAATTCCACCTGGATTCGAGTGGTCGGGTGACGCACTTTATCCTCAGCGCGGCGGAGGGCGATGCTCGATACGACCGCACTCGCTGACCCGCAGCACATGGAAAGCACCTGCGAAGGCCTATTTGACTTCCAGATGGTGTGAATCCTTCTCGTTTTCGGCGCAGAAGGACTCCAGAAGATCGGTATCCGGAAGCAGCCGCTGCTTTACCTTGATAGTGAATGGCCTCATATAAGTTTGGGGATCGTCAACGGTAAGCTGCACTTCCATATGCCCGAAATCCAGGCGATGAAATCGCTCAGTCAGGCGCATTGCCTCGCTATGCGTGTGGCCGCGCGCATCCAACCACCCTCGGTCATTGAAGCCGATCGTGTCGACCATGAACGTGTCGCCGTCCCATTTGCCGACAGAGTACCCCAGCCAGGACGGTTGAGGATCGTCGGGCAACTTTCGACCGTCGGTCTACACCTGGCGGAAGGTCGTGTCTCTTTCGTAAAGCATGAATGTCAGTCCAGGCGTTTGGACGATCTTGTAGGGGGCCGGCGCCATTTCCACCAACGGCATACCTTCCGGAAGACAGTGCGACAGCGGTGACACATTGCTGAAGGTTCTGGCGCGTTGCAGGAATAGAGCGGCGGCGGCAGGCCGAATGGGCGCTTCTTCGGGTTTGAAATCTGAAAGGATGTTGATGAAGTACTGCGAGAGAGGTTCGTCACCCACACCGTTTGTCGCGTCCGGGATCAAGCGTGCCAACATTTCCGGCGGGGCGCTCTCCGTCTGCCAGAGCCCGGAGAGGTCGGGTCTTCCATTGGCGGACCGGGGTGTCCGCGCGGAAAGATTCGGCTTGCCATCAGGGCTTCTCGGAATACCCGCAGTGCGATTGTTCAACCATTGCGCGCGGACGAACGCCGGCGCCGCTGCCAAGGCGATCAACAGCCAGATGTTTCGATTACGCATTGCTCTCCGTCGCAGCCCAAACCGCTCGTCATTTCATAATCCTATATATTACGAACGGGCAACCGATTCTCCACGCTGACCAGAATTGCCAGTACCTCTTGGGGTGCTGTCGGTAACGGTGCCGCGCGGACGATGACGCGCAACGCCGGGTGCGACCGCCGCTAGAGCTCACGCGCGGAACCAGCCCGGCATAGCTGGCGATCTGCTCTATAATCATAGAGTTAGGGAAAACGGGCTGGCTACGAACCAGAAGGTCCGCGCAGCTCACCTTGCGTGGTACACCTGTGGAGTTTCTCGCCTATCCTCCATAAACGAACCGCAGCCGCGAAGTCTCACAAGACGCCTTAAACCTACCAACGTAGTCGTCGGGCGATATCGGACGATGGGCCACGGCGATGCTGGTATTGTTGGCAACTGCAGCAACGTGTATTCTGCAAGTTACGGTCCGTCTTAGCCCGGAGACTGTTCGAATCCCCCCCTCTCCGCCATTATAGAATCGGATCGTTACAGAGAGAAGATTGCTCCATCGGGCAAAGTGAATGAGAATTTCACTTCGCGCTGTACCTGGCACGCACCTGTTTTCAAATACTTAAGCGCACCGTTCGAAACGTGAACCGTCGCCACCATAAATTGCTCGGCGAACCCTCTCCGGAATTTGGTGCGATACAACGGAAATGGACCTTTAGATGGGCCGCGATCGCGATGGCCTGACGAAGCTTCCAGGAATCCAAAGGCCACTACGTGGCCTGCATCCGTGTTTGATGTGTTCGCAATCCGGATATCTGTCCCGCGCGAAATTCCGGTTCGGAGAATAAGATTCCCAACGCGGTGCCGACTCGCCCGATCGAACCCGGCCGGGGCTGGTTCGTGTCTCGGCAGGGTGCGGAACCGGCTTTGGTTATGGAACATGCCGTAGAATAAGGCGTCTCGGCGGGTGGAGACACGGCTGGATCAGACTATCTCGAACCCGTGAGTGGGTCACACAACGTCTGCCCGGCATCTTTCAGGCCTCATGGCCGCCACTCCTGACGGTGGTCCGCTGCGCGGCGTACACCTTGGCTGGGAGCACTTCTTCCATCGTTCGCTTCCGAGCCCGCCGGAAGGTCGCTTGCCAACGGTGTCGCCGCCCTTGTCCTTATTCCAACAGTCTGGCTGATCGCGAAACCGCTTTCCCGATTCGCGGCTCACAGAGCGTTGGGCAAGACGCCACGGCCCAGGGGCGACACGCTATCGATCTACGGCGCCCATTTCGGCGATGACAAACTCAGCGCAGACTGCGGGGACCTGGTAATCGCGTGAATCCGTACCGGGCCTGGTCGCGGAAGGGTCGAAGTGCTTCCCGCTGGAATCCTGCTGCGTTTGACGGGAGGAATGAGCGGTGATATTGCCGCTCACGAGGCGCGAAAATGGGCGGGGACGCGCTGCAGAAAAAGCATGGCGCCCGAAAGCGATCAAATAGAAAAGCCCCCGGCCTGCGCCGAGGGCTCTTCCTTATACAGCAGGGGTCAGCTTACCTGCTGACTTGGATACTGCTCTGCAGCTCCGCCGCCACGACCGGCAGCGGGACGAGCGCCGCCACCGTTAGAGACAAGCTTTACCCAAAGTGTGCCTTCTCCGCGGTAGTACGAGGTGCTGCTGGCGCTGCGCAGTGCATCCATGCTGGTTTGTGCCGTGCCCGTGGCTGCGGTGGTGTATCCCGGTAATTCGAAGATAACCCATGAGCCGTTGTCCAGCTCCCTTAGGCTAATGTTCAGGGACGGCGCTTCGCTTTCCGCCCGGATCTCGGTACCGGCGAGTACCGTGGTGTCCCCGTTGACGGTAAATTTCCTGCCATTGCGGCTGAGAACGATCGGTGGTGGTGCAGGGCCTCTACCGAAACCGCCTCTACCGCCAGCTCCGCCACGACCTCCAGCAGCGCCAGGACCGCCAGCTGCGCCGGGAGCTGCCGCGGCACCAGGACCGCCAGCTGCGACCGCTGCTACAGGAACGGCAGGCGCGCCAGGCCCGCCACGACCTCCGGCCGCACCAGGACCGCCAGGTCCACCACGACCTCCGGCACCGGCGGCGCCAATCTGCATGCGCCCCATATCACCCTTACACACGGCAGCGTTCCAGTCCGGCTTGATTTGACAGTGTTCAGGATCGTCCGCGATCCCGTTGTCAATCACAATGTAGGAATCGCGGACGCCGCCGACCGACCCGTCGATATCGTGGAACACCGCGCCATTCCAGCCTGAAAAACTTCCGAATTCACCGGAGAAGGACCAGCGGCGATCCTGCTGCGGTGGGAAATACACCGGCTTGGCATTTTCGAATTTCAGGCCTTCGACATCGTTGTTGGTGCTGATCGGAAAGCTGGTGTACAGCAGGTAAGAGATGGCTCCGGTTTTGCGAGTGGCATTGTCCACAAAATTGACGAACTTGGTATTGATCACATGGTGCGTGAAGTCGTAGTATTCGAAGCCACGGATCGGGTAATCCGCGTCCTTGCGAGGCATGGTTCGACCATACGCGATTTCCGCTTCGGTTTTGGGGGTGCCTTTATTGTCGGTTTCGCCCACGAACAGGGAGTCCTCGACTTTCGAGGTAAAGTCGCCGTGGTACGGGGCCACACCAGGGTACGCATGTGTGTAGCCGATACCGCTGTCGGCCAGTTTCAGGCCCTTGAACACATGATTCTCGCCACGGGCCCAGATGGCAGCGCCACTGTTCTTGTAGCTGGTAAAGTCTTTGATCACCGATTCCAGCCTCGCGCTGTTGGTGTCGCTGGGATCCGTATAGGGCAGATGCGTGTTCCCGCCAAGGTTGAATTTACCCTGTGCATTGGTTCCGCGATCGAACATCAGCCCGTCGACGTCGGAGTGGGCGACGTTGCCGGAAAACTCCTTCAGTTGCATCCGACGGGGCCAGGTAGCCTTACTGATCTCTGTGCCTTCAAACTTACCCGTTGGATGTTCCGGGAAAGCCATCCAGAAGCCTGTTGCCTCAGAACCTGCGGACACATTCCCGCGGTAAGTATTGTCGGGGTTCGTGATCCAGAAGGTGGACGCCGTGTTGTCGGAAGGAATCAACTGGTCGGTGGCATTTTGACCGGCCCCTGAGCCGTTAAGGGCGTTTGTCGAATTACAGGGTCGGGTGGGATTGCACCTGGTCAGCATCCCCAGGTTGTCGAAGATACTGGTTCCCGTGTTCCACGCCATCTTCGAGGAAGTAGCAGTGACCGACGTTGTTGTACGCCACATTGTTCTCAACCCGCACATTGTTCGTACCATGTACCGTCACACAGCGGCTGTAGGTGTCGTGAATCGCAGAGTTCTCGATGTATTGCCCCTGCGTATCGCCAACCAGATGCCAATGGATCGGATACCGCGCAAGGTTCTCGTGCTGACCCATTCGAAAGAACTCGACACCGGAGACTTGCATTTTTGACCCGGTCATCGCCATCACATGCCCGCCACTGAATGACTTCTCTGCGTCGGCTGAAGCCTGGATACGGATATTGCGTGTCAGCATACCGACTTCACCACGCTCATCCACGCCGAAGGTGACCTGGCCGTAGTGCATATACTCAAGTTTCTGATCCAGCGTAATCACTTTTCCAGAGACGCTGGAGATGGTTCGTCTGCTCTGCCTGGTGGGGATCGAAATCCGTTGACGCGACAACAATCACGTCGCCTTTTTTCCAGTCACCGGCATTCAAGACTTCGATTGTGTTGCTACCCGCGGCGGCTGTTTTTGCCAGCTTGGTCCAGGAGTCTTTCCGATTACCGTGCAGGCTCAGGGTTCCGCCCATGAGCATGATCCCGCGGTCACCCATTGCTTCAATGTCTTCACCCGGGACGTTATTGGTCAGGGTAATTGTCGCATTGCGCGTGTGGGGGCTGGCTTCACTACCAATCTCCAACTCCCCGTGCACCATGATCCACTCGGTGGTCAGTTCAAGATCTTTATTATCTGCGAAGCTCAGTTTGCCGTTGATCTTTAAACCGTGCAGCGGCGGCGGACTGACATCGAGGACAACGTCCATGTCCTTCTCAATGGTGACAACGTCGTCTTTGCCTGGCACCTTCTTGTCAGGCCAGGTGGCTGCATCAGACCAGCGCTTCCCGCTGGCCGTCGAAGAAGTTCTTTGCTGAGCCTTAAGGACGGCATATCCGCTGAGGACTAAAAAGGCTGGAAACAGCAACGAAAGGAACAAGAGATAATGTTTTCGCATCGTTAAACCTCCGTGATCGGGAAATCGATTCCCGTGTTTGCGAAACAACGAATCGAGTGATTGTCTAAGGCCGAGCTTATACCATGCAACAACTGAAAAACTGACGACGGGACTTTCATATTACGCTACTTTCTCCTGCGAGATTTCAGTCTCGGTTTTGCGTCGGAGAATCGTGGCCAGCGCCCACAGGTCACGATGGCCGGAGATTTTTCGGAAACGGTTTTCGCTGAGTAACCAGGCCGAGGCAACCCAACGCCCGCCATTCCCTGATCACGCCAATACTTCACATTGGCGGTCCGGCGCGCCACACCGCTCTGCGGGCTCTCGATCAGGTTGGTCGTCGCCAGGCATTTGTACAGCGAGGGCGGCAGCTTGAGCCGCTGCAGGGTGAACATTTCCGCCATTCCCTCCCGCAAGCTGCGTGCGGCCGATTCATAATCGCGCTCCGGAAAGCGAGCCAGACGTTCCAAACGCTTTTCTCCCTCCTCCGGAGTCGTTACCTTCCAGGCAGCCCGCATCAGATTCAATGTCTGCGCCTGCCTTCGCGATCCACACCTCCGCACTGATGATGTGATGCGCTCCGAAACGTTGACCATCGATGTAAATCACTATCCGACAATTGAGCCAGTCCACGATAGCAGGTTCCAGAGAGGCTGGCAACGGACGGGAGCGCCAAAATCCCGATCGATGTCCCGGCGTTTCTCGCGCAGCGATTTCAACTGTTCGGCGCTGGTCTGGACCGCTTCCCGGCTCACCGAACTGCGCGACACACCCACCGTCTGCGCCATCTCCGGAAGAACTTCCTCGTAATCGCGCGTGGAAACGCCCTGCAGTATCGCTTCCCAGCGTGTGCCCCAGGCAGCTCAGCTTCGACTCCGCGTTGTTGCTCTTGCGATACAGCTTCGCATCGGGATCAGTCGTCGACTGGTGCGTGTCGTTCCTGCGCCGTGTCCGGTGGAAGTTCGCACCATCCTCGTCACCGGAGCCGTCCTTGCGCCGGAAGCCTGGCGATGGATTATGGCAGCAAGGTCGGGATCCTTTTCGGCTGAACCGTTTTGAAGAGACGGAAAAGGTGTTCGTGGAGGCCGCCGCGCACCGCGCCGATTCGCCGGATGTGCTGGCACTTCGCTACCGGCTCGCCTTCTTGAAACAGGACCCGGCGCGCGCCGGGACACTGGTTGCCGCGAGCCAAGCACAAAGCGAAACCGAGACGGTGATGTGGCACGTCCAGGCACTGGAAGCGACCCGTGATGGCCGTCTGGTAGACGCGGAGCGCGATTCGCGGCGCGCCAGGGAAATGGCGCGGCGCCGGGCTCAGGGAACGGGCTGCCATGTTCGAGGCGGCGCAGGCGGTGTGGAATGCGTTTTACGGGAACAGGGAGGCAGCGCGGCAAAAAGCGGAGAGCGCGCTGAATGCGTTCGACGGGCGCGAGGGAGCGCGGGCCGAAGGGCTTGCGGCGAAGCTGAACAAGGATCATCCGGAAGACACGCAGGTTCAATCAATCTACGTTCCGACGTTGCGAGCGCTCGCCGCACTGGGGCGGAACGACGCTCCGAAAGCCCTCGACCTGCTCGAGGCCAACAGACGCTATGAATTCGGCATTCCTCCGCTCGCGTTCAATCACTTTTACGGCAACGTGTACCCTCTGTACGCCCGTGGCCTTGCGTACCTCGCGATGCTCGTGAAGAGGAAGCGGCCGCGGAATTCAGGCGATCCGGTGGATGCCGCGGCCCGGCGGCAGCTTGCACACGCAACAAAGACGCAATCGTCCTACAACGACATAATGACTCTCTGGACGAAGGCGTCTTCCGATCCTCAAAGAGACGAAAGCCGAGTCCGCCCGTCTCCAATGACGCACACCGCTCCCTCGCGGTCGCGGCTCGGAAACGAGGAACGATTGCCGAGCGGCGCGGGGGCGCAAGCGGTTACATAAGCGGCGCGATCAATCTCTGTTCGATCAGCTCAAGAACGGCCGCAGGAGTGCCCGTTCCATCTAACGGCAGCCGCAAGACTCCCGCGGGCGTGAACTGGGCGCCGGCGGTTCCGCTCACGAGCGTCATCAGTTTCTCGCCATCCACACGCGTCTCTTCGTGGAACTTCACGTTGAGCACCGAATGCCGCCGGTCGATGGCTTCGATGCCGATCTTCTCGGCGGCTGTCTTGATCCGCGAATAAGTCAGCAGGTGCCGCACCTCGTCGGGCACGGGGCCGTAGCGGTCCGCGAACTCCTGCTCCACTTTTTCCCGCTCTGCTGAATCCACGGCCTGGGCGATTCGCTTGTAGGCGCGCAGGCGCTGATTCTCGTCCTCGATGTACGACGAAGGAATTCGCAGATCGAGGCCGAGATTCAGCGACGAATGGACCTCCGGCGCAACCTCTTCACCGCGCAACTCGCGCACCGTGTCTTCCAGCATGCGCACGTACATGTCGAATCCGATGGAGTTGATGTGGCCATGCTGCTCGCCGCCGAGCAGGTTGCCCGCGCCCCGCAGTTCGAGATCGAGCGCGGCGATCTTGAAGCCCGCGCCCAGATCGCTGAACTCCTTGAGCGCGGCAAGCCGCTTGCGCGCCACTTCCGTCAACTCCGTATCCGGCTCGACAAACAGATAACAGTACGCCCGCCGGTTCGACCTGCCCACGCGCCCGCGCAGCTGGTAGAGCTCGGACAATCCATAGCGCTCGGCATTCTCGATGATGATCGTGTTGGCAAGAGGGATATCGAGACCGTTCTCGACGATCGTGGTCGACACAAACACATCGAACTCGTGACGCATGAACTGCAGCATCACCTTTTCCAGTTCGGCCTCCGCCATCTGGCCATGCCCCACGCCGATGCGGGCTTCGGGAAACATTTCCTGAATCATGGCTGCGCGATGCCAGATCGAATCGATGCGGTTGTGCACGAAATAGACCTGCCCGCCGCGTGCGAGTTCGAGTTCGATCGGAGGACTTGATCACGTCCGGCGCAAACGGAGCGACGACGGTCTGAATCGCCAGGCGATCCTTGGGCGGCGTCTCGATCACGGAAAGATCGCGCAGGCCGAGCAAAGACATATGCAGCGTGCGCGGGATGGGCGTGGCGCTCATGGCGATGGCGTCGATGCCCTTGCAGATTTCCTTGAGCCGTTCCTTGTGCTTCACGCCAAAGCGCTGCTCTTCGTCGATGATGACGAGGCCCAGATCCTTCCACGCGACATCCTTCGAGAACAGCCGGTGCGTTCCGACCACGAGGTCGACTTTGCCCTCGGCGACTTCGTCCAGCACTCGCCTTGATTTCCTTCGCGCTGCGGAAGCGGCTCAGCATTTCGATGCGCACCGGAAAGGGCTGAAAGCGCTTCTTGAAAGTCTGCGCGTGCTGGAAACAGAGCACGGTTGTGGGCGCGAGCACCGCTACCTGCTTGCCATCGCCCATCGCTTTGAAAGCCGCGCGCATCACGACTTCGGTCTTGCCGTAACCGACGTCGCCGCAGAGCAGGCGATCCATCGGCTGCGGGGCTTCCATATCGCGCTTGATATCGGCGATGGCGGTTTTCTGATCGCGCGTTTCGCTGAACTCGAAGGCGTCTTCGAATTCGCGCTGCCAGTTGCTGTCGGGAGAAAACGCGAATCCCGGGGCCATGCGGCGCGCGGCGTAAAGCTTGAGAAGCTCCTCCGCCATGTCGCGCATTTTGCTCTTGATCCGGGTGCGCGTGCGGTTCCACGTGGCCCCGCCCATCTTGTCGAGGACGGGTTTGGATTCCCCTTCGCCGCGGAACCGCTGCACCAGGTCCATGCGCGAGAGCGGCACGTAGAGCTTGTTGCCGCCCGCGTATTCGAGCAGCATGTAATCGCCTTTGGTGTCGCCCTGGGCGATCTCGCGGACGCCGAGGAACTGGCCGATGCCGTGTTCCACGTGAACCACGTAGTCGCCGGCCTTGAGATCGAACTGATCGGCGGAGAATCTCGCCAGGTGAGACTTGCCCGGTTTCGCGGCAGTCTCCGGCGATTCGAACAGGTCTTCGGAGCCGAAGATGGCGAGGCGCCCCTCCTGGAACACGGTGCCGCGCGCCACGTCGCCGCGGATCAGCGCGATGCCTGAACTGAGCGATTGCATGCGCTGCTGCAGATATTCGGGAACCTGCTCGCCCTGCAGATCGATCTGATAGGGCACCGAATATTCGGCAAACACATCGGCGAGCCGCTCGACTTCGCCCGACGTGGGCGCGAAAAATGCGAGGCGGCAGCCGGATTCGAGCAGCGTCTTTGCTTCCCTGATAGCCACCTGCAGGTTGCCGTGGAACGCCATCGAGGGCCGGGTCGAGATGTGGAAGGCTGGCGGGTTAACACCAGCTTCGCTGATATCGAGCTGGCGGGTTTCGAGAACGCCGCGCGCCGCCGCGAGCGTGCTGAATTCATCCCACTCGAGCATGGCGGATCGCGGGATCGACCGAAGCGGCGTGGGCGGGATCGCGGAGTCTCGTCCAGAGGCGATCCGCCGCGGCCTTTGTGAGCTCGGGCTCGTCGACGAGGATGAGCGGCTTGTCGAAGAATTCGAGGATGGAAGATTTGCGCGGACGCACGGCAGGTGAGCAGCAACTCCCAGCCGGCAAACGTTTCGCCCGGCGGAGGCAAATCGCGCCCGCGCGCGCCGGATTCCCGCAGATGATTGGCTAGTTCGCTGAGCAGCGCACCGCGATTTCTGAAACTCCGTGAGCGGCTGCAGCACGCACTCGTTCAGCTTATGAATGGAACGCTGCGATTCCTGGTCGAACCGGCGGATGGATTCGATTTCGTCGCCGAAGAATTCCACGCGCACGGGTTGCGCCTGCTCGGGAGAGAACACGTCCAGAATGCCGCCGCGAATGGAGTATTCGCCAGCCATCTCGACCGGATCACGACGCTCGTAGCCGACGCTTTCGAGGTGAGCGGCGAGGTCGTCGAGCGGCACTTCGTCATGCACCCGGAGAGTCTGTGTAAGCTGCCGGTAGTATTGTGGCGCTTCGATGCGCGAAAGAGCCGCCGCAACGGGTGCGAGGGTGATTCCGCCGTGCCCGTCGGCAAGGCGCGCGAGAGCGGTAGCGCGCGTCGAGAGAATCTCCGCGTGGGGCGACATGTTCTGTCCGGGCAGGACATCGAGGGCCGGCAGAAGGAGTGGAGCAGGCGCGGATTCGGGAGAAACCAACCCGGCGAAGGTCTGCAACAGCGGGAATAACGCGTCCGCCTGCTTGTTCCCGTCGACCACGATCAGTTGGGGCCGGCCAGTCGCCTGATGAAGAAGAACTGCGTAAAGCGCCTTAGCGGTGAGTGTGAGGCCGTCGACCGAGAACACCCCGGGGCCGCCGCCGGCCCGCGCGGCGAGGGACTGAAACGCGGAGTTGCGGGTCAGTTCCGAAAACAGATGGTCGATCTGAAGATTGCGCAAGGGAGGGCGTTTCAGCCGCGATAGCGATCCCGGCACTCGTCGGAACAGAAGTGCAGAACCTTCCCGTTCACGACTCTTTTCAGCGATGCATCGATCGCGACATACGTGCCGCAGACGGGGTCCTGCTGCAGCATTGTTGGAGGCGACGCATCGCCGGACGCGGACTGAGATCCCGCCTGGCGAGAATGATTCATCCGGGGGGTGATGTGAGTGCCGAATCTGCCGGTCATCCCCTGGAGAAAGCGCACCACAGACCTGATCACGGAAACCGCGATCAGCATCAGGACCAGTCGTTCAATCAGGGAAAGCAACACATCAAACTCGAGGCGTTCGAGCCTCTCGGAACGCTATTCAGCAATGCCTTTAAGGAACGCTTTTTGGGGCAACGTTTTTTTGCAAACGATCCGCTTACTTCTTTTTCTTGCCCGCCGGCGGCGCGTTGGGATTCTGGAAGGTTGTACTCACCGTGCCCCCTAATCCCGCAATCAGTTCCTTGGCGGAGGAGGCAAAAGTACCGTCCGGCTTGAGCTGAAGGTACTTCTGCAATTCGTCGATAGTGCCCGGCGCAGGGATGATCTTGCCGTCCTTATCCGTCGTGGCCTTGGACGTGAGGTACAGGCCGTACTGGTAGTGGGCGTCGGCATACGTCGGGTCAGCATCGATCGCCTTCTTGAACTGCTCGCCGGCCGCTTCGCTCTGCGAACCGTTCACGAGCAACGCGCCCATATTGTAGTAATACTTTCCGGCTCCGGGAGGATCAAGTTGAATGGCCTTGTCGAGATTCGCTTTGGCTTCGTCGATCTTCTTGTCCTTGGCGAGAGCGAGGGCGAAGTTGTTATAGTACGCGGGATCGTCCGGCTTGAGCGCGATAGCCTTCCGGAAGGCGTCGAAGCCCTTATCGTAGAGAACCGAAGCATCGGCCCCGGTCTTTTGTCCAGCGGCGCCAATGTAAGCGTCGGCGAGACCGGTCCAGACAGCGACCTGCGTGGCATCAAGCATGGCCGCTTTATTGAAAGCTTCGATCGCGGCGTCGTACATCTTCGCGTCCAGCGCCTCCTTCCCGGCCGTGTAGGAGTCGTTCAGCTCCTTGCGCTGCGCGAGTTGCTCCTCGCGCGCCTTATTGGCTTTTTCGAGCGCGTCCTTCTGCTCCTTTGTCATGCCTTTTTCCTGCGTGGGTGTGACACCACCATTGGCGGCGACCTGCTGGGCATTCTTAAGGTCGAAGTTTATGGTCGCGGGCATTCCGGGAGTGGGATGCACACCCTTCATAGAATCCTTGACCTGTCCATCGACAAGGACAGTGACATCGAAGGTCCCCATCGGCAGACCATAGTGGCCAAAGTGGCCTTTTTTATCGGTTTTGAGCGGATAGCTGCCCTTGATGTCAGTGCGTTCGATCTGGACGACCGCGCCCTGGAGCGGCTTGCCATCGGGATCTTTCACGATTCCCTCGATGGCCGTCGTCTGTCCGAATGCAGGCAGAGAGAACAGGAGCAAGCCAAAACTTACAGCGATGCTGGCCGGAACCAGCGATTTCCATTTCAAAGACATAACAGGCGCACCTCTGGATTTTGTTTTCCGAATCCGAAACAACAGGATACTACACCGGCCCGACCGCGTTTTCCACCGGAGAAGCGACCGAAACCCAGGAATAAACCCGCAACGAGTAGAATAGGAGGGTATCGGAGTCATTATGTTTGCGTCGATCACGTTTCAGCCCCGGCTCGCCTTTTCGCTCGTTCTCGTGCTTGCCGGTTCATTTGCGCTCCGCCCGGTGGCGAGAGCGCAGGCGCCCATCAGCGTTTCGGTCAACGAAGTAATCGTACCGGTGACCGTGACCGACGACAAAGGCCGCTTCATCTCCAATCTGACGAAGAGCGATTTCCGGATTTTCGACGAAAACAAAGAGCAGAAGATCGATTTTTTCAGCCATGAGCAGTCGCAGCCCATCGTGATCGGTTTTCTGATCGACACGAGCAACGGGATGAAGATCCACTGGGACAAGTACAAGGAAGCGGCCACCGAACTCATGCTGAACCTGCTGCCCGGGGACAAAAGGTACAGCGGTTATCTGATCACCTACGGCAACGAGCCGCAGCTGGTGGCCGATACCGACAGCGACGCGGAAAAGATGGTCGAGAAGATGCGGCGTATCAAACCGGCCGGCGGCTCGGCCCTCTACGATGCCATCTACATGGCCTGCACCAGCCGCAAGATCGTCAAAGGCGAGCCTTATGAGCCGCGACGGGTGGTCATCGTGATCGGCGACGGTCACGACACGGCCAGCAAGAAATCTCTGCAGGAAGTGGTCGAAATCGCGCAGCGCAATCTGGTAACGGTTTATGCCATGAGCAGCGTGGCATTTGGCTTTCACACCGATGGCGAGGACAATCTGACCACCCTGACCGGCGAAACCGGCGGCAAGGTCGAGACTCCGCTGAACAACGCATATAAGGATGTGGCCGGCTACCTCTCCCAGCCCTCCGACGATGGCAACTACGCCCTGCAGGTGGGCACCGGAGGCTACGCCGCCGAGATTTCGAGCGCCATCTTCCGGTCCGTGGCCAGCCTTTCCGGAGACATCACCACACAATACGTGATGCGCTATACGCCCGATGTCGGCCCGAATTCGGAAGGGAAACAGTTCCGCCGCATCAAAATATCGGTCAACCTGCCTACCGCGCAGCTTCGCTACCGGAACGGCTATTATCCTTTCGCGCCTCCCAACTGCGGGCCGCTGGCTGCATCATGTGCCGGTGACGCGGTCATAGAGTTCGTTGTTCGTTTGCATGTGCCGCAGCGTGCGCGCGCAACTGACGGGGGTATTTATTTACGCCCGCAAAGCCGGTAATATAGTCGACGTGCAGTCCTCATGCCTGCGGCGGTAATTCCGATCGGCACAAAGGGTTCGCGAAGCGCGCGGCGCGCGGCTTCGTGGGCCACTTTCGAGGTGGCGCAGCCTGGCCGGCGGCCCGTGCCTTACGGAATCCTGCTGGCCGATAACGAAACCGGCGAGTTGACGCTGCGGTTACGTGACGCGTCGTGTCTCGAAGGTCTCGATGAGGGAGAACTCGACATCCTCGACGCGCTCGGCGGACGATCTGGAGCGGAAGGGCCGCGAGATGGGTGGCCTCGCGTCTGCTCGACACGCTTGAGGATAGTCTTTCGGGATTCTTTCGGATCTCCGATCGTAGCGACATCAGCTACTCCGGTGAGGCGCGCGCCACTGTCGACCGCCTTTTCGATCGGTTCGTGGATACAGCACTGAGCTTCCTTTCGTTTCGCATCTGCCCGTTCTACAGCCTGAGGGCGGCGGCGACGAAGTTCGGCGAGCAGATGGAGAGCGAAGAGGAGCCGGTGGGCTGGGTACGCGCTCCGGAAAATCTGCGTCTGCACGAAGGAATGTTCGTCGCAACCGTGGTCGGGCGGTCCATGGAGCCGCGCATTCCCGATGGGAGCGCCTGCATTTTCCGCGCGCCCGTGACGGGATCGCAGAAATGGCCGGCTGCTGCTCATCGAGAAATTCGGCGATGCGGAAGCCTCCCGGTACACGGTCAAGCGATATGCGAGACAGGGAGCGCTGGTGGAATCGGCCGACCGCGAGGGCGCGATCAGGCTCGAACCGCTGAACAAAGAATTTCCCGCGTTCGATCTGACGGCAGACGAGTTCCGTGTCATCGCCGAATTTGTCCAGGTGCTGCGCGTCTGACGACCTGGCGTGAACAGAGTCGCATTTCGCCGCGCGCTCCTTCGCTGGTACGATCCATCGAAGCGCGATCTCCCCTGGCGCGAATCGAACGCGTTCTATCCGGTCTGGCTCTCCGAAATCATGCTGCAGCAGACGCGCGTCGAAGCGGTGATTCCCTACTACCGGCGTTTTCTTGCGCGATTTCCAACGCCAGCGGCACTCGCCGTCGCTCCGGAGAGCGACGTTCTTGCGGCGTGGAGCGGCCTCGGCTATTACAGCCGCGCGCGCAACCTGCATCGCGCGGCCCGGCAACTGGCGGCGCGCGGCTTGCCCGCGACATACGAAGAGGTGCTCTCGCTTCCCGGAGCAGGGCCTTACACGGCAGCGGCGATCGCAAGCATTGCACTCGATCTGCCTCACGCCGCGGTCGATGGCAACGTCATGCGCGTGATCAGCCGGATAACGCGAATGACCCTTCGGAGATCTCGTCCGCTGAGGCGAAGCGCCGGTTCGCCACCGAAGCGAATGCGCTGCTCGACCGCGGCCGTCCGGGCGATTTCAATCAGGCCATGATGGAACTCGGGGCGACCATCTGCGTGCCGCGATCGCCGGATTGTGCAGCGTGCCCCGTTGCGGCGTTCTGCGCCGCGCGCGCCGCCGGACGCGAGCGCGAACTGCCGGTCAAATTGAAGAAGCCTCAAACGCGCGAGGTACGGCTGGAACTGGTCCTGCTTCAGGAAGGCGGCAGTATATTTCTCGTCAAACGTTCTTCTTCGGAGCGACGGCTCGCGGACTTCTGGGAACTGCCCGCGAAAGATGTAGTCAAGGCCGCTGTCAAAGGGCTACGCTGTGCAAAGGCGGCGGAGTTCAGTCACAGGATCGTCAACGACTGCTTTCAAGTCACTATCTGGCGCTCTCGACCCCTTCCCGAGAGACCGCGGGGAGACTGGTTTTCGCGCGCTGAGTTGAAGAAGCTCCCGCTTACGACCGTTACCAGAAAAGCGCTGGCTATCTGTGAGCTATCGAGTATCACCACTCAAAAAAGGAGGTATATCAAAACGCAACCCAGCACCCGATAATCGATGCGGAGATTATGCGCCGGCAGTTGTCATTCCACTATTCCCCTTGCGATTTTGCTGCTGATCGCAGGCTACGCGCTCTAAGGCCGATACCGCGGAGTCGCAATCGCCCCTTAACCCCAACGCTCCCTTCTTCACCGCGGACAGCATCGTCCAGGCCGCGACGCAAACCGTCGAAACGCTCGCCCCCAACACCCTCGCCACCATCTATGGCAACAACCTTTCCTTCACCACGCACGCTGCTACGGCGAGCGATCTGGAGGGAGGCACGCTGCCGACTTCGCTTGAGCACGTCACCGTCTACGTGCAAGGCATCACTTGCAAGCTGCTCTACGTCTCGCCGACCCAGATCAATTTCCTTATCCCCTATGAACTCACCGGGTCTACGGCCCGGGTTCTGGTAGCGCGGCAGGGGGTCGCAGGACCGGTCGGTCCCGGCAACGTGCCTTCCGTAATCATCAAGCTTGCGACCGCCGCGCCCGGGTTCTTTCAGTGGAGCGGTAACTTCATCGTCGCCGAGCATGCCGACGGGAGCCTGATCACCACCGCGTCGCCCGCCCAGGCCAGCGAGACAGTGGTGCCTGTTTGCCGCCGGCCTGGGGCGAACGGTCCCGGATAGCGCTTCGGGAGTTCTGCCGTCGGCTGCGGCAACACTCCTCTATGCGTCTCAGCTCCATATCGTTCTGAACGGCACTGTGCTTCCGCAGTCGAGCATCTACTATGCCGGGGTAACGCCGGGTTTTGCCGGTCTCTATCAGATCAATGTCACATTGCCCGGAGTTTTGCCGCCGGATCCGGAGATCCAGGCCGTAATGGGCACACAGGCCAGCCCGCCGGGAATTCTGCTGTTCACGAAGTAACCGAAGCTCTACAATCAACATCGAAGCTTTACAATCAATAAAGATGCTTATGCCGATTCAGATCCGGCCTGCGCGCCACCATCCTCATCGCTCTGACCACCGCTTGCTTCGCCGGCACAGCCGCTGCCCAGACTTCCGAAGCTCCGCCGCCAGCTATTGCCAGCCCGGCCGCATACACGGTCCAGCCGGGAACGCATATTCCGCTCGGCCTCATCAACAGCGTCAGCACGAAGCATTCGATCGCCGGGGATCGCATCTATCTGGAAACGGTGTTTCCGATCGTGATCGACAGTCACATTGTGATTCCGCCCGGTAGTTACGTCACCGGGACCGTCACCGAGGTGAAGCGGCCCGGACGGGTCAAAGGGCGCGGTGAGCTTTTCGTTCGATTCGATTCCATTACTCTACCGAACGGCGTAACCCGAGACTTCCGCTCGCGTCTAGGTTCGATCGACGCCCGCGGCGACGAACGCCTGGACAAGAAGGAAGGGGTGATTCAGAGCGATTCGAACAAAGGCGGCGATGCGCGCGTGATCGGCGAGGGCGCGGCCAGCGGCGCGGGCATCGGCGCGATAGCCGGCTCCGCGGCCGGGCATGCGGGGCTGGGCGCGGGTATCGGCGCGGCTGCGGGAGCGGCGGCAGGCCTGGCGGGAGTGTTATTGACACGCGGCCCCGATGCGGTTCTCGCCAAAGGCAGCACAGTCGAGATGGTGCTGGACCGGCCCCTGACGTTTGAAGCAGGCGAAGTCAACTTCAACTCCACCGGCGGCTCCGGTCATTTTTCCGACGGCGGCGGACCAGTACCCGCCAACAAGACCGGCAGCGGCGGACTCCTGGGACCGGCGCGCAGGCTTCCTTACTGACCTACCGCAGGTAACCGGATATCGCCATCCCGAGTCCGATCACTGCGCTGGTCACCCCGATTACCGGGAACAGTTTCGATCGCGCAATGAAATAGAGCGACGTCAGCACCAGCCCGATCTCGAGCAACCCTTCGCCGAAATCGTAGCGCAAAGCCTGGGCCTCGACGTGAGCAGCCTGTTCATCGGTCTTGCGCGCATCGTCCTGAGCCTCGTTCGACTCCTTTGTGTAACGCTTCTTTTCCTTCTCGTACCGCGTCAGGGTTTCCTCGGCGGTCGCGGTGCGTACGGGCATGGCGTTCAGCAGATCCACGCCCAGTTCGAGACTGTGAAATTTGATCTTCTTGGCCTGGTAGTACGACCACTTGTCGTTGGCCTCGGATTTGAACAAAACGGCGTCCGTGTGAGCGCGATGTGAAACGATCGTCACCACTGCCAGGAACACGGCGAGTATCGACGCGAGAACGCCGATCATCTTGCCCATCGGGTCGGAGCCTCCTCCGCCTTCGACTTCGTGGTGAATTTCCAGTTCGGCCATAACCGTCTATTCTAAGCTTGTTCCAGGGCAGTTTCGCATTAATATATACCGCTTGCTCACGCGCGCGGCTCGGTAACGGTATCGCGTTTCCGAGCCGTGACCGTGAGGGAGCGGTGTATGGCAATTGCGAATTGCTCCGACCCGCATGCCGGAAAACCACGAACATTGGATGCGACGGGCTCTCGAACTGGCGCGCGCGGCTGAGGCGGCGGGCGAGGTTCCGGTCGGCTGCGTAGTGGTCGCGGAGGGCGAGATAATCGGCGAGGGTCGCAATTCGCCCATCTCGCTGCTCGATCCGACCGCGCACGCCGAGATGCTCGCGATTCGCCAGGCCGCGTTCGCAGCCAACAATTACCGGCTCAACGATGCAACTCTCTACGCGACGCTCGAGCCATGCGCGATGTGCGCGGGGGCATTGGTTGCCGCGCGCATCCGAACCCTGGTTTTCGGCGCGCGCGACCTTCGCTTCGGCGGCGTGCGCAGCAAATTCCAGATCGCGGATTCGCCGCTGTTGAACCACCGGGTGGAAATTGTGGAAGGAGTGCTGGGAGCGGAATCGACCGCGATGTTGCAGCGGTTTTTCAACTCCCGGCGCGGTTAGACCTGCGACCCGTTCACTGTCAGATTCTGCCAGATCGCTTTGCCGATGAAGAACGGCCCCATCTCCTGCATGTGGAGCGACGTCTGCTGCGTCCGTCGCATCGCCTGAATACACGCGGAGAGCGGGAACAACTCCTTTCCCACCAGCCCGATCACGAAATCGTTATCGTTCTGATCCATGCCGAAACAGGCGAGGCGAATATCGTGCGCGAACCCCGCTTCGCCGAAACTGCGGCCGATCTTGCCATGCTCGCGCAGAATGGTCATCTGCTCTTCCTGTGCGATGGAGTTAAACTCGCCCTTGCGCCGCAGCGGATACCAGACGTGCCACGTCGAGTCTGCATCCGTCACCACTTTGCGCGGACGATCGAGCAGCCATTCTTCGAGGTTCGGCTCGTAACCGATCGAGTACGTGCGCCCCATCATTGTGTAATGCGGCTTGAACGCCAGACCGTGAAACGCGCTGCGCCGTAGAAACGGCCGCAGCTTCTCCACGAAGAAACCGGGGTCTTCGCTCCAGGTCAGCAGCCCGATGCCCCGCGGATCGTTTACATCCTCATAAAGGACAGCTTCCATCCCCGCATCCGCCAGTTCCTCGGACAGGTTCGGTGTATCGTCCGCGCCTCCGAATGCGAGCAGTTGCATGAACAGACGACGGTCGGACGTCTGCTGCACGCCGCCGCGCACTCCGCCCTTTTCCCTGATGTCTAGTGGTTCCACCACTCCAGCGTAACGCCAGAGGCGTTCCGGCGCCAGAAGCCGGTGCTAGAGTTTGGCAACGATGAACGGCGTGGTTGTCGGCTGCTCCGAGCCGCCCTCCGGCTCCACGGTCACGGCGATCGCGGCCGTATTGGTCACCGCGCCGGGGCGCACGAAAACTGCCGTTGCATCCGACTGACTCTGGAAGAGTCCGGCCGGAACCGGCTTTCCGCTGGCGGGAAGCAGCCACAGCTCGAACGTCTTGCCCGAATCGATGCGCGGCAGATTCGCGCCGATGAACACGACGCCCTGACCCGCGCTCACGAACACGCGACCCTTCGAGGGCTTCTGGCTTTCGCCGAAACTCACGTCTTTCGCCGCCGGGTCGTTGAGAATCGAAAGCGCGTGCCGCAGGTTTTCCGTATTGCCGATCTGGCGACGGCCGGTAATTCCAATCGCGAGGAGCGCCAGACTCAGCGCCGCGGTAATCGCCCAGGGAAGAAACACTCCGATGCGCGAAGTCTTCGGCTCTCGCTCGACCGATGCGATTACGCGCCGGCGAAGACCTTTGGGAGGCTCCGTGATCTTGACTGCTCCGGAAATCGCGGACACCGTCGCCAGCGCGCTCGCCGACACCGGCCACGCAGGTCTCGCACTGACGGCCGAGGTGTTCGGAAATCTCGCCGCGTTCGGGTTCGCGCAGAATGCCGAGAGCGTATGACGGGTAATCCGGGCGAAGTTCCTCGCACGTCACGCCGTCACCTCCTGACCGAGTTCTTCACGCAGGTGTTTCAACGCGGTCCGTACCCAGGTCTTGACGGTACCGAGCGGCTCGCCCATACGCTCCGCCATCTCAGTCTGCGAAAGCCCCTCGTAGTAAGCCAGCTCAATCACCTTTTGTTGATTCGTATTCAATTTCGCAATCGCAGTCGCGATGACGCGCGCGTGGTCCGTATTGAGAAGGTCGCGCTCCATATCCACGAACAGCGATGGATGCTCCCGTACATCCAGCTCATATACATTACGATCCATGCGCGCACTGAGCGAGCGGATGTGATCGATGGCCCGATTGCGGGCGATGGCCAGCACCCACGGCCCGAGCGCTCCCTTGCCCGCTTCGAACGCATGCATCCGATTCCAGACCCGGAGGAATGTTTCCTGCACGAGATCCTCTGCTGTGGCGGAATCGCGTACGATCGCGAAGATGACGGAATACGCCAGCCGGCCGAAGCGGTCATAGAAGTCCGCCATGGCACGCGAATCGCGCCGCTGCAGCCTGCGCGCGAGCTCTTCGTCGTTTTGCCCGCTGGTATCGAGCGCGAGCAGTATGCCGGGGATTGTCATGCAGTGAAATCGAACAGAACTTTTTTCAAGCGCTCTTTTTTGAAACGGCCTTTGACGAGCATAGCGAACGGAGGGCGCGATTGTCTCCTGTCCTCGCGCAAGCCGCGCGGCCGGAACGCGCGCGAAAGCATGGCCCACGCGTGCTTCGCGCGTGAACGGGAATGCGGCGAAGAGCGTCGGCATCGGGTCACATCTGATTTTCTGTACGTCGTCTGTAAGGTGATACGTAGCGCGAAGAGACTCCGGATGATTGCTCAAGTGAAGTTCAAGTGCATTTTTTTCTTGACATTCGAGTTGACTGATTCTATATATGAATCACGCTGCGATTTTTTAAATCGCAAATTCGAATAGGGAGAATCAAACAATGAAGAACGCAACCAAGAAAGCTGCTGCGAAGAAGAAAGCCGCTCCGAAGAAAAAGAAGTAGTCTTCCGGCGTCCTGTTTTTGGGCGCCCGTCTTCAACATCAATTGCAACACAGGCCCCGGCGACGGGGCCTTTTTTTTCGCGCGTCCGATTTTCTATCGACGTTCGCGCCCGCGTTCTCTGCGCGCGGAGCCGGGCGATACTCCCTGAGCTCGTGCCGCTCCACGCGGGGTGCGGGATTGGCAAGCCGCGGTCGTGCGGGCGCCGCGTAGGGATGTACATACGTTCCACGATTCACCCATGTCCGTTCCCAGGGGCGATTGTTGACGATGATGTTGTGCGCGCGCCAGCCGAAGCTGATCCCGCCCCAGCCCCACGGCACGAACGCGTTGACGAACATCCCCGGGCCGAATGTGATTGCCACGCCCACAAAGAATCCGGCGCGCGGCCGGAAGAACACAAACGTTCGGATCATAGTAAGGAACGTAGATAGCGAGCGGATTCACAGGAAGGATTTCTATATCCCCCGGAGCCGTCGTCACTCCGTACTGAGGACCCTACCGGAGGTAGCCGTAGCTGTAAGCGCGCTGGCGTTGATCCTGCACCACATCCATCACTGGGATCCGGTCCGCCAGCACAGCATTGCCGAGATCTTCAGTCCACGCCCTGTCGCCATCCATGCGGTCCAGCACCGAGTGAAAAGGAAGCAACGCGATCACGCTGGGATCCCACGGCAGGTTGTCTTCGTTGATGGCGCGCGCGAGCGCATCGCCGGTGAGATAACTGTGCGCCCGCGCTCAGCCATCCGCATCGGGAATCTGGTCGGAGAAAGTCGACGCTGTCAGAATCTGGGCGAGGAGTGGATCGGGATACAAAGCGATCGACGCCACCATCTGTTCCAGTTGCTGCGGATCGAAATCGGGCGGGGGTGGTGGAGGGGGACCCTGCGCTATCAGGGCAGCGGCGTGAATGCCGCAGAGAGTAATCAATAGCGCCGAAAGGGTCTTCATCACTGCCTCCGCAGCTAGTGATGCAATGCACGGCTGAGGGGTTACGCCCCAAGGGAGGCGCCAGAGAGA
The DNA here is from genome assembly GCA_963809655.1 of Terriglobia bacterium. Classification (GTDB taxonomy): domain Bacteria; phylum Acidobacteriota; class Terriglobia; order Bryobacterales; family Bryobacteraceae; genus BOG-234. The sequence continues at coordinate 110,650 of CAWEKQ010000008.1, read as the reverse complement.
CGTTAGTCCGCGCTGATCTCTTTCCCGGCCGCCCGGGTCCAGGTCTGCGTGCGGCCGAGCATCGCCAGTCCGAGGTAGCCGCGCACGAACAACTTCTCTCCTTCCATGCTGATGGTGAACCGGCATCGGTAGGTCCATCCGGTCTCCGGGTCAAGAATCTCACCACCGCCGTACTCCGATCCATGCTTCGTGATGCCGCGCATGATGACCAGTCCGATAACTGGCGCGTCCTTGCTGTCTCCCGAGCACTTCTCGCAACGGGCCGTGAGCTCTTCCGGATCGAAGCTGTTCTCGATCTTCCCGAAAAACGCGCCCTTCTCTTCGTAGATGCGGATGATGGCTCGCGGCTTGTGGGTCCGGTCATCCACCGTCTTCCACAATCCGACCGGCGAGGGCTCGGTTTCCGCGGCGCGCGCGGCTCCCGTGATTGCCTGCAGGAAACAAAGGAGGATCAAACAAGAGGTTGTGCGAAGAAGACGGAGGGTAAACAACATTACAATATACTTGTCAGCAGCACGAATCCGAGTGCTGTAATGTCCAACAAAAACAAGTTTAATACGACCCGTGTCTTCTCCGCCGGTTCGGGCCACCTGTTCAGTGGTTTCTTCGAATCCGGCAGGAAATGGAAATTCAACAAGGACGATCTGGTTGACGGTCGGGCCCGCCGCATCTTCGAAATGATGGGGCAGGCTTGCGAGTATGGGGTTTACCCCTACCAACTGGCGCTTGAGGGCCGGTCCGGTCCGTGGGTCCGTGCCGAAGGCCGCGAGCTGTTGATGCTCTCGTCCTACGACTATCTGGGCCTCATCGGCGATCCACGCATTGACGAGGCCGCGATCGACGCAATCGGGAAATATGGCACGGGTACCGGCGGCGTTCGGATGCTGACCGGCACGATCGATCTGCATCATCAGATGGAGCGCGGTGTCGCCGCATTCAAAGGAATGCCCGAGGCGATCACTTTCACGTCCGGCTACCTCGCGAACCTCGCCGTCATCGCCAGCCTGCTGACGCCGCAGGACCGCGTCATTCTCGATTCGCTGTCGCATCGCAGCCTGGTGGACGCCTGCCGTCTCGCGGGCGTACCCCTGCAGCGCTTTCGCCACAACGACATCGATTCCCTGCGCCACGAGCTCGTGAACGGAGCGGCGGCCAACAGAACTCTCATTGTGGCCGATGGCGTCTTCTCCATGGACGGTGATATTTGCCCGCTGCCTGACCTGATCGAGGTCAAGCGCGAGTTCGACTGCTTCCTGATGATCGACGAATCGCACGCGTCCGGCGTGCTCGGCGCCACCGGGCGCGGCACCGACGAACACTTTGGCGTCGCCACGGATGAGGTGGATATCTGGAGCGGATCGCTCGCCAAGGCAATCCCTTCGAATGGCGGATTCATCGCCGTCTCGAAGGAAATGTCGATCTTCCTGCAACACACCGCGGCGCCCTTCATCTTTTCCGCGGCGCTGGCGCCCCCGGCCGTGGCGGCGGTGAGCGCGGCCCTCGATATTCTGAAACGCGAACCGGAGCGCGTAGTGCGGCTGCAGAACAACGCGGATTTTCTCCGCGAAGGGCTGCAGGATCTCGGCTACGACACAGGCCATTCCGAAACGGCCATTATTCCCGTGATTCTGAAGGATGAACGGGCCGCCGCGCTGATGGCCGGCAGCCTGCGCCAAATGGGAATTGCCGTGACGCCGATCCTGTTCCCAGCGGTCCCTCTCGGCTCAGCGCGCCTGCGGCTTTGCGTTACGGCCGGGCACTCAATCGAAAATCTCGAGTTTGCGCTGGATGGGTTCCGCCGGGTTCGTGAGTAACGGAACGTCCCTGATCGCTCGAAAGACGACGTCGAAGGTCGATCCGACTCCTTCTTCGCTCTGCACGTCGAGCGAGGCGCCGTGAGCCTGCGCGATCGTTTCGGCCAGCGAGAGCCCGAGGCCGAAGCCGCCGTCTGTCCTGGCCGGGTCCGCCTGGTAGAAGCGTTTGAAGATATGCGGCAGATCGGCGGGGCTGATCCCCGTGCCGAAGTCCTGAATTGCAACGACGATCCGCGATTCTTCCTGTTTGATCGCCACTACAACTTCCGATCCCACGCGCGAGTATTTGATCGCGTTGTCCAGCAAAACCAGAAACAACCGACGCAGCGCGGCCTCATTGCCGTTCGTTAGCGCACGTTCGCCCGCGTCACGTCCTGTGATCCGGATGCTCACCCCACGCACATCCGCGAGGCTTGCGAGCTCACCGGCAACATCGTGCAGCAGAACCCTCACGTCGACCGGCTGCCATCGGCATCTCGGATTCACGCGCGTCGTTGCGGGCAAGGAACAACAGATCTTCCACCAGCCGGGTCATGCGCTCGGCCTCGTCCGAAATCTCCCGCAGCGATTCGCGATACGATTCCGGCGTTCGGGCGCGGCGCAACGCGAGCTCCGCGCTGGTCCGGATCACCGCCAGCGGCGTGCGCAGTTCGTGGGAAGCGTCGGCCGCGAATTGGGAAAGCGTTTTCACCGCGCCTTCGAGGCGCCCCAGCATCACATTCCAGACTTCCGTCAGCCGCTGCAGTTCGTCGCCGGTCTGCGGCGTCCGCAGGCGCAGAGAGAGATTGCCGATGCCGATCGTCTGCGCGGCCGTTGTGATCTCGTCGACCGGTTTCAGCGCGCGCCGGCTTAACCACGCCCCGCCCGCACACGCCACCACGATCACAACGGGCACCAGGCTAAAGAGCAGAATCTTCAGCAGGTCGAGCGTGTGATCGATCGCCTCAAGCGAAGAACTGATCTCGAGCTGCAAACGATTCATCGCCGATACGGAACTCCCTGCCGCAGGGTTCGCGTGTGCGCCGCAACCGCGGCCGCCACAGACGGAAAGTGAAACTCGAATCCCTTACTGCCACGCAGTTCGAGATAATCCGAAGGCGGCAGAGCCTGGCAGAACTCCTCCATCTCGTCTTTCAGATTCTCCGGCGCGACTTCCGCCGACTCCCGCATCACGTAAGCTCTGAAATTGCGCGGCGCGATCGGAAAGGCCCCGGTCGACTTCGCTCACCAGGCGCTGGCGCAGCGACAGCCAGAGCAATCCGCTGAAAAGGCCGAGCGCCGCGGCGAGGATCAGCGCGTACCAGACGGTCAGGCGAAAGTGAACGGAGCGTTCCCGCGCCATCTCAAGAAGGCTCCCTCATCGAATAGCCCACGCCGCGCACGGTGTGAATCAGCTTCGGCTCCCGTGTATCCACTTTCAGGCGCAGCAGCCGCACAAACGCTTCGAGCGTATTCTCGCCGACGTCGCAATCGAAGCCCCAGACGGATTCGAGAATCGTATCGCGCTGCACAACCCTGCCGGAATTTCGGAGCAGCAACTCCAGCAGACTGAATTCGCGGGGCGTCAGATTGAGCACCTCGGTTCCGCGCGTGACCCGCCGTGTGGCCGGATCGAGCCGCAAGTCCGCCAGCCCAAGGCACACGGGCCGCGGGATGACGCCACGCCGGCTCACCGCGCGCAGCCGGGCGAGAAGAATCTCGAACGAGAACGGCTTGGTGAGGTAATCGTCCGCGCCGGCGTCGAGACCGCGAATCACGTCGGCATCGGCGTCTTTCGCCGTCAGCATCAGGATCGGCGTCTGGTTGCGGCCGTCGCGCAATCGCCGTGCCACGGTGAGGCCATCGATCCGCGGCAGCATCATATCGAGCACGATTACATCGAAGGGCGTGGCGCGCGCCGTCTCCAATCCCGTGGCGCCATCGCGGGCCACCACCACATGGTGCCCTTCTTCGGTGAGGCCGCGCTGGAGCAGGCCGGCCATTCGTTGCTCGTCCTCGACCACGAGAATCTGCATGATCGTCAGTCACCCCAATCCTATCCGATACGTGATATATTCGGCACGATTACATCAAGGAGAGCGCTTGAAACACCACATTGGCAGTGTATTCGCCGTGTTCGCAATGCTCTTCAGCCGCCGCGTCGCTGAAGGCTCACCATTCGCCCTCCGCCGTCTTCGACATGACGAAGCGCTTCACCGTTTCAGGCACGCTGACGAAAGTTGAGTGGATCAACCCGCATATCGTCGTCACCGTCGATGCCAAAGGCGAAAACTGGCGGCTCGAAAGCAATCCGCCTTCGTGGTTCCGCAGAGTCGGCGTCAACCGCAGCGATTTCGCCAAAGCGGTCGGCCAGACCGTTACGGTAGAGACCGTCCGCGCGAAGGATGGAACGTGGTTCCGCGGCGACTATCGTGTGATCTTTCTCGACGGCACCACGTTGACGCTGACGAAGAATGATCGCGAGAAGCTGGATTCGCAGCTGCTGCTGGGATTCATATGCCTGTCGTGGTCGATCATGTTTCGTTTGCGACTTAGCTGTTTTTCCGGAGCACCCACGTGGTCATGGAGCGCTGATCGCGCACGACTGTGGTCTTGAGAGGATCGAGCGGAGTCGCGCCTAACTGTTCCGTCAGCCGATCGAGAAGCGCCGCATCGACCAGGTATCGTTGCGATCCATCGGGCAAGAGGCAGCGGCGTCCCTGGATTGGCTTGATCAGGCTCTCGATTCCGATCGATGACGCGAGCCTGCAGAAGAACATGCCGCCGGGCTTGAGGACTCTCCATGTGCCCTGCAGCATGGCCTCGAAATGATCGTCATCCGATGCGAAATGGAGAACGGCGCTGCTGATTACGACATCGGCGATGGCGTCGGGGAACGACATGTTTTCGATGGCTTCGACGCGAAAGTTTTCGGGCGGCGTATGCGAGGCCAGCTGGCGCACGGCCGCGATAGCGCGCGGATTGGAATCGACGCCGAAGACTTCGCAATGACGAAGCAGGTAGACGAGGTTGCGGCCGTCGCCACAGCCTGCATCGAGGATGCGCATGCCGGGCGTGATGCGTCCGCGCAGGATTTGATCGAAGAGGTAGATGTCGATCGGGCCGAACTCGTCGATAAGGGTGGGCATCAGAATATCCGCTATTATCGACTGATGCCTGACAAGTGGACTCTCAAAACGCCGAGCGGCGGATCGGAATTTGAAGCGTGGCGCGATGAGGCGGCGGATCCACCGGCGCTGGTTGTGCAGGTGGGAAAGACCCAACTGCGCTACCACCTTCGTGCGATCGACGATCTGCATGCCATGTTGAAGGCGCATGGCGACTGGATGGAATTGGGCAGCGCGGACGAACAGAAGCCGGCCGCAGAGGGCACCGTCGAAGCGTGGGGGCGGTCGCCGAAGAATCCGGTGGGTGGATGGTACGGCCTCAAGAAGGGGCTGCGCGGACGATTCGAGTATGTTCCGCCGGTACTGAAGAAGCTCGGTCTGGCAGAGGTGTGAAGAAAGCCCCAGGAATAATCGCATGCGCGCGATTTGATATATACTCCTTGCGACGATGAAGCCCCTCTACCTGGCGCTGATATTGCCGCTTGCGATGTGGGCGGCTGACGATCCCTACGCCGCACAGCTCTTCCAGAAGCACTGCGCCTCATGCCACGATTCCGCAGCCGGTGCGCAGAGCCGCGTTCCGCAGGTCTCGGTGCTCAAGACCATGACTCCCGCCGCGATTCAACGCACGCTCGAAAGCGGCATCATGAAACAGCAGGCGGCGCCGCTTTCCGGTGACGAGCGATTGAAGGTCGCGAGCTATCTCGGCACGGCGGTGACTGCGGCGCGGCGTCGCGAAGAACTGGCGAACGTCTGTGCTCGTCGCACGGCTGCGCTCAAAGGCGCGCGCGGCGTGGGCGAGTTGGGGCGGCGGTCCGAATAATACACGCTTCCAATCGGCCAAAGACGCGGGGATGCAGGTTGGCGATCTGCCGCGTTTGAAGCTCAAGTGGGCGTTCGCGTTTCCCGATACGTCGACCATGCGTTCCCAGCCCGCGGTCTATGGTGGCCAGGTGTTCGTGGGCGGCCAGGATGGCAGCATCTTCGCGCTCGATGCGGCGACCGGCTGCGCGCATTGGTCGACCACCGTGCAGTCGCAGATCCGCTCCGGGATCACGGTTGGTGAGATCGTCGGGAAGCCCGCGGTGTTCTTCGGCGATTCCGCCGGCTTCGTGTACGCGCTCGATGGCGCGACCGGCAAGCCGCTGTGGAAGATGCAGCCGGACGAGCACCCGGCGTCGACGGTGACGGCGACTCCGGTGTTTCATCAGGGACGGCTTTACGTGGGATCGGCGTCGCGCGAGGAGGCGCTGTCGGTTTCGGCGGGGTACCCGTGCTGCTCATTTCGCGGGAGTGAAATGGCGCTCGATGCGGCCACGGGCAAGGTGCTCTGGAAGCGCTACATGATTCCCGAAACCGCGAAGAAGAGGGCGAAAGGCCTCGGGCCTTCGGGTGTCGCCGTGTGGACTGCGCGCTACGCTCGATCCGGAACACGACACGATGTATGTGACCACCGGCGACAACTACTCCGATCCGTCGACGCCGCTGAGCGATGCGGTGGTTGCGCTGCGGATGTCGAACGGAGAGATCCTCTGGTCGAAACAATTCACGGCGAACGATGCGTGGAACAGTTCCTGCCAGCTTCCCGGGAAGGTCAATTGCCCGAGCGGCGAGGGTCCGGATTTCGATTTCGCCGCGTCTGCCGCGCTCGTGCCGCTTGCCAACGGACGGCGGGTGCTGCTGCTCGGGCAGAAGTCGGCGGTGGTCTACGCAATCGATCCGGATCGCAAAGGGCAGGTGCTGTGGCAGTCGCGAATCGGCGAAGGCGGAACTGTCGGCGGGATCGAATGGGGACCGGCGACCGACGGCCGCAACATCTACGTGGCGCTTTCCGATATTCGATTCAAGGTGGACCGGAAGCCCGGCAGCAACGACCGCGCCTATCAACTCGATCCGACGAAGGGCGGCGGGATCTTCGCATTCCGCATCGATAACGGTGAGCGCGTGTGGCAGACGCCTCCGCCGGGATGCGGCAACCGGTCGCCGTGCAGTCCGGCGCAATCGGCCGCGATCAGCGCGATTCCGGGCGCGGTGTTTTCAGGGTCTGAGGACGGACACCTGCGGGCTTTTTCCACTGCGAATGGAAAGATCGTTTGGGATTACGACACCGCGCACGAGTACAAGACCGTCAACGGCGTGCCTGGACATGGCGGCGCGATCGACGTGGCAGGACCTGTGGCAGCGGGCGGCATGCTGTTCACGGTTTCGGGATATCCGGCGCGCGGCGGATTGGGCGGCAACGTACTGCTGGCGTTTTCCACCGAATATGAATAATCAAGGTTGCACGCCAGCCTTGATGTGGCCTTCGGTGAGATCCTTGTTGTTCTCCTCGCAGGAGTATTCCATGATTTCCCACTCGGGCCTGAGGTACCAGGTGCGAACGCTGTCCCACGGTTTGGTGTAGGTCTTCGGATCGTCGATGGTGATCGTGTAGGCGATGTGGCCGAGGTCCGGGCGGCGAAAGCGTTCGATGGTGTGGAGCTGGTCGCTGTGGGGATGGCCGATGGTATCGATTCTCGTTTTCCCGTTGAAGGCGATGGTGTCGATCACGAGCGTGTCGCCGTCCCAGTGGCCGACGGAGTTGCCGAACCAGGTGGGGTCGGGGTTCTTCGGATGCGGGCGTCCATCGATCGGCGTGACGTGAAACCAGCTGTTCTGCTCGTAGAGCATCGCGATATATTTATCGTCCTGCACGATCTGAATGGGGTGCGGGCCGCCAACGGAGCGTAGTAGTCCGAACGGCAGGCAACTGCCGGCGTAATCGCCTTTCGCGGCGTCGTAGCTCTCCCACTGCTGCTTTCCCCAGGGCGTGAACGGGAGTTGCTTCACGCCTTTGCAGCAGCCTGTGTCCTCAGTTACGTCGGCCATGCGCGGGCTTTGCCAGACACCGCCGAAGTCGGGCTTGCCGTTGGCTTTGCGCGGGGCTGGTCCGGTGGGCGCTTTGGTCGAGCGTTCTTCCTGTGCGAGTGCGGGGGTGGCAACGAGCAACTACCGCGGCTGCGGCGAGGATCGTACAGATGATCGTTCTCATATGGGCGACGCAATAAACGCTATTCCCTGCGCGGGACAGGTGTCAAGCGGCGATAGAATCGGGGAATCCATATGGCTTCGAAAACGCACGGCGAAACGTTTCCGGGCGAGTCGCGCCGCTACCGCACAGTGCGCAACCGGCTGCTCGAAGCAGAGACGGAATTGCGCAGGGACGTCGAGCGCGTCGCGCGGATGCGGCGCAAATTGCCGCTGGGCGGAGCGCTGAAGGAAGACTACGTATTCGATGTGGGCGCGGGGCGGGAGGTGAAGCTTTCCGAGCTCTTTCGCGAGGGGATGGGACACGCTGCTGATCTACAGCTACATGTTCGGGCCGAAGATGCCGCAGCCGTGTCCGATGTGCACGTCGTTTCTCGATAGCATCGAGGGCGCGGTGGATCACTTCACGCAGCGGGCAAACCTGGCGGTGGTGGTGAAGTCACCGATCGCGCGTGTAAAGAAGATTGCCAAACAACGCGGCTGGCGGCGGCTGTCACTCTTGTCTTCCGCTGAGAACTCCTACAACATCGACTACCACGGTGAAAATGCAGCAGGCGGGCCAGTTGCCGATGATGAACGTGTTTGTGCGTCGGAACGGCAAGATCCATCACTCGTACGCGACCGAACTTCACTTCATGCCGCCGGACAAAGGGCAGAACCAGCGTCACATCGATATGATGTGGCCGCTGTGGAACATGCTCGACCTGACACCGGAAGGCCGCGGGGACTTTTTTCCTTCGCTTGACTATTCGGGGTGAGTCAGTATGCGATGCGCGACAACAGTCCTCGTCACCGCGATTTTCGCCTGGACGGTCGCGGCGGCTCGCGCACAAACGGCACAGCCCGCAGCGGGCACGAGGAAGATCAATCCAAAGGACGGACTGACATACGTTTGGATTCCACCGGCCACGTTCCGGATGGGATGTCTGGGATCAGTAATTGAGCGACCGGGAAAAGTTGGCATAGAAGCCTGCCTGGGCAATGAGTTACCGAGGCATTCCGTAACGCTGACCAGGGGCTTTTGGATTGGCCAGACACTCGTAATGCAAGTCGCGTACAAAAGGGTGACAGGCTCCGATCGCAGCGACTTCCGGGGCGATCAATTGCCCGTGGATACTGTCTCGTGGGACGACACAAAGACCTTCTGTGAGCGGTGGGGATGCGGCTGCCGACGGAAGCGGAATGGGAATGGGCTGCGCGGGGAGGCGTCGTCGCTGAACGATACGCGCTGCTGGACCAGATCGCCTGGTATCGGGGAAATAGCAGCGGCAGGACGCATGAAGTCAGCCGGAAGCAGCCAAACGCTTACGGGTTGTATGACATGTTGGGAAACGTGTGGGAGTGGCTATCCGACTGGTACGCTCCGTATCGACAGGCTTCACCATGTTGCGACGATCCTGCCGAGGCTGTGATGGATCCAAAAGGGCCCGCAACAGGCCGGTACCACGTTCTACGAGAAGGTTCATGGAACGATCTTTCGGCCGACGTGCGCATATCGCTTCGCGATCATCTCAAGTCGTCTCAGGATGAGGACCGTGACCGCGATTATGACGACTACAGCACCGGTTTCCGGTGTGTCGGAGATTGACTGTAATCATCCTTCACGATTTTCGCGGCTGGCCTTGCGCCCAACCGTGGTGATAGAGAATATCGGTAGGCTTCAGTGAATACTCTGAGACAGGTTGCGACAGTGGGATTGATTGGCTTCGTGGGCACACTCTCCGCGCAGTGGCCTTTGTACCCTGTCGATGACAAGGTGAACCTTGGCGCGCCGACGCCTCGAACCGCCGATGGCAAACCCGATCTTTCCGGGGTCTGGGATCGCGGGATCGCACCTCCGGTTGCAGGGGCTCCGCCGCCCGCGGGGGTGCCAGGCTTCTCTGGCGTTGCACCGGCGGGCCCGCAACCGTTCACGAATCTCCCATCAGTGCTTGCTGGCGGTTTGCCGCTGCAGCCTTGGGCCGCGCAACTTCGCAACGAGCGATTTGCCTCGAACAGTAAAGAGCATCCCGATGCGCATTGCCTGCCGTTGCATCCCGTCCAGCTTCACAGCCATCCGCAGCCGCGCAAGATTGTCGAGACGCCGGGATTGATCCTGATCGTCTATGAAGCGAACGGAGGACTGCGCCAGATCTTCATGGATGGGCGACGCCTGCCCTCGGACGATGCGCAGCCGTGGTGGTATGGCTACTCGGTTGGCCATTGGGACGGGGACACCCTTGTCGTCGAAACCAAAGGGTTCCGCGATAACATGTGGATCGATGAGCAAGGTACGCCGATTACGAGTGCGGGCAGAATCACTGAGCGCTTCCGGCGCGTGAATTACGGCAATCTGGAGATTGAGATACGGGTCGACGATCCGAAAACGTTTACCAAACCCTGGAGTTTCAAGCTGAATCAGAAGTTGATGCCCGATACCGATTTGTTTGAGTTTATCTGTCTGGAGAATGAGAAGAGCGTGCGGCATATGGTGGGGAAATGACCACTACTCGCAGGAGGACGGCCTGCCTGCTGCTGCTCGCCGCGAGCGCCCTGGCATTCGCGCCGCCCGTGCCCAGCGGCACGGTGCATTTCTACCGTTATTTGATGAAGGTTGGGAAAGCCACCCATCCCATCATTTCGTGTGACGCATTTCCCGTCGCCCGAATGCAGAATGGCCGTGTTTATACGATGCAGATGACGGCCGGAAGGCATGCCATCGCCACGAGCGAGAACCAGACCGGAATCGAGGTTGATATCGAGGCCGGGAAAGAATACTTCATCCGGATCGATTACGCGACGAATGCGTCGTTTGCGATTCGCGCCACACCGGTGGTGGTTCCGTTGGAGGTGGGCCGGCAGGAGACGAAGAAGTTGCGCCCCCTGGACGGATGGCTGGTAGAAGACGCGACCTGTGGCAAATAAAGGGAAGGCCGGCATGATCCGGAAAATCGCCGGATCCGCAGGGCATGCTGATGCTCGGGTTCGCGGCAACCGCGATTCCGCTGAATCTTCTGCTGAAGCGGGAACTGAAGCGATGCGCCGGAAGAACTGCGCGCACTGGGCTGGCCGATCCGTTTGATTCAGGTTGTTTTTCTGCGGTACGTCGTTCCGCGCATCACGATCGAGGGCCTCGAAAACCTGCCTGCGGGATCTTATCTGGTGGCGGCCAACCACGGCTACAAGTCAGGCGTGGATGGATTTATTCTCGGTCATCTGTTCACCACGCGGGCAGGCCGCGTACCGCGCATTGTGGTGACGGCCGACAGACGAAATTTCGCCGTAGCCGCGGAACGATGGGTGCTTCAATCACTATGGGATCGCGCTTCTTGCGCCGGATGAGACCGGCAACCCGACACCGCACCGGCATGGGATGACCGACGTCATCGCCGCCTACCTGAAGCAGAGTTCCAGGCACACGGTCATTCTCTTCCCGGCGGGCCGCGCGGCGATCGATCCCGCGGAGCAGTTGTCGCACTGGAGTACGGGTGCGGTGGTCTCGGCGGAGAAGAGCGGTTGTCCGGTTGTTCCTATTGCCTTCGGCGGGCTTCCCTACGACTGGACCCCGGAAACGGTGCTTTTGAACGGGCTGAACTTCAAGGGAGCGGAGGCGCCTTTCCGGATCCATGTTCGGATCGGGAAACCGATTACGCCGGAGGGCGATCCTCGAGTGGCAACCGAACAACTGCGTTCCGCGGTGGGGGATTTGATGAAGGGGATTCCGGGGTTGGGAGTTTAGCAGGCTAAGTCAAAGACCGCTCCTTCACTGTTTGAATGCGTAGGTAGAGGGGAGTTCGGGATCCTCCACAATCGAGGGAGGAGCCCGAAGGTTCCTCAAACCCGATTGTGGAGAAACTACCTATGCGAGTTTATTTTGTCGGACTGGACGTACATAAGCAACTGATCGCCTTCTGCGTTAAGACAGCAGAGGGTGCAATCGTGAAGGAGGGCAGCATTCCGGCCACGCGAACGGCGCTGAGCGAATGGGTAAAGACGCTGCCGGGGCCATGGCATGGCGCGATGGAAGCGACCATATTCAGCCACTGGATTTACGAGCATCTGAAGCCGCATGCCGCAAAGCTCGAGATGGGGCACGCGGCGCGCATGAAAGCAATCTGCGCGGGGAAGAAAAAGAGCGACAAGATCGATGCGCGCACCATTGCGGACCTGCTGCGGTGCAACCTGTTTCCGTCCTGTTTCGTAATTTCGCCGGAATTGGGCGCGTTACGGCAGCAGTTGCGATTCCGGCGCCTGCTGGTGGAAGAAACCGTGATGTTCAAGAACAAGACGGCGGGATTGCTGATGGGGGCCGGGGTGGAATACGAACGACGCCGTCTGCACGGCAAACGCTATTTCGAGAGCCTGGTGAAGGACAACGAGTGGATCGGCCAGGAACTGCGGCCACTGCTGGAGTTCAATCGCGCCCAGATGACGACCCTGCAGGCCATGGACCGGCGGCTGAAGGGTATGCTGGCGCGTCATCCTGCTCTGGAGGAGCGAGTGAAAGCGTTATGCCGGATTGACGGAGTGGGGACAGTGACGGCGTTGGGCTGGGCACTGGAAGCAGCCACGCCGGAGCGTTTTCCTTCGATCAAACATGCCATGAGTTATTGCGGGCTGACCAGCGCGCTGCGCGAATCGGCCGGCCAGCAGAAGCGCGGGCCGCTTTCCAAACAACGCAACGCGTATCTGCAGAGCGCGCTGATCGAAACTGCGAAACTGGCGCCGATGTACAACGAGAAGCTGAAAGAAGTGCATCGTAAAGCGATTGCAAAAGGCGGACATCGCAATCGGGCGACGCTGGCGGTGGCGCGCAAACTGGTGGCTTATCTGATGGCGGCCGACCGGGCTTTCTTCGCCGGCCAGCGTGAAGCCGCCGGCGAACATATAGAGGCGGCCTGAGCGTGCGTTTTTTCAGGCATGCAGATCTATCCGAGTGAATCAGTTCTCTTGCCGGTGAAGCGGAGGCGAGCACTGGTGGCGACCAACTCGCTGAGGAATAGCCGGCCAGACTCATCCGGGTGAGGCGCTTCGGCGTTTGACTCGCACAATGGCGCAGCCGTTGTGAACAGGTTCCCTCCAGACCCCGCGGAGCCGCGACTCGGCAAACAGGCTCCTGTTATGCCGCCGTTTTTACTGTTTTGGGGCTGGAGGGTTTAGCTACGACTCAATCTTCCGTGACGTGTTCCCCGGGACACGATCCGGCAAATGAATGTCTGGTGACCGGCCTGTTCCGGATCCCCTTCGGCAAAGATCAAAAACGCTGTTCGGTGCTGCGACCACTAACCTGTTCTGGTCTTCCTCACGGAAGCCCCGGGAATTTTGCGTCTTCGCTTGACATTTACCTACCATGAAAGTCGCGGCTCAGTAACGCATTGGTCTTGCAGAGCCGCGCGTGTCAACAAGCGGTTGTTCGGGATCAACCCCACTCCCTCGCGGTCCTGGCTCGGTAACTCTACCGGGCGCATCCCTTCGGCGACGCCTCGATTTCTTTGAAGAGCCGCACGGCGCCATCGCCGGTCAGTGTTGAGATGACGTGGTACTGGCCTTTCTCCACGGTCATTTTCACACTGAAGCCCTTCGCGCGAAACGCCGCGGCCTGTTCCTCCATCGGCTCAACCCAATCCGGATCGAATTCCCCGGCGTGCATGTTGATGCACAGGCCCGCGAGTGCGTCGAGGCGTTCGGGCGTTGCGTCGCGAAGGTAGCCAGGGAAGCCGGTCACCGACAAGAAATACTTCGGATACAAGGACGCAATGTAGAACGCGCTGATGCCTCCGTTGGACATTCCGGCGATGTGAAATTTGCCGTCGCGAATTTTGTAATCCGCAAGCAACTGGTCCAGAAATTCAGGGAAAACGCGCGCGCCGTCTCGCGGAAAACAGGTGCGGGGTCGGCGCGGCCGGTATCACCACGATGTATCCGCGCCGCTGGGCTTCGGGAGCCCAGTTGCGCACCAGAGTGGACATGACCATATCCATAGTCTGGGCTCCGGGCGGGAAGGCCAGAATCGCCGGATACGCTTTGGCCGGGATCGTAGCCGGTGGGCAGAACGACCTTATAATGCACGGTCAAGCCGGCGATGGTCGTCTCTTTGTCGATAGTCTTCGCGCCTGCGGGCTGGCCGCAGGCAAAAATCAGGCCAAATCCCGCGAGAAGGGTCGGCCTGCGGCGCAGATTCATTGAATTATTGATATCATCGCATTGCGGAATGGAGATGCTCGGTATGAACATGCCCAAGGTGTTGCTGGTTGGTTTGATTGCAGGGATGACGGCTGCGGCCGCCACTCCAGTGACGTTCAACAAGGACGTGCTGCCGGTCTTACAGAAGAACTGCCAGGGATGCCACCGGCCCGGTGAAATGGCGCCGATGTCGCTCCTGACCTACAACGACGCACGTCCGTGGGCGAAGGCGATGAAGCAGGCGGTGGCGACGAAAAAGATGCCGCCATGGTTCGCCGAGAAAGGCCACTTCGCCAATGACCGCAGCCTGAGCCAGGCGCGAGATCGACACGATTGTCGCGTGGGCGGACAGCGGAGCGCCGGAAGGCGACGCCAAAGACAAGCCGGCGCCAGTAACGTTTCCGGATGGATGGAACATCAAGCCGGACATGATTGTCGAGATGCCTAAAGATTTCCAGGTGCCGGCGACGGGCACGATCAATTACCAGAACATCAAGGTAAAAGTGAATTTCCCCGAAGACATGTGGGTGGTCGCGGCGGAAATGCGGGCGGGCAATTCGAAGGTGGTGCATCATGGCCGCGTTATCGTGCTGCCTCCGGGGGCTGCCTGGATGAAGAACGCGGCTTACGGCGAGGCCTACGAAGAAGGGTCCGAGGGAATGGGCGGCGCGAAGGAAGGCACCGATCTGCTGGGTAAGTACAACCCGGGCTTGGGCGCGCAGAGCTTCGACGTCGACGGTTCGGCGAAGTTCATTCCGAAGGGTTCCGACCTGGTGTTCAATCTGCACTACACCTCTGTGGGAACGCCGCAGACGGACCGCACCAAGGTAGGGCTGGTGTTTGCGAAGCATCCGCCCGCGAACGCGTTACTGGATGTCGCCCGGAACGCCCGCGGCGTTCAACCTGGTGATTCCGGCGGGAGACAAGAACGCGGAAGTGGTGAGCGAAGTCACGGTGGGCGTGGACGGCGCGAAGCTGGTCTACATCCAGCCGCACATGCATCTGCGGGGCAAGGATTACGAACTGCGCGTGACTTATCCGACCGGTGAAACCGAGACGGTGTTCAAGGGAGAATGGAATTTCGACTGGCAGATCGGGTACCAGCTCGCCAAGCCGCTGCTGTTGCCGAAGGGTACGAAGATTCTGGCCATCGCCCACTACGATAATTCGCCGAACAACAAGTTCAATCCCGACCCGAGCAAGACGATTCTGTGGGGCGATCAGAACTGGGACGAGATGCAGTCCGGATTCCTTGGCCTGGTGGTTGATGCGAAGACCGATGTGAACAAGATCTTCATTCAGTCCGGGCCGAGTCTGTTGCCGCGCGGCACGACGGCGGGTCCGACGCTGGCGTCGGTTCACTAACGCATTTTCGCAATTAAACTAATGTGCCGTCGCTGCTCGTTTCCGAGCCGCGACAGTAATGGAGCGGTGTACGGTAATTGCGAAAATGCTCTAAAACGTTACTACTTCTTCTTTTTGCCGACGCCGAACAGGCCGCCCACAATACCTCCGCTCAGGCCATTAATCACCTGGGCGGGACGTTTCATTTCCGAGGCGGCGATACTGGCGACGTCGGGAATGATCTGCGGGCTCGCGACATTACCCCGCACGAAAAAAGGAACCGAATTCCCCATAGCGAGCTGGAAAACTCCCTCCTTTGGGAGAGTAACGCGCATTTTGAAATCAAGATCGCGCCTTGCGCTGATGGTTCCGGCGCCATCCAGCTCTCCGATCGCCGAGGCGTTCAGCTTCAGATTCTGGATCGATGTACCGCCGGGACCCGAACGCACATTCGCGCTGAGCGTCTGGATCGCCGTATCCGGCGTAGCGTGAATGCCTGCCAGGCGTTCGATTGCCGACAGCTTTGCCCCCAGATCGAATCCCTTGAGTCTGGTGTTGGTGAGGACTACCGGGCCTGCGAGCGTAGGGATCGGTCACCGGGCCCGTCACAGCCATATTCAAGGAGAGGGTTCCGCCTTCGAGCGATGAACCGGAGGGGAGTTGAACTCCGAGCGACGGAAGGATCGCGATCGCCGAATTGACAGGAATTGCGGTACCCGACACGTGAAGGAGTGACCTTCATCGCGTCTTCCGTCTCCGCGTAACTGCCGGTGATGGAAACGGGCGCCTTGCCGAGAAGAACCGCGCCCTGGCTCAGGACACCGGCGCGAGTCTGCAGATTGTGCTGTACCGCGAAGTCGAACTCCAAAGGCTGCTTTGAGGGAACTCCCTGCCGCGCCAGCTTCGCGTGCTCGATATGGAGCTCGTCCTTTGGTATCGAGCATGTTGGCCTCAAGGTTGGCGGAGCCATCGATCGAGATCACGCCGGACACGCCCTCGCTCGCGATCATCCCGACGGTGGCCAGATCGACATCGGTGATCTTCATGTTGATCTGCACCGGAGTCAGAAAGGAATCGGCGGGGATCTTACCCACGTTGCCATCGAGCTTGATGTCTCCGGCCGGGTCGAGCTTCGCGGTCAACGAGAACGGGAAGCCGCCCTCGGGCGAGAACTCCTTCAGAGCGATATCGACCTTCTCGAGAACGAGCGGCTTCTGATTGCCGCCGGGCTGGGTCACGGAGACACGGCTATTGTTGATGCTCACGAGCCTGACGAGGAAATCGAGCGGCGCTGCGCTTCCTCCCACGGGCTGCTCACCGGCTGTTGACACGGGCCGCACAACGCCGCGAGTTGAGCCTTTCGACACGGCGCTCGAAAAATTCCAATCGCCGGCGGCGTTCTCGATCAGCGCGATCTCCGCATCGCTGATGGTCAGATCCGTGATGGCGACGGTACGGCTTCTCAGCAACTGCCGCACATTCACGCCCAGCGCCAGCGATTTGGCGCGGAAGAAGGGCTCGGAGCTGAAGCGCGGATCGTCCGCGATGGAGAGATCCTGCGCCGTGAGGCTGCCGGAAAAGATGGAAAAACTCAGATCGCCCAGTGAGACCTTACGCCCCACGGCCGCCGTTGCCGCAGCTTCGATCCGCGGGCGAAACTCGTTCGCATTTACGAGGAAGGGCAGGCTCAGGGCGGCCAGCAGCAGAATGACGATCAGAACACCGGCTACCTGCAGTGCACGTTTCATCATTGCCTCCTCCGTTGTAAATCCGGCTCCCTTGCGGTCGCGGCTCTGCAATAGCTGCTGGTAAGGCGTTCCGGCGATTTCGTGTCGCGGCTCGGCTAAACCAAACACGCTCGCAGAGACTCACTAGACGATTGTAAGCGTATCGCGTCCGGTGAGGCGTATACTCGATCCTGATGCCCTACACTTCGAGACGCCGATTCCTGCAAGCAGCCACCGCCGCCGCGCTCGCCGCGCCTTTGGTCTCCGCGGCCGAGCCGGTGATGGGCATGATCTTCCCGCCGGCCAACAACCCGGTGCCGCCGGAAGCGACGCAGCTTTATCCGAAAGGCGTGACATTTCTGGCTGAAGGCCTGGACTTCAAGGGCATGACGATCGAGAGCTACGACGAGGCGGTGCCGCGCATCGTGCCCGCCGCCCTCAAGCTCAAGGAGCGTGGCGCGACGGCGATTTCGATCATGGGAACTTCGCTCACCTTCTACAAGGGCGCGGCCTTCAACCAGGAACTGATCGACCGGGTCCATAAAGCCACGGGGCTGCCGGCGACTTCCATGTCGACCGGGATTGTGGACGGCTTGAAAGTTGCAGGGGCCAAGCGCGTGACTGTGGCCACGGCTTATTCCGATATCGTCAACGCCACGCTCGAACGGTTTTTGAAAGAGAGCGGCTTTGAAGTCCTGAGTATCAAAGGATTGAACCTGATCCGCGCCACCAACGCGGTTTCGCAGGATCAGCTGTTCGATTTCTGCGTGGGAGCTTTCGGGAACGCCCCCCATACCGATGCGCTGCTGGTTTCCTGCGGCGGGCTGAAGACCATCGATCTTCTCGTCCCGCTGGAAGCCAAATGCAAAGTGCCGGTGGTTTCGAGCACCCCGCATGCTTTGATGAATGCGGTCCGGTTGACCGGCATCAGTCCGCGCGCGATGGGTTACGGCAGCGTTTTAGCGAAAGCTTGATCAGATAGAATCGCTGTCGAGAGGTTCGTTCGAAATGAAATCCGTGTATTGCTTCGCATTCACGCTTTGCGCGACTGTTTGCCTGTATGGCCAGGCGCCTCCGCAGCGCCTCCGTCGAAACCGACGCTAGGGCACGATGGAGCGCATCAAGGTTCATGGCAAGGCGCTCGAAGGAAATCTGGAAGGCGATTCGGCGGACCGCGACGTTCTCATTTACCTCCCGCCGAGCTACGGCAAGCAGCCGAACCGGCGATATCCGGTGGTCTATTTCCTGCATGGCTACGGGATCGGCGCGGAACGCTACTGGGACATGATGAAGGTGCCGGAAGCGGCGGACAAGAACATGTCGGCTGGCACCGCGAAGGAGATGATCCTGGTGCATCCCGACGCGTTCACGGTCTACAACGGCAGCATGTATTCGAATTCGCCGACCACGGGCGATTGGGAGGCTTTCATCGCGAACGATCTGGTGGCGTATGTGGACAGCCACTACCGGACGATTCCCGACCGCATGAGCCGCGGCCTCGCAGGCCACTCGATGGGCGGTTACGGGACGATGCGGATCGGCATGAAGCATCCGGAGGTGTTCTCCAGCCTTTACGCGATGAGCTCATGCTGCCTGACGGCGAGTTTGAATCCCGGCGGTCGCGGCGGTGCGCAGGCCGAGGCGCTGAAGAGCTCCTGAAGACGTGAAGAGCGGGAATAACCGCGGGATCATGACGATGCTCGCGGAATCGGCGGCGTGGTCGCCGAATCCGAAGAATCCGCCGTTTTTCTTCGATCTGCCGACGAAGGATGGACAGCCGCAGCCGGAAGTGGTGGCGCGATGGGCGGCGAATGCACCGCTGGCGATGATCGATCAGTACATGCCGAATCTGAAGAAGATGCATGCCATCGGGCTTGAGGTCGGCTTGCAGGATACGCTCGCCGGGAGTAACAAGATTCTGGATGAAACCCTCACCCGCTTCGACGTTCCGCATACTTACGAAACGTATGAGGGGAACCATACGAACAAGGTGGCGGAACGGTTTGACGGGAAGCTGCTGCCGTTCTTCTCGAATAATCTGACATTCACTTCGGGGAAGAAATAGGGCGAAAAACCACTCTCCTCAGCAACCTGGATCCCGTTGAGAAACGGCTTCTCCATCTCCGCCGATCTGCTATCGGGGTCAGCGGCCTGCGCGGCGATACAGTCTCGACAGGATAGCCAGCGATGCCGTGCTCATTGTCAAATACACAGTGAGGAGCGGATTGATGAAAACTTTAGCAATCGCTTTGAGCGCTTTGTTCCTGGCGGGTTCGACCCTTGCGGCTGACGATACTGCTCGCGCGAAGCTCGAGGGCAAATGGCAGCAGAGTGAGGGAAACGGGGTGGCCAAAGCCACCTGGACTTTGGAGAACATGGGCGATTCCATTCACGTCGTCAACTCCAATCGTACGGAAACAATTGAGGAGTTTGATTGCAACACCCTCGGCAAGGAATGTGCCGTCAAGAACGCCGGCCACAAATCGACGGTGTCCCTGTGGTTTAACGGGGCGGCACTCGTCGAGTTGGAAACGACGGGGAATCAGGTAGTGAAACGGCGATTCATAGTGACCGGTAATGGCGACACGATGGACCTGGAGACCATCCCGATTGCCCCGAGCGGCCAACCCGACACCGTACATTTCACACGGACCACCCAAGCCGCCCCAAAAGGTTAGTCCTTGGTCTGAGGGCAGCGCCTGTACGAATGCGCGATCCGGAACGTCGTCACTCCCGCAAAGGTGATCCTCAGCGCGCTGCTCTGGCGGTGAGACTCGCTGGTGTGGCTGCCTTGAGCTTCTTTTTGACCACGCGGTTCCACCACATGACCGCGCCGGTGACGAACATCACCGCGGGCGCAAGTCCGAAGACAGCCCAGATCAATTTCACCGTCATATCGCAGAGCCCGCGGCCGCTGCATCCTAAACCGATGCCGTTGACGCGGCCGATGTGCAGGTAGGCGAGCCAATAGGTCACCTGATCCACAATGCGTGTGCGCGCGTTGGCGTCGGTGAGGGGCTCGATCCGGTCGAGCACATCCTGAAACTTCTCGGGGAGGCCGAGATAGACACCGCTCACGGCGAAGAGCAGGATGACTGCGAATGTCCAGAAGCCAAGCATGCTGTGGAGACCCCAGATCCAGCGTTGCCAGCCGACGTTCTTCGGAAGCGTCAGGCTTCGCCGCCACGTCCTGACGCCCGGCCACCACACAACGATTCCGGTGACCGTCAGGCCGACCAGCAGAAGCGCGGCTAGGCCGTTGATCTCGCGGCCCGTTGGCCCGCCGAGCAGATCGTCGTGCAACTCGATGAGCTTCGAAACCGCCTTGATGCCCAGTGGCACCGCATCACCCAGATCCGCACCTGTATACGGATCGAAGAGGCGGTTCTTGCGGTTGCCGCCGTCGTGGAGCGAAATGGCGACGGTCTGGCCGGCCGTTCGTCCCCGGCCGACGTTGAGGATGGAGTAACCGGGATACGCGCGCCTTGCCGCCGCTCTCAATTGCTCGTCGGACAGCAGCGGGCCGGTCCGCGGCCACCACGACCGGATCGCGCGTCGCCGCTCGGTAGAGTTCGTTCCGGTAGACGAGAATGCTGCCGGTCACGCTGACCAGGAGTATGTAGAGGCCGAGGGCGATGCCGCTCCACAGGTGAAGTTGAAAGATCGCTTTACGCAGCCAGACGGTCTGCGGCTGCCGAAACCAGCGTTGCCAATACGCTCTGGGCCAATACTCCACGGGCTCCAGGTTATCACGAACGCGGGTTTAACAGATACGATAGAATCACCCAAATATGCACGCGCCCCGGCTTTCCAGCTCTTATCTGTACGTCGGTTTGACTCTCGCGGCCTGCGCCCCCATGACGCTCGACGCCCAGCAGGCGAAACCCGTCAACGACGCCGCTTTGAAGACCGCGGGCAAGACCGGCACGGAATGGCTCTGCTATGGGCTCACTCCCGGCGAAACGCGCTACAGTCCGCTGAAACAGATTGACACTTCGAACGTCAGCCGTGTGGGCCTTGCGTGGTCCTATGACATCGCGGGTGGTGGCGGCAATCAGGAAGGCACGCCGCTCTACTCGAATGGCACGCTCTACAGCATTACGAACTGGAGCGTCGTGTATGCGGTTGACGCGCGAACGGGCAAAGAGAAATGGCGGTGGGATCCCGAAGTCAATCAAGTCGCCACACGGCCGAAGATCTGCTGCGGAATTGTGAACCGCGGGGTCGCACTCTATCAGGGGAAAGTTATCGCTCCCACGCTCGATGGAAGACTGGACGCGCTCGATGCCGACACCGGCAAGGTCATTTGGGAATCGCGCGTCTCGTTCTCGCAGGACAATTACACGCTGACCATGGCGCCCCGCATCGCGCATGGCAAAGTGATCATCGGCGTCTCTGGGGCCGAGTACCCGGTGCGCGGATTCTTCTCCGCCTTCGATGCCGAAACGGGCAGGCTGGCATGGAAGTTCTACACCGTTCCAGGCGATCCGTCGAAGGGCTTCGAGAACGACGCCATGAAGAAGGCCGCGGCAACATGGAAGGGCGAGTATTGGAAGCTCGGCGGCGGCGGGGCCACCGTTTGGGATTCGATCGCCTACGATCCCGACACGAATCTGGTGTTTGTCGGCACAGGCAATGCAGGGCCGTGGCCCGAAGAAGCACGCGACCAGAAGGGCATGGACAACCTGTATGCCGCGTCTGTCCTCGCCGTCAATGCCGATACCGGCGTTTTGAAATGGTACTACCAGATGGTGCCGGGCGACGAGTGGGATTTTGATAGCGTGCAGCAGTTGCTGCTCGCCGACATCACCGTCAAAGGCCAGCCGCGCAAAGTGCTGATGCAGGGTCGAAAAACCCTTCCGGTTCACGCCGGAATGGCCAGTGGTCCGCCTTCTATGCGATAGCCGAGCTTTTTGAGTTCTTTGATCATGCGAGCGGTGCGTGTCCGTTGAGACCTGGCACTCACGGCCGGACCGCGTTCCTCGGAGCGGACTTTCTTATGCAAGATCAGCCAGAGCAGTCGGCAGAGTCGGTGGGCGATGGCCCAGATGGCCTGTTTGTATCCTAACTGCGGCAGCAGTTTCCGACACTTCACCTCAAATATGCTTCCTTTCGTCTTGACGGCAGACTGTGCGGCTTGATTCAAAAGCCGCCGCATGTTCTTGTTGCCCTTGGGCGAACGCGTGCTGTGCGATTCGCCCGCGCTTTCCTCGTCGCCGGGAATCACGCCGACCCATGAAGACAGATCCTTCGCCGACGCGAAAGCCGCTGCCTCGGGTCCTACTTCGGCGATCATCTGCAGCGCTGAGTCGGCCCCGAAACCCGGAACTTCCGCCACCCGTTGCACGGCATCCTGATGCTGCTGCAGCAGCTCCGCTGCCTCCCGATCCAGTTTTTCGATCTGCCCTTCCATCAATTGCAACTCCTCCAGCGCCATCTTCAGCAGCCGCCGGTAAACTGCATGCAGTTGGGCGCACGCACCCAGCGCATCCTGCAGTTGTGCCGGCGTCGCCCGTAGCCGGTGGTCGGCCAAAGCCGCCAGAACTGCCGGATCACTCTCCCCTTCCGCCAGAGCATGCAAGATGCGCCGCGCACTGAGGCCCAGCAGATCCGACACAAAGCTCGACAACTTGATGTGCGCTTGTTCCAGCAGGCTTTCCAGTTGGTTCCTGAAGCGCACCTTGTCGCGTGTCAACTGGTACTTACGCCGCGTCACGGTTCGCCAGAGCCGTGGTTCCGGATCCGGTACGAAGCTCAGAACCAGTTCCTGCGCCACCAGCCGCCTGATCATCCGTTCGCCGTCGGCGAAGTCGTTCTTGCGCCCGCGCGCACCGCGATTGGACTTCGCCTGACACAGGTGCCGCGTTCCGGACATCTTCCTCGCCCTGTCACGCTGCTGGCGCGCTGGCTTCCAGTATCGCTCCAGTGCCGCCCACACCGGTTTCCAGTACTGCGCCGTCGATTCCATGACGACTTCCTCAATCTCCTGCTGGATCATCCATTGCGCCAGCAGCTGCCACTGATCGGGGGTGGCGCCGAACTTCCGCCGCTCAAACTGATACTCGTCTTCTGTCTCAACGTCAGCCACTACTACCGCTAACATCTTCTTGTGAACATCCACTGCCGCCACACGATATGCCATCCGCCTCTCCTTAGGCGGCGCGGAGAACACGCGAAAAAGTTACCATATGCAGGGTCACGTGGCTATCGCCACTCTTCAAAAACAGAGATCAACGATGCCCAATTATTCGCTCAACGCGCGCATGTTCCGGATCAAACAGGCCAACAGCCTCGACTTATCCACTGCCTTTATCGACCTCGCCGAGCCGCCGTTGCCATTCTGCCACTCTGACCGTTTTTCATGAAATTTCGCGGCCCGGAGAGCCTGGGAAACAGGCCAACAAGAACGGCTTCTACTACGTGATTGACCGGACCAATGGCAAATTCATTTTCCGGCCAGCCGTTCGTGCAGGTGAACTGGGCGAAGGGTTTGGATGAAGCGAGTGGCCGCCCGATCATAAATCCCGAAGCGCACTACAGCAAGGACACCGTCCAGATCACACCTGGACCGGGCGGCGCCCACAACTGGTCGCCCATGTCGTTCAACCCGGCGACGGGTCTGGTATACATTCCCGCAACTACTACCGGCAGCTTCGGCGATGCGGTCGATCCCAACTTCAAGTTCAAACCGGGAAGCCAGAACATGGGCACAGTGTTTTCTTTCGGGCCGCCTCCCGCAGGAGCGAAGGCGGCGACGGCTCCGCCCATGACCGGGCCGAAGCCGCCCGAGGGTGAGCGCGGTGCGCTGATCGCCTGGGATCCCGTCACACAAACGCAGAAGTGGATGGCGCCGGGCGGTGGCGGCATCGGCGGCGGCACCGTAACCACGGCAGGGAATCTGGT
Source organism: Terriglobia bacterium (assembly GCA_963809655.1). Taxonomy (GTDB): domain Bacteria; phylum Acidobacteriota; class Terriglobia; order Bryobacterales; family Bryobacteraceae; genus BOG-234. Next base: position 86,566 of record CAWEKQ010000008.1, on the reverse strand, counting down.
GATCCAGGTGATTCCCGATGGACGCATGGTTGCGTACAGTGCGGATAAGGGCGAGAAGCTTCTCGATGTCCAGACCGGCCTGCGCGGCGGCATGGGTCCACCCATCACGTATGAGATGGATGGGAAGCAGTACATCACGCTGTCAGGCGGAACCGGAGCTGTGAACTTTGGTCCTCCGGGAGGCGGTGGTGGAGGGCGCGGCGGCGCGGCAGCGCCGGCGCCAGCGCCACCACCCCCACCGGCAGCACCGGCTCCAGCAGTACCGGCGCCAGCAACTCCGGCAGCACCCGCCACATGTGGCGATGGGATCCATGTCCAGGTTGGGGGAGCCAATCCAGCACCGCCGCCTCCGCCGCCGGGCTTCGGTGGTGGTCCGACGGCGATGCCGAAGATGTTGACCTTCGTGCTGGATGGAAAAGCGCCGCTCCCGACCCCGCCCGCCGCAAAGTAAGGCGGCCTGGAGAGCGCGCTTCCTCACGGTCGCGGCGCGGAATCACATGGTTTTGCGGCGCCGCAAATGTATATGTGCGGTAACGGAGTCGCAGAGACGGGCTACTCGTTCAGCCGCTTATCGCGGAAACTGTTCTTTGGCGGCACCTCCGGCAAGCGAGCCGAAACTGACAAAAAGGCCTGGGACATTTAGTCCGCACGTGTCCGGACCGTCGGTTCACTGGCATCGCCTTCATGGTTCGATCACAATCGGCGCCTGCCAGACCGTGGTTTTTTGCGTGATGGGACTCGACACCGTAACCTGGCAGGTGAACTCGCCCGGCTTTAGATCGGCTAAGGAAATACTGAGGCTCAGCGGAACCCCTTTGGATTTCAGGTCCAGGCCCTGCGTCACCAGGATGGGCGCCGTCTCCCATGCTTTTGCCTGCCCTTGATAGAACGCCACAGACGCGGAAAGCGGCTGAGTGTTTCTGGCCTCGCGTTGGTACGCCTGAAGGTATATGTACATCTCACGGCTTTTACTGAACACCCGAGTGACGCTCGGTATCAGCTTTCGTCCGTCCGTGACCAGGGGATTCGCGGCCTGCATCTTGTTCCCCGCGCTGTCGATCGCATCCGTCATTTCGACGCGCTGACTGCTCAGCACGACCGAACTGATCGGAATCCGCTGCTCTTCCTTGTTGAGGTTCGGAATTGTGAAGTTTGTTTGATAAGTCCCGATCCGGCCGGTCTCGTTATTGCGGGCCAGAAGTTTTATGGAATATTGGCCCGGCAGCAGCGCGAACGCCGTGTCGTAGTCAATCGGAGTGCCCGGTGACTGGCTGGCCACCACGCCGCTCAGGTCGATGGAAACCTTATCGCGTATGGTTTGAACAGTGGTGCCGAAGCCGTCTCTTACCTGGCCGATAAAATCGAACGTTGTCCGTGCCGCACCGGCATTCTGCGCCAAACCGAGTTCCCGGCCGGGGATCTTTACCGTCAGCGGCACAGAATATTCGGCTCGGTTCAACTGAAAGTAATTAATCTCCATCGCGATCGTCATGTCCGTAATCGGATCGCTGCGCAAAAACGCATCTGCTAGTTGTCTCTCGTTTGCGGCGGAGTCCAACGGTGGTGCGGTCGCCTGCCTGCTGTGAAGGTGGGGCAGTTGGAGTCGAAGGAATCGTTCCTGTCGTGGCTTGAGCAATCGTGGCTTGAGCAATCGTGGCTTGAGCAAGCAGCACTCCCGGGTTTTCCCGCGCGTGAGCCCGGGGAACGGCAACTTCAGGCTTCGTCCCGACCGTTTCCGGTATTGATGAGTGAACCCGGCCGCTTGTGCCGGGCTGAACGTGTGCCCGTGCGTGGTCCAGCGTGCCCGACGCCAATAAGACAGATGCAGTCGCACAAGCAGCTACTGCAACCACAGTCCTTGTACGGGAGATTCGCGGTGCTCCGCGCGAGTTGAGAATCCGCAGGATTCGCTGCTGAAGAAAGCTTCCGGGCATCGCCATTCCCACGATGCCCGGCCGGGATCCGGAGCGTAGCACGGAACGGGCAATGTCCAGCAGGTATTCAGAATAGTCCCGCGGCGCATGTCCGCGCTCCAGCACGGCAGCGTCGCACGTCTCCTCTGCAAGTACGGAAAGCTTCCGCTCTAACCACCAGGAAAGCGGATGGAACCAGAAAATGGCACGGTTCACGAGAGCAAGCCACTGGATCAACGGATCGCGCCGGCGAACGTGTTCGCGTTCGTGCGTCAGGACCGCATCCAGCTGTTCCGGCGACCATCCCCGGCAGTTTTCGGGCAAAATCACAACTGGATGAAGCAATCCCACCGTGATGGGACCCGCGCACTCGGAACTGATCCTTTTGCCATCCCGGACATTCGTCCGGCTAATGAGACTATGCGTCCGGGCGGTTCCAATTGCCAGCCGCGCGAGGAGTCCTGATGCGCCAAACCCGTAAATGACGAGCAGGAGACTTTGCCAATTCCAATTTTGGACTGCGCGACGGGGCTCGGAAGTCCCGATTTTGTGCACTTCGGTCCGGCTGACGGAATAAGAAGGGACACTTGGGTAGCGGCGTGTTGCTGGTCGTGACGCTTCGCGTCCCGATGGTTTCGCGCCACACCTCAGGCGGCAGCAGGCGAATGGGAGCCTTTGGTCCCCATACCGTCCAGACCGGGAGCAAAAGCATTGTCAACATGACGCTCGTCCAGGCCGTGTGACGCGCCGCGGCAGGCTTCACGCCGATCATACGTAAGACGACTGCAGTAACGACAGCTATCAGCGCCGCCCTTACGGCGCACTCGACGAACACGCGTTCCATTACTTCCCTCCTTGTCTCTGGCTCCGAACGAGTTCTTCCAGACGCTTCATTTCTTCCTTGCTCAAGACTTTGGCGTCCACCATACCGGTCACGAGTTCTTCTACAGATCCCTGGCAAAACCGGTCGATAAGTTGCCGTACGGCGCGTGCCGCCAGGCTTCTCGACGTTTCCGTTGCGCGATAGATGTAGGCTGTGCCGCCGGGTTCGTGCGCAACGTAACCTTTTTGTTCGAGACGCCGAAGCATGCTGCGAACGGACGTCTCTTTCAGATCATGGTTGCGGGACACAATCGCGTGGACTGCTTCCACAGAACAGGGTTCGCTCTTCCACACCGCTTGCATCACTTCGTTTTCCAACTCGGCAAGCGGTGGACGCATGGCGGCGCGAACCTGTGTCTTCTTTGTCATGGTACAAATTGTACCACATCAGCGCCTGATCACCTCGGAGGGCGTTCACCCGGTCAGACTCGGGCAGAAGCGGTCCGCAAGCCTGGCAGCCGCCGAGACAAGGAGCAATCCAGCAAGGCGCAGGTCTACGTTACCTTCCCGGGCGTTGTCCACAGAGGCCGGTTCCCCTCGAAGGCTGTGCCACCAATACTCTATTGGTGTAAACACGCCCTGGAGTGTCCGAAAATGGCTATCCTGTACCGGAAATTCGGCCAGTTATTTCGCGGACGCTACGCTAGTTTATTTCCTGAGTTTCGATCTCAGGCGGCAACAAGCCTTGGCGCCGGAGACGGTTCAATTCGAGATCCCGCTCCTCCGCTTCCGAGAGTTGCTCGATGCACTGGGTGGCGCGGGAGCCTTCGTTAATTTGTCCGCCAGCGCTTCCAGTTCGGCGCGCGGAATGCGCCAGCGCGCGCCCGCACGGACGGCTCTCAGCGATCCATCTCGGATCAGCTGTTTGAGGAAACCCGGCGACAGTCCGCTCAATTCCGCGGATTCGGCGAGAGTCAGGAAGATGCGGCGCTCGATAGGGACCTTCTGGTTCGAGACCGCGTTCGCCACCAGCGACTGAAGAAGCGTTCAGGACGGCCGGGTCCAGCGCGCCGATTCTCGCGCCGCGCATCGAAAGACCGAGTGGTTCCTCGAATGGGCACTAATGCGCTCGCGGGCTTCGTCTTCTTGCCGTCGTCGCTCATTCCTTGTAGTCTACGCCCGCGAGCAGGCGTCTGCCATCCGCAAGCTTGACCGCGCGCACTTTGCAAACGTCCGGGCGATCTTTGGAACGCGACGCCTCAACGGTCACCCGATCGCCCGGCTTCAGCGAATCCTTACGCCAGCCGAGGTTGATGAGCCCGTTGGGCGCGCCGCTCTCGCATTCCCAGTTCGTCACCACGCCCGCGGCGTCTCTGGTATCGAAATAGATCCAGACATGCGGATTCATCCAGTTCACCCGCGTGATCACAGCATTCATCATCATCACTTTGGCTTCATACTCAGCGGCGAGGGAGTGGTGCGCGAACACGCCGGGCGCAATCGCGAGCCACAACGCGGCCAGCAGCAAACGCGGTTTCCATGCATCCTGCACCAAAATTGATATTATGATTCCGCAAACGCAATTGGAGGAAACATGGCGAAGAAGAGTTCCGTTGGCCGTCGCGGATTTCTGAAGAGTGCAGCAGCGAGCGCCGCCGCGCTGGCAACCACCACGCCGCTAGTGGAAGCTCAGGTGGCCGCCGGATCGACGGCCGCCAAAGGGCGCGCCGGCGCCGACGCAGGCGCTGCTCGATCGCGAAACAGGCAACGTCCGGCCGCCCGCCGTAGTGCGCACGATTACGCGGCCCGGCTCCGACCTGATGGTCCAGACCGTGCGCGATCTCGGCATCGAATATGTCGCCGCCAATCCCGGATCGAGCTTCGAAGGTTTGCAGGAATCGTTCATCAATTACGGCAACCCGCCCAATGTGAAGCCCGAATGGATTACCGCCCTGCATGAAGAATCGGCCGTCACCATGGCGCACGGCTACGCCAAGGCCGAAGGCAAGCCGATGATCGCGATGCTGCACGGCACCATCGGCATTCAACACGGGGCCATGTCGATTTACCAGGCTTATTACGACCGCGTGCCGGTAGTGATGCTGGCCGGCAACGACCCCGACTTCATCGCGGCCCACACCGCGCACGATATGGCGGGCATGGTTCGCAGCTACACCAAGTGGGATGCGGAGCCGAAGACCATCGACGAAGCGCTGGTCGCCATTCAGCGCGCGTACAACGAGGCGATCACTCCGCCCATGGCGCCGACCCTGGTCGTGCTGGGGTCCGAGATCCAGAAGGACAACGCCCCGAACGCCAAAGTACCCGCGTACGTGCCGCCGCGATTCCCGACCATCGATGCGACAGCCGCGAAAGCGATCGCGAAGGGTTTGGTCGAAGCGCAGAATCCGAGGATCGCGGTGGGTCGGTTGCGAACGCCGGAAGGTATACAGCGGTCGGTCGAACTAGCGGAACTGGTGGGCGCGTGCACCAGCACCGCGGCGACCGGCGGACCGATGAGTTTCCCGCAGCGCCATCCATCGTGCGGCCCGGGCGCGGATACCGCTTACGACTACACGCTCGGTCTCGAAACGGGCGGCGCACAGGCTTCGATCACTGGTCCGACGCTCGCGAAGATTGTGGGTCAGCGCGACTCCACCGACATTGGCTTCGGCGGCATCACTCCCGGTGTGGGAGGCGGGAGAGCGGGAGGTCGCGGTGGAAGAGGAGCGGCGAGCGCACCTCCGATTGAAGCCGATGCCGAAGCGAGTCTTCCACTGATCATCGAGCAGGTGAAGCAGCAGCTGACATCGGACCAGAAGGCGCGCATTCAGGAGCGCATTGCGAAGAACGCCAAGGCGAACCATGACGCTCGCGTAACGGCGATCACACAGGCCGTCGAAAGCAAGCGGGCCGGATGGAATGGCTCGCCGATCAGCACCGCGCGGATCTATGCGGAGCTCTGGCCCCTGATCATGAACGAAGACTGGTGCCTTTCGTCTCCGAGCAATTTCTCCGGCGGACACCACGTACAGCTTTGGGATCACGATAAACCGTACAGCTACCTCGGCGGCCAGGGCGCAGGCGGAATGGGCTACGGAGCGCCGGCGTCGGTGGGTGCGGCGCTGGCGGCGAAGGCCCGCAACCGCATCGTGGTCAATGTGCAGACCGATGGCGATCTCAACTATGCGCCAGGCGTGCTCTGGACTGCGGTACATCACAAGCTCCCGATGCTTACGGTCATGCACAACAACCGGGCATGGCATCAGGAATACATGTTCGTCGATTACATGGCGGGTGTTCGCGGACGCGGTAACGATCGTTCGTACATCGGCAACGTACTGCGCGATCCGTACCTCGACTACGCAAAGATGGCTGGCGGATACGGAATGGCCGCGGAAGGTCCGATCACCGATCCGACGAAACTGTCGGCGGCATTGAAGCGCGGCGTGGCGTCGGTGAAACGCGGCGAGCCTTATCTGATCGATGTGATCACGCAGCCGCGATAGGGATCAATCATGAGAATTTCAACCCTGGCGATGGGTTTCGCCCTCCTCACCATGCCTTTCTTAACTGTTAATGCGCAGCGTGGAGGCGCGGCGCAGCCTGTGCCGCATAACCCTCCACCGACGAGCCCGGTCACCGGGAACGCGGCGACCGGCAAAGGACTTTATTTCACGTACGGCTGCTACGCCTGCCATGGGTATAACGGCGAGACCGGCGCACGGCCTTTCGTAGGGCGCTGGGGAAATCTTGCGACCGAGCAGGGTTTCATTACGTTCCTGCGCGGCCGTGCGAATGTCGCGCCGGTGCCTCCGTCAACCTCGATGCCGAACTTCGGAGAAGGCTCTATGTCCGACAGGCAGGCGAAGGATATCTATGCTTACATCCGAACGTTCAAGAGCTCCGCGCCTGAGTTGAAAGACATTCCGACGCTCAACGCGATCGTGGCCGCATCGAAGCAGGATAAGAAGTAGCAGCAAGGAACCGCTTGCTCACCAGCTTACCGAGCCGCGACCGTAAGGGAGCGGTTGTCTTAGCGGATAAAGTCGGCGGCTGCCGCCGCTACCTCGCTCGACCACTCATGTCCGCCGCTGAATTCGACGGCGCGAACGTTCACAGAACATTCCCGCAGGCGCTTCTCATCCGCCGCGAACTTCTCTTTGCTGTACCACTCGTCTGACATCCCATGGACGACGAGCGCCCCCGACAAATGCTTGAGTGCCTCACCCGTGAGTTCAGGTGGAATATCGCCGCCGACTGCAATCACACCGACCTCCGAATCAGCCGCATTCGTAGCCGCGCGGAAAGCCATCGCGACGCCCTGCGAGAACCCCGCGAACACGATTTTCCCCGTGGTGGGCCATTCGGCGGAAACCGCGTTCACGCAGTTCTCAACGTAGGCGAGGTTATCGGCAATCGCCGCCTCGCGATCCTGCCGCGTCATCCAACTGGCGACTACGCGATTGGTCCGCCGTTCGTAAAACCGGTGAAGCCCCTGGATCGACACAACAACCCAACTCGCGCTACCAGGAATAGCGCGGAGCCTTTCGAGTTGCGTTTCCGCATCCTCGCCGTAGCCGTGGAAGCCGACAAGCATCGGCGCCGGCCCTGATGCCATGGGAGGGATTACGAGATAGCGGCCACGGGTTGCGGTCGCAATGCTTCGTTCCGTCATCCCTCTATTCCGCGTAGACGCTTTTCACGAAGCCCGCGACGTTCGTGGAAGGCCAGTCGGAATACTTCGCCTTGAGGTCGGTGGAGAGCTGTTTGCCTGCGTCATCGGCGGAGACGCCCTGCTTCTTCAGCGCCAGTGCGCGCGTCCGAAGATCCGTCATGAAGCTCTTTTCCTGCGCCACGAGCGAGCCATCGCCGGGCGCGCTGTGGTCCGGAAGAACGTGGAGGGCCTTCAGGGCGGCGATTTTATCCAGCACCGCCAGCCAGCTCGTTGGCGTGCCGCCATCCGTCGCAATGTTCGGCACGGTCTTGTTCTGCACCACATCGCCCGAGATCAGCGTGCGGTCGGGCTCAACGAAGATGAGTTCATCACCCTTGGTATGCGCGCCGCCAAACCAGAGCAGCCGCGCGGATACGCCGCCGAGATCGACCTTCGCCTCATCGTCGTAAATCACATCGGGCGTTCGCAGTTTGACGTCGGCAAGAAGCTCTTTCCACTGCGCATTCCGGCTGCTGAACGTGGCGAGAAGCTCTTTGCCGTGGGCATCCATCTCCTGTTGCTGAACCGCGTTGCGTATCAGGATCGTGCCCGGCGGAAACCCCGCATCGCCCGCGGCGTGTTCTGGATGGAAGTGCGTGGTCGTCAGATAGAGCCTGTCGTTTGATGAGGAAAGTTTGGGGGCGGAAAGCTTCGCAGCCACGCGCGCAATTGTCGCGCCGTTGCGGGGGCCGAGGCCGGTATCGACCACCAGCGTGCCGCGTGTGCCCACGACGATAGCAATGTTCGGGAAGCCCATGATCGCCCAGACGTGGTCGGAGATCTTCATCGTGTCTTCCGAAAGCAGGGGATTCTGTTGGCCCCACGCCGCAGCCGCTGCCAGCGCGCCAAGTATCAAGGTGTGTCTGATCATTCTGCGTAATCCGAGCGCACAGGCCGTTCATTGGCCGTCGAGCGCGCTACAAAAATGATTATCCGCAATGCGGGATGACCGAACAAGCGGAATGCCCATAAGCCCCCCGGCGGAAGACGGGAATGCAATCCAATTCCGCGATCTCACCGATGGTGTTTGGCTATCTTTATCATGCCGGCTTTACTGAACCCGCACCTTCTATGTGCAGCTTTCCCAGTGTGGCGGCTTCTTCGGGCGTCTTCCCGTCCTGTCGCGCGACAATATAGGCGGCGTACCACCCCGACCAATGGTGCTTCGGGGCGGTTGGTTCGTACTCGCCATGATGCTGCTCCGTCTCGCGCAAAAGCTCTGTCAGCGTCGAGACGTCCAAACTGCCGAGTCCACGTCCGGGCAGGCGCGTTGTGATCTCCTGGAACAGCCAGGTGTTGCCATCCGGGTCGCTGAACGTAGCAAAGGAAAAGTAGCTGCGGTGACTCGGGGTCCGGCCCACTGACACGACCGTTGCTCTCGGGACGGAATTGAGCGCCCGGTTTCAAAGTATGGAACACCTCACTGACCTCGACACCGCGGGCAACGAGCTCTTTGCGAGCAGCTTCAACATCGGAAACGATCAGGTAGAGACCCTGGGCAGAGCCCGGCGCGGCCGTCGTTATCTTCGTGCCGAATTGGACCGAGCACCCCGAGCCGGGAGGCGTGAATTGGACGACACGAAATCCGTTGTCGAATGGGAAATCTGCATCGAGCCGCCACCCAAGCTTTGTGTAAAACGCTTTCGAGCGATCAACATCCGCGACTGGGATGACGATCACCTCGAACTTCATGTCCACTTTCGCGGCACTCGCGCCGCTGACCGGTTCATCGTTAATTGCACTTAAGGTTTCCATTCCTTTCTCCTGATGTATTCCCCAGCCGGCGACGAACTGCTGGAGAGTAAATTCACCGATACGGCTACCCGGCTCGTGATCAGCGTGTCGGGCTCTTTGCGCCGTTCCGGGCTTCGATTGCTTTGACCGACTTTTCAAATGCCTTTTCCAAAACGCCCTTGCCGACGGTCCCGACCACGAGACCGAGCAGCCATCCCTTGAGGTTCTTGCCGTCGCGTACGACGACCACGTCGATATCGGTCAAACCATCGGGACGGCGTGTGAAGGTGTAGGTGTGGCCGGACGCACCTCCCCACGTGTTGGAGTCGGTCGTCGTGAGGACCACGTGGTTGGGATCGGACCAGTCGTAGTGCAGGCGTTCCCAGATGCCACCCGAGCCCTCCGTGACGTCAGCCTGTGAGGGGCCGCGGCTATGCACCTTAAGGTAATCGTCGGCGCTGTTGCCAAAAAGCTTCGAGCGGCCGGGCCCGAAGTCGGTGAGCCCGGCGAGGTACTGCTCGGGCGTCGAGGTAGTTGTCTGGTGCAGGTGGAGTGTGGGCATGCGTGCCTCCTTCGCTTAGTCGCTTGGATCCGAGTCTGTGTTAATTACTCCCGTCGATACTTCTCGCTGACTTCTTTGGCTAGGCGGCGACGAACTGCTGTCCGCCGTCGATATCATAGGTTGCGCCGGTGAGGGCGGTATTGGTCATAATGTGTACGGCGAGCGCGGCCACGTCCGCCGGTCCGACTACGCGTCCGATGGGAAGAGTGGAGCGAAGCTGATTGCGGCGTTTTTCGAGCTGATCGCCCAGCAGTTCCGCGGACAAAGGAGTGTCCACGAATCCCGCGGCGATGAGGTTTACTCGCACGGGCGCGATTTCAAGCGCCAGGTTGGCGGTGAGGGCGGGAAGCGCAGCGGTGACTGTGCCGGCGATGCTCATGCCGATCGCCGGGCGTCGGCCACCAGTACCGCCCATGAAGATCAGCGTTCCACCCGGTCGCACTTTGCTGGCAGCGCTGCGCGCGACGTAAAGTGCCAGCATGAGGTGCTCGCCGATAAGACCGCGAACCTTCGCGAAGTCCATATCGGCGAGGCGTCCGTAGTACGGCCGGCCTGCCGTCACCATCACGTGGTCGATTGTCGGGAGGTCACGGAAGAACCGATCGAGAGCAACAGGATCCGCGGCGTCGAAGGCCGCGGTACTCAGGGCATCGACCTCACTGGCAGCGTGCTTGAGGCGCTCGGCATCCCGGCCGGTGAGGATCACCCTGGCTTCTTGTGCACGGGCACGGCGTGCCGTTTCGAATCCGATGCCACTGCTACCGCCGATCACAACAACGGTCTGCCCTAGGAGTTCGGGTTCATGGGGGATAGTTGCGGTGCTCATCGCTCCTCCGAATCGACTAGTATATCGTTTCATCAAACAGTTTCCTGATCGACGGCGGTTAAGGCATCGAATTTCCTCCAGCGATGTACAACCGGTGCGGCATTGATTTCAGCAATCCCCTGAAGTATTCGCTGGCGGAGTTCTGTCCAGGACTGAACACGGATGTGGCGCAGAAAGGTCCTTGCCATTTTGCCGAACAGGGTTTCCACGATGTTCAGCCACGATCCATGCTTCGGTGTCAGCACGTACCGGAAGCGATTCGGACGCGTCGCCAGGAAGGACCGCGTTTCTTTCGAGATGTGTGCTGAGTGGTTGTCGAGGACCAGTCGGATCGTGCAGTCAGCGGGATAGCGGGCATCCAGGTCTTTCAGCAGATCGATGAACTCCCGGCTGCGGTGGCGCCGTTCGACGCGGGCGGTTACATGGCCATCGTGCAGGTCGAGCGCTGCCAGAATCGAGCAAGTGCCCAGTCGCTTGTATTCGTGATCACGTCCGACAGTGGGATGTTTACCCGCCACGGGAGGCAGATCCGGAGCGGTATTGGCGAGGGCTTGCAAACCCGGTTTCTCGCAGCACGGGCCAGCAGTCCGAAGGCTATGTTCGGCTTAACGGTGATGTTCAATACTCTTTGTGTCACAAGAGTCCAGTAATGCCCTCGGGCAGCAAGTCGCTTGGGCGAATAGTCGCCGTTTGATCCGAGTGAACATGTTTCCGGATTATCGGCGGGAACGGCTACCCTCTCAGGCATGCGCGCGCCGCGCCTGCGTGATATTGTCTAGCGCATGAAGCGAGGCGCTCGACATAATCACGGTCGGGCTCATGGTCTGGCCGCTGTCATGCTCGCCGCAACGGCATGCTGCTTTACAGGCACATTGGCCAACGCGCAAAGCAGCGATCTCCTCGGTGCTGCCGGCCGTGGTGACCTGCCCGCCGTCAACGCGCTCCTGAAGGCTGGAGCCGATGTGAACGATCCCAGGAACACCGTTTTGGGTCCCACCACCGCGTTGATGGAGGCGTCCTCAAATGGCCACCTGAAGGTAGTTCAGGCGTTACTGGCAGCGAAAGCCGACGTCAACGCTACGCGGGGGCGCAATTCGAACGACGGCAATACGGCACTGATACTCGCCGTGCTGAATGGCCACATGAATGTGGTCCGGGCGCTACTGGCTGCGAAAGCCGATGTGAACGCTGGTCTCAGACCGGCACTGTACGTTGCGGCCATGACAGACAACCTGGACATGGTTAGAGTGCTGTTGGCCGCGAAACCCGATCTCGACTGGCGGGATCCCATGTTTGGCACGACGGCACTGATGCAAGCGCTTGCGCCGTGGCGCGATCACCTTACCAAACCACTGCCTCACCCCGGCGGCCACTGGGACGTCGCACGGCTGTTGGTGGAAGCGGGGGCGAATGTAAATGTGACAAGCACGACGGGCGTCACGGCTTTGATGTTGGTGGCGGAGCAAAGCAGTCCAGGGAGCCTGGCGATGGTGCAGGCGCTGCTCGCCGCCCACGCCGATGTAAACGGCGGGGGCACAACAAGGGTGACCGCATTGGTGCCGGTTTCGAATCCCCGGAACCTTGGCTATGCCGCCGGCGGGTACACGGCATTAGGCCTTGCGGCGTCTACAGGGAGCGTAGAGGTAGTGCAGGCCCTGCTCGACGCGAACGCCCAGCGCGCCGCCGCCCCTTCCGTGGCTGTGAACGCGAAGCAACCCGGCGGGAAAACTCCTTTGACGATTGCGTCGGCGAAGGGCCGCTCCGGTATTGTGCGCCTGCTTCTCGCTGCAAAGGCCGACATACGCGCGGCGGACGATAACGGCAAAACAGCTTTGATGCTGGCGTTAGAGAATGACCACCCGGATGTGACAGAACTTCTCAGAAGTGCGATCGCTGCCATTCCAGGGCAAAGGTAGCCCCGCAGCCGGTCCTTTCAACGAACGCGGCATGGAGTCTTCGTATAAGGCAACGCGCGCGCCAATCTTTTCATGATGGCAGAGCCTCCCGGATAGCTCGCGGATTTGTGGGCTACGGAAACTATCCAGATGCGGCGTTTCCAGTGTGAATGACAAAGGACGTTTGCTTAGATGAAGCCGGGACACACCGGTCAGCGGCGCCGACTCCCAGAGCCACCGATCATTTTCCTGAAATTGCCGGGCACTGCGGACACGGCTCGCGACAGCGACGCCGCCGTCCCGGGGCAAGCTGACGATAGCGTCCTTTTATCATTCAGTAGCTGGCTTGTCGAGCCCGAGGTTTACGGTAAACACTACGCCATTGATAGCGTGTAATCCGCAGTCCCTGGAGAAGGCTCGCCGCGCCGACGGCGAGGTAGACTTCAACAATTTGCGGTTTCGAGGCTCCGGGCGGCGAATTGCGTCGAGCGACCGCAACGTCCTGATGCAGTTCTTTTCAGAGGATGCCGCTGCGAATGAAGAACGGGAGAAAATCATCAAGGAGTTTTACAGAAGGGTCCGATTTTCTGCGAACGATCGCTCCGTACCAGCAAGTGACCAGCAATGACGCCAGCTTTTGGGGATCTTGTGCAGTTGATGTTCCGCCTTCTATCTGAGCGAGTGAGATCACGTCGCTGACATGAGTGATCCAGATGTCTGTGCCGCTGGCGATACGTTGCGTAACGGCAACGGGAATTGCTGGCGCCTCCGCAGCAAGGGTGGCCAGAAGTTGAAGCGGGGCCACTTCAACCGCTGGTGGTTCCAAGGCCAGGAAGCTGCAGTGCTCTTTCAGCTGATGGCTCGCGCTATGACCCGTTCGGGAAAGCGATTCATGAAGAGCCTCGAACTGGCGGTCCACCAGTATCGATGCCAGGTCTTCTTTGCTCCTGAAGTAGTTATAGAAAGTGCCCTTAGGCGCGTTTACGGCAGAAGCGATGCGGTAAATGCTCGCCTGCACATAGCCGACATCCTGAAATAGTTTGCCGGCAGCGCGCAGAAGCATTTCGCGCGGATCGTGCTCTCGATGCGAGGTCTCCCCCTGAATCGGAGGCATCCTTATGAATATTGGCAGGCAATCGCCCGTCCGTGGCTTGTCGAAAAGGACTGAATTTGTCGATTCCTGACCAGAGTCTCGATCTTCTTTTTCGGGGCTCTTCAAAAGATGTCACTCGAGGTGGTATATTCCTCGCTAATAAGGCGACCGGTCGTCTTATGTCTGGAGGTTGTTCCTGTGAACGATTCCGCTCACTTGTCTGAAGCCCAGGCAAGCGCCTATGGCGCCCAGATGGCGAAGTATTTCACCCTGAACCAACCGCCCCATGTTGCCATCGATTCCGCGGTTTCCGTGGTCCGGCCGCAACTGGCGATTACCCGGCTGATTGCACGGAGCGGCATCCCGGAGCGAACCGCGTCCATTCCCGCGGAAAAAGCCTATGTGGTTTCGGTTCATCTGAATCATGCGAACTCCGGGGAATGGGAACTCTGGACCGACGAAAAGTACACAAAGACGGGGGCATGGCCCGTGGGCGGAGTCGCCATGTGCGACCTCGAGTCGAATTCGAGTATTCGAAACCCGGGCCCCATCGACTGGGTCCATTTCCATGTTCCGCGGGCAACCCTCGATTCCCTTACGGACGATGCCGGAATGCGTCAGGTTAAACGCCTCCACTGTGTTTATGGAACTCCCGACCCCGTTCTCCACCACCTGACGCAATCGATTCTGCCATGTCTGAACAGGCCGGAGATGTTCTCTCAGTTGTTCATAGATTCTTTCACCATGACGGTTTGTTCGCACCTTGTGGGGCGGTATGGTCAGCTTCGCGAACCTACCCTGCAACTCAAAGGCGGTCTGGCCCCGTGGCAAATGCGGCGCGCCGTGGAGTTGCTCCACGAGCATCTGGACGGCGAGTTAAAGCTGGAAACACTTGCCGAGGAATGCCGGCTTTCGGTCAGCCATTTTGCGCGATCGTTCAGGAGATCGTTTGGGACCTCCCCACATCGTTACCTGACTCTGCGGCGCGTGGAGATCGCGAAGGTCCTTCTGTCCGAAACGAACAGCTCGCTGGTGGAAATTGCGGCGCAGACCGGATTTTCCGATCAAGCCGCCCTTACCCGGACTTTTGCAAACGTCGTTGGCGCGACTCCGGGAAAGTGGAGGCGTGAACACTCACACCGCAGGATGTTTGTCGAAATACGCGAACACCCGTCCTCTCCCTCACACGAATAGATTCTTCGCTCCGCATTTGAAGCAGGAATCCGCAAAAGTGGTCCGTGTTTTCAATTAGTGCCGTGCCCGTTCCTGGTACGATCCATTTCGTGTTCGAGGCTTCAATACGATTCGTTGAAGCTCAAACCCGAGAGGAGAATAACGATGACGAATATCAAGAACGTGGTTCTGGTGCACGGTGCATTCGCCGACGGCTCCGGCTGGAAAGCCGTCGCTGACATCCTGAAGAAGGATGGCTACAAGGTGTCGGTAGCGCAGCCTCCTGAGACTTCGTACGCCGACGACCAGAAGTACACAAAGGCCGCAATCGACGCGATGGGCGGCCCGGTGGTTCTGGTCGGCCACAGCTATGGCGGGTCCATCATCACCGAAGCCGGCAATCATCCGAACGTTGCAGCGCTTGTCTATATCGCCGCCTTTGCTCTCGATGAAGGGGAAAGCTGTGCATCGATCGAACAGGCCCTGCCGCAAGCGTCCACGGCATTCCAATCGGACAGCAACGGGCTTTGGTGGATAGACGAGGCGCATTTCGTGGCTGACTTTGCAGCGGACATTCCACGGGATGAGGCGGAGTTCATGGCTATATCGCAGGTGCCGATCTCTACCGACTCGTTTACCCATCAGGTCACGAACCCCGCCTGGAAGCACAAGCCCACCTGGTACATGGTGGCCAGCGAAGACCGATCGATCAATCCGGATCAGGAGCGCATGATGGCGAAGCGCGCCAAGGCCAGGACGGTCGAAGTGAAGGCGAGCCATGTGGCTTACATGTCTCATCCGAAGGAGACGGCCAGGCTGATCGAAGAGGCTGCCACCTCGTGTGAAGAGGTTGCCGCATCGGCGCGAGCCAATCGATAGCCTGCAGTTTCGATCAACGGCGTAGCAGCGCTGCTCAAGCCCGCTGCCTGACCCAACGCTCACTCGCGGGCAGACCGCGATCAATACCGCCTGAGGAGAACAGAAATGAAAGATCGCATCAGCATAGAAGGCCGTGATGGCTCGTTTAACGCTTATATCGCACGTCCGAAGACGTTGCCGGCTCCCGCCGTCGTGGTTCTTCAGGAACTATTCGGGGTGAACGCAGACATTCGGAAGCATTGCGATGAACTGGCCGAACAAGGTTTCCTTGCCGTCGCGCCAGACTTGTTCTGGCGGCAGGAGCCGGGCGTCGATCTCAGTGTTACCTCCGAGGCCGACTGGGCGCACGGCCTTCGTCTGTACGGAGCTTATGACAGAGATGCGGGCGCAACGGACGTGAAGGACACCGTCAACGCAGTACGCAACCTCAAGGAGTGCAACGGCAAGGTTGCACTCCTTGGCTATTGCCTCGGCGCGTTGATGGTCTTCCTGACAGCTGTGCGCAATTCGGGCGTAGACGCCGCGGTCGCTTATCACGGCGGCGATACCGAAAAATACCTGGGAGAGGTCGATGGGCTTCGCGCGCCCATTCTGATGCATCTGGCTGAGGAAGATGAGTTTATTTCCAAGGCCGCGCAAGCTGAGATTAAGGCGGCGCTCGCGAGGAAGCCGAACGCTACGGTTTACAGCTATGCGGGTCAGCGGCATGCTTTCTCGCGGCATAGCGGAACACACTACAACGCCGCTGCGGCTCATCTTGCCAACGGCCGGACAATCGAATTTCTGGCACAGCAACTTCGATGATCGCCGGGACTTCCGGGGAATTCAGGGCGCCCCAATGACACCTGCCGAAAGCGTTTTCACCCCTCGCGCTTCGCCCCTCGCGCCATCACGAGCGCCGCCCTTTTATTCGCGGTTACAGATCAACAACTTACGCTCTTCCCCGCCTGAATCCCTACCTTCCTTGTGCTAACAAAGAGCCGAAGGAGAAACATTGTCATGTCCCCAGCCGAATCGAAGCCGAACTCTCCCATCCACCGGACCCCGCACCCCGAAGGAAAATCCCGGTCCAGCCTGAACGCCATGCGCCACGGACTCACCGGACGCGTTGTCGTCCTCCCATCCGAAGACATGAACGCCTACCGCGCCTTCTGCCAGGAGCTCATGGCCGATCTCGCTCCCGAAACCGCAATCGAGCGTCAGTACGCCCAGACCTTCTGCGACACTCAGTGGCGCCTCAATCGCGCGCGCTCTTACGAAGACAGCATGCTCGCGCTCGGTCATTTCGAACACGCCGATTCGCTCGACACAGACGAACCCAACTCCCTCGCCGCCCTGACCGCCGCCAAAGTCTTCCGTGAAAACTCCAAAGCCTTCGTGAACCTGAGCCTCTACGAACAACGCCTGGCACGGCAGCAGAAGGAAGCGCTGCGCAGGCTTCAGGAACTCCAGGCTCAGCGCAAAGCTGCCCACGTCTTGATTAAGAAAGCCGCGGTCAGGGAGGCAAATCCCACCGCGGACAAAACAAAAGTCGAGCCCGCCCCCGACGGGCCTGACAACCCAACCCGCCAGTTCGTTTTTTCGACCCCTGAAACCGGTCGAACCACTCTCTAACCCGCGCCGAAGACCAAAACGCGCCCTCGCGCACCGAATCCCCGCTCGAGCAGGCCGCCTGATCCCGATATGCTTGGAACAGTGCGGTCTTCCTGTCTGCTGATTTCGACGTCGCTCATTTGCACGACGCTGGTTGCGTGTGCGCCCACGCCTTCGCCCGAAGTGAAGCCGCCCGATCCCACCACAGAACCGTGGTATAGCAAAGCGGTAGACGAGCTCACGGCGATGAACCGCGAGGCGTTGGAAGACTTCCACAAAGGGAAAGAGGATGACGCCTCGGCACTCGTACAGAAGGGTGAGGCTGCGAGCGGCCGCCTGCTTTCCGTTCCGCATCCGACACTGGCCGCAGCCGAAGCGGTTTCCGATCTCGACCGTCTCTACGGCCAGATGCTCTTTTCCAACAAGAACTATGGCTGGGCCAGGCTGCTCTTTCAGCGGAATGTAGCCCGCTGGAAGAACTGGACGCCGCAGACCCCGGAAACGGCCCAGCGCCTGAAAGAAGCGGAAACCTCAATCGCGGAATGCGATCGCCATATCGACGAGTAAAACTGTGTAAGAAGGCCGTGCGGCGTTTTTCCGCACCCGCCACCGCCATTTATTTATGACAAAATAACAGGGGTTCCCTATGCATGCATCTTCCACGGGTTGCAGGAAATGAAGCGTTTCCTCTGCGCAGGCGCTCTGCTGGTTTTCCTCGCCTCTCCGACGGTTTTCCAGACCAGCGCCGAAGCCCAGACCCCCGCCGCACCTGTAGCGGGCGCGTCCGATCCGCATCGCGCGATGCTGACCACCTACTGCGTCGGCTGCCACAACACGCCGCACAAAGATCGGTGGTCTCGCGCTGGACAGCGCTGAATCTCCAGACCCCGGCCGATGACGCGCAGACCTGGGAGAAAGCCCTGCGCAAACTGCGCGGACATCTGATGCCGCCGCCCGGCAGTCCCCAGCCCCCGCAAAAGGATGTCGATTCGTTCGTTTCCTGGATGGAGACCAACCTCGACACCCACGCCAAAGGCCCGAAGGCCGGCTATGTGCCGATCGAGCGCCTGAACCGCACCGAGTACGCCGCCTCCGTGAAAGCTCTGGTGGGTGTGGACGTGAAAGAGAAGGACGTTCTGCCGCAGGACATCCAGGTCGACGGCTTTGACAACATCGCGGCTGCTTTGAGCGTGTCGCCCGTCGTTCCTCGATCAGTACATCTACTGCCGCGCGACAGATTGCGAAGCTCGCGGTCGGCAATCCCAATCCTCGCGTTTCGGACGTGAAGTACTCCATCGCGGCCAATCAGAACCCCGACGATCCCCTGCCCCTCGGCACGCGCGGCGGCATCCGGTTCAAACACAATTTCCCGGCCGACGGCGAATATCGCATCAATATCAACGATCTCGGCCAGGGCCTCTACACCAACACCGTGGAGAACGAGAGCACGCTGGTGATCATGATCGACGGCAAGATCGTGTTCCGCAAGCCGATCGGCGGACCTGCCGATCTGGCCCTCGAGGATCGCAAGGGCGCCGATGGACGCGCCGCAGATCATGGAGCGCTTCGCGAAGATTCCCGTGCAGGTTCAGGCCGGCGTGCGCGATGTCGTCGTGGCCTTCATCGACCGTTCCCACGTGGAGTCCGACGAGAATGTCGGCCAACGGCGGCACGGCGGCAGGCGGACGGCCGCATGGCGCGTCTTGCCGACGGTGTTGAAGTCGTCGGACCGTTTAATCCGACCGGTATTTCGAAAACCGCCAGCCGCGCGCTGATCTTTGTCTGCGATCCCGAAGAAAACCGGCGAGAGCCCGCCTGCGCGAAACAGATCACCGAAAACCTGGCGCGCCGGGCATTCCGCCGGCCGGTAACCGCGGACGATGTGTCCCACCTCATGCCGTTCTATGAAGCCGGGCGCGAGGGCGGCGGCAGCTTCGATCAGGGAATCGAGCAGGTCGTGGCGGCCGTGCTGGCCAGCCCCGAGTTCCTCTATCGGTCCATTCGCGGGACCTCGATCAGCAAGGCGTCTCCAAACGGCGAGTTCGCTCTCACCGATCTGGAACTGGCCTCGCGTCTTTCCTTCTTCCTGTGGAACACCGGTCCGGACGAGGAACTGCTGACGCTCGCCGCGGCGGGCGGGTTGACCAAGCCCGGAGCCATGGAAGCGCAGGTGAGGCGCATGATGGCCGATCCCAAGGCCTCCAGCCTGGTCACCAGTTTCGCCGATGAAGTGGCTGAACATCGCCGATCTCGATGCCGTGAAGCCCGACCCGGTGTTGTTCCCCGGATTCAACGACCAGCTGCGGCAAGATTTTTCGAATGAAGCGGAAGCTTTCATCAGCAGCATCCTTCTGGAAGACCGGAACGTGGTCGATCTCCTGACCGCCGACTACACGTTCCTGAACGACCGCCTGGCTCGCCACTACGGTATCTCCGGGATCACCGGCAGCCAGTTCCGCAAAGTCACGCTGACCGAGAAAGAGCGCTGGGGCCTTACTGGGCAAGGCCGCGGTGCTGCTGCGGACTTCGTATGGCGACCGCACGTCTCCCGTATTGCGCGGAGCGTGGGTGCTCGACAAGATTGCTGGGCACGCCGCCGACGCCTCCGCCGCCGAACACCGCCACCGACCTGGTCTCAGGTGGCCGGCGAGAAGCCGAAGACGGTCCGGGCGCGGCTCGAAGCAACACCGCGACAAGCCGGCCTGCAAACAGTGCCACGGCGTGATCGATCCGACCGGTCTGGCGCTGGAGAATTTCGATGCCATCGGGCAATACCGGACCCACGGACCGCCAGGCCGACAACGCCGCGATCGATGCCAGCACGGTGCTGCCGAGTGGCGTAGCCGATCAATGGTCCCGTGGAACTCAGGGCGCAACTGGCCGATCGTCCGGAAGCGTTCGTGCGGACGCTGACCGAGAAGCTGATGATGTACGCGGTCAACCGGCAGCTGGAATATTTCGATATGCCTCAGGTTCGTGCGGTCGTTCGCGGGGCGGCGAAAGACAACTACAAGCTGTCTTCCATCGTTTTGGGAATCGTCAATACCGATGCGTTCCGCAAGCAGGGTCCGGCGCCGCCGACTCCGAAGCGCAGCAGCGCGAAGTCTGAGCCGCGACGTAAAAGCGGATGGTACGTCAGGGATCTGTCAGGAGACAACAATGTTCATCACGAAGAAACATCTTTCCCGCAGAACGGTGCTGAGAGGCGCCGGAGTGAGCTCTGGCGCTGCCGTTTCTGGACGCCATGGTGCCTGCCTCCACGGCTCTTGCCCAGACGGCCGCTGTGCCCAAGATGCGGGCGGGCTTCTTCTACATTCCTCACGGCGCGATCATGGGCAACACGTCGCACGGCCCGTCCATGGACAAGTGGACGCCCACCGGTTCCGGCGCCGATTTCAAGCTCAGCCCGATTCTCTCCTCGCTCGAGCCGTACAAGAAGTACGTGACGTCTTTCGGCAACCTGGAGAACGCCGCCAGCGCGGGCTCGGTTCACACGCTCAATCCCGCGACGTGGCTCAGCGCCACTCGTCCGGACACCGGCGGCCCGCGCGCGCACATGGCGACGACGCTCGATCAGGTGATCGCGAAAATCATCAGCCAGGACACGCCGCTGCCCTCGCTCGAAGTCTCCTCGGAAACCATCGTTCAGGTGGCGGCGGGCGGTGGCGGCTCCTATACGACGCTGTCTTTCCGCGACGCGGAATCGCCTCTGCCGATGGAATACAATCCGCGGAAAGTCTTTTTGCAGCTGTTCGGTGAAGGCGACACGCCGCAGGAGCGCGCATCGATCAGCAAACAGACCAACAGCATCCTCGATCTGATCCTCGACCGCACAAAGAAACTCCAGGGCGAACTGGGGAGCAGCGACCGCGCCGTTCTCGACGGATATCTGGAAAGCGTTCGCGAGATCGAGCGGCGAACGCAGAAGGCGGCGTCGAAAAATCTTGACGGGCTCAAGATTCCCGATGCTCCCGTCGGGGAACTGGACGCCTTCGACGAGCAGGTGAAGCTGATGTTCGACCTGCTCGCTCTCGCCTATCAGGCCGACCTCACGCGCGTGGCCTCCTACATCATGGTCGCGGAAGGCACCAACCGGACCTACAACCACATCGGCGTTCCGGATGCCTTCCACCCCGTATCGCACCACGCCAACGATATCGAGACGAATCAACAAGCTGGTCAAGATCCAGAGCTGGCACGTGGAGAAATTCGCGGAATTCATTGCGAAGATGGCGGCAACGCCGGACGGACAGGGATCGCTGCTCGATCACTCGATCTTCATGTACGGGTCGAACATGAGCAACAGCGACCTGCACAACAACTATCCGGAGCCGAACATCCTGGTTGGCGGCGCGCAACGGCAAGAATGAAGCTCGGTCGGCCAGCACATCGCGCTGCCGGAACGCACGCCGATCGCGAATCTTCACCTGACGCTGCTGCAGAAGTGCGGGATGGAGCGCGACAAGTTCGGCGACAGCACCGGCGTGATTGCGGGCGTTTAAGGGGAGCCATGGTGGATAGAAGACAAGTTCTTAAAAGGCGCCGTGGCGGGTGCGCTCACCTGTGGGCAGCCCCGCGGTTTCTCCAGCGCGCAGCAGGTTGCCGGACAAGCTCGCCGTGGTAGATGGAGGCGGCAGCAATGTTCTGGCATTCTCCACCGGCGACGGACTCGTGCTGGTGGACAGCGGCGCTCCGAAGTCCGGCGACAAGGTGATGGCCGCGCTGAAGAACGTAGCCCCCGGCGCTAAAGTACAAACGCTTTTCAACACCCACTATCACACCGATCAGACCGGCAACAACGAACTGTTCGCGGCGGCGGGCGCAAAGATCATCGCGCACGAGCGCACCCGCCAGTGGATGTCGACCGACTACTGGGTTCAGGCCGAAGACCGCTACGAGAAGGCGCGTCCCAAAGCCGCCCGCCCCACCGAGACCTTTCTGACCACCGGCTCGCTGAAAGCGGGCGGCGAGCAGATCGACTACGGTTACCTGCTGCTGGCCCACACCAGCGGCGACATTTACGTCTACTTCAAGAATGCGAATGTTCTTGCGGTGGGCGACGTCGCATCGCCGCTGCGCGATCCGGCGCTCGATTACTTCACCGGAGCGTGGATCGGCGGCCGCGTGGACGCGATGGATAACCTGCTCGCGCTCTGCAATGATCAGACGAAGATCGTGCCCGCGTATGGTCCGGTAATGACCAAGGCCGAATTCAAGGCGGAACGCGACATGATGGAAGAGGTTCGCGCGCGCCTTTTCAAACAGGTTCGCGAAGGCGACGGTCCGAAGGACATGCTGGAGGAGGGCGTTCTGAAGGGCCTCCCGCGGACCTGGAAAGATCCGTACAAAGTTTCTGTATGACGCAGCCAAGGGTCTCTGGGCTCACCATGACAAGCTGGACCCCAATGTCGTTTAGCCGGCTACTGAAAAATGCCTTTCTGAGCCGCGACTGTGAAGGAGCGGTAAGAAGCCCTGGAGTTCGGGAGCAAACCATGAAACGTTTCATTCTCGCCATCTGTTGTGTAGCCGCGGCTGCGTCGCCCGTTCTCGCACAGGCGCAGAAGGATTCCCTCGCCAATCTCATTGAAGCCGGCAACCGCAAGGCGGCGCTCGACAAGATTCGAGCCGGCGCGGATGTGAATGAGGCGCAACCCGACGGCACACGCCCCGTGCACTGGGCCGTCTACCACGTAGACTACGAACTGCTCGACGCGCTGATCGCGAAGAAGGCGAAAGTGGACGTCGCCAATGAGTTCGGCTCCACGCCGCTCGCCGAAGCCGTCAAGCTGGCCGACGCCACGATGGTGAAGATGCTGCTGGACGCCGGCGCGGGACCGGAGGGCGCCAATCGAGACGGCGCAGACGGCGTTGATGCTGGCGATCAAGACCGGGGAAATGCCCATCGTCGAGATGCTGATCAAAGCCGGCGCCAATGTGAACGTGGTCGAAAAGTTTCACAATCAAACGCCGTTGATGTGGGCTGCCGACGCGCCGAAAAATGCGGGCGAGATCGTCAAGCTGCTGCTTTCCAAAGACGCCAGCGTCAAGCCTCGAGCCCGTTACAGCGACTGGCCGAGCCAGATTACATCGGAGCCTCGCGCGCAGTATCGTCCCGTTGGCGGGCTGACCGCATTGCTGTATGCGGCACGCAACGGCTGCTATGACTGCGTCGAAGCGCTGCTCGCGGCCGGCGCCGATGTCAATTTGCCGACACCGGAAGGCGTGACGCCGCTGATGATCGCGATCGATAACGACCATAACGATGTCGCCAAACTGCTTCTCGATCACGGCGCGAATCCCAACGTCTGGGATTGGTGGGGGCGCACGGCCCTCTACATCGCCGTCGACCGGAAGGAAGCCGCGGGCGGTGGCGGTGGGCGCGGCGGCGGTGCACGTGGTGGACGTGGCGGTGGAGCGCCTGCGGCGGTTATCGAATCAGGGTCGCGCGTCTCGAGCATGGACATCATCAATGCGTTGCTGGCCGCGGATGTCGACCCCAATACGGAGCTCAATATGCACCGTCCCAGCCGCGGCGGCAACAGCGGACGGTTTGTTGAGAACCAGCTGAGCACCGGATGCACGCCTTTGTTCCGCGCGACTCAATCCGGCGATCTGGAAGTGATCAAGGCCCTTCTCGCCAAGGGCGCAAACCCGAACGTCAACACGATGGGTCTGACCTCATTCCTGGTCGCGGCCGGCGTTGGACCCGGCGCTCGTGGCGGGACCGGCCTCTCAGCGGCGGGAGCGGTAGGCGGCGCGGCAAATATGTCGCTGATGGACCTGCTCATTCAACACGGCGCCGATGTGAATGCCCAAGTCACCGGTACGAAAACCTATTCCATGCGCGTTTCCCGGGCGCCTTCCGCGAACGAAGGCATGACGGCTCTGCACTCAGCGGTTCAAGGGGGCAGAATCGAAATGGTGAAATTCCTCGTCGAGAAGGGCGCCAATATGCAGCTTGTCGATGCCAGCGGTCGCAAGCCGATCGACATGCTGAACGCGGGCGGGCGCGGTGGCGCGGGCGCGCCTCCTGCTGCGGCTGGGACGGTAGCCATTGCGGCGCCTGCTGCCGCGAGGGGAGCGGCGGCTGGTGAACGTCCGGGTAGCGGAGCAGGCCGCGGTGGCCCCGGGGGCGGCGGGGCCGTCACTGCCGCAACCGCGGCAGAGATCCGCGCCGTGTTGGAGAGCGCTGCATCCAAAAAGTAATTCCTGTTCGTTTTTGACCTCGGAGAGGAGACCTGCAACCCGATCGGCACTCGGAACTGAAAAAACGCGTGGTCAGGGCGGCAGAAGCGGCTCTGGCTCACCACCAATATGCAAGCGCCCTCGACATACTCACCGGTACCGGCCTGCTGGCGCCGACGCATGTCGAATTCTGGCGCAAAGGGCGAATCGACTTCCTGGAGCGGACGATCCAGGCGAATCTCAAGAAGATCTCGCTATCAACGGCAATGTTCCGCCAATGGGCGCTTGAGAAGGGCCTCAAGCCCAGCGAAACGCATTACGTGCGCAGGACGCGCGCCGGGATTGTGGACTTGCAATTCAGCAAAAGCGGCGATCCCGGCATCGAGAAGAATTATCGCACTCACTATGTTTCCCCCTCCCTGTCCGAACGTAAACAGGAACAGATCACGCAAAAACTGGGCAGCCCGGCGCAGCCCGTAGTCTTCGAAATTCTACGGGACTCCGCGTGTTCGGAATGCGGCGTCGAGCTTGCTCGAGGCAGCTTCCTTCTTATGGAGGCCGAACAGCCGCTGTGCCTGCCATGCGCGCGGCTCAACGATCTCGAGTATCTTCCGGCCGGCGATGCCGCGCTGACACGGCGATCCGGCCGGTACAGCCGGCGCACTGCTGTTGTCGTGCGCTTCAGCCGGTCCCGTGGGCGCTATGAACGGCAAGGCACCCTAGTGGAGCCGTCTGCACTGGAAAAAGCGGAGCAAGAGTGCTTGGAAGATGCTGCGGAACGCGCCAGAGCGAGGGCGGCCGGCGCCGCGAAGCGAAAGGAGAAGGACCGCGAACTGGTCGCGCAGATGACGTCGGAGATTAGAAGACTATTTCCCGTTGTCCGGTCCGCGAGGCAGCGGCAATCGCGGCGGTCCGGCATCAGCATACTGAATATGATGCGCTGCTCGCGGCTGGTATGGATCGCTCTCTCGCCCGGCAGCAAATCGCCGATAAAGTACAGGCGATTCTCGCCGCCTGGAGATAATCGCGCCACCGAGTTTAAGCGCGGAGAGCCCGAAGGTGCCGTAAGCTGCTGATTTGAATGGTGGGCGCGCAGGGACTCGAACCCCGGACCTCCTGCGTGTGAAGAACGTGAGGGGCTTCCACGGATTGCACGTGGTTTATTGTTTTCTATCGGTTAGTTAGGCTCGGGGCATCTGCTTCCGCTCAGAACAGATGGCCGAAATGCCAATTTCTGACACAATTTCCATCACGCATCTCGCTTAGGTTCGCCCTCGCCCCCTTTTGAGGTTCCAGCCCCAGCGATCACCCCAGACCGGCCCACGGGCGAGCTGAGCCGGTTTCATCTACGCCTCAGCACAGTGCTAAATTGGCTGCGTGGCATTTTACGACACCCGAGGGATCTTTTACACGTCAGCGCTTGCGCTGTACGGAATGACCTGCGTGTTCGCGGTGGCATCTCTCGCATATGCATCCGATTTGCGTCCGACGTTTGCCTCGGAAGTCCTCGCGCCGACTGCGAACACTGTGCTTCCGCTGTTAAGAGTAGTTTGCGGGGAAGGCGTGCGAACCATCACTGCAAAAGGCCAGCCAGCGCTGGGCTGCGGAGACGGATCAATGAACGAGATACTGGCATCACGGAATCGCCAGCGGCCGTACCCATGGATGCCGTACGTTTTGTGGGAGGCAGACAGCGTTCTCTTCGGACACTTTTTATCCGGCACGAGCGAGGATGTGCTTATCGGATGCTCTGGTTGTGAGGGTCATCCTGACCTTTGGGGTGGCACGCTGCTCCTAACCAAGAAATTGGGTCAATGGACGCCCGTCTGGTATAAGCCGGGCGTTATTGTGCGTCACTGTCGCCGCGTGCCCTTGGCTGGCGGGAGGCAGATCCTTCTTTGCGAGGAAACGGATGGTGGGATGGGCCACTCGGTTCACGGCCTTTACACGGTTGATCTCACTAAGCCACAATTTGCCTGGCACAGTGTCGTGTTGATGGCCGACACTTATGGTTCCGTCATGCTCGGCGGAGTGCAAACTCAGTTCATCGATCGGGTATCGTTCGAGGAGACTGAAGCCAGCGGTGTTCTCGTACGCGTCTATGTACGGCATGGCCGCATCAAGATGAGCCCTGATGACAAGAGGTTTGGAGATGGTACGTTGCCGTCACCGAAAATTGCAAAATATGAAATCGACTTCCGGCTCGAAGGTGACGGGTTCAAGATCACGCCGGAAACCGCGGCTGCCGGAAGGCTTTTCGGCTTGCAGTAATCCGGCAATTTGATGAATCCGGCCATTCGTCAAATGGAAAGTACCTGCGCGGAAAGAGCGTTTTCGGCGCTGCCGCGCAATCCGTCAGTTCACCCTGATAACAAAGCTGCTGTAAACGAGCGTGCCTTGCGATCTACGAAGCGGCAAAGGTTGATGGAGCGATATCAGTCCAATGTTGTGCTGGGACAAATCGCGACAAATGTTTCGGGTTGGTGGTTGCGACTAGCGGCGAACTTCCGAAACGGAGAGCTTGGGCTGATAGCAGCACATCGATATCGAGAGCGGTTGGGTCCGCTGTGGGCCGTCCGGCTCGTCGGGACTGAGCCCACAATTCCGCTCCAAAGCGAAGGGCGTCATCAGTCAGTGGGAGATACCTATCCGGCGTGGCGTTCACGAATGCATCAAGGCGGGCGATACCAAACGATTTGTTCGCCCGCAGGAGCTCGCGTTTGATCTCGTAATAGACAATTCCAGGCACCACAACACGAGCGCCCGCACGAAGACAGTCCTTGAGCCAGTCTGTGATCGCGATGACTTCATGGCTACGTTGAGGCTGCGTTATCAGGCCGAGCGGCCCGGAATCCAGGAAAAGAACGTCGCTCACGGGTAGACGAGCGGTTCACCTGACGCTGTGCGAGCTTCATTGACGGCTTTCATGAACACGGCGAGTTCTTCTTCCGCCGCCTTCAATTGCGCCGGGTCCGATGTCGCGTCCTCGCGCTGCCAAACCGATAGCAGGTCGAGCGTTGCCGTGTCGACCGATCGAGGAACAGACGCGGCGCTGCTGCCGGGCAAGCGGGATGCAGGTCCGATTTGCGGGGGTTCTGACTGGAGAGGCTGCCTCATTGGTTTTTCCTGCCCTGTTTGAATTTTACCAGCCGCCGCGCTGATGCGGGAAAACCTGAAGCTTCCACGTGCTCCGAATTTCCCGCCATGGGCGGGCGGTTCAACCTGATCGGAACGCATTAAGAAACGTCGCCCTTGTCGGAATGATTCAATAGCTCGACCATTGCCGCCTTCGAATCGCCGGCCATCGCGGCGCCTACGCTCTTCAGAAATCGATCATAGCGGAACTTTCCTTGCGCAACAGCCTGATCGTGAGCATCGCTCGGTGGTTCGGCAATGCAGGTCAGAAGAGTCTTAACCAGAGAGTCCACGAAGGCGAAGAGGGCCTGCTGCGCCAGCTTGACGCTCCTGATCTCACGAGCGAGGCGATCAAGACTCGAGGCAATTCGCTCCTCCGCGGCTTCCACCTCGCTTTCGCGTCCGGCCAGCTCTCGTTGAATCGCCGCGCGAATGAACGCGCTCGGATTCGAGAAGCCTCCCGCCTTCGCCGCGCGCTCAACGCGCCCGATCAGCGGTTCGTCCAGTCGGATTCCGCGGCATCTTGTCTTGGCTCTTATAGGTTTCACACTCTGTATGGCGTCATCATCCAGGTCTCGTGACAGAGGCGTGCACGAATGTGCACCCACAACTGTCCGGCTACCGTATTTCGCGCCCTACGGGCTTCGGCACACCTTCGCAACCCGTCTCAGCGCCGGTGGCGTCGCCGATCACATGGTGACGCAGATGTTGCGGCAGAGCGATGCGGAGGTCTTCAGGCTTTACAGCCAGGCGAAACTCGGCATGATGCGCGAAGCACTCGCGAACCTGGACCGCCAAGCCAACGAGCGGGGAATTTCCGGCACAGCGAACGTCAACTGAACGATTTTTTGCACACTTCTATGCACAATCGTGGTCAGTCTACGTTTTCAGAAAGGAGGCCACATTGATTCTAAAGGAGTAAATGGTGGGCGCGCAGGGACTCGAACCCCGGACCTCCTGCGTGTGAATCAGGCTGGTTCCTGTAAGCCCTTGATTACGCAGCGAATTTCTTTGCATTAAAATTCGATTTACGCACTAAAAATACCCTCGTGGGTGGGCAATTGGGTGGGTTGTTTCTGACTCGGCCAATTTGGAAAATGCTCCCGCCAAAGCGTGACATTACAGCAGCGCCGATTAGCAAGAAAGGAGATAGAGACTTGGATCCGGATCGGTATGAGGAGCTGAAGAAGCGCGTTGTCAGCGCGGCGGAGGCGGCTCTGGCCCACCACCAACACGTCAGCGCAATCGACGTCCTTACCCGAACTGGACTACTGGCGCCGACGCATGTCGAATCCTGGCGGAAACGGCGAATCGACTTCGTTGAGCGGGTGATCGAGGCGAATCTAAAGAATATCTCGCAATCAATGGCAATGTTCCGTGAATGGGCGCTGGAGAAGGGTCTCAAGCCCAGCGAAACGCGCTACGTGCGCAGGACGCGCAACGGGACTGTGGACCTGCAATTCAGCAAGAGCGGCGATCCCGCCATCGAGATGAGCTACCGCACTCACTATGTTTCCCCCTCCTTGTCCGAGCGCAAACAGGAGCGGCTCACACAAAAACTGAGCAGCCCGGCGCGGCCTGTTACCTTCGAAATTCTGCGCGACTCCGCGTGTTCGGAATGCGGCGCCGAGCTTGCGCGAGGCAGCTTCCTTGTTATGGAGGCGGAACAACCGCTGTGCCTGCCGTGCGCGCGGCTTGACGATCTCGAGTATCTTCGGGCCGGCGATGGTGCGCTGACGCGGCGCGCCGCCCGTAATAGCGAACGGACGGCTGTTGTCGTGCGCTTCAGCCGGTCGCGCGGACGTTATGAACGGCAGGGCATTCTGTTGGAGCGGTCTGCATTGGAGAAAGCGGAACAAGAGTGTTCGGAAGACGCCGGGGACCGCGCGAAAGCCAGAGCCGCCGGCGTTACGCGGCGACATGAACAGGACCGCGAACTGATCGCCCGGATGAGTGAGGAAATCAGGAAAACTCTTTCCCCGCTGTCCGCCTTGTGAGGCGGCGGCCATCGCCGCGCACACTGCCGCCCGGAACAGCGGACGAGTGGGGCGAACCGCCGCGGGGAGGAATTTGGATGAGGGCCCGCTCATGGCCGCGGTAGCCGCGGCGGTCCGTCATCAACACACTGAGTATGATGCTATGCTCGTGGCTGGCATGGATCGCCTTCTCGCCAGGCAGCAGATCGCCGATCGGGTGCAGGCGATTCTGGCGGCCTGGAGGGAATAGGCGAAACTCAGAGTTTTGTCCGGCTCACCCTGCTTGCCCAGTTCCCGCGCGCCCGATCGAGGAAAGACGGCTCCCTGCTCGGTCCTTTGCCTCCGACAACCTTTTCGAAGCCCGGCATAAAGCCCGATTTCCGGCGATGTTCCTGGCGGATTTCGGCGGCCAGCACCTTCCACTGTGTATCGAGACCCGCTTTCTGATAGCAGATCTTCGCCTTCTCGAGGTTCGACAGAGCCGCATGGTAGTACCGGCTCTTGCCCGCGTTGACGACGCGCATGCACATAGCGCGGAAGAGTTTCGCCGCAATACCTGGATGGGTTTTGGCGAGCCGCTCAGCCGCGGGCTCGGTGACGTAATGGCTCAAACTCTGGAGCTTGGTGTCGCTGGTACGTTCCAAACGTTCGGCGAGGCGCCCGATCTCCTTCGCGCCGAGCCATAACTCGATGACCGAATCCAGGTCGCCTTGCGCGGCGGCATCCATCGCTTTTTCATGCCACGCGCGGCGCTGTGCTTTTGGAACATAGCGGACGAGTTCCTCGTAAGTGAACTTGCCGGGTTCCTTACGGAACTCGGCCCACGCGGAATCAAGCGCCTCCCCACCGCGGTCGAGCTTAACGAGAAGGGCGCGCCGCATCTCGCCCAGTCTGTAGCCGCCGCCGCGTCCGAAGGCGTTGGGCTTCTCCAATGCGAGCCCGCGCTCCACCCAGGCAAGTGCATCCTGCGGTTTGCTTTTCGCCTGGAACATCGCAGCGATAGCCTGGCAATCGGCCGTTGTGAGCGCGGTCCGTACAGTCAGCTCGATATACTTGCCCACGTTTCGTCGCTGCGAATAGACGGCCTTCAGCATGCGGCACCAGTGGTCGCGCGCGTAGTTGGGATTAGGCGACGCCGGCTTCCGTTCCCCGATTGCGCCGCATTCCATGTCGAAGCGGGCGCGCACCTCGCGCTCGAGTGCTTCCAGCCCCGCCCGGTCCAGGACCTTTACCGCCGAATACTCCAGATCGTTGCAGAAACCATACGAATCGTCGTCCATCCACTCCAGCAGGAGCCGGGTGGTCTCGCCGCGATCCGCATCAGCCGCTTGCCGCGCCACGATCCAGCCACAATAAAGGCTGCCGGCGAACATACCGAACTCGCCATTCGAGTCGTCGATTTCCTCCGCCTTGGCGTTGCAGCCGGCGAGCAAGGTCTCGTACAGCGTGACGGCCCGCGTTGGGTCGCTGCCGGTCAGTTTCACAATTTTCGCTTCCAGGCCGCGGAGATCTTCGACGAAGGAGTAATCGTCGTAGTACGAAATGAAATCGCCGAGCTGGAAGGCGTCCTCTATCATGCTGTCCAGCGGGTCGCGTGGCTTTCGCGGCTTGGTCATTGTTGTACGCTCCAGAAGATGGAAACTATCCATGTTAATTGAACAGCAGATTGGCGAACGGCAAGCGAGGGCGGGCAACGCGGTGGCGCGAGTCCTGGAGCGGCCTGCGGGCGGCGCGTACGGCGACTACAAAATCAAGTCCGGCAGCGGGAAAACCTACCGCGTCGCCGTACGCGGACCGGGTCTGTTTGAGAACTACTGCTCCTGCCCCGATTTCGCCGTCAACACTCTGGGAACCTGCAAGCATATCGAGGCTATGCTGTTGCGGTTGCGGCAGCGCCAGCGGAAGGCACTGGACACCGCAGCGTATAAGCGCACCCGCGCGTCCCTGTCGCTTCAGTATGGAGACACACTCGAGGTGCGGTTGCATTTGCCGGCTTCGCCTTCGCCTGTGCTGCGATCCCTTGCCGCAAAATACTTCGATCCGGCGGGGCTGTTGCCGCGCGCACAATACCGGCAATTCGCCCAAGTGCTCGAAGCATTCCGGCGCGCCGACGACCGGGCAATCGTTTACAGCGATGCTCTGGAATACGTCGAGTGGGAAAACGAACTGGCCGATGGCCTCGACCTGGAACGCAAGCTGCTCGCGAAGATCCAGCGCGGCCAGGACCCAACGGCCGGCGTTCTGAAGACTGCGCTTCTGCCATACCAGGTGCGCGGAGCCCTTTTTGCCGCCTACCGGGGACGAGTGGTCCTCGCCGACGACATGGGTTTGGGGAAGACCGTGCAGGCGCTGGCCGCGACGGAATTATTGCGCCGCCGCAAAGGAATCGAGAGAGTGCTGGTGATTGCGCCCGCCTCCGTCAAATACCAGTGGAAAACGGAAATTGAGAAGTTCACGGAACTCCCGGCGCAGGTCATCGACGGGTTGTTGCCCGCTCGCCAGGCTCTCTATGCTTCTCCCGCGTTCTTCACTCTGACCAGCTATGAACTGGTCCTCAAAGATGTGCGGTACATGCATGAGCTAAGGCCGGACCTGATTATCCTCGATGAAGCGCAGCGCATCCGCAACTGGGCCACTGCAACCGCGCGTACGATTAAACAACTGAAGAGTCGATACGCCTTCGTCCTTACCGGTACGCCCCTCGAGAACAAACTGGAGGAACTCTTTTCGGTGGTCGAGTTCGTTGACGGACGGCGCCTGGGACCTGCCTTCCGCTTCCTGCACGAGCACCGCATGGAGGACGAGAAGGGCCACTTGCTCGGTTATCGCGGCCTGGACCGTATTCACGCCCAGATGACGCCGGTCCTGCTTCGGCGCACCCGCTCGGAAGTCCTCAAGGATCTCCCGGAGCGGACCGATCAGATCTTCCGAGTGCGGCTGACTCCCGAGCAGGCTGAGCCCTATTACGAACAAAGCGACATCCTCGCCGCGCTCATGCGGAAGTGGGAAAGACAGGGCTGGCTCTCCGAGATCGACCAGAAGCGCGTCCTGTGCTGCATTCAGAACATGCGCATGCTGTGCAACTCGACATTTCTTTTCGACAAGCAAACACATCATTCGCCCAAGCTGCAGGAGTTTCGCGAGATCCTTAGGGAATTGGCGATCGAAGAGAACCGCAAGGTGGTGGTGTTCAGCGAATACGAGCGCATGACACATCTGGCCGGCGAGGAACTGCGCAGACTGGGCATCGGGTTCGTCTCGCTGCATGGAGGCGTACCTTCCCGTCAGCGCGGGGCTCTAATCGAAAAGTTCAGGAACAACCCGCAGTGCAAAGTCTTCCTGTCGACGGATGCGGGAGGCGTAGGACTGAACCTGCAGGCCGCTTCTGCAGTCGTTAACTTTGAGCCGCCATGGAACCCGGCCCGACTGGAGCAAAGGATCGGGCGCGTCCACCGGCTTGGGCAGTCGCGGCCCGTTCACGTGATCCACATGCTGACGTCCGACAGTATCGAAGAGCGGGTGTGGGAAACGCTGCGCCTGAAGAAATCGCTGTTTGCGGGAGTGTTTGACTCGCCCACCGGCGAAGTCAGTTTTGAAAAGCTCGGACGCAAGACGGTTCTCCAGGCGGTAAAGGAAATCTTCGCCGATCAACCCGCCAGGCCCAAACCAATTGTCGATCCGGCGGCACCCGTTCCTTTGAAAGCGGTGGCAGCGGCTGCAGCGCAACCGGCGGGGGCGGGAAGCATCGAAGCCAGCATCGAAACTGCCGCGGCCGGCTTGATTGAAGCTGGCGTCAAATTCATGGAGTCGATCTTCTCGGCCGGCGCCACCGGAGGTTCAGGCGGTGCCTCCGGTAGCCGATTGGAACAGATGTTGTCCGGCCTGTGCACACGGGACGCCCGGACAAACAGGCCAGTCCTATCCATACCTCTGCCTGAGTCCGTGAGCCCGGATCGCATCGCGCAGGCGATCTCGGGCCTGGTGAATTCGCTCGGGCGAGCGGTGACCGGGGCGGAGAAAACGTGAGAGGGCTATCGTGTTCAGCGGCGAAACCCTTGCAGGACCGGATATAGTGGAAGCAGGCAGACGATGGCTACGACTCAGAGTAACTCGGAAGTCACTGAATTTCCGCCGCCAGCCCGGTTGATGTCGATTTCAGTGCACGCGGGCGAAGTTTTCGCGAACCAGGAGAAGGCGATCCACTGGCTCCGGTCGCCGAACCCGTCCCTTGAGGGCAAGACTCCACTTGAGGCCGCTCAGACCGACCAGGGTTATCAGGAAGTGGAAGATGTCCTGGTGAGAATCGAATACGGCGTCCTTGGCTGATGCGTGTTTACCGGCTTTGCCGCGCATCGTATCCACCGTATGATGGCGAGGGTGCAAGACGGGCCGGCGGCCGCTGGAATTCGAAAGGCGCCCGCGTGGTTTACATGAGCGAAAACCGTTCATTAGCCGTTCTCGAGATTCTGGTGCATTTGTCCGATGTACTGCCCGACAAGTACGTGCTCGGCTCAGCCGATCTTCCGGACGATGTGTCTCCAGATATTTTGACCGATAAGGAATTGCCGGAGAATTGGGCAACGCTGGTCGTCGGAGAACAACGTACGACGCGGCAACTGGGTGATGAGTGGCTTCGGCGTGGAAACTCGGCCGTGCTGTCAGTTCCCTCAGTGACGTCTGGTGAACGAAACTTCCTGCTGAACCCGGAACATCCGCAGTTTCGCCAGATCAATTTCCATGATCCGGTTCCGTTCCGGCTTGATGTAAGGTTACTGAGGACGTCGCAGGACGCGATCCAATCACCAAAGCCGACCTCACAATGAGAACTGCGGACCCGAGCTGCTTCCGAGTGATTTGCGCTTTACAGGTACGACCTCGCAGTCATCGAACACGCCGTCCATCGTCATAGAGCATCAGGGGCAATTCCAGGACTGGAGTACAACGGGAACGCGATTCTGACTCTGTTCAACGATGGAGTTGTGCGGACGACGGCGGCCGTGGCGGAGCATGTCAGACTCTTTTCAGTGAGCCAGGCTGACAAGGTTGAAAGCGATGACATCAGGGGACCTTCTTGTCGGAATTGGCACGGGTCCGCGTGACCTTGAGCGCTCATATATTCTGGCCTTGAAATGACCCGGCCTGGAATTGCTGCACGCCTCTGGCGCGAAGTCCCGGGTAGTAATGGCCAGGGAGAGCCTGTTGAAATGAAGAAAAGAGACAACGCCAACCCGAATGCGGCCTGTTTGGACGAACTGATCGACGAGATCACGGTTGACGCAAACGGGAATGATGAGCAGCTTTGGGCCTTCCGCCAGGCCTTTGAAGACAACATCGACGTGCCCTGCGATGCCACCGTTGTCGGTGAGCTGGTTAAAGTGGTGAAGTTCGACTACGACGGGAATGATCGACGCGGGCTCACTGCAATCTGCCGCGGAGCCGATGGCGCGAAGCACGCAGTAGCGGCTTGCGATGTAGTGATTCCACCGAGCACGCGAGGCGGGCTCTACGTGGCAGCGTATCGAAAATGGATGGGTCTCGCGCCATTCCTGCCCGGCACTCGCGGACGGACCAGGCAACAGACCGGCGCTTTTGCCGTAGAACTCGATGGTCCCGTCGAGTTGGTGGTCCTGTCGGTCAAACAGATCGCTGCGCGCTGCCGCCTGTTGGGTGGTGACCGGATCTTCACGTTCCGCGCGGGCCGGCTCTGGGACGTTGTGCCTGGAGAGATCGCGGTCGTACGGCCCGCGAAGCAGTGGACCTATGCGGGCAATCCTTATCTGTCCGGCGTAATCGAGTCGACTCGGCTCGATGCCGGAGCATTGGGGTTGGTCCCGCTGCGGCTGGAGGAGCGGGGCCTTTGGAATCCCGCGGAACACTATTGGGGCGAGGACGATGAACCGATCGAGCAGTGGGCCAAGCCAGTCATCGCTCGCGGTCCGCGACCGCAGTTTGAGATGGAGCAGGTGCTGCCGGGAGCGGACTCTGAAGATCCCTTTTCCGACCCGATTGCCGAATCCAATGACCGCAAGGATTCCGGGGATGGAGAGGGCGCATACAAGCTGCTGATGGATCTCTGCCAGTCTGATCTTCGTTGTTTGGATGCCCACTCGCACTTGGGCAACTTCGCCTTCGACCACAGGCCCAAGGACGCTAGCCGTCACTACGAGGCGGGATTTCGCATCGGCGAGTTGTCCCTCGGCGAAGGTTTCGACGGCGTGCTGCCATGGGGTTGGATTGACAACAGGCCATTCCTGCGCTGCATGCACGGCTTCGGGCTCTGCCTTTGGCGCCTGAAACGTTTCGAGGAGGCGGGGCGCATATTCGACCGCATGCTGTGGCTGAATCCATCCGATAACCAGGGCGTGCGCTTCCTGGTCGACCAGGTCCGTGCGAAAAACACATGGGAAGACAGCCGATAATGAACAGCGCACCGATGAATCAATAGTCATCGTCCGGAAAGCACGAACCTCCCGACTCAATCTCCGCGATTGGGCGCACTGATTCCTGGAGATGCGACATCCTGCGGGCCGCGCAGGAGATCAACCCATCCGATTTGCCCACCCACTTCGCTCCACATGGGCGTTTCCCGGTATAGAGACTGACCCCAAGTTATTGATTTGCTGGCATGGATGCGAAAGCTGATCGGAAACCTGCGCGCGAGCCCAACCGGGTTCACCCACTCAGTTGCCCACCCATTTTCGTACTCATGGTACCCAGTTGCTAATCGGCGGATGGCCGTAAGTTATTGATTTTAATGGTGGGCGCGCAGGGACTCGAACCCCGGACCTCCTGCGTGTGAAGCCTGATCCAAGCTTCTTTTGGCTCCATAATTCCCATTGAGTTCTCTGTCTTTTCAACAGGTTGGGGAGTCTGCTTTTCGCTCAATCAGCAAGCTCCACCGTCTCAATCGATGGGGTTTTGATACGGTTCTGATACGGTCTGACCTCCTGCTTCCTCGAAAGCAGCCGGTCCCAACCCAATTTTGATGCGGTTCTGATAGGGTCGGTTTCTGTGTCACCTGGATCTGATGCTTTTCCCCAAGATTTGGTCCTCCGTGCGCGACTTGTTTCACCCCTCGTCGAGAGGCTGGTCTCTATGATCTCTGAAGAATCGCAAAGTGGCTTCTTCACAACGCAGCATGATCCAACCCCGTCGACCGACCTGAACAGCCTCACCCGGACCGGTTCAGTCACAGAAAGCGAATCCCACCAACCTCTCGGGTATTGGTTCAGCCGATCGCTGGACAGGGATGCCAAAACCTCGGCACTTTGCTGAGCGTGCAGCGCTAGCGCTCGCGGTTGATCCCTCCAATTCAATGACTTACAAGTGGCGCGCCCCATGCACATACTCGGCTCGAAACACAAGTTCCCGGTATTTAAAAGCAAGCGATGCCGGGGATGGAAGCGAGGTAGTTATGAACGGATTGCACTTCTCCATATCCAACGGACCCGATGCGGTGAAGTTCGAACTCGCGGGCCGGCTTGGCGGAGTTGATGTGGAAACCCTCCATCAGGCGTGGCAACAGGAAGCCTTCACGGATGCCCTGAAGTCCGTAATCGTCGATATCACTTTGATCACGGAAGCGGACCAACATGGTCGCGCGCTGCTTATCGTCATGCAGACGTTCGGCGCGCGGATCGTCGCGAAACCGTCCGAATCCTACGCGATCGCGCAGCCGATCGTGGCGGAGCCTGTCGAGTCAGCGACTCCCAGGCCGGGCTGGTTCGGCGGGTTGAGCGGGTTCTTTCGAAAGGATCGGCATACGGCGGTCACATCCCCGCCCGAGGCCGAGTTGATCTTGCACATTTCGGCCCGGCAAAACTCTAAGTTCGCAATAGCCAGCGAGGAGGCATAAAAATGTTTCGCCGGCTCTTGATTATTGTTTTGATCGCAGGCGGCTCGATGACCGCCTTCGCGCAAACTGGCTCCGATCCTCCAAGTTACGCACTCGTGACGCCGCGGCCCATCAACCCCGCCGCCGGCAGCACCAATCCCAGTGCGGCGGCCACGCAGTCGCTCAATCCCTATTTGGGCAGCGTGCCGGGTGGAAAGCTGGTTGAAGGTGAAATCAAGCTCACGTTGGCAGACGACGTTCGCCGCGGTCTGGACTTCAACCTGGGACTGATCGAAAGCCAGCAGGCTGACGCCGGTGTGAAGGCGGCGCGCGCCCGAGCCTTTGCCGCGCTGCTGCCCCAGATAACGGCACGCGCGCAACAAAGCTTCGAACAGATCAGCACTGCCGAAATCGGCATCAAACTGCCTCCGCAGACCGGCATCCGGCTGCCTGCGACGCTCGGTGGCTTCGGGTACTCCGAGACCCGGGTGGACATCCAGTACCCGGTGTTCGACTCCTCACTGCGCGCGGAATATCAGTCCCGCAAGGCCGCGGAAGCGGCTTCCGCGCTGAGCGCCAAAGATGCGCGCGATGTTGTGGTCTATGCCGTTGGCACCGCGTATTTCCAGCCAGTCAGGCCCGGCTGGACACAGCAAGGGCCGCCCTCGCCACCGCCCAGGAATTCGCCTCTCAGGTCGCTCATGAGTACAACGCTGAACTGGCGCCGGAGATCGATAGCCTCCGCGCTTCGGTCGAACTTCGCGCTGCCGACCAACGCGTCACGGGTGCCGAAAACGACTTTGAAAAAGACAAGCTGACCCTCGACCGAATCACTGGCATCCCGCTCGAACAGCAGTGGACGCCAGCGCAAGAGCACGTCTTCATGCCGCTGCCCAACCAGAATCCGGCACAGACCCGATTCGATCTCAAGAGTGCACAGCAGTCCGTTGCCGAAGCCGCGCAGGAGGTCCGAACGGCGCGCGACCAGCGTCTGCCGTCCGTTTCTTTCGGCGCGAGTTATGGTGCGGGCGGCGTGAATCCGGGCAACTCCAACCAGGTTTACTCCGTGAGTGCCGGAGTTGCAGTGCCGCTGTTCACAGGTGGCCGGATCCGCGCCGATGTGCGCGAAGCTGAAGCCCGCATGGCGCAGCGCGACGCCGAATATCGCGATCTCCAGGGGCGCGTTGCTTATGACGTTCGTGTCGCACGTCTCGATGCGCACGCCTCCGAAACAGCCGTGAAGGTTGCCGAAGGAAACAGGGCGCTGACGCAGCGCGCCTTCGAGCAGTCGGAAGACCGGTACAAAAACGGCGTGACCAACTATCTCGAGGTGGTGCAGGCGCACGAGGCGATCGTGGCCGCGGACGAAAACTACATTTCGAGCCTTTTCTCTTACAACGTTGCGAAAATCTCGCTCGCCCGCGCTCTCGGTTCGGCCGAGACGCGGCTGGCCGGATTCTTTGGCGAATAAACAACCTGACCGAACCACTTTGGACAAACCAGGAGGTCTCCCCATGTCCACCACTTCTACGGCAACGGAAATCCGCGAAGCGCGGGATTTGACGCCAAACGAAAACGAAACCGGCAAAAACGAGACAGGAAAGGTGCTGCGCCTGAAATGGCTCGCGCGCAGCGTTGCGGGGATCGTGCTTGCGACGGCGATTACCGCGGGGATCAGCCTGTGGCTGGACGCGCGGCACTACGAGACGACCGATGACGCTCAGGTTGACGGTCACTTCGCCGCGCTCAGCACGCGCATTGAAGGCACCGTGGTTTGGGTCAATCCCAACTCCGAAAACGACCACACCGTCAAAGCGGGCGACCTTCTCCTCGAACTCGATCCTCGCGATTCGAAGTGGCGCTCGAACGGGCCAAAGCAAATCTGAAGATTCGTCAGTCGCAAGCCCGCGGAGCGCAACTTGAAGTGCCGATCATCGACGCTTCCGCCTTCAATCAGCTCCGCGGCGCCGAAGCGGCGCGCGAGGAGGCGCTCGCCGCCGCTGAAACCGCCGAGGCTGACCTTCTCGGAGCGCAGCATCGTCTTGAGCAGGATCAGGCCATCGCCGGACGGGCCGAGCGCGACCGCCTCCGCTATCAGGCGCTCGTGGAGAAACGGGAGATCTCGCGGTCAGCATACGATTCGCGCGAGACGGAAGCGTTTTCCGCGGCGCAGACCGTAGAGACGGACCGCGCCGCAGTTGCGGCTGTAGACCGAAAGATCGCCCAGGCTCGCAGCCTCGTTGAGGAGCGCGGCGCCCAGATCGCCAGCGCTCGGACGGCCCCTCAGCAGTTACAGAACGCACGCGCCAACAGTGAATCCGCCCATGCAGCCATCGATCAGGCGATAGCGGAAGTACATGCGGCCGAACTGAACCTCAGCTACACGAAGATCTACGTGCCTGTCGCTGGAGTGGTCGGACACAAGACGGTCGAACTCGGCCATCGGGTGCAGCCCGGGCAGACGCTGCTGACCGTCGTACCTGTCGACGATGTCTGGATCACCGCGAATTTCAAAGAGACCCAGTTGCACCACATGCGCGCAGGGGAGCCGGTCACTCTCCACATCGATTCCTTTGATCGCGATTATCGCGGCGTTGTTGACGACCTGGCGGGCGCAGCTGGTCCTTTGTTCAGCCTTTTCCCGCCGGAAAATGCCACCGGCAATTACGTAAAGATCGTGCAGCGCTTCCCCGTTCGGATACGCATTGAAAGGAACTAGGACCCCGAACATAATCTTCGACCAGGCATGTCGGTGGAAGCAAAGGTCCGGGTCAACTGAAGACACCGATTCGAAAAAGGAGAGCGCAATGTCACAGGCCAGGCGTCCCATCAACCCATGGTTTATCGCGATAACGGTCACGATCGCGGCATTCATGGAACTGCTGACACTTCGATCGCCAACGTCGCTCTGCCATATATCGGAGGAGGTCTCGGACGCAGCTATGACGAAGCCACCTGGATACTCACGACCTATCTCGTAGCCAATGCGGTCGTGCTCCCGATGAGCGCATGGCTCACGCGTCGGATAGGCCGCAAAGCATATTACCTGCTATGCGTCGCGCTTTTCACCGGATCCTCTTTCTTCTGCGGCGTCGCTCCGTCACTGAACATCATGCTGGTCGCGCGCGTAATACAGGGCCTCGGCGGAGGTGGTCTCGCGCCAGT
The DNA here is from genome assembly GCA_963809655.1 of Terriglobia bacterium. GTDB lineage: Bacteria > Acidobacteriota > Terriglobia > Bryobacterales > Bryobacteraceae > BOG-234. The sequence continues at coordinate 46,064 of CAWEKQ010000008.1, read as the reverse complement.
TGCACAGGCGATCCTCGTCGACACCCTTCCCGCTGCGAAGCGCGCCGCTGCTTTCGCCCTCTACACCGTCGTCATCGTCACGGCGCCTGCCGTCGGTCCTGTGCTCGGCGGCTGGATCACAGACAATTACAGCTGGCGCTGGATCTTCTTCATTAACGTTCCGATCGGGCTGCTGTCGCTCTATCTGTCGCACAGGCTGATCAAAGACCCCGACGAACTTACGGCCGAACGCGCCGCTGCAAAAGCGAAGGGCCTGACCATCGACGGCATCGGCATCACTCTCATCGCCATTGCCTCCGCCGCTTTGGAGATCGCGCTCGATCGCGGCCAGATCGACGACTGGTTCAACGATCGCTTCATCACGGCGATGATTGCGCTCACTGTTTTCGGCTGGATCGGTACCGTGGCCTGGGAGCTGTACGTGGCAGATCCCATCGTGGACTTTCGGCTGCTCCGGAGCCGGAACTTCGCGATCGCCGCTGGCCTTCTGTTCGTATTCGGCGTCGGCCTGTTCGGCACGACCACGCTCATTCCGCAAATGCTGCAATCGCTCTACGGATACAGAGCGATTGATGCCGGCCTGGTCCTTGGACCCGGCGCCTTTGCAATCACCATTCTCGCGCCGATTTCCGCTCAGCTGCTGCAAAGACGCATTGTTTCCGCGAAGACGATGATCTTTACGAGCGTCTCGATCATCGCGCTCGCCATGTTCGTCTACGGCGCGATGAATCTCGAAACAAACGCGGCACACTACCGCTGGGAACGCGTACTGCAGGGCGTCGGCTATGGCCTTTTCCTTGTGCCGGTCAACATCATTGCCTATTCGCAGCTACGGCCTGATCAGAACAACAAAGCGTCGAGTCTCACAAACCTCTTCCGCAACTGGGGTGGTAGCTTTGGTATCGCATTCGTTACCACCGAGTCGGCCCGCCGTGAGAGCTTTCATCAGTCGAACCTGGTCTCGCATCTCGATTCGGGCTCCCAGGCTTTCCAGCAGACCGCACATACCCTTACGCGATATCTGATGCAGCATGGTTTCACGAGCGCGGACGCCGCCACGGCCGCTCCGGGTGCGGTCTATCGTCAAATCGCCGGCCAGAGCTTGTTTCTGGCCTTTATGGACTGCTTCCGGATTATCGGCTGGATCACGCTCGCGCTGATTCCGCTCGTGCTGGCTATTCGAAAATTCAGGCCCAGCGGGCCGGCGCCGTCAGGGCACTGAGAACTACATCGTTTGCGATCCACGCTTGTGCCTGTACTTATCGATGCCGAGCCGCTGGATCTTCGACTCCAGTGTCTGCCGTGGAATGCCGAGTTTCGCGGCAGCTCCGGAAGGTCCGCCTGTCCGCCCATGGCTCTCAGCGAGAGCGGCTTCGATCATCTCCAGTTCACGATCGGCCAACCCCGAGAGGCGCTTCGTGCGGGCGTGGAGAATCGGTCGGTTCGCGCTTTAGCCAGCTCGTCATCCACCTCGAAGGTATCGCCTTCACTCAGGATAACGGCGCGCTCGACGACGTTCTGCAATTCGCGGATATTGCCGGGCCACTGGTAAGCTCTTAGGACCTCCAGCGTGTCCTTTCCGATATGCCGCATGTTCTTGCCAGCCGCATTGGCGTAACGCCCAACGAAATACTCCACGAGCAATGGAATATCTTCCGCTCGCTCTCGCAGCGGCGGAACCGCGATTGGAAAGACATTCAACCTGTAGAAGAGATCCTGGCGAAAGGTTCCGGCCGCGACGGCGGCCTGCAGGTCACGATTGGTTGCCGTGATCAGGCGAACGTCTACCTTGACCGGATGATTGCTCCCCACGCGCTCGAATTCCCGCTCCTGCAGCACGCGCAGGAGCGCGATCTGCGTTTCCATCGGGAGTTCGCCGATCTCATCCAGGAAGAGCGTCCCGCCGTCAGCCGCCTCAAACCTCCCCAAGCGTCGTTGCAGTGCGCCGGTGAATGCTCCCTTCTCGTGCCCGAAAAGCTCGGACGCGATCAGCGATTGCGGAATCGCCGCGCAGTTGACGCGGATGAAAGCGCGGGTTGCGCGTTTCGATCTCTGATGCAGCGCGCGCGCGATAAGTTCCTTGCCCGTACCGGTTTCGCCCAGAATGAGGACTGTCGAATCGGACGGCGCAACCTTCTCAACCTGCTTCAGCACCTGGTGCATCGGTTTCGAGGAACCCACGATTTCCTCGAACATCGAGGAGCGATCGATTTCCTCCCGCAGAACGAAGTTCTCGTTCCGGAGCCGCTCTTCCGTCCTCTTTTGGTCGTCGATGTCGGTTCCCGTCACGTACCAGCGGATGATCTGGCCGCGCTCGTCTTTGAGAGGGTTGTACTGGTTGAGATACCAGCGATATTGACCGTTCTTCATCAATGCGCGCATCTCCAGCTCGAACGGGGTGCCGACGCAACAACCTCTCTTGACGCTCGGCTCGTACACGGTCTACATCGTCGGGATGGAACGCCCGCGTGAGAAAGCCATTATCGTTCACCTCGGCCATGGTGAGTCCGGTGATTTCCCGAGCCACGCGGTTCGCGTAGAGTGTCGTGCCGTCAGGGGCCAGCACCACGACGGCTTGGCGAATAGCATCGGTGATCGTGCGAAGGTCCGCCTCCTCCTGGCGGAGCTTCTGCTCGGAGCACTTCAGATCATCGATATCGGTATTGATCCCACACCAGCGGACAAGGTTGGCTTGCTCATCGTGGACCGGCGCCGCGGCGATCTGGAACCAGCGATACTCTCCGTCGAAGCGGCGAAGGCGCTTTTCCGTCGTGCCAGCTTCCTGGGACTGCGAAAGTCCTGCCACCAGGTTTCGATCTTTTGGATATCGTCCCGATGGACAGCCGATTTCCACTCCGATCCGTACAACTGATCCGAAGAAAGCCCGGTGTAATCTCGAAATCGTTGGTTGACGAAATCCAGGGAGCCATCCGGCAGAGCGGACCACGCAATCGCCGGAAAGGCGTCGATGAAAGCGCGGAGTTCCAGGGTGGTCCGGCTTTGGCCCTCGCTCGTACTCATAGGCTGAATCCGGCGAGCCGGCAAGCGCTGAGCGCGCCACTTCCGGCTAGCCGAATTATACCGCCTGCCAAGGTCGGATCGCACGCTGTCGGGCAGACCAGACGCTGGCTCGGTTGTACGGTCTGACATGATTGAGTCAGGTGGCATCCGAAGACCCAGGCTGCGCTCCTTCGGCGCGCTCGCGAAGCATCCACTCGCGCACGTAGGGAGGGCACTGCACCAACTCAATGCCCTCGTCTTCGCACCTGATCAGGAACCGAACCACCGCGATGTCCACCAGGGTGACCTCGCTCAGGTCCAGAATTTTACGTGCACAGCCGTCATTCATTGCCGATCGGATGCAGGCGATACGATCCGACTGAATGCGGCCGCTCAGCCGCAGCCTGTTGACGCATCCATCGGAGTCTTTTTCAATTCTCAGCATCGCTTGATCGCTGGCTGGTTACGCCGCCACGGGACGATAACGCGCGGCCGCGTGCGCCTGGCTGAAATTCGGGATCATGGCCGTGCGTGCAGCTTCGAAAACGGTCCACTGATCCGCATCCGGAAGCGGTGGAATCGTGACGTTCTCGCGCCGGTCGAAGCCGGCGAGGGCGGCATCCACCAACTCATCAACTTCCATTATGCCGGGCACCTTGGGTACATCCCTGCCCGAGCGCTCCCAAATCTCCGTCCGCGTCAAGGCCGGCAGCACGGCCTGGACGTACACGCCCTTGGGCGCGAGTTCGACCTGAAGACCCTGGCTCAGGAAGAGGACGAAGGCTTTGGTCGCGCCGTAGACCGCGGAACCGTATTCCGGCGCAAACGCGACAACCGAACCGATATTGATGATGGAGCCGCCTCCCGCCTTTGCGAATCGCGGCGCGACGGCGTGGGCGAGCCGCAACAGAGCCATCGCGTTCAGATTCACGATCCTGGTGACGTCGTCCGCGCTTTGGTCAAGAAACCCGCCGGCGGCATTAATGCCTGCGTTGTTGACCAGGATTCCGATGCGAGAATCATCGCGAAGCCGGCCCTCCACCAGGGCGAGATCGCGGGCGTCGGTGAGGTCAGCTTGCAGGACATCGACCGTGACTCCGGTTTCCCGGCGGAGACGATCGCCAAGCTTCTCCATTCGGGCGCGATCGCGCGCGACTAAAACAAGGTCGTGGCCGCGCCGTGCGAAGCGGTCGGCGTAAACGGCGCCGATCCCACTGGAGGCGCCGGTGATCAGTACAGATGGTTTAAGTGGCATTGTCATTCTCCTAATCAATTCCAAATCTGTTGCCGGAATCGCGATCCTCGCGTTCTGGCAGCATTCTTGAATGTGCACTGCAATCGCCATTCGTAAACCACTGAGGCGGCATTGCGTGACACCGGCCCGCGATGCTGCCGATCAGCAAAAGACGAGCGCTCGCTGAGCACGGGGGCGCCGACAGGACGACTCCCGGCTCCAACTTTCTTGCTTTTCAATCCTCTGTGGTGTGGCCGATCGGATGCTTTGATGGTGCGCTGGGTAATCCCGCAATTAATCGAAAAGGAGATTTACATGACAACTACGATGAGCGCACTTCAAAACCGCCAGTTCAAGTTGGCCACTCGCCCTGTTGGCATGGTCAAACGCAGCGATTTCGAATTCGTTACCACGCCCGCCGCAGAGCCGGCTCCCGGCGAAGCGCTGGTCAGAGTCCTGTACCTTTCGCTCGATCCCGCCATGCGCGGCTGGATGAATGCCGGCCGATCGTACATCGCGCCCGTGGGCATCGGCGAGGTGATGCGCGCCAGAAGTATCGGCCGCGTGGTCGCTTCGAATGATCCCGAGCCTGGCCGTGGGCGATACGGTGGTGGGTATGACCGGCGTGCAAGACTACGCCATCGTGCAGGCTAAGACCGTCACCAGGGTGGATCCGCGCCTGGCGCCGCTGCCGCGGTATCTGGGCGCGCTCGGCATGCCCGGGCTCAGCGCTTATTTCGGTCTTCTGGATATCGGGCAGCCGAAGGAAGGTGAGACTTTGGTGGTCTCAGCCGCCGCCGGCGCGGTGGGCTCGGTAGCCGGACAGATCGGGAAGATCAAAGGTTGCCGGGTGGTCGGTATCGCGGGAGGACCGGATAAGTGCCGCTATATCGTGGATGAGCTCGGCTTCGATGCCGCCATCGACTACAAAAACCAGGACGTGGCCGCGGAGCTGGCGCGCCATTGTCCGAAGGGCATCGATATTTATTTCGATAACGTCGGTGGCGAGATCCTGGATATCGCGCTTTCCCTGCTGGCGCGCCACGCGCGTGTCTCGATTTGCGGCGCGATCTCGCAATACAACAGCCAGGAGACCGTGCAGGGCCCGCGAAATTACCTGTCGCTGCTCGTCAATCATGCGCGGATGGAAGGATTCGTGGTTTTCGATTACGCGGCGCGTTACGCGGAGGGCATGAAGGAACTGACAGGTTGGGCGATGTCCGGCAAGCTGAAGGCGCACGAAGATGTCGTCGAGGGACTGGAGACTTTTCCCGATACCCTGCTGAAGCTGTTTCGCGGAGAGAATTTCGGCAAGCTGGTAATCAAGGTAGCCGGCGAGTGAGCCGCTGCACACATTTTGTTACTGTTCCCGAGTTCCTTCGCGTGCCGCGACGAATTGTGGGGCAGGCTCGTGGCGCACCTTCCTGCGGACTTGCCTCTTGGGATTGCGAGCGGAACCGATGAGCTTTCTTTCAGAAGTTGTGTTAAGCGACGACTTTGAGCCGTTTGCCTGGTTTCACGAGGACCTCGGCTTTGTTCCCAATCTGCTACGGGCCCAATCCCTGTTGCCGCGAGTCATCGAATCCCAGGCCGCTTTTGAGAAGGCGGTAACGCTCAACCGCGGGGCGATTTCGCGCACGCAGAAGGAGCGCATTCTGCTCTGCGTCGCCGCTGACCGCCGGGACATCTACTGCGCCGGTCTCGCACGAACTGCCCTGCTTTTGCAGGGAGAGCCAGCCTCCCGGATCGAAAGTCTGTTGCAAGACCATACTCGCGTGGGGCTACCCCCGGGCGACACGGCATTACTGGATTTTTGTAGAAAACTGGCGTCAGGCGCGATTTCCGCGAGTTCCGTCGACGTCGAGCGGCTCCGTGTGTACGGCATTGAGGATGAATCCATCATCGAAGCCCTGGTAACCACGGCCCTGGGCATCTTTCGTTGTATCTTGTCGGTGGGCTTGCGTCCTGAACCTGATAACGATCCGTGGAACCTGCCACGTGGAATCCATGTGTCAGTACCAGATGGGGAGCGTCTCGGCGCGGCCCCCAGCGGGCCTGCAAGTTCGCGCCCCATATCTTAGTCCCCGGACGTTTGAACCTTTCGGCACGCTCATGAAGAGTCATGGGTTCATACCGAACTTCTTCCGCGCTCAAACGTTGCGCCCGGATCTGCTCGCGGCCGAGGCCGAGTTTGCAGCCGCGATTTTACTTCCCGAGGATACACTCACTCGATCGCAGAAAGAAAGCATTCTATTGGCAGTGTCTGCGGCGAATCTCAATTCCTATTGTGTGGCCGTGCATTGCAACCTCTTGCGCGGATTAGGCCTGCCGGTTGAGGAAGGCGACCAGATCGCGGTCGATCACCGCCGATCCTCTCTTTCAGAGGCAGACAAAGCTCTTTTGGACTTTGCCATCAAGTTAGGTGCCAGAACTTCTGAATTCTCGCTCAGCGATGTCGACCAGCTCAGTGCGGCCGGCTTCACCGAACCGCAGATTCTGGAGTGCGAAGTGGTGACGGCTTTGAATAATTTCGCCAATTTTCTCCAGAGGGGCCTCGGCATCGAGCACGATTTTGACCCACCGCTCGCCTTTGAACAAAAGAAAGCACACCTTATAGCTGTCTCCGATCGTCCCACCCCACAGGGTTCGGCTGCCTCCTCTGCCGTGGCCCAGGTGGACGATCCGGACGCCGAGTTGACCGCCAGTGCACGCGCAGGAAGTTTGGAGGCATTCGAAGAACTGATTCGGAGGCACAGCAGGTTGGTTTACCGCGCCTTGACCGCGATGTTGGGCAATCAGGACCAGGCGCAGGATGCGATGCAGGATGTGATGCTCAGCGCGTATGAGCACATCGCCGAATTCCAGTCACGCTCGAAATTTTCGACATGGTTGGTCAGCATCGCCAGGAACAAGGCGATTGAGTATCAACGGAAGCGGAAAAACGAAGTCAGTTTCGATGAGGCTGCGTTCGGTGAAGATCAGGATTTTCGTCCTCGCGAATTGCGAGACTGGGTGGACAATCCCGAGCAGGCGTATTCTCGCCAGGAGATCCGGCAACTCATTGAAAGAGGAATCGTGACCCTTCCGACTAAGTACCGTCCAGTTGTGATGCTTCGCGACATAGAACACTTGTCTATCGAAGAAACAGCGCGTCAGCTGGAGCTCAGTGTGCCGACCGTAAAAGTTCGCCTTCTACGAGGCCGACTCATGTTGAGAGAGTGGCTGTCGCCTCATTTTGCTGCCGGTGCCGGGAGAGCAACACAATGATTACGTGCGACGAATTCTTCGCCGAGTTCGGCGATTACGTTAACGATCGGGTTTCGCCCGAGGTCCGCAAGGAACTGGAACTCCATCTTTCCCAATGCCGGGCCTGTCATGTGTTGTACGATTCCACCTGCCAGACGGTTAAAATTCTCACGGATAGCGGTTCCTTCGAACTGCCTGAGAACGTCTCGGAGTCCATCATCGGTAAGGTGATGGCGAAGATCAGAGCCGACCAGGCCTAGCATCGCGCTCAGGAAGAATTTGTAACTTCCTCTCCCCGGATCCCTCCTATGGCGTGTAAGGGTTGAGCGCGATCGCTGCTCAACCATGCCACACCAATCCAATTCTGACCGTAAGGAGAATTCTCACGTGTATTTCACAAATGTAAGAGTCAGCCCACTTTCCTGCTTCGTGGCCCTGGCAATTGCGATGGCAATGAGTATAACTGCGTTTGCGCAAGACTCAACACGGCATCGCACGCCCCGGCGGGCGGTTCCAGGTCCAATCCAGCCAGCATTCAGGCTGGCAGATGTTACCAGAGCCGTTACTGCAGATTTTAACAACGCCCAGGGCCCGGGGGCGGGGCCGATCGGACCTGGCCCGGCTGTGACGTGTTTCCAGCGCCTGCGTCGGTTGGCACAGCGGTACATCTTTCGTACTTCGGTCCGCCGCCTTCGACGGTCAATCAGAGCCTGGTCGGCCCGGTTCAACTGCTTAACACCGGCCCAGTTGATACCGTCGACTGGCACGGTCACGATTCCCCTTTATCTGGGACATATGAAGAATGGGAAAAACGTATGGTATATCCTGTCGGACGTCGACGATGCTGGCGTGGCGGCTGAGCTGGGCCTGAACTTTTCAGCGAAGATGAGTTTCATGGCTAACGCCGCGCGAACCGCAAATCTGGATCAAAACGGAGACTTGGTATTCGACGCGGGAACGGTTGATTTTTCACCCGTCCGCAGCGTAACGCCGGGCCCCGTGGGCATGGAGTTCCCTCCCAGCGGCATACCAGCCCGGAGCTGTCGGCGACGCAAACTACAGTCCGTACGTTCGAGTCCTGAATGCCGGCGGCGTTATCTACAACGCCCCGATCGTTGCGTTCGACGTGAACGCAAGCGACATCAATTTCCCGAACGGCAACGTGGATTACTCCAAGGTCCACGATCAGGTTCTCGCGATCGATCCAGTCAACATGACCGTAACGTTCAACCTGATTAACGGCTTTAGCTTCGGAAAGCCTGTCTGGTACATGTCAATGGACGCGAGCATTCCTCTTTCGGCGGCGATCGAGCACAATACTTATGCTCCTTTGATGGCGGCGTTACACCTGGGGGATGACGACAGTTTCACCAGCCCGATTGAGCGCATCTTCATCGCTACTAACGGCGCCGAAAGCGGCGGTTGTAATAATCCGCTACGTCAGGGACTGTCCGCGGACCTGGCGGATGGCTACCGACCGAATAACGTCGTGGGCGGAATCCCGACGATTGCGTTGGATTACAGTCCGGCCTGGGATGCCCAGTTGTACGCCTGGACGCAAGACGCGATCAATAGCGGGTATCGAGGTCAGCTTCGCGAAGAGTTCAAGATCCTGACATTCGTCCAAGACGGCCTGCTTACAGGTCCGGGCGGAGCCAAGTTCGGAAGCGCCGGTTTCTCGATCAATTGTCCCATTGTCCTGCGGCTCAATTGAGCGACGAAGGCGCCCGTAGTGCAGTGCCCATCTCGCGGCGGGCGCCTCATTTGGTCTTATGCCGGGATGTGGGCAACTGTCCTTATTTAGGTTGCTTTTTGCGTGTGTAATAGCGTCCTTCAGCACGACCGTGATGTCCGCCTCGCCTTTATTGATCCGGGAGTGCACCGGCGCATAGTGAGCCAGGCAATCGGCAGCGAGATACCTCAGGAGCGAAAAAGACCGGAGAGGCAAAGCTCAAACTGGACCTGTCTTTCCGAAAAAAGTGTGACCCGTTTGGATTTGTGATCACATTCGAAAGTGGTGGCTGTCCTGCAGGGCCAGTCAACGAGCGATTCATCGTCATAGGAGATGCAACATGTCGAAACCATTCCTGGTAACCGGCGCCACTGGCGCGACGGGAAGCAAAACGGTCAAATTCCTGCTGGAAGGCGGAGCCCGGGTGCGGGCATTCGCTCATCATGAAGATGAGCGTTCCGCCGCCCTGAGCTCTCTGGGCGCCGAGGTGGTCACCGGAAACCTTTTGGACTTCGAAGCGGTGCGCAACGTGCTCGAAGGGGCACAAGGTGCATATTTCGTTTACCCGATCATGCCTGGCCTCTTACAAGCGACAGCTTACTTTGCCCAGGCTGCGAAAGAGGTCGAGCTCTCTGCAATCGTGAACATGTCCCAGATATCCGCGCGGCGCGAAGCCCGAAGCCATGCCGCTCAGGATCACTGGATCGCCGAGCGAATATTCGACTGGTCCGGAATTCCCACCACTCACTTGCGGCCAACGCTATTCGCCGAGTGGGCTTTGTACTGGAGAGATCAGATCAAGACGGGAACTCTTCGACTGCCATTTGGAACAGGCAGGCACGCTCCCATCGCGGCCGAAGATCAAGCGCGAGTGATCACCAATATTCTTCTTGCGCCAGAACAGCATAAGGGCAGGATCTATCCGCTCTATGGCGAAAGGGAATACACCTTCGCAGAGGTCGCCGGTGAGATCGGCAAGGTCACCGGCAAGCCATTGGCATATGAACAGATCGATGCCTGGGAACTGAAGCGGCTTGCTGGTCGGTCTGATGCAATCCCTGAGGACTCCGGAAATAGCCATCGGCGGCGAGGTGTTTATACTGACACCCTGTGGCAGCATTTTCAGGAGATAGCCAAGGACCATCAGAACGGAGTCTTCGCAGGCACAAACAACCTTGTGCAACGGATAGGTGGCAGGCCTCCCACCAGCTTTCCGGAATTTCTTCAAGCACACCGCAACGCCTTCCTCGACTAGAGCAAGGCAACTACTGCACTGGGGGGCAGGTCTTGCGGGACGGCATCACCCGCATCATCGCTGGAATCCGCGAAAGATTGCTAAAACCGAGATAGGAGAGTTTTCATGAGTCAAGCTCGTTCAACCCGAGTCGGCGAAGAACATCGGATCCGGATTGAAAACATCCCAAACGTCTTCCGAATTCTTCGTGCCCGTTACTTCCATCCACTACGTCGAGGCGGACGGAGTCCGTGTTTTCTACCGGGCGGCCGGCGACCCGAATTCCCCGGTGGTGCTGTTGCTGCACGGGTTCCCAGCATCGTCTTTCATGTTCCGCGAACTGATTCCACGTCTCGCCGACGAGTACCGGGTGATCGCGCCGGACCTCCCGGCTTCGGATTCACTGAAGTTCCCGCAGAACGAAAATATGTCTATTCGTTCGACCGACTGGCCGCCACGCTCAATGCGTTCACGCAAGCGCTCAGGATCAGGCGCTATGCGCTGTATGTGTTCGACTACGGCGCTCCAACCGGATTCCGTCTGGCGATGGCTTATCCGGACCGGTCACCGCTATCGTTTCCCAGAACGGCAATGCCTATGAAGAAGGGCTCGGCGATGCCTGGGGGCCGATCCGGAAATACTGGGCTGAGCCAACACCGGAGAACCGCGAGGTCACTCCGCAAAAACATTCTGACCCTCGAAGGAACGCGCTGGCAGTACACGCACGGCGTGGGCAATCCGGAGAGCGTTCCGCCTGAATCGTACACGCTGGATGCGGCGCTGCTGGAGCGTCCGGGGAACAAAGACATCCAGCTGGATCTGTTTCTCGATTACGCGTCGAACGTGAAGCTCTATCCGGCGTTTCAGGACTACTTTCGGAAAGCGAAGCCGCCGTTGCTGGCGATTTGGGGTAAGAACGACCCGTTTTTCGTTCCCGCCGGGGCCGAGGCATTTCGAAAGGACATACCGAACGCGCGGGTCGAGTTCCTGGATACCGGCCATTTTGCCATCGAGACGCACGTTGTCGAAATTGCCGCCGCGATGAAAGAGTTCCTGGCCGCGAACGGCGTAGTCGCGCCGGACAGATGACGGGCATCATCATTGAGTTCCTTTGCTCAGAACGCCACGATCGTGCTGGTCCACGGCGCGTGGGCTGACGGTTCCTGTTGGCAGAACATTCATTCTGCCGTTGCCAAAGGAAAGCCTTACGGAGGACATAGCCGCTTCAGCGGCTGCGTGACCGTACTGATGGGCCCTGTAGCCCCGGCGGTATGCTTCGAGTGCCAGACTCCTCCGCGCAGCGCGACGCGGATCTCTCCTCGCCGCTTCGAGTGCGCGATGCTGCTCCGATCAGCAAAAGACGAGCGCTCAGCAGCCAGGTGTCGACCCGACGGTTCTCGATCTTCAGTTTCTCTTTTCTTTTCAATCCGTTTTCAAGTGGCTAATCGGATGCCTTAATCGTGGCGCTGGGTGATCCCAGCAAATCAGAAACTAAGGAGAAAGAAATGAACATTTCACAAACGTACCGATCTGCTTTGATCGCAACTCACCCATCGATTCTCGCCCCGGGAACCCAAGTCAGCGCTCCGAGGCCTGATGCAGCGTCTCGGCCTAGCGTTTCTTGCGTGTACGCTCGTCATCGGTGCGACCGGCTCTGCGAGTGCCGGCGAGGCTCGAGACGAAGCAGCCGTTCGCGCGCTCGGAGATAGCTTTGCTAAGGCGTTCGTTCAGAAGAATGCCGAACTCCGAGCCTCCCTGTTCGCCGAAAATGGAACCTTCGTTACGCCACAGGGTGACTATCTGCAAGGGCGGGTCGCCATGGTGAAGGACTTCGGTCCCGAGGCGCAGCAAGCCGTCAACGCCACCACGCAAGCGGCGTTTACCAACTATCGGATCCGCTTCATCAAACCGGATGTCGCGGTCGCCGACGCGCTGCTTACCGTGCACAATGCGAACGGTCCGGATGGGGCGATCATCCCCGCGATACCGATCAACTTTTACTTCGTGGCCGTACGCCACGGCGATAAATGGCTGATCGAGGATGGGCGCGCGCATTTCGCACCCGCGCCGCCTAATGGCATGACCTCTCACATGGACTCTCACATCGGATTCTCACAGGCCCCTCACAAATAACGTGGAGAATACTTGTGCCACATTCCACGCAGCTCCATCGAGGAACAAATCGCTACATGCACGCCGGCGCCACCGCCGCGCGTGCGTGTAGTCCGTAAACACCACGTGCTCGTACGGATCAGCCATTGGTTGAATATTCCCCTTCTCCTGGGTCTGATCGTCAGTGGAATTTCGATTTATTGGGCCTCACCGATTTATCGACACAATCCAGATCCGCAAACTGGCTCCTTCGATTATCTTGCCGATGCCGGTATTTGGATTTGCGCTCACCTGCCGGGCGCGCATGACTGCGCGAGCCGCCCGGATTGGATCTACAACCATATCAGTCTCGGCCCCTATATGCTCGCTCCTGCCCTGCGCCTGCACTGGTGCTGCGCTTATTTATTCATGCTGAACGGACTCGTCTATCTGGCAGGAATCTTATTGGGCGGTGAATGGCGTGCCCTGCTCCCACGATTGAGCGACGCACGCGGCGCAGTGAAGATGGCTGCCTACTATGCCGGAACGCCACTGGCGATCCTCAAGCGACAACTGCGGAAACCACCTCGTCAAAGCACGAAATACAACCCGCTCCAGAGGCTGGCTTATTTTTCCATTCCCATCGCCGGCTTCCTCTCTGTCCTGACCGGTTGGGCCATTCATAAACCCATGCAGTTTTCGTGGCTGGCCGCAATCTTCGGTGGATTTGACAGCGCTCGTGTCTGGCACTTCTGGTTGATGTGGATCTTCGTGTTGTTTGTGAGTACCGCACGTAATTCTCGTTTTCGCCGACGGTTGGGACACGCTGCGTAGCATGATCACCGGTTGGTCCAGAACTGTGGAGAGTGGAGGGCAAGCAAATGAAACGTGACGCTGCATTCAAGGAACGGCCTTCCGAAATCATCGAAGTGGCGCCGGACGCTTGGCGCCGCCGGACCCGCCGCGATTTTCTGGTGTTTGGTGCGAGTGCATTGGGGGTGCTCGCAGTTGGAAGATCATGGCGTCACGAGGGCTGGCTCGCAAACAAGGCCCTTCGATTCGACGACGACGTCGCCGAGGCGCTGTATTCGCCCAATCGCCTCGTGCCTACCTATACGAAGTCTCAGATTACGCCGCTGAAGAATAACTACAACGGGGCTACCCCAGGTCCCGGTTACATTCCGGCGTGGCATTTGACTCTCGATGGACTCTCCTCCGGCCTTGCCGTTTCGCTCGATATACGCACTCTTCTCACGCACCATCAGATCCATGACCAGATTACGCGTTTTGTGTGTGTGGAAGGTTGGAGTGCGATCGCCTGGTGGGCCGGCCTGAAATTCGACGATCTGTTGCAGGCCTACCCGCCCGTGTCTCAAGCAAAATGGGCCCGCCTTGAATCATCGGTAAATCTGGACTCGTCCGGGAATCCCGACCCCTATTTCGTGTCGATTGACTTGGCGACGGCGCGCCATCCGCAGACGCTGCTGGCGACTCATTTCAACGGACAACCGCTGACGGTAGATCACGGGGCTCCGTTGCGCCTGCTTGCTCCCGTAAAACTCGGCCTGAAAAACATCAAAGCCATCACCCGGATCACTTACATGAGGGACGAACCGAAGGACTACTGGGCAGAGCGCGGCTATTCGCGCTACGACGGCATTTAGCAACACGGATGATCATTTCAAATCCGGTGTCCTCGATCAACTGCCTCGCGAAGACGTCTCATCGGTGCTGTAAGCGACAACTGGTTACCGCGCTGTTTAGATTCGGACTGGACAGATTTGCGGCCCATCATGGAGGGCGTAGAAGACTTTGGATCGCGAGCGGCTAAGGATGGCGGCGTCTTAACGATTCCCAACTCCCGTCCGCGGTCCAACCGCCATCTTTGGCAAGCGCGTGAGCGTTGAGGGCTTAGTTGATGGGCCTCTGTCCTGTAAAATTATATGTCCATTATAATGGACATGATATATTTATGGACAGATGTTTGTCTGATCCGACCCATGACGTTGAACCCCAGTTCGATCAGATTCGGGCCGTGCCCTTTGTACGGCATCTCCGGCTGATTCCAGCGAAGTCCGGTGATCGGAACTCCAGCGGCGTTCTCGAAATCACGACGCCGCGGGGCAAGCACCGTCTTCCCCTCATCGTGAAGAGATCCTATCTCGACCGCAGCACTGTGAATGCTGTAATCGGCCAGATCCAGGGCGAAAGGAAGGCCGCAAAGGGCGGAAGCCAGAGCAGTCAGGAACGGCGAAACACTCCTGCTGGCTCCATACCTGGCCGTGCCGACTGCCAAGAGCTTCATTGACGCGGGCATTTCGTTCGCGGACGAAGTCGGCAACATACATCTGGCTCTGGGCGATGAATACAACTGGACCGTGATCGGCGAACGCAAGCCGCCAAAGCCACCTGCAGTCGGAGCGCATGACCCCGGCAGCGGTCCAACTCTTGTTTCAATTTGCCGACTAACCCGGAATCA
This sequence comes from Terriglobia bacterium, assembly GCA_963809655.1. Taxonomy (GTDB): domain Bacteria; phylum Acidobacteriota; class Terriglobia; order Bryobacterales; family Bryobacteraceae; genus BOG-234. The sequence goes on along the minus strand of CAWEKQ010000008.1, from coordinate 31,048 downwards.
GCGAACTGGACTGTCCGCGACCTCGCGGCTGCCGTAGGACTCAGCAAGAGCAAGGTCGCCGAACTCCGCCTCCAGTTTGCGCATGAAGGAATACTTACGGCGCACGAAGACGAGAAATCTCCTACTCACGAGTGCACTCCGAGACCGTCTCATCTCCGGCTACAACCAGATTCTGCGGCCAAAGCTGGTGCTCGGCCGCTTCCGGTACGAGGAACCATCCGTGGATCAGTTCGTGGCGCGGCTGTCGCATGAAGCGGCAGCGCAGAAAATTCCTTATGCGCTGACCGGAGGCCCGCCGCCGATGCGATGCAACACTTCTATCGCAGCGCCGAGGTTCCCGTTTTTCTGGACGCGAAACGGCACCGCAGCCTGCGGCTGCTTCCGGATCGGACCGGCCCGGTAGTGCTGCTCAAGCCTTTTGGCAATCTCGTCTATTGGCGTGAATTCGAGGGCAAAATGGTCGCGCCTCCGTGGCTGGTCTATGCGGAGTTGTTGACCGGCAGCGATCCCCGAGCACGCGAGGCGGCGGAGGAATTTCGTCAGGAGTATTTGAAATGAACGATATCCTCACGCCCGATCAGATCGCTGACTTGGCGGGGATCAGCCAGATCTGCGACGAACTGGGAGCCGACCTGGTCGTGATCGGCGCCACCTCCCTGTTGATCCTCATGGGCGATCTTGGGCGTTTTACACGCGATGTCGATCTCACCGTTGCACTCGACTTCGATGAGTTCGAGCGTTTGACAATGCGGCTGGCCGCCATCGGATGGGCACCGGCACCAAAGCTGGAGCACCGCTGGATCGCTCCGCGCCGGACGATCATAGACCTCTTGCCCGCCGGTGCCGAACTCCGTCGCAGCGGTTCCATCACCTGGCCCGCGAGTCAGTTCAAGATGAGCCTGGCCGGATTTGAACACGTGTTCGCGCACGCCGTCGAAGTTCATCTGCCAGGAGGAATGACCATCCGCGTCGCGCCGCCAATCGTCACGGCCCTTCTGAAGATCATTGCCTGGGTAGACGACCCGTACCGGCGCGCCAAGGATCTCCAGGATATTCGTATCGTTCTGCGCCGCTACGAACAGGACGAGTGATCGGCCTGTTCTCCGACGCCGTCTTCGATGCGGAACTTCCGGATTTCGAATTCGCAAACGCATTTCTCCTCGGCCTTGATATGCGCGCGTTGGCGACCGGCGACGACGCCCGATTCGTGGAGCAATTTCTCGAACGTCTTCTGGCTCAAGACGAAGAAGGGCAGTTCGATGACGAATCAGACTTTGGCATGAAGAGCTTTCGCGGCCAGATCCATGCCTTCAGGAAAGGCTTCGCTGGCAAATGATGCAATGCTTTCTTCCGCCTCAACTTCAAGTGCACGCGGGCGGCGAGGCCGGCGATCCGCTTACCCAGACAAGACGATTGGCTCTCCGAGCGGAGCAGATTACGCCGGCGTGTTGTGAGGTCAATTCGACCCGCCTCTCAGTTCATATCAACGTCCGAGAGAGCGGCCACGGCGCCGCCGTGGCGTGCGAACCGCGTCCCGCTCTTTATGCTCCTCGATCTCGCGAGTGGTCTTGCACAGAGCTGCCTGATATCTCCCGAGCCAGCCTCCCCAGCCGTCCTCGGTCGGCATGATCCCTCGCTTGAGAAGCTGGCGTGCAGCCTCACCGAGGTGGCGTGGGTTCTTCAACAGCGTCTCGGCGTCGCCCAGATCGTTGACATCCAGCATCTCGCGTTCACCCCGATAACTTTCCCAAGCCGCACGAAAGAGTTGGTTCTCAATTCACCCCGGCTGCGGGCCTCCTCCATCTCCGGCGTGTACTGGATGAAATGGACTCTTCGCATCCGTTCCTTCGAGCATCAGGTAATTGCGCCCCGTCTGCTCGTCCTGCCCATGAACGAGCACCCTGCCCTCGACGGAAGTGACCTGCCTCAGATCGAGCACCTCAATGGGCAGGCGCTCGTCTGACATCAAGGCTCCGTGCGCCGCCAGCGTCCTCTGCCGGTCGGCGGTTCGCTGCATCGCCCGGAGAACCTGTTCGAAATCCCGGCGCAGACGCCACGTGTTCGGTCCCGTCGATTCTGCAAGGCCCATCTGGCGAAGCACGGCGAGGCGTGCGACATCATGTCGTGTGCGAGATCGTGCCGTTTCGCTCAACCCGGTCTGCGCCGGATTCCGCGACACGGTGAAATACTGCGATCCCAGGTCCGGGCCGAACTCCTGCGCGTCTCTCAGGAGCCTCCTGTCGATCGACGTGAACCGCTTCTCGGTAACCTCACGGCGTTCTGCCTCGACCCCGTCGAGTTCCGTGCGATACCCGAGTTGGCGGGTACACAGGTCCGCAGCAATACCCCGAATCCCTTGCTGCACATACTCGCGGCTCAAACGCAGAGCCTCGCCGCTATCTCTCACGCCTCGAATCACCACGTGAACATGCGGGTGCTCGGTGTTGTGGTGTTCAACTGCAACCCATTCGAGATCCGTGCCCAGATCCTTCTCCATCTGCTTGATCAGATCGCGCGTCAGTCGCGACAGATCGATCCGGTCGCCAAATTCCGGCGAGACGATCAGCTTCCAGAACTGTTGATCGCCCGCGGCCTGCCAGCTTTGAAGTCTGCCCCGCGATATCGACACCGTCATTCTCCCGGCTGAATCCCACGGCCTTCGCGTCGTTTTCGAACGTGGCGCTCTCGCGCGCCAGGTAACGCCCATGCGCCTTCCATTGCCCTCCGGATCTTGTTCTTCAGGTACGTCACCCGGACCGCGCAACGCTGATAGTACGGACGCGCTGCTTTTCCTTTTCCGCCTGGCGCGCGGTTGCCTGTCTTTCGGCTGCTGCGGGCGTAGTGCATGAGCAGCCTGAATCCGCTCGACCACGCCGCGCCTTCGTTCCGCGGGACGCGAGGCTTCGGTGGCCGGAGCCGGAATTCCCGTTCGTCGTCAGTTCGTGCCATGGTCCACCAGATCCTGCATGGCGGCGCGTGCGTCGCCAGACATCGCCTGACCGGCGGCCTTGACGAGCCGGTCGTAACGGTCTTTCGCGCGGGCGATGGCCTGTGGTCTGGCTTCGGGCGGCGGTTCCGGCACGCAGGTCAGAATCGCTTTGGCGAAAGCGTCCACCAGCGCAAACAGCGCCTGCTGTCCCCGGCCCACGCGGAAGATGTCCCGCGAAACGCGATCAAAGCCCGCTCCCATCCGCTCCTCGGTGCCGGTCAGTTCGGCTCGTCCGTCCAGCTCGTTTCGGATCGCCGCCCGAATGAACGCGCTGGGACTTGCGTAACCTTTGGTCTTCGACGCCTCCTCGACCTGACGTTGCTCTTCTCTGGTGAGCCGGACCGCGACTCTGGCATTCCGGGAAGTACTCGTGCGTTGCGTCATAAAAAGCCCTATACATATAAGGGCTCAGAACGGCATTTTTGGACAATTTCTTCGCCGGAATTCTGCGTCGAACATCGGTCGAACACACGGGGAATTTTGTCCCACGACGGAAACTACTGACCGCGCACTCGTTGCGAGTGAAAAAACACCAGCCCGTTCGACAATCCCTTTATGTTCCACTACCGGTGTTTTTTGCCTTTTCTGAGTGGCTCGAGTGACTCGACTTTGGGGCACTCAGGGGCATTATGGGGCACTTTGTTGCACTTCGTCGCTTCCGGTGGGGCTGAATGGGGCATTCAGGGGCACTCTCACCGATTCGGGCCAGAACTGTGGGGCGCTTTGGGGTCTTCTGGGTTCAAATAGGGCCACGGTCGAAATTGCGACACTTTGCGACGAGTTGCGGCATTATGGATGGTCTCAACCTCAGGGCACCTACTGCATCGGAAAAATTGTCCAAAAGGGTCGTTCTGGGCCGTTATATGTAGGCGGTCAAGTTGGGAGACAAACGCGCACTATCACCCGTCGCGGAACTTGCCAGTGAAAAACCGGCCACTCTGATGGCGCAACTTCGCGCTGTCTGGCCGGAAGTGGAACGGGCCCTTGAGGTCGGCCACACGCTCCGCGTGATCCACCGGCGGCTGAACCAGATGGGCATCCCGATCACCTATCGGCGGCTGACGGTTTACCGCGGACGCCTTCAGCGGGAGAAAGAAAAGAGTGGCCGGAGCTTGGCAAAAGCCCAGACGGTCATCCCGCCGATTGCCGCCGGAGCAGATGGTGGCTCCGCTTCAAAGACGTTCGATCCGTTATTTAATTTCCGGGAGCAAGAAAAGAAGCGCGTCGTTTGGCAATATCCGTCAGGACCTCCCGATGAAAGCAAGCTCTTCTGACGAAAGGACAACGCAAATGTCATCATTCCTTGCACCTCGGGCGTTGGGCACAGCGACCCTGTCCACGCCCGCCAGAGAAGAATTTCCGCTCACTGTTCGCGATGCTGCATCCTACTTGGGTGTCAGCATCCAAACGGTGTATCTTTGGGTTGAGCGAAAGCAGATTCCCCATCTCCGCGTGATGGGCCGCAACATCCGGTTTCTGAAATCGGATCTTGAGCCCTTCCGCGCACATTTCAAACAGGAGGTGGGAATTGGCAAGACCGAGTAAACATGATGGAGTTGTATAAGACGCAAATGACAGCAAGATCTGGTGGATGCGGTACCGGGACAAGGTCGGTGGCCGCCGCCGGGAATCGACGCATACAGAGGACTGGCACGGAAGCGCAGAAGGCAACTGCGCGAACGGCTCCAAGCCAGAGACAACAACACGCTGCCCGCGTTGCGCCGGGGTGAGCATCTTACGTTTGGCGAATGGGCGGATTTTTTTGTGGAGAACTTCTCCAAGCCGCCGATTCCGCGCAGCGAAAACCCACGAAGTCAACGAGAGCGCGCTGAAGCACCTGAGACCGATGTTCGAGAACGACCAAGCTCGCGGAAATCGACGCGACGAGATCGAAGGTACACCTCCGAAGCCGCCTCAAGCAACGCAGACGCGTGCGGCGAAATCGGAGGATGGATTCGTAGACTCGGACTGCTGAAGGCCACGACGGTGCATCAGGAATTGCGAGTGCTTGCGGCGCATGTTGAACGTGGCGGTACGCAAGAAGTTCCTGTCCGCGAATCCATGTGCCGGCGTCGAGTTCCCGGTGAGTGTGGAGGGGCTGTTTCGGCCGCATTACGTGACGTGGTCGGAACAGCAGAAGATCGAAGCAGCACGCACCAGAGTACCTGCGGAACGTGATCCGGATTGTTACCGAAACCGGATTCGGATCTACAAGGAGCTTGACGCCGATGAGCAAGGATCAGCTCGATCTGGAGAACAAGACGGTTTGGATTCCGGACTCGAAGACACCGAACGGGGTTGCGGAGGTTCCGCTGACGGAGATCGCGGTTGAAGCATTTCGGAAGTCAGATCGGAGCTCGCTCGGGCCCGGCCCGTGTCTGTTCCCGAGCGAAGAGAATCCCGACCGGGTATCAGAAGACGTTCAAGAAGCCGTCTGGCACGCGACGCTGCGGAGGGCGGGCATTCCGATACTTTCGGATCTACGATCTCCGCTCCACATACGCCACCCGGCTCAGCGCCGGCGGCGTCGCGGACGAGTGGGTCACGCAGTTGCTCCGGCAAGGCGATGCGAAGGTATTCAAGAAGTACTCGCAGATGAAGCTGCAGATGAAGCGAGAGGCGCTGGCGAAACTGAACCGCCAGGCCAACGAAAGCGGCCAGGGTTTTGGCACAGTCAACAGGCCAATCCGAGCCGGGTTCTGACACAGTTTTGGCACAGTAGAGGCAAAGGAAGGGCGAAGACGATGGCACGACGATTGAACAACTCTTTTGGAATCAGCAGGAGGTTTGGTCGGGGCGGGGCGATTCGAACGCCCGACCCCCTGCGCCCAAGGCAGGTGCGCTACCAGGCTGCGCTACGCCCCGACATTTTGTGCTCTTCTGATTCTAAACCACTTCCCCGATTTGCGATACTGTCCGGTCTGCCAAAATCGGTTCAAAAAACGCTCCGACCGTGGCAAAACCGTGACAAAACCCCATCAGTTGGGCCTCTCCGTGTCAAAACCCGGCCGGCCCTCATTCGCCTTCCGGTTCAGCTTCTGTAGTGCCTCCCTTTTCATCTGCAGCTTCATCTGCGAGTACTTCTTGAACACCTTCGCATCTCCCTGCCGCAGCAACTGCGTCACCCACTCGTCGGCCACGCCACCCGCACTGAGGCGAGTCGCGTACGTCGAACGCAGATCGTAGATCCGGAAGTATGGCACCTTTGCTCTTCGCAAGACCGCGTGCCAGACCGTCTTCAGACGTCTTCTGATGCCCCGTTGGATTCTCGTCGCTCGGAAACAACCAGGGTCCCGGCCCGGCGATGCGAATCTGATCGCGAAACGCTTCGACGAGCCAGTTCCGTAAGCGGAACCTCGGCGATCCCGTTTGGCGTCTTCGAATCCGGAATCCAGACCATTGCGTTTTCCAGATCCACCTGCTCCTTCTTCATCGGCATCAGCTCCTTGTAGACCCGGAGTCCGGACTCGGTGATGATCCGGATGATGTTGCGCAGGTACTCAGGTGCCTGGAACTCGATCCGCTGTTGCTCCGACCACGACATGTAGTGCGGCCGGAACAGTCCCTTCACCTTCACGGGAAACTCCACACCCGCAGCATGGGTTCGCGGGGAGCAGCCTCTTCCGAACTGCGACGTTCAGCATACGGCGAAGAACCCGCAGTTCCTGATGGACCGTCGCCGGCTTAAGCCGGCCTTTCTGGATGACCCCGGCAGCGGTCTTGACCTGGACTCGCGCCTGAAGCCGCCGTCGAAGATAGTGCTCGATATCATCCGCGCTGATATCGCCAACTGGTCGTTGGCCAAAGGCGTGCTTTGAGGTGCTTGGCCGCACGCTCGTTCGCTTCGTGGGTCTTCTCTGCGCGGATCGGCGGCTTGGAGTAGTTCTCCAGGAAAAAGTCCACCCAATCCGAGAATTGTAGTTTCTCTCCTTTCCGGACGACCTCAAGAATCTTGTCGTCCCTGGCCTGAAGCCGCTCGCGAAGTTTTCGCTGCGCCTCCTGCCAGTCGTCTGTGAACGTTGATTCCCGGATGCGCTTTCCGTTCCGGTCCCGATAGACCATCCATAAAACCTTGCCGTCGTTGCGTGGATAGATGGAGCCATCGTGTTTACTCGGTCTTGCCAAATCCCACCTCCTGTTTGAATGTTGCGCGGAAGGGCTCAAGATCCGATTTCAGAAACCGGATATTGCGGCCCATCACGCGGAGATGGGGAATCTGCTTTCGCTCAACCCAAAGATACACCGTTTGCGGGCTGACGCCAAGGTACGTGGCGGCGGCGCGTACCGTGAGCGGAAGCTCGTCTGATGCGTTCCACGGTAAAGGCCGGTTCGGGAGGGTCGCGGTGCTCATGGCAATATTCCGAACACCGCATCACGGTCTCGCGCTGGCTCTGCCCATCACGAAAGCGATAATGAAGAGAAAGACCGCCTGCCAGGATCATGATGATTAGGTCCATCCTGGACATCGGTTTCTCGTAGGTTTCCTTCACCTCCTGAACGATCTCCGCCGCTTCGTAATCGCGCATTATTGAGATCGACTCTGGAATTCCTCACGCATGGCTCGCGATGAACGACGGACTTCCTGCCTCGATAGCCGACTCAGCCCGGCTGTGAGCCCACTGCGCGGTCTCCTTGAATTGTGCGAGATCCTGATTCACCACGGCGCGGATAGCTTCGAGCGACTCTTCGAGGACCAGACGATTCATCGTCACGAGGGCGAAAGCCGCGTCGTCGGGTTTCAGAATGAAGCGATGCTCTGCCGCCACCACTGCTATCATGCGTTCCACGTTGAACATGATTGGTTTTGCCATAATCTACTCCATTTCAATCAGATCCAGCTGTTCGAAGAGTTCGCGACGGATGATCGTCAATCGCTGTTTCGAGACGAGTGAGAATTCAGGAAGACGAATAGCTTCTTCGAATGTCAGTCGCTTCAACAGCATCTGCCGCATGTCGTCCCCGTAAGTGTTCGGGTTGCGATCCCGGATGACCACCGTCCCGAGAAGCTTGTCAGCCTGCTCCTCGGCGACGCGGAACTGCTCGAACGGCTTTCCGTCTTTCGAGACCTCGCCGAAATACTCGTTCAGCCAGACGATCACGTTTTTCTCCGTGGTTGTTTCCGCCAGACGTTCGAAACCATTCAGGGTGTCGGTCATGGCTTGTCCGCCGGCAACGACCGAATGGACAAAGACCCGGCGGGACCGGTCCGGCGAGGAATTTCAGAATTTCGTTTTCGAGAATGTAGTTCCACAGCGGAACGAAGGTCGTGGCGCCGGTGTCCACGATGCAGACGCCTTCGATCTGACAGATCTTCTCGAAGAGTTCATCGAAGCGTTTGTCGTTAATCGCGCCGCGCCGGAGGACATTGATGTGCTCGGCCTGGAGGGCCTGATACTGCGCGAAGGTTGCGTTGACCGGGTCCGTGTCAAAGCAATGCGGTGTGATCTTCCTGCTCTGGAAGTACTGGCCGAGAATGGCGGAAATCAGACTCTTTCCGACGCCGCCCTTGCCCTGGAGAATCAGATGGACCTGATTGCCTTTCGATTTTACGTTTTCTGTAGTTGCCATATGAATTGCCTCCTAATCGATCAACTGCTTTTGAATGGAGAACGGATCGAAGCTGAATCCGTCCGATTGTTTTTTCTCTCGCTGCTCGCGAACATTGCGGAACGGGTCTGGCCGCACCGGAGACTCGGGCTGAGGTTCGGCGTTCGAATCGGCAGCGGCGTGCGGTGACGTCCTGGTTTCTGATCGGTGCTGCCGGGATTGCCTCATCCGAATCCGGGAGACATAAACCCGGAACTGTGGATACGGAATTTCGAGGCCATCGGCGCGGATGGCTTCCCATACTTCCCGCAGCTTCTTACCCGTCGCCAGACTGTCCGCGATCTCGGGCCAGATCCATGCGACCGGCCCGTGCTGGTTCGCGGTTCAACTCCCGGCAGCGATCGCAGATGTACGAGATCGCGCTTCGTTCTGTTTCGGAGCGGAGGAGCGGAGTTTGTTGTTGTCGTCAGAATAAAGCCTCTACATATACCGGCTCAGAACGGGATTTTTTGACAAAATATTTTCATTCCGCTTCTGGCAACCGTGTGTATCGTTACGCAACCGTTCGTAAAAATCAGGTGAAATTGCGTGAATGGCAACCGGTTGCCGGTGCTGGTGGTCAGTTCCTGCGTGGCTAGTTTGCAAAACGCCCGCACGCTGGCAGCAACCATGCAGCAGGAGCCTCTCTAAAGTCGCCACCACGTTGCGTGGGCCGCGGCCAACCCGACTCCACAAAGCAATGGCACGAAGCTCGCAAACATCCCGAGGACGAAATACCGGATGGCAATGGACTGCTGGTAAGCCGCCTCGACTTCTCGGATGGCTTCTGCCGCCCGCAGATGGGAGATATTGACATCGCGCTTGATTTCGTTGCAGGTCTCATTTGCTGCCTTCAACGCCTCATCCACATCCTCCCCGCCTCCGTTCGGAAGGCTCCGAGCTAAAGCACGGTATAGCGCGAGTTCCCCGACAACGCGCGCATACGAAGCATCGAGCGCGTTGTCGAGTTCCCGGATATTCATCTTTACCAGGTCAAAGATCGCGTCGTCGGGCTTGAGGCGCGGGCAACACTTCGCTGCCCATTCTGCGATCGTGCGTTGGATGTTCAGTGTGATTGGTTTTGTCATGGTTGCTCCGTTTCTATTTGGTTAAGCGGTTCGATCTGTTCGCGGCTCACGTTCGAGGAGTCCTTGCTGTCCTGACAGGCCCACGCAAACGCGACCGCTGCTGGTCCGGAGATGAACCTCGCGCAGGGACCGCAGATCGACGAGATCTTGCGTCGGCTATTCCGGAACCGCTCAGCGTAGTTCATGGGTGTCGCCAGCAAAAGGCATCTACATATAAGGGCTCAGAACGGACTTTCTGGACAAAATATTTAATCCGGCTCTCAGCAACTGTTTGCAACAGTTCGAAACCGTCCGAAACAGCAGGGCGGGATTCCGGTGAGCGGCAACGGTTTGTAACACCTTGAAACCAGCCAACGCCCGAAAAGGCAGCAAAACACCGGTAGTGGAACATAAAGGGTTGTTTAGCAGACGATCTGTTTTTGGGACGTATGAGGTCGCATCTTCAGCGAGTTAAGGTGTTGCGCAAATCGACTCTCTCGTTTAGCATGTGTTTAGCACAAGGAGAAATGCTTGTCGATGAAGCGAAAAACCACCAAAATGCGGGGAATGCGGTTGAGCGAAGCCACCTACAAGGCCGTCGTGCAGGCTGCCAAGGCACGAGATTATACGAGCCCGAGCGCGTTCATGCGGGCGGCTGTCGAAAAGGAGTTGCGCGGCGTTGACGCGACACTTGATGAATCCGAACAGCGCATCCGCACGTCTCTCGAAACGTACTCGAAGCAGGTCGAGCGAGTGAGCGTAGGACAGCACGCCCTGTTTGCGTATATGGACGCGTTAGCCAAAGTGATTCTCAGCACGCTGCCCGATACCGATGACGAGGCGAGGAAAGCCTCCGTAGCGAGAGGAAAACTTCGCTATTCCCGGTTCCTGAAGAGTGTTGGAGCGAATATGGTGGGCGACGCTCAGGCAGCGCTATTGGAATTGGTGAATCGTGCCACGGAAGAATGACGACGACAATCCGAGATTTCAGCTCAGACCAGGGAAACCTCCGATCCAAAGAGAACGACGGTCGTCTCCCTGCGTGTCCGTTGCGTTCCGGACGGTAATGAAATATGCCCGCAGTTCGCGGGCGGGTCGGCGGCAAGGATCGGAACGACCGAGACCGTCTCACCTTCAACATTGCGCGGTTCGGGTGACCTACTCAAGCAATCGGGTTGCAGGCCATTGGTACGCCCACGGCCGATACGTCGCGAGAGAGAGTGCTTCGCTCGAACCAGAGAAATCCGGCTTTGGCTCGGATGCGACCGGTGTCGATATCGCGTCCAGGCTTCGCGATTGGCAGGAGGGCAGCGACCCGCGGCTTTGGAAGTTGATAATATCCCCCGAGTTTGGCGACCGTCTCGACTTGCAGCGTCTAACGCGGGAAGTAATGAGCCGCATGGCGTCCGACCTCCACACATCATTGGAATGGGTGGCCGTGGCGCACTTCAACACGGAACATCCGCACGTCCACGTCGCCCTCAGAGGTGTCGACACCAACGGCGTGGAGGTCAAGTTCGACCGGGAGTACGTCCGATATGGTCTTCGAGCGGTGGCGCAACATTTTGCCACCGTGCAACTTGGCTACCGAACGGAACAGGATGCCACTGTCGTGTTCCGCCGGCAGGTCCCACTGCAGCGCTTCACGCCGCTGGACCGGTTGCTCGTGGCGCGAACTCAGCCGTGGGATGGAATCTCCGGCGAACTCCGGGTCACGGCTGACCCCACGCGTCCAGGCTTGGGACGGTTCGCGGCAATCCGCGAGCAATCGTTGGCGTCCCGGCTGATGACTCTCCAAACGATGGGGCTCGCACGACCGGATGGACCGCACCAGTGGCAGGTGAGGAGAGATGTGGAAACGGCATTGAAAGCTATGCAGCGAGCTGCGGATAATCAGAAGACCCTTGCAGCCAACGGCGCTCTTCTGTCCGATCCGCGCCTGCAACTCAGTGCACCTAACTGGCGCGATGTCAGCTCGCTGGAGGGCCGGATACTTTCACACGGAGAGGAGGACGATGGCAGGCGCTACCTGATGCTCGAAGGAACAAACGGACGGGTTTACTATCTCCGATACACCCCCGAGTTGGATAAGGCCCGCAGCCGCGGCGATCTACACCACGAACTCGTTCGTGGTTATCAATACGGCCACGGACGAGGATCGGCGGCGCCGCATCGTTGTCGAGAATCTGGGGAACGCCGATGCACTGTTCGAGAATCGAAGCCATTTCCGGGCTCTAGCCAAGCGGCTGGTTGAGAACGGCGTGAATCTTTCCGATGATGAGCGTTGGGGCGGCTGGCTCGGGAGGTATTACGAAAAGCTCCGCGAAGCGATATATGACCTCGGCGACTCGAAAGCCAGATATCGAGAGCGGAGTCTAAGTATGGAACGGTGAAATGTCACCGGAGAACGCGAGACCTGACGAACTCGATTGGTTACGGCGAAGGGCTGGCTTCATCAAAACTGATAAACACATGTTCCGCGGGCTGCATGCCGTCCCCCTAAAGCGAAGCCCGCAGATCCTTCATCAGCATCATCAATTGGAACGGATCAACCGGCGACTCTTCGAAACCATGGTGCAGATAGAAGCGCCTAGCGCCGTCGTCGATTGCATGGACGAGAACCGCGCGGACGCCAACCAGATCGGCCGCCTGAGCGACGCGCGCCAGAGCATCGCGAAGCAGCGCCTTTCCCAGGCCCTTGCCTTGTTCGCTTCCATCCACCGCGAGCCTCGCCAGGAGGATCAATCCGACCGGATGATTTGCCAGACCCTTCGCGATTCGCGCCGGCGTCTCGTGTTTTAGCGCGGACCCCGCGACCAGGGAGTGATATCCCACGACGCGATTGGCCCTGCGGGCGACATACGTTCTGGCTGATTCGGCGCGGTCGTTACTCCAGGCAAAGCGCTTCAGCCAGTCGTTCAATTGAGAATTCCCGCAATCGAAGCCGGAGAGGTCGTGGCTCTGATTAAGTCGTTCTATGATCACGCTGCTACCGGCCATTGACTCAATCCCGGCCTTTTCGACGGACTATTAGCGACTCTTTGCGATTGGCGGCACGGAAAACAACTTCTTGATCTGCGGAATGATTCGAGGTGGCCGGTCGAGGGCGTCCATGAAGAGTTTCCATTGTTTGTCGTTCAGGACAAACCTGGTCTGATCCGTAAGCGCTTGCTCGGCCTTCTCGCAGGCGCTCTCGAGGATGAAATCCGTGGCGCTCCGGCCCTGCCGCTCTGCCGCCACTTTGATAAGCTGCTGCTGGCGTGGCGTAGCGCGGAGACTGAATCTCTTGGTACGGCTCTTTGGTTCGGTCGCAAGGCCCATGGAAGTTTACTATTTCCATTGTACGCATCTTGAACGTCGGCAGTCTGGCGGGCTCTATCAGCAACATGATATCCGAATAATTCAAAGGGGCCGCTGCGCGTTGCGGCGCGGCGGAAAGCAAAAAACTGACGGTAATATCCGGGGAAGAAACGTAGCTTAAATGGAGCCCTCGGACTTGACAGGCTTTGAGTGTAACACAAAACCGTTTATATGTATCTTCCCTAGAAATAACCTACCAGACATAAAATGTTTTGTGCAGTAAATATCGTTGCCTATTGAGAGGTTTTCTGTTAGCATTTCAAATGCAGAGGGCCGCTGGAGCGTTCAAGCGCTTCAGCGGCCCGGATACCCGATGGGCACCTAACGCATCCATCATACATCAGAGTTCCCCTGCAGAAAGGACACTGATGCGGCGTTACATCCCACCATCGCGCTATCCCCTTTACGTGACGGGCTGCTCCAAAAGGCTCCGGTTGCGCAGGGCGCGCGCCCCGCTATTCGATCAACGGTAGTTCAACCGACGATGTATTGACGCGAAGGCAGGCATGTGAGCCTGCAAAAGTCATGCCTGCCACCTCGCATTTCTGATATGGCGAATTGTGACGCCAGAGTTGTCAATAAGGAGAATCAAATGCCGATGAAGTTGAGTTATGAAACGCTCCGTGGAGCAGTTACGGGCACAGGAGCGGCATTTCGGTCCGTTACCCGATTGCAGCCTGTGGGTGGAGCAGGAGACAGGGTGTTTCCGGCGATCTACTCCGGCGGAGTATATGCGATCGAGAAGCGTCGTGTGGTGGAGAACGGGGCCGCTCGGGAGATAAACTGTATCCTCTTGAATTCCTGCTCATCCGAGGCGAACCATGCCGAGGTGGCCTTGCTGGAAGCAATCCGGCGAGGGCAGATCCAGCTTCCCTTAATTGAGGTGGATTTTTCGGAGGCGAATTCGGAGTTCCTGAAGCCCGTGCAGAACTTGACAAGTCTCGAGGTGCCCCACCGGTTGGCTGACGCAATCCTACGGGACAGCGTTCTGGCGGACGGGACTCGGTTTTCAAAGTCCGAGCACGCGAAAAAGTGGGCTGGCGCGAATTTGTGGAACGCCACTGCGATCTATGAGCTTTGTCCCACGGCTCTGGTGTTTGGCATGTGGGGGTCTCCGGACAAGCCGGGTGGACTGGGGGCGAAGTTTGAGCGTGCCTACGTTTCGGAAATCGTGGCGGTAGACATCGAGGATCTTGACGTTAAGAAAATGGGATTCCGGATTGATCCTTTGGGCGCGAGCAAATCGGTGATGTTAAGGAAGACCGAAGACGGTTTTGAGGTGCTGGATGAAAGAGCGAAAGGCTTGAAACCTTCGCAACTGAATCACGGCAACATTCCGGTGGAGTCTCCGAACGGCGGCGTCCGCTGCAAGTATGCGGAACAAACAACAGTTATTTCCCTCGGTGCTTTGCGGAAGTTGCGTTTTCCTGTCGCAGATGGAAGGAAATACGCTGACGATGCCGGTCGGACGGTGTTGGCGGCAATTGGACTTTGTGCCGCAGTATTGGCTTCGGAACGCGGCACGAGCCTGCGTTCCCGGTGCCATCTGTTTCCAGAGGAAGCACGCACGTGGCAACTACTGGACAAGCCAGGCGTGCCTCCCGGCGAGTTCGCCGTGACCGGGGACGAGACAGCAGTGATATTGTCCGAGGCAGTTTCAGCGGCGAAAGCCGCGGGCCTGGGGTGGATGGACAATTCACTGGAGCTTAAGCCGGCGAAGGAACTGGTGAAGCTTATCCGCGAGAGCCAGATTGCTACTGCTACTAAGGAAACGACGGAGGGTGCATGATCGCCCTGGGAATCCGTTACCTGACGGGATACGCGACCGCCACTAGTCAGCCAAGTGAGAAGGCGGAATGGCCAGTGCATCCGGCGCGGGTATTCATGGCCATGGCGGCGTCTCACTTTGAGACGGGGGCTGACCCGAAAGAACGGTTGGCGCTGGAGTGGCTGGAGGCGGCGGGGGCACCTCTGATGTCAGTTGGCGAGGGCACGGAGCGGATTGCGTTGCAGCGGCGGCTGATGCCTGAACCGATTAAGGCATATATGCCTGTGAATGACAACCACGGTGGGATCTCCGGACGACCGAAGCAGGAAAAGGCGCAACGGAAGGTATGGCTTACATGCGATACCGTTTTCCTGATGTGGGACAGGGATATGTCGATTGCTGTTCGCGATGCGTTGGATAGTTTGTGCGGGAAGGTGACGCGCATCGGGCATTCGTCGTCTCTTGTGCAGATGTGGGTCGCGAATGGGGACCTCCCCGAACCGAATTTGATACCGGCGGTGCGGGGTGGCGATAAAATTCGCGTGGCCGTAGCCGGCTCTATGTCGGAACTGGACGCGGCCTTTAACGAGGCGGGGTTCAGGCGGTTTGAAGAATTAAATATCGGGCTGGCGACTGCCAGGGGCACGCAGAAAACTGCATTGAAGCAGCAACTGACAGACGAATTTCCGAGCGGAATCGTGGAGTACAGGCGGCCCGAAATGTCGAATTGGCAGGCTTATTCCCCGCCAGAGCAAGCCGGGAGCGAGCCGGACATTGGGCCGTTTGACGATATTGTGATCCTGACGAAGAAAGAGGGGCGGAATCTGGGGCTGGAGGCGACACTTCAGTTCACTGGTGCGCTGCGATCGGCGGCGATCAAGGCTGCCGCGGGAGCTGAGGGTGTTCCGGAATGGTTGAGCGGGCACGACGGCGACGGGAATCCTTCGCGCCAGCCTCACGCCGCATTTTTTCCGTTGCCATTTGTCGGACGCGAACACGCGGATGGACATCTGATGGGCGCCGGGATCGCGATTCCGCGCGGCATCGATACCGAAGAACTTCGGCGAGCACTTGGCCCACTGTTCTTCAATGGGAGCGCGGAACAGGACGTCACTCTTTATTGCCGTCATTGGAATTGGGAACTGGAACGGGAATCACGCGAGTACCCACCGCTGGCGTTGCGCAATTCCACCTGGACCGGCCCGAGCCGCAACTGGGCGAGCGTAACTCCGGTAGTCCTGCACCATCATCCGAAGAAATCGCGGGGGGGAGATGTGGAACGGATTCTGCGCGAAGCCTTTCGCTCGGCAAAGTTGCCGGATCCCCTGGCGATTCGGGTTCAGAGTGCATCCGCTATTGCGGGTGCCGGTCATGCGTTGGGCATGCCGGAATTTGATGAGGGTGGTGAGCGGATGTGCCGGTATCAGACGCATGTGCAGGTGCTGTTTCAAAATCCGGTGATTGGTCCGGTGCTCGTGGGACGTGGGCGATATCGGGGTTATGGCTTGTTCGGTCCGACAGACGATATGCAGAGGGGTGGCGCTGGTGCTTGATCCTCGCGAATTCGGACAGTATTTTCGGGAAATTAATCAGGGGCACGATCCGTTTCCCTGGCAAGAGAGACTGGCAGCGCAGGTGTGCGTGGGCGAGTGGCCGGATGTCATCGATCTCCCGACCGCGAGCGGAAAAACAGCCTGCATCGAGATCGCGATATTTGCTCTTGCATGTCGGACAGGTGCGCCGCGCCGAATCTTCTTTGTGGTCGACAGGCGTGTGGTGGTAAGCGAAGCACGGGATCGGGCCGATCGTATTGCGCGGCAGTTGCACAATTTGCTGGACTCTGCGCCGGGGAGTGTCTCAGGGCGGGTGGCTCAACGGCTCCGCGAACTTGCGGGAGGGGGCGATGCGAAACCCTTGACCACCTGCGAATTGCGGGGCGGGATCTATCGCGATGAATCGTGGGTACGGAATCCCTTGCAGCCGATGGTCGTTGCCAGCACCGTGGATCAGGTTGGTTCCCGGTTGTTGTTTCGCGGATATGGTGTATCGGAGAACGCGTGGCCTATCCATGCGGGGATGGTGGGCAACGATTCGCTGATTTTGCTGGACGAGGCGCACTGTTCGCGAGTGTTCTCGGAGACGTTACGCTCGGCGGCTCGATACCGTCGCGCCGACTGGGCCGATGAGCCCGTGCCGGTTGAGTTCCGAACTGTCGAGATGACAGCGACTCCTTCCGCGGCGTGGCGAACGGTGTTCCGCATTGAGGATGAGGACAAAGAAGAGAAGTATTTGGGGAAGCGGTTGTTCGCACGCAAACCGACCAGTCTGGTGGTAAGCAAAAACAGGCCGAAAGAACTCGACAAGCTTGCGATTTCGCTTTTTGATGAAGCTATGGGGCTAAGCAAGGGTCCAGAGGTTCGGCGGATTGCCGTGATTGTGAATCGGATTGCGACGGCGCGGAAAGTTTACGCCTTACTAAGCGCAGTCGGTGAGCGAGTGGAGCTGATGATTGGGCGGATGCGCCCTTATGATCGCGACAAATTGCTGGGCCGGCTGAAGGATCTGAAGTCGGGGGTGGAGCGGAGCGGCGGCGTCACTCGGTTTGTAGTCGCAACCCAGTGCCTTGAGGTGGGAGCCGATCTTGACTTCGACGGACTGGTGACCGAATGCGCGAGCATCGATGCGTTGCAGCAGAGATTTGGGAGACTGAACCGCCTTGGGAAGTTTGAGGGGGAATCCTGTGGCGTGATAGTGATCGGGGCGGGGCAGGTGGACGTGAAGCAGCGCGACCCTGTCTACGGCGAAGCTCTGGCGCGGACTTGGGAATGGCTGAATGCAGTTAAAGGTGATGCAGGACCAGTGAATATGGGGATTGAGGCGCCGGAGGGAGAGCCCCTCACGGTGGCCCAACGGTTCGCCGGCCTGCCAGAAAAGGAAAAGGTGGCGCTGCGGATGGAGTCCGCGATGGGCCCGCTTCTGTTGCCCGCGCATCTGGACGCGTTGGCACAGACGAATCCGAAGCCGGCATGTGAGCCGGACATCGCCTTATTTCTGCATGGGCGGCGAGAGGGTGAGCCAGATATCCAGGTGGTTTGGCGAGCGGATCTGAACAACGGTAATGCGGAACATTGGCCGGATATTGTGAGCCTCTGCCCCCCGGTGTCGGCTGAGGCTATGCAGGTTCCGATATCGGCGTTCAAGCGCTGGTTCTGCAGCGCGGGCCAGGACGACGCGGATTCGGATATAGAGGGGGTCGGTGGAACGGAGGACGATGAAACGGAGGTGGGCGGTCCGGCCCGTATGGCTTTGTGGTGGTGCGGTGATAAAAGCAAGGTAGTCAGATCGACCGGAAAGGTTCGAGCCGGAGACACGTTTGTGTTCCCTGCGTCAGTTGGCGGATTCGATGAATTAGGTCACAAGCCGGCGGATGCCAGGGTGGATATCGGCGACTTGGCTCGATTGATTGCCAAGCGGCGACTGACTATTCGTCTGCATCCAGACGTGTGGCCTGGATCGGAAGCAATCACGCCGAGGATAGTTGAAGAAGGGATTGCATCAATTACTGACGAAGAGCTTGCTGCGATGGACCCTGATCTAAGAACATTGCTGCTGGAGGCCCGCGACTGGCGTCGTGGTCTGAAAAAGCCAGAAGGGTACCCGGACCGGGACGACGCGTTTGTGGTGACCGGCAGGGGAGTCAGCGCCGGCGAAGATACGGGGAGCGATGAACCCTCCCAATCCGTTGAGGTAGACCTGGAACGACACCTAGACGACGTGGCGAAATCTGTCGGAGCCTATCGGGAGTTGTTGGGGGAAAAGACGGGAGAGTATGTTTGGGCTGCGGGTTTTCACGATTGGGGGAAGGCGGATATCCGGTTCCAGGCATTGCTGCGCGGCGGGGACATGATGGCTGCGCGGTTCGCTCCGAAGCCACTGGCCAAGAGTGAGTGGATTCCGATGGGTCCGGCAGAGCGGGCGGCGCGGCGAAAACGCAGCGGATTGCCGGATGGCTTCCGACATGAAATGGTGTCTTTGCTGTTTGCGGAGCGCGCGATTAATGGAACGGAGCGAGAGGTGGGGCGACATTTGATTGCCACGCACCATGGATATGCGCGTCCACTACCTCCGGTTGTCGTGGACACGAATGGAGAGCCAGTTAGCTATGGCGGGGTGACGCTCACGGTTGAAGAACAGCGTGATCACGCGGCATATCGGCTGGATAGTGGTGTGGCGGACAGGTTCTGGCGGCTCACACGGCGGTACGGCTGGTGGGGTTTGGCGTGGTATGAGGCCCTGTTTCGACTGGCTGATTGGGAAGCGAGCGGACAGGGCGGAAAGGAAAAGGCGTGAGCGCAATCTTGTTGAGAGGGATAAATGGGGCGAATCCGCTCGGTTATCTTGCGGCGCTCGGTGCGCTACGGCTGCTGAGTTTGGGGAATCGGGATGCGCGCCTGAGATGGGTGAGGGACGGACTGTGGCGTCCAGAGATTATGGTTCCGGGGGACATGGACGAGAGCGGCCTGTGCGAGGCACTATTAACCGCTCCGTCCGCTCCGGCGGAATTGTTCGTGGACTCCCTGGGGAAGAACATCACGGTGGGGCGGACGGTGTTTGAGGTGTTCATTCGACGGGCGCATGACGGGACGAGCGCGAGAGATCGCCGAATCGCGGATTTTGCGGCGGCGTTCGGGAGCGAGGCCTGCGATGACGAGAAGAAGGGTCGGATTGAGTACACTCCGCTTTGTTTCATTACTGGGTCCGGCCACCAGGATTTTCTGGAGACAATGCGGTCGCTGAAAAATTGCGTCACTACGGAACATTTGCGGGCGACACTGTTTGAACCGTGGCGGTACACGGATAAGGGATTTTCAATGCGGTGGGATCCGGGGGATGCGCGGGAATATGCGCTGAGATGGAACAATCCGGGGCCGGAAGGAGCGTGGACCGTTTGGGGGGCCAATCGTTTGGCGATTGAGGCGTTGCCGTTATTTCCGTCGTATCCTCAGGGACGCATTCTGGTAACAACGGGGTTCCGACGGCTAAAGGGCGGAGTATTCGAGTTCACGTGGCCATTGTGGACAAGTGCGGTGAGTTGCGATTGCGTTGGAGGTCTGGTCGGGATGGAAGGACTGGCAGAGAATTCGGTGGATCGGGAAAAGCTGGCGGCAATGGGGGTTGATGAAGTATATCGGTCGCAGCGAATCCGTATTGGATCGGGGGCTAATTTTAAGACGAGTTTTCGTCCAGCGCGAGCGGTGTGAAATTGATTGGCGTGAAGTTGACGAGGGATCCGTCCCGGCAAGCGCCGGAGCGCCCGGTGGCAGGGTCCAGCCGGCGGGGGGATACCAAAGGCCAGAGCGGTGCGTCAAACGCCTGTGAAAAAGCAGGGAGCAAGGAAGCGGGCCGCAACATTAAGTGCGCATGACGGACCACTGTGGCGATATAGAATTGGTGACTGTGTGTCCGATCGCGTCGCTCGATGCCAACACCCCACGGGTTCGAATTCCGGTGTTCCCCGACGAATACAACCGCCTGCAATCCCGCAGTTGGGTCGCGACCGACAAAATCGTCTCGCTCACGGGATCCAAACGGGGGAATATCCGTCGGCCGCAAGGACTTGGCTGTTGACCGCTTGCGGCATCATCCCACCCGTGGATAAACCAAATGCGCCAGTCCTATCTCGTCTGTTACGACATCACCGACGACCGCCGTCTCCGCAAAGTCTTCAAACTCATGCGCGGTTTTGGCGACCATCTCCAATACTCTGTTTTCGAATGCCAGTTCACGCCCAGCGATCTCATCCGCTGCCGCGTTGAACTTGCCCGCATCATACTCCACACCGAAGACCAGGTCCTGTTCGTCCATCTCGGGCCCTCCGAAGGCCGTGGTGACCGCGTCATCACTGCCCTCGGGCTCCCCTACACCGCCGTTGACGCCCCCTGCATCATTGTTTGAAAACTTACCCACAAGGACCCATAGCATGAGCGCACTCCCGATCCGCATCTCACCCGCTCCAGGTACTCCAGGAACTTTGACTCGGCCCGAGCCCCGCGAACTGCCCGACTATCTCCCCGCCCGAATGGTCAACGAATACGTGTACTGTCCGCGCCTTTTCTTCTACGAATGGGTCGAAGGCGTCTTCCGCGAAAGCGCTGACACCCTTGAAGGGGCCGCCCAGCACAAGCGCGTCGATGCCCGCCCCACCGCTCTCCCGGAAGCAAGCGCACCGGCGGACAGCAATGCCGCGCCAAAAGGCGAGGGCGACGCCGGTAATGCCAAACTCCACGCCCGGTCCGTGACCCTCTCCAGCGAGCGCCTCCGCGTCATCGCCACCCTCGATCTCGTCGAAGCCCAGGGCCAGACCGCCACACCCATCGACTACAAACACGGCGCACCTCTCGACAGCAAGGACGGCCTCGCGATGTGGCCCCAAGACCGCGTGCAGCTCGCACTCCAAGCCATCGTCCTCCGCGAAAACGGCTACCAGTGCGATGAAGCTGTCGTGTTCTACCAGAAGACTCGACAGCGCGTGCGCGTTCCTGTTGACGATACGCTTATCGCTGAAGCTGAAGACGCCGTTGCCCGAGCTTGGGCACTCGCCGCTTACGGCTGGATTCCCGCGCCACTCGAAGACTCCCCCAAATGCGTCGGCTGCTCGCTCAATACGATATGCCTCCCCGACGAAACCAACAACCTTATCGCCAACAGTCTCGATACCGCCCTCCAGCTCGGCCTCTTCGATCCCGAACACCCGCCGCGCAAGCCACCTTCCAGCGAAGGCCTCCCAACTGAGCCCAAGCCCGAAATCCGCCGCCTCATGACGCCGCGTGACGACCTACGCCCCCTCTATCTCAATACCCAGGGTCTCCGCGTCGGCAAATCCGGCGAAGTTCTCCAGATTAAGGACAAGGACAAGATCGTCCAGGAAGCCCGCATCGGCGAAATCAATCAGGTGAACCTGCTTGGCAACATCCAGATCTCCACACAGGCCGTGCAAACGCTCTGCGAAGCCGCTGTGCCCATCTCGTACTTCTCCATGGGCGGCTACTTCTACGGCATCACCACCGGGATGAACACGAAGAACGTGGCGCTGCGCCGTTCCCAGTTCCGTCTGGCCGATTCCGCCGCGTTCCCCCTGTTCCTCGCTCGCACCTTGGTCGCCGGCAAGATCCGCAATCAGCGCACCATGCTCCAGCGCAATCACGTCGAGCCAAAGCCAGCGTCGCTCGCGGGCCATGAAGTCGCAGGCCGAGCGCGCCGAGCGAGCGCCCGATCTCGAAACGCTCCTTGGCATCGAAGGCTACGCGGCTCGCATTTACTTCGAAGAATTTGCAGGCATGATCAAGCCGGTGACGAACGATCCCGAAGCCCCGCCTTCAAACTTGAATTTCGACTTCGAAGGCCGCAACCGCCGCCCGCCGCGCGATCCCGTGAACGCATTGCTGTCGCTCGCCTACAGCATGTTGTCCAAGGACCTGACCATCGCGTGTTACGCCGTTGGCTTCGATCCATACATGGGCTTCTACCACCAGTTACGGCATGGGCGCCCGGCTCTGGCGCTTGACCTAATGGAGCCATTCCGGCCTTCTGATCGCCGACTCTGCCGTCCTCAGCGCCATTAACACCAAAATGGTGACCGAGAGGGATTTCGTGCGCGCGGGCGGAGCGGTGGCGTTGACGCCGTCTGGCCGCAAGGGCTTTTTCCGGGCTTACGAATTGCGGATGGATTCCCTCGTAACCCATCCATTATTCGAATATCGCGTCAGCTATCGCCGACTCTTGGAGATTCAGGCGCGACTGCTGGCGAGAGTGATCGAGGGCGAGATTCCCGTGTACCCTGTTTTTGTGACTCGATAGAGGATGCGAGTGGTGCGGTGGCACGCAAAAACCCGCCACCCGCTCGCGAGGTGTAAACTGTTGAATCGAAGCGTGAATATTGACCGCGGGATTCCGATATACGATTGTGGAAGGGCGTTACGCAGCACCGCTCGCATGTTTGGACTCAGATCTTATTGAAAATAAAGATCTTAAGGGGATACCCATTTCCCCGGCTGATCAGCCGGGGCCTCATTGAAGCTACGCGTACGCCGGCCCAGCACTGGCGGGAGCGCCCGGCTATATTCCCCGGCGATCAGCCGGGGCCTCATTGAAGCCCGGCCGTTCGTCGTACACCGGTCCGCATCGAATTTCCCCGGCTGATCAGCCGGGGCCTCATTGAAGCCTGAGCATCGTGTAACTCGCAAACGGTCTCGCATATTTCCCCGGCTGATCAGCCGGGGCCTCATTGAAGCCAGAACCGACGTGCGCGGATCCGCGACGGTTCCGCGCATTTCCCCGGCTGATCGCCGGGGCCTCATTGAAGCGACTGCAGTACATCGAGCATGCCGCGTACGCGGCCTCGAGTTTCCCCGGCTGATTCTGCCGGGGCCTCATTGAAGCGCCCGGGTGCAGCAGCCGCGCGTTCACAGCGCGGCCTCGATCATTTCCCCGGCTGATCGCCGGGGCCTCATTGAAGCGCACCTCAATCGATCAGCTCCTGGACACCTGCGTGCCAATTTCCCCGGCTGATCGCCGGGGCCTCATTGAAGCGCGCATGCAATGCGCGCGGCGATAGATCGAGCCACATTTTCCCCGGCTGATCTGCCGGGGCCTCATTGAAGCGCCGTATCGATCGCTCCGTAGTGCCGATCGTCGTGTAATTTCCCCGGCTGATCGAGCCGGGGCCTCATTGAAGCTCAGGCGTGACGTGGCTGTTACGTCGACGACAGCCGATTTCCCCGGCTGATCAGCCGGGGCCTCATTGAAGCCCGGTACGTAAACGACTGCGGGCTCGCGTCATCGCGGTCTCATTTCCCCGGCTGATCAGCCGGGGCCTCATTGAAGCAGCAGTCGGCCCGATGATCGTCTCGATCGTGCCGCCATTTCCCCGGTGATCAGCCGGGGCCTCATTGAAGCCCGTGGTGTTGCCACAGTTGCCGCCCGTGCACCCAGCACTTTCCCCGGCTGATCAGCCGGGGCCTCATTGAAGCTCTGCCGTGCAGGCCGCGGTGGACCAGGTCCCATGCGATTTCCCCGGCTGAAGCGCCGGGGCCTCATTGAAGCGGTGCAGCGTCGGGTCATCGACTGCCTCGGCTACCCGGCCAGTATTTCCCCGGCCGATCAGCCGGGGCCTCATTGAAGCCTCCGGCTGGCGCAGGTCGTCGCCGACGCGCGCCAGTGATTTCCCCGGCTGAGCAGCCGGGGCCTCATTGAAGCGCAGACCTCGTGGAAGCCATCGCGGCTCGCACGGCATGCATTTTCCCCGGTGATCTGCCGGGGCCTCATTGAAGCCTTCCGGCGGTGGGTCCTCGCCGGCAGGCCGGACGCCGGTTCGATCTCCCCGGCCTCGTGAAGCAGCCGGGGCCTCATTGAGCAGCCCGGATGTCGGCGGCCCTGAGACGCGCCGTCGATCGCGTGCAGATTTCCCCGGCTGATCGCCGGGGCCTCATTGAAGCCGGAGTCTTCCAGCCGTCGTCGCAACTTCCCGCCGATTTCCCCGGCGAACAGCCGGGGCCTCATTGAAGCGACTCGCCATGGCTCGGCTGCCGCACTGTCGTCGCAGCCCATTTCCCCGGCTGATCAGCCGGGGCCTCATTGAAGCACAGCTGCACCGCATACCATCGCAGCGGCGGGAACGGGCATTTCCCCGGCTGATCAGCCGGGGCCTCATTGAAGCCCGCAGTTCGTCGATCGCGTTGCATTCGTCGTCTGTATTTCCCCGGCTGATCTGCCGGGGCCTCATTGAAGCCCATATTTGCCAGTGCGCCCAGCGCAGGCCCTCCGGCATTTCCCCGGCTGATCAGCCGGGGCCTCATTGAAGCACCAAAGCCCCGGCAGAGCATGATGCTGGTTAAATTTCCCCGGCTGATCTGCCGGGGCCTCATTGAAGCTCGGCGAGATCGGGCGCGACTCGCGTATTTTACGCGCGCATTTCCCCGGCTGATCTGCCGGGGCCTCATTGAAGCCAGCGAGGCGAAGTACCATCAGCGTCCGCTTCGCATTTCCCCGGCTGATCTGCCGGGGCCTCATTGAAGCCGTGAGGCTCGGCGATATCGAGGTCAGGCATTGAATTTCCCCGGCTGATCTGCCGGGGCCTCATTGAAGCCGGGCGGTCAGGAACGTGCTCATCGTCGTCGCCATTTCCCCGGCTGATCAGCCGGGGCCTCATTGAAGCGTCGTGTCCATCCTCGGCCTCGGTTCCGGTGTGCCACGGCTGCTCGGAATTTCCCCGGCTGATCTAGCCGGGGCCTCATTGAAGCGCTGCTCTGAACCCGCATGACTTACCCGCGTAGCTCTGTAGCCTCATTTCCCCGGCTGATCAGCCGGGGCCTCATTGAAGCGCCTAAAACCCCACATTGCTGCACACAAACTTTGGTCATTTCCCCGGCTGATCTAGCCGGGGCCTCATTGAAGCCAGTAATAACCCTGCTCTTTTTCGTCGGGCGTCAGGATTTCCCCGGCTGATCAGCCGGGGCCTCATTGAAGTGCGTATTCCGACGATGTGAATAGTGGATTCCGGTCTAACGTGAATAAAGATCGGAGCGCAGCGACGCTGGCACTTGCATGATGCCTGAGTTATTCACATCAGTCAATGGGCGCGTTGTTTTCTGGGGTGTCGAGCGGGGATGGGGGTGTGGGGCAAGGGGACGGCGTTTGAGTCTCCTTGCCCCGCTCAGCACTGCAGAAACCTTCTGTGCAGTTATTGCTGAAGTGGTTTTCCCCCTCGACCCTTTCTCATCGACTCGCCATCGAGTTCGATGCGGTGGGCATTATGCACCAAGCGGTCAAGAATGCTGTCGGCGATCGTCGGATCACCGATTTGTTCATGCCAGTGCTCGGTGGGCACCTGCGAAGTCAGTACCATCGACCGGCTTTGATAACGGTCGTCGCAGATCTCCAGAAAGTCCCGGCGCTCAACATCCTTCATCGGCGCCATCGCAAAGTCATCCAGGACCAGTACATCGATCCTCGATAGCTTCAGCAACATTCGCCCAATGCTGCCGTCGGCGTGCGCCACCTCCAGATCGCGGAACAGTTCAGCGGTCCGCTTATGCAGCACTGAAAAGCCGTCCCGGCAGGCCTTCTGCGCCAGTGCCGAGGCAAGCCAACTCTTGCCGATGCCGGTGGGACCGAGGAGCAGAACATTTTGCTTCTGCCTTACCCACTCGCTCCCCGCCAGCGTGCGCATGAGCTTGCGGTCGAGCTTGCGCGGATGCTGGTAGTCCACGTCTTCGACAATGCCGCGCTCTTTCAGATGCGCGGCGCGAAGACGGCGCGCCAGTGCCCGGTTTTCCTTCCAGAGCCACTGCCGGTCCACCAGCAGCGCGAAGCGCTCTTCGAATCCGAGCTGGCTCGTGTCGGCGGTTTCCAGCTGAGCGTGGAAGGCATCGGCCATGCCATGCAGCTTCATCGAGTGCAGCTTCTCAATCGTCGGTTGATTTAACATGTGTGTTGTCCTTTGGGTTGTCGATTACTGCAGCAGGTTGGTGGGCGGATTGAAGTACCGAGCGCCGCGAATATTCTCATGGCGGGGGCCGGATCTTTCCGGTTCCAGCGGGAGTGCGGTCTGTCGATCCAATGACTGCTTCAGAATCGACTTCAGGCTCTGAAACGAGCATGCATTCAGTTCGAGCGCGCGTTTACTGGCCGCCTCCAGCCGCCCGTTCGAATAGGTCTTGCCCAGACGCATGATGCCGAGACAGGCGCGATAGCCGATCTCGGGATGCCGTTTGGTTTCGAGCACGGTGGCGATCACCAGCGCGGTGGCTTCGCCCACTGTTCCAGCCCAGTGAATGAGCCGCGACGGCGTCCATTCCAGGTGAGCCTGATGGCTCTTCGGCATATGCTCTTTCGTCGTTGTATGCAGGTAAGGCGCGAAGCTGCGCAGATGAGATGCGACACGCTTGCCGCCCTCGAAGATCTCGACAGTGTGCGAAGTGAAGCGAGCCTCCATCTGCTGGCCTGCAAGCTGATAAGGAACGCTGTAGAAGTGTCGGTCGATCTCAACGTGATAATCGATGGAGGCGCGAACCGTCTTCCAGTCCGCGGTGATGTAAGGCTGCGCCGGCAATGGCTGGAGCATAGGCTGATCTATGGATGCAAACAGCGAAGCCCGCGTGCCTTCACGTTTCCGGAACGGGCGATTGTTGAGCCGTTCAAGCAGAACCGCAATGGAATCGTTTAATTCCCCCAGCGCGACAAACCTGTGGTGGCGCAACGCCGCCAGTATCCAGCGTTCTACCAGAAGAACAGCATTCTCAACCTTGGCCTTGTCCCTCGGTTTGTAAGGTCGCGCGGGCATGATGGCGGTGTCGTAATGTTGGGCCATCTCGGAATAGGTACGGTTGAGATCGGGCTCGTAGCGGCAGGCGCGATCGACACCGGTGCGCGGGTTATCGGGCACAATGAGCTTTGTCGTTCCTCCGATGAACTCGAAGGCGCGAACATGGCAGTCGATCCAGTTGGCCAGATGCTGTCCCCGCGCGGCGTACGCGAAGGTGTATGTGCTGGCGCCGAGCACGGCGACGAACAACGAGGCCGGTTCGGTCTCGCCTGTTCTGCCGTCATAAATGGGGACCGTGGGTCCGGCCCAATCGACGAACAGTTTCTCTCCGGCTCTGTGATCCTGCCTGAGGGTGACGTTCCGATTCCGGTTCCAGCGCTGGTAGAGTTCGCAGAAGCGGCTATAGCCATAGCCGCCGCTTTGCTTCTCGCGGTACTCTTCCCAAAGCAGTTGCAGGGTGACGAAGCGGTTGGCCTGCATCTGGCGGTGCACTTCTGTGAAGTCCAGACCGGGCCGCGGGACGGACGCCGGGTAATCCGGCCGGGTCGGAAACAGCAACTCGTTGAGTCGCCGATCGTCATGATCTTCCGGCAGTGGCCAGGTGAGGCCAGCGGATTCGGCTCTTTCGAGATACCGGTGAACGGTTGCCTGGCTGATGGAGCAACTTCGGGCTATCTGATCCTGTCCGAGGTTCATTCCGAACCTCAGACGCAAAACGTCTTTGATTTTTCGCATGGATTATGTTCCCGGGAACATAATCCGTGGAATGTGCCCGCTCCCGTTATGTGGCCGGATGATTCCAGAGCGCGCCATTTCAAGGGAGCGGTTGTTGGCGCGCCACATAACATCAAAGGGACTGAAGCCATTTCAACAGGTCGGAGTCTGTCTGCCAGGGTGCCTTTCTCGGCATTCTTTGATCTCCAGTGGCTGGCGGCACGCATTTATCCAGAGCGGCCTGTTTGGTCCGGATAGTGATCTCGGCGTATCGGTTCGTCGTTTCCAGGCTGGCGTGGCCGAGCCACGCGCGAATCACGTTGACCTCGACGCCAGATTCAAGAAGATGGACGGCGGTGCTATGTCGCCAGGCGTGAGGTGATATGTGGCGGGGCTTGCCGTCCGCGCCGATTTTGACTAATTGCCCGGTGTGGTGTCGAACGATTTTGTAGATTCCGAACCGGGTCGATGCCGCCCACGCGGCCCGGTAAACACCGGCCGGTTCGTCGCTGGCGAACTCTGTTGTTCCACGAATAATCGTTGCAACAAAACAGCGGTCTCCTCCCAGATTGGACAGGATCTCCACTTGTCGCCCTTCCCGTGCAGTCGTACCTGGGGGGACGGTTCAAGTTGAATGTCGTTCATCCGAAGGTCGGCCGCTTCCTGCACGCGTGCACCCGTGTTGTAAAGAAACATCAACAGGGTGCGATCACGCAATGACTGTCGTCCGGCGGCCGGCACCGCGGCCAAAGCAGCGTCAACCTCGTCGCGTTCAAGATACAACGTCTCCGGGAGTCTCGCCCGCTTTCGCGGAATGGTTGTGACTTTTTGAGCCTGGCCAAGTCGTTCGGGAAATCGTTGTCCGACGTATTCAAAGAAGGTGCGAAGAACTGCCAGCCGCTGATTGCGCGACTGAGCAGTGTTGCCGCGGCTGTCTTCGAGCGAGTTCAGAAAACCAGATACGATATCGGCGTCCAACTCGTCGAGCGTCAGGTGGGTGATCCTCTTGCCGCCGGATCTCGAAGCGAACTGGAGAAACAGCCGGATAGCGTCCGCGTAGCTCTTGAGAGAGTTCGGGCGGAGGCCCTTCTGGAGTTTCAGGTAATCGTTGAAGAACGATTGCAGTATCGCTCCCAGCACCGGGGAGTTCACCGTGCTCATTGGAGAAGCCCCTTCCTGCTACCAGCCGCAAAGCGACCGAAGCGAGCGCTGGCACACTCGAGCAACTCCGTTGTGATCGTCAGGTAGTATGCCGTCGAGGAGGGACTAACGTGTCCGAGGAATGTCAGACAGGTCAAACAATCGCGACATAGGATCGATACCCGTTCGATACCAGCGCAGCAGCGTGCCCACAGCGAATGAATGTCGAAGGCAGTGGAGGTGAGGTGGTGCAACACCGCCCGGGATTTCCAGATTCAGTCCTGTTACGAGCTTGTGGAATGTTGAGCTGATGGTGGTGGGGCTGATCTGTGTTCGCGCGTGTTTCGCAAAGGAGAACACCGCGCCGTCGGGTCGAATGGCACCAAAGCGCGACTCTTCTTGATCCAGAAATGCGACGACAGCAGCGGACATGCGAGGTCCGAAAAGGCACCAGCCGATCCTTCCCGAACTTCGTCTGGCGAATAACCAAAAGCTGGCGATCCAAATCGACATCCTTCCGGCAGAGTCGCGAGACTTCGCCTACTCGGAGACCCAGGCCGTACAGCAGGGCGAAACCGTTCTGCTGCTTCTCCGCGGTTCTGCGCGCGGATTACTCGGCAGATGTCGAGATGCTTCAAGAAGTCCGCGGACCTGGTCCAGACGAAGAGAAACGGGCGGAGGCCCGGAGTTACACGCCGCGCTTCGCAGCGTACCGGAGAGTCAGGCAGAATCTCCTGCACAACCAGCCAATCGAACAACCCGACGCACCGCTCCGATAAGACCGTTGTAGCTGGAGTGGCGCGCGGCGCGGCCGGAGGCTACGAAGCCGTCGATATGGCACGGAGTCAGATGATGCAGTTCCGCAACCCCTTGTTCCAGAAGGAAGAGTATCGAGCAAATAGAGGCATTGCCCGGTCTTCAGCAAGTGCTTCCCCAGTGCCCGTTTGTGTGCCAGGTACAAACCGATGCAGTCGGCGAGCGGACCTTTGGTTTTAAGCGTCATACGACGTCCTCCCCATTGCCAATAGCGACCTGGCGGAGAGCTTCGATATTTACTTTGGCGTAAATGCCGGTTGCATCCGAAGAACGGTGCCCGACGAAATCACCGATAGTTTTGGGAGAGAACCCGGTATCGACCAGACGCTGAACGCAGGTGTGCCTCAATGTATGCGAACCCGGACGGGCCACGTCAATCCCGGCTTTGCGGAGATAACGCTGCACCCGTTGAGACACGGCGACGCCGGACATGGGAGTAAAGGGTGCGAAGGCTCGGAAGAACAGTTTCCGCTCAGCTGACTTCAACCGGCCATGCTGCAGGTAGTCGAGGATCGCCTCGCCGGACTGGCGGCGCTAATGGATAGATGGTCGAGTGTCCGGCCTTCGCGCGCACGTGGAGTCGGTCTCGCTTCCAATCAATGTCGTCGAGCGTCAAGGCCGCGACCTCGGGAGCACGCAGACCATAGGTGACCAGAAGCAGGAGAACTGCGTAATCACGTCTGCCCACCGCGTTGCGCCGATCTACTGTGCTCAACGCATCCGCTTCACATCAGTCCACCGAAATGGATCGGGGCAGGTTCGCAAGACGATATCGTCGCGGTGATTCAATTGCCTTGCTGAGGCCCCGACGCCGGAGGATACCGGTCCGGTAGAAATACCGGAAAGCCATCTTCATGACGCTGCAGAGACTTTGGACCGAGCGCTTGTCAATCGTCTTCCCGCTCTCCGTTACAAAGGCGCTGATTATGGCCGGAGACACGAGTCACCGGTTCGCCGACATCCGCGACACCCGGAACCGCCGGGCCACCTCCCGGTCACTGGCCCCCGCCCCGGTCAGCTCAGCCGCCGCTAACCGGACCTGCTCCCGGCCCGCTCGGCCGCAGCCAGCCCACCACCATCGGGATACCTCATGACTCCGGCATAGCGCACACTGCGCCAGGCCGTCAGCAGGTCCTGTAACCTCCGCCATTAAAGATCTTTAGCTCGTGCCCTTACGATGGCGGACGTGGCCAATACCCCGCCGTGATTGGCACCATGTAAGAGTGGTCATGTGATTCGCGGCTGGAACAGGCAATTGCGGGGGCGGCTCCGGGCTTGAGGGATTA
>CAWEKQ010000007.1:0-23978 GCA_963809655.1 Terriglobia bacterium | reverse complement strand
GCGTGGCGCGCACGAGATCGATCGCATATTTCGCAACGGTCTCGGCGATGGGCGTCATGCGGACGAGTTGCTGGAAGTCGAGAATCTCCTGCGCGTTGGTGATGGGGTCCGCATGCGCGACGTGCGTGGTAGTGGTGAGATCGACGACCTGGAGTTCCTGATCGGCGGTCAGGTAGTCGAGCAGGATGTTGAACAGGAAGCGGTCGAGCTGGGCTTCGGGAAGCGGATAGGTGCCTTCGAGCTCGATCGGGTTCTGCGTGGCCAGCACGAAGAACGGCGCGGGCAGTTTGTAGTGATTGCCGCGCACGGTGCAGGAACGTTCCTGCATGGCTTCGAGCAGCGCCGACTGCGTCTTGGGCGGAGTGCGGTTGATTTCGTCGGCGAGCAGCACGTTGGCGAAGATCGGGCCCTGTACGAAGGTCCAGGTGCGGTGGCCGGTGACGGGATCTTCCTCGATGATGTCGGTGCCGGTGATATCGGTCGGCATGAGGTCGGGCGTGAACTGGATGCGTTTGAAGATCAGGCCGAGGATCTCGGCCATGGTTCGCACGAGCAGCGTTTTCGCCGTTCCGGGAAGGCCGGTGATCAGGCAGTGGCCGCCGACGAAGAGGCCGATGCGGACCTGTTCGACGACTTCATCCTGGCCGACGATCACGCGCTTGACCTGTCTGACGATCTCGGCGTCGACTTCGCGGAAGCGTGTGACGCGCGCTTTTAGAACATCCGGTTCCATTTGTGGGCTCACGGTAGTGGACATTGTCTCCTATTTAATTTGCCGGGTAGAACGCACAGGCTGAAGCCTGTGCCACCATCTTCATTTTTCGCCGCCGCTGGTTTCCAGCAGCAGCTTCTGGGCCGGCTTGAAATTCGGCGCGGCTTCCAGCGATGAAACGGCTTCCTCTCTGGCCTGGTCTTTCTGGCCCGCGGCCAGGAAAGCCTTTCCAAGATTGTAGTGGCTGCCGGCCAGATCGATGGGATGCATGGCGAGCAGGGCCTGATACTCGCGCACGGCGCCTTTCGGGTCGCCGTTCTGCATCATCAGGCCGCCGAGGCGTTCGTGCAACTCGGCATCGACCGGGAAGATGAAGTTCAGGCGTTCGAGAGCGGCCTGGGCTTCCTTCGGCTTGCCGGCGTCCTGGAGAAGTTTGGCGTACTTCTTCATCGTGTCGGGATCGCGTCCGCCGATTTTCGAATAGCGGCCGAGCTCATCGATCGCGCAGGCCTTGTCGTCTTTCTTCAGGCAGGCTTCGGCGACGAAGTCATAGACGTTGCCGGCTTCGACGTAGTCGGGATAGATGCCTTCGATGGCGCGTCCTTTGGTGATGACTTCGTCGTACTTGCCATCCTTCGAGAGCTGACTGATTTCGCGCACCGCTTTGGTCCAGTCGGAGAAGCCGGCGACGGTTTTGCTGGTTTCCTTGTCGATCATGGCCAGGAAATCCTTGTCGAAAGCTTCGGGCGCGATTCCGAGCTGCTCTTTGATGACGTCGACTGTGGGACGGTTTTTGGCAAACTCGTGGATCATATCAAGCAGCTTCGATTCGCCCCAGCGCTGGGAGATGTAGTCGCAGATTTTGCCGGCTTCGTAATAGGAAACGATGACCTGCGCCTGATAGGTGGGGTGCACGAAGCCGCGATCGATGTCGGCGATGGGCAGGAGCTTCTTGTCGCGAATCGCGGCGATGATCTCGGGGCTCAGGCGGTCGCCCCAATCGGGCGACGCGGCGGTTTCTTCGTGGACGGAAAGGCCTTCGGTGAACCAGCGGGGCACGCGTTCGTTGGTCATCTCGAGGACGTAGACGTGGCTGAGTTCGTGCCAGAGAGTGCTGGCCCAGTGGAACTGGCCGGGGGGCCGTCCTGACGGGCTATCCATCGCGATGTAGTTGTTGAAAGTTACGCCGAGGGCGCCGAGGCCGGGCATGCCCATGGTGCGGACGGCGAAGTCTTCGTGATCCGGATAGACCTCAACCTGGACCGGCACATTCAATTTGAACTTGTACTTCTTTTCGTAAGTCGCCATGGCGCGCGACAGTTCTTCCTGGAAATATGGGCGGAGGACGTCGGCTTCCTTCTTGTTGAGGCGGAGGGCGGTGGTGGGGGTTTCGAAAGTGGTGAACTTGCTGTAGCTATCCATCAGCGTCAGCGTGTTGGCGGTTGCCGCGTCGCGGAAATGATTGTCGTAGGCGAGCTGGAGTTCCTTGCGGGCATCGCCTTCGCGGCCCAGACGCATCAGGTTGACGCCAAGCTCGGAGTGCGCGCTCCAGAGATCGGGCGTGGCGGTGACGGCCTTGACCAGGTACTGGATGGATTCCTCGTACCGGCGATTGATCATGTAGAAGTGCGCGATGGTTTCGTAACCTTTGCCGCGGTTGCCGATCTTTGCTACCCAGGGGGATTCTTTATCGGCGAGCAGGTCGATCGAAGCTTTGATGGCGATGGCTTCGAGCGCATCGGATTGAATGGCGAGTGCGGCATCGGCTTCGGAGTCAGCCTTCTTCGTGTTGTCGTCTTCGAGGGCGATGCGCGCCATCAGTTCGTGCGCTTCGTAGAGCTTCGGATCGGCTTCGAGAGCTTTGGTAGCGAACTCGTTTGCCTTGGGATCGAAACCGTCGGCGGCAATCTTCGCTTCGCCGAGCAGGGCGTGGGCGTTTTTCGGATCGATCGCGAGAGCTTCTTCGTATAGCTTCTGCGCTTCTTCGGCGTTGAAGCGTTCAAAGAAAAGATCGCCGTAGCGGACGCGGTACTCGGCGTTCTTCGGGTTGGCTTTGACGAGGGCTTCGAAAGCGGCTTTGGCGCCGTCGTAATCGTGATTGCGCCAGAGGGTTTCGGCGTTGGCGAGGGTCTGGGCAGGGAGGGCGGCGGAGAGGAGGAGGAGGAGATGGTGCAGGCCCCCCACAGGCTGAAGCCTGTGCCACCATGTGCTGCGGAAGCGAAGGCTTCTTACCGCTCCTTTAAAGTCGCGGCTCAGAAAGGGGAGTGTCGGACACGGCGTTGGCAGGATTGGCACGGAAGGTGCGTGGGTCATTTGTCGATCGCCTCCTGCGCTTTTGCCAGCTCGATCAGCAGGGCCGTCAGCTGCTTCTTGTAATCGTCCGGGGCGAGAAGGGATTTCTGGTATTTCAGGGCGTCGATCTTGTTCTCGATATCGTCCTTTTTGGCGATTAGCTCCTTCTTCGCGGGGTCGGTCACTTCGGCTGCGGCGGAGCCGAATTTGATGAGCGTGAACGATGCGGCGTGCTGCTGATCATCCAGCTGCGGATGCTCGGTGGCGAGGCGCTTCGCCTCCGAGTAGAACTGGGCGGTCTTCTTTTCAGCGTACTGGAAGGCCTCGAGCGCGGAGATGGTTTCGTTCTTGTCGACATCGGCTGCGGGATCGCGCAGGGCTTCCACCCAGAAGCGCGCGAATACGGTGGCGTTCTTTTCCGTGCCGGATTTGGTCGCGGTGATGATGGTGCGGTTGTCCTTCTTGAGGGCCGCGGTCGCGCCGCCGCTGGCGCTGGTCATGTCGACGACGAGCTGGCGAGTGGCGGGAATCCGATTGAGGAGCACGGCGAGTTCGGGCGCGGAAATGTCAGGACCAGGCAGATTGAACTTGTATTCCGTGCCATCGAAAGTTCCATGACCGATCATCATGAGGACGAAGGCATCGGCCGGTTTGGCCTGCGTGGCCACTTTACCGAGCGCGGCTTCGAGCTTCGCGCGCGTGGCGTCGGCGCCCTTGAGGGTTTCGACGACGCGATCGCCGCCGCGCAGGAGCTTGTCGGAATCGGTGGCGAGCATGGTGAAGCGCTGCTCGTAGTCGGGCTCGCCTCCGAGGCCGGCGACAGTGACGATATAGGTCGACGCGAACACAGGTGCGGCGGCCAGGAATAAAACGGAAAGGAATTTCAAACTACACCCCACTTGCGGCGCAGCAGCCATTCGGCGCCGCGAATCAAAATGACCAGCAGGAACAGGA
Organism: Terriglobia bacterium; assembly: GCA_963809655.1. Classification (GTDB taxonomy): domain Bacteria; phylum Acidobacteriota; class Terriglobia; order Bryobacterales; family Bryobacteraceae; genus BOG-234. Next base: position 20,020 of record CAWEKQ010000007.1, on the reverse strand, counting down.
TCGGCATGTCCCAGATATCCAGGTTGTCGTGCGCGGTGATGCCGGCTTCGGAAACGGCGACTTCACCGGTGAGTTTCTTTGCGTTGGACGGCGTGTAATAGGTGCCGCCGGTGTCGCTCGACAGCTTTTCGAGAAGGTCGCGATTCTGGGCGGCGCCGAAGTTTTCGGCGACACCATCTTCGCGCCGGAAGGTGAGCGCGTCACGGCCCAGCTCGGTTTTATCCTGACGTGCGACGGTTTCCGCCACGTAGGTGCCCGGTTTATCCGCCGTGTAATCGCCGGTGTAGGTGCCAGGTTCGAGCGGATCGGGCTTCAGCTCGAGAACGTCCGAACCGCCGTCGGGCCGGGTGATGGTGGTCTGGACCGTGGCTCCCGAAACCGTCTGATACGTTTTATCCCTCACGTTCACGCGCAGCGGTACGTGAGTATCGTCCGCCAGCACCTGATGCGGGGTGGAGGCGAGCACCTGACCGGGCGTTTCATTCACGGCCCAGCGCAGCAGTTGCGACCAGAACATGGAGTGCGTGCGGTCGGTGTGATCCTGCAGCATCTTCCAGCGCCAGCTGCCGGCGGTGGCGAACAGGCCGACGCGGCCGCGGCCGTAATTCTGAATGGCCAGCAGCGGCGTAGGGCGATGGCCGTTTTCGGCGACGTTCATCAGCACTTCAGCGCCCGGTTTGGGAGTGCCCATGACCGCGTAATTGGCGATCTGCGGCATCTTCAGCCAGCGCGCGGCGTTCTGGTTGCGATCTTCTTCGAGGCGCGTGATGACGCTCTCGCGGCCGGCGTCGGTCAGCGTCGCGGCGGCGAAGTCGCGCGACCAGGTCTTCTCGGGCAGCAGGCGCAGCGGCATCATTTCCGCCATCGGCGTTTTGGCGTAAGCGCCGTCGGAGAGCGCGAAGCGGCCGGCGAGGAAGATCACGCCACCGCCGCGGCGATCGGCGAAATCGCGAATCATGTTCTGCTGGTCAGTGCTGAAGGATGTCGCTTCCACGCTGCCGATGATCAGGCCGTCGTAACGGAAAAGCTCTTCGGGCTTCGTGGGAAAGCCGTTCTCCAGTTCGTGCGGATCGACGACACCCGTGGTCGACTGGCGATAGGTCTTGTTCTGCGTGGTGCGCAGGACAGTGAAGACTTCGATGCTGGGATCGTCTTCGAGTGCGCGGCGGATGAACTTGAATTCCCAGCGCGGCTCGCCCTCGAGATAGAGGACGCGCATCTTCTTTTCCGAAACGTTGATCAGCCGGACGACAGTGTTATTCTGCGTGTTCTGTTCGCCAGCGAGCGGCTCGATACCGATCTGGAAACTGTGCGCTCCCGCGGCGCCGGCATTAAAGAGGATGGTTTCGCTCTGGTCGGCGTCGGGCTTCAGTGTGATTTCCTGCTGGGAAACCGGGTGGTCATTTTCGCGTACGATCAGCCTGGCGCGCGCGCCGGTGAAGCCATGCTGGCGGATCGCTACGCGAGCGCTTACGCGGGACTGGGGCAGCGCACGTGCGGGCGCGGAAACATCCACGATCTCGATATCTTTGGCAAAGTGATCCGGCCCGAAGCCGACGGTGTTGACCGGAATGCGCAACTGACGCAGCTGCGAGATGGTTTCGCGATCGACGCCGCCGGTGTTGTCGCCGCCATCGGAAAGAAGTACGACCGCGCCCAGCGGCATGGTGCCGGCCTCGGCCGCGATGTGCTTAAGGCTGTCGCCGATGCGGGTGGCATTGTCGTCGGCCGCCAGATTGCGGGCCTGGTCGATGCGGACGGCGTCGCGACCGAATTCGTAGAGGCGGACCTGGAACTTCTTGTTGAGGTCGGGAAGTAGTTGGTTGTCGAGAACGTCTTCGGCGCTTTGGATGCGCGTTTTGCCGTCGTCGGCAATTCCCATGCTGCGGGAATGATCGATCAGGACGGCGACCACATTCTGCTGGGGCCGCAGCCGCGCCACGCTGATAGCGGGGTGCCAGAGCATCAGGAGAAGCACGGCGATCAGGGCGGTCTGCGCCAGCCAGATGGCGGTCGAGCGGGCGGTCGAAATTACGCTATGGCGCTGGCGCATGTTGAAAAAAAGCCCCGCGCCGACCGCCAGGATAAGCAGAATCAGCAGCCAGACCGGCCATCCCGAAAGCAGCACGAACCTGCCCTTCTCGAAGATCGCCGGTGGATATTTGAACAGAAACTCAAACATTTTGGTCAGACCCCTGCGGTTTTCAATGGCTCATGTCTCTAATGGGTCATAGCATAGATGACGTAATTGATACCCAGTCGGTATGCCTGAGATGTGTATTTTGTTTCGTATTGCGGATTGTCCGCGTGTTCCCATGCATCGCCGTCGTCCTGATTGAAACACATCGCCACCATGACCCTGCCGTCGTCGTCGTAAATGCCACGCCAGTGAGGGACGGATCCTCCACCTTCGCACTTTTCACAGATTCGACCGCTGTAAAGGTACTGAAGTCCCGGTACCTGCAACCGGTGATCCAAATCATACACCGTGTGGAAGATCGGGTCGGTATCGGGCAGTTCGACGATAGTGCGGTCGGGAAAGATCCGGTTCATGCTTTGGGTGAATACGTCCCATTCGAAGCTGCCGTGGAAGTCATCGACCATGAGGAAGCCGCCGCGCAGGAGATACTCGCGTAGGATTTTGCAGATCGGATCGGTGAGGTCCCAATGACCGACTTCGACGGCGTAGACCCAGGGCCAGTTGAAGATTTCGTTCGGATCGTTGATGAGGTCGATGACCTGTTCGGTGGAGCGGGTGTGGATGCGGGTGAGCCGGCGGACGCCTTCGAGAAGGTGGCGATCGGCCTTGGGGAAGTCAGTGGGCCAACTGCCCTTTTCGCCTGAGTAACCGGCGTAGCGGCCGGAAGGGTAACGAAGGCGCGCGAAGGTCCACTCGGTCTTTTCGTAGGCGTCGCGCGGCACGGCCGCCGGGTTGTCCTCTTCGTCCGGGTATTCCTTGAATTTGGCCTGGAAAGCGAAGAGGGCGGTGAACCCGCAGCAAAAGAGGACCGCGAGTATCGCAATGCGGAAGCGCATGTCCTTCGTGATGCGCCCAGAATAGCATGTGAAATCCAGGGCATGGTCGACGGCGGCCTAAAGTCAATCGACGCGAACCCCATGGATCAATACCTGATGGATCAATTCCTGGTTTATTACGACGACGAGTGCGAGGTGTGCGCGGCGGCGAGTTTTCGCGGGGCGGATCTGGCAAGAAGCTTTCAGCGGTGTGCCGATGCCTTGAGGATCTCGGCAGGACATGGCAACTTCGAGAATGGCGGGGAACGTGCTTAGAGCCTTACAGGCACTGCAGGATTGGAAATCATCCGCGTAGCCGAAGGAGCCTTAACAATGAAAAAAACTACTTACGGAATTATGCCTATTCTCACTTTGGCAGCGCTTGGATTGACCCTTGGAGCGTGCCAGCAGAGTCCCGCGCCCGCACCAGTCGTAAACGTGCAGCCGTCGAACAATCCATCGCCGTCCAGTCCGCCGGCTGCGAATACCTCGGTCGAGCACTCGGCGACTACGAGTACGAGCAGCACGAATACAGATCCCAATGCTCCGGCCTCGACGACGACGAGCACGGAATCGAAGATGTCAAAGAAGACAACGCAGTAAGCGTGGATCGCTGGCCTTGATATACTGAGCCCGATCTTTGAGTAAAAGGTCGGGCTTATGCGTTTCCTGACGATTTCCATTTCTTCGCTGGTGTTGGCGATTTCGGCCAATGCCGGCGCAATTTCCGGCACGGTGTTCGACCCGTTCGGCAGAGGATTGCCGAATGCGCCGGTCCAGGCTCAGGACGCGACCTCGGGGACGCTGTTCAAGGCTACCAGCGGTCCTGCGGGCGGCTATGCTGTGCAGAATTTGCCCGCCGGCACTTACAACGTCACCGTATCAATTCCAGCTTTGAAGGGTTTCTCGCGGAGCGGTTTGAAGGTGGATGCCGCGCAGACTGTCGCGCTTGATATCCACATCGAAGAGACTTCGCAACTGAGCACGCTCGGCGAGGATACCTCGGCAATCACCGCGGATACGAACAAACATGCGCCACCTTCCGGTCCCGCACCGCGCATGAAGGACGGCAAGCCGGACCTTTCCGGAACCTGGTGGAGGCCGACGACGGTTGACAACGGCAAACAGGAGTTCCTGCCGGCAGCCGTCGCGATCGCGAAGCAACGGGATGACGCAAATCGCAAGGACAGTCCCCAGGCGCACTGCCTGCCTGGCGCCGTGCTTCGGCTGGGTCCGGTCTATGAGACGGTGCAGAACTCCGCAGTGCTCGTCGTGATTTCGGACGACGACAGCCCTGGTTTCCATCAGATCTATATCGACGGGCGAAAACATCCGAAAGACCCGACCCCAGCCTGGTACGGCAGTTCGGTTGGGCACTGGGAAGGCGACACGCTGGTGGTGGACCGCGTGGCTTTCGACGAACGCGTATGGCTGGATCAGGCCGCGCATCCCCATTCCGATAAGCTGCACATCGTGGAACGCTACCGGCGCCCCGATCTGGGGCATCTGGAGACGGAGACCACGGTCGATGACCCCGGCGTTCTGGCGAAGCCATTTACGATGAAGACGGTTTCCGACCTCGCACCTACGGAAGAGGTTCTTGAGTTTATTTGCACTGAGAACAACAAGGACGTCGAGCATCTTGTCGGAAAGTAACTGGCCGTGGCCGGATTCTCTCGACGCCGTGGTGGCAGCCCCGAAGCATCACAAGCTGGTGTTTGAGAACGAGCGCGTGCGCATTCTCGATACGCGCATTCCGGCGGGTGATCTGGTGCCTGTGCATACGCATCGCTGGCCGGCGGTCTACTACACGATCGTACCGGGGGAGTTCGTGCGCCGCGATGGCGAAGGCAATGTGTTGCTGGATACGCGGGTCACGCCGCGGTTTCTGGGGACGGCCTCGTGGATTGAATCGCTGCCTCCACATTCGGTTGAGAATGTGGGCGAGGCGGAGATTCATTTGATCAGCTGTGAGCTTAAGGGTTAGCGGCTCGACGGTATATGCGGCTTCAGCCGCGTCTCTGGAGTTCCTACATTTTCAGAAGTCACGTGGGGCAGACGATCGGGTTGTGTCGTCTGCCCTGAACCATGCACTGGACCAGGGCCATTGCGCAGGGTCACGTGGCTATCGCTACTTTTCAAAAACGGAGATCAACGATGCCCCATTATTCGCTCAACGCGCGCACCATTCTGACCGTTTTTCATGAAATTTCGCGGCCCGGAGGGCTTGGGGAAACAGGCCACACAAAACGATGGCCTGTCCCACGGTCAAAGTGCAATGTAGAGACTCCAGCACGCACCTGAACCCAGCGTGTACCGTCATGCCCCGTCATTTAGACAATCGCTTGCGCAGCGCTGCGGTCGCGGTGGCGTGGCATTTGAGACAGAGCGTCCGCATGTTGGAGAGATCGCATTGGCCGCCTCCTTCGGCGACCGGCAGAATGTGGTCGGCGTCCCAGAGCGATTTGCGGCTGCCTTCGCGGAGTCCCCAGTTCTTGAGGAACTGGCGGCGGGCGGCGTAATCGAGCTTGCGCAGGTCGCGCCGCAAGGCGATGGTGTCGATTCCGCAGGCGGCGCAGAGGCCGCGATCGCGATCGAAAACTTTCTCGCGCAGATAACCGGGATCGGTGCGCAGCTTCCATTCGTGAACGCAGGCGTCGGAACAGAATGTGCGGCGGCGTTTCGGGACTTCGGTGCGGCACCAGCGGCAGAGCCGGTCGATCTCGGAAGGCGCGGCCCAGCCGCCTTTTTTGGTGCGTGTCATCTGGCTGGCGGGCGCACTCGCGGCAGCCCGAAACTGAGGGAGGAGCTATCCGCCTGATTCCGGTTGGTCACCGTCGCTGTGGCCGCGAAGCCGGGCGCGTAAGGAGTGCCGAAGCGCAGGTCAACCAGGCTGACGCGTGTGGCGTGTTCGAGGTCCGGTGAGGGTTCCGTCACCCAGATGGGGTACTGTACGAACTCAAGGAAGCGTTGAAATGGAGCCGTTTCCATCGCGGTCATTACGGCCGGCGTCTGCGGCGCTTTCTTGAACGAGACTTCGTCGAGTTCCGGATGAAAAGTCCCGCGGAGATCGATCGGCACTTCGACGTAAGCGTCGCTCAGTTCGGCGATGCCGGTCCAGCGCAGCGGATTCGCATCCGGAAAAGCGCCGGTGCGTAGCGGTGCGGCCCCGTGGAAGACGCGCGAATTCATCAGCGCGACGGCGTGATCATGGAGAACGCTGCGGCCGTAATCGTAACCGGTCAGCAGCAGCAGCGCCGCGATTGCCCATCCGCCACCTGAACCTTTCCGGCTTTCGCCGATCTCAGAGCCGACCAGGCGCCCGAGGAAGGTTGCTCCCACGCACAGCAGCAGGAGGGCCCAGATGGTCAGATCGATGACCGGCGTCAGGTCCCAATGAAACCAGTGCCCGGAGAACGGGAGGAGTAAACGCACGCCGTAAACGTTGGTGAGATCGAGGATGAGATGCGATGCGACGCCTACCGTCGCAATCAGGAAGGCGGGCAGCCATCGAACACGTTTCCTTCCCGCCAGCCGTACAATGGCAACCGTCAATAGCGCCATCACCGGCCACGCGAGCAGGGAATGCGTGATATTGCGGTGCCAGTGAATGTAACTGATGGGTCCGCCGAACCAGCAGACCGTGTCGAGATCCGGCGCGTTCGCAGCGAGCACCATGATGGCGGTGCCGCGTGGTGTGAAGCGTTTGAGCCCCGCCCGCGCAAGGAAGAGGCCCACGAGCGAGTGCGTCAGATTGTCCAATCTGAGAGCTTACCGCGCTACGCTGAGAGACACAGCTGTGATAGGCAGACTTGCGCAGATCAATCGCTCAAACGGCGGGCTGCCGAAACGCGCGATTGCGGGCCCGGTCATGCTGAATTACGAGGGCGTCGAGGGGGACTGGCATCGCGACCGATGGCACCACGGCGGCCCCGATAAAGCCGTCCTCATGATCGCGGCGGAATTGATCGATTCGCTGGGTGCTCTCGGCTTTCCGGTGTTCTATGGAGCGTTGGGCGAAAACCTTACGGTGTCGGGTTTCGATCCGCATCTGTGGCGGGCGGGGCAGCGCTACCTGGTGGGCGCCGAGGCAGTGATCGAACTCACAAAACTGCGTGTGCCCTGCTCGAACCTCAATGTTTACGGGTCTGGAATTCATGCCGAGCTCTACGATGCGCAATGTAAATCGGGCGATGTGGCGTCGGCGCGCTGGGCGTTCGGCGGATTTTATGCGCGCGTGATACATCCGGGATTGATTTCTATGGGCAGCCCCGTCATTCTTGAAACGGACGTTGCATGAAGTTCCTTCTCATCGCGTTGGCCGGTGTTCTCTGTTTGATGCAGACCAGTTCGGCGCAGCCCGAACCGAGGATTGTCGTCGACACCACTCTCGTCGTGATTCCGGTGACGGTGACCGATCCTTCGAACCGTTTCGTGCTGGGCCTCGAGAAGCAAGACTTCGCGGTGTTCGAGGACGGCGTGGAGCAGAAGATCACGCATTTTTCCGGCGAGGACGCGCCGCTTTCGGTGGGGCTGATCGTGGATACGAGCGGAAGCATGGGCCTCAAGATGGAGACGTCGCATCGCGCGGTCACGGAATTTCTCAAGACGATGAATGCGCAGGATGAGGCATTCCTGATTCAGTTCAACGATCAGGCGGAAGTGGTGCAGCCCTTCACCAGCAACATGCGGGAGATTGAAGGCAGGATGAGCAAGTTGCAATCCGGGGGGCTCACCGCGCTGCTCGATGCGGTGGGACTGGGGGTGCGCGAGATGAAGAAAGCGAAGAATCCGCGCAAGGCGCTCGTGGTGGTTTCGGATGGCGGCGACAACCATAGCAGCTACACGGCGACCGATATCAGGGACATCGTGAAGGAAGCCGACACGCAGATCTTCGCGTTCGGCGTGTTTGATCCGGTGATTTTTCCGCAGTTGTCGTCAGAGGAAGTGTCCGGCCCGCGGCTGCTCGCGCAGATCGCGGATCAGACCGGCGGGCGCGCTTTCGGGGCTGCGCAGTTCAGCCAGTTGCCGGCGATTGCGGAAAAGATCGCGATCGAATTGCGCAATCAGTATGTGCTGGCGTATGCGCCCACCAATGCGGAGCGCGATGGGAAATACCGGCGCGTGGAAGTGAAGGTGCATCAGCCTGCGACGCTCCCGGCGGTCAAGGCGCGATGGCGTTTGGGCTATTATGCGCCGTCACAGTGACGCGATCTCGTAGTCGAAGTCGTACGAGTGTTTGCCATTGGCGATGGTCATGGTCATCTTGCCGGTCGAGGCCTTTGAGATCGTCCATGCCGGAATCGGGCACGACCGTGACGGATAGCTGCTGATCGCCGCGCGTCATTGTGCCGGTATGCTGCAGGACGAACGTGCCGCTGCGGCCGTTGAGAGTGCCGGTGATCTGTTCCATGGCGACGTATCCGGCGGAGCCCTTGACGGAGGTCATGAAGGCCAGCATTTCGCCTTTGCTTGTGGCTTCGAGATCGCCGTGGAATTGCTTGTCGATCGACATTCGGCCGATGGGCGTGTCCGGGGTTGATTGCGGAGAAAGTCGGACCTCGAAATCTCCGTGGGCGTTGTTCATTGTGTTTTGCAGTGTAGCGGGTGTTGCGGACAGAGCGAGTCCTGAAAGCGCCAGAATTCTCTAGCGAGCTGATCAGATTTCAGGAGCCGCATCCCATTTGGGTTTCATTTCCCTGCCCCACTGATTCGGATCCTCGTTGTGCAGCTTCTCCATCTCTTTCGCGACGTCCGGGTGTGTTTCCATGACGTGGTTCGTCATGATTTTGACCATTTCGTTCCACGATCCGGCGGACAATTTCTGATCACATTTGCCGCCGAGCTGCTTGCATGTCATTTGTTTCATCTGCGCGCTCCCTTAGCAATCTCAAATGGCTAAGAAACCCGACTCCACTGTTACTCGTATTATGCAACGTCATGCCCAAAACGGCCCGTCGGGAACCGGGCAGACGCGAATTTCCTGGTATAGTGAATCCGCTTATGACAGTTGAACAAACGGGCCTTACCGTGTTCGCCGTTTTGATAAGTGCCGCAATCGTTGGTGCGCGGATGGTTCAAGCTAAACTCGCCCCGAAGTGGCTTCAGAGGTTCATGTCCGGGGATGCGAAAAACGAGCTACCGACCCGCATCGTAGATGAGTCCGTCTTCGACAAAAAGAACAGTTGGCATTTGAATGCGGGCGCCTTCGCCATTTCTGACCTGTCTCAAGTAGCAAACTCCCGTCCTGCTCACAGTGTTTGTTGCGGACAAAATAGGTCCTCAAGCGGTGCCACACTGAAATGAATGATCGAGACGTCAGCCCGGCTTTTGCGGCTTCTCGCGTTGTTTCAGGCGCAGCGCTATTGGTCTGGCGCGCAACTCGCCGAACGGCTCGAAATAACCAGCCGGACGTTGCGTCGCGACGTTGACCGTTTGCGCAGCCTCGGCTATCCGGTCCATTCGACATCGGGCACGGCGGGCGGCTATCAGCTGGGCTCGGGTGCGAAACTGCCTCCGCTGCTGCTTGACGACGATGAAGCGGTGGCCGTCGCGGTTGGCCTGCGAACCGCTGCGAGCGGGTCGGTATCCGGCATGGAAGAGGCATCGTTGCGCGCGCTGGCGAAGCTCGAGCAGGTATTGCCGTCGCCACTGCGCCATCGCGTGACGGCGCTGCATTCGTCGGTCGTGCCGATGCCGCATGCGGGCCCGCGGTCGATGGGAAAGTGTTGTCGATCATTGCCGGTGCGTGCCGCGATTATGATGCGCTGCGTTTCAGCTATCGCAGCCACGACGGAACGGCAAGCACCCGCAACGTTGAGCCGCACCGGCTGGTGCATACGGGGCGTCGCTGGTATCTCGTCGCGTGGGATGCGGGCCGCGAAGATTGGCGCACCTTCCGCGTGGATCGCATCTCGCCTCGTCTCGCCACGGGTGCCCGATTCGCACCGCGCCAGCCGCCCGACCGCGATCTCGCGGCTTATGTTTCGAAGAGCCTGTCGACCGCGCCTTATCGATATCGTGCGAGTGTCACGCTCCGCGCATCCGCGGAACAGGCGGCCGAGGTGGTGCCGCCGACCGTCGGCGTGGTCGAAGCGATCGACGGGACGAGATGCGTCCTGCACATGGGCGCGAATTCGCTGGACGGCCTTTGTTTCTACCTGGCGATGATGGAATTCGATTTCGAAGTGCGCGAACCCGCCGAATTGCGGGATCGTATTCGAGTGTTGGCCGTTCGCTTCGCCAAAGCGATCTAGCGGTGGCCGCCTACGCGGCCCCCAACATGCACAGCGGTCCCGCCTGTGGGACGCGGCGCGAAAACCACGGGGTGCGCGGTATTGATAACGCCTGGCCTGCCGATTACTCCTGTAGTCGGACGCGGACCGAAGATCGGCGATGGCGTCGTTCCGGTGCGTAGGCCGTAGATGGTAAGCACGCGCGAGTAGGTCGGCCGGAGAATCACGCCATAAGGCTGGAGGAAGCTGTATCCGTACGAATTGTAACCGTACGCACCGTAGCCATATGGGTTGTAGCCGTACGGGTTGTAGCCATAGTAATTGCCCATCACCGTCGGCAGGCCTGCCATTGGAATGTAACCTCCGTAAGCGCCGAGCGACGAAAGATAATCCCCCGAGCCACCCGATCCGGAATCGAGCAACGGATCCGTGATCGATTGCGAGTTCAGCAGGTTGCTCGCGATCAGCGAATGGCGCTCATCCGCCCAGATGTCGAGCAGACCATCGGCGCCTTCGGTGAACCGCTTCACCACAGGCGCTCCATCGAGCGGCATCAACTGCGACGATTCCAGCTTCACCGGTGTGCCGTCTTTTTTCGCCACCTCAGCTTCGCCCGCGAAGACGCGCAACTGAGGCGGATCGGCGTCGATGTGGTAGCGCCCGGGTTTGAGGAAACGAATGGTGGAATCCCGAAAGGTCACCTGCACCGAACTTGCCGGCGATGCGGACTCGGAATCGAGCGCGCAGGAACCGGCCAGGATTTCCACGCGCGGATCCGAAAGATCGTCGGACACCATGCGAATGCTGCTGTTTTCGCCGACGCGCAGGTATGTATTGGGAGTAAGCAGCACTTCGGCGCGGCCGGATTCCGTGACCAGCGTGGAGCCGTCCTTGAGGCGCTCGAAGGCCCCGAATTTGCGGGCGAGCGGATGGCCGTCCACAAAGACCAGCCCTTCGGAAAAGTTGATGAGGCCCGCACGTGTGGAGATTACAGACTGTCCGGAGGCGTGAGGGAGAAGTGGGGAGGAAACAGCACCAACGACGGCGACAAAGGCAAGTGCGCGCAGACGCATGGCAGACCTCTTACCTGAATCATCGCATAATGTAAGGGGAACGGAATATGAAGTTGCTGGTTGCATCGTTCGGGATCGTTTGCGCCGCCTTTTTTACTGTTGCCTTGCTGGGGCAGGACTTGGTTTACCAGTGCCCCATGGACCCCGATATCCGCTCGAAAACCGAGGGCGTCTGCTCCCGCTGCGGTATGAAGCTCAAGGCGGGCATTCCCGAGCCGATTGAATTTCCGCTCGACCTGAAAGTAACGCCGCGCGCCATCAAACCGGGCCAGAAGAGCGGAACTCGAATTCACGGTGCGCGATCCGCAGAATGGGCGGCAGATCCCGCATTTCGAGATCGTGCATGAGAAGCTCTTTCACCTGTTCGTGGTCAGCCGGGATATGCAGATCTTCGTGCACGACCATCCGGTGTTCGGCGAGGATGCGAAGTTCCGCTACGACTATGCGTTTCCGAAGCCGGGCCTTTACCGGCTGCTGGCCGATTTCTATCCCGAAGGCGCGACGCCGCAGTTGATCCAGAAGACGGTGATTGTGCCTGGTCCCGCCCAGCCGGCGCCGGCTTTGACGCGCGATTACAGCACGAAGCAGGCGGAAAACATGAGTGTTTCGCTGACGACCGATCCGCCGCAGCCGATCGCGGGAACGAAGACGATGATGTTTTTCAAAATCGAACCGGCGGACGGGACTCGAAAAATACATCGGCGCGTGGGGGCACATGCTGGCGGCGAGCGACGATCTGATCGATATGATTCACACACATCCGTTCATTGCGGATGGCGGGCCCGAGATGCAGTTCAATGTTTACTTTCCGCGGGAGCATGTGTATCGCGTGTGGGTGCAGTTTCAGCGCAAGGGCGTGGTGAACACGGCGCAGTTCGATATTCCGGTGAAGGATCTGGAGTAGCGAAACGCGCGCGGCGATTCTCAGATATGGCCGGGCAGCCGCTGCAGATTGACTGAAGTGGCCACGCCGACGCCGGGGCCCGGCCAGGTTCTCATCAAAGTGCGTGCCTGCGGAGTTTGCCGCACCGATCTCCACATAGTTGACGGCGAGCTTCCGCCCTTACGCAATCCACTCATTCCCGGTCACCAGATCGTGGGCGACCTTGCCGATGGTTCGCGCGTGGGAGTTTCGTGGATGGGTGGCGCGGATGGCACTTGCCCCTATTGCCGGCGGGCGCGGAGAATCTTTGCGATTCGCCCACGTTCACCGGCTACACGGTTGACGGAGGTTACGCTGAATACGCCGTGGCGCGCGCGGATTTTGTGTATCCGCTGCCCGCGGCACTCGACGATCTGCATGCCGCGCCGCTGCTCTGCGCCGGGATCATCGGCTTTCGCAGCCTGCGGGTGGCGGGTGTCGAGCACGGCGATAACGTGGGGCTCTTCGGTTTCGGCTCATCGGCTTCGCTCGCGATTCGCGTCCTGCAGGCGTGGAATTGCAAGGTCTACGTCTCGACGCGCGGCGCATCGCATCAAAAGCTCGCGGCGTCTTACGGGGCGACGTGGGTGGGCAGCGAGAGCGAGCGGCCGCCGGTAGAACTCGATCGCGCCATTACGTTCGCGCCGAGCGGCGACGTGGTGGTCGCGGCCCTTTCGAGCCTCAGGAAGGGCGGTATCGTCGCGATCAATGCGATTCACCTCGACCGCATGCCGCAGTTCGATTACGACCGGCTGCTCTGGGGCGAGCGGCAGATCAGAAGCGTGGCCAACATGACGCGGGCTGACGCGCGCGATTTTCTCGATCTGGCGGCGAAGATCCGGCTTGAGCCGAAGGCGACCGTTTTCACACTCGATCAGGCGAACGATGCGCTGGCGGCGGTGAGGAACGATGCGGTCGATGGCTCGGCCGTTATCGTTCCCTGAAACAGTGCCCCTGAAACATGCCCCTGAAACCTGGCAAGTCGCATGCTGGTCAAACATAACGGGAGGTAATTGGGATGTTTAGAAAATCGTTCTTATCAGCCGCACTTGGCGTCCTTCTTACAGTCGGCGCGGCGAGCGCAGCAGACGTGGTCGTGCGGGTGGGTCCGCCGGCGCCTGTTGTGGAAACGCGCGGGCCAGTCTCCCGGCGCCGGTTATGTCTGGACGCCCGGATATCATCGCTGGGATGGCAACCACTACGTCTGGACAGCCGGCGCATGGGTGAAACCGCCGCATGCGCACGCTCACTGGGTTGCGCACCATTGGGTGCGAGCGGAATGGTGGCTGGGTGATGGTCGAAGGCCACTGGCGCTAAGCTCGTTAACCTCCGCATTCGGGGGCAGCGGATAATCTAGTAGTTTGGTTATCGATCTCGCTGCTCCCGAACTCATTGCGAAGTATGAGCCCGTAATCGGGCTGGAAGTGCACGTCCAGCTCGCGACGCGCACCAAGATATTCTGCGGATGTCGCGACCGGTTTCGGCGCGCCTCCGAATACAAACGTGTGCCCGGTCTGTCTCGGTCTGCCGGGCGCGCTGCCGGTGTTGAACCGCGAGGCTGTTGAGCTCGCGATGAAGGCGGGCATGGCGCTGAATTGCTCCATTCGCCCGCTTTCGCGTTTTGCGCGCAAGAATTACTTCTATCCCGACTCGCCCAAGGGCTATCAGATTTCGCAAGTACGATGAGCCGCTCGCGGAGCATGGCTTTGTCGATATCGAGGTTGACGGCGTCGAGCAAGCGCATCGGCGTCACGCGCGTCCACATGGAAGACGACGCGGGCAAGAGCATGCACGACGGCTTCAAGGATTCCGACCGCTACACCTACGTCGATCTGAACCGCTGCGGCACGCCGCTGATTGAGATCGTGAGCGAGCCGGACATGCGCATCGTCGGACGAAGCGTTTGCCTACCTCACCGAGTTGAAGCAGACGCTGCAGTTCGTCGAGGTTTCGACGTGCGACATGGAGAAGGGGCATCTGCGCTGCGATGCCAACGTGTCGGTGCGGCTGAAGGGCGCGGAGAAGTTCGGCACCCGCGCCGAGGTGAAGAATCTCAATTCCTTCCGGTTTCTGAAGCTGGCGATCGAATACGAGATCGCGCGGCAGGTCGCGATCGTCGAGGGCGGGGGCGTCATTCATCAGGAGACGCGCCTGTTCAATTCCGATACGGGCGAGACGGCGAGCATGCGCAGCAAGGAAGACGCGCACGACTACCGCTATTTCCCCGAGCCCGATCTGGTGCCGCTGCGGGTGAGCGAGAAGTGGCTGGCGGACGTTCGCGCGACCATGCCGGAACTGCCCGCGGCGAAGCGTGCGCGGTTCATCGAGGTTTACGGATTGCGCGAGTACGACGCCGAGGTGCTGACCGCGACGCGCGCGATGGCCGAGTATTACGAGACGGTCGCGGCGGTTTCGGGCGATCCGAAGATGGCGGCGAACTGGGTGATCGGCGAGCTCGGCAAGCTCGAGATCGCGGAGATCCGGATCGCCCGTCCGGCGCGGCATCTGGGCGAACTGGTCGGGATGATCGCGAAGGGGAACTCAGCGGCAAGCTGGCCAAGGAGTTCTGCCGAAGATGTTCGAATCGGGCGATGCGCCGGAGTGATCGTGGAGCGCGAAGGGCTCGACGCAGATCAGCGATTCGGGCGCGCTCGAGAAGATCATCGACGAAGTGATCGCCGCGAATCCCAAACAGGTGGAGCAGTTCAAGGGCGGGAAGACGACCGTGATCGGGTTCCTGGTGGGCCAGGTGATGAAGGCGTCGCGCGGCCAGGCGAATCCGGCGGCGGTGAATGAAATGATGAAGACGAAACTGTCTGACGAGGAGAAAGCATGCTGAAAGAAGGCGACGCCGCACCGGAGTTCAAGGTCCTCACCGATACGGGCGAGGAATTCGATTTAGCCGCGCATCAAGAACGAGAAGATCGTTCTCTATTTCTATCCGCGCGCCGATACGCCGGGATGCACGGTCGAATCCTGCTAGTTCCGCGACTCGGTGAAGAAGTTCACGAAGAAGGGCGTGACCGTGCTCGGGGTCTCGCCGGACACGGCGAAAGCGCAGGCGAAGTTCAAGGAGAAGTTCGATCTCAACTTCACTCTGCTTGCCGATGTCGATAAAGACATCGCGAACAAGTACGGCGTGATGAAAGAGAAGAACATGTACGGCAAGAAGGTGATGGGGGTCGCGCGCACCACGTTCGTGATTGAGAACGGGAAGATCGTGAAGATCTTCAACAACGTGAAGCCGGAAGGCCACGCGGAAGAAGTGCTGGCAGCGCTGTAAACCGTGAGACCGGCGCTCGGATTTCTCGCGCTGCTGGTTTGTTTCTGGTTTGTCGCGCGGCATTTCGGCGTTGCGGTCAGCGTTCCGACGGCTGCGAGTGTTGCGTTGCTGCTGGCGCCCTACTGGGCGTTTGGATTCGGGTTCGACAAGTGGCTGCGGGCGAATTTTGATCACGTTGCCGCGCCGCTTCTACTGACAGTCTCTTATCTCGTCTTCGCCGTTGCCACAAGGCCTGTTTCGCTGGGACATGTTTCTCGGCATGGCCGCGGTGGTTCTCGCGATCACGCTGTTGTTGCGGTATGCCGATCCCGCGATGCCGGATTGGCGCGATTGGGTGGTGCTCGCGATCCTCGGGCTTCTCCGTCGAATTTCATTTTTTCGATCGCGCCTGGCCGGTCGGTGGATTGAGCGGGATGCCGAAGTTGTTGTTTGTCGATGCCGGGCTCTACGGTTACCTCGTCGTGCGGCCGCTCGAAGGAATCGGGTTCGACTTTCGTTTGAGGCGATCCGATGTGATGATCGGGCTGCGCGAGTTTCTGTATTTCACTCCCATCGCGATTGCGCTCGGATTCGCGCTCGGCTTTCTGCATCTGCATCGGACACCGGGCAGCGTGCCTGCCTTCGCCGCAGGTTGGCTGTTCACACTGTTCTTCGTGGCATTGCCCGAAGAGTTGTTCTTCCGGGGATTGATGCTGAATATGCTCGAGCGCCGTGTTGGTACGCGGCGCGCGCTAGCGATTACATCGCTGATCTTCGGTCTCGCACACTTCAATAAGCGCGCTCAATATTTCAACTGGCGTTATGTGATTCTCGCGGCCGATCGCCGGCGTCTTCTATGGGCGCGCGTGGCTGGCGGAGCGGCGGCTGCTCGCGTCATCGATCACGCACGCCACGGTCGATACCGTGTGGTCGATCTGGCTGCGGTAGCGATTTCGTCAGACTTTTCGCATTCCGATTGCGACAAAAAACCAGGCGACGGCGAGGCTCGCGAACGAAGCAACCACCGGCGCCAGACCCTCCATGAAGACTGCTCCGACGACACGCACGCCATGCAGGTCGAGTGCGTTCATCATGTTGATTGCCGCGAAGCCGTTTGCGATGGCCAGCACAAAGTTGCAAAGCGCGGCAAAAATCGCGCCGAGCGTCAGCGGCCTCATGATCGACAACAGGCGCTCGCCGGGCCGCAAAGCAAACCACGCTCCGGCCACGGCAGGCACCATACAGATGAGCAATCCCAATAGCGACGCATAACCTGCACCGCCAAATCCACGCATAAAAGACCTCCGTGATTTCTTTGCGGACCGTTACACTCGGGAATAACGCCGGAACCTTTGAAACGTGACGATGTCACAGTTTCCCGCCTGCGGCGTTATCTCCTTTATGGAGCGGGAACTCGAAGTCGCGCTGGTGAGCCGGTTGCGCGCAGGCGACGCGACCGCTTTTGACGAGATCTACGATATCTTCAACCATCGGCTGCTGAGCTTCCTCTCGCGAATGGCGAAAAACCGTTCCGTCGCCGAGGATCTTGTGGAGGAGACATGGCTACGGCTGGTTCGGGGCGGCGACGATCTTGATGCGGACACGCGCCTCGGTCCGTGGCTCTTCACGGTGGCGCGCAATCTGTATATCAGTCACTGCCGCTCCCGAGCCCGCGAGCACTCCTGCGCGGCCGATCTGATCCTTCTGTGGCCGCGCGAACTGCCCCAGTCGCCGTTCGACCTGGCGTCCTTAGGCGAATTCGAGCAACGTTTGGAGGCGGCCATCGCATCGCTCCCGCCCACGTATCGCGAGGTGCTTCTGCTGGTCGGGGTTGAGCAACTCCGCCCGATCGATGCCGCGAAAGTGTGCGGCATCAGCCCGGAATCGCTTCGGCAGCGCCTGAGCCGGGCGCGGAAGCTGATATCGGGAGTCCTGGCAGAGTCTATCCGCAACGAGGTGAGTCCATGACTGAAGATGATGACCGGCTGCTGGGGATTTGGCCTGCCTGCCCTCAATTCCACGCGATATCGAACGGGAGGGTCGTGTACGGGCACGCTGTCACTCCGCGATCGCGCGCGCGCCGCACGACGGAGCAGGGCAGAAAAAGACCGGCCGGAGCGAGAGTTGCCTGGCTCGCTGCTGTCGCCGTGCTCTGTCTCTATCTGGCGGTAATGTTCAGCGAAGCCGCGCGGTTGGGCGGCTTCCTTGTAGTTCGCCCGAGTGGACTTTTCCGAAATTCCGGAGTATACTCCAGGTTATGTTGGTGAATAGTCTACAAACTGCATGATTCCAGGCCGCAACTTCCCTCCTCGTAAGTCCAATCGCCGCGAAAACGTAAACGAATCGATCCGTGCCCGAGAAGTCCGCGCGGTGTTCCCCGATGGAACCGCCGAGATTATGCCTACTGCGGCCGCTCTCCGCAAGGCGCAGGAACTCGGTCTCGATCTCGTTGTCGTGTCTCCCACGGCAGTGCCGCCGGTCGCGAAAGCCATCGATTACGGCCACTATCAGTACGAGATGAAGAAGAAGTCGCATGAGGCCAAGAAAAAGCAGCACGTGGTCCAGGTGAAGGAGCTGAAGTTCCGGCCGAACACCGACGACCATGACTACGATTTCAAGAAAAATCATGCGATCCGGTTTCTGCAGGAAGGCAATCGGGTGAAAGCGGTCGTACAGTTCCGCGGACGCGAAATCGCCCACACCGATCTCGGCCGGAAACTTCTGATGCGCTTCGCCGAAGACCTGACCGCCTATGGCGTGGTCGACGGCTCCGCGCGCATGGAAGGCCGTAATGCGCACATTCTGATCAGCCCGGTGAAGACGCAGATTCCGGCAGCGAAACCGGCCGCTCCCGCGAGGACCGTAGCCCCGGCGGAACCGCCCGCGGCTCATCCACAGAACTAAAAGGCTGAATTAAGTAGCCGAAAAACCTCACACTGGAACGGTCATTGCTCGCTTTTCCTCCGAGGCATCTGCCTCAGGGAGCAATCGATCATGAGGAGTTTCGCTATCGCATCGTGCATCGGCATCATCGGCTTTCTATCTGCCAGCGCGCAGGAAACGCCGCATTTTACTTTCGACGTTGGCGGCGGCTTTACGACGCCCGCGGGCAAGCACCGGCCGCCAGCTCGACACCGGATGGAACGTGGGAGCCGGCTTCGGCTTTAATTTTTCATCCGTGCTGGGCGCCAAGATCGACCTGGGCTTCAGTTCGATGGGAATCAACAGCAACACGCTGGCTAATATCGGCGTGCCCGGCGGCGACGTGCGGATATTTTCCGCCACGCTCGATCCCGTCGTCCATCTGACGCCTCATCACCATGTCGACCTCTACCTGACCGGCGGTGGCGGGCTTGTTCCATATCTATCAGGAATTCACGCAGCCAACGGTTGCGGTCACCAATGTCTTCGATCCGTTTTTCGGTCTCTATCCCGGTGGCGTTCCCGGCGACGGAGATCCTGTCCAACTATTCCGTGAACAAGCCAGGGTTCGACGTCGGAGGCGGTATGGCCATCGGTGCACTGGGACACGGCAAACTTTTCATGGAGGCGAAGTGGGAGCATGCATTCCTCACCAATTCGCACGTCGACTATCTGCCGGTTTCGTTCGGTTTCCGCTGGTAGGGCTACTGCGCGTAGTAGCCTTTCCGGAAATAAGTGCGGAGGGGCGGATCGGGAGCTTTTGATCGGGTAACGACACGTTGACGTTGACCTTGTGATATTTGCCGTCGCGCGTGGCCGCCGTGTAATAACCCAGCAGGTATTCATTGCGGAGATCGTTGCCGATCTTCGCGCTGATGGCGGGCAGATCGTTGACGTCGCTCACCGTGTAGTTGCGGCCTCCGGTCTGCCTTGCCAGTTCGTCGAGCAGAGCCGGGCCATTGCGCGTTTCGGCTTCGTGCTTCTTGTCAGATAGTCGGGATCGAAGATCCCCATCGCGTATAACTGAACGTCCGATTCGAGCAGCTTGTCGCGCACCTCGCGGCGGCTGTGCCGGCTCCAGTTATCTCCGCCATCGGAGATGATGACGATTGCCTTGCGGGTGTGGCGGGCCTTCTTCATCTGGGCGAGCGAAAGATCGATCGCATCGAGAAGCGAAGTCATGCCGGATGGTTTCGTGTGCGAGATGCGGTCGAAGAGCAGACCGGAATCGGGCGTGAAGGGAACGCTGAGTGTCGCGCCGTCGCTGAATTCCACCAGAAAGAATTCGTCCTGGGTGTTGGCGGTCTTGAAGAACGCGGTCACCGCTTCGGCCGCTTTTTCCATCTTGTTGACCATGCTTCCGCTCTTGTCGAAGAGCAGGCCGATCGAGACCGGCGCGTCGTCCCTGTCGAAGTGCACGATGGGCTGTTCGACGTTGTCTTCGGTAAGGTGGAAGTTTTCGCGGCTCAGGCTGGTGACCGATGAGCCGGCGTCGGTCGTCACATGAGTCGGGATCACAACGAGCGAGGAATCGCTTTTGAGAACGGGTTGGGTTTCATTGGCCGCGGGTTGCGACCGCGGCGTGATGCTG
>CAWEKQ010000006.1:0-77789 GCA_963809655.1 Terriglobia bacterium | reverse complement strand
CCGAGACGGTCACATCCTGACGTCCGGGAAAAGCCTGCAGAACGCCGTCGGCCACGTTGTTCGGTTCGGTCTCGGTCTCGAGCGGCCTCGAGAACGAAAAGCTGAACTGGTTCAGCAGCGTCGGGGAAAAGACGTGGCGCTCCTGGATGGTTGAAAACTGATTGTGGTTATGATCGTTCACCGGCCAGAGCGGGATCGCGGTAGGGGACGTCACCTGTGCAACATCGGAAACGTACCGGAAGAACACGGAATCCCGACTCGAGAGCGTGTAATCTCCGCGGGCAACGAGGTAATCTTCGTGAAGTGATCTGGTTCGCGACCGTAAACGCATTCCCCAGACCGTTTCCGATATTGACCGTCGCCGCCGGGTAGAGTGCCAGCAGTGGAGCGACCTTGGGGTTCACCCCGACGTTCGCAAGATTGGTCGAGGGATCGCACGTGTAGGTCGGTGCCCGCCACGTTGCAGGGAAGAAACCCGTTGCGGGCGTTGCTGTCCGGAACCGTGACTTTCGAAGTTCCGCCCAGAAGCTGCCGGATCCCCTCGTAGTTCACGAAGAAGAACAGCTTGTCCTTTTTGACCGGGCCGCCCAGCGAGCCGCCGTACTGATTTTTCCGGAACGGCGGAGGCGCGGCTCCGTCGAAGAAGTTCCGGGCATCCAAAGCGCTGTTGCGCAGAAAGTCGTACGCCGAACCGTGGAAGCTGTTGGTGCCGGATCGGGTCACCGAGTTGATCACCGCGCCGTTGCCTCCGATACTCCGCGCCATAGGTGTTGGTCAGAGTCTGAAACTCGGCAATCGCTTCAATACCGAGGG
This sequence comes from Terriglobia bacterium, assembly GCA_963809655.1. Lineage (GTDB taxonomy): Bacteria > Acidobacteriota > Terriglobia > Bryobacterales > Bryobacteraceae > BOG-234. The sequence goes on along the minus strand of CAWEKQ010000006.1, from coordinate 76,976 downwards.
ACGTGCCCGAAACGTTCGAGCCCGATCCACGCTGCCACCAGTCCTGCAGATTTTCGCCATCGAGCAGGATCGCGGCCCTTCAGGGCGCGCGCCGGATACCGAAAACGTGGCTGCGCGGCCGACCAGCGCGCTGCTGCCGCCCGCGGGATAGGAAATCGCGCCCGGCGCAAGCAGAATCAACTGCTCGAAGTTCCGGCCATTCAAAGGCAATTCACGCATCTGGCTCTGATTCACGAGTGAAGATACGGCGGCGCTCTCCGTTTCCACCTGCGATACCGCCGCCTGCACGCTGACCGTCTGCTCCGACTGGCCGACGGGCAGCTGGAAGTCCGCAACCGGCTGCGCTTCCCACGTGAGGTTTACGCCGCGCCGTACTGCCGTTTGAAAACCCATTTTGGTGGCTTGGACATCGTAGTCGCCGATCGCGAGATCGAGAAGGCTATAGCGTCCCTGCCCGTCGCTGAGAGTCTTGCGTGCAACGCCGGTCGCCGTGTTCTTTGCAGTGACGTCGGCGCCTGGAATTGCGGCGCCGCTGCTGTCGGTGACAGTGCCTGTGATCGTTGCCGTGGCCGCCTGTCCGAAGAGTCTCGGCGCGCTGAAGCACGTCAGCATGCACATACTCAAAGCAGCGACAGCGGGAAGCCTGAAAATCCGTCTATTATTCATGAACCCTAACCCCTTTGGAGCATGCACGCCTCGATCGGAGCCGGGTGCACGCAATTTTCGTACGACGTGGGCATGAGTCTATTAGCAGGACCCGCTTTGTGTCAACGAAAACTGGGGCGAAATTGCATGCAATTGCGCTCTTGTCTGGCCGCAAATTCGGGCGGAATTTCCCATTCATTCTGAGCTCGCACTGCTTTTTTCAGGTCTGAAAACGGTAATGCGGCGCAATGTGTTAAATAGCTCACGCATCAATCTGGATGATGGGAATTATCATTTCTGGTGCTTCACGTGTGCGCTCGCCGAGCACTGGTTGCCTTGCGAGGGTCGTCAGGCGTGGGGTATATTCGTGAGCGGCAAATCGAATTATCAGACGTAAGCTTGTCTTCCAACGCAAGCCTGGAAGGTCCCGATGAAACCACAACGACGCACTCGCAGGTTCCTGTATCTGATCGGCGCCGCGGGATTGGTGCTCAGCCTTGCTCCGATCGCTCCCGCGCAGGATCATTGGGTGGCGACCTGGGCTTCCGCCCAGCAGCAACCGCGAGGGCCCGGCGGTGGTGGCCGCGGTCCGGCGGCTGCTCCACCAGCGAATGCCGCCGCGCCGGCTGCGCTCCTGCACCGTCGGCCGCCAGCGAACCGTTTCACGGGCAGCTTTAACAATCAGACGGCAAGAATGGTAGTGCGGGCAAGCATCGGCGGCAGCCGCGTGCGTGTTCACCTGTCCAACGCTTTCGGCACGACGCCGCTGGTTATCGGCGCCGCGCATGTCGCGCTCCGCGGCAAGGATTCCGCGATCGTTGCCGGTTCGGACCACGCGCTTGCCTTCAATGGAAAAGGCTCGGTCACCATTCCCCCGGGCGCCGAGATGCTAAGTGATCCCGTGGCCCTTACCGTCGCGCCGCTGGGCGAGGTTGCGGTGAGCGTGTACGCGCCGGGCGACACCGGTCCGGCCAGCGCCCACTCGATGGCCCTTCGCACGACCTGGATTTCGAAGGAAGGCGATTTCACCGCCGCGCCTGAGTTCACGGACGCCGCGACCTCGCAGAGCCTGGTATTGGGTTTCCGCGCTGGATGTGGCTGCGCCCGCCGATGCCGGGCACGATCGTGGCGTTCGGCGATTCGATCACCGATGGCGCAACGTCCAGCCCCAACACCGATCGCAGCTGGCCCAGCGTGCTCGCGCAGCGCCTGCAGGCCAATCCCGCGACGGCCAATGTGGCCGTTGTCAACGAAGGCATCTCGGGCAATCGCATTCTGGGCGACGGAGCGGGCGTCAGCGCTCTGGCGCGCTTCGATCGCGATGTCCTCAGTCATCCCGGCGTGAAGTGGCTGATGATCCTCGAAGGGATCAACGACATGAACCTTGCTGCGCGGGCTCCGGCGGGAACTCCGCCTCTTACTGCCGACGATCTGATCGGCGCGATGAAACAGATGATCGATCGCGCGCATGCGCACGGCATCAAGGTGATCGGCTGCACGCTGACGCCGTTCGGAAATGCGACGGACGGCGTCGAAGCGATGCGCCAGGCGTTGAATGCGTACATCAGGACCGGTGGAGCTTTCGACAACGTGGTCGACTTCGACAAGGTGATTCAGGATCCGGCCAATCCGCGCCAGTTCAAGGACGGCTACAACAACACCGATAAACTGCATCCGAACGACGCCGGTTACAAGGCGATGGCGGATGCGGTGGATCTCTCGATCTTTGCGTCAGCAGCCCGCTGCCAGTTCGGCGAAGCGCCGGTAGCACGATATGAACCTTGCAAGAACAATTAAGATCGCCGGCGCCGTGCTGGGTGCGGGCGTTGTGATGTGCGCGACGGCGACTCCGGCGCGCGCGCAGGCCTTCGCGGATCTCAAGACCGCGCTCGTCGATTACTCGAAGGCAGATCTCGCGCCCCGCAAAGCCTGCGAGGCGCTGGGCAAGTTCAAGTCGAAGGACATCGTGCAGATCAGTGCCGCGATGATGCCGGCGGCAGGCGCTGCGCCGGCACACTGCCGCGTCACGGGTCTGCTCTCGCCCGAGATCGCGTTCGAAGTGAGCCTTCCGGCGAAGTGGAACGGACGGTTCTACATGATCGGCAACGGCGGCCTCGCGGGCGAAGCGATGGACGACCCCGGCCGCGTCGCGCAGCGCAATGCAGCGCTGAACGTCGGGTTCGCGTTCGCGCAGACCAACACGGGCCACGACGCGCGCAAGGAAGCCAGCGGAACCTTTGTGCATGAGCAATCCGGAGAAGGCGATCGACTACGCCTGGCGCGCTGTGCACCTGACGGCCGCCACCACGAAGGACGTCACGAAGGATTACTACGGCAAGCCCGTTTCCAAGGCGTATTGGAACTCCTGCTCCAACGGCGGGCGCCAGGGCTTGACTCGAGGCGCAGCGTTTCCCGAGGACTTCGACGGCATTGTGGCCAACGCGCCGTGGTCCGATCAGACGGGCTTCACGATCGGCGCGATGTGGAATCAGAAGGCGCTCACCGAAGCGCCGGTCACTGCGGCCAAGATGGCGCTGGTGGCCGACCGGGTGATGGCGAAGTGCGATGCGATCGACGGGCTCAAAGACGGCCTGATCGACGATCCGCGCAAGTGCGCGTTCGATGTGGCGCACGACGTGCCCGCCTGCAGCGCGGGCGCGGATGGCGCGAATTGTCTTACGCCGGCTCAGGCCGCGGCGATCGCGAAGGTCTACAGCGGCCCGATCAGCAACGGCAAGCCGTTGTTCCCCGGCTTCATGCCGGGCAGCGAAGCGGTGGTCTCGGGCCTGTTCGGCGGCGGGTCGGGAAGCGGCTGGATGAACGTGATTATCGCCGCGCAACCGGGCGCGAAGCCCGCGGATTTCAACCTCGCGGAAGGCATCATGAAGTATCTGGTGCCCAAACCGCCGAAGCCGGACTACGACTATAAGACGTTCGACTACGACCGCGATATTCACCTGCTCGACGACTGGAGCAAGGAGGCCGACGCAAAGAATCCCGACCTCTCGAAGTTCCACCGGCGCGGCGGCAAGCTGCTCATGACGCATGGGTGGGCGGACACGATCCTGCAGCCGATGGCGTCGGTGAATTACTACGAGCGCGCGCTGGCGTACAACGGCGCCGAGACCAAGGAGTTCTTCCGCCTCTTCATGGTTCCCGGCATGGCGCACTGCGCCGGCGGCAACGGGCCGGACAGCCACGATCCGGTGAGCGCGGTGGTCGACTGGGTGGAGAAGGGCACGGCTCCGGAGTCGATCGTGGCGAGCCGGATGGTGAACAACAAGGTAGTGCGAAGCCGCCCGCTCTGCCCGTATCCGCAGGTCGCGAGGTACTCGGGGCAGGGCAGTATCGACGAGGCAGCCAACTTCCATTGCGTGGCGCCCTGATTTGCCATAACCGTTTCAGGACTGGCAGGTTACCGCTTGTTGACGCGCGCGGCTCAATAACCCGGTCGGAATCAGCGCTCGCCTTTCAGAGCCGCGACTGTAAAGGAGCGGCAAGAAGCTCTTTTCAGCAGCCTGCCAGGGCCAACAGCACCAACTTCATCCTGTCAGGAAGATTTGCCATCGGGACAAAACCGGAGCACAGACTCTCCAGAAACCCACCACGAAGTTAGGCGGATTGTGTGAGTTGGAAACCGAACTCGGCAGCCTTCCGGGTGAGGGTATGGATCTGTAGCTGACGATATTTTTGCTCATAGAACTGCTTTCCCTTATCGATATAATTCTCGCGGTATTTCAACATGCGGTAGGCGATTCGGGCCAGCTTGTTGGCCATGGCTTTCCGGGCTTTGGGGGATCCCAGTTTGCTGCGCAAACGCCGATACTGTGCACCCAGGTAACTGTCGCTGTTGAGCAGAGTACCGGCAGCCAGTCGCAGCACCAGTCCTGCGCGGTTTTTCGTCCTGCGCTTCTCCCGTCCCACCACCTTGCCGCCACTAATCTTGTTCTTCGGGCTGAGATCCAGGTACGATACAAAATGCGCCTCGGTGGCGAACCGGCTCATATCGGTACCCACTTCCGCGATCAGGGTCTGGACGGTTAAGACATTCATTCCGTCGATAGCGGTCAGATCCACTCCTGTTGCCCGGTACATCTCCTCGCGCAGGTCGAATCCGGCCGGCACGTGGCCATGTGCACGCTTGTTGCGCGTCACCGGCGGAAGCTGGGCCGGGTCTGCCCTGGTCTGCATGGTTTCATAGTGCAACTGTAATCGCCGGTCACATTCGGCGATCTTCGTCTGCAGGGTCCGGTAGCTTTCCAGTTCCTGCTGGAGCACGAACAGCAGTTCCGGCCGCCAGTTTCCTTCCAGGCTCTTCGCCACCGTTTCGGTACTGGCTTTGATGCGCGGGTCTCTCAGTTGGGCCAGTTTCCACGCATCTCTTTCCCCCGCCAGGATTGCGCTCAGTATCGCCTGGCCAGTGGTTCCGCTAATATCGCTGATGGCGTTTGCCAGTTGCACGTTCATCTGTGTCAGCGCCTTCTGCATGTGCTGAATGCATCTCGATGCATCTCCGATGTGCTGCTGTCGCTGCCGCCAATACGTTCGCATCACCAGAATTTCTTCCTCCGGACGAAATGAATTTCTCAGCAGCCCGTAGGCGTGCAGCTTCAACAACCACTGACATTCCTGAATATCCGTCTTGCGTCCCGGTAGATTCTTCGTATCCGCCGCATTCACGAGAAACACCCGGATTCCTCGTTCCGACAGAATGTCGTACAGCGCAACCCAGTACACTCCCGTCGACTGCATGGCGACCGTCTCGATGCCGCACCGCTCCAGCCAGTTCGCCATCTCCTGTAAGTCCTGGGTGAAACATCCAAAGCTCTGGACTGGCGCCGGATCCAGATCCGGTGGCACCGCCACCCAGTGTTCCTCATTGCCTACATCGATACCCGCGGCTTTGGGGTGCACTACCTGTAACCCCAGCGTGCAATCCTGCGGCTTCAGCTTCGCTCGGTGGTTCTGCTTCGCCCGCGACTTCGATCTTGACTTCTGCGCTCTGGCCATGCCATTCTTCCTTCGTTGTGAAATGACGCGGCTCGGCCCGGTTGCGAATGGTTTGTGAGACTCTCCAACGGGGTCGAGCTGCCGACATTACACCGACAGCCCGCCGCCAAACAGGTGATCGCCTGGTAACCGGAGCCATGCTGAAGTACGGGCATAAAAGCGCCAAGTATGTATCGGCCTTAACTGCCGAGTCGCGCTGCTCGTAATTATCGTCCGATATGCCCCGGGTTTCCGACCCTGGTGACGGCCTCAGGCCGTTTATGCTGAAGTCTGCGCCAGCATCCTAAGGCAACGCGTAAACGAACAGGCCTTTGCCCGCGGTTGCGTCCCGCGCACCGCCGACCGCGGCCACAATTGCCACATACTGCTTGCCGTTCTTGCCCTGATATGTCATCGGGACGGCTGTCGCCTGGTAGTCGAGCTTATCGACCCAGAGTTCCTTGCCGGTCTTCGAGTCGAAGGCACGGAAGCGGCTATCGCTCGTCGCGCCGATGAACACCAGTCCACCTGCGGTTGCCATGGGTCCGGAGAGGCTCTGCGTCCCGGTATTGCGCTTGCCCTCAGGCAGCGTGTCTGTTACGCCCAGCGGCACGGACCACGCGAAATCGCCTGTGTTGGCGTTGACGGCCATCAATCGCCCCCATGGTGGTCTGTAGCAGGGCCAGTTGCCGATCGTCTTCCCGTTCGCATCGCGAACCGTCGCGCTGAATGCGCCGAGGCCCGGGGGGGCCGGTGCGCCGGTACGGAGGAAGCTGTTCTTTGTTGCCCGGCACGTATTTGGGGTCGTCTTCCATCCAGCCGACAATCGGATTATCGTGGCTGTTCACGAAGATGTAGCCGAGCTTTGGATCGGTCGCGGTGCCGCCCCAGTTCACTCCGCCGGTCAAGCCGGGGAAGATGATCGCGGGCTGTGTTTTCGACGTCTTTCGCGTGGTAGGGTAGCGTAGTGAACGGCCCGTTGTTGTAGAGTCCACCGAACTTTTCATAGAGAGCCTGGCACGCCGCGGCATGTTCGGGCGTAGTATCCGCCGCCGTCACGATATCGTCTTTCGTGAAGGAACTTCGCCCGAGCGCAGGCGGTTTCACCGGAATCGGCTGCGTCGGAAAACTGACTTCGCCCGGAACATTGCTCTTATCGACCGGAGTTTCCTTTACGTCATACACGGGTTTGCCGGTCACGCGGTCAAGGATGTACATGTAGCCGGATTTACCCACCTGCGCCAGCGCCTGCACCTTCTTGCCGTTGCGCGTGATATCGATCAAGCCGGGCGCGGGCGGAAGGTTGTAATCCCAGAGCTCATGCCGTACGGTCTGGAAATACCATTTCAACTTTCCCGGTCATGATGTCGAGCGCGACCAACGTATTGCCGAACAGATTGGCGCCGGGTCGGTCGCCGCCGTAGAAGTTCGCGCCGGGTCCGCTCACCGGCTCGTACACGATGCCGTGCTCTTCATCCACCGTGAGCGCAAACGCCCAGACGTTGTTGCCGGTACGGTTTTTCCAGCTGTCTCCGGCCCATGTATCATTGCCGACTTCGCCCGGCTGCGGAAAAGTATGGAAGGTCCAGATCTCTTTGCCTGTGCGCACGTCGTAGCCATGCGCTTCGGGGATCTGTCCGGTTGCCTGATCCAGCTGCGGGCCGATGTGGCGCTCGCCAGGGCCATAGAAGTTCGTGCCGACGAGCAGCACGTTCTTGTAGATCGTCGGCGCGCCGTCATAGGGCACAGTGAGCGCGACCTCGCCTTCCCTGCCGAAGCCGGGATCGACCTTGCCGGTGCGCGCATTGAGCGCCATCATCTTACGCGAGGTGGTGAAAATGATGCGCGGCGGACTGTCTTTATCGCCGGGCCAGTACGCCACGCCGCGGAAAGACGCGAGGCCGCCCTGGACTTCGTAGCTCCAGATCTCTTTGCCGGTTTCCGGCTCGAGCGCCACGACACGATCGCCCGCGGGAAGATACATCACGCCATTGACGACGATCGGCGTGATCTCCTGGTAGAGTTCGCTCGGGCTGTCGCCTTTGATGGATTTGCCTTCGCGCTCGAACCCGTAGTGCCAGGCCCGCGTGAGCTTGCCGACGTTGGTCGTGTTGATCTGTGTCAGCGGCGAATAGCGCGTGCCGGCGAGATCCCTGTTGAACATCGGCCAGTCGCCCGCCGGCGTCTTTTGCGAATAGCCGGAAACGGGCAGACAGCACCAGCAGAGGAATGATAAACGAGAAGCGCACGAATGACATTATCTACCTTTGGTATCGTTCCGGCGGAACTTACCGTCCGCCGAGTTCGCGCAAGGTCTGTTGCGCGGCGGCACTGGCGTCCGGATCGGGCCCCTGCGCGGCGACGGTCAGATGCAGCAAGGCACCGGCACGGTCCCCCTGGCGGGCGAGAAGCGTCCCCAGTTCCATTTGCGCGCGCCAGTTCTGAGGCTGAAGCCGCACGGCTTCGGACAACTCACGCCTCGAACCGAAAAGGTCGCCCTTACTGGCCAGAAGCGAACCCCAGAGCTCATGGGCGGCGGTGGAACGCGGATCGGCATCGACGGCCAGCTTCGCCTGCTTCTCCGCCTCGGGGAGCCGGTTCATCTGGGCAAGCACGCGCGCATAATCCACACGCGCTTCGGCATAATCCGGCTTCAGGCGCACGCTCTCTTCCATCTGGAAGCGCCCCTCCGCGAGTTCGCCCTGCGATGCCAGCGCGCGCCCGAGATTCAATCGCCATTCGGCAACGCCCGGCTGTATGCGGAGCGCGGCCCGGAATTCTTTCTCGGCCCCGGCCCGGTCGCCGGTTCCCCACAGTACCAGGCCCAGGTTGTTGTACAGTTCCGGCACTTCAGGGCCGAGGCTGATCGCTTTCTCCAACGCCGCCCGCGCATCTCCGGCCTTGTTCTGCTGCCATAGCGCCCACCCGAGCCTACCCCACGCGCGCGGGTCGTCCGGCGTCAGCTCGGTGGCGCGGCGCAGCTTCGCTTCCGCCAGCGGGCACTGGCCGGCTTCCATCAACGCGTCTCCCCACTGGATCAGCCGCTGCGCCGAATCGGGATCGCGCTTCGCAGCCTCCTCGAAATACTTCACCGCGGATGCGGAATCGCCCGAAGCGAGATAACCCTGCGCCAGTTCCGCATAGTAGCCAGGCTTCTCCGGATGATACTTTTCGATTCGCGAAGCGAGCAGCGGCAGACCGTCTTTCAGATTGCTCTGTTCGCGAACCTGCGCCACCGCGACCAGCAGTTCGTCGTCCGGCGTCGCTGGAGACCTTCGCCGGGTAGTAAGGAACCACCTCTCCTTTGTATGAGTCGGCCGGCGTTTCGGCGCGTTCGGGTTTCTCGGCCAGCAGATTTCCCGCGGGCGGGCGGCGCGCGATCAGATGATCGGTCATCACGATGTGGACCCCGTCGTCCGTTCGCCGCTTCGGCATATGGCAGCTCACGCAGTTCGCATTCGCGTTGTGCGATGCCAGCGCTGGCCATCGGATGCGATGCGCCGGACGCGTGGCAGCCGAGGCAAACGCTGTTGTAGTGTGCAGTCGCCGGCTCACCGCGGGGAATGTCGTGAGGATTATGGCAACTGATGCAGCGTAAGCTTTCCGGCGCTCTGCTGGAAGCATTGCGATTCGCGGAACCGGTATCCCTGCTGAGCCACCTCGAAGCCTTTGTTGGCGCCCGGCGCGCGATCAAAGGCCACTTGGTAATCGGCCAGCGGCTGGCCCGGCACGTAGGAGAACGGAGCCCGGTCGAAGCGCATCACCGCGTGCGGCAGCTTTTCATTTGACGTCTCCAGATGGCACTGGAGGCAAGTCTCCATCTGGCGTTCCGCACTCAGGCGGGCCGGGTTCACGATCGCGGCGCGCACAACCTCCGCCGTGGCTCCCGCTGATGCTTTGTCGACGTGATTCTGTCCCGGCCCGTGGCAGCGCTGGCAATCGATGCCCTCCGGCAAGGGCTTCACGTAGGTCGCCTGGGATACGTCCTTCTCCTTGCCCTGCGGAATCTTTGGATATCCGTTGTGGCAGAACATGCACTCGTAATAAATGGGGCGCACGGACCCCGCGTAGTCCGGGCGATCGTAGCCCGGATTCATCGCCCAGTAGCCGCCCTTTTCGGCATACCAGCCGAGCGGCAATTCCTGCAGCGTGTTCTTCTCGGTCAGGTGCAGGTAAGTCTTTGCGTGGTTGCCCGAACCGAGCACGTAGTCCACGCGTTTCTCGTCCACGTTGGTTTCTTTGCCGTCAAACCCCGTTTGCCAGCGGCGCTGATACCACGCGCCATCACGCATGGACCATCGCAAAGAAACTATCCGAGGCAGCGTGATGGAATGGCTTTCCGGAAACCGCGGCGCCGAGCGCCTTCTTCGCTCCCATCCCTTATACTGCGGAACGATCGGCCCATTCCTGTCTTAATGAACGTGGCCGCGATGCCCGCGTGGCACTCCGCGCACACTTTGGGATCGGCATAGTGGCCGGCCGCCTGTACGGAGCCTGAATCGCTTCCGCCATTGGATGCGTCGGCCGTGTGCCTCATGTGCCACCACATGCCGATGGCCGAAACACCTGCTATCAGCCACCAGAACGACGCCGAATCGTAAATATTTCGATCGGATTGGACGTTCTTTCGGAAGGGTTTGAAGGCACGGAGGAAATTGGTTTCGGCCTTTATTCACAGGCGCGAAACACTCATTGTAACAGCGGCGGTATCCCGCTGGGTATCATCCTGATTTGATTTGATATATCAAAATTGCCGGATTGTCGTGAACCCGTTTTTGCGATAACGTTTGTCACAGTTCGTAAATGCAAAGGGTTCGCCTGACTAACGGGGACAGGCGGACTCCAAAAGGGTGTAGGGCAGTTGATTCCAGGTCGGGGCCACCCGATCCTCCGGGCAACTGCTGCTAAAAGGGGTATTTAAATGACAAAAAGAGAAGTCCTGCGCGCAAGCTTCGGGTTACGCGCAGTCAGCGTTATCGCATCTCTGCTCCTGTTTGCTCTGGCCGCTTTCGGCCAGGGCAACCGGGGTTCAATCACCGGAACCATCACGGATCCTCAGGGCGGCGTCGTCCCGAATGCCGTCCTCGATGTCGAAGAACCAGGATACGGGTGAGCTGTTTCACGGCGGTGCGTCGAGCACCGGTAACTATGTCATCCCGGTACCAGTCGGCAAATACGAACTGAGCGTGACCGCGGCGGGCTTCAAGAAGTACGTCCGCCCGAATGTGGAAGTCGTGGGCGCCACCGATACGCGCGTTGACGTGCGCCTCGAGCTGGGTGCGACCACCGACACCATCACCATCACGGATGAGGCGCCGCTGCTCAAAACGGAAAGCGGCGAGATCAGCCACACCATCACAGCCGACGAGGTCAGCCAGTTACCCGTTCTGACAACGAACGGCGGCGGCGGCCCCTTCGGCAACATTCGCGATCCCCTGCAGGAGATCGTTCTCCTCCCCGGCACCGCGTACGTGAACGGTCTCGCGATCGTCGTGAACGGCCTTCCCGCCAACAGCGAAAACATCCGCATCGAAGGCCAGGACTCCACCAGCAACATCTGGAAAATCGCCCAGCAGAACAGCCAGGGCAGCGTCGAAGCCATTCAGGAAGTCGCGATTCAGACCAGCAACTTCGCGGCTGAATACGGGCAGGCGGCCGGCGGTTACTTCAACTACACGATGAAGTCCGGCACCAACCAGTTCCACGGCAGCGGCTACGACTTCTTTGTGAACGAAGCCCTGAACGCCGGTACGCCCTTCACCGACCGATGCGTGGCAGGATGGGCAATACTGCGTCGGGACAGCTGACAGGCAGCACATCCGCAACCGTGTGCGCCGCAACGACTACGGTTTCACGTTTGGCGGTCCGGTTCGGATTCCCAAACTCTACGACGGCAGAAACAAGACATTCTTCTTTGTTAACTTCGAGCAATTCCGTCAGGGTAACGTGAACTCAAGTTCGCAGACTACTGTTCCGACGCTGGCGTATCGCAACGGCGATTTCACGACGGCCCTTTGTTCATCGGTAAATGGAGTCACCGGCGCCTGCTCCCCCTTTAACAAAGTAACTCAGAACGGAGCACAGGCAGTCGACGCGGCCGGAACGCCCATCGTGCAGGGTCAGATTTTCAATCCCTACTCGACCCACCAGATCAACGGCCAGACCGTTCGTGACCCCTATAGCAATAATATGATTCCGCTGAGTATGCAGGATCCGGTCGCGCTCGCGATTCAGAAGTTATTGCCGCTTCCCAACAACGGCCTCGGCGACATCAACAACTACACCATCCCGAGCTACGCCAGCTTCGAGCACACCACTAACGTTTCCTTCAAGCTGGACCAATCCCTGAGCTCCACGATGAAGATCTCGGGATACTATTCACAGCTGAATACACTGCAACCCAATGTCAACGGTGGCATCCTCCCTCTGTACTCTCGGCGGTACCGACACGAATCAATGGAACCACACCGTTCGGGCGAACTTCGACCAGACCATCACACCGACTCTGCTGTTCCATTTGGGTATCGGTTATTTCCAGACCTCGGAGCCGCACGTTCCCCCGCCTTTCGATCAAGCACGATCGGGCTGAAGGGCTACCTGGCGAACCAGATTATGCCGGATATCGCTGGCATCTCTGGCCGAGCAGGGCGGCTACGGCCCTGGCTTCGGCGCGATCGGCGCTACCTTCAGCGCGACTGCGTTCGAAGAGAAGCCCACGGCCAACACCAGCCTGACCTGGATTCGCGGCAACCACACCTATAAGGTGGGCGGCTGATTACACGCAGGAAGGTTACCCGACTCCGAGCCAATGGCGCGCCAATGGCAACTTCGCCTTCTCCACTGCCGAGACAGGCGATCCCTGGACACACACAGCGTCGGGCCTGAGCGCTCCGGACCCGACCGGTTTTGGCTACGCCAGCTTCCTTACCGGTCTCCCGGACACCTTGAACCTCAACGCACCCACCGACGCCAAGGCTGGGCTATCATTCCCTGGGTCTGTTCGTGCAGGATAGCTGGAAGGTGACCCGCAAACTGACGTTGGATCTCGGCCTGCGTTACGACTACCAGACCTACATGAAGGAGCAGTACGGGCGCATGCAGGACGCCTCGTTCAGCACTCAGGACACGCTCCTCGGCCGGCCCGGCGCCCTCGTCTACGGAGCCACCTGCAAGTGCGACTTCTCGCATAATTATCCCTGGGCGTTCGGCCCGCGTCTGGGAATGGCCTACCAGATCGATTCGAAGACCGTGCTTCGCGGCGGCGCCGGCATTCAGTACGATGTGGCCGAAGCGCCTAACGGCGTTTTGTACAGCGCGGCCGACTTCTACGTCATTAACCCCAACGGCTACGGAATCAGCCCGATGCAGAACACTGCGAACCCGGCACAGAACGGCCTCCAGGGCGGCAATCCCTACGCTGTCGGCAACCCATTCGGCAACGCGCCGGTAGTCTGGCCCAACCTGGATCAGAACAAATATCCATTCTCGAACAACGGCATCAGATCTCCAGCTTCACCGTTTATCTTCTTCGATCCGCACAATCGCCCGGGACGCGTGTTCACCTGGAGCATCGGTTTGCAACGCGAAGTAATGAAGGGTTTGGTCGTAGAAGTCAGCTACGTGGGCAACCGCGGAGCCTACTTCCCGGCCCCGTATCTCGATCAGATCGCGTCCAACTCGCTGACGCCGCAGGGTCTGCTGTCGGGAGCGGGAATCGACATGAACAGCAATGTCGCCAACAACTGCACTTCGCCTGGCGTCGGATGCCAGACCGACCGGCAGCTTCTCCTCGACCTGATGACTGATTCACGTGTTCAGGCACGGTTCCCGCAGTTCAAGCTGGTCAACGTGAACGGCACGCCCACTGTTCCGTCGATTTATGCAGGCTTCCCTGCCACCCAGAGCCTGACTCAGGCCTTACGGCAGGTTCCGCAGTGGGGTAACCTGTTGCCTTGGCTTGGACCGCCTATGGGCAAAACCTGGTACGATTCCATGCAGGTGAAAGTTACCAAGCGGTACTCTCACGGTCTGCAGGCGCAGGGTAACTTCACCTGGGCCAAGGGGGAGGCTTTGGGGGCGAGTACCGACAGCACTTACTTCCTGGCGAATACGACGCAGACCGACATCTACAATCTCGGGATCAACAAGCAGCTGAACACGTACGTAAGGCCTTTGGCAATGACGATTACATTCAGCTATGTGACGCCCAAGTTCGCGGCCAGCGGTTTTGCGATGAAGGCTCTGTCGCAGGCCGCTCGCGACTGGCAACTCGGCGCGGTTCTCCGCTATCAGAGCGGATCGCTACTCGGAAATCCTGCGTCGCTTAATTCCCTCACCGCCCAGCTGGGACGGGGAGCTTTCGGCGGCAACCTCTGGAACGTGACCGGACAGCCTCAATTTCTGATCAGCGATCCCAACTGCGGCTGCTTCAACCCCCAGACGACCACGGTCCTGAATGCGGCGGCATGGACGGATGCTCCGGCCGGGCAGTGGACCACCAGCGCGCCGTACTACAACAACTTCCGGTGGCAGCGTCAACCGGCGGAATCGATGAGCTTTGCGCGAAACTTCCGGGTGGGTAAGGAAGGAAAGTACGTTCTGCAAATTCGCGGCGAGTTCTTCAACATATTCAACCGCCTGTTTCTGGGGGCGCCGTCGCTGGCGAATCCCAATGTTGCGATAGCGACGACCACATATGCTAACCAGGTCATCAACAATACGGGCTTCGGCAGCATCGCCACCATCGGTGGCGGTGGAGCTCAGCCGCGTAACGGTCAGGCTGTTGTCCGGTTTACGTTCTAACAGGGTGATGAAAAAGTAAGTCGCGTAGCAGTCCGCTCTTGCTCTGTGGGTCCTTCGGGCCGGATTGCTGTTTTTATGAGTTGCCATGATGGGAGCTGTGTGGCCTGAGCGCCGTGTTTTGTGGCGTTCAGGCACACTTCTCCCCGGACTTAGGCGGCCTGAACTGGCGGCCTGGTCAGATTCCGCATACGCACGAGGTTATAAGCGGTGGCTGCGAAGGTGAATACCCAGCGCACTTTCTGCAGTCCGCGGTGTCTGGTCTTGCGCAGCATCCCCACCGTCTTCAGCCAGCCAAAGACTTCTTCGATCCGTTTTCGTTTCTTCTGGCTGGACTGGTATCCGGAATGACGTGTGGTCCGGCCGTCGATGGCACTCCCCCCAGGCCGCTTTTCGTTCTGCGCCACATGCGGCGTTACATTCATCTCGCGCAACCCCGCTACAAAGTCTCTGGTGTCGTATCCTTTATCTCCCGCTACCGTCGCACTCCCCCTCCCCGGAATGCATCCCGCCATCAGCAGGGCCGCCTCCCGCTCCGCCGTGCCGCTGCACTGCACCAGTTCCGTATCCACACCAGCCCATTGCGGTTCTCAATCATCGCATTGCCGCAGTACGCCAGTTTCGATTCATGGCCGCTGCTCTTGCGCGCCAGCCGTGCCTCCGAGTCCGTCTTCGATTCATGCGTGTCGTTACGCCGTATCTCCCCGTGGAAATTCACTGTCGGATTGCCGGGATCGTCCCGGGGCGCCGTTTCCGGCTTGTCCTTCCGCTGAAAACTCTTCTGGCCGGCCCATGCCTCGATCAACGTGCCATCCACGCTGAAGTGCTCATCGGAAAGCAATCCGGCTGCCCCGGCCTGATCCAGAATCAGCGCGAAGAACCTTTCCGCGATATCGCCTTCCATCAGCCGGTCCCGATTCTTGCTGAACACCGTCGGCACCGATACCGGCTCATCCATGTTCATTCCCACGAACCACCGGAACAACAGGTTGTATTGCAATTGCTCCATCAGCATTCGCTCGCTTCGTACCGTATACAGCACCTGCAGCAGCAATGCCCGCAGCAGCTTCTCCGGCGCGATCGATGGCCTCCCGAACGCCGCATACATCTGGTTGAACACCGGCGAAAGCGCCTTCAGTGCTACATCCGCCATCTCCCGAATCGGCCGTAATGGATGCTCCGCCGGCACTCGCTCCTCCGGCGAAACGTAACTGAACATCGCGCTCTGCTGTCTGTCTTGTCCTCGCATCGGCTTATGACATTAAGACGTGATTCTGTTTTATCCGGTAACTGTCCGGTCTTACTTTTTCATCATCCTGCTAAAGAACGATAGCGCCGCCGCGCTGACCGGCGATGCCTTAGCGCGATGTTTGGAGAGAATCGGGGTCGGCTTACCAGCCGGCCCCGTTTGTCTTTTGGAGTTGGCTGGTTGTCGGTTCTACATCAGAGATTTCCGATGTTTCCGGTCCTCAAGCGATCGATTGGCCAAAAGATATTCACCTCAACTGTCGCCTCTCCGAAGCTCCGGGCGACTTCACCATATTCCCTCTTTAGCCTTTGTTTACGGCCACCGGACGTGAACTGACTCGGCGACTTTCCCGCCCTGAATATCACTTGGATTGATTTTTCATATCAAGCCAGGCCGATTGACCGCATTTTCCTTATACGATAGCTTGCTTCTCAGACTCTCGAAGCGCCGGGGCTTTCTTTGGATACTCCGCGTGGTCGGGTTAGACAGCTATAGGGGTATTCATGACTATAAGAGAAACGACTGGCTTTTCGCGCAGCAGCTACGCGATGCGCTGCGTCAGCGTCATCGCATTAGTGCTCCTTTTCGCCCTTGCCGCATTCGGCCAGGACGGTTCAATCACCGGGACCATCACCGACCCTCAGGGCGGTGTGACCCCCAACGCATCAATCGACGCCAGGAACGTCGATACCGGCGCGGTATTTCACGGTGGTACATCGGGTAGCGGTAACTATGTAATTCCCGTGCCGGCAGGCAAATACCAACTCACCGTCACTGCTGCCGGGTTCAAGAAGTATGTACGCGAAAATCTGGAAGTGACCACCGCCTCCGACACGCGCCAGGACATCAAACTTGAGTTGGGTGCGCTCACCGATACGATCACCGTAACGGACGAGGCCCCCCTGCTCAAGACCGAAACCGGCGAGATCAGCCACACCATCGCCACCGACGACGTTAATCAGTTGCCTGCTGCTCACAACGGCTGGCGGCGGCCCTTTTGGGAGGGGGCGCCTTCGGCAATATCCGAAATCCCCTGCAGGAAGTGGTATTACTTCCCGGGACAACCTTCACGAACGATCAACTGCTGGTGGTTAACGGCACTCCGGCTAACAGCGAAAACATTCGTATCGAAGGCCAGGATTCTACCAGCACGATCTGGAAGGTGATGCAGCAGAACAGCCAGGGAGGCGTAGACGCCATTCAGGAAGTCGCAGTTCAGACCAGCAATTTCGCCCCGGAGTATGGACAGGCGGCCGGCGGATATTTCAACTACACCATGAAGTCCGGCACGAACGCGTTCCACGGCAGTGCCTACGACTACCTGGTCAACACAGCTCTCAATGCCGGTGAGCCCTTTACTGATGCCGGCACGACGAATTCCCTGAAAGAGGGCCAGCACATCCGCAACGCGGTGCGCCGGAACGATTACGGCTTCACGATCGGCGGCCCGGTACGGATTCCCAAACTGTATGACGGCAGAAACAAGACGTTCTTCTTCGTCAACTTCGAGCAATTCCGCCAGAACAACACGACCTCCGGTTCAATCACGACAGTCCCGTTACCCGCGTGGAACGGAAGCCCGACGGCCGGGGCGAACTTTAGTTTGGCCGAGTGCGCCGGGACCACCAATGGAGTATGTACCCCAGGAGCCTTCCCATCCGGTCCCGTGCTGAGGTCAGACACCTTTCAGCAGGTGAAGGATCCTAATGGAACAGCCCTGGTCTATGGGGAGATCTTCAACCCCGCCACCACTCAGATCATTGGTGGCGTGCAGGTTCGTACTCCGTTCGCGAATAACACGATTCCCTACAGCAGGCTGGATCGCGTCTCGCTGGCGATCTCGGCCCTGATGCCAGCGCCTAACACCGGGTTCGCCAACCAAACGCTCAACAACTACACGATCCCGACCTACACCGGTTATCAGCACACCACCAACGTATCCGTCAAAATCGATCAGTCCCTTAGCTCGACGATGAAAATTTCGGGATATTATTCGCAGCTGAGTACCCAAAACCCCAACTCCAACGGATTTTCCGGCGCACAGCTCGCTCTGGGCGGAGCGACCCCCACGAATACCTGGAACCACACTACCCGGCTGAACTACGATCAGACCATTACCCCGACTCTGTTATTTCATGCTGGCATCGGCTTCTTCGACACCTCTGAGCCAAACATTCCTCCGCAACAAAACCAGAGCACCATCGGCCTGACAGGATACTACGACCCCACCCGGTTCCCCTCGATTACAGGCATAGACAGTTTCTTCAGCGGCGGTTGGGGGCCTGGCTTCGGCGGGGTCGGACCCGGTTTCACCGCGTATATCTGGGAACAGAAACCCACAGCAACCACGAGTCTGACTTGGATTCGAGGCAATCACACCTTCAAAGCAGGTGGCGAATATGTGGGGGAAGGTTTTCCTGAACAGAGCCTTTGGCGCGCCAACGGCACTTTCGGCTTCTCCAATGCGGAAACCGCCGACCCCTACCAGAACACCATCCCGTTGCTCTTCGGCGCTGGCTAGCGCCACCGGGAATCCATACGCCAGCTTTATGTTGGGTTTGCCGGACAACCTGCAACTCAACCCGCCCACGGCCGTCCGGCTCGGCGATCACTCGATCGGATTTTTTGTGCAGGATAGCTGGAAAATAACTCGCAAACTCACCCTGGACTACGGCATGCGCTACGACTATGAGACCTACATGAAAGAACAGTATGGCCGCATGCAGGACGCCTCTTTCACCACTCCGAACGCCAACGCGGGCGGTCGGGATGGGGCCGTGGTTTACGAAGCCACCTGCGACTGCTCCTTCTCGCATAATTATCCGTATGCGTGGGGTCCGCGCCTTGGCGGGGCCTACCAGATTGATTCCAAGACCGTCCTCCGCGGCGGAGCCGGCATTCAGTATGACGCTACGGAAGCGCCGAACGGCATCGTCTATAGCACTGCCGACTACTACACGCTCAACCCGACCTCCTATGGCGTCAGTCCACTCACAAACTTCGGTGGACTCCAGGGCGGCAACCCGTTCGCCCCCGGCAACCCCTACGGCAATGCCCCGATCACGTGGCCAAACTTCAACGAGAGCAAATATCCAGTCGCCAATGGTGGGATCTATACACCGCTGAATCCGTTCATTTTCTTCGATCCGAATAACCGCCCGGGAAGAATTTTCACCTGGAGCCTCGGCGTTCAACGTGAAGTAATGAAGAACCTGGTGGCGGAGGTCAGTTATGTCGGCAATCGCGGCGCATACTTCCCGGCGCCAAGCGCGGATCAGATGACCTCAGATTCGCTGACGTCGGCGGGACTTCTCGCGAACAACGGCCTGAACGTTACGAGCGCCGTAGCGGGGAACTGCCCCAAGGGCGTCGCGAGCGGAGGACCGGGATGTCTGACCGACGCGCAGTTGCTCCTCCAGCCGCTCACCAATCCGCTTGTTCAGGCTCGCTTCCCCCAATTCGTTAATCAGGTCCTGATTAACGGTGTTGCCTACCACGCCCGGCGTCTACCCCGGATTCCCGTCCTCCCAGCAATTGGTTCAGGCTCTCCGGCCGGTGCCGCAGTGGACAGGCGGTGTCTTGCCGTGGCTGGGACCGCCGTTGGGCGACACCTGGTACGATTCCATGCAGGTCAAGGTGACGAAGAGGTACTCACACGGCCTGCAGGCTCAGGGGAATTTCACATGGGCCAAAGGGCTGGTCAATGGCGCCAGTTCCGACAGCACCTACTTCCTGCCGGGTGGCGTTGTGGAAAACGACGTCTACAACTTTGCGCAGAACAAGCAACTCAACCAATACGTCGCGCCTTTGGCGATGACCATCACGTTCACCTATACGACTCCGAAGTTCCACGCCACCGGATTCGGAATGAAAACTCTGTCGCAGGTTGCCGGTGACTGGCAGGTCGGCTCCGTTCTCCGCTACCAGAGTGGCTCGCTGATTCAGGTTCCCGCTTCCAACAACAGCCTGGGCGCGGAACTGGGCCGTGTAGGAGCTTTTGGACCCGCCAGCACATTCCAGAACGCGAACCCGGGTGTGAACCCGTTCCTGGTTGACCCGAACTGCGGATGTTTCAATCCGCAGACTACACAGGTTCTGAATCCGGCGGCGTGGACCGACGCGGCACCCGGACAGTGGGGTGTAAGCGCGCCGTTCTACAACAACTACCGATGGCAGCGTCAGCCGGCGGAGTCGATGAGCTTTGCGAGAAATTTCAGAGTCGGGAAGGAAGGAAAATATTCGCTGCAGTTGCGGATAGAATTCCAGAACGTCTTCAACCGGCTCTTCCTGTCGGCTCCGTCCGCCACCAACCCATCTTTGAGCACTCTGACCTTCACCCAAGGCGTCGCCACGGGTGGCTTTGGCAGTGTCGCCACGGTCAACGGCGCCGGAGATCAGCCGCGCAGCGGTCAGGCTGTTATGCGCTTTACGTTCTAACGCTACGCAGTTCAAACACACGGGTCAAGCATCGGGGTCGGGCCAACGAGCTCGGCCCCGTTTTGTTTCGTAAAGTTCGCTTCCACCGTTAAGAGGTAACTCCCGCGAAATCGCTCCTGGCAGAGTGACAACGTTTGAGGGTTCATTGCCTTACCCGTTTCCGCGCATTACCTTCCAGCGAAAACGACATTGGAGTGATGGATTGATCAACATTCCCGCGATGGGTACCTGCAAGTTTTCCTGTAACCCAACCCTATCGGGTTCATTGCCTGCTGAACGTGAGGTCCTCCTTAAGTGACTCTCCGTCGACCGGTGCACCCGTCGTCGTGACTGTCAACTGTAATCCGTCGGCGGAAACCACCCATCGGTCCCTTTCGACGACCTGGTCTCCTCGCTTGTATGTCGATTCGACGGTCCGCGGGTCGATAAGACTGATCGCAACCGTATCGTTCGGTGAACCTTTGAGCAGGTAATCCTTCCCGTCAAGTCTCGCGGTGTAGCTGAAGTCGCCGGAGAAATGGACTTCATCCTTTCCAACCGGCTCGATCTTGAGAAGCAGCCCTTGCCGCAATCGGGTTTCGCTGAGGTCCTGCGTCCACTCACCGACAAACGGATTGGCCGCATCCTTCGAGCCCCCGCTGCGCCTCAGCACATTGATTTCGTCTGGATGTCCCGCCTGGTGAGTGATAATCGTGAGTTCCCTGCCTGCCTGCGAAATCTTTTCCAGAACCAGACGCAACCGTCAGCGCCATCCTTCTTTTCGATGAGTTCGGACTGGTTCTTATCGATCCGGCGAATCGCGATCTGATTGAACGCCAGGAAATTCCGCACCGGATTGTCGTGCCCGTCCAACGTCGCGGAGAATTCCATGCGGATGTCTCCTGAGATAACGGCATGAATACCCTGGCCCTCGCGCGTGACGACGAGTTTTCTCGGAGGATCCAGAACAGCCTGCGCCGACTACCAGCTTCCAGGTGCCGATCCGCGGGTCGGCGGCGCCGAGTTGCGTCGCCGCGAACGCCGTAATCAGCATGTATCGATACATGGCCCGAATCCGATTCCACATCGTACAACGACCGCGCGGTTGAGGAAAACCATCGTTCGGGTTATACTCCTTGCATTCGTTCGGCTCCTCAATGCGTGATGCAGAACTGGCAGCGCGGCGCGATCCGGGCATTTGCGCCGAGGCCCTGCGGCAAGGTCGGTTTATTCGCCAGGCCGACGAAGCTCGTTACCCGATACCTGGCCGGCTGAACATGGCTTTGGCGGCCGCGGAAATCGTAGCGGCGTTCGCGCTTCTGAGTGCGGCCTCTCATGCGCACAGCCTTTGGGAGACATTCCTTTTCGCCGTTGCATTCACTTTCGTGATGCAACTCGGTTTCGGCCTGGCGCACGAAGCGGCGCACGGCAAACTGCACCCCAACCCGCGCGTCAATGAGGGATTCGGGATCTGCCTGTATGCGTTGTTTCCCGGCAGCTATCACTTGTTTGCGATCGCCCACCTCGTTCATCATCAGCGCAATCGTTCCGACGCGGAACTGGAAGACTACATCCTGCCTGGCGAAACACCCTGGCTCAAACGAGTCACTTACTATTTGCTGCTGTGCGGACTGTTCTGGCTTCTGACGCCGCCCACCGTCTTCGCGATCGCGATGTGGCCGGGAAGCTCGATTCGGATGCCTGCGCCCGGCAGCAACGCGGGCGTTGCGTCACGATATCTGCAGTTCTTCAACAGCGTGAATCCGGGGCGCGTCCGGCGAGATCTGCTGATAACCGCGGCGATCTGGACCGCCGCCTGGCTGCTTTTCCACTTCAGGCTTTCGCATCTCGCCGTATGTTATGCGGCATTCGCGTTTGGCTGGGCGAGCCAGCAGTATATCTACCACGTGCGCACGCCGCGTCATGTCGTCCTCGGGGCGATCGACCTTCACCTCTGGCGCCCGTTTCAACTGCTTTATCTGAATTTCAACTATCATTTGACCCATCACGTGGCTGCCGGCGTTCCCTGGATCTACCTTCCGCGGATTGCAGCCGAGCAGCCTGCGCAAGGTTTTCTGGCCGCGTATTTCGATCAGTGGCGTCCACCGGAACCGTTGGAGAAAGCCTGGCCTCCGCGCTTCCAGACATCCGGCCCGCTGCCTTCGCGAGGCGCAGGTATATAATTGCCAGCGAGCCGCATGAACAGCACGCCTGAGCCCGGTAAACACGCACTATCGCCCGTCCGTCTCTGGGTCGCCGGGCCTGACTGCTGTGGCGGCGCTCGCACTGGCTCCATCGGCCTTCCATGCCGAACGCCACCTCGAGACCGCAGCTCGCATCGAAGGAGGCGAATCGGAGTATGTGGCGCAGCAACTTGCCTCGCGCTTCCGGTCGCCGTTCGTGGATCGCGTAGTGCTCGTCGTTCAGGGACTTCCCGCCGCCGACTCCGAGGAAGGCGCGCAAGTGCTGCGGAAGATTGTCGACGGGTTGGAGGATCCCGCTGTGTCCGGAATCCTGAGCCGCCTGGACCTGGCCGATCCCATTTTTCTGGGCCGTGGCGGCGGCACCTTTGTTCTCATCGGACTCTGCACCGCAGAGCGGTTCTGTGGAATCGATCGTTCCACGAATCCGGGAGCGCGTGCGTTCGCTGCAGGCGGCGTTCCGGCAGCGCTACCCCGCCGCCAGACTCGAACTGACGGGCGAGATCCCTTTGAATTTCGATCTCCGCAAAGCCAGCGCGGAGGAGGTGCAAAAGGGCGAGAGTCTCGTTCTGCCGGCAACGCTTGCGCTATTGCTGCTGGCGTTCGGGAGCCTGGTCGCCGCCCTGATTCCGCTGGCGACCGGCCAGATTGCCATTTCGATGACATTGGGAATCGCCGCGCTTCTCGCCTCGCGTTTCCACCTCTCGATCCTGGTTCAGAATCTGGCGGCAATGCTCGGTTTCGGTCTCGGCATCGACTACGCTCTTGCTGATGGTAAGCCGCTTCCGCGAAGCTCTCGCTGCGGGGCTCGGGTCGCGTGAAGCAGCCGCCATATCGGCCCGTCAGGCTGGTCACACCTGCTCGTCTCGGCCTCGACGGTCGCCGATCGGGTTCGCGGCGCTCCTAACCGTTCCCATCAGCGAAGTTCGGTCCATCGGTGTGGCGGGGCTCGTCGTAGCCGGCGCCAGCGTGTTGCTCGCAACCACCCTGGTTCCGGCGGTGCTGGCACTTCTCGGGCCGCGAATTGAGGCCGGAGGCTTCCGGTTCCTGAAGAAGTTTGAAACCGGATTCCAGCGCCTCCGCGCGTGATCGACGCGATGGAGGCGATGGGGACGAGTCGTCACCGATCATCCCTGGGTTGCGCTCTGTTCTCGCCGGTGCTCCCTTGGTGCTTCTGGCGGCGCAGGCCATGCGCCTCGATACAAACCTGCCCAGAGGCGACTGGCTTCCTCCGGCGGCGGAATCGGTGCAGGCGTTCCATTCACTCGAAAGCATGGGGCGCGCGGGCATCGTCCAGTCGCTGCGGGTGATATTGGAGCTTCCCTCAGGCTCGATTTCGAAATCGGAACGCGGGTGGAATGCGGTCGTCAGCCTGTCCCGAAAGTTGGCGGCAGACCCTCGCACCGATCGCGTGATCTCCATTTCAACTCTGACCGAAAACAATCGTGACGCGATTGCCACGCTGACTTCCGAGACCCGCAGGAGTTTCCTCAGGAGCGACGGCCGGGCCGACGCTCCTGGAACTTCTGCCTGCGGCCTCGGTCTCGACGGCCGGCCAGACCGCAGTGGGTGCGGGAACTCCGGCGCGCGAACGCATCGGCGCTCACCGGCGTTGCCGGCGCCACGACTTCGCATCGGCGGCATCCCCGCGTTGAACGCCGACTACGAGAGCACGGTCCGCGAGAAGCTGCCGGTTGTGATCGCGCTGGTGGTCGGCGGCACGCTGATAGCGCTCCTGATCGGATTTCGATCCCTCATCGCCGCATTGAAAGCGATCGCGTTGAACCTGCTTTCCGTATCCGCCGCATTCGGCGCGTTGGTTCTGGTCTTTCAGGACGGCCATGGAAGCCAGCTCTTCGGAGTCCGCGAAGCGACCGGCGGCGTCTTTCCGATCGTTCCGATCCTGACCTTCGCCATCGTGTTCGGTTTGAGCATGGACTACGAAGTCTTTCTGGTCGCAAGGGTCCTCGAAGTCAGACGTACCGGTGTCGGCGAATCCGAAGCGATCTCCGAGGGGCTGGCCAGAACGGCCGGTCTGATTACCAGTGCGGCCGCCATCATGATTGTGGTATTCACCGGGCTTCACTCTCGGCGATTTTCTGGTGGTGAAGATGCTCGGCTTTACGCTCGCCGTGGCCGTATTGATGGATGCGACGCTCGTGCGCATGGTCATCGGCCCGGCTCTGCTCAGTCTCGCCGGCGATTGGAACTGGTGGCCCTGGGGTCTTCGAGGTGGTGTCAAAGGCGCCCTCAAGGAGCCGACTGCCGCACCGGTGCTCTCCTGATGCCGCGCGAGCGTGTCGAAATCCGCGAAGCGAATGAGGCGGACAATGAAGCGTTGCTCGCGCTGACGCGGGCTACGCCGATGGCAGGGACCATCTCGCTTCGCATCGACCGCGACCCCGACTTCTTCGCGCTGCTGCGGCTCCGCGGCGAGGGAAAAGTCTTCGTCGCAGCGCGTGGGCGAGAAGTGGTTGGCTGCATATCCGCGGCGATGCGGACCGTGTACGTCGCGGGAGTTCCCGAAACTATCGCTTACGTCGGCGACATGAAAGTGCATCCGACGATTTTCCGGAAGCCGGGTCGCGCTGCGCCTGATCCAGGCACTCGAGAGCGGCCTCAGAGTCGCCGGGATCGACGTCTGCTTCAGTGTGGTCGGCGGAAGGCAATCGAGCGCGCCATGCCACTCTTCGAAGGCAGGCTCGGCATCCCGCGATGGATTCCGCTCGGACGGTTTCTGGTGGACGAACTCCTGCCTGCGCCGTTCCGGGGCCGTTCGAAGCACTACCGCATCGAGGCCGCTGAACCCGCCGATCTGCCGGCCATCGCTGCGCTCCTCGATCGCTTCCACCGCTCCCGGCAGTTCGCACCGCGGTTGCCGGAGGACGAAGTCGCCGATGCGCTTACTGCAGGCGGAACTTTCGTTGCGCGCGCCGGCAAGCAGATTGTGGCGACCCTGACCCTATCCGATATGGGGCCGATAAAACGTAACGTGCTGCTCAACGCGCCCGTCGCCATGAAAGGCTCACTGGCGCTGCTCCGCCTTCTTCACTGCGCCGCTTCCTGGCTTCGTTGTTCCGAGGATCGGGGACGCTCTGCGGCTTCTCAGTGTCCGATATGCCGCGTGCGATGAAGGGCACGAGTCGGCGCTCGCGAGCTCTCCTCCGCCTCGCGCGCGCGGAAACCTTCCGGCGTCGATTTACGTGTCTGGCCGTCGGGTTGCACGAGCGCGATCCGCTGCGCAGTCTGCTTCGGGGAATTCCTCGATTCACGTTTCACATCCCTGGCTTTTGCCACGAGCCTGGGGGACGCCGCGCGTCTGTCAAGAGCTTGCTGAAGGCATTCCATTCGAGGACTACGCACTGGTTTGAATGTCGAACACAAAGGGAGAAATTCGCGTGAATCCTTTTTCGATAAACGAATGCTGTTCGGATGAAGACGCCCAGATCTGGGGAGATGTTCTCGCTCAGGCCGTGACTGGCGAACTGATCGGCGCCATGAACTACGAAACGCTGGCGGAGCTTTATCATGACGCCGATGAGAAAGCTGAAGCGCGCGAGCATGCCGCGGGGGAAAGGGCCCACGCCGCCATGTTCCGAGCCGCTGGCCGGGAGATCGGCATAGAAGTCGCCGTGAATCTCGATGCCCAATATTGGAAGCGGATCCGTTCGGCGTTTCTGGCACGGGCCGAGGCGGGCGACCTGGTCGATTGCATCGTGGCGCAGGAGGTAATGCTGGAGTCTTTCGCCGTCGCCAGTTACCAGGTGGTGGCGGCAGCGGCGCCGGGCAAGCTCGGCTGCCACCTTCGGCCGGATCGCCGCCGAAGAAGCCGAACACGTCGCTCACGCGATCGGAATACTGCAGGCCGAGCGCGCGCGCGATCCGGACGTCTTCGACGCTCGAGTTCATCGCATGCACGAGCAGGTGATGACGGCTCTCGCGGAGATGGTCGCGCGCGAAGACCCGAGCGGCCACTGCGGCCTCTGCAAGGGCAGCTGCGTCAAGCATCGCTTCCGCGCGTTGGTCTTGGCCTCAGCGAGGTTCGTGGGGCATCACTGCGCCGCTACCTGAAAACGCTGGATGAAATCGGTGTGCCCGGCGAGTCGAGCCTTGCCTGGCTGGCGCAACTGCCGGTCTGAAGGCATGGTCGATTTCGCGCTGATCGTCCATTCCGAAACGTGGAGTGGCGCGGCTTCGGTCATCTCGGCACTTCGCGGCCCGGAGCGGCCCCCGATCCCCCTCGAAGATGTCCGTGAAATCGTTCCCTGGATACCTCCGCGCGTTCTCTGCCGGGTCGACCGTGGAATCGGCGAAAGGGCATAAAGTTCACGGGCTTTGCATCGATTGTTTCATTCCGCCCGATCGCCTGGAAGGCCGGTTTCTGCGGGAGAACCTGGCGCGCGTTCGGGAGGCTGCCGAATGTGCGATTCGCGCAAGCGCGCGCTATCGTTTCTCTTGGCGGTTTCAGTTCCATCCTGCTGGAAGGGAGAATGGACATCCTCCCGGCCCATCCGGAAACGGCGTTTACAACCGGCAACACGCTCACGGTCGCGTTGATCGTTCGCGGAATCGAACGAGCCCTCGATCTTGGCGGACGCGAACTCCGCGAATCGAACGTTCTGATCGTCGGTGCGAGTGGCGATGTTGGTTCGGGTTGCGCCCGATATCTCGCGCCACAAGGTGCGCGAGGCTGCTTCTCTGCGCGAGAAACCCGGATCGCCTGCAACGCTTTGCTTCCGAATTTTCGGGTCTGCGAAACGCCTGTCGAAGCGGACACGGATCTGTATGAATCTGGCTCCGAAGGCCGATGTTGTCATCTGCGCGGCGAGCGCGACCCGCCCGATCGAGATGCTGCAGGCGCTTCCGCCGGGCGCGATCGTCTGCGATGCGGGCTATCCGAAGAATTTCCCTCCTGCTTTCGCGCCGCCGGGAGGCGCTGTGTTCTTCGGCGGGCACGCTCAGGCATCGACCGGAATTCGACTCGATCCCGACTTGCTGGGCGTTATCTATCCTTATTCGATTCCCAACGTCGCTCATGCGTGTCTGCTGGAGGGCATTGCGTTGGCGCTGGAGAAGCGCTTCGAGCCATTCTCCCAGGGCAGAGGCTGCGATCACGCCCGAGCGCGTCGACGAGATCTGGCGGATCGCTCGAGAGCCACGGAATCGGGCTTCCGCCTTTGTTCAACAGCGATGGGCTGGTAACGGTGCCGCGAATCGCGCAGGAGCTGCATCAATGAGTGACGCGCAAGTGGGCCAGGTCGAGCTTCCCGAATTGCTTTTCGGAATGAGTTGGGAAGACCCTGAGTCGGACCGCGTGGCTCTGCAGATCCAGCCGGGAGATTCGCTTGTCACCATCGGTTCCGGCGGATGCAATACATTCAGTCTTCTTCTCGAAAACCCGCGACAGGTTTTCGCCGTCGACATCAACTCCGTGTCAATCGCATCTCCTGGAACTGAAGCGAGCAGCCATACGGCGCCTGGATTTCGATGATCTTCACTCATTTCTCGGACTCAGCCCGTCAGTCAGGCGCGCGGATATGTTTGAGTCGCTTGCCGCTGATCTCAGCGGTCCGGCGCTGGCCTATTGGCGGAGTCGTCCCGTAGCAGTCCGATCCGGCGTTGTCTATCAGGGACGGTACGAACAGTTCCTTCGCTACTTTCCGCGGCTTGCTCCATCTCACGCAGGGACGCAAGCGGATCGACGGCCTCTTCCAGGCGCCGTTCGACTCGAGGAGCAGCGGGACTACTTCGACCGCATCTGGAACACCGTTCAATGGCGGATGATCTTTCACCTGCTGTTCAATAAGCACGTGCTTGGCGAGGCGCGGGCTGTCGGCGGATTATTTCCGCTTCGACGATGGCTCTTCGTCTTTTGCCGAAAGCTTCCTCGAACGTTCGAAGCGGGCGCTCCGTGAAATTCCCATCGCCACGAACTATTTCATCGCCCAGTATCTGCTGGGCAGGTACACGGATCCGAATGCGGTGCCCGACCTGGCTGCGGAAAGAAAATCTGCCGATGATCCGCGAGCGGCTCGACCGGATCGAGATCGTCACCGCCGACCTGAAGATCTGGCTCGCCACGCGCCCGGAGGCTTCCATGCAAGCCTTCAGTCTCTCGAACATCTGCGAATTGATGAACCTCGCGGACACTGCGCGGACGTTCGAACAGGTGGCGCGCACGGCCCAGCCTGGCGCGAGGGTCTGCTTTCGAAATCTCATGATTCCGCGAGAAGTTCCGGAACCTCTCAAATCGAAGATCCAGCTTCCGCCAGACACCAGTCGCTTGCTTCTCGCGCAGGATCGTTCGTTCGCTTACTCGCGCGTCCATTCGTACGTCGTGGCGGGGCCGGTTACTCCAATACCTTCGGACCGCAGATTCGTTCCGACGCCGAATATACATTGAACCGGTCGTCACGCAGGAAGCCGATCAGCGTCATTCCAAAGCGCAAGGCCGTCTTGACCGCCAGGCTGGACGGCGCGCCTACCGCGGCCATGATCGGAATGCCCGCCATAACCGCCTTCTGCACCAGTTCGAAACTGGTCCGTCCGCTCACCATCAAGACATAATCGTGCAGCGGCAATCTTCCGTTGAGAAGGGCTCTCCCGATCAGTTTGTCCACAGCGTTGTGACGCCCAACGTCTTCCCGCAGCAGGATCAGCTTTCCCTCCGGCGAGAACAAACCCGAGGCATGCAGGCCGCCCGTACGGTCGAATACCGCCTGAGATTCGCGAAGGCGCGCCGGCAGGCTGCGGATGAGCGCTTCATCCACTGTAAAGGTATTTCGCGGAAGCACGGCCGCGCCTGCCTGCTCGAGAGCGTCGACCGAGGCTTTACCGCAGACGCCGCAACTGGACGTCATGTAAAAGTTGCGCTCCCCGTCGCCCACTTCCAGGTCGGTGTCGTCGGCGGGGGTGATCAGCGCAGTATTCCGCTCGCACTTGATGTCAGCGATTTCGCTTGCCTGCCGGACCAGCCCTTCGCTATAAAGGAATCCTGCCGCGAGTTCTGCATCGTGGCCGGGTGTTCGCATCGTGATCGCAAGGTTGCGGCACCCAACACGGATCTGGAGCGGCTCTTCGACGGCAAGGAGGTCTTGTTCCCCTCGCGCAAAAGCGGGTGAAAAGGTCGCGCCGTTGAACCGGCGGACCGGTACCGTGAGGATATTGCCCGACACGTTGGGAGTCAGAGCACGTCTGCCACCGATCCCAGGAGAACGGCAGGAGCTATGTGTCGGTGCGTGCTAACATCCTGATCGCATGGATCAGGCAGGAGTCTGGGACGCCGAGCGGGCGCAGCAGTTGATCGAAGAACGGCAAGATATGCCTGGCGCCCTGCTGCCGATTCTGCATGCCCTGCAGGACGAATTTGGCTATATCGACAAAGCCGCCGTCTCGATCATCGCGCGAGCGCTGAACATATCGAAGGCTGAGGTTCACGGGACAATCAGCTTTTACCACGACTTCCGCCGCCTCCCGCCCGGCTGCCACGTGCTGAAGATGTGCTGTGCGGAATGGTGCCGGACGATGGGCTCCGACGAACTCATCCAGCATGTCGAGAGCCGCCTCGACATTCAACTTGGCCAGATCACACCGGACGGCGCATTTACAGTCGAACAGATATTCTGCCTGGGGCTTTGTTCCCGGTCTCCGGCGGTGATGCTCGATGGCAACCCTTATGGTCGAGTCACGCCGAAGATGGTGGATTCGCTTCTCGATAACGCGCGGAGGCCGTTCGTATTGTCGCCAGAGAAATAGGCAATAAATCGGGAGGATCGGGATACCGCTGGCCAGGCGCGACACCCTAACCTTAAGATGTAACACGATTCCGAAGGACCAACTATGCAGAAGCGCAAACTGGGAAAAAGCAATCTGGAAGTTTCAGTCCTCGGGCTGGGCTGTATGGGAATGAGCTTCTCATACGGGCCGCCGAAAGACAAACAGGAGATGACCGCGCTGCTTCGCTCGGCGGTGGAACGCGGCGTCACATTTTTCGATACGGCGGAAGTCTACGGCCCGTTCCTGAACGAAGAACTCGTGGGCGAAGCACTGGCGCCGGTCCGTGAAGAAGTCGTTATCGCAACGAAGGCAAGGTCAGGCACTTCGGCCTTTCCGAGGCTGGCGTCGCAACCATCCGCCGCGCACACGCCATACACCCGGTCACCGCTCTCCAGAGCGAATACTCGCTGTGGACGAGAACCCCGGAGAAGGAAGTGATACCTGCTCTCGAGGAACTGGGAATCGGCCTTGTTCCGTATAGCCCCCTGGGTAAGGGCTTCCTTACGGGCAAGATCGACGAGAAAGCGAAGTTCGACAGTTCCGACTTCCGCAGCACCCTGCCGCGCTTCACACCGGAGGCGATCAAGGCGAACCAGGCCTTGATCGATCTGCTTGCAGGCATCGCGGAACGGAAAAAAGCGAGGCCCGCTCAAATCGCACTAGCCTGGCTCCTGGCCCGGAAGCCGTGGATTGTGCCGATCCCAGGCACCACGAAACTGCATCGCCTGGACGAAAATCTCGGGTCGCTGCAGATCGACCTCTCGGCCGACGATTTGCGCGAGATCACTGACGCGGCCTCAAATATTACGGTTCAGGGAGCAAGGTACCCTGAAAAGCTGGAACAGATGACCGGCCGCTGAGCCAGACATAACTATAAGGAGCGACAAATCCATGTACAAAGCGAAGGCTTATTCAGCCGGCAGCGCAACATCGCCGCTGGAGTCCACGACGATCGCACGCCGGGACCTGACCGAACACGACGTCCAGATCGAAATCCTGTTCTGCGGTGTCTGCCACTCCGACCTCCACCAGGCTCGCAATGAATGGAGCGACGCGATGCCGACGGTATACCCATGCGTTCCGGGTCACGAGATCGTCGGCCGAGTCACCCGCGTCGGCTCCGCCGTTACGGAGTTCAAGACAGGCGACCTCGCTGCCGTCGGCTGCATGGTCGATTCCGACCGCACCTGCCCCGAATGTCAGGCCGGGCTCGAGCAGTTCTGTCCGAACTTTACCCTTACCTACAACTTTCCCGATAAGCACCTGGGCGGCGTCACCTATGGAGGCTATTCGGACAGCGTCGTCGTCGATGAGCGCTTTGTCCTGCACGTTCCCTCCAACCTCGAATCTGGCCGGCGCCGCGCCGCTGCTCTGCGCCGGAATCACAACTTACTCACCCATGCGCCACTGGGGCGTCGCAAAAGGAAAGAAAGTTGGCGTCGTGGGCCTTGGCGGGCTGGGCCACATGGGCGTGAAGTTTGCTCACGCGCTCGGAGCTCACGTGGTGGTCTTCACCACCTCCCCGAACAAGAAGGAAGACGCGCTCCGGCTCGGCGCCGACGAGGTCGTCGTCTCACGCAATCAGGACGAGATGCAAAAGCATGCCAGCAGCTTCGACTTCATCCTCGACGCCGTCTCGGCCGATCACGACATCAACGCCTATCATCCAGCTCCTGCGCCGCGACGGCAACATCACCCTTGTCGGAGCGCCTGAGAAGCCTCTCGCGATTCCCGCATTCGGCCTGATCATGGGACGCCGCAGTCTCTCCGGCTCGCCCATTGGCGGGATTCCCGAGACGCAGGAGATGCTCGACTTTTGCGGCGCGCACAACATCACGGCGGATGTCGAAGTCATCCCCATTCAGAAGATCAATGAGGCCTACGAGAGACTGCTCAGGTCGGATGTGAAGTACCGCTTCTCCATCGATATGGCATCTCTCAAGTCCGAGTAGCGCAGTAGTCACGGGCGTTTGCCGGGGCCGTAGAATACAATGTCTGGAGGCTGACCCGCTGATCCGGTCATACCGCATTGAGGGGAATACATAGACATCGTGACTACGCTTAACATCAAAAAGACTGCGCTTTGGGCTTCTGGCGTCATCGCCACTCTCACTCTCATTTCCACGATCATCGCCCAGCAGCAGCCGCAGCCGCGCTCGGTTGACGCCAAAGTTCTCCAGACCGCCGGTACCGCCAAGGACGCGCTGCCGGGCACCTGGCTCACCTACGGCCTGACGCAGACGGAACAGCGCTACAGCCAGCTGAAGCAGATCGATGAAACGAACGTCGGCAAGCTGGGACTGGCCTGGTCGGCGCCGCTCGCCCCCACGGGCGGCCGCGGTGGCACCGAAGGCACGCCTCTGATGTGGAACAACACGATCTACCAGTCGATGGACAACAGCATCGTGTATGCCATCGACGCGCGCACCGGCGAACAGAAGTGGATGTACGATGCCAAAATCGATCCGGTCACGCAGCGCCATATGTGCTGCGGCACGCACAACCGCGGGCTCGCGATCTCGGACGGCAAGATCATCCTGGCCGCCAACGACGCCCGGCTGATCGCGCTCGACGCCCTCAGCGGCAAGGAGTTGTGGCAGAGCAAGGTCGCGGACATCAATGAGTACTACTCGCTGACCATCGCGCCGCGCATCGCGGGCGACAAAGTGATCATCGGTGTGGCGGGCGGCGAGTTCTTCATTCGCGGCTTCTTCGCGGCTTACAACCTCAAGGACGGGTCGCTCGCGTGGAAGTTCTACACGGTTCCTCCGAAGCCCGGCCAGCCTCTTGAGGACAAGGCTCAGGAAGCTGCCGCCAAGACCTGGGGAACGGGCGATTGGGCGAAGTACGGCGGCGGCGGCCCGGTGTGGGACGGTCTGGTATATGACCCCGAAACCAACCTGGTGATCGCCGGCACGGGTAACGCCGAACCGTGGCCGCAGGAACTGCGCAGCATCCCGAAAGCGGAGTGGGGTAAGTGGGACGCCCTCTATACCTGCTCGATCGTGGCCGTGGATGCGAAGACCGGCAAGTTGAAGTGGTATTACCAGACGGTTCCCACCGACAGCTGGGATCTCGACTCTGTGGGCGGCTTCATCATGGCCGATGTCCAGATCGAAGGCAAGACGCGCAAGGTGATCATGCAGGCTCCGAAGAGCGGTGTGTTCTACATCCTCGACCGCACGAATGGACAGTTCATCTCGGCTGAGCCCTTCGTCCCGGTGAACTGGGTGACGGGCTTCGACAAGAAGAACAACGGCAAGCCGATCATCAACCAGGACGCGTTCTACGATCAGGACAATGCGGTCTTGATCTACCCGGGCGGCGGTGGCGCGCACAACTGGGCGCCGATGTCCTATAACCCGAACGCCGGCCTGGTCTATCTGCCTTACAGCGCCGGCAGCTACACCTTCAGCGCGGCTGAGGAACCCGATCCCAAGGCGGGCGGCGGCGCGCATGGTCTGGGTCGCGGCGGCAAGAACAAGACGACCCCGATGCCGATCTGGGGCCCGGACAACGTGGGCCGCGGCGGGCTGCAGGCACGCGATCCCAAGACGAACACGATCAAGTGGGTGAAGACCGGGACGGGGCGCCGCCACAGGCGGCGGCACGATGACCACCGCCAGCAACCTCGTGTTCCAGGTTGCGGGCACATCGTTCTACGCCTACAAGGCGGATACGGGTGATGAACTGTTGGCGCTGCCGTTCAACGTCCCCGGCGGGGCTCCGCCGATCACGTACATGGTCGACGGCACGCAGTATGTCGGGTTCGCGACCGGCACCCGGTTCATGGCGCTGAAGGTCGGTGGCACGGAGAAAATGCCGGACCCGCCTCCTGCGCGCGGCGGCTTCGGGCGCGGCAGAGGTGGTCCCCCGCCTACTGCGGCTCCTCCTCCGCCTCCTCCAACGGATGCACCGCATGGCCCGGATGCCAAATAGTTAAATAGCATCCTCGTAGTTCCGAGACGCGCGTCAGCGAATTTATTGCAGCATGACGCGCGTCTCTGTGATACCCCTCAATGCACGGTTTCGAAATCTGAGTACAATGAACTCATCCCGATTGAGGGGATTCGTCGATGAGGCAATCTCTGATTTCTGTTTTCGTGACGCTTGCCCTTTGCGTCACCTCTGTTAGCGCTCAGAACAAGTCCGCGAATCAGGCTCTTTCCAACAGCGATATTATCGAGATGTCGCGCGCGGGCGTTCCGCAAAATGCCATCGCCGCCGCCATCCAGTCCACGCCCGTGAACTTTGACGTTTCGCCGTCAGGTCTTATCGCCCTCCATGCGGGCGGGGTCGATGGGGTCGTGATCGCTCTGATGATTAACGCAGGTACGCGCCAGAAGCTTGCGGCCTCGTTCGGTGTCGCAACCGGAACGTTCCCGGTGAAAGACGCGGTTGGGCAGACGGTGCGCTTCAGTGCCTGGATCAAATCCGAAAACGTGTTGAACGGATACGCCGGCCTTTGGTGGCGAGTTGATGGACCGGAGAAGGGCAAACCCCTGTCGTTTGATAACTCCCAGGCGAGCTATATTGGCGACGTTGCCACGAGCAACAATGGGATCATTCGCGGCGCCACGGGGACAAGTGGATGGACTCAATACGAATTGGAATTGCCCGTTCCCGCCGGGGCGACCAATATAAACTTCGGATTACTCTTTACCGGAACTGGAACAGCCTGGTTCGACGCGCTCCGGATCGAACTCAATGGTTCTCCATACATTAATACTCAACAGTTCGATCTTGATTTCGAATCAACCACGGCCAAAGGATTCTATACGGGCGGGAACGGATATCGGGTGGGCGTCGATAACAAAACATCCTGGACGGGCAGCCAGAGCCTGAGAATGCAGTTTATCGGGGATGGCGGCGAGGCAAAAAACACCGCTGCTGGTTCACGTCCGTAGTATTGGTGCGCCTGACGGCGTTGTGGCCCATAATCGTCCTCGCGGCAACGACAATAAGCAGCCTCTGAATTAACTTCGCTTCCCGCCTGGGAACATTGGGTGTGTCTCGGAGCTCACTCCTCCGAGGTAGAGCCCGCATTCAAGACGATCAGTGACACCAGGAAGCTTTTCGATAGCCGTTCTCGGGATTCGAAGACAACTCCCGGGCCTCCACATCACTGCTGATAAGCACAACCAATTTCGCCGCTGGACGGCAGAATGTCATTGGTTAAGGGCTCGGGCGCCTCGCCAGTTCGGTGGGCTCATTCTTCCACGCGAGGACCTGACGTGCAGGGAACCGGCTTCGGCTGAACCTGCGTTGGCGAGTTTTTGGTAACGGTTCGCAACTTCAGGAGAGAGCCTCGATACTTCCCCGTCCGTCAGATAGCGAATCGGGGCGGACACTCCGAGACGGTTGGCCACCTGCGCCAGCCCCGCAAGCATCGCCACCGCGGCTGCGCCGGCCAACCGGTTTACGAGGACGCCACACCCGTCCAGGAAGAGAAATGGACGTTCGCTATCGCGATACTCAGAAACGCTTCGCTCGTCAATTGCCCGGAACGCTGCCAATCCTTCCGATCCGGCGAAAATCGCCTGGCACGGGTAGAGAATCCCCTGGGAGACGATTCTCCGGGAAAGCCGGTCGGTTGCCAGTGAGTGAATTTCCTCGTCATCCGGCAATCGCCAGATCGAATTAACAGTCAGCCGTGCCAGCGTCTCGTGGTCGGCCGAACGCGCAGCGCGAGGGCGCACGTCGAGCCGCCGCTGCACGTCGGAGAGCAAGGCGTTGACCGACTGGGTATCCTCGCCGCCAACTACTAGGCCGTGGTTGGCGAGAATAAATAGGTCGGTGTCAGGGCGCCTCTTCAATGCCCGTTCGATTCCCATCGCAAGGGGCAAACCCGAGGGCAGATAAGGAATCCACTGCCAGCGCAGCCCTGCGAGCCGGGTTTCAATCTGCGGAAGCTCATCCGGCCGTACAGCCCATGCAATCCCGTTCACGGAATGCACATGCACCACGATGCGGTGAGGCATCATCCCGTGCATGGCCGTCTCGAGGGACGCGCCCGCAAAAAATTCTGAAGGATCAAGCTCCCACCGCAGGCAGTCGCGGACCTCATCCAGATTCAGACGGATGAAAATATCGTCTCGCATGGCGGCCGACATCCAGCAGCCGGAGCGTTTGATCCACAACTCTCCGTCGAGCTTGGCCGAACTGTTACCCGTGCTCGCCTGCGTCAGGGAACGATCGTTGCCGATGCGGGCCGTCAGTTTGCGGACCAGGTCGAATTCCACTTGAGATGCAGCCGCCATTTTCGGGACCGTCATGGGCGGGGACCTGTACCATTCGGCAAAATGTGCAGGGGTCGGTTTCCTGCGGATACCGGGGCAACGGCGGCTGCGCGCGCACGCCCGATTTTTACCGAAGCTTTGAAAATGGCGCCGACAGGAAAGAACCCACCCAATTTATGGGCAGCCACCGCAGCCAGCCCCATGGACGCAATGCACCCGCAGGAACTGCAATCGGGGTTCCCGCCGAACTGGCAGGGAACGACACGAGTCTTGAGATCGGCCGACAGAACCTGGGTCGTAAGGGCAAAGACACACTCTCCCGGATTCGTGGGGGGTGTGACAAACTGTCGAATCAAACCCTCCGGCATATCCATTTTGGGAAAGATCCTGCGAAGTTCCAGCATATCCGCAATGGCTCGGGCGCGCTGCGCGGGTTGCAGCATTTCATCCATTTTGTCGCCGATCTGGGGCGTGAACAGACTGAACCACACCTTTCGGATTTCCTCTCGCGGCGTCCAGAATTCAAGGAATTTTCGCAGATATCCGGGATGCGACATCATCTGACCCGTTACAGTGCAATGAATGGTGATCCTCTGGCCTGAGATGTGGCGGATGATCCGGTCGT
This sequence comes from Terriglobia bacterium, assembly GCA_963809655.1. Lineage (GTDB taxonomy): Bacteria > Acidobacteriota > Terriglobia > Bryobacterales > Bryobacteraceae > BOG-234. Next base: position 40,037 of record CAWEKQ010000006.1, on the reverse strand, counting down.
AAGTCGCGGGCGCTCGCCGCAAATCATGCTCGGGCTGCAGGCCGTCTATCGAAACCACGACGCTTAGATGATCGATCGAGGCCCACGCTGCAGGAAGAGTGCGAAAAGCGCTGGTCACAATCTGCACATGAATTCCGCGTGCGACCAGCTGCGGCACCAGAGTGTCAAGCTCGCGGTAACGGACCAGCGGATCACCGCCGACGAGCGATAGATGGAGGGGCTTCAAACGATCCACGCACTCCAGAACGCCGTCGATGAGATCCTGCCCGGTCAGGTCCGTCAATCCACGAAGAGTTAGTTCCGCCCCCAAGATGGTCGTCGTCGTACGCATAGCATCCCGGACACCGAAGGGGGCATTCGCGTGTCAATTCGATGGAAAGCGATGGCTGCTCGCCTTTGAGAATCTTTCCCCAGGCGGCGATTACTTCCGATGTCTTCATTGAAATCCTCTCTCGCACCCGCTCCGGAAGGGATCGATGCAATCCACGGCGGCTGAGATCCTCCTATTACCGAGTGATTATTCAGACAGGAATGCGATCCAAACGTCAAGGCGTCCGAAAACAGCCGTAGGTTAGATGGCTTTGAATTGAAGAAGCCGATGCAGGACGGGAGGAGAAGAGTCTGAAGCTCGCCGCAGCAAGAGGGTCCGGCCATTGTGGCTGACAGGTGCTGCAGAAACACAGGTGAAACGCTCGAGCGGAGGCTGGATCAGTGCGACCGGGAGAGGACAGGGCGTCGCCAGAGTCGCGGGCCGCTCATGCGAACTGGAAACTTTGAACTGAGTATAGTCCGGCCGGGCAGCGGGAGGATCGGGCAATCGATCGACCGATGCCATCACGACAAACAAAACGAGGAACGATGTCAGGCACCGGATCGCTTGAGTCGCTGCTGCACGGAGACGATGCGTTGCGATACGATGCACTGCGTTGACGATAGCACAAAGCCCTTGAAACCGGCTATTACGGGCGTTTCGATACAGGTTGAGCTTAAAGCTTCCCGTTTACGGAGCTTGCTCGACGGAACCCGATAACGTCGGGGTTCGCGGCAGGCGAAGCGACGTTGCCTACGAGCATCGTCGTGTTATCGGGAGGAGAGTGGAGTGGTATTGACCGTCTGGAGTTTTAGCTCAAGAGCGCCCGTCTTCCTGGATTTATCCTGTCGCTGGGGTTCATCAACGGCGCTTGCCGCCACTACAATAAGAAACGTTCGTGGTACATGATTGGCCAGACCATCTCGCACTATCGCATCCATGCCAGGCTCGGCGAAGGCGGCATGGGCGCGGTGTATCGTGCACAGGATTTGAGCCTCGGCCGGGAAGTAGCGCTTAAATTTCTTCCCGCGGACATGGTCGCCGACACACAAGCTCGCAAACGCCTGGTCAAAGAGGCGCAGGCAGCCTCTCGTTTGAACCACCCGAACATCGCCACCGTCTATGAGGTGAATGAAGGGGAGCTCACGCCGTTCATTTCCATGGAGTTGGTGATCGGCCAGAGTCTCAAGCAGATGATTCCCCCGAGTGGCTTCGCGCCGGCGCAATTCCTGGGCATTGCTCGTCAAATCGCCGAAGGCCTGCAGGAAGCGCATCGCAAAGGTGTTTATCACCGTGACATCAAGCCCGGTAATATCATGCTTGACTTCCGATCGCAGGCGAAAATTCTCGATTTCGGGCTGGCCGCCATGGTGTGGCAGGAGCGCGCCTTGAGCGAAGCCGAAGAAACCTTTAGCAGCCACACCGCTGACCGCCGCAGCCCGGGTGGCACTGTTCCCTATATGTCTCCGGAGCAGGCTCGCGGCGAGCCGGGCGACGCCCGCAGTGATATTTTTTCTTTCGGCGTCCTGCTCTACGAGTGCCTCAGCGGGCGTCTGCCGTTTCGCGGTGAAACTTCCATCGACGTTCTTCGCGCCATCCTGCGTGAGCCGCAGATACCTCTGCGCGTGCTCTTGCCGGAACTCTCTACCGAATGGGAGCATCTGGTCGATCGCTGCCTCGCGAAATCCCCGGAACAGCGCTGCGCGTCCATGGATGAGGTTCTCGAAGTTCTTGAAGCCCTCAAAACCGTACGCGGAGTTGCCAGTTCCGCGCCGCACCCGGAGAAATCTCTCGCGGTGCTCTACTTCGCGAATCTGAGCGGCGACAAGGAGGATGAATACTTTCGGGACGGCATGACCGAAGACATTATTACGGAACTGGCGAAGATCAGGGAACTCCAGGTCTTTCCCCGGTCGGCGGTGCTGCCGTTTCGCGACAACCCGCATACGGTCGCTCGGATGAGCGGGCAGTTGGCCGCGGCTTACGTGCTCGACGGCAGCGTTCGCCGCGCCGGCAGCCGTTTGCGCATCACCACGCAACTCGCCGAAACACGCACAGGTCACTCCGTCTGGGCCGAGCGTTATGACCGCCAGCTTGAGGACGTTTTTGCGATTCAGGACGAAATCGCCCAAAGCATCGCGCGCGCTCTGCGCCTGGTGCTCACCGACAAAGAAAAGCGGGAGATCGAGAAAGTCCCCACCAAAGAGGTGCAGGCTTACGACTGTTACCTCCGTGGGCGGCAGTTCTTCCATCAAGCACGGCGTAAGGACCTCGAATTTGCCCGGCAAATGTTTGCCCGCGCCATCGTAATAGACCCCGGCTACGCGCGTGCGTATGCCGGCGTGGCGGATTCCTGCTCGACCCTTTACATATGGTTTGAACCAACGGCAGAAAATCTCAAAGAGGCCGCCGCCGCCAGCCGCCGAGCTGTTGAGCTTGACCCTGAATCGGCGGAAGCCCATGCTTCGCGCGGCCTGGCGGAATCACTGAGCAGAAATTATGAAGGTGCCGCGAAGGAGTTCGAGACATCCATTCGCCTGAATCCCCGATTGTTCGAGGTTTATTACTTCTACGGCCGGGCGGCGTTTGCTCAGAGTCAGTACGAAAAGGCGGCGGGCCTTTTCATTAAGGCGAGCGAGGCAAATCCGGACGATTACCAGGCTCACGCCTTGCGGGCCGGCTGCCTTCGCGCGCTGGACCGCGTGGAAGAAGCCCGCGAGGCGCGCCGTGATTCTCTACGAACTGCGGAACGTCACCTGCAGCTTCACCCCGACGATGTGCGGGCAGTCTATTTGGGGGCCAACGCTCTTTGCGATCTCGGCGAACGGACGCGCGCCCTCGAATGGGCCGGCCACGCCTTGTCGATGGAACCCGAAGATGGTTCCGTCCTCTACAATGTCTCTTGCGCCTATGCGGTCCTCGGAGAAACAGACAAATCTCTCGACTGTCTGGAGAAGGCCTTCGCAAGAGGTTTCGGCTTCAGAGAATGGATTGAGAACGATCCCGACTTCGCCGCGCTGCGCAGCAATTCACGTTTCCAGGCCTTGATCGGGAGTTTTTCGGCCAGCCGCGCAAAGTCCGCCCCGTAGTGCGATGCGTTCCGGCCATTAAGACACCTTCAAAGCCGTGCGCCGATAGTTCGCGGGCAGCAACACCCTCAACACCGGAGTCGTGATCACAGTGGTCACCAGCGCCATGATCACCATCATCGAGAATAAGGCCGGCGACAGGATTCCGAGGTCGAGCCCCACGTTCAAGACGATCAGTTCCACGAGGCCGCGTGTGTTTAACAGACAGCCAAGCGCCAGCGAATTGCGAGCGTCGAACCCTGTGAGCCGGGCACCCGCGAATGCGCCTCCGACCTTTCCTGCAATCGCCGCTGTGATCACGAGGGCGGTCAGCCCGGGATTGATCCCCAGCGCGCCGATGTTCGTTCGCAGCCCGGTGTAACTGAAAAACAAAGGAATCAGCATCGTCGTGGCGAGCGGTTCGATCCTGGCTGCAACGTCATTTCTCTTCGAGTCGCTGCGAGGCCAGACGACTCCCGCAAGGAACGCCCCGAACAAAGCGTGGAATCCGGCAAGTTCGGTGATCCAACTGGAGAGAAAGACGAAGATCAGCATGATCGATAGTTCACTGGCAACCGCGAGGCGGGTTGTCATCCACCGAAGCGCGGGACGAACTACGGCGAACATGCTGAAAATGTAGGTCAGCAGGATCACAAATGGACCCGCTGCCGAAGCTTCGCCGGACCGGGAGATCGCTACAATCCATGCAAGGAAAGACCATGCCAGCACGTCATTCAAAGCTGCGCACGCGATCGCGACGTGCCCCAGTTTCGTTGCGCTCAGTTTCTGATCGGCAAGAATTCGTGCGAGCACGGGAAACGCCGTGATGCTCATGGAGATCGCGATGAGCAGCGAGAACGGCAGCATCGGTGATGACGGCGCAAGGACGTGCAATGGAGGCGCCAGCGCCAGTCCCAGGACAAAAGGAACGGCGATGCTGAGCAGACCCGCTAACCCCGCTACTCGCCGGAGCGTGTAAACCTCAGCTAGATCCAGATGAAGTCCCACCAGGAACATGAACAGGACCAGGCCGATCTGACTCAGCTCATTCAGCGCCTGCAGGCTCGCCGCGGGAAATAGCCGCGCGTACAAGGCCGGTGCGATCCACCCGAAGAAAGAAGGCCCCAACAGCAGGCCCGCAACAATTTCCCCGATCACGGGCGGCTGTCCGAAGCGACTGGCGATTGCATGAAGCAGCCGGCAGGCCGCGAGGATTCCCGCGATTTGCAACAGCAGCAGAGCGATAGTCACTCACTGAATGTACCGTAGGGGTGCCTCAGATATTAGCTTTGGCGAGCCTTCCCGAACTGACCTCTGCCTGCGCTCTCAAGCCGTAAGGGAGCGCCCATGGGCGGGCTGCCTGTTTCTACATTCCCAAGCGATTCGGCGACTGCACGATGGTGGCACAGGGCGGCTGTGGCGCAAGCGGAGTGGAGGAGCAGGAAAGGCGTTCTCCTTTGTATTACCGTGTCGTTGAAGGTCCAAGTCCATTGACACAGGAGAACGCCATGCAACAGTTTATCGAAAAATACCGGGAGCAGATTCGGGGGACGCTGAGCGGGTTTGATCGTCTGATATTCGGTGGTTGTTTGCGGAGGTTGAATTACGGCTACTGGGACCGTTCGCTGGGGGCGCTGGCAGCGACAGGCATGGAGCAGTATCTGTGGCAGAACCAGATTCTGTTCAAGCAGTATGCCGATCACGTGCGGCGAGTGAGCGAGCGGGTGAAGGAGGCGAGTTTGAGCCCTTTCCGGCAGGGAGGATTGCCCGTCGTTTTCCTGCGTTCTGCCGCAGTGGACAAAGAGGCAATGGCCAGGCGTCTGGCTGCAGAGCATGGAATCGGCCAGGGTCTGGTGTGCGCGCTGAGCACGCTGGAACCGAGCCCCACGTTTGAACACCGCGGGAAACACATCATCCAGCGCATGCGTCCGTGTCACGTGCTGTATCAGTATCAGTTGCATCCGGTGCTGGGCTGGATGCACGCGCGGATTCAGACGTGGTTTCCGTTCCACATTCAGATCGCGATCAACGGGCGGGAATGGCTGGCCCGGCAGATGGATCAATGCGCCCTGAAGCACCGGCAACAGGGCAACTGCTTTGTCTGGATCGAGGACTACGCCGCGGCGCAGAAGCTGATGGAGGAGCAGTTGAAAACTTACTGGGCGGAACTGCTGGATGGATTCGCAAAGCAATTGAATCCACTGCATACCAGCCTGTTCGAACGTTATGAAACCCGTTATTACTGGACTGTTTTTCAGTCCGAATGGGCCACGGACGTGGTCTTCAAGGACGGCGGTTTTCTGCGGCGTTTGATGCCTTTGCTGGTCCGCCACGGCCTGCTGAGTTACGGCAGCGCCGATGTGCTCCGCTACTTCGGTCGCAAAATCAATCCATTAGACCGGATTCCGGCCAACTTCAGCGGGACGCTGCAGAGCGACTTGAAACGCCGCCAGGAAGGAGAGCGTGTCAAGTACCGGCTCAACGGCAACTCGGCCAAATTTTATGACAAGGCTTACAGCCCGATCGGCAGCGTGCTGCGCGCCGCGGAAACGACCGTGAATACGGTTGGCGATTTTCGCGTCTTCCGGCCGAAAGAGGGCGGTCCGGAAGACGATCTGCAATGGCGGCCGATGCGCAAAGGCATCGCGGACCTGCATCGCCGGGCTGAAGTCTCGCAGAAAGCCAACGAGCGGCTGATCCATGCGCTGGCCAGCGTGGATGACACGCGCAGTACGGAAGAACTGACACGTGACATCCAGCAGCCGACGCAGTGGAACGGCAATCGTGTGCGCGCTCTGCGCCCCTGGGCTGATGACTATCAGCTGCTGACCGCCATCAACCATGGCGAGTTCCTGATCAACGGTTTCCGCAATCGCGACCTGCAGCGGCTGCTCTATGTCGGCGAGTCGCCAACTCCCGCCGAGCGCAAAAAACGCTCCGCTGCCATCAGCCGGAAACTCCGTATGCTGCGGGCGCACGGTCTGATCCGCAAACTCCCGCGTACCCATCGATATCAGGTCGCCGAACCGGGACGCGTCATCCTCGTCGCCGTCCTTGCCACCGCCCATCACCCTTCACCAACTCAATCAACTGGCCAAAGCGGCATGAAAAATCTTTGCTGCTGGAAAAGAAACGAAGGGTTAGTAATATAGGCTTAAGCCTGTGGGGATCCTACGGCCCATCCAGGCGGATGACGACGCGAATTGTCGGGCCCACCAACAAGCGGCGGCGCGGTTCGCCACTTCACTTCCTGACCCTGACTCACTTTGGTTGAATCGTCTTTGCCTTCGCCTCGTCCGCATCTTCACGGCGCGCGCCCGCGAGAATGTCCATCAGACCGTAGTTCCCCTCGTGGCAGGCATACTCGTAAAGGGCCTTGTTCGCGCGCCGCAGGACCACCATTGCAGTCCACGGCTTTGTCCACGCCCCAGGGTCGTCAATCGTTACCTGCCACTGAAGCGTCTCCGGACCCGTACGTGTGAATCGCTCCACCACATGCAACTTCCCGGTGGAAACATTCCGGAACGCACCCGGCTTGAAGTTGATCGAATCCACCACCAGCGTGTCACCTTCCCAGTGTCCGCGGGCGTCTCCATTCCAAGTCTGGACACTCGCAGGTAAATGCGGCAGTCCACCCAGCGGAATCACCCGGACATCGTGAATCATTTCCGTCATGATCGCTATGCTTGCAGGCGCCTGTACGATTTGCCGATAACTCTGATATCCGGCCACCAGTTGCGGCGTGCCATAGGTGATACAGCGTTCGCTCAATGACCGGTCCTCGGGACCGGAGGGCCGCCCTCTGCCTGCTGCAAACCGCGCGCGCTGCTTTTCTTCGGCCTCCGGAGTCAGGGGCGGCAATCGGCCGTCAGCCGGATCGGTGGTCAGGGAGGTTCGGTTGTCCCAATCCCGCGTTTCCGTCCAGACAGAGCTATAGTCGCCAGTCCCTCCGTCGGTGCTTTTGAAGCCTGACTTCGTTCCTTTCACATTCTCCAGCACGCTCTCGAATACCTGGTCGAAAAAAGCGGCGTCTGAATTGCCATTGTCGAACAGCTCAGAGGCCTTCTTCTTCAGCGCCGAGACTTCCTGTTCGGTCAGATATGCGCGGCCTGCCACGATCCGGGGACGCTCCAGCGGAGTCGCGCTGTTGTTCGCCCACACTCCCTGAAAATCCGGCTGCCCATCTGCGGTCCGGGGTACGGTCCAGCTCGCAGGTTTTGCTGTGCGTGATTGAGCTGTCGCCTGTCCGGCAGGAAACGCCAGGCCAACTGCTATGGCCGCGAAAGTGAGATTCAGCGGAAACCGCATTTCGCCTCCAGTTGTTACCAAGTATATGCGCGATCCGGCGACAACGATCGACTTCCGTCGCCTGCCCGCAGGAGTTACTACAGCAGTTACTAACGATTGATAGTACCAGGTACGATAAACGCTCGAACAAGCGAAAGTCTTGTACAATCGCGACCCAAGTGTTTTAAACTGGTCAAAACATCACATAGGATCTGTATAAGAAAATACGGACGATGTTTAGAGTAAAGCTCGGAGGAGCGTTGTTGAAGAATCGGTTACCTTGGCTGCTGCCAGTAGCTCGCGGGGTTTTGACCGCGCAGTCCCAGGGCAACTTTTCTTTTCAAGGCACTCTCCTCGCGGACGTCCGGTCTGAGAGCGGCTACATTAACAACACAAGCACTTCCCGCACGCAGGAGAACCGAATGTTGGCTCTCGATATTTCGAGCCTGAGTTCTGCGAGCATTTCAGGTTTAGAACCTGGCAACCGGCGTCCACAAAACGGCTGTCAGCGCGCGGCCTCGCTGCCAGCAGGCCAACTAAACGCTACATCAGTTGAAAAAACATCGAGATCGGAGAGCGTCTATGCATAGTTCTATTCGGCAGTTCCTATTCGGCAGTTCCTATTTGGCCTCGCAGTTCTGCCGATGACCGCTTTCGCGCAATCGGTTCCCTTGACACAGGATTCCTATGTGGCGACGAACCCGGCGACCGCGATCAACTACGGCACTGCCGTGACGATCAACGCCGGAGGCCCGAACGCCGGCCAGGCGCTGGTACAGTTCGATCTCACGACTCTGCCGGACGGCACCAGTGCGGCCAACGTCAGCAAAGCGACGCTGACTTTGTTCGTCAATAAGATAGGGGCGGCCGGCACGATCAACATCTCGGTGGCAAACGGGCCATGGACGGAACTCGGCGTGAATGGTACCAATGCTCCCGTCCCGGCTGCGGCTATTGCGAGCGGCGTCTCCGTCTCAGCAAGCAGCGCGTATCTGCATGTGGATGCCACGGCAGCCGTAAAGAGCTGGCTGAGCGGGACCAGCAACAACGGTTTCATCATCACGCCGAATGATGGTACGGTGCTGGTTGCATTCGACAGCAAAGAAAGCGCGACAACCAGCCATCCGGCGGCGCTGACAATTTCGCTTAGCTCTTCTGGCGCTACGGGAGCCACCGGTCCGACCGGTGCAGTCGGCGCCACCGGCGCAACCGGTTTGCCGGGATCCACGGGTGCAACCGGGACGGGTGCTACGGGAGCGACCGGTCCTACGGGAGCGGTCGGCGCTACCGGTCCGGCTGGTGCCACTGGTTCGAGTGGTGCCATAGGTGCTACGGGTGCAACCGGCGTCGGCGCTACCGGGGCCACCGGTGTTACAGGGGCAATGGGCGCCATTGGCGGCACGGGTCCCCAAGGTCCTCAAGGTCTTCAGGGTCCAGCCGGTTCGTTGACCAATGTCTTCCCGGCGGACACTACTGCTTTGACCACCGGAACGATTGCCGATACCGATACGCGGACGATCTTCGTGATCGGGAGTTCCGCACAGATCACGCTGCCTCACTGCAATAACGGTACCCTCAACGACGGCAAGAAACTGACGTTTATCACTTACAACTCGGGGAGTGTGGTGCCAACCTTCGTCGTTCAGGGCACCGACGTATTCGGCGACACAATCGGGAACTTCTCAGCTACCGCGGCGACGTTCGCACCCAACGCCGCAGCGCCAGTCAATGGCTTCGTGTGTACCAACGCAATCCCGGCCCACAATGGCGTATGGCTGGCAGTGAATTTCTAAGAGAACAGAACTGAAAGGAAACTAATCTTATGTCTGAACCCTTCCTCGGAGAAATCAGAATGTTCGGCTTCAATTTTGCTCCCACAGGTTGGGCGCAGTGCAATGGCCAACTGATGTCAATCGCGCAGAATACGGCCTTGTTCTCTCTTCTTGGAACCACATACGGCGGCGACGGGAGAACCACCTTCGGGCTGCCCAATCTGCAAAGCAGGGTGCCGGTTCACCAGGGGCAGGGACCCGGTCTGAGCCCCTATATCATTGGTGAACAGACTGGAACTGAGACACATACCTTGTTGCAAACCGAGATTCCTGCGCATAATCACATCGTGAATTGCGACGGATCTGCCACGGGGCGGGGCGGAAGCACGTTTGGCGTGGGGACCGGCGAGACCCCGGTCAACAATTTTCCCGGCCTGGCGGCCTCTGCCGTTAGCGCGGTGTATTCGGGTAATCACAACAACACCATGAATCCGGGGGTGCTCTCGGTCGTTGGCGGCAGCCAGCCGCATTCGATTCTTCAACCGTTGCTGGTCGTGAACTTTTGTATTGCGCTGCAGGGCATTTTCCCCAGCAGGAACTGATCGCCGCCAGATGGCAATGGCGCACGCTGAGCGTTCGAAAGCTGATATGTCTGAGAAAAATCGAATTCTAACCCGAAGATCGATGCTGGCGGCTGTCACCGGTGCCGGCTTGGCGGGAATGCAAGCGTTGGGCGCTTCCAAAGAGCAGTCCTCCGGTGCCGAGCCAGCCACCGCTGGATCGCGCGATACCGCTGCGGCGAAGAATCGAACACTGGTCTGCATTTACCTGCTCGGCGGAATCGACGGCAACAGTCTCATCGCGCCTCTCGATCCCTCTCAATACGCAGCCTGGAGCAAAGCGCGAGGCGAACTGGCATTGCGGGCCGATGCGCTGCGACCCATCCATATACGCTCTGCGAAGACGGAATACGGCCTCCACCCGGCGCTGGTTGAGTTGCAAAAACACTTCAACGAAGGCGCGGCGGCTGTGGTCGCCAACGTGGGTCCGGCTTCGCGGCCCAATCCCGCTTCGCCCAATAGCCGCTACGATTCGCTCAGTTTCCTCAAAGACGGATATGCCACGCTGGAATGGGCTGCGAAAAAATCGGGCGTGGCACTCGATAACGATGTCGCCTTCACCTTAGCCAACGGCGTCAGCATGATACCGATTGGCGAAACTCGCTTTGAAGGCGACCGGCGCAGGAATCCCGCGCTCATGGATAAGATCGCGGCCGCTTCATTTAAAATCTCGTTTCCGGATTCGGCCATCGGGCGCCAGATGAAAAATGTCGCGGGACTACTCAAAGCCGGCAACGTTACCGGAGCGCCGGGACAGGTTTTCCTTTGCCCGTTGGGCGGATTCGGACCATCGATCGCGCAGGAAAAAATGAAGGGTCCCCTGTATGGTCAGCTCAGCGCCGCTATGGGCGCGCTGTACCAGGCGACCATCGAGATGGGACTTTCACGGCAGGTGACGATCTTCACCGAGTCCGAGTTTGGGCGAACGCTACGACCCAACGCCACCCATGGCGCGGACGCCGGTTGGGGCAACCACCATTTCGTCCTGGGCGGCGCAGTGCGCGGCGGCGAGATTTATGGCACGTTTCCCGACCTGTTGACTGGCCGGTTCGATTCCGACAGCGCGCTGATTCCCACAACGTCGACCGCGCAGTATCAGGCAACGGTGGCAGAGTGGCTTGGTATCTCTGCCAGCGAACTGCCGTCGCTCCTCCCGGAGCTCGCCGCCCGCCCGCTTCTCGACTTCCTGCCTGCCTGAGCGGCGCCCCCCGGGCTGGGTCGCGCCCGTTAATTCAGTCGTGCCGTTAATTAACACGCGCACTCCCTGAGAATCCCGCTTGCCCACCCACAGACGGGCATTCCCCGATGTTGCCACAACCGCAGAAGATTTTCCGTCCAGACGCGATCGGCACACATCAGCACCTACAGGGTGCCCCCGGCATGTTCCTGGCGTTCCAACGTCCGAGGTGTTGCACAGATAGTTCCGAACGATTTTTCGCGCGCGCCGCCCGGGTCGGGTCCTGCCAGGTTGTACTTGGTGATACTCTCGAGACGCGCAGCTACTCCGCAGTCTGACAGTTCGCTATCGGTTTGGAGAACACTATGCCACAGTCGGGGGATCAGAGGCGGAACAGACCACTCGCTAAGCAACCGGGAAAAGGTCGGGTGCTCTTCATTACCCTCCTGGCGGTAACCGTTGCAGCCGCCGACACGGCGGGGCGCAAGCCGATTCGGGATTTTTACAACTCTCACCAGAAAGCCTTCTTCATGGATCGGGCGACCGTCGAGTTTGTAAGACCGGGCTTGAACATCACCGTGAAATCGGCCGCTATCGCGAATGACGGAACGATTACAACCACATTCAGCGTAACCGACCCCTCCGGTCTTCCACTTGATATGGCTGGCGTCACTACGCCCGGGCCAATTTCGCTGAGCTTTCTGGCGGCTGCGATCCCGCACGGCCAGGAGCAATATGTCAGCTATATCACCCGCCCGGCGTCGGGCACCGTGATCGCTTCCACCAATCAACCTGCGGCGGATTCCGGTGGCGTCACAACTCCGGTCGGGTCCGGACAATACACCTATACCTTCGCGACCAAAGCGGTTGGCTTCGATCCAACGGCCACCCAAACGATCGGCATCTATGGCTCCCGCGACCTCTACGGCGTTTAATCTAGGAACAAATTACGCGAGCACGACATTCAATTTCGTGCCCAACGGTTCACCCGTCGTCACCACGCGTGACGTGATTCGCGACGCCAGCTGTAACCGCTGCCACGATCAACTCTCGGCGCACGGCGGCTCGCGCCGCGGCATGGCGATCTGCGTCATGTGTCACACGCCGCAGAACCTCGATCCGGACACCGGGAACTCTCTCGACCTGAAAGTCATGGCGCACAAGATCCACATGGGTTCGTCGCTGCCGAGCGTGATCGCCGGCACGCCTTATATAATCATCGGCCGCAATAACAGCGTCAACGATTTCTCAAACGTAGTCGATCCGGCGATGGCCCAGCGCTGCGCGGTTTGCCACGATCAGACGACGCACGCGGCTCAGGCGACGGCCTACCTGACCAAACCGACGCGAGCCACGTGCGGCGCCTGCCACGACGATGTGAACTTCGCGACCGGCGCGAATCACGCAGCCGGCGCGCAGCCCGATGACAGCCGCTGCTCCACGTGCCACATCCCGCAGGGTGCGTCGGATTTCGACGCCTCCATTACCGGGGCGCATGTGGTGCCAACGGAATCGTCGGCGCTTTCCGGCCTCGCCGCCACCATTCAAAGCGTCACGAACGGCACAGCCGGAAGCAAGCCTGTCGTGACCTTCACGCTGAAGGATAAGAAAGGTAACGGCGTCCCGACATCGGCTCTCGGGTCGCTGTCTCTCACGATGGCCGGGCCAACCGCGGATTACGGCTACAGGAATTTTGGAAGCGACGTCGTCAGCCACGCCGGGCTATGTAACGGAAAGCGCCATCGAAAGCCTCCTGCGGCGCGGACGGCACCTGTGTCTACACTTTCACGCACGCCGTTCCCGCCGGCTCCCTGGGCACCTATGCGATAGGCCTCGAAGCCCGTCGCACCGAGACGGTTTTCCCGGGAACTCCGAAGCAGCAGAGCATCCAGTATGGAGCCGCGAACCCCGTCAGCTATTTTTCCGTCGATGGATCGCCGGTAACGCTGCGGCGGAGCGTAGTGGCGTTGAGCAATTGCAACCAGTGCCATGCGAGTCTCTCGGAGCATGGGACGCTGCGCAACAACACCGAGTACTGCGTGATGTGCCACAACCCGTCGAACACCGATGCCACGATGCGGATGAACGCTGACCAACCCCGCCGATAAAGCGCTGCCGCCCCAGGGCATCAATTTCAACATGCTGGTACACCGCATTCACTTCGGCCCCAATGCTACGGCGGATGGTGCGCGGAATCCTTACATTGTGGTCGGCTTCGGCGGCAGCCACAACGATTTTTCGACCACCCGGTACCCCCCGCTCAGCCCCACCGGATCGCCCGGCGACACACGCAACTGCTCGATATGCCACACCAACGGCAGCGAGGCGAATTTGCCCATCGGGCTGAATCCGGTGATCGATCCTCAGGGCTGGATCAACCCCAATCAGCCGGTTGCCGGCGCCTGCAGCGGCTGCCACACGTCCAAACCGGAAGCTTCCCACATGCTGGCGAACACGACCGCGCTGGGCGAGAGTTGCACGGTGTGCCACAGCACGGGCTCAGCCTATGCGGTAGATCAGGTTCACGCGCAGTACTAAGAGCGTTCCCATGAACCGGCTCGCTGCTGCCCTTATCGTTCTCTTCTCTGCGCCGTTTGTCTGGGCGCAAAAGAACGCACCCGCGCCAGCGCCTGGCGCGGAAGCGAAGACGTTCATCGGCTCTGAGATGTGCGGGGTCTGCCATGAGGATATCGGCAAAGCGTTCCTGAAAAGCCCTCACGAGGCCGATCGAAAAAGGCGACAGGCACGGATTCACCGGCAAGGCCTGTGAATCGTGCCACGGGCCCGGAAGCAAGCATGCCGAAACTCTTTCTCCGGCCGACATTCGCAATCCGTCAAAGATCTCCACCGCCGAGACCGATCGGGTCTGTATGACCTGCCACAACAATCAGACCAGTAACGCCGGCCGCATTAACGCCAGCCATGCGCGCAATTCCATTTCGTGTACAGCGTGCCATTCCGTGCATGCCCACGAGGCCTGACGGGCTGGTGGCGCGCAAGCCGGCCGAAGTCAACGCCCTGTGCGAGAAGTGCCATATCGACGTGAAGGCGGCTTTTGCGCTGCCGTTCAAACACCGCGTTCCCGAAAACGCGATGACGTGCGTCGATTGCCACAATCCGCACGGCAGCAATGAAGGCGCCGTTACTGCGGCTCGCGAATGCCAACGAGCCCGGCTGCTTCAACTGCCACGGCGACAAGCGCGGACCTTTTACCTTCGAACACCCCGTGGTGCGCGAAGGAGGCTGCGAGAGTTGCCACATGCCGCACGGTTCTGCGAACGCGAAAATGCTCATCCGCGCAGGAAGTGCGGCTGGTGTGCCTCGAGTGCCACGCGAACCTGCCCTCTCTGCCCAATCAGACGGCGTCTGTTCGTGGCGTCGTGCCTCCCGCGTTCCACGATCTGACGTCGCCGCGTTTTCGCAACTGCACTATCTGTCATCAGAAGATTCACGGCAGCCACGTGGACAGGAACCTGCTGCGATGAGGCGTTTGTTGATCACCATCGCTGCTCTGCGGCCCGCTGGCGGCGCAGCAACCGGCAACTCCGGCTGCAACGCCAGCCGCACCTCCGGCTGCAACACGGCTGCCCGAGCTGCACCCAAAGCTGCACCCACAGCTGACCCCAGCTCGGCTGCACCGAAGCCTCCCGCCGCTTCGGCGACTGCGTCTCCGGTTCCAGCGGATGACAACTGGCTGACGGGCTACATTGATCTCGGCTATCGCTGGCTGACAGGCGTGGGCGGAAGCTTCGACACGTACCGCAGCATCGTGAACCTCGGCTCCGGCCCGAAGCTTCTCGGCACGGATTTCACCATCCGCGACAGCAGGCATCGTCTATTTCGACCGCATCGACGTTTCGGGCGGACGATTGGGGAGGCGACCCATATTCCACCCTCCATGTGGACGCGAAGAAAGCGAAGCTCTACGACTTTTCGGCCGACTATCGGAACATCGCCTACTACAACAATCTGCCCGCGTTCGCGGACCCGATGCTGGCCACAACGGGGGTGATTCTGAACGAGCAATCGCTCGACACCCGGCAGCGGATCAGCAGCTTTCAGCTCGACCTGCTGCCTTCAGGCCGCTTCGTCCCCTATCTCGCCTACGATCGTGCCGCCGACTACGGCACGGGCGTCGCGACTTTTGTGTCCGACGGCAATGAGTACCCGGTCGCAAATCTCATCCGCAATTCCACCGAAAACTATCGGGGTGGCGTTCGCATCGAATTCTCACATATCCACGCCATTCTCGAGCAGGGCGGCACGACTTTCAAAGACGATCAGCAGCTCAATCAGAACTTCGGGCAAATCAATTTCGGCAACTTCACTCGCCCTCTGCTCGGCCAGACGCTGAGCTCTGACCGGGCTCGCGGAAGCCTACGGAGTTCGCGGCACCAGCATTTACAGCAAAGGATCGCTCACGGCGAACGTCGCGCTCCTGGCTCGATGTCTACGGACAGTTCCTCTACAGCCAGCCGGATTCGAGCGTCAATTTTCAGGAGGCTTCAACCGGCAATCAGGTTCTGCTCGACCAGGTGTTGTTCTATACCGGCGAGCAGAGCATCGTCTCGGCGGAATCGAAGCTGCCTCACACAACAGGCAGTGTCGGGGCGGAGATCCGGCCATTCCGCCGGCTGGCGCATTCTCCCTTCGTGGATGACCGATCGCATGCACACCAATGGCTCGAGTGTGTCCAGCCAGAATCTCACAACGGCAACTGGTCCGCTGGCGATCGACGCTCTTGCTCAGCTCCGCGCTCGTTACGAATTACAACCAGACCGAAATCAGCCTGATGTACGACGTTACGTCGAAAATTACCCTGCGCGGCGGATACCGCTACGTTTGGGGCGATGCCACCGATGTCGTGCTGCCGCGTCTCGGGCCTTGTGGGCCTCGAACAGGGAAAGATCCGCAGCAACGTTGCGCTCGCCGGCGCCGCGTGGCGGCCATTCCAGAAGCTCTCGCTGAATGCCGAGTTCGAAGGCGGATCGAGCGGCAGCACTTACTTCCGCACGAGCCTGTATAACTACCAGAAAGTCCGCGTGCGCGGCCGCTATCAGATCCTCCCGTCACTCAGCGTTCGGCCAACGTGAACGTCCTGAATAATCAGAATCCCACGCCGGGAATTACATTACGATTTTCTTTCTCATCAGGAATCGGTGTCGCTGCTCTATGCCCCGGCGGTGGCAAGACGTTCGATTTCGACGGCAGCTACACGCGATCCACGCTGCGTTCGGACATCAACTATCTCGACCCGGGATTTCTGATTCCGGAAACGTCGCTCTATCGCGACAACAGCCACACGATCACGGCGCTGTTCGATCTGAATGTGCCCGGGCCCGTCAAAGCAAAACTGACTTTGGGAGGCTCGGCTGTCATTTCGTCGGGCAGCAATCCGACGCAGTTTTATCAGCCTACGGCCAGGATGGCCGTCACGCTCGCGAAAAACCTGGCCTGGGTCAGCGAATGGCGCTACTACGGGTTCGGCGAATCGTTTTATGTGTACCAGGGTTTTCGTGCCCAGATGGTCACCACGGGAGTGAGGATTTCAAGATGAACTGCCTCTCCAGCGCGATGCCACGATGGTGGCACAGGGCGGCTGTGGCGCAAGCGGAGTGGAGGAGCAGGAAAGGCGTTCTCCTTTGTATTACCGTGTCGTTGAAGGTCCAAGTCCATTGACACAGGAGAACGCCATGCAACAGTTTATCGAAAAATACCGGGAGCAGATTCGGGGGACGCTGAGCGGGTTTGATCGTCTGATATTCGGTGGTTGTTTGCGGAGGTTGAATTACGGCTACTGGGACCGTTCGCTGGGGGCGCTGGCAGCGACAGGCATGGAGCAGTATCTGTGGCAGAACCAGATTCTGTTCAAGCAGTATGCCGATCACGTGCGGCGAGTGAGCGAGCGGGTGAAGGAGGCGAGTTTGAGTCCTTTCCGGCAGGGAGGATTGCCCGTCGTTTTCCTGCGTTCTGCCGCAGTGGACAAAGAGGCAATGGCCAGGCGTCTGGCTGCAGAGCATGGAATCGGCCAGGGTCTGGTGTGCGCGCTGAGCACGCTGGAACCGAGCCCCACGTTTGAACACCGCGGGAAACACATCATCCAGCGCATGCGTCCGTGTCACGTGCTGTATCAGTATCAGTTGCATCCGGTGCTGGGCTGGATGCACGCGCGGATTCAGACGTGGTTTCCGTTCCACATTCAGATCGCGATCAACGGGCGGGAATGGCTGGCCCGGCAGATGGATCAATGCGCCCTGAAGCACCGGCAACAGGGCAACTGCTTTGTCTGGATCGAGGACTACGCCGCGGCGCAGAAGCTGATGGAGGAGCAGTTGAAAACTTACTGGGCGGAACTGCTGGATGGATTCGCAAAGCAATTGAATCCACTGCATACCAGCCTGTTCGAGCGTTATGAAACCCGTTATTACTGGACTGTTTTTCAGTCCGAATGGGCCACGGACGTGGTCTTCAAGGACGGCGGTTTTCTGCGGCGTTTGATGCCTTTGCTGGTCCGCCACGGCCTGCTGAGTTACGGCAGCGCCGATGTGCTCCGCTACTTCGGTCGCAAAATCAATCCATTAGACCGGATTCCGGCCAACTTCAGCGGGACGCTGCAGAGCGACTTGAAACGCCGCCAGGAAGGAGAGCGTGTCAAGTACCGGCTCAACGGCAACTCGGCCAAATTTTATGACAAGGCTTACAGCCCGATCGGCAGCGTGCTGCGCGCCGCGGAAACGACCGTGAATACGGTTGGCGATTTTCGCGTCTTCCGGCCGAAAGAGGGCGGTCCGGAAGACGATCTGCAATGGCGGCCGATGCGCAAAGGCATCGCGGACCTGCATCGCCGGGCTGAAGTCTCGCAGAAAGCCAACGAGCGGCTGATCCATGCGCTGGCCAGCGTGGATGACACGCGCAGTACGGAAGAACTGACACGTGACATCCAGCAGCCGACGCAGTGGAACGGCAATCGTGTGCGCGCTCTGCGCCCCTGGGCTGATGACTATCAGCTGCTGACCGCCATCAACCATGGCGAGTTCCTGATCAACGGTTTCCGCAATCGCGACCTGCAGCGGCTGCTCTATGTCGGCGAGTCGCCAACTCCCGCCGAGCGCAAAAAACGCTCCGCTGCCATCAGCCGGAAACTCCATATGCTGCGGGCGCACGGTCTGATCCGCAAACTCCCGCGTACCCATCGATATCAGGTCGCCGAACCGGGACGCGTCATCCTCGTCGCCGTCCTTGCCACCGCCCAGATCACCCTTCACCAACTCAATCAACTGGCCAAAGCGGCATGAAAAATCTTTGCTGCTGGAAAAGAAACGAAGGTTTAGTAATACAGGCTTCAGCCTGTGGGGAACCCTGCGGCCCATCCGATGCGCGTGACGAGAGCCGCGAAGTTGTTCGCCTCCAAAGGGTGCGCCACGTGAGGAAAGCGCGGAATGGAAGATAACACTCGCGAAACCGCCGACCACCCGGTCCTGCGAATTCTGACGGGGCACTGGCTCAGCGTGCTCGGCGCATCGCTGGTCACGATTGCAGGGTGCTCCTGGCTGCTGCTCCTGATGCTGCGCCACGACGGTGCGACAGCCGACCCCTATCGGGGGATCCTGATTTTCTTCGCGGTCCCGGTCCCGTTCTTCGCTGGGTCTCGCGCTGATTCCGGTGGGCGCCTGGCTTGCGCGGCGCCGCATCGCGGCTGGCTTGTCCCGCGCGCCCGACCGCCGCGTCGTCTTCCGGCGCGTGGCCATCTTCTTCGGTGTGATGACCGTCGTCAACGTTGTGATCGGCAGCCAGGTCACCTACCGCGCTGTCACCAGCATGGAATCCCCGCAATTCTGCGGACAAAGCTGCCACATCATGAAACCGCAGTTCGTAGCCAACCAGCGCGGGGTGCACCGCAACGTGCATTGCGTCGAATGCCATGTGGTTCCGGGCGCCGCTGGTTTCGTCGAAGCCAAAATGAACGGAACGCGCCAGTTGATCGAAGTGACGCTCGGCACTTATCCCAGACCTGTGCCTCCCGGCGCTCCAGACGGATCGCCTGGTCTCCTCCGCCGAAACCTGCGAACGCTGCCACTCTCGCGCGGTAGACAGCGGACGCCGGCTGCGCGTGCTGTCGAAGTTCAAAGACGACGAGGCCAATACGCCCATTCAAACCGTGTTGATGATGAACGTCGGAGGTGGGTGCACTGCAAGCGCCGCCGGCATACATGGAATGCACATGGGCCCGGGCGTCGAGATCCGTTATCAGGCGTCGGATGCCGAACGGTCCACGATCCCCTGGGTGGAATACAGCAACACCAAGACCGGCGAGAGCGAGTGTCTACACCGCGAGTGGCGCGAAGGACACCGGTGGAAAAACCTTTGTTATGCAGTGCGCCGACTGTCACAATCGTCCCGGCCATTCCTTCGAGACGCCCGAGGCAAGCGTCGACAGCGCGATCGCGCAGGGCCGCATTCCGCCATCGCTTCCGTTTGCGCACAAGGTGGGAATTCAGGTGATTTCGGCTGACTATGCGAACGACGCCGACGCGGCGAAAAAGATACCCGAAGCATTCGCCGCGTTTTACCGCCAGAACTATCCGGACGTTGCGGCACAGCGGCGGAAGGAGATCGAGCAGGCAGGCCTTGCGCTGACGGAGGTCCGGCAGCGTAACGTGTATCCGGACTTCGGTGTCAAATGGGGCAGCTATCCCAACAACCTGGGCCACATGGATAGCCCCGGCTGCTTCCGCTGCCACGACGAGAGCCATGCGACAGCCGCGAAGAAAACCATCACGCAGGATTGCAACGCCTGCCATCAGGCTCTGGCGGTGGACGAAACATCGCCCGACGTTCTTAAAACCCTGGGGCTGCTTCCCGGAAGCAGCAACCCATAGCGCGGATCCGGAATGATTCAGGGCAGAACAATAACGCAGCACAACAAGGAGTCAACAATGAAACCAATCGCGATTTCGATGATGCTGGCGGCGCTTGCGGCCGATGCCGCGGCTGGCGCCGACGCAGCGGCCGGGAAGGCCGTATATGACAAGTCGTGCAAGTCCTGCCACGGGGCCGACGGGACGCCGAATCCGGCGATTGTCAAGATGATGAAAGTCGACTTTCCTGATCTGAAATCCGCCCAGGTTCAGGCGCTCAGCGACGCCGACCTGAAGAAGATCGTTACCGACGGACAAGGCAAAATGAAGCCGATCGCATCAGTGACAGGCGCGTCGCTGGACAATTGCGTCGCGTTCGTGCGCAGTCTGAAGAAGTAGGCAGCCGCGGATTTCAGCGCTCGCTCGGGCCCGCGACCCGAGTGAGCTGAAAACGGTGGCTGAAAACGGTCACGCTGAAAAGTCCGACGATCGTGCGATATACGCAACACACCGGCTGAATCATCGCGACTAAATGCGGGCGACCCTGCCGCCGGCGCGATCATTACATTCAGGGCGGGCTGACGGGCGGGGTGGTACCCGCACGTCTCGCCCGATTGCACGTGCCTCACTTTCTTCTCCTCCGCGCCGGAGATGCCAGACGGCACCGGCACAAAGCCCTCCATAGACCTTTCTGTCATTGAGCTTTTACCAAACGTTCATTTCCCAACGCTATACTTCGTCGCTGAAGGGCCAATATGCCAATCGTGGAGGGTATGTTGGGGTCTGTGGGCCGGATCCGCACCCGCAGCTTCAATGGTCGCCCGGCGCGAAGCACGCCGGAAGCGGCTCCTGGTGCCCGACTATCGGCTCGCAGCCAGGGAGGCTGCTCAAATGCATCCTAAGCTCGCTGCAATACGTAGCACGCCCGCTTCCAGAGCGATCCGAACGCGCTATACGACGGCCACCTGATGTTCGACTACGCGATCGATCCGGATCGCGCCACTCCCCGGGAACGCTATGAGGCGGTTGCCCGCTCTCTTCGCGACCTTCTCGCGCAGCGCTGGCTGCGCACCAAGAAAACGCAATATCGCATGGATCCAAAGCGGGTCTATTACCTCTCGATGGAGTTCCTCATCGGCCGGTCACTGGCCAACAACATCACCAATCTCCTCACCGATCCGTCCCTGCTGCATGCCAACACGGGCAATCCGGTCGATTGGTACGAGCTTCTGGATCAGGAGCCCGACGCCGGCCTTGGCAACGGCGGTCTCGGCCGTCTTGCCGCCTGCTTCGTGGAATCGATGGCGACGATGCAACTGCCGGCCATGGGTTACGGGCTGCGCTACGAATACGGCATCTTCAAACAGGCGATCCGCAACGGCTGGCAAAGCGAACAACCCGACAACTGGCTCCGGCGTCCCGATCCCTGGGAAATCGTGCGGCTCGACCACATCGTGGAAGTGAAGCTCAACTGTTCATTCGAGACTCGCGGGGGCACCCTCGTGCCCGTGGCGGGCAAGCCGTCCATGCTGCTCGGAATTCCCTTCGACCGGCCGGTCATCGGCTACGGCGCCTCCACCATCAATACGCTTCGTCTGTGGTCCGCCAATGCCCCGGACCGGTTCGATTTTCAGGAGTTCAGCCACGGAGATTTTTTCGGCGCGGTCACTGGCGCTGTCGCGGCCGAATCGATCACCCGCGTACTCTATCCGGACGATTCGACCGTATATGGCCAGGAACTGCGCTTCCTGCAGGAGTACTTTCTCTCCGCATGTTCGGTGCGCGATCTCGTGCGGAGATTCCGCGCCACGAATTCGGATTGGGATCTGTTCCCCGAAAAAGCCGCGATTCAGCTCAACGACACGCACCCCACTCTGGCCATCGCTGAATTGATGATGCTGCTGCTCGATGAAGCGCAGATCGGCTGGGACCGGGCATGGTCAATCACGCAGCGCACTTTTGCCTACACGAACCATACTCTTCTGCCGGAGGCTCTGGAAAGATGGCCCGTGTCGTGGTTCGAAGACATCCTGCCGCGGCACCTCGAAATCATCTATGAAATCAATCGCAGGTTCCTGAACCAGGTTCGCGGACAATATCCCGCCGACGCCGCTCGCGTGGCTCGTATGAGTCTTATCGAAGAAGGCTCGCAGAAGAAAGTGCGGATGGCGAATCTGGCGATTGTGGGTTCTCACAGCACCAATGGAGTGGCCGCGATCCATTCGCAATTGCTGCGGACACGGCTCGTCCCCGATTTTGCCGAAATGTTTCCGGAGCGATTCAACAACAAGACAAACGGCGTCACGCAGCGGCGCTGGCTGCTGGTAGCCAATCCCTCCCTCGCGAAAACCATCACCGAAGCGATCGGCGATGGCTGGATTACCGGACTTGACCAGATCGCGAGGCTCAAACCTCTCGCCGACGATGCACAGTTCCGCGCGTCGTTCCGCAAGGCCAGGCGTGAAGCCAAGCTCCGTTTTGTCGACTGGCTGGCCGCGAACACGGGCGTCCGGGTGGACCCGGATACGGTATTCGACAGCCAGATCAAACGGATCCACGAGTACAAGCGTCAGTTGCTGAACGTTCTCCACATCGTGATTCTCTATAACCGGCTGCGCGCGAACCCCCGGACCGAGATGCCGCGGCGCACGTTCTTTTTCGCCGGCAAGGCCGCGCCCGCGTACACGCTGGCCAAACTGATCATCAAATTCATCAACAACGTTGCCGCCACGATCGACGCCGACCCGATTGCAAAGGAACGTCTCCAGGTGGTTTTTCTCGCCGACTACAGCGTGTCGATCGCCGAGCGGCTGATTCCGGCCAGCGACGTATCCGAACAGATCTCGACAGCCGGCTACGAGGCCAGCGGCACCAGCAACATGAAGTTCATGATGAACGGTGCCCTTACGGTCGGGACGCGCGACGGCGCCACCATCGAGATGGCCGAGGAATGCGGCGAAGACAATATTTTCATGTTCGGATTGACGGCCGATCAGGTCGCGGACAGCCGCGGCTGGTACAGCCCCTGGTGGCACTATGAACACGAGCCCGAGACCCGTGCCGCCCTGGATCTGATCTTCAGCGGTCATTTCAATCCCGGCGAACCCGGCATTTTCGAGCCCCTGCGCGAAACGCTCCTCACCCGGGGCGACTTCTACATGCATCTTGCCGACATGCGTTCTTACACGGAGGCGCAGGAGCGAATTGGCCGGCTTTGCGCCGATCCGGAAGAGTTTGCGCGAAAGGCCATTCTGAACGTAGGCAGTTCGGGAAAATTCTCCAGCGACCGCACCATCGCGCAATACGCGTCGGAGATCTGGGGAGCCGCCGCCTGCCCGGTGCAGACATCCTGACCGGCCGGTAAGCAGCGCTCAGAGGTGTCGAAATACTTGGGAAGTATGACCCTGCACCAGTAATTTATCCAGTAGCACCTGAATTTTCAGAACCGTTTTTCCATGGCGCCGACGCCTCCGACGAACTCATGGCATCGTGGAGATCCTGATAGAGAGGCAGGCAATCTTGCGCGCAACCGCCTTTAGATTTAGAGCATTTTCGCAATTTACTGTACACCCGCTCCATCACGGTCGCCGCTCGGAAACCAGCTACTGTTACAGAGCCGCGCGCGTCAGCAAGCGGTTCACACTAATTGCGAAAAACCTTTAGGCCGACCCTCTGGTAAGGTTCACCTTCGATTGCGCAACGACAACGACTTCAATTCCCAATATCCCGTGATTGTTCGAGCCGTCGGCGGGCTGATCGGCGAGACCGTTGAGCCATGCCGAAGCGGGATTATTGAACTTGCATACTCATAGCGTCGAAGTCCAAGCGGAATCCGTTCCACAAGGCATCCATTCCGATGACTCCGTCGCGATAGCGGCCGTTGCCCTTCGGCGTCTCGGATAGCAGGCTCAGGTTCTTCAAAATAAGTCGTTGTCCGAGAATCTCCATCTCAAGCGCTGGAACGAATTGCGTGTTCCTCCTGATGATCCCGCCGCACCCCCCATCTTTTCGCGTTTTGTTCGGAGCTTTAATTAAGTGCTTCTCGCGACCGACCGCATTGAGGGCTGAACGATACAGAACCGAGGCATCGGTGTCCAGAAACATCTGCAGGTGATGTTGGCTGTGGTCCACTTCCACGCCCCCGCAGATGTTCCATCCCCTCAGCTTATCTGGCGCGCCCGCGCTAAAACCGTCGCTTCAGGGCGACGGTTTTACCCCTCCCAAGCAGAGACAATAAATCGGCGGCATCCAGGCCTGCATCCACAAAAGCGGATGTCGCGATGCGTTGCCAGGTTCAACAGCAGCGGCGTACTAGTTGATAAACGACTCCACCGGACTAGAGACGACGCCACCTGACCGGTTGATCCACCTGCATCGACGTGCCGCCGAAGCTGTCAACCCGGACATGGTCGAACCAGAGGATTAGCCGGCGAATTGGTGGGACGAAACCAGGGTGAAACCAAATGGCTTCTATGATATGGAATCAGGTTTTCTCCCCTCCGCTGGATGCCTGCCTGCTGTCGAACGGCCACTACAGCGTCTTTTTGACTGCGGCGGGGAGCGGTTACAGCGCCGTTGACGGGATGGACGTGACGCGTTGGCGCGAGGACGTGACCTGCGACTCCTGGGGCCAGTATTGCTATGTGCGCGACCTGGACGACCGGCCGCGTCTGGTCCGCCGGTCGCCAGCCTCTCGGCCGAAGGGCCGACGAGTACCAGGCGGAACTGCGCTCGGACCGCGCTGCTTTCCAGCGGCGCGACGGAGAGATCGAGACGCTTTACGAGGTCGCGGTCGTCGCCGACGCGAACGCGGAGGTCCGCCGGGTCACGCTGAGCAACCATGGGGACCGGCCCCGCACCCTTGGAGGTGACCAGCTACGCAGAAGTAGCCCTCAATCCACGGCGCGCCGACCAGGCACACCCTGCCTTCGCCAAGCTCTTCCTGGAGACAGAATACTTGCCGGCGACCAGAGGCCTTGCTATGCCGCCGCCGGCCGCGCGCCAGCGACCAGCAACCGGTTTGGGCCCTGCACGTCCTGGCAGGCTCGAGAAGGTCACAGCGCTCGGGGACATTCGAGTTCGAGACGGACCGGGCGCGTTTCCTGGGACGGGGCCATTCCGCCGGGAATCCAGCGGCTCTGGAAACCATAGCGCATCTTTCGGGGACCGTCGGTCCGGTGCTGGACCCGGTCTTCAGTCTCCGCCAGAGCGTTCGACTCGCGCCGGGCGCATCCACCGTCCTGGCATTCACCACCGCGGTGCCGCGGGATCGCGACGCAGGCGCTGGCGCTGGCAGCCCGGTTCAGCGACCTGGCAGAAGTGGATCGCGTGTTCGACGAGGCTGCACCCAATGGTAATGCTCAGCTCGCCGCGCTGGAACTCGCCTTGCACGATGCCGACGTGTTTCAGCGCTTGGCTGCCCACGTCATTATTTACGAATCCTCTCCTGCGGTCACCTGCGTCTGTGGCCAGTAACAAACTCGGCCAACCGGGACTGTGGCGGTTCGGGATCTCGGGAGACCTGCCTATCGTGCTCTTGAGGATCGGTGCGGACACCGGCCTGGAACTGGCGCCGCAGATTCTTCAGGCGCACAGGTATTGGCGCTGGCTGCGGCCTGGTGGCGGACCTGGTCGCTCCTGAACGACGCGAGCGACGACCTGCGCCGCAGACTCGAGGACTTGATTCAGAGCGGCCCGACCGCCGAACTGGCCGACAAGCCAGGTGGTATATTCCTGCGCGACGCTGCAGCCCTCTCGGCGGAGGAGAACACGCTGCTGCGAAGCGGCTGCCCGCGTGATCCTTCGCGACAGCGACGGGACCCTGGCCGAGCAGTTGTCCCGTCGTGGGACGACTCCGATTACCGGAACCGCGTAGTCGCAAGAGAGAGGTCTGATGCGCTACCGTCCTCCCCTCCCGTCCTCTGTTGGCGATGCGTCGGCGGCGGCCGGCGAGCGTCTGCTCTTCGACAACGGCATGGGTGGCTTCACCCAGGATGGCCGCGAGTACGTCATCTCGCTGCGCGGCGGCGAGCGACCGCCGGCCCCCTGGACGAACGTGCTCGCCAATCCCGATTTCGGTTGCCTGGTGACCGAGGCCGGCGGTGGCTTATACATGGGCAGGCAACAGTCAGATGAACCGCCTCACGCCCTGGAGCAACGACCCCGTCAGTGATCCGCCGGGCGAGGTCGTTTATCTTCGTGACGAAGAAAGCGGGGAGTTCTGGACGCCAACGCCGGCGCCTTGCGGCGGCGATGCGACGACGATCGTCCGCCACGGCCAGGGATATAGCCGGTTCACTCGGACGAGTCACTGGCTAGAGCAGGATCTGCTGATCCTGGTTGCGCCTGCCGCGCCGGTTAAGTTATTCCACTTGCGCATCAGGAACCTGGGCGACCGGCCGCGACGGCTGTCGGCGACGTTCTACGTCGAGTGGGTGCTCGGAATCCAGCGCGATCAGGCGCCTCTGCAGGTCGTCTGCGGCGTCGATCCGGAGTCGGGTGCGTTGTTCGCCACCAACGCGTGGGCTGGCGAGTTCGCCGGTCGCGTTGCCTTCGCCGACGTGAGCCGCCGGCCTCGCTCATTCGCCACGGACCGGGCGGAGTTCCTGGGCCGCGAGGGGACGACGGCGGCGCCGGCCGCTATGACCCTGGAGCGCCTGTCCGACCGCGCCGGCTGAACTCGGAGATCCCTGCGGTGCGATCATGGCCCACCTCGAACTCGCCCCAGGCGGGACCGACGAGATCGTCTTCGTGCTCGGCCAGGCGAGAGACGCGGAGGAGGCGCGGCGGCTCGCCATCGCTTACGCCAATCCGGTCCGCGCCACGGATGACGCTGGAGGAAGTTCGGGCGCAGTGGGATCGCGTCCTCGGGGTCATTCAGGTCCGCACGCCTGACCCGGCGTTCGATCTGATGTTGAACCGGTGGCTGCTCTATCAGACGCTCGCCTGCCGGATGTGGGGCCGGTCGGGATTCTACCAGTCCGGTGGAGCGTTCGGGTTCCGCGACCAGCTTCAGGATGCGATGGCCCTGGTCTACGGGGCGCCGCAGGAGGCCCGTGCGCAGATCCTGCGGGCGGCGGCGCGGCAGTTCGAAGAGGGCGACGTGCAGCATTGGTGGCATCCCCCGGCCGGGCGCGGCGTTCGCACCCGCATTACGCGACGATCTCTACTTCCTGCCGCTGGTGACGTGCCATTACGTCCGCGTCACAGGCGACGCAGCTATCCTTGATGAGCAGGTACCCTTCCTGCTTGCGCCGGTCCTGAAACCGGACCAGGAGGAGGACTTTAATCTGCCCGACGGTGAGCGACCAGACAGAAGCGTTGTACGAACACTGCGTCCGGGCGCTGGAGTACGGGCTGAAGCTCGGGCCCCACGGCATCCCGCTGATGGGCACGGGCGATTGGAACGACGGCATGAACAAGGTCGGTGCCCACGGACAGGGCGAGAGCGTCTGGAACGGCTGGTTCATGCTGGCGACCCTGCAGGGACTTCGGCGCCCTCGCTGAAGACCGCGGCGACACCGCGAGGGCTGCCTGGTGCCGGGAGCAGTGCCGAAGCCTTGCGTTCAGCACTGGAAGAACATGCGTGGGACGGCCGATGGTATCGCCGGGCCTACTTCGACGACGGGACGCCCCTCGGTTCCGCGGCTAACGACGAATGCCAGATCGATTCGATTGCCCAGTCGTGGGCCGTGATCTCCGGCGGCGCGGACCCGGCGCGCGCTCGCCAGGCTATGGCGGCGGTGCAACAGCGACTGGTGCGCGCGGACGATCGGCTCATCCTGCTTATTCGACCCGCCGTTCGACAAAGGCGTCCTGGAGCCCGGCTATATCAAGGGCTACGTGCCGGGCATTCGCGAGAACGGCGGGCAGTACACGCACGCTGCCACCTGGGTGGTGCTGGCCACGGCTCTGCTGGGGCAAGGCGAGCGGGCGATGGAACTCTTCGGGCTGCTGAACCCGATCCACCATGCGGATTCCCCCGATAAGGTTGCTCGCTACAAGGTGGAGCCGTACGTCGTGGCCGCCGACGTATATGGGGTCGCCGCCGCACACCGGCCGAGGCGGCTGGACCTGGTACACCGGTTCGGCGGCCTGGTTGTACCGCGCTGGCCTGGAAGCAATCCTCGGTTTTCACCTGCGAAGGCAGCCGGCTGCAGATAGAGCCCTGCGTTCCTCCAGGTTGGCCGGGCTACGAGATCACCTACCGCCACGGCTCGACCACCTACCACATAGTCGTCGAAAACAGCGGCGGCACCGGCCGCGGTGTTCGCGCCGTGACGCTCGACGGGCAGTCCGTACCCGTCGGTGCCGTCGACCTGGTGAACGACGGGCATCGGCACGAGATCCGGCTGGTTATGGCGGTCACCGCCGCAGCAGGAGGAGGAATGGAGAACGCGGTTGACTGACAAGGCGATGGGCCGCCGGGGCGATAAGGAGGATCTGAACCGACCGCCCACCGAGGAGGATCTGGATCGGCTCCAGGTAACTACGCTCCAGTACTATCTCCATGAGTCCAACCCCGCCAACGGTCTCATTCGTGATAAGACCGAACGCTCGGCTCCATCCAGCATCGCCGCTGTAGGCCTTGGTCTGTCGACCATCCCGGTGCTCGTCGAACGCGGTGTTGTCTCTCGCGAATTCGCCCCCGAGATTGTGCTGCGAAAGCTGCGTTTCTTCCGGGACAGCCCACACGGACCAGAACCCGATGCCACCGGGTACAAGGGCTTTTACTACCACTTCCTGGACATGAAGAGTGGCCGCCGGGTCTGGGAGTGCGAACTCTCTACGATCGACTCAGCCTTCCTTTTCGCAGGGATGCTCATGTGCGCCGCCTATTTCGACGGGGACACGGAGGAGGAGGGCGAGGTCCGGGAGTTGGCCGACGCGCTGTATCGCCGGGCCGACTGGCAGTGGGCGCTGAATGGCGGCGCGGCGATCTCACATGGCTGGAAGCCGGAAACCGGCTTCATTCCGTACCGTTGGACCGGTTACGACGAAGGGCTGCTGCTGTACCTCCTCGGCCTTGGCTCGCCGACCTTCCCGCTGACGCCTGAGAGCTACGCCGCCTATTGCTCGACCTATCAATGGAAAAAAATCTACGGTCGCGAAGTTCTCTACTCCGGCCCGCTCTTCACACACCAACTCTCGCACCTGTGGATCGACTTCCGCGACCTTCGCGATGCCTTCATGCGTGAGCACGATACGGACTACTTCCAGAACACTCGCCAGGCGACCTATGTCCATCGGGAGTACGCGATTAGCAATCCGCTGGAGTTTGCCGCTTACGGCGAATTCTGCTGGGGAATTACTGCTACTGACGGCCCCGGTTGGGAGAAACGGACTGTGAACGGCATAGAACGCCAGTTCTACGACTATTACGCCCGGGGGGCGCCCTATGGCCCCGACGACGGCACTCTCGCTCCGTGGGTTGTGGTCGCCTCGCTCCCGTTCGCGCCGGAGATCGTCATACCCACGATCCGCGCCATGGCCCGGCTTGATCTCGGTGTGATGAAGCGCTACGGGTTCAAGCCGTCGTTCAATGAGACTTACGAAATTCCTGATAGCCCGACGGGCTGGTGGGTGACGCCTCACCACTTTGGTGTTGACCAGGGCCCGGTGGTCCTCATGATCGAGAACTACCGCACCGGACTAATTTGGAACATCATGCGCCGGTCCCCTTACATCGCGGTAGGGCTGCGCCGCGCGGGTTTTCGGGGCGGGTGGCTGTAACGGTCACCCTCCAATTGCTAGTCGGCGGTCGTTACCCTGGCGTGCATTCTCGGTGCTTCTCTAACTCCAGACGCGCCATTTCAGGATTCGACCTTGCTTCATCCTCTACTTTGCGAAATCGCCAGTACTCGATTAGCGGAGGGTTTGTTTGCGACACCGTACGTTCTCTCAAGTGTATTGCCCGGAAATAACTGGGCCGGGCTTTCGGTAAACGCGACTTCAGTCGCGTTTGTTTTCGCTCCGCAAAACGCGACTAAAGTCGCGTGTCCCCAACTGCATGCTCATCGTAGGGTGTGCGACGGCCGGCGGGCCACGTCCAACGTGTCATTTGGCGCTTGTCAGTTGTTCAGTCATCACTGGCCGCTTGAGAGGGGGAACGAATACGAATCGCAACGGCGAGTGTGTGTCGCCGGCCTGTTTCGCGCAGGCCGGACGCGGTAACGAGCGGGCGTGCACCTCTGTTTCTGATGGATGAGTGCACGCCCGGAGTGATGCGGGTAATCTACGCGGTCCTAAGCGTGGGAGACTTTTTCCGCGATCTGCTCGCGGATCAATTCCTTCGTCCTTTCCGTGAACGCGAGTTTGTCGGCCAGGCAGCTTGAGAGGAGCACACCGACGCCGGGATGCCCCAGCGTATCGGCCGCCGCGATCAGCATCATGTAGCTCGCTACCTGCAAATGCGCCAGGTGACTGGCCTTGGCCAGGACGAAGAGTTTTCGGGCAACCGGACCCTGAATCTCATTGAGCTCCCGGCGAAAATCCTCGATGAATACGTCATGCAACCGTTGATTGATCTTGACCGGTTTCTCCCCAATGAGTTTGAAACATTCGTCCAGCCTGCTCGTGATTTGGGAGGAGACCAGTTCACGCGCATCCAGCGCCTCTTTGATCTGTGGGTTCTGCGCTGCTTGACCCAATTCCTCATAGACTTTTTTGCTTCGTTCTGCACCATGTCGCAACTCGCTCAACATGGAGAGACAGAGTTCTTTCGCTGTTGTGATAGGCATCGTAGTCCTGAATTCCTTTCGACAGATTGGGATTTGCTCCCGATTCGGGCAAACACAACGGTGATGAAGCTCATCCTTTCGCAGATTCATTTTCTGGGGTTACTACTCGGCAAACTGACGGCGTTGAATCCGCCCACGAGCGGCGCACGACGGATCGGCGATCCGGCTCGCTACCGACCACGGGTGAGAACGGCCGCTCGCAGCAGCACGTCACGAAGTGGTATTGCTTTAACCTGGATTTCCGGCCCGACTACCAGGTTCGAGTGGCTATATGACAGCCAACTTTTTCCCCGTGAACTTGCAGGATTGATAATCCCGTTGCTGCCGGTTTTGCGGATATGATGGCTGGCACTGCGGCTGGGCGAGCGACTCGTCGCTGTAGGAGTCGCTGCTTCCCATGTGTCGCGCGTCAAAGACTGAGTCGTAGCAAGCATCGCCCTCCAGTGGGCTAAGGGTAAGGTGTGGCACCCGACCACCGCCAATCCAGGTAGAACTCGATCGTCCCGGCGATCGAATCGAAGAATTCCCTGAAGGTAACAACCCCATCGGCCCTCGGTTTCGGAGATCGGACGAGTACGGACCAGCCCAGCGGATCTCTCGCAGTTGCCGCTAAGTTCACTGTTAACGAATCACAAATCACAATCAGGCTACCTTCGTTAGACGCTAGCGAAATTAAATAAGTCGCGCTCCGAAATAGCGAATCCCAGAATCAGCAGGTTGGATCCCATCGGATGACGACCGGCATAGCCGACTGAAAATCCGAGAGGAGATAGCCTCTGCATGTCTATCACAAAAGGATTCAACACGAATGCCGCAACCACACACCTGAACGATACGCGGACAGGCTTGTTACCGTCGCCAATTGACACTGATCCATACTACGTTGGTGAGTCATTGACAAATCGTCGACCGACCGCCTGAATCTGTGCGATGGACGATCGACGCAAAAGCCGTGCACTCCGTTACGCTCTATCAGGATTCGGCCTTGTTCGGACGAAAACAATATGGCAAATGGGGTTGGAAAACGTTGCGATCACAGGCGTTTCTCCAAATATTATGACTTGGTGGCGCTCGGAATCACCGGCACTATCGTCGCGAAACTCAGGCTTAACCACAAACTACATTTCACTTTCTAAGACGTACCTGCCGAAACAGGCATCGGATAATGGAGAATCATGGCAGACGGACTTAGCTACGTAAGTTGGCAACTGGAGTTACGCAAGGCAGCGATCGAGAGGGCGTTGGAAGCGCTGCGAAGCCTCGAAGGTGGAGCGCCTGAGCAGGAACCGGGTCGCCGTGCGGGCGGCATGTCACCCGAAGGGAAACAGCGGCTCATCGCGGCGCTAAAGAGGCGGTGGGCTGTGAGGAGGAGGGCGGCGAAGAAAGCGGCTGTAGCCGGTCTGCTAGCAACTGCACCGGCCCCGACTCCTGCCAAACCCAAGGGCGGCGGCGTGACACCGGAGGGCCGCAGGCGTCTGGCTGAGGCGATGAAACGGCGGTGGGCAGTAAAGCGCGCGGCATCGGCCGTTAAGAAGGCCGGACGGAAAAGGAGCGCGTAGATTAGCCACGGTGACAGGATGACAGCCTCGGGGCTGTTTTCCGTAATTTCTTCCGTGGCGTCTCTCAGGAAAAAAGATTATAAAAAAATGGGGTGCAACCCGTCATCCTGTCATGTCCGGGTGTGAGTCGCTCGGAAGGCCAACCGAATCGGGAAATTTCTTGATTCATTGCTCCGTCCAGGTCCTGCCGACTCGGACCATCTTATAGAGCTGCAATAAGAGTCAAAATCGACACCGACCTTGGGCTCGTAAACAGGCGCGCCTGATACTACCCTTATGTTCCGGACCGAGTTGGCCGGGAGGCTTCAGATAGTAACGTGCGAACTCCTCAACTGCACGGAGTTGGGTCATGGGCTTCTCCTCGCGACTAGCTCAACCCGCTACAAAATGTTTTCGATTACCCCAGGTCGAAGGATCGCGTCTACGCCAGGAGTCTCTCCCTACCAGAAGTAGGAAGCGATAACCCGCGCCGGTGTCGGAGCCCCGGAAATAACTCTGGAATAGAGCACCAGTTGAAGGTTCTTTTTCTGCCATCCCGCCGGTGCGTTACGCAGGGCTTCTTCAATCAGCTCCGGGTTCGTCACCAGATCGCTTGCGGCTTCCGTGCCGTACTGGGTAATCCCAGCGATTTCCACGAGCATCGCGTGGGTGTCCGGGTGAAATACTCGGGACACAATGGCGTAATCGCGGTCCGTCTCGCGGTCGCGCGGCAGATCCGGCAGGGTCCAGCTCGTCGGCTTGCCGTTGTCGGTAACGCCAATGGGCCGCCGGGAAACATCGATGAAGTAGCGCAGTTCGCTACTGATCTCTTTCCAGCGCGTGTAAGAATAGCCGATCAGAATAGCCGGGGCCGCCCGCAGATCGTTGAACGAGACCGCGTTTCCCACTCGGAGATAAAACTGACGCTTCTTGCCGCTCAGCATCGATGAGAGGCGCGACGCAGCCACCAGATCGCCTCCACCCACAAACTGATCACGCAGCAGCGTCAGCTCTTCCGGTCTTGGCGGTTGGTCGGGGACGGGATCCTTATCGATGCCGTACACCGGAACCCAGGCTACACACAACGAAACCGGACTTCCGCCGCTCAACACAGGTGCCCAGAACTGGTCGAGTGTCGTAGGACGCGCTCTCGTGAACCAGATCCCCGCAATGCTCGCCATAGAGATCACCGCCACCACAGCCGCAGCGGACATCCACGGCCGGAAGCGGCGCGCGCCCGGTGCGGCGGGTGCTGGAGCCATCTCCGCCGGGGTTATCGGGGCAACTTCTTCCGCCGCCCGGAACTCAGGAACATATGTCCCTGAAGGCAGTTCAATTCTCACGCGGTTATGGCTGCCCTCGGTCGAATAATAAAGGTTCAGCCGTTTGCGAACCTCGCCCGCCTTGACCCGAACGGTGGCGTCGTCGCTCGGATCGTACGCCGTCGACCGTCCGAAGACATCGATCCCGATACTGCGCTCTTTAAGAGTCGCCTCGCCCTTGAAGCGTGTTCTCGACTACATAAGTGAGGAACTCGCAGCTACGCTTGCTGGGGCGAAACACGTGGCTTGCAAGGATCCGACTTAACTCGTCGCGGATTGAAACTTCCGACACTGGCGGTTTTGGCACGTCGGCCTAGACCCAATACTGCTCACTTAACAACATTTCTGCGGTATGCTGTTTTTGGAGGACCGCAGATGCCACGCACAGTTGCAGAACTTCCTTCAGGCAGCAGGATCACAGATTACATCAGCGAAGACCTTTCCATCGGGCAAGGTTCAGGAGATTCTCAAAGGGTCGGGCAAAGCGAGCATAAGGGAACGGGATATGCCCGCGCATGTGGTCATCTACTATGTGATCGCTCTTTCGTTGTATATGCAGTCTTCCTGCCGCGAGGTGTTGCGCTGCCTTTTGGAGGGTGTGCAGTGGCTGGCGGGTCCCCTGTCCACCATCAAGGTTACGGGCAGAGCGGGGATTTCGCAGGCGCGCAAGCGGATGGGATCTGAGCCACTGAAGCAGTTGCACGATGCGATTGTCGGACCGCTCGCCACAACCCGGACGCAAGGAGCATGGTATCGGGAATGGCGGCTAGTCAGTCTGGATGGCAGCACGCTGGACGTGGCTGATACCGCTGCCAATGCGGCAGCATTCGGCAAGCCGTCCGGTTCGCGAGGTCCCGCCGGATATCCCCAGATCCGCTTTGTCTCCTTGATCGAGAACGGAACTCATGTCTTGTTCGCCTCCCGGATGGATGGCTACGCCACATCGGAACATGCACTGGCGAAACAAGTAATCCCGGGATTATCCGCTGGCATGTTATGCCTCGCGGATCGTTTGTTTGCAGGCTATTCCCTGTGGAGTCAGAGCCGCGCAACCGGTGCGGACCTGCTTTGGCGCGTGGGCAAAACATTCCTCCTGCAGGCGGACAAAAGACTGCCCGACGGGTCCTTCCTCAGTAGCCTCTATCCTTCCGTGCAGGACCGGCAGCGGCAGCGGAACGCAATCGCCGTCCGGGTGATCGAGTATCGACTGGAGGGTGTAACCGATGCCGAACCCCGCTATCGATTGATCACCACCATCCTCGATCACGTGAAGGCGCCGGCGGAAGAACTGGCCGCGCTGTATCACGAGCGATGGGAAATCGAAACGGCGCTGGACGAGTTGAAGACGCGCCTGCGCGGGAGCCGGATCATCCTGCGCAGCAAGATGCCGGATCTGGTTCGCCAGGAATTTCACGGCCTCATGATGGCGCACTTCGCGATCCGCAGCCTGATGCACGACGCAGCGCTCCGCGCAGATCTTGATCCGGATCGGCTCTCATTTCTGCACGCCGTGCGAGTCGCCCGGCGCAAACTGCCTCTTTACGGCGCTATTCCCCCCCTCGGGATCGGAAAGCGTATCGTCGCCGTATTCTCGATGAAGTTCTCCAGGAACGCGTGCCTCTGCGACCGCCGCGCCGCAATGGACGAGGCGTCAAGCGGAAAATGAGCGGCTATGGACAGATGCGCCATCGCGCGTTTCAGACATGCTCCCAGCCGATAATCTTTATCGTTAAGTGAGCAGTATTGGGCCTAGACCTAGCCTAGACCTAGCCTAGACCTAGCCTAGCCCCGATTGTAACATGCTTAAGCCATTGAAAACAAGAATGTTCGATCCAGTTACGAACCTGGCATAACACCTCTGGCAACGGTTTGGAACTGGACCGCCCCCACTCCCGAGGTCCACCATTCGGTCTGACAGCGACATGCGTTTCCTCTGTATCGGGGCACATCCCGACGATTGTGAGATTGGCTTCGGCGGCACGGCGGCACGCCTTGCTGCTGAGGGCCACGCAGTGAAATTTCTCTCGGTCACCGACGGCGGTGCCGGTCATCATCTGCACCCTTCGTTCGCACTGGCGGCGATCCGCCGGAAGGAAGCCTCGGAGGCGGCGCTTCGACTGGGGGTCTCGGAAACCGAAATTCTGGGGCATCCGGATGGCGCTCTGACGCCTACTCTCGAGGTGCGCCAGGAAGTGATCCGGCGCATCCGCGCATGGCAGGCCGACGTTGTGCTGACCCACCGGCCTTGGGACTATCATCCAGACCACCGCTATACCGCTCAATCGGTCCAGGATGCCGCCTACCTTGTAATGGTGCCTCATCTCTGCCCGGACACACCGCCTTTGCGGCGCAACCCGGCCTTTTTCTATCTGGAGGACGCGTTCCGGTTGCCTGGCCCATTCCTACCAGACATTGCCGTGGATATCGATGCCGTCTGGGAGCGCAAGATCGAGAGTATGCAGAGCAACAAATCAGCGCGAAAAAGAGTAAGCGCGATTGCCTATGAGTCATTTGCTCCCCTTCAGTCCATCGAGTAATTGAATATCACAAGATATACTTCGACTGATAATGAAATGGGTCACACAAAGAAACTTTAGTAACCGCAGCCTACACCTAACGTGCTTCTTGATGAGCCAGAGCATTACTGTTGCATCAGATATCTTAACATTCGTGTTTTCGGCAACGTAGATATAGTTTCACAAATCACAGTGATGGAGAGTCGTTGTGAAGGGTCACGGCAGCACAACTATTGTAGATGGGGTTAGGCAGCCTCGGTTGCGAGGCGTGAGTAGGACCTCGACAGGCGAGATATATGCCGCCGTCACTAGGCTATCTGATTGGCTCGAAAGGAATGATTATAGCGCCTACGACCCCTTCGATGGCCTAAACGCAAATCTTCTTCCGCCCTCTTACGTTCAACAACAAGTTCTTACGGATAGCACTCCAGCAGGGAGTGCGCCGGTTCCCGTTGAACCTTCGTCCCGTTTTGGGAATTTCTAAAAGCCGATCCACAAAGGGCATGGGCTTTTTGGCTAGAGGTTTCTTGCGTCTTTATCAGGCGACGGGAGATGCGGCCTGGCGCGACAAAACCAAATCTACCCTGCGATGGCTGGTCGAAAACCAGTCCAAGGGTTATAGCGGTGCCTGTTGGGGCAATCATTTCGACTACCAATCGAGAAGTTGTTATGTGACGAAGGGAGCACCATCTCTAGTATGGACCTCGCTCATCGGCCACGCATTCTTAGACGCCTATGACTATTTCAAGAATGACGAGTTCCTGCGCGTTGCTTCGAGCTCCTGCGAGCATATTGTAGTCGATCTTGGCACCACTGCCGAGAACAGAGTTCCCTTGCATAAACTACTTCCCGACGACACGCCATCAGGTTCACAATGCCAATACATTAGGTGCCAGCCTCCTGGCTCGTACCTATTCTTACACTCGAAACGAGTCATTCCGGGCGCTGGCAGAGAAAGCCATTCGATATACCGCCCATCACCAGCGAACTGACTCATCCTGGTATTATGGCGAGGCAACTAACCTACACTGGGTTGACAATTTCCATACTGCTTATGTATTGGACTCCTTTAAACATTATATCGAGTGCACCAGCGATGATCGCTTTGATGAATCTCTAATGAACGGCTACAAGATATTGGAAGACCACGTTCTTTCTGCCAGACGGAACTCCGAAGTATTATAATCACAAAACGCAGCCAATCGACGTTCGGTCTTGTTCGCAAGCAATCGACACCCTCGTTTTCTTTCATAATCGTGATCCGGAAAACCTGCTGTTAGCACTCAGAATTGCACAATGGACGATCGGATTCACATGCAAGATCCGGACAGCTATTTTTATTATCGTCGATATTCACGATCAGTGGTCAACAAAACACCTACGCTGCACTGGGGACAAGCAACCATGTTCTGCTCGCTCGCAGGACTTTATGGGCTGTTGTAGAGTTCGAAACCTTACCTGTAAGGGAAGGGAATTCGTTTCATGATAGAAAGCGCTCTCATCGTTTCGAGAGGAGCATCATAGGATGGCGGCGGGTCGGAAGAGAATGGATATGACCGAATCCGTCGTTCGCCGTCCCAGGAGAAAGGGATAGAGATGTAGGTACACTTATGGATCCGTGATATCTCAGCGGAGTGTGGTTGCCAGACCAGTCAAGCATTCATCTAAGATAACTATAGTAATGGCGAATGATGTCGCGGATTATTCACGCAAGGGCCTAACAGTTCTTCTCTCCTAAGTCGATCAGACGACCCTACAAGGACGCGAATATTTTTGCCTTGTCAGTCGGCTGCAAACCGCCGAAGTCAACTCGAGCGGCTGCGACGCAAGTCATCGTACTCCTATGTGAGGAGATAAACTGAGTAGCTCAGCAACGATACTGGAATGAAGCATCTAGTTGTCTTGACAACCTGCGAAGTGCAAGCAGGTGCGATTATTCTTGACGCTTGCCGCGTCGATGGGGGTCTCAACCAAGACCGTTTCAATTGGCGGCGGTAACCCATCCGTGCAGTGCGCTCTAAATGATGAAACATGCTGCCTGGTCATGAGTGCACAGACGTTTTGGCAGCCCTCAAGAGCGCGTCAGTTCGTCGACGAGGCCTTCAACGATTTATCGATCGAGATCTCACAGAGGTGCTCTCTTTGGTTGTAGAGATCTAAAGGAGGAATACCACGCAATCTCATCGCTGACAGCTGGAGCGGTCACCGGAGTCAGATCATTGCGCAACGAAACGGTGCACTTTGCATTCCCTAAGGACGGAACCGCGCTAAGCGGGTACCTGCCGGATTCAGCTTTTCAGGATACGCCGAACGCATCGCTACTTTCGATTTGCATAGTGGTACAGCCGGGCTGGACGTGATTATGACGGTGAGCGAGCGAGCGATGTTTGTTCGATTGCGACAAGGGTCTTGCCAAGGTGTTTCTCTTAGGCGCATGTTTGCCTGACCCCGATAGGCCGCTGAGCCGCGACCGCGAACTACAAGATCACTATGATCCGTTGATTCCAGCGTTGATTTTCCTGCGCAACTGCTTCAGTGAAGTTGCTGGCACGGTCCGCAACCCACCGGTAGACTCATCATTGACGATCCGCTACTGTCGAGCGATACGGTTTTCTAGACTACGAGTCTTACCGAACTCCATGCAATGCAACGATCGGGACCTACAATAGCCTTTATTCCCTGGAATTACTGGCGTACCTCCGGCGGATACGGCACTGCTTCTCACCGATACTTCTAGTCTCTCGATCTGCGTTCACGGATGTGACCACACCAACAAGGAATTCGAAACGCAGGACCCAGCGATCCTCAGCTAAGGCAGGTTTAGCCATGAAGAGAATGGTATCCCAGCGGAAGCAAACCGGCGTGGCATTTGAGCCGGTGATGGTGTTTCCACAAGGACGTTTTTCAACGGCCGCGATCCCGGCGTTAAAGCCAACAGCTCTACTCGCGGCGGTGAACACCACGTGCTTTCCGACGAACAGCGGACGGGACGACCTCAAGGTACGGACTTTCTCCGACCGGCCGTCACTCGATTCGACGGTTTCCCCCAATTTTTCAAAGGCGCTATCCACGACGTTTGATCGTTTGCATTCGACCTCTTCCTCGGCAAGCCGACACTCTATGGTGGAACACCACGAGTACTTTCGGAACGCTTAGGAGCGTTAGAGGATTTTGTAGCCAAGTTGCAAGAGCTGGAGCCTGACTTGTCCTGGCCGACGCTTACGACTCAGTTGACGCAGAGTTGTCTGGTCAGAGCCCTTTCGAACGGCTGCGGTCGAGGTTCTTCACCAGACGATTCCAATTCGCGAATAGTAACTGGGTTCGGGGCGGTTTGTACTAGCTAACACGAACCGGATCCGGCGGCGATCCAGAGGGTGCTGGTCGACGGAACCAGCGTGCCATTCTCGTTCAGAGAACGACCTGCTGAAGCTGGAAGTCCACGCGAAGCCGGGTCAGGTGCGAAATCGAGAGATCCTAGACCATGAGGAGCCTTGCAAGCCGGCCACTCGTTCGGAATCGTCCACGATACGGGTGTGCTGCTGCGGCGCGGTCTTTCCGAATTCAGAGACAACACACTCGCCCGGCACGGTAGAGTACTCAAGATTGCCAATGGAGTCGCAAGGGGTTGAAAGTCACCGGAGACGCATGAAGAAATCTGCGATAAGACGAGCCTTTAATCGCATTTTGGGGATGTTGGCTCGATTTGCACCGGGCGCGTAAGCGTCAACGTTACAACCGTTCCTGCACAAACTTCGCGGAGTCCGGATAACCGGCCGGGTCTTCATCGGTGACGACGTATACATCGAGAACGAATATGCGGAATCTCACTC
>CAWEKQ010000005.1:0-593248 GCA_963809655.1 Terriglobia bacterium | reverse complement strand
TCGGGGTGATCGCGGAACTGCTCATCGCGCATTCAACTTTCCAGCTTCGGGGAGCAGACAGGTCTCCGCCGGGCCATCAAGATACCGCTGTTCTGCACGCCGCTGAAGTCGAGGGAGGGCCCTTACACGTGCGCGCCTGTAAGCCTCTCGAGGCTGATCAGCAGCGAGCGGGCTATAGCGCTTTTGTTGGGAAAGGCGGAAGATCGGCCGTCGACAACCGCGGCAACCCGCGTGCGCGACCGTCCGCTACGGCCGCCTCCTGCAGGGTCGAGCCGATATCGAGGGTCGTCGCGCGGCGCAGGTCGCGCGGCTGGGTCTCGTCATGCGGGCGGCCGCGATGCATCGTACAGCGATTGTCCCAGATCACCAGATCGCCGACCCGCCATTGGTGGCTGTAGACAAACTCCGGCCGGGTCGCGTGGAGGTTGAGGTCGTAAAGCAGGATGCGGCCGTCGGCGACCGGCCAGCCGACGATATGCGAGGCGTGCGCCGACAGATACACGCGTCTTGCGCCCCGAAGCCGGGGTGACGCCTGACCAGCCGTTGGTGCGAGGGCGGGTATTTCTCGCGCTCGCCGGGCGCAAATTCGGTAAAGCCGATCTGGCCGCGCGACCAGAAAATGTCGTGCTCGGCGACGAGCGGGTCGATCGCCGCTTTCATCGCGTCGGACAGCGCGTCATAGGCGGCGCGCATGTCGGCGAATTCGGTTTCGCCGCCGCCCAAGGCGCTGGCCGGCGGCACCGCCACCGCGTGCAGCATGCCGAGCACCACCGGCACCGGCATGTAGGAAGCGTCGGTATGCCACAAGCGATTGCCGAGCATGTCGAGCCGGCGCCGGTCATCGCATCGCGCAGCTTGCCGTCCTCGTCGAGATTGGAGATGTCGCCGATCTCCGGGTGCTTGAGCCGCCGCCGTTTGGCGGTCGCCGCCGCGCGGCCGATTTCGAGCGGCCCGAACAGCGCGGCGAAATCGCGTAACTGCGTGTCGTCGAGCCGCTGTTCGCGAAACACGACGACCGCGTATTTGTCGATCGCTCGCCAGATCGCGTCGATCAGCGCCCCATCGATCGGCCCGGAGAGGTCGACGCCGGTCGCCTCGGCGGCGAACAGCGGATGAAGCTGGCGCAATTCGAGGCCCATGCGATATTCCCTCAAATCTCCCGCAGAGATGGCACCATCGCGCCGCCGTCACCTGCAAGTCAATCGGACGAGAACCTCATGGATGCGTGGTTTCATTGCGAGAACCCCTATCCGTTTGTGCCCGACGCGGTGCTCGACGCCGCGATTCGGTGCGCGCCAGCCTGCCCAACCGCTATTGCGACCCCAAGATCGCCGCGCGGCTGTTCGAGGAAACGCTCGACGAATACCTGCTGTGCGACGAACTCGGCCTCAACATCACCTCGAGCGAGCACCATGCCGGGATCAACTGCCTCTATGGCGCGAGCCCGCTGGTGCTCGGCATCGTCGCGCGTCAGACCAAGAACATCCGGCTCCTCAGCATGGGGACGCTGATCACGGTGCGCAACGACCCGGTGCGCGTCGCCGAGGAATACGCCACCGCCGACGTGATCTCGCGCGGCCGGCTGGAAATCGGCTTTGTCAAATCGGGCGGCACCGAGATGGCCTCGGGCAACGCCAACCCGATCGGCATCCGCGAGCGGTTCTGGGAGGCGATCGACCTGATCGACAAGACGCTGACCCATCACGACGGGCCGTTTTCGCTGGGAGGGCAAGCACTTCACCCATCGCCACGTCAACATCTGGCCGCGGCCCTACCAGCAGCCGCACCCGCCGATGTGGGCGGCGACCTCGGACCCGGTCGACACCGCCGAACTCGGCCGGCGCGGCATGGTCAACATCATGGTGATGCGCGGCGTCGACGTGACCAAGCGGGCCTGGGCGGCCTATCGCCAGGCGCGCGCCGAGGCCGGGTCTGCCCAAGGCGACGACCGACCGTTTCGGCTATTCCGCCTTTGTCTATGTCGGCGACACCGACGAGGAGGGCGTGCGGGTCGGCAGCAAGCTGTTGTGGTTCGTCAACACCAGCATGAAATCGGCGCCGCAATACGCACAAGTTCCTGCCCGGCACGACACCGCCCGAGCTGGCGCCGCAGCTCTACCGCGACCCGAACGCGGGCGGCAGCCTCGGCCGGCCCGGGCGCGACTCGGCGCTCAACCGCGCCGGGCGTCACCGCCGAGATGGCGATGGCCGGCGGCCGCATGTATGCCGGCAACCCGGACACGGTCTACCGGCAGATCATGGAGTTCTACGAGAAGGTCGGCGGCTTCGGCCAGCTGATCATGGTCGGCAAGACCGGCTTCATCACCCACGAGGAAGCGGTCAAGAACATCACCCTGTTCTCGAAGGAGGTGCTGCCGCGCCTGCGCGAGATCAAGCCGGTCGTCACCGAGTGAGCGCCGTCGGCGGCCAACCCCGATAGCTCCGCAAGCAATGCCCCGGACGCGTGGGTTGGAACAATTCCCGGTTCCACGGGAAAAATCGGGTTTTACCCGGCGAAAGGCTGGTTCGTCAGCAAAATACCTTATTTATCCGCAAAGGCTTACGAGCAGATTCCCGTCGCGGATCTAATCGGGAATTATTGTCACCGAACCGGGAAGAATTTTGATCGAACCGGGAATGATCGGGAAGTTCGATTTACCGAAGAGACGGTCCAACCTGCCTGACACCCCGAGCTATGATCTTGGTTCCTGTAACAGCTAAGTCGGCCATTTTTAGGGCAGCGGTTACGCCCGAGCGACGGAGCACTTCGCCAACAATGTGCCAGCCGCAGATTCCGCCCGCGCCGCGGTCGTCGATTTCGAAATCTGGAGGTCAGCTGTTGTTCGGGTAGCAGGCCGCAGCGGTTAGGGTCAATGCCGCCGGAATTCAAATGGACCAGCAAGGGTGCGACGCTGGTGAAGGTTTTGGTCAAGGTCACCTGCGACATGCCGGTACACCCCCCGCTTGTCGCCGAGATGCTCAGCGAAATGCCCGATAACGGCAAAGACAGGCCCCAGCCGCTCGCGACATTCTGAATATAGGTCTTCGTCGCGGTAGAGCTGTAGCTGCCGGTTGATGCGCAGGAACCGGTGTTTTGGGCCGACTTTGTGGTCTGGGCCAGTGCCATGCAGCGCGCGCCGGCAAGTGCGGTTTCCTGTAGCGCCTGTTCGGTCCACAGGACGCGGCCGAACTCGACAGCGCCAAACACCAGCATCAGAAACATCGGCGCCACGAGGGCGAACTCGACCGCGGTCGCACCGTCCTCAGTCGCGGTGATCCTGGGTAGTCTCGGGCATCTCACTGGGTTTCGACCAGAGCATTGCGGGTCAGCGTGCCGTTGGCGACAAAACCGAACGTCGGGAACAATGGGCTGACGGCCCGGCTCGCGGTGATGGTCACAAACTGACCGCCGATGCCGCCCCCGGCGCAAGCGCTGCCGCAAGTGACGGTGCTGCCCCATGTCCAATTGCCTGGGGTCCCGGTCGGACAATAACAATGCGTGCTGTCATTGCCGTTGTTGACATTGACGGTGCTCGTCGCCCAACCGGTCCCGATCGCGTTGTTGACGATAGTTCGAGATGCTGGTATTGAGCCCGCTCGGATTGCTGGTGACCAGCGCCGGCATTGTTGACGGCGTATTCGGCGCCGGCGCTGACCGCCGCATCGAGTTGGGCGCCGGTGAACATCAACAGGCCGATATCGACCGTCGCCGCCACGATCATCAAAAACGCCAGCGCGTAGATCGCAAACTCGATCGCGGCAACTCCGGCATCCTCCTGCGGGCGCAGCAGTTGAAGCAGCGCGCGTGGCATCGGATCACTGCACCAGGCTGACCGAAATACCACTGCCGCTGCCGCCGAGACCACTGCATGCCGAGCCGATGGCGGTACCCGCGGTCAGGGTCACCTGCGTCCCGATCAGTTCGAGGCAGGCACCCGTATCAACGGTGTCGTGCAATGTGGCACCACCGCTCATATAGACTTGCCCGTTTGGAAAATAGAAGGCGCCCGAAATTTGTGTGTTCGTCGCTCCTGAGGTGAACACCGCCTTTCCGGTATTGCTGGACGATTGCGGGCCGATGACCGCCAATCCCGCAGTGGCGCTGCCCAGGGTCGAGGACGAGGTCGGGGCGGTCAGCTTTACTGTGTTGTAGCCCGCGCCGAGGCAGAAAGCCGACGTAAGCCCGCCGCAGCTGGTGGTGCTGCTCCCGGAAATGACGAGAGTGACGCCAAGCGCGCTGAGTCCGGTCGTGGTCCCGCTCGTCGGGCAATTGCTGACAT
The DNA here is from genome assembly GCA_963809655.1 of Terriglobia bacterium. GTDB lineage: Bacteria > Acidobacteriota > Terriglobia > Bryobacterales > Bryobacteraceae > BOG-234. The sequence goes on along the minus strand of CAWEKQ010000005.1, from coordinate 588,968 downwards.
CGCCACCGTTGGAATTTCCGAGAGCGACATAGCCGTTTACTGTATAAATGCCGGATCCTAGGTAGAGACCGCCGGCGCCCGCAATATAGCCGTTGATGTCGTGCTCGGCCGCAGCGCTGACCGCGACGCATGTGCCGCCAGTCGTGGTCAAATTACCCGCCATCTGAAACAGGTCGCCGGTCCCCGAGGCGTCGCCAAACAGGGTTGCGCCATTGGCTTCGTTCAGCGAATTACCGTCAGTGGCCTTGCCGATATTAAAGCTGTTTGTTGTGGTCCCGTAGCCGAGGCTCAATGCCGGGGTAGACGGCATGCCGCTGGCACCCTGGTAGATGCCCCCGGCAAGGGCGAAAGTGCTGGGTCCGGCGAAAGTGACATGGGCACTGCCGCTGACACAGATGCTGTATCCGGCGGAAGGGCAAGGGCTGGCCGCGGTGGTGCCGATGTTGAAGGTACCGTTGGTAAAGCTGATAGGGGCACTGCCCTGCGCGGTGACGCCCGCTGCCATATTGTAGGTGCTGTTGCTCCCGAGGCTGAACGTCAGCCCGTTTGAGCCTGACCCCGTTGTTATCGTGCCCGCGAAATTATAAGTGCCACCCGAACTCGTATTGTTAAGTGCAAATGAACTGCCGCCGCCCACCGAAATCGTGCCAAACGTAAACGGTCCGGTACCCGACAAGTTGATTGTCGCGATAACGCCGCCGCCCAGCGTGAAATTGCCGAGCTGAACCGCCGAAGTACCCGAACACGTAATCGTCCACGGACTCCTCGTTGATGTCGTGCCGCATGCCGCCGGTAATGTTCCCGACCGGCTACTGGAGTTTAATGTCACGGTCCCGCCGGTCGATGAGACCGTTGGTGCGCTCGGCGCTGCGGGCGGCGGAAACGAGGTGGCGGGCGGCGAGAACCGGTTCTTGGCCGTCGTGACTTCGCTGTTGCCGCTCAGCGGGTCCGCGGTCGCGACTTTGTTAAAGGGCGGCGTGCCACCGCCCGATTTCTGGAACGACCCGGACAGGGTCGGCGCGGTGGACGAGTTGTAGTCGACGGCGGGGGTGGTGACCGTGTTGCTGGTCGCGTGAGTCGTCACCGTGCTGTTCGAGGCCACGGCGCAATTCGGAGCCGATAACGTAGCGCCGCCGCACAGGCTGACCCCACCGGTGACGCCGCCTCCGCATGTGGCGGGGCTGCTGCTGAGCGCGATGATACAGGCAGGGGCGCTGCTGTTGATTTCCGCGTAGGCGGTGGCGCTGACCGGCAATGTCGTATTCGGCGTCAGCACCCGCGCCAGCTCCAGCGGCAGATTGGTGGTGGCTGTAACCTTGATCGCGTGATTGCCGTCGCCGCTGGGCGAAAGAACATAAGTCGGGGTGACGCCGCTCGACAGCCCGTTCAGCGCCGCGATGTTGTTGGCAGCACTGGTGGCGCTGTCGGTCGAGCCGGTCGAATTGTAAACGAGGGCGCCGCCATAGGAGGCGAGATCGGCCGCGCGCTGGTTCTCGACCTTTTGCAACAGCGCATGGCCGTATTCGAGCGCCAATGCCGATACCCCGACCACCGCAACCAAGACGAATGCGGCAAGAACGCTGATCGCACCCTGCTCATCGCCCCAGAATTGTTTCAAGACGCCAAATTCACCGCGCATTAGTCAGCTCCTCGACGCGGTGAGGCTAGGCGAGTCATGTAAACAAAAAATTAACACCCGCGACGTCCGAGTACCACGGACTGTCACCTATCGACGCTGACGTGGAAATCGAACAACGCCACCTCGTGCAGAAAAGGAAACGGCGCGATCCTCAGATCGCGCCGTTTCGTCGGCGAACTCGGCTTAGAGGGCGCGCTCTCAGCCCCGCTTCCGCCGCCGGAAGAACCCAAAACCGGCGAGTGCCGATCCGAGCAGTGCGATGCTTGCCGGCTCGGGGACCGCCGGCTGCGACACGGCAACCAGCAAGCACGTCACTCGGTGCCGCCGCTTTGCACCCCGACAGCTAGAGCTGAGAAGCCGCTGATCTCGCACGCGTCCCGGTCGGCCCTGGGGTGCATGATCCACCCGCCGCACTCACAAGTATCGCGGCGCTGGCCAAACCGGCAAGCGAGTTGGACCGTGATAGACATTAAAGTTTTCGCCGCTTTGCGCCGAGCCGATGATCACGTCAGTGATCGGGTCGTTGCTGACGACGGCCACCGACGCGGTCCCGCCGATCTCGCAATTGATTGGCGTCCGGCAGGCCTCCGTTGCAGCCGCCTGTCGAGATCGCGTTCTCCCCTAGTCCGCTCTCGCCCAGAGCGTTCTTCGGCGGCGCGAGCGGGCTCCGGTCACCGGCTTCGAGGATTCAGCGCGGTTGCCGTAGCAAACGCATCGCTGAAGCCTGTTGCCGTAAAGGTGCTGCCGTTAGCTGCGAATGTCTGCCCGTTGGCGCACACCTTCCCTGTGTCAGTGCCGCCCGCACTGGCAGCGCAAGTATTTACGGACGGTATGAGGATTTCGCTCGGCAGTCGAATAATAATGAATCGATTAACTCCTCTCTCTTATCTGTCTTCGGTAGAATAGTAATGGTTTTTTTTGGACCTTATTTAAAGAATTCAGGAAGATTTATCTCAAGATTTTCCTTCTAGTGGTACGATTTCAACAGTTAGTACCACTTCCTCAGTCATTCCTACGAAAGCGGAAACCTAGGGGAAGCGCCGACAATAGCGGCCCTGGACCCCCGCTTTCGCGGGGGCGACGAAATAGGATGGCAATCATCTGTTCGGTTCGTAGCAATAGTCCTACGGTTCTTAACTTAGTACCGGCGCACCGCACCATTGGGATTGCTTCGCGAGTTTATCTCCGGCGGCGCCGATCTTAGGCTCGCCAGGCAGTATGCCGGATGTCATTGCAGCGAGCTAGCAATCTCGTTGCAATGACCTGGGACCAACGAAGTGTGATGTTGAGCAGAGTCGGGGCAAGCATGGGCGCGACGCAAGATGCTGATGGTCTCTGATCCACATGCCCCGTAACAAGGAAGCTAGGCCTGAGCCCCCTTCTTCTTCCACCGCCTCGCGAATGTACCGGCGAGCAACCCCGATCCGAGCAACAGGAGCGTGCCAGGCTCCGGAACAAGATCTGGGCTGGTAAGGCCATATGTGGCAGGGGTGGTGGTGCAGGCGGCGCAGAACCCGGGTTGGCCAGAGCTCGGCGTAAACGGACCGGCAAACCCGGCGCTGCTCTCTGCAATTGTTGCCGTGTTGGTTTGGAACGACGGTAGTCCCACGTCAGCGGGCAACCCAACATCGTTCGAGAAGATGAACGCCACCGCTGCACTGGTTGTATTTTCAAAGCGGATCACATCGCCGACCGTTGAACTGCCGAACTCCGTGACCTTTATATCGCCTGCGACGACGCTCGGAATCGTCGAATTAAAGGTGAACTCCACAGTGGTCTTTCCACTGAGGGGATCCGTACCTAGGGCCACACTGGCGCAATTGGCAGGGCAAGAGTTGGTAAGAGTTTCAACGAATGCTGGGTCGTTGATGGGGGTCGCCTTTGCAGGCGGGCTTAAAACCAGCATCGACGTGGTAATCGCGACGGTCGCAAGTGCACCGAAGCCGACTACCCTGGAGCCGAATTTGAGAATGCCTGTCTGAAGTCATGGTGTCGTACTCCCGAGATGCCCGGGATTTCGTTGGCCGGCGGCGGGCCAAAGCTGACAGTCCCATTTGAACTCCCTCTTCGTCGGTTCACATTGCGATCTGCGGCTTCAGCCGTACGGCGGCGCGCCGCGAGATCAGCAAGGTCCTTTATGTCCCTACTTTACAAGCAAATCGGATGCCAAAGGATCGACCCCCAGGATGACGCTTGGTACTAATGGTTAACGGTTTTCTTAGAACGTGCCCTTTGTCAAGGTTTCCGACAAGGGTGGTCTTTTAACCATATTTGATACAACAAAATAACTTCATTTTTTGTTATGAATACTATAATAGAAATGACTTTAAAGGCACGTATATTATACATAGGAGGATGTTTGCATCGGCAAAAGGTCAAAATTCCTCATCTAGCAAATTATCGGACTACACTAATATTGAAACCGATGTGTATGATTCTTGTGTAACACGCCTTGTTGCTGCGTGGCTTATGTTGCAAGACCGAGTTCAAAAGGGATATTCCTTCGCCTCGTAAGCTAAAGGTATCGTAAAATTTTTCGACACTCGCCCGTCGAGAGTTGACAGAATTCTGCCAGCCAACTCCGACATCTGGGGCCGCCCGAGCGGGTCATTTTTGGGACAAAACTGACTGGTTGACGGCCCGCTGATCGCTGCACGCGCGTCAATTGAAGGACGGTTTACCGCGGCCATCCTCGGGCCGAATCGCGGACGGTACGGCGTGTCAGTGCTGGAGGACCAGGTAGAGTGCCGTGGCGAGCATCGCGAGGCCGCCGGCGCGGGCGATCCATTGCCCCGCCGGAAACAGCTTTTCAACGAGAACAAAGGCGGCGATTACCGCCATCCATAAGAGGCTCATGATGCCGGCGGCGAACAGCAGCGCCATCAAGAACCAGCAGCAGCCGAGGCAATAAAGCCCGTGCTCAAAGCCCATCCGCAACGCGCCGCATCGGGCCGTCATGCCAATGGTTTAGAACAAAGTCGAGCGGCGAGCGGCAATGCGCAAGGCAGGCCGTCTTTAACGGCGTCAATTGATAAAGCCCGGCAGCGGCGAGAACCGCCGCGGCCAGCAGCGGACCCAATGCCCCGGTCGCCGGTGAAATCAATGCCGCGCGCTCGAGCCCCCAATCGGCGAGCGTGGCGACCGCGCCAAACACGCCCCAGGCGGCGAGATAGCCGGCGGTAAAGACCGCGGTCGGGATATAGGGCTCGGCGCGCCCGCGCTTTTTGCGGTTGATCGCCGCGAACATCATGATCATCGGCGCCGCCGAGGGCAGCATCATGCCGGGCATCATCGCCCACCAGAACAGGAAGTTCAGCGCGAAGTCGGCGGCACGCCAGGGCGCGAACGTACGCCGGCATCATCTCGGCCATATCCGCCATCGGCTGCATCTGGCGATACATGTAGAGCCACGACAGCGCGGTGATCGCGGCGAGGGCGATGGCGATGACGATGCGGTCGCGCCGCGGCAGCGCCGCCGCTGGCGGGGTCTGGGTCCCGAGTGCCAGAGAAGATCCGCTTACCTAGCGTAGCCAAGCGTCAGGGTCTCATTAGCTCACCACACCGGCCCGGAGGCCGGTGCCCATGGCGGCCATCGGTCCCGGCCTACGCGCCGGGATGGTGAATAAAAGGCAACTAAACAGATTGGTGAAGCGAGCCTTCCGTAGCGTCTTCTGCCCGCGCAGCGTACCCCAGGGTATCTCCAAGGCATCGGCTCGCTTAGGCCGACCAGGCAAACGGCGCGAAATGGCCGTTATTGCCCTTGGCCGAAAGATCGAGATCGAGGCCAAAGCCGGTGACACGGGTTGAGGCCGAGCGCGCCAAGGCGAGCCGGCGGTTCGCCGGATGGCCGGTATTGTCGAGATAGAGCGGCTCGCCGCTGCGGTTGCGCGACAGCACCCCCTCGATCTCGAAGGACGCCACGTCGGGAATAGCGGTGCGGCGCTTAAACCCCTCGGCCGCGAATTCGATCGGCTTGAATTCGACGCCGCGGAAATCGCTGACGAGATTTTGCCGGATAAAGCCGGGCGGGCCGCCGGCATCGCCCGAGACGATCGCCGCCAATGCCTGGCGCTGCGCCGGATCGGCGGCGGCATCGACGACTCCGGCGAAAATCCAGTTGCCGTCGGCCATGACCTTGCCCGAACGGATCACCAGCGCGAATTTGAGCCCGGCGAGCGGGGTGGCGCCGCTATTGCCGTCGTCGATCCGAAAACCATCACCGCGATGCAGTGGTCGTGGGTCGCCGGCCCCTGCGGGTTGGTATAGATGCACGGGCAAAGATAGTCGCAATTGCAGCTTTCCATGTATTCGCCGCGCATCGTCCAGTTCTGGTCCGGCATCGTCTCTCTCCCCGTCCCGTTTTCGGCGGCTACTGGTTCGACCAAGATGATCGGCGCGTAATGGCCGTTTTTGCCGGAATTGTCCCAGCGCATCCCGTGATCGGCGAAGGTGCTGCCCGCGCGCTCCGACCGCGAGCGCCAGTCTGTCCGGCGCGACGGGATGCCCCGCATTCGCCCAGATCTCCCCGCTCGGGTGCAGGCTCGGCAATGGCTCGACCGCCATGCTCATGATCCCCGGAATTTCGACCGAGCGCATCTTGCCGCTGATCCGATAGTCGATCGGCACTTTCTTGGCGCCGAGATTGGTTGCGATCAGCGGCGACGAAGTTCGCCATCGGCCCGCCTTCGCCGCCGCTAAAGATCGCACCCAGCGACTGCGCCTGCTGATCATTGGCGCGCTCGTCGATATAGACCGCGATGGTCCAATCGCCGTTGGCCATCGGCCCGGGGGTGTGCCCGATCACAACCAGATTGAGCCCGTCGAGCGCGACCGAGCCGTACCTCCGCTGTCGATTGAAACGCGAGTGCCACGTCGCAAGCCCCTTCGGTCGGGCGCGAGGTCAGCGGCGGCATTTGGCGAGATCAGGCACGGGCAGACGACGCTGCAATTGCAATTCTCGAAGTAATCGCCCGAAAGCTGCCATTGCGTTCCGACGGCCATTCGATACCTCCCTCCGCCGATATTTCAGCAACGTGCAAGGTCGGTCACTGCCGTCGCAAACCTGAAACAAAATCGCCGCTAGGCCGCCCCGGCTTGCGCCTTTTTGTCCGAGATGCGCTTGTGCAAATTGCGCACGATCATATCGGTCAGCCGCTCGTTGAGCGGGAACAAGCGCTGGCCGATCGGATAGGGATCCTGCTCGGTCACCGCGATCGGGGCTTTGAGAATTTCATCCGGGCCGACGCCGCGATCGACAAAGCGCTCGACATAGCCGATCCAGTTTTCGACGATCTGACCCTGCTCCTTCAGATAAGCTTTGCCGCACGGCTCGCCATGGCCCGGCACGATCGTCTCGACATCGAGCGCCTCGATGCTTTTGAGCGCCGCCAGCCACTCCCACGGATCGCATTCCTGCAGCCAGCTGCGGCATTTGTGGAAGACGTTGTCGCCGGTAAAGACCACGCCCTCCTCGCGGCACCAGCACCGAGGTCTGCGGTGCGGTGTGGCCCGGCATATGGATGATGTTGAAGGTGTGGTTGCCGACGTTGAGGGTCAGAGTGTCGTCGAAGGTCAGGGTCGGCGGGTTGGCGGGGGGATAATCGGGGTGGCCGACCAGCCAGACGCTGTCGGGGTCGGTTTGCTTGAAGCGCTCGCGCTTTTCGTCGAGCGAGCCAAACGCCCACAAATAGCGCTCGAAGCATTCCTGCAGTTTGACCTGGCCGACCACCTGGGTTTTGGTGAAATAGGCGTTGCCGGAAATGTGGTCGCCATGCGGCTCGGTGTTGATCAGATAGCGGATCGGCGCCTTGTCTTCCATTCCCTCGCGCCAGCGCACGGCGTCGATCGGCTGCTGCGGCGAGTCGATCATGACATAGCCGTCGCTGGTCTCGACAAAGCTCGGATTGCACCCGGCAAAATAGACTTCGGTAAAGCTGTGGGGTCCGACCCTGCGCATATCCGCCTCCCTCGCGAAAGGCGGCGATTTTCCCCGAACTATCGCAACGGCACAAGCGCGGCGGCAAAGCGCAAAGTGCGGCACGGAGACCCGCAGCGCTGGCGGGACGACCCGGCGAACGCTGCCGTGAGCCGTGTGAGGTGGCGCTATGCGCTGGTTACCGCGCGCTCCGCCGCTGCGGCCCGCGGCGACGCCGAGCGGCGGCCGTGGGCGCAACGGATAGATCAACTGACCGGCCAGCGAACCCGGCAACTTTGTTTCGGTGCCGTAGGCCGCCGGCCACTTGTTGCGGGGCAGGTAATGGGTGCCGAAGATCCAGTCCATGATCGGCAGCATCGAGGCGTAGTTGCGGTCCCGGGGCTCGGCCAGCGTGTGGTGCCAATGATGAAAGGCCGGGGTCGAAATCACCCACTCCAACGGACCGAGCCGCCAGCGGACATTGGCGTGGATCAAAAAACCCCACATCGTCAGCACCAGCACGAGCACCGCAGATATCGTGCCGCCCGAAGGGGTCAGCGGCGTTGCTATTCCGAGGACGTAGATCGGGACCAGGCCACACAACCGGGTGAACACATTATCGATCGGGTGGGCGCGAGCGCTGATCAGGAAATAGACCTGCTCGGGATTATGGTGGACCGAGTGAAAGCGCCACAGCAGCGGGATTTCGTGGGTCCAGCGATGGCCCCAATAAAAGCCGATCTCGCCCACGACCAAGGCTGCGAGTGCGCGTGCCCAGATCGGCAATGCCGCGACCGCAGCGTGCAGGCTCGATGGAACGATCATGTGCGCTGCCACGGCCACGAGGGCCATCGGCGGAGCGAGCAGAAGTCCGGGTATCAAACCGCTAAGGAAATAAAAACCGATATCGCTGGCGAGGGTTTTCGTAAGGATTTTTCGCGGATAGACCGCGAACAACCGCTCGAGCGGCAGAAACACCACAGCGAGCAACAGCAGCCACGCCGACAGCCTGGCGGTGCTGATCAGCAACGCGTGAAGCTGCTGGGACTCTAAGAATGCGGTCAACGACGATATCCTGACTTATCGGTTTACGGCCGTAGGGCGTTGCGGCCGCACCTGGGCGAGAAGAAATTTCGCCCAGGTGCGTTGACGATCGGTAAAACGGACCTGGCGATAAATCAGGCCGCGACGCTGCGCCTAGCGCGCCGGCGCAGCATGTTACCGACGCCCGAGAAGGCCAAGACCCAACAGCGATAGGCTCGCCGGCTCCGGCACGTTTGTCGGTGGTGTATTCACGCCCTCGAGGAACACCGTGGGCGGGAGGTTGGTGGTGTTGCCGCCGTCACCCCAGGCAAGGAATGTCAGTACTGCAGTCCCATTGGTCAGGTCAGCCGCAGTTGGCGTAAAGCTCATGTTGACAAGATTCCAATCGGTGTTATGTCCCGATGGGGTCATCATAAGCGCCGAATCCATCTCGATATTATTGGTGGTGCCTGTCACGGTGCAAGGATTCCCCGAACAGTTGACGCCAATGCCACCAACTCCAAGAAATACTTTCCATTGCTCGGTGGTGTCACCGGTAAACCCCGTTTGCTGACCGGCAGCCTGCTGGAAGGAAAGGGTGTACGTCGTGCCCGCTGTCAGTCCTGAAATGGTCTGGAAGATTGTGCTTTCGAATTCCGGATTGCCGTCCGCCTGATAGAAGTTTGTGCCCGCGGGTACGGTATTCGAGAATCCCGGGTTACTATAAACACCGTAAATATTACCATGCGACTGGTCTGAAAAGCTCTCGGAGCCTTGCTGACCGACATAGATCAGATTGCTTTGTATTGCGGCTGCACCAATGGACCAGTTAGTCGGCATTACAGTGGTGAAAAAGTCCTTTTGCTGAGTTAACGGGTGACCCAACATATTGAACTCGAGGTTCGTAACCGGCAGCACCTGGGTGGCCTCGGCCGAATAAGCGAGGCCTAACATCAAGCCGATGGCCGTTAGGCCGATAGCGGCAGGCTTGCGCATCTTCATGGAACACTCCTTAAATTAGAACCATGCGTATCGTTCCTCCGCCAACCCGTGCGAACCGGCGTCGCCGAAGGCCGATACCGCGCTTTAAGCAACCGCTGTGCCAATATTTTAGTATATCTGATTTTATTATTGAATTCGTGGTAATAACGAAAGTTATAGTTAAGTAACACGTATGCCATAGTTAAAATGTAAGAGTTCCCGACCGACAAGAACGATCCGAAATAAGCAAACTGCGGCGCAATAACTATTCAACCGGGTACGGTACCAGCGGATTAACTACTTAAAGCGACCCGTTTTCAGTGGGTTCTGTGGCGATGGCAGTCATATTGAAGACGCCCTAACGGCTCCCGCGAAGCCGGAGCTACAGGTGTAAAACAATCCGTCTACGGTTGATCTGATTCCGGCTAACTCCTAATAGTTGTCTCAATAAAGGGTGAGAACGGGTTTGGTGAACGCGGCGAAAGCTGCCGATTTGCCGGTTCGCGGCTGGAAACTTGCGTTACAGCCGGAATGACACACCGAGTTGCGTACGCGGCGGCTGAGCGCGCGCCGCGGTAACGAATGCCGCACGGCAATTCCGCGGAGTTCGCACCAAACCAGCGCTTGAACCGATAGGCGTCTGCGTTCAACCCTGTTATTCGCCAGCCATTAACAGTGCCGGCGCCAAACGATGGCCGGTTGGAGGCGGATGATCGGTTTCGAGGAATGTTGTTCGCGCGGACACCTGAGTTGAAGCACCGCGCCGGAGCGGGCGCGGACGGTCTCCTTTTATGGCTGCTGCTGTTGCCGCTGCTGCTGCTCGCCGTCGCCTGTGGGCAACAGCGGGGTTATGTCGAATATGGCGCGCCGACCATCGGCGGGACTGAATACGCGCCGTCGCATTATTACCCGCCGCCGGGGCCGCCCGGGGATCCGTGGGGTCCTTACATCCGTGAAGCCGCCGGCCGTTACGGCGTGCCCGAGCAATGGGTGCGCGCGGTAATGAAGCAGGAATCGGGGGGCCAGGAACAAGCCATCTCCCCGGTCGGCGCAATGGGCCTGATGCAGGTCATGCCCGCGACCTACGACGGTTTGCGGGCGCGTTACGGGCTCGGCGCCGATCCCTACGACCCGCACAACAACATCCTGGCGGGCACGGCCTATATCCGCGAGATGTACGACCGGTTTGGTGCGCCCGCGTTTCTCGCCGCCTACAATGCCGGCCCCGACCGGGTCGAAGCCTATCTCGCCGGCGCCGGCAGCCTGCCGGACGAGACCCAGAACTACCTCGCCTCGGTCACTCCGAACCTCGGCAGCGCGGTGCCGATGTCGGGGCCGTTGGCGATGTACGCCTCCGCCGGCGCCGGCCGCCACCGCGGCGGTCATGGGACACCCGATGTTCAGAGCCTCGCCGCCGGCTGCGATCTCAGCGCCGCCTACAACCCGAGCCACCCGTGCACTTCGCTGATGCGAGCGTCGACGACCCCCGCGCCGGTGCAGCAAGCGTATCTGCCGCAAACCGCTCTGCCGCAAACCGGGGCGGGCGGATGCGACCTTAATGCCGCTTACGACCCAAGCCGTCCCTGCACATCAGTCGGCGGCGCGGTCGGCGGGGCGGTCGGACCGGTAATCGCGGCGGCGGAGCCGGCCATGGCCTCACCCCCATCCGCTCCGCCTGTCCGCCAGGCCTCGATTTAACCCGCCGCCGGCTGCGATTTGAATGCCGCTTACGACCCGAGCCGTCCGTGCACGAGTGCGGGGCAAGCCGTTGTAGCGTCGACGGAGACGCCGCTTCCATTAGCGACGCCGGCCCGCGCAGCGGCGCCTAGCGGATGCGACCCCGATGCGGCTTACGACCCCAACCATCCATGCCATCCGGCATCGCCGATACGGCGGGTTCAGCTCGCCTCGGTCGAGCGATGCGACGCTACCGCCGCTTATGATCCGGCGAGTGCCTGCCATCAGGCGGTGACCGCCGCGTCGGCACCATCATCAAGAACGTCGCGAGCGGCGTCCGAGGCGGCCGCTCTCCTCGGCTTTCCCGATGCCGTGTCGGCGCCGGCGCCGCGACGGCCAGTCGCCCCCGCCTTCGAGAACAGCGCGGGTTTGCGCCAGCTCGCGCTCCCCAACCGGGAGTGGGCGATCCAGGTCGGCGCTTTTGCAAGTCCCGGGCTAGCGCGCGCGGTGGCGGAGGGCGCCCGGGCCCAAGCGCCAGGCCAACTGCACGCTGCGGCGATCGCGTTGCCACCGGTCGCGGCCGGCGGTGCTGTGCTGTATCGCGCCCGGCTCGTCAATCTCTCAGCGAGCGCCGCGGAGAACGCCTGCACCAACCTTAATCGCCGGCAGCTACCCTGCGTCGTCGTCCAGCCCAACCGGGGTTAGAAAGACCGGGCTCCGATCACTCGGCCTGGTCACTCCGCCGGGGCGGGCACGACCGACCGGCGGAAGCGGATGCGGGCGCCACCGGCGCAGAACAGGCTCGCCATCAGCAACGCCGCGACAACGACCAGCACCAGCCGCGGCCGCCCCGAGTTCGATGATCATGCCGTACGGCACCGGCATGATCGCTCCACCCAACGACATTCCCGAGCTGACAAAGCCGAACACTTTGCCAATCTGGCCCGGTGGTGCGGCATCCTTGACCATGACGTCGCGCGGAGTGCGGCTGGCGCCCATCATCAACCCGCCGAAAAACAGCACGCCGATCGTCATCAAATCGGCCATCGGGACGATCCCGACCCACAGCAGGACGGCGGCGGCGCCCGTGGTCAGCGCCACGACAAACGGCAGATGGCGGTCGGTGCGGTCCGCGACCCAGCCGCCGAGCAGGACGCCGCAGATCGAGCCGACCATCCAGCCGGTCAACGCTGAGGAAGCGGCGGCGAGCGGCGTCCCATAGGTGCGATGCAGGATCGTGATCAGCCAGGACTGGATGCCGGCGCCGGCCGCCGCCGATATCATGAAAAAAGCGAAGAACATGACCACCGAGCGGCTCAGCAGCATTTTGATGCCGGACGATGCAGCGGCCGAGGCGTGTTCGTGCACCTCACGGCGTTGCTCGACCAGGATGCGGCTCTGCCACAGGATCGTCAGGACCACCGGTGCACCCAACAGCCCGACCAGCAACAAGGCGCCGCGCCAGCCGAGCAGCAATGTCAGCGCCGCGGTTGCCGGCGGCGCCGCGGCAAAGCCGATACTCCCGACAAAGGCGTGAAAGGCAAAGGAGCGGCCGAGCCGCGCTCGGTCGATCGACCCGCTGAGGATCGAGTAATCGGCCGGATGGATCACCGAATTGCCGCATCCCGACAGCAGCGCCAATGCGACGATCTGCCAATAGGAGGTGGCAAACGACATCGCCGCCACTGACAACGCCATCGTCGCGGTGCCGGCGACCAGGAACGGCCGCGCCCCGTAGCGGTCGACAAGGAACCCCAACGGCGTCTGCAGGATCGCGGTGGCGGCCGACATGACCGCCATTACCAGGCCAAGCTCGGCGAACGACACGTCAAAGGTCTTGTGCCAAGCGATAAATACCGGCGGTAGGCATAGCTGATAATAATGCGATAAGAAGTGGCCGGTGCCGAGCAGCGCGTTTACCCGTGTTTCGCGGCCAAATGCTGGAAATTTGAGCATCGCGGGATGCTGCGATAAACGCCGCCGACGGTCGAGCGGAAAGTGCGGGCTGGCGTTCCGTACCGCGCGAGGCTGATTTGCTAAAATCGCGCAGACCGTGCGGAAACGGAAACGCGGCTTTGGGGTGTCACCGGCGATATCAATCTATCAATCGGCGCCGGCGTCCTGATTGCCGATTGCGCGCTCGTAATCGGTTTGAGAAAGACTTTGCAAGACGCGGCGTCCAAAACGTCGCGGATGTGAGCGGTAGAGCGGCTTCAAGCCTGCTTTTCAAGCCTTGAGCGCGGCAATCAAGTCTGGGAACGCCACGATATTGAGAACGCGCCGGAGATTGTAGGCCAGCGCGGTCAGGCTAAACTCGGCGCGAACCTTCTCCAACCCTCGCATCAGAAACGCACCTTGGTTCATCCACTGCTTGATCGTGCCAAACGGGTGCTCGACGATCTCGCGCCGTTGGTTGAGGATGTCCGGGCGCTGCGCTATGCGGGCCTGCATTCGGTCCAATACGGCCTCATTCTCGAGACGGGACACGTAGCGGAATTGATTGCCCGTGCATTGCGACCGTATCGGGCAATCTCGGCAGGCTTGGCGGTTGCAGTAATTGATTTTCTTCAAGCCGCGCATCAGAGAAGACGAGTAGGGATAAAGATGCTGACCTGCTGGGCAGAGAAAGCTGTCGCTGGCTGGGTCGTAGCGGAACTCATCTTTGCGGAATAGGCCCGCTCTGACCGAGGGACCACGCTGGGGGCGCGGCACGTAGGGGTCGATCCCGGCCTTCTCGCAGGCCTCGATGTCCTCGATCTTGAAATAGCCCCGGTCAGCCACGACCGCAATCCGCTCCACTCCGAGAACCTCTTTTGCCGGTTCAGCGGTCTGTGCCAGAAGACCCATATCCACAACTTGATTGGTGACCTGCTGCTCGACGATTAGCTTGTGCTTCGCATCGACGGCGACTTGCACGTTATAGCCGACCGCAACGTGCGTATGCGCCGCCATCGCTCGGCTGTCGGGGTCGGTGAGCGAGATCTGGCTCTCACCGGTCTGATCCAATTCCGCCAGCATGTTCTTGTGCCGCTCGCGCCGCTCCTGGATCGCGGCGATCTTCTCGGCCAGGTTCTCAACCCGCGAGCCGCCCTGCCCACTCTCGGTGGTGTCGCTCGTGTCGAGGCGCTGAAGATAGTCATCGAGCTTGGCATCAGCGACTTTGATGAACTGGGTCAACGACGCCCGCGTGAAATTGCGATCCTTGTTATTGACCGCCTTGATCCGTGTGCCGTCCACCGCCAGCAGCTCCCGGCCAAACAGATCCAGTTGACGACAGAGCAGCACAAACTCACGGAAGACACGGCGGAAAGCATTGCGATTGTCGCGCCGAAAGTCGGCGATGGTCTTGAAGTCCGGTTTCAGGTGCCGCAGCAGCCAGATCACTTCGATATTTCGGTGGGTCTCGGCCTCCAGCCGACGGCTCGATCGCACTCGGTTCAGGTAGCCGTAGATGTAAAGCTTCAGCAGATCCGCAGGCGCATATGCCGGGCGTCCCGTCACCTTCGGCTCAACGCGACCAAATCCCGCCGCCGCGAGATCCAGCCCGTCGACAAAGGCGTCAATGAACCGCACCGGGTTGTCCGAACCGACATAGTCATCTACTGCCTCCGGCAAAAGCAGCAGCTGCGAGCGGTCGTGACCAGTGATGTACGTCATGCCCGGATTCTACTGCATCACATGCAGCGCCGGAATCCACTCAATGCGACTTTCCACACAGTCTGCAAGAATACTGTTGAAAAACTCGGGGTCGCCCCGAACGACCGAGGAATCGGCAACGATATGGCTAGAGGACCTTCCATCATGATCATTTATTTCGATGGGGCCACAAATTTAGGCTTAAAATTACAGGCGTCGCGTGACGGACGAGTTTTTCAACAGTATTCAGTAATTTTGCAATGTTGCCGTCAGCCGATCACGGTATCTAGGCGATGGCCGGCCCCACCAATCAATCAGCCGGGTTATTCCCACTTGCCTTGTTGTTCCCGTCAATACGACCCGCCAAGCTAGCCGGGGCCTTTTTTGTCACCCGCTTCTTATTGTTAGCTGACGTGTTCGAGGGTATTAGCAATATTCCCTGCCAGAAAATCCATGCCAGGTAAGGAAATTCTGAAGACTTTGATACCTCCAAGAACCACAGCGACGGCGAACAACTCCGAGCCCAACCGTGGCGGCAGTCTCTCGCCCGGTCGGAGCAAAGACAACAAGACATCCGGCTACGGCGATGAGAAAGGCGAAGGTAGCATAGGCCGCGATTGAGGTGAGGGCATCACCTCGACGTGCGTGTCTACAATGCTGGCCTGAGCCACAACAGCCGTGCTGCCCTGTGCGCGAAAGCGAACATCGGGCGCAAGCGCCTGCTCGCATATGTCCAGCCTAACCATGCCCTCTGGGAGCGAGAAAGGCCAGGTTGCTTGCAAGGGCTCACTGACCTCGGCACTGCCATGTGTGTGCAGATGAATAACTTCGGCTTCCTGTCCAATTTTAGATTGGACCTCGGGGCGGCTAGCTGAGGCGCGAGACATGCCATTCTCCCTACTCAGCGTGCATTCCCAGATGGAGACGCGAGTTTTTGACGACAAGAGGATTCAGGTCGCGAACAGAGGCTGGGTGTGCATAAGTCAAGACTCTCGGAAAATTATGATCACTCCGCCCAATCAGTGGGTTACGCTTTCCGTAAGTTGCGACCGATTTTACTCCGAAGACTGGCGGCTGTCCCAACACTGCCTTCGTCAGACGGCAAAAGTGGGGCGGCGCTTTTCGAGGAAGGCGTTGACACCTTCGACAAAATCGTCGGTTGCGGCGCAGGCGGCGAAGTTCTCGGCTTCGCGGCGCAATTGGGCGTCGAACGCGTCGCCGAGGCTCGCTTGCAGCAATGTTTTGGTGCGGGCATAGGCTTCCGCCGGGCCGGCGGCGAGCCGTTCCGCTAAGGCTTCGGCTTCGGCGGACAACCGGTCGGCGGGGACAACGCGGTTGACGATGCCCAATGCCAACGCGCGTGCCGCATCAAAGCGGTCGCCGAGCAGCGTCAGCTCGGCCGCTTGCTTGAGCCCGACCACCGCCGGCAACAACGCGGTCATCGCGCCATCGGGGCTGGTACCGAGATGGACATAGCCGCAGGTAAAAACCGCATCCTCCGCGGCGATCGCTAGATCGGCGGCAAGCACAAAGCTGAGCCCCACCCCGGCCGCACCACCCTGGACCGCCGCGACCACCGGTTTTGGCATATGGCGCAGCCGCACCAATAGCGGATGCAGTGCGTCGACCGTCTCGTAAATCACCTTGCGCCGCTCCTCGGGTGGGAGCCGCACCAATTCGCCAAACATCGTGATGTCGCCGCCGGCGCAGAAATGGGTGCCTTCACCTGAGAACAAGACCACCCGCGCGGCGCGATCCTCGGCGGCTTCGGCCGCCGCCGCACCCAGGGCGGCAATCGCCTCGCGATCGACGGCGTTCAGCAATTCAGGTCGGTTGAGCCGGAGCTCCAACACCGCGCCCCTGCGCTCGACGATCACTTTCGCCATGGCTCCCTCGATCTGCGTAACCTCTCACCCTCCGATATACCTTTCTTTTTTGCCGGGGCGGGGGGGTGTCCGGGAATTTGCTATTCCGACCATCCCTTGGCTGACGGCGCGCACTACGCTGGCCTTGCGCGGACTTGATCCGCGCATCCACGATTTTGGTTCGGCTGTTAAGACGCGTGGATGGCGGGGTCGAGCCCGGCCAAAGCGGTATCGGCAAACTGTTATCAGCCATTTTGCCGCCGCAGATCGGGACGGGTCAGCTAAAAATCGCGTGGCGCGGGTCTTGCGCTAACATCGAAGACCGACCCACGGACCCGGAGAATAGCATGGCCTCGACGATCCTGCGCGGCGGTCGCGTGCTCGACATCGCCGCCGGCACCGCCGATTTCGCCGACATCCTGATCGATGGCGACACGATCCGTGAAATCGGCGCGCCCGGCCTGATGGCGCCGGCCGATGCGATCGAGATATCCGCCGCCCGCCGGCTGCTGCATCCCGGCTTGGTCAACGCCCACACCCATGGCCACGGCAATCTCGGCAAGGGCATGGGCGACCGCTGGACGTTGGAGTTGCTGCTGACCGCCGCACCCTGGATCACCGGCAACCGCACCCTCGAGGACCGCTATTTGTCGACTCAGCTGGGTGCGGTCGAGATGGTCATGAAGGGTTGCACCGCCTGCTACGATTTGTCGTTCGAATGGCCGTTGCCGACCGCTGAAGGACTAAGATTGGCCGGACAAGCCTATGCCGATCTCGGCATGCGCGCGGTGCGTCGCGCCGATGGTCGCCGACCGCAGCTTTTTCGAGGCGATCCCCGGCTTGATGGAGGCCTTGCCGGCGGGATTGCAGACGCGCGCCATGTCGTATCGACCCGCATCTTACGACCCGTTGCGATCTTGTTTTCCTGCGCGATCTCCACCACCCGCCGGTGCAGTTTTTCGATAACCTCCGGCCCCAGCTGACGCGCCAGGTTTCCCATCGTCCGGTCATCCGGAACCTTTTCACCGCCGACCCGGGTGAACTCGCGATAGACCAGATTGGCGCGCACTTCCCGCGACAGTACTTCGTAACTCCAGTCGCGTACATGCTTCAGCAGCAGCATTCTGAGCACGACCTCAGCGGGCGTCGCCTTGCGCCCACGAGTCTTGCTCTTCCTGCAGCGTTTGGCCAGCTCTTCCTGAATGACGAGAAGCAGGGTGTCATCTTCCAGTGCTTTATCGGCGTGCCGCATCCAAGGTTCCCAGAGATCCTCCACCGTCTCTGCGATGAAGCCATCGGCGAAATTTCGCTGCAGGCGGCGAGCGGCGATCACGACTGGCGTTCCTGTTCTTTGGCTTCCTCGCGATCCAGCCGGAGCAGGAATTGATTCAGTTCGCTGATTGCCTCCAGTGCCTGCTTGACATCGCGATACTCTTCGATTGCCTTTCGAACCAGCGGAACCTGCTCGGGACGCACGCTCACCTGGCGAGTTTTTCCGCCGGGATAACCCACCGTGAGCACCCAGAGCGGATGGCCTTCGCCACGAGCACATTTCAGACATCCCGTGGAGTGATGAATCGTGCGCTGGAGCAGCGAGCCGCGAAGGACACCCGAGGGGGAGGAGAGTTTGGCTGCCAACTTTTCCCTCTTGCGGATGGCTTGCTCACGTGTCATCAGTAACGATGATACATTTATCACACGGCGGAGTCAATACATTTTCTGAACAGAATGTTCTGATATTCAACAGCCGCCAGACGTCACCGATGGCGTCCCGCCCGAGGCAACGTTCGATCCAACAAACAGCCACCCGCCGCACCTATGAAAGTACGGAACTTACATCCGGAATTTTAAGTGGGAAAGTAGCTAGGTCTTGCCATATCCCACCTCGTGTTTGAAAGTTGCGCGGAAAGGCTCGAGATCCGATTTGAGGAACCGGAGGTTTCGGCCCATCACGCGGAGATGGGGAATCTGCTTTCGCTCAACCCAAAGATACACTGTTTGCGGGCTGACGCCGAGGAAGACCGCAGCTTGCCGAACGGTCAGCGGAAATTCGTCTGCAACAGCAATGGCGGCTTCTGCGCCCCCGCTGCCGAGATCGAGGGGGAGGTTCTTCGAATTCATGCCTTTTTATATAGCTTGCTTTGGTTTTTTTCAAATGGACCAGAACAAGCCTGATCCGGAATGGACAATCACGATTTAGGTCCAGTGACTTCGGACGACTCGACAGGCGAAAGGCCACTGCCTGAGGGCTGCGGCACAGTTGCTGCGGTTCGAGACCCGGACCGTCCGTTTGTGCTTTTCGGTACGAAGATGCTGGCGTTGTTGCCGTAGAGTCCGTTTGATCAACAGCACCAAAAGCGAACACAATCGCGACATGGAGAGCCGTGATGCTCTTGTTGAGGAACTGCATCTTCGCCAGTGCGTTGGAGGTGGATGGAGCTTCACCGGATCCCAACAGATCGGCATCGAGCCAACATGCATGGCTGCTCTGGCGCTGGCGGATGAAACGCCGGCGAACACGGGTGTCGCGACCAAGTTCCTCCTGAAATCGCAGTTCGCCGATGGCTCCTGGCCGGTGATTCAAGGTGATTCCGAAGGCTCCTGGACAACCGCCCTTGCCCTTTGCCTTCTCAACGGAATGACTGACTTTGCCAGCGCCCGTGAGAAAGCTTTTCACTGGCTCATTGAAGAGCGGGGCCGAGAGGCGAACTGGTTCTGGCGATGGAAATTCAAAACGGTCGATCGCACCGTCCCCTTCGATCCCGACAAGTACGGGTGGCCCTGGATTTCAGGCGCCGCGAGTTGGGTGATTCCAACGGCATTTAGCGTCATTGCCATCAAGCAATCCACGGTCTGCAATAGCTCTGAGCTGTCGGAGAAACGAATTCGACTGGGTGTCGAGATGCTTCTTGATCGAGCCTGCGTCGTCGGCGGCTGGAATTCAGGAAACAGCATCGTCTACGGAGTACCGCTGCCGCCGCATGTAGAGGCCACGGCAGTTGCTCTTCCCCCGGCCCGGAAATTTGTTGGACAGTTCTCTGGGAACATTTGAGATGGAAAATGTTCTTTAAGGAGAGAGAATGTCGAACACAAAGAATACCGATTCCGGGGCTGCGGAAGGAGCCCGAAGGGCGACTGAGCAGTCCCCGGAATCGGGGCGAGCAGGCGCGGGGCGATGGTCCTCGCGACGCAAGACGGCAGTGATTTTGGAACTCCTGCGAGGGGCGGATCTGGAAAGCACTTCGCGCAAGTACCGGGTGACCGTCGCCACCCTGAGCGATTGGCGGGATCGGTTTCTGACTGCCGGCGAAGCGGGTATCAAGAGCCGTGAGGTCAGTGTTGAAGACGAAGAGAAGCGGCGGCTGAAATCGGTGGTAGCCGGCCTGAGCGTCGAGGCCGAACTGCTGCGCGAGAAGATCGCCCTGATCGAGGGTGGCCGCCCTTTGGTGTCGTGGAAGTCGAGAACATGAGCCGCACCGTCTCCGCTTCCAGCAACAAGCCATACGGGGTGGCGCGCGTGATGGCGATCTGGGATCTGCCGCGTTCCAGCTTTTATGCAGCGCGCCAACGCAGGCAGAACCCGCGGGAGCCCCGCAAACGTGGTCCGAGGGTTCTTTCCGATCCGGACCTGCTGGCAGCGATTCGTGCCGTGCTGGACGAGGCCGTTTTCATGGGCGAAGGTTACCGCAAGGTATGGGCTCGGCTGCGTCACAAAGGCGTACGTACCTCGAAGGAGCGCGTGAACAGGCTGATGCGGGAGAACCAGTTGCTCTCGCCGTATCGGCAACTCGTGCCGGTGACGCATCATCCTCACGACGGCGTCATCATCACCGATCAACCCGACCAGATGTGGGGCACCGATGCAACCGCCACCGTCACCGCCGCCGAGGGTGCGGTGACGGTCTTCGCCGCTATCGATCACTGCACCGCAGAATGCATCGGTATCCACGCGGTGAAGAAAGCCACCCGTTTCGAAGCGCTGGAGCCGGTCAGACAAGGCGTACGGGAACACTTCGGCTTCTTCTCGCAGGGCAGCGCTGCCGGTCTGCTATTGCGCCATGACCATGGCAGCGTTTACATGAGTGACGATTTTCAGAACGAAATCCGCTTCCTGGGGATCGAGTCCTCACCAGCCTTCGTGCGGCAACCGGAGGGCAAGGCTTACGCTTCACACTGCACCTCCATCGCACCTTGCGCAACGAGTTGACCGGCGGAACGTCTTTTCGATAGTTTGACTCCCATGGCTTTTCGTGGCGGGTTGGTGCCAGGATGCTCGTAGAGGCAGTCGTTCTTGCCGTTGTAGGCATGACCGCGAATCAGTCCGTGCCGATTCCATATTTTGACTCGTTGTGCGCCAATGCCGAGGACAGCGGCCATTTCCTCAACGGTGAGCATTCCCGCCTTGCGTAATCGATCATAGCGCGGCGTGAGTTGGTAACTGCGCTGGATTCGGGCTACGATTCGCGCGGTGAACGGCTTTCCTTCGCCTGAACTCATGCCGCCCTCGTTGAGTTTGAAAGCGATCTCCGGATACGTGTGAAGGTCGAGCAGGTGGTCGATCTCGGTGACAGCTTCCCTGCTGGTCTGCCGCTGCTCCCAGGACCGGAGGGGTAAGGGCAGTTGAATCGTGCGGTGCGCGCCTCCCTTGAATCGCAGATGCAGGGTGATGTTCTCTCCGCGGAGAAGGGTGACATCTTCGAGCAACAGCCGGACCATTCGTTTGCGTTCGCGATCCGGCGTTGCAGGGTTTCGCCACAGTTGGGGAAAGCTGTTAGCCAGTGAAAGAATCGCTGCTCGTTGTTGATCGGTTACAAGGATCCGATCTTGTTCGCGCTGACGTTCACAAAGCTCCTGCGCTTCAGCCAGCATCTTCAGCCTGACGTTCCAATCAGCCTCAAGGGAATCGGCTACGAGCCGATTATCGGGGTCCACTCGCAGATAGCGCCGGCGCGCCAACTCGGCTTCATAGCGTGATCGCTCCACTTGCTGCTGACGCAACCTGTCGGCCTCCTCCAGACGCGATTGCAGTTCCTGTTGCACTGCGAGTGCGACTTCCAGCGTTACCGGGGTGATGGCCTCCACGAGGATGTTGCCGACCGCCTCGTCGATGCCCGAGCCGGGAATATGCTGGCAGACTGGCTCGCCGTGTTCGATGCCCTCGCGCTGGCAAACATAGTCCGGACTCAGCTGTCCCCGCCGGCTGTGATACCGGACGGTCATCCGCTTGCCACAGCACCCGCAGATCAGCAACCCCTGCAACAGCGCGGGTCCTTCTCGCGGCGGACTCTTGCGGCGGTCGGCTCCACGGGCCTGGCAGTTGTCTCGGAGGTACCGCTGATTCCGTTCGTACTCGTCCCAGTCGATATAGCCAGCGTGCTTTTCTCGGATTAGCACTTCCCATTCTTCCTGCGGCACACGCTCGATGACGCAGTCGCCATCCACCGTCTTGCGAGTATGCGTTCTCCCGTAAACGAAAGCGCCCGTGTATCTCGGGTTGTGGAGGATGCGCAGCACGCGGCTATGTTCCAGTCCGGCCCACACGGTGTCACCCTTGTTGGGCCCGGTATGAACACGTCGCGGGAACTGCAGCCCCTGCCCGGCGAAGAACTTCACCGTGGCCATCGCCGAACCAGTCCGCCGAAATGTTTCGAACAACACCCGCACGGACTGCTGAACTTGCTGATCCGGATCTATCACGAGTCTGCCATCTGCGTTATAAACAAAGCCCATCGCTGGCCGTACGAACAGTTCTCCGCGCCGGGCTTTGTTCCGAATGCCGCCCTGCAGGCGAGCGCGCAACACGTGCAGTTCCGCCTCGCTCATGGTGCCTTTCAGCCCCAGCAGAAGGCGATCGTTGAAGTGCGCCGGATCGTAGACACCGTCTTCATCGAGGATCAGCGTATCGGTCAGCGCGCAGATCTCCAGCAGCCGGTGCCAGTCCATCGAGTTCCTGGCCAGACGGGATACTTCCAGACCAAGTACGATGCCGGCCCGCGCCAGGCTGACCTCGCTCACCAGCCGCTGGAATCCTTCGCGATCAACGGCGGAGGCGCCCGACTGCCCCAGATCCGTATCGATGACGATGACCCGGTCCAGCGGCCATCCCAGCGCGACGGCTTGCTGTCGAAGCGCATACTGCCGTTGCGTGCTCTCGGTGTTCTCCAGCACCTGACGCAGAGTGGACTGCCGGACATAGAGATAAGCATTCCGCTTCAGGTGACCGGGCTTCACCTTTTGATGTGCATCGTGAGTCATCGGGTTACCTCCCATTGTTTTTCCAGAACCATGCCGGCCAGAATGGCGACGATCTCCGATCGCATGCCTGGCGGCAGCAGTTGAGGGTTGTTGGCGATCGCCGCGACGGGTTCTGTGGCAGCAACGACCGCGGTGCACGACGACAGACTTCCATCCATTCGCACATGCCGTGACGCAGGAACAGGGCAATCCCGGGTCCCCGACCGCCGGCCAGCACCTGTGCCCGGAGATCCTCGTAGGAAGACCGCAGCGCACCGGAACTGCCTCCCGTGAATGGTGGTTTCAACGTCGTTTTTTTTGCCGCAGCAAGCGCCGCTGAATGCTCCGCGGATGGACCTGAATCCGGAACCGCTTCTGAATGGCTTCGGCCAGTTGCCCGGGGGTGAGAGAGGGATCGGCAGACCACTGCCCGGCGACAAACTCCATCACCTCGGTGGTCAGTTTGTGTCCACCCTGCGGGCCGCGCTTTTGCGGCAGCAGGCCGAACACACCGTCGTCCTGAAACGCCGCCTGAGCCTGATAGAACGACGGGCGTGAGAAGCCGAAGGCCTGCGCGGACTGGCTGATGGAACCATTGTCGATGTGAACCTGACGCAGCATCTCGCGGCTGTATTGAGCGGTTCTTCAGAACGCTCAAAGAACAGTTGCTCTGGATTCACCATTTTCGCGATCTCGATGAACTTCAGACCGCTCTACTCGACTTCCGCGGCCGTTATAACAACAGCTGGATACTTGGGCGCCTCGGCTACAGAACACCGGCTCAGGCTCGGCGTGATTTCGAACTTGCACTGTCAGCGGCAGCATGATTCAATGAGTCAACTTACTCCCAGTAAGCTGTCCAACCGCTCCAGGCCAAAACAACGGCAGTTGCTCTATTGGCGCTGCAGGACGAGGAACCGACACCGGTGATTCGCATGAGCCTGGCCTGGCTCAAACAGAGATCCGCCACCATCGAGGCGGTGGAAAGTCTGGCTTGGTGCATCCTCAGCCTGTTCGTGTATCAGGAGCCGGTCGAGGATCTCAAGGCCCGACTGGCGACGCTCGTCGGAGATGGCCGCGAAATTCGTAATAATGCGACGCTCGCCACCGCGATTTTGGCGCTGAGGTGCCGAGAGATGATTCATCCGTTCGTGGTGCTGCGATGAATGTCAACCGGCGACGCTTCGTGGGGTCGACGGCGGGTGTGGCTGCGACGACGGGCATGGCCGCCGACTGGTTTTGGCCGAAGTATTCCGTGTCCTATCAAAGGCCCCGCTCATTTGTAGCGATTCTGAATGTGACCCAATACTCCGAAAAGGTTGAGGCGCTTCTCATGGATGGGTTGCGGCTATTCCGTTTAAACGTGGCTGGCAGGAGGGTTCTCCTCAAGCCAAATCTGGTGGAGGACCTGCCGGGTCCGGTAAACACCAACGCGAACATCATCGGAACTGCCGCCCGTTGTTTCCTTCGCCTGGGCGCCGCCAGAGTCGTGATCGGAGAGGGTCCAGGCCATCAGCGCGACACCGAACTTGTGGTGCAGGCCGCGAACCTGAAACCCCATCTTGCGGATCGGCAGATCCAGTTCGTAGACCTCAATCGCGACGAACTCGTGAGGGTGAAGCTGAAAGCGAATTACAGCGGCCTTGGCGGACTGTGGTTACCGCGCACGGTTCTCGATTCCGATTTCGTTGTCTCAATGCCCAAGATAAAGACGCATCACTGGGCGGGGGTCACGCTGAGCCTGAAGAACATGTTCGGCATCGTGCCAGGAATGAAGTATGGCTGGCCGAAGAATCTGCTCCACTGGCACGGAATCCACGAGAGCATTCTCGATATTTGCGCGACTGTCCCGATCCATTTCGTGATCGCAGATGGTATTACCGCCATGGAGGGCAACGGGCCGCTGCAAGGAACCGCGCGTGACCTTGGGAAGATTGTGCTCGCCGATGACCCGGTAGCCGCAGATGCAACGTGCGCACGACTGATGGGTTTTGATCCACTCAGGGTCCAGCACCTGTCAGACGCGGGCCGGTTCCTCGGTAATCTGAAGACCGAACGGATCACCATGTTAGGCGAGCGGCCAGAACCCATAACACGGCCTTTTTCGGTACTTCCCGAATTCCACTACCTTGTTGCTCCCGCGCACTAACGAGGGGGGTGTGCGGCAAACGCGTTATGCGTATGCCATGGAATGAGTAAAAGTGGGTCCACCGCGAAAAAAGAGAACCTGCCGCTCGGGCGGCCCCCCGTCGACCAGTGCTGCGAGGAATGAGTAAAAGTGGGTCCAATCGAAAAAGCCTGCGCTGTTGTCGCCGATAGCTGAGTCAGAAGGGCTTGCATGCGGGCGCCGCGGTCCGCTGAGCGCCGGGACTCACAATCATTTGGAAGCTCTCCACCGATTCCGCTCTAACATGGGGCTTCAAGGAGCGGAGGTACGTGTTCGCCTCGATCGAAGAGCTGTCCGAGAGACTGGATGCAGCGAGGTATGTGGCCGATCCCGTGACGCTGAAGGTGATCTATCTGGCAGCGCAAATGCAAAAACCAGTCCTCGCGGAGGGACCGCCCGGGTCCGGGAAGACGGAATTGGCCAAGGTAGTCGCTCTCGCGGCGGACACTACCATTGAACGTCTCCAATGCCACGAGGGCATCAATGAGGAGAAGGCCATTGGCAAGTTTGACGAGTCTTTGCAGCGCCTCTACCTAAACGCACAGGGCAATGTTTCGAATGCGGGTCAAGAATGCGCGCCAACAGACGCAGTCCTTCAGAATCGAGAGGCACGAGGCGCTCGGTGTGAAGCTTGCCGAGGGGAACGTGCAGTGCCCATTGCTCGGATCCGACATGACGCAGACAATCGATTGGCAGGTGGATGCATTCTCCAATCCGGATTCCTGTGACACGGGCCAACAGCAGGGCATTGGAATACAGGGTGTCTGTACGGCACAATTCCTCTTGAAGCCGTCGATCGTCTTCCGGCGACAGCGGCCTGGGCAGGTACTCGGGACGAACGGGAAAATCTTCGCGGATGATTAAGCCAGGCTGGAGGGTATGGCCCTGGGCCGCCAGGTCGTCGAGCAGGCGGCGAAGGCAGAGCAGGCGCTGCTCGCGGGTATGGTTGCCTATTGGCGGACGCAATTCGCAAAGCCAGCGGAACCAGCCCAGCATGTGGGGATCGCGGCGGAGTTGCGAGAGTCGTCGAACCTCTGGGAAGGTGGCGCGGAGATAACCGACGAAGCGGCGGACGACGTATTCGTACTTGACCACGGTGAAAGGCTGCAAAGTCAGCGCAAGAGTCTGGACCTGTGCTTCGAAAATCTTTTCGAGGTGTCTGGACTGGCTCATGGCATTGGAGAGTCCAAATGCGCACGGTTTGCGACGGCGCGCGTATATTCGCGCCAGACGTCCCGCGGAGCCAGTTGCACATAAAGCAGAGTGGTGTGAATTTGCGAATGCCCCATCAGGTGCTGGAGAGCCGGCAAGGAGATGCCCGCCCGCACCATGTCCGCTCCGAAGGTGTGCCGGAATCGGTGTGGGTTGGCCGTAGGAACCTGACTGCACAGTCGATGATGACGGAACAGCGAGCGGAGTCCGGCGGTGGTCATGGGCTGACCGCGCCGACGGCCTTTGAGCGAAACGAACAGGAAAGGAGAATTGGCCAGCGGCCGTTCGAGGCGAAGGTAGCTTTGCAGCACTTCGAGGATTTCGGCCGGCAGCGGCAGAACGCGCTGCTTCCTGCCCTTGCCCAGAACGTGCAATAACGCATCGGCGAGTTTCAGATCCTCGAGTTGGATCGTCAGAATCTCGCAAGAACGAAGGCCATCGAGTAACATCAAGCCCACCACGGCGAGATCGCGAAAGGTGCGGAAGCTTGACCAGAACTTCGCGACTTGCTCCGCCGACAGGGGCTGGATGACGCGTCGAGGTTGCTTGAGACGGAGACCGAAGGCCATGGTGCGATGGGGACGACCGTAGCCGACCGGGCAACGCGTCGTATAGGGACGCTGGAAATGGGAATGGCCAGCGGAAATCTCCTGTCCGTGATGGAACCGATACAAACAACGAATCACGGTCAAACGATGATTTATGGTTTGCGGCGTGGGCCGTGGCTGTTGGTTCAGTTGATGGCGCACATAATCCACCAGGGTAGACTCTGTGATCGCGGAAAGCGTCTGCCCTTGAAACCAACGAGCGAAGTGCAGCAGGTCATAGGCCTAAGCGCGCAACGAACGGGGCGACAGTTGACGAAGATGCTGGGCGTCGAGAAAATCGTTGACCCAGCCGATCCCGTGGTTTTCCTCATCGAGCAGGCGATAAGGACAGGTTCCGGCCTGAGTCGCGAGTGAATGAACCAGGGCCAGCTTCATAACGGTTGCGCCTGCTCCAGGCAGTTGGTGAAGTCAGCGGCGGTGGCGCCCGCGACGAAGTAGCTGTTGGGATCATGGCCGTGTGGCAACCGGAGGATGTGGACGCGGATGCCAGCGACCCGGAGTCGGGGGGCCAGTTGGTGGGCAGCGTTCTGACCGGCCTGGTTTTCATCCTGATCAAAGGCGATGTAGACGGACCGACCTGGTTGATCGGCAAGCTGAGCCAACTGAGCTGGTGTTAATCGCGTGCCGATCGCGCAGGTTGTATTGCGAAAGCCGGCTTGCCACAGTGCGGCCAGGTCGAACAGCCCTTCCACAAGAATCACAGTGGAGAAAACGCTGACAGACTCCCAGGCGAATAATCCGCCCTTCGAGCGCGGCAGCAAGCGATGGGGGAACGCGGCGCCGATACTGCGGCCGTATAGATTGACGATCTGACCATGCTGCCGGCAAGGAAAAATGACCCGCCGGCAGAAGGCATCACGGCCGTGCTGATTGATCAGGCCAATCTCCAGCAGCAAGTCGAACGAAGAGCACCAGGCCGAGAGATGCCGCCGCAAGTTTCCGCCGGGCGCATAGCCGATGCCGAGTTCCTCGACCACTGCGGGATCGTGCAAGCCCCGGTGTTCCAGATAGTGCATCGCTTCCGAATGCCGCTGAAGCTGGAGCTGATAAAAGGCAGCGGTCTCCTCCAACAACCGCGGAACTGTAGCGGGCGTGAGTTGCTGCTCGAGATGAGCTACCGTTTGGCGGAATGGCAGATTGAGGAAGAGTTGGACAAATCGGATCAGGTCGCCACCCCGGCCACACCCGTGGCAGTAGAACAGGTTCTTATGGGCATTCACGTAGAAGGACGGACGAGTCTCTTGATGTAAAGGGCACAAGCCGACAAGTTCCTGCCGGGTACCGGCACGACACGGCTTCCAGTTGTGGCGCTGTAAATACTCCAGCAGCGGAATGCGCTGTTTGAGCCGCTCCAGATCGTGGGCCATCGCGCTGTTTTAGTCTCCAGGGATGAGCGTAGGGGAAAAGCAGCGGTATTCCCAGGCAAGGATGGTGGGCGGCGGAAGTTTTTACAGCCGCAAGGGCCAGAACCGGGCGAGAAATGGAAATATAGTGTGCCAGCGCAACGGCAACGAATCATGAACCAGGATCTCGGTTCTGTCGAGCCATGCGCGTATGGCAAGCATGATGTGGCGCAAATACGAAAACGGTGGCTCAGAAGAGTCCAGTTCAAGGAACCACCGGCGCAACGTGGAGGGGTCGGCTATGCGATCAGGATCCTTGACTACCGGCGCCGCGGCTTCCCAGCAGCAGCCATCTACAAAATAGCGGCGCAGAGCCTGGCTGCGTGCAACCAGGCTGTAATGGCAGTAAGGCGGCGACAATGGCGGCAGGAAGGTAAACGTCTTTCCGCACCGACTGCAGACACCGCGGCGAATCCTGATCCAGTCATGGTGCTCATCATGAGCCTGTTTGCGTCGGCGACCGTGACCGACGATGGAATCCTGCTCGCAGATAGGGCATCGGCGCAGGATGACTTCCGCGCCCGCCTCGGCCCAGTCGGCTCCGAGGTTGCCCTGCGCAGGAGAAAGTGAGATAAACAGAATCGTGACCGTGGGGTCCCGATCGCGAGCTTGGCCTTTCCCAAGATCCGAGTCTCGAGGGCGGGGCCTTCACCTCCCGAGTAAAAATCCCGACTGGAAAAGGATAACGCCCCTTCGACTGGTACATCTTCCTCTGCCACGATTAGCCGGTTAATTGCCGAAAACTCACAAAAGAAAGATCAAAGTGTTACTACGGAGATCAACTCGGATCCGATGCGACGCGCCTGCATCCGAGACCGCCAGGTGGAAGCGGCTACCGGGCATGCCGGATCAGCTCTCACGCCTGAGCACTGAAAACAGAAAGCGAATTTCGGAATCGACCTCCGCTGGATCCGCTACGGTCTCGGCGATCTCTCTCTGAAACAGCACTCGATAACGTTTACGAAGACGGTGAATCGCGACTTTTAGTCCCCCTTCGGTTGCGCCCATCTCGCGGGCAATTTCGGCGTAGGGAATTTCGGCCTGGCCAAGGAGGAAAACCTTCAGCTTTTCGAAATCCTGAACGCTGCCGTGCCGGACAAACTCGTCCCTGAGGCAGTAAACCACCCTTTCGAGTAACACAAGAGCCCAGCGGCGTTCGAAAATCCTGTCCGGCGTTTCGTTGTCGAGTGGTTCGAATCGATATCGTTGCTCACCGTCAGTGGCTTCGAACGGCAGAATTGCGTCCGCACCGCGTTTCTGTGCCCGCGCACGGTCCGCCTGATCGGCGAGGAAGAATTTGCACGAATTCAGGAGGAACGAACGAAATCGGCCGCGGTTGGGATCCGCCCGGTCGAGGTATCGTCCTTCGAGGATGCGCACAAAAAAGTCCTGCGTGGAATCATTCGCGTCCTGCTCCGAGTAGCCGCGCCGGCGCATGTACGCGTAAACGGGATACCAGTAACGCTCGGACAGGCGCACCAGGGCGTCATGGCAATCCGGGTCCAGAGGATTGCCCGCTGCGACCACCAGTGTCCAGCTTGTGGTGGGAAATACACTGCGCTCCGCAATTGTGTGAGATGTCATGACGTGATACTGGCCCCTGTAATCAATAAGGAAACTCATGAAGGCAAGTTACAGACGAGCGAACTCAACTTTCGCCTGACTGAGAAGTGGGATGTCGGGATCGGCATCCTTCCAGAGAGTAAGAAATTCGGTGTAGATCACCCGGGCTCTGGCCGTCTCACCAGCAGCGCGGAGAGCGCGAGCCAGCTGGAGGCGGGCGGCGGGGCCAATGGAGTCGGCCAGAAGGAGACCGGGATGGTCCAGCATTCTCTGAAACTCGGCGGCGGCTTCCTGGTACTTATGCAGTTGTTGGTACGCCATGCCGCGAACGTAAGTTGGGTAGAGCGCTCCGTAATGCACGTACAAGCTGACTCCCGTTTGTGCCAGCTCATAAGATTTGGACACGGTGAGAAGTTCGAGGGCTTTGGCAGGGCGGCCCTGGTTTATCGCGAGCAGGGCGCGTAACGCCGGCGAGTAGCTGAAGCGAACGCAGGTATCTTCCGGATATTGCTTTTCCAAGCGCGTGACAATCGTCAGGGCTGCCGCCGAATTCCCGGAAAGGGCGAGCGCAAAAGCTGGACCAAAGTCCACATCGCGCCCGGTTACGAGTTGCGCCGCTATGAAAGAATGCCGCGAGGACTCCTTTGGATAACCGTACAAGGCCTCCCTGACGGCGGCTGCTCCCTCGAAGAGCGCGGCTCGCTCGGCGAGCCGCGCCTGCCGAGCCAGAGTAACCGCCTGAATGGATGCCTGTCTGGACTGTTGCAATCGGCCTTCGTAAGCGGATACGAGGGAATGATAATGCTCGGCGTCTCCGTGAGGGATATCCCTGGTCATTTTTGCGCCGGCCTGGTCCATTGCGCTGAGGTCCCGATTCAGGAAAGCGGCGAAGAACAGCGTCGCGAATATGTCTTTATACGGAACTTTTCGCAGAGCGGCACGCTGCAGGGTAGCCTCCGCCTCCTTAGGCCGGTTCAGAAGAAGATAAGTCTGGGCAATATTTTGATAGCCGATCATGAAGTCGGGGGCCAGCCGAATCGCCTTTTCGCCCTCCTCAACTGACTTGTCGTACTGAGCTGTGCCCTGGGAGATGAGTCCGGAGAGAAAGCTGTGAGGCAGCATGTCCTGTGGGTATTTCTCAATCCATGAATCGCAAACCTGGCCGGCAACTTCCAAATTTCGTAACACCTCCCGGGAATAGTTGAAGGTGATAAAGAAATTCTCCCTGTCACTCACGGGACCGCGCAGGTGGTAGGCTTTGCGGATGTTCTCCATCGCCAGGTTTTGCTCACCGGCGTCCGCGTAGCTCCGCCCGAGGTAGGCGTACGCCAGGGCAAATTCGGGGTCGAGTTCGATCGCTCTTTGAAAAAGCGGCAACCCAGTGGCGAGCATGTCATACGTGCGAAGCCGTGCTGCGCTGAAGGATTTCAGCGCCTCCAGGGAGGACGTGGTGGCTGCCTCCAGCGGAGCCGCGTTCTTTTGCGGCGTGGCGAACAATGTAGCCGATCTGGACTGGAGCCTTACGGTGAGCCGGCGCACTTCGTTGAGTACGTCGTCCTTGTTCGCAACCTGCGATTGCGCCTGGTCGAGCAAGTCTCCGGCTGTGCAGCTACGGGCGCTGATGCTGAGCAAGTAGCCGGAACCGGCTTTGGACAGAGAGCTTTCGATGGAAGCGGCGCTCGCGGTGCGCTGGCAGATCTCGCGCGCAATTTCCGGAGTCACGCGGGTCGGGGGATTTCTGCGCATCTGGCTGAGGGTTTCGGAGACGCGTCCCTCCGGCAGAACCTTCAAAGCTCCGGACCGTTGCAGTTCAAAACCGATGTTCTGGCGAAAGACGCCGTTAAAGGACGCGTCGCCAGTATCATTGGCGACATCGGCCAGAACGACGGTTGTTGTTTTCGCCTGCGAACGGGAACCGATTATGCGTTTGCCGAGCCAGGCTGCGGGAGTTAAAGCCAGTGCCGCCGCTGCGATCGCAACGGGTTTTCGGATGCGACGGGCGAGGCGGGGAGGACCTGCGCGCACCGGCTCGCCGTTCAGGTGGCGCTCGATATCGGCCGCAAGTTCGGATGGCGAGGCGTAGCGCCGTTCTGGAGATTTTTCCAGTGCTTTTCTTACGATGAAGTTCAAATCACCGGCCAGGAGCTTTCGCAGGCCGGGGGTGTTGGTTCCGCGGCGAGCTGCGATCTCCTCAGTTGGAACCAAACAACTGAACCTCTGAACCAGGGACGGGGGTCGTTCTTCGCGGATGATCCGAAGCATCTCGGCGAGGCCTGCTTTCCGCAACAGTGCGCCATCGAAAGGGACGGCTCCAGCAAGCATCTCGTAAAGAAGGACTCCCAGCGAGTAAACGTCGGTGGCGGCGGTGATTTCACCGGTCACTGTGTCGGCCTGTTCGGGACTGGCGTATTCAGGAGTGCCGATCATCTGGCCAAATTGCGTGGTGAGTGTCCCTCCGTCGGCTGGGTCGATGGCTCGGGCGATGCCGAAGTCGATCACCTTCGGAACCGGCTTACCGTCTTCGAGCGCAACCAGTACGTTTGAAGGCTTGATGTCGCGGTGAACGCTTCCTTTGTCATGAGCGTGCTGGACTGCACGGCAGACCGAGAGGAACAGTTCAAGCCGCTGCGCCGTTGTCAGTTGAAACCGGTCGCAATGAGCCGTGATGCATGCCCCCTCAACGTACTCCATGACGAAGAACGGCCGTCCCCGCGAAGAAGACCCTGCATCGAGGATGCGGGCAATGCCGGAATGCTCCATGCGCGCCAGAGACTGGCGTTCATGACTGAAACGGGCTAATACCTGGTTGGTATCCATGCCGAGCTTGACCACCTTAAGGGCCACACGCCGGTGCATCGGTTCAATCTGTTCGGCGAGGTAAACCGTCCCCATACCTCCCTCCCCAATGACTGTCAGGGTGCGATAGGGCTCAAAGCTCTCCCGGTCACTGGCCTCTATTGCGTGTGCGGTTTGAGTTTGGGCTTCGCTCGACCTGAAATCCGCACCGGCCGCGCAGCCAAACAGACAGACGGGGCACAAGCCCGCGGGATCTCCTGCCTTCAACGGGCTATTGCACTGCGGACACAGCTTCATATAACGCGCGAGTCTCCGATCGCAGCTTAAGAAGTTACTTCCGTGTGTAACTCTAACACCGGTTTTTCCTTATCGCAGGTGAGAGGACAATTCATGAACAGATTTCACATTACTATTTTGGCGATCGCCTGCGCCACGGGCATTCAGGCAAATGCCTCGACAATCACCGTCAACTTCAGCTTTGCCGGAGCGGGAACACCAGCCGGGCCTCCGGTTGGTACGACTCGAACGCTTGACGGTCATGCAACCGGTTCTATGCTTTCGGGCAACCCGGCGCTGGATGCTGTTTGGAATCCCGTTACGTACGACGATCACTCCGTAGTCGATTTGACAACTAAACTGCTCAACGGAACCTTCAGCATGGCATTCGCCGATGGCGACACGCTATCCGGAAACCTTTTCGAGGACCTAACCAGGACCAACGCAGGCGTTGGTCCTTACACCCAGACATTCACCATTACGGCCGGAACCGGCCAATTTGCCGGCGCCACCGGATCGCTTTCGAGCGCAGCTGTGGGAGGAAGCAACGGATTTACGACGTTGGGGAGTGGAACAATCAACGCTCCTACCGTACCGGAACCGGCACCGGGGACGCTACTCCTGGGCGCGTTGACGGTTACACTTTTCGCGTTTCGGCGGTGCAAAGCGAAAAGTTCCCGTCTATTAACGCGGTAGGCGGCGACGGGTTGCGCATCGGCGGGCCACGGTGCTGGCTGTGCCGCTATTGCGTTCTCATTCCATGCTGATCGGCTCGTAAAGGGACCGGAACCTGGAAGGACTGATCAGGTCGCCGTCGACGCCGCCGGCCCAATCCGGCAGAGCACCCCGGCCGACGGTGAGGGTATTGCGTGGCGGCAGGAGAGACAGAGATTGCGTGGCGGCGCGGTTTCGAGTGCACTGAACCGACGGAAGCCGGCCGCTACTTCCTCGTCAAAGCGGCCGCCAGAAACCGCATTTCGGACTCCACCTCGGTGGGATCGGCCACGGTGCCGGCTATTTCCTGGCGAAAGAGTTCGCGATACCTCTTGCGAAGCCTGTGAATCGCAACTTTGAGCGCTCCCTCTGAAGTGTCCATTTCGCCAGCCAGCGTGGCATACGGCGCATCGGAATGCCCGAGAAGGAGCACCTTCAACCTCTCGAAATGCTCCGGGCGGCCGTGACGCACAAACTCGTTTCGCAATGTTTCCACGACCCGATCGAGCACCGAAAGCGCCCAACGCCGTTCGAAGATTCGCTCCGGCGTCTCATCGTGCCCCGGCTCGCGTCGGTAGCGTTCTTCGCCCGTTGAGAATTCAAGCGGCAGAACTGCTCCGCCGCCGCGTTTGTGCGCAACGGTGAGGATGGCGAAACGCTATGGACACATCGGGCACGCTGCCCTGAGGAGCGCTGTCGAGAGCATATCGGGATCAAAATCTGAGGCGAAATCCGGGGAGCCCGGAGAGCAAAAGCCGGAGGGGTCCTTTGACAATCCCTTTGACCTCGACGCGAAGACTGACGGCGAAGTCTGTAACTGATTGATTTAATTGGCTGTCCCGGTAGGGATACCGATCGCTCGGTACCCCCCGCACAAAACCGTACGAGCGCTTCTACGCATACGGCTTCCGCCTTGGATGTGTAGCGTCAAAGCGTGCCATAGGATAAGGATGCAATACGCGAGCAGGCGGAATCCATCGGTCGAAGAGCGGGTTGAGCCGCTCCCAACGCACATAGCCGCGCTGACTGCGATGGATCAATACCATCCGCCACAATCGGCGAAGCCGATGCCGGAAAATCTTTAACTGAGGTATGTTACCCGGAACCGCATGGTATCGGTAGTAACCCAAAACGACCTTCTGTAGCCAGCCACCAATGACGGCCTTCGGCTCATGCCGACGACGGATCAACTCTGACTTGATTGCCAGCAGCTTCGCCACCATCCGCTTCTTCGCCGTTGCACGCCATACGGTGAATGCCCCGTCCTTCCGGCGCTTCCCGCAATAATGCGTGAAACCCAGAAAGGTAAAGGTCTCGGGCTTTCCCTCACCCCGCTCCTTCCGGTTCTGAGCGGCAAACCGCCCAAACTGGATCAGTCTCGTCTTCTCGGGATGTAATTCGAGACCGAACCTCGCGAGCCGTTCCCTGAACTGATTCAGGAATTGCTCCGCCTCCGTCCGGCTTTCGAAGCCGACGACGAGGTGAGTAGCCCCGGGGATTCTCACCCCGAGGCTCTCTCAGAACCGTACTTGAACCTCTCAGCTCATACGGCTCCCGCCATGGAGCCACGCCGCACGCCCATCTGCCAGTGCGCCCACAATTTCGGATCGCGACGGGAAATCCGCGCCACCCAATGTGTCGCCCTGCGCAGGTGTCCGCGCAGCTTTTTGTATTTTCGATAAGCCCATCGGGCCAGTGACCGATCCAGTTGACGCATCGGCGGGTAAAGCGCCGAGCGATAGAACCGCCCGTAATAGTGGAGCCAGCCCCGAATCACCGGATTGAACATCCGGGACAGATCTTCGATCGACTTGTCGCTGCGTAAGTGCAGGTTCCAGCTTCGAATCTCTTCCCGTATCGACTTCACCGCTTTGTCGGAAACAGCCGGACTGAAATTGATGAAGAACTTCCCGTTCCGATTCTTCGACCTTCGCGGCCGAAAAGTGTAGCCGAGAAAATCGAACTTCTCGTTGGGGTAATTCCTTCGCCGATCCCCATCCCTGCAATAGACGATCTTCGTCTTCTCGGGATGGAGTTCCAGTCCACACTCCTTCAGCAGCCCGTGTCTAAAGTCGAAAAACGCCTGGCTCTGAAAATGTTTTGACTTTAAGATCGGGATATGGCGATGGGGACGCGGAAGAAGAGAGAGCGGCAGGAATCGCTCTGGTACGGCGGTGAGTTGCCGACGGCGCCGGGACATCCGTTTTACAGCGGGTTGAACGCCCTTCTCGAGAAGGCGGACTTTGACTGTTTCTGCGAGAAGAGCTGTGCCGGGTTCTATCACGCGAAACTGGGTCGTCCGTCGCTGGCTCCGGGACTGTACTTCCGGATCATGATGATTGGTTTCTTCGAAGGCATTGACAGCGAACGCGGCATTGCGTGGCGGCTGGCCGATTCGCTCACACTGCGGCAGTTTCTCTCCATCGGACTCGACGAGCCAACGCCGGACCATGTGACGATATCGCGGACGCGGCGGCTGATCGGCGCCGAAACGCACCAGCGGATCTTCACCTGGGTGCTGGAACGGCTGGCGCAGGGTGGGCTGCTCAAAGGCAAGACCATCGGTGTGGATTCGACGACGCTGGAAGCGAACGCGGCGATGAAGTCGATCGTACGACGCGACAGCGGTGAGAGCTACAACGAATATCTGAAGCGGGTGGCCACAGCCGAGGGTGTGGAAATCACCGACGCAGCGTCACTGAGGCGCATGGACCGGAAGCGCAAAAAGAAGACTTCCAATGAAGACTGGGCCAGTCCGAGCGATGCCGCAGCCGAGATCACGAAACTGAAAGACGGGCGCACCGCGCTGGCGTACAAGGCGGAGAATGCAGTGGATATGGAAACCGGCGCCATCGTTGCGGTCACCACGCATGGCGGAGCGGCAGCCGACACGGCAACCGTGGAAGAGACAGTTATCGAAGCCGGTGTGGCCGTGTCCGGTCTGGTTGCGGAAACGACATCTGCAGGAAACTATCCGGTGCATCCCGCCGGCGTAGAGGAAGTGGTGGCGGACAAGGGATACCACAGTAACGATGTGGCCGTGGCGCTGCGGGAGCTTGCAGTCAGAACGTACATCGCGGAACCGGAGCGCGGTGTCCGTAACTGGAATGGCAAAGCCTGGGAGAAGGAAGCGGTATATGCCAACCGGCGGCGGATTCGGGGCGAACATGGCAAACGACTGCAGCGCAGACGCGGGGAAAAGATCGAACGCAACTTCGCACACCAGTTCGATACCGGCGGTATGGACCGGCGCTGGGTGCGCGGTCTGGAAAATGTCCACAGGAAACTGCTGATCCAGGCGGCGGCATGCAATCTCGCGCTGCTGATGCGTTCCCTTTATGGAGCCGGCAAGCCCAAAGCCGCACATGATCAGGTACGGCGAGCAGTTTTTGCGATTCTGGCCTTTATAAGAGCATGGGAAGCCTTCTGGCATCCACCATCCGTACACCCCGGCTACCTCATGCGAAAACCGAGAACATCAACCAAGCACCTCTTACGTCACCGCGTCACGCAAAAATAGGGCGGTTTAGACACGGGCTGTTAGGGGCAATATCGGTATGTATGGTCCGCCGCGGATTTGCAAGCGGAAACTGGAGATGACGGTTTGGTCTGCGCCAATGTATTCGGCCTTTGTTGGGAGTCTGCGATCCCTGGGCCATGATGGATTCCGCCCGCTCTCTCCCTATTAGCTATGTGGCCTTGATGGGCCGCTACCGATATCAGGTTTAGAAAGCGCCGGTTCGACCGTTGTGCCATCTCAGTAATCCGCCAGCAGACCTGGCAGGAAATCATTTCGACTCCGAATCGCTGTCAAGCGGCTGTGGGCAACGGGAATCCGATACGTTTCGTTCTTGCAGAGAACCGCCCACGCCGTTCGGAGTAGCTTGTTCGCCAGCGCGACCATCGACCACGTTCTGATGGGCGACGAGCGCATTAGCTGTGCTCAGCCAGCTCCGAACGGCGCCGCCTGCCTGTTCGCGGAAACTGCATCAGGATGCTGCGCGCTCCTTGCACGAAGAGTCTGCGCAGATAGCTGTTACCCTGCTTGCTGATTCCGAGCAGCTTCTGTTTGCCGCCGGTGGAATACTCTCGGGGAACCAGTCCCCACCCAGGCTGCCAGGTCGCGTCCTTTTCGAACGCCGATCCGTTGCCGATCGCAGCGACCAAAGCGGTCGCGGTCACCGGCCCGACTCCGGGTATCGTCGTCAGTCGCTGGCAAGCGTCATTCTCTTTCGCCGTCCGAGCAATCACCGCATCCATCTCCTCGATGCGTGTGCTCAGCTGATCGAGTTCGATCTCGCAGTTGAGCCAGCAGCACGCGAAGATGAACCCGGAAAACTCGGGTGTGGGCCTCGGCAAGAATCTCCGGAAGCCCTTCCTCGAGGTGGCTCCGTCCTTTCGGCAACGTGAGGCCGCGTTCCAGAAGCAGACCGCGGATCTGGTTAACGACGGCCGTTCTGCGCATCACCCAGCGTTCCCGCACTCGGTGCACAGCCTGCAGATCCAGTTGTTCCTCGGTTTTGATCGGCACGAAGCGCATGGTCGGCCGCTGTACAGCCTCAGCGATCGCTTCCGCATCGATGTAGTCGCTCTTGTTCGTTTTCACGTAAGGCTTCACGTACTGCGCCGGCATGAGCCGCACGTCGTGGCCCTGCTGCCGAAGAGCGCGTGCGAGAAAATGTGATCCACTGCAGGCTTCCATCCCGATGCGCTGGACTCGAATGTTCGCTGTGTACGTCAGCAACTGAGTGCGCGAACAACGCTTGCGAACCACGACTCTCCCGGTCGAATCCACCCCGACCAGATGAAACAAAGTCTTGCCCAGATCAATACCGATCGCGTGTATTTCCATTAACGTTCTCCTCGTTCTTCATCGTCCAGACGGACGCTGCTCTTCGGATCTGATTCCCGGCGGAGCCGCCCGTCGCGATTAGCGGATCGGCAGAACGGCGCGGAGGAGGCAAGGGCGCGCCTGGGTTTGGCGCGGCTGTGCGAACCCTTGCCGCCGAGCACCGTTCTGCTATCGACGCCAACGCCGACGGGCGGCAGAGACTGGGAATCAGATACAGATTCCCGGTGGTGAGTCCCCGAGCTTTTCTGGTCCGGCCACCACCACGACTGCCCGCGGCGGACCATCCCATTAGCTATCCCGGAAGGCAAACAGAGCCGCGCCGAACCGGGAGGGCCATAGCACTTCAACTGGCGATACCAACTAGAGTTGTTGCCGCACTCAGCAGCGCGGAAATGCCCGTCCAGATTGCGGCGATCTGTTAAACTTTGCCGACACCTGAAGCGCGTTGCGGATCTTTTCGATGTCCACCCTGGCGGAAAGTGTGTGAATCTCAGAATAATCGCTAATAGATGCGATCGATTCATCGAGCGGCTGCGGCGGAGGCGAGGCCGATTTAAACCAGTACAACGCCGCGATCGAGGCAGTTATCATCGTGCCCGCTCCGAGAACGCTTACGAGCGTGGATTGCATGGAAGCCATCATCGCACCGGAGGAGCGACAGATTCTGCGGCTCACAGATAGGCGTTAGATCGAGAAGCTGATGCAGGAATTTGTTCGTGAATTCAAGCCAGCCACGATTATCGCGGAGCGATAACTCGAAGATGGCGGCGCGGCTAGGACACTCCACACCGCGCCGCCAACGTCGTGTTTGGACCGCCGGAAGCGGTTAGCGAGGCAGCTGCGGAAGCCGAATCGCGATAGTGCGTTTAAACAGCGAACTTCTCAGGAAATTTACCCGCCTGAATCGATCCCCTTATTCTCGCCGCACGTCCTTGGCCTCTTCCGGATCACCGATCCGGACAGAGCTGCCCGGGGGCTTTTCGCGTTATTGATTTCCGCGATTACGAAGTGGTGAGGTGGAAGCGGATCACCTTCAAATTGCCGGCGGCGGTGCGAACGCCGGCGAGCGTCTCACCCAGATCGTCCGCGGAGGCGTGGCTGGCGCGCCAGTGGCCCACGGAGACGCCTCCGAACGACGGCAGCGAGCAGCCTTCGGTGTCGGTCAGGCGCGTGATGGTCTGTGGGTCGGATGGCGAAGCGGGGAACTGCCAGTAGATCAGTTTCAACACACCCGCGCCGGTCTTGCAGGCGGTGACCACGATGCTCCCTGTAACCCATGCGCAACGACTTCAAAGGCGGCTCCCGCGGTGGTGCCCAGCCAACGAGTAAAGGTGCCATCATCGTGCATTTGCCAGGCGATCAACTTAAGATCGCCCGCGGGCGTGACTATGGCCGCGACCAGGACCGACGCCTGGTGTCGTCGGAAAATCCGGCCAAGCGCTCACTGCCGGAATAACGCGCCACTCTGGTAACTGCTCGGCCCACAGGCTGGCTAGGACTGATTCCTGGCGAGCACAGCCTTTCCCACCGTCAAATCGCGATCCTCGTTCGCTAACAAATGGCATGTCAGCCGCGCCCGAAAGCTGAATGATATCTACGAATATCGGCAGCTAATTCCGGACGAATAAGTCCCGCTCTTCTGCTGGTCCGGCGAATCGCGCCTACATTGAGCGGGCCGTTCCCTATTGATCCGCGTACCGTTTGGCCGCCGCGAGATCTCTCCGCAGTTCCTCAGCCGTACGGCGCGGACCGTATCCGGGGGTATCCCTCTGGATGCGCCACCCTTCTTTGAGCGGGCCTGCGTCCACAGTGTCGAAACCGAATTGATCGAGCAGATGGGTAACGGTGGCCTTGGCGCCCTGATCATTACCAGCAATCACCAGCGCGCGACGATTCTTCGTCCCCGCCGGTTGCCCGTGGGTGGTGAGTTCGGCGGCGTAAATGTGATTGAAGCCTTGACAACCTTCGAGGCAGGTTAGGGATTGTCAGGAAATAAGTAGAACAAGTTAAGATGGTTTTGTTTTATACTTGTGGATAGTGAGTTACGAGAGCGTTGGGCTGCGATTTCGTTCTTTGTCTTCCTTCCTGGACGAGCGGATGCGGCGTCTGGTGGCGGCGGCGGAGAGCGCGTCTATTGGATATGGAGGCGTTTCGCTGGTTGCGCGGGCGACAGGCGTTTCGCGTCGTGCGATTACCGAAGGAATGAAGGAACTGAGTCAGCAGAAGGTATCGGGTGAGCCTGTCCTTTCGCAGTCGCGGATTCGGCGGAAAGGTGCAGGACGAAAACGAACCGTCGACAAGGATCCCGGCCTGCGTGCGGACCTGGACCGACTGGTGGATCCTGCGACTCGCGGAGATCCGGAATCGCCGCTTCGATGGACATGCAAGAGCGTACGGGTGCTGGCCGAGGAACTCCGGCGCGAGGGTCACGCAGTCAGTCATCAAACCGTGGCCGAGTTGCTACACGAGATGGATTACAGTTTGCAGGCCAACCAGAAAAAGCTGGAAGGGAGTCAGCATGCGGACCGGAATCGGCAGTTTGAATACATCAACCGCAAGGCACAGCGTTATTTGAAACAAGGCGAGCCGGTGATCTCCGTAGATACAAAAAAGAAGGAACTGGTGGGCGATTTCAGGAATCCGGGACGCGAATGGCAGCCGCAGGGCCAGCCCGAGCAGGTCCGGGTTCATGACTTCGAAATCCGTCGGCCGGAGAACGGTAAGGTGGCTCCCTATGGGGTCTATGACCTGGGCCGGAACACGGGGTGGGTCAGTGTGGGTGTGGATCACGACACAGCGGAGTTTGCCGTAGAGAGCATACGCCGGTGGTGGCGCTGGATGGGCAGCCGCAGTTATCCGAAAGCGACCCGTCTGTTGATCACGGCTGACTCGGGCGGCAGCAATGGCGCCCGAGTGCGGCTATGGAAATGGGAACTGCAACAACTCGCCGATGAAATCGGACTGGAAATCTCGGTCAGTCACTTCCCGCCGGGCACCAGCAAGTGGAACAAAATAGAACACCGTCTCTTCTCTTTCATCAGCCAGAACTGGCGTGGCAAGCCACTCGTCAGCCATCAGGTCATCATCGACCTCATCGCCGCAACCACAACAACGACCGGCCTGACTGTAAAAAGCAAGATCGACACCAATATCTATGAGAAGGGGCTCAGGATCTCCGACCAGCA
Source organism: Terriglobia bacterium (assembly GCA_963809655.1). Classification (GTDB taxonomy): domain Bacteria; phylum Acidobacteriota; class Terriglobia; order Bryobacterales; family Bryobacteraceae; genus BOG-234. The sequence continues at coordinate 547,223 of CAWEKQ010000005.1, read as the reverse complement.
GATGACGGAACTCCAGCTCCGGAGAGAAAAGTTTCACGGCGACTGGAACTATAGGCTGTTACCCAGATGTTGATCCACTATTTTATTGACAGTTCCTTAGTGTTTCTGGAGGAGCTCGGAAGTCGTGGTCGACTCGTTGTCGAGCTCAGGAATGTGACCGTCACGCTCAGGGTAGTAATTGTTTGTGTCAATGATAATCTTCCCCGCAAGTGGCTCAACGGGCACTGTGCCGTAGTTCTTCAATGGGATCGTGACCACGACTATCTCTCCGGATCGTGCCGCCTCGACAACGGTTGCTGCGCGGGCCTTGGGCCCGAGCTCAGCGACCAACTCCGAGAGGGTCTCCGGCCCGCGGGAATTACTGATCACGACGTTGTAACCATTTGCAACGGCAAGCCGTGCGACTTGGCTTCCAATATGCCCAGCACCGATGAGACCAATAGTTGCCATAACAGCTGCATCTTCTCACAATTGAACGAGACGGCGAGGCATGCGACCCTCGCCAGCTCTCCCTTGGCCGTGTGTTGTCGCCATTCCGTTGATGTGCCCTACCGCTTCGATTCCGGAGGCGATCGGGGGTGCGTAAAGACGAAACGAATCAGGCGTTAATACGACGCTCGGATTCGGAGGAGCGGACGAACGGCGTTAAGAACAAATAGTGGTAGGCATTCGGGCCGCCGCGCGGGACCCAGCGCCGGCCCAGCGCATATGCTCGGGGGAGGCAGCTGCTCGGTTCGCTTGGCCGATTCCACTAAGGTCAGCACCGAAGTATAGGTCGACGGTCCACCCCGCAGCCGCTTGGCCACTCGCCAAGAATCCGTTGACATTCACAATACGGCTCGTCAGGGCTTATAGCGCGCTGACAAGTAGTCGAGGAGAAGTTCGCGCTGCTCGGGCTTTACCGTGGCGCCCCATCCGGTCATCTTCGTAACTTCGCGATCCCATTGCGCGCGGGTGAGTTGCTGCTGTCGCATCATGTGATCGTCGTGGCAGGTGAAGCAGGCGGCTTTGTAGCCCTCGGGTTCAGGCTGCGCGTCAGCCTCGGGTGCCTCCGCGGTTAAGGGCGGTCGTGTCTTAGAGATCGTGACCTGTATCGGTTGCGCGGCGTTGTAGAGATAGCCGTTGGGATTCCATTCCGGTTCAAGTGGCTGGACCTGACCGGCCTCATTAGTGGCCCGTGACATCAACTTGTAGCGTCCTTCAGGGGCTTCCCAAGTGAACACGAACCGACGGAAGCCGTATTTGGTTGGCTTACCAGTGAAGTTCGCGGGCGACCAGGTCTTGCCCGCGTCAGTGGAAATCTCGACTTTTCTGACGGGAGAAGCGTTGGACCACGCAACGCCCTGCACGCTCACCACTCCGGGCGCGGCTTATTCGGCAGGACGCGCAATGACAGATTTCACATTGAGGTTGGTGACGGGAATCATATCCTTCGGATCGACGGCGGTACCGGGAGCGACATGCTGGGCGGGATGCCGGTAAGCGGTTTTCATCCAGAAACCGTCGAAGTCGTGATCGAGGAGTTCGATGCGGGTGAGCCACTTGATCCAGGAGTCGCGGGCCCAGCCGGGCGCGATGACGCGAAGAGGAAACCCGTGGTCGGAGGAGAGAGGCTTGCCGTTCATCTCCCAGGCCAGGAGTGTATCGGGATGCATCGCTTTGGCAACCTCGAGGGTGCGCTGGAGCTTCGGCATTTTGACGAACGGCACGTCGGCTCCATCGAGCAGTAGTTGTGTTGCTGCGGGTTTGACGCCGCATTTATCCAGAACATCTTTGAGCCGGACACCGGTCCACCGGGCGTTTCCGACACTGCCGAACCGCCATTGGGCGCCCGCAACCGTGGGCCTGTAGAAGCTGCGTCCATTGCCGGCGCATTCGAGCACGCTGATCAGTTCGGCGCGGGGGAATTTTTTCAGATCGGCCAACGTGACGAAACGCGGACGCTCAACCAGTCCTGCGATCTCCAGCTTCCAGTCCACGAGCTTGATCTGTGGAATCATCGTGTGGCATCGCACAAAGAAGTGCTCCACCGGGGTGATTTCGTCGATGAAATCTTCCACGGGCATTTCGAGATCTCGTGGGCCAGGTGAGAGCGTGATGAGGTCGGCGGCGATATTGCGGCGCGCCAGCAGCACACCGGCTCCAGTGAGGAAAACACCACGTCGAGTGAGCGTCATACCTCTAATCCTTTCACCAATTGCCGAGTCTCAATTCTGCCTCCGACGGGGACGCTTTGGCTAGTCAAGCGATTTCGGTTGATCAAGTATCCAGGGTCGGCGCGTTAACACGACATATCGGTAGCCAAAGCCGAGCCGGGTCATGTGCGAAGCCGCGACGGGAAAACAGATAACGGAAAGCGCGTCATCTAGGACGTGGATGACGAAGCTCGAGAAATGTTTCACTTTTGAGGACTTGGTAACTGTCCGCGCGGACCGGATACGGATGACGTTGTCGGATTGCCCCGGATTTGCTGGTCTTACTGAACGGGTTGGGTGCTATTGTGCTGCTGGGCGAGCAGCTTGAGGCGCACCGCTTGCGCGCACTCATCTTCAATTTTGAAATAGCGCCCCACCGCGTTGCCGCCGACGTCGAGGGGGTGCGCATCACCGGGTCGTCGATCGGCCAGCATCCTGAGCTTGGGTGCGGCACTATCAAACTGAGACTGGTTTCCCATGATGACGCTGGCACCAGCAGCGGCCGCGATGGCCGCAAATTTCCGTTCTGAAGCGAGGTAGGCGTCAAAATGCGGCACATCGTTTAGAAAATTGAATTCGGTACCGCCTGAATAAGCGACCGTCAGCGGCTTGCCGTGGTCATGTACCTGGAAGATTCCGGAAATCGTCCCCGGTGTGTGGCCCGGCATCAGATATATGGTTACCGTTCTTCCGCCGAGCGTGATCTTCATGCCGTCAGTGGCGAGGATGTCACGCCTCGGCTTGCCATTCGGAAAACCATTGACGGATTGGTCAACCATATCCCAATCGCCCTCTCCCATGACAACATGCGCGCCATAGCGTTCCTGCATCAGCTTCGCGCCGCCGACTTCGTTTTCATGGGCATGGGAAACAATGACGTATTTCACCTTAGCGGCATCGAGGCCAAGCTTTTTCAGGCCGCCGACAATTACGTCCTCCGCGTCATAAACGCCCTGTGTGTCATACAGGATGATTCCGTCGCTGGTGGTCAGAGCCCAAGTCGAACGGGAAGGCGTACCCATCCAATACAGGTCGTCAAAAGCCTTTTTCGGCTCAAGATAGGTGCTTGCCCGCTTGGGGTTCATCCTGGGGGCCGGAGCGTCCGGTCGGGGAGGAGCGTTCAGCGGGGCAACGCAAAGCGCAGTGACCAAGCCGTAGAAATCGGGAGTGTCGTCGCGGCCCCCTGCAGCGTTCTTGCCAGCTGCAAGATGGCCTTCGATCGAATCTGGCGCAGGCGGCTCAGTCTGCGCGTCGGCAGTGCACATGAAGGAGAAGGCAGCAAGCGCGCAAGGAATATTCCATCTTGAAATACGCATAATGTTTCTCCTGGTCTTCGGAGGTTCGGCGTGGTCCCTGCGTTTCTTCGGCACGTCTGATTGCGAATAATGCTAGCACGCCTGGTCCATAGTGGTCGGCTGCTCGTCAATTATCGGGGTCTTGTTTCGATGTCGACGCACCTACCGCATAGCTTCCGGAATGCCGGTCGCCCAGGCGCAATCCGCGTCTTGACCATGTAAACTTAGCTGGATCGGTAATATGCCTCTGACTGCGGGCGACAAACTTGGCCCTTATGAAATCCTCGCGCTCATGGGCAAAGGTGGGATGGGAGAGGTGTACCGTGCGCACGACGCGCGCACCGGTCGCGATGTCGCCGTCAAAGTTTCCGCCGAGCGTTTCAACGAGCGCTTCGACCGCGAAGTCCGCGCCGTGGCCGCGCTGAATCATCTCAATATCTGCCACCTCTACGACGTGGGACCTAACTACCTGGTGATGGAGCTGGTGGAGGGGCCGACGCTGGCCGACCTCATTCGTGAGGGCGCGATTCCGCTGGAGGAGGCGCTCAAGATCGCCGCGCAAATCGCCGCCGCGCTGGAAGCGGCGCACGAAAAAGAGATTACGCATCGCGATCTGAAACCGGCCAACATCAAGATCAAGGCCGATGGCGTCGTAAAAGTGCTGGATTTCGGTCTTGCGAAGATCGGAGGTACTTCTGCGGCGTCGCCGGAGGATTCGCCCACCATCAGCATGGCCGCTACGCAGGCCGGAGTCATCCTGGGGACGGCGGCATACATGAGTCCGGAGCAGGCTCGCGGGAAGGTGGTCGACAAGCGCGCCGATATCTGGAGCTTCGGCGTGGTGCTGCACGAAATGGTCACCGGCCGGCGATTATTTCGCGGGGAGGATCTGACGGAGACGCTCGCGGCGGTGGTGATGCAGCAGCCGGATCTGAGTGGCGCGCCGTTTGCGATGCAGAAACTGCTGCGAAAGTGTCTGCAAAAAGATCCGGCGAAGCGGCTGCGGGATATCGGGGATGCGTTCGAGTTGATTCAGGAAGACAGCGCGGCTGGGAGCCCGCAGGCTACGAGCCTGGCTACGAGCCTGCCCCACAAGAAACTTCCTTGGGCGGTGGCGGGGATGCTCCTGCTGGGGCTTGCCGTCGTGTCCGTCGTCCATTTTCGCGAGCAGCCTGCCAAAACCGAAGTCACCCGCTTCGTCGTGGCCGCGCCGGACAAGACCAGCTTCAACGGTACCCCGCCCGCGATTTCGCCCGATGGCCGCACGCTGGCTTTCGCCGCCATCGGTGCCGAAGGCCGCTCGCAGATCTGGCTCAAGCCGATGAATTCTCTCGAAGCGCATGTGCTGGCTGGAACCGACGGCGTAGGTGCGCCCATCTTCTGGTCGCCGGACGGACGCTCTCTCGGCTTCTCTGGTCCGATCCTGCGTACGCTTAAGAAGATCGACGTAGCCGGCGGACCGGCGCGAACGCTGTGTCCGGTATCCGGTGGCGCGCCACTGGGGGCCTGGAGCCCCGCAGGCATCATCGTCTACCACGCCACGGACGGCCTCATGCAAGTGCCGGCGGGCGGCGGCACTTGCACGCACGTTACCAGGCTCGATTCCAAACGAGACGAACTGCGCCATACCGCTCCCTCGTTTCTGCCGGACGGCCGGCACTTCCTGTACCTGCGCGTCGCTGCGAAGGACCAAAACAGCGGAGTGTATATCGGGTCGCTGGATTCCAAACCCGAGGAACAGAATTCGCAGCCAATCCTCAGAGGTGTTACTCCGGCCAAATACGTGGCCTCGGTGGACCCATCCCATGGCTATCTGTTGTTCCTGCGCGAGGGCGTGCTGTTGGGCCAGCCGTTCAATGCCGGCAGCTTGAGCCTCACGGGCGATGCTGTTCCCATCGCGGAGCAGGTGGGGACCGGAGCCAGCGTGGACAACAGCATGTTCACGGCCTCTGCCAACGGGACCTTGGTCTACCGCGCAGGGCAATCCGGCGGACGCGAGCTCACCTGGTACGACCGCACGGGAAAGTCTCTGGGACCCGTGGGCGCGCCGGGCAGCTATGGCACGCTTTCCCTTTCGCCCGACGGGAAGCGAGTGGCGTTCGATCGCTACGACAGCTCCCCCGTGAACGGTGACGTCTGGGTGCACGATCTGGCGCAACACACCACCAACCGCTTCACCTTCGATCCCGCTCGCGACGAGCAGCCGCTGTGGTCCCCGGATGGGAGCCAGATCGTGTGGAGCTCCCAGCGCGATGGCGCGAGCAACCTGTATCAGAAACCCAGCAACCTCGCGGGCGTGGAAACGGCGCTCCTGAAGTCCGCGGAGGAGAAGATTCCACAGGACTGGTCCCGCGACAGGCGGTTTCTCCTATACACCGTCACCCACGCCGACGCGAATTCGGATTTGTGGGTGCTTCCTCTGGAAGGGGAGCGCAACCCGATTCCTCTCCTTACTACCAGGTTCATCGAGGGCCAGGGGCGCTTTTCTCCGGACGGGCGCTACATTGCCTATGTATCGAATGAGTCCGGCACGTATGAAGTGTATGTTCGTCCCTTCTCGGCGGATGGAAAAGTCGGCGCGCAGCAGATGATCTCTCAAGGCGGCGGCGGGCAACCGCAGTGGCGGCACGACGGCAAAGAACTGTTTTACATTACTACGGATTCGAAGCTGGTGGCTGTGCCGGTCTCTACCGCTCCCACATTTCAGCGCACCGGCGCGCCAGTGGCTTTGTTCACGGTCCCCATCTTCGGTAAAGGCTTTGCTGACGGCCAACGCTTTGCCGCGATGCCGGACGGCCGAAAGTTCCTCATCAACTCGGTGCGCCCTGAGGCCGCGTCGGAGCCGATCACGGTAATCCTGAACTGGATGGAGTAGCTGTATAGAACGAGTCTGAATCGGCCAGCTCCTGTATTGTCGGTAAACTGCGGATGTGGAGTCACCACGAAACTCTCAAGATGGGGCGTTCTGGGAATGAGCGCCTTATGAGCGAGGAAGCGGGTTGCGAACGATAGGTTTCCGGATGGTCGGGCTTTCGGAAACTATTTACCTTCCCTTACATTTCAAGCCGAAGCGCTGTTCGTTCGTGTCGCGGGTTTCTTAACCGCAGTTTGAAGGGTGTTATGTACCAATATCGTTAGGTATTCGGGTAGGCTCCCGTTATAAGACCGGCTCGAATTCCGCACGATCCCGTCGCGGGTGGGCGAGCGGCTACGGCTCTCCTCGCAGATCCAACACGATCTTACCCGCAAGCGTCGGCTCGGCGATCTCCGAAAGATTCTGGTTGTCGGCCTCCGGGCCGAAGTCCAGGAATTCGCGGTTTCCGCGCGGCTTGACATACCCGCCGTCACGGAGAAAATACATTTCGCGCCTGAAAAACGGTTCATCGTGGTATTTGTATTCGGGCTTATTTGCGATCCACCACAGATGCTTATAAATCGACGCAGACATCGAATATCTTGCCAGCGTGTCGAGCTTCTCTCGCTGATGTTGGATCTCGGCCTCATGAATCTCACCAGTTGTTACCGCCCGGTCGACCCTTTTGGCAAGATCTTGGAATTCGACTTTCCCGATGCCTGGTATTTCTACCATCTTGATGACGTCAGCCACCCACGGCAGAAGCCCAATACAAAGCAGTCCAAACGTAATGGCATCCACCTTGATCTGAGTTCCGACGTGAACTGCAACAGCCGCGAGCGCAACAGCAGAGATTATAAGTTTTTTGTTCATGGGTACGCGGGCTTCACATCGACTAATTGTCGCCCACGCTCGGTCTCTTTGCGTTGGTCTGCATAATTAAAACCGAGGTCTTTACACTCCCCATCTTCCATTGCGTCGTCCCCGGCTGCGTCAGCCCGGATGGCCTTTGGTGGATCGGATGGGATTGCCCCTGGTATGCGCAGGAAGGAAAACCGGCCCGTCTGCGGTGCCCGCCCGGTCGTCACTCAACACTAACAGTCCCAACGAAGAAATGGTGCGCGCCGCGACGCCTCCGTAGTTCCCGGTTTCTCTGAATCAGGCCTATTCGGGCCGAGCCAGATCCTCGCGCGGAACGTTATTGTCCAATGTCGGAAGTTAGTTTCGAGGCAGCGTCGACGGCTTCGATGGCTCCATCTACATGGCGGTGTCCGCAGTTCACCGGTCGTCAGGATCGAAAGCTGGCCAGTGCGGGGGAACGGGTCACGCGACCGGGATTTCCAGCCGGCCGGCCCTCGCCGGGAGTCCGTCAAAAAATACATCCGCGCGCTGCGTCGCTCATCACTCGTATTGACAGATAGGCTTTTGAGTATCAACACTCCGTGGCAGGTTGCTGAAGAGGCAATTCAGCCATGGATAAAACCGGATGCCAAGGCGTTTTCCTGCGGGATCCAAATTGGGGGATTACGATCTATGAAGACGAAGATTCTGTTGCTGATAGTGTCTTTTGTGACGACACCATCTCTGTTTGCCGAGAGCAAGGCAGAGAAACGTGTGGTTGAATCGACGGCCGTCCTTAAAACGATACTCGATAAACAGGCAATTCCGAAGTACGTTGTGGATAAAGCAGTATGCGTGCTGGTGTATCCCGGCGTCAAGAAAGTCGGCATTGGCCTCGGCGTGACTTACGGGCGAGGTCTGATCACGTGTCGTACGGGCGCCCAGATGAAGGGCAAATGGAGTGCTCCAGCCATGTATACCGTGGATACAGGCAGCCTGGGGGTGCAATTGGGCAGCACCTCCACCGACTACGTTCTGTTGGTCATGACGCCCCGTGGCGCAGATAAGATCCTCTCGGGCAAACTGAAACTGGGAGCGGATGCGTCTGCCGTGGCAGGCCCCACAGACGCGAAAGCAGTCGGATTCAATGACCCCAACGTGGACGTCCTTGCCTATTCCCAGGCGAAAGGACTATTTGCCGGAGCCGCGCTGGGAAGCGCGTCGATTGCTACCGACGACGACATGAACAAAGAGCTTTACGGGAAACCGCTGAGCGCCGTTCAAATTGTCCGCGATGGCGCCGCTCCCGTACCACCCGCCGGCAGAGATCTGGTTAATTTACTGGACAAGATGTCGCCGCGCGGCAACTAATCATTTCCTTCATGGCGGGAAGCTCTTCAAGCGGCAATTATTTTAAAACGAAACATAGCGGAATGCATTGGGACGGCTTGGCTTGTACCGGGCGGATGCGGCAGTGCGGTGCTTGCCGCCGCGTTTCCCAAGGTTGCATCGGGCTCCTTGGAGTATCGTTTGCCTTCGGACTCACCGTGCTCACGATGGCCTACGCGATCGGCCATATCTCGGGATGTCACCTGAATCCCGCGCGGGAAGGGACCACCACGCGGAGCCGAGCGCATTCAACGCAGCCATCGAACAGCATAGAGCGTTTCCAAGCCCGCACCAAAAGAGCGGTGCCGGATCAGACGGTTCCACCCTGCTTCAGTTCTGAACCAAAGGTAAAGCATAACTTCGCATTTTCGGGGATCGTGCGGAGCTGATCGCCGAACTCGGGGCGGCATTCGCGGAATTATGGCTGACAATCGCTGCCGTCAGCAAGTTGCGCACCGCACTTCCAGGTACTACCGTGTTCAACGCCGCACTTGTGCTCATGCTTACCACTTCTATTCTCGGCCCGATTCTCACGGAGCACTTTACACCTCGCATGCTCCCGCATCTGAAACCGGCGAAGGTGGCTATTAGGCGGTCCGATGTCGATCATCCGCGAAGCTTATCAGCGCATGCGGATGTGGGTCCTGACCGGCACCCCTCGCAGGCGCCGCGGTATGTGGAAGCGTTGGTTAGCCGGATGCCGCGAGACAGGGCGTAGAATGTCGACAATCACAGGCATTGCCCGCGCGAATTTCGCCAGGATTGGAAGCATCCGGGTATGCATGCGGATAAATTCAAGGATTTCATCCAGGACCTCCCCAGAGAAGATATTTGGCAGGATGCCGTCAGGTCTGGTCAGAGCTAACTATTTTGGGTTACAGGGCGGCGCGCTCCTCAAGTAATCGGAGGGTGTATCGCACTACTGCAAGGATTGGCCTTGCTCAACGACAAGCTTGTACGCGACGTAATATTTGTAGATATTGCTGACGTACTGAACTGTAGTCGGCCCGACGCTTTTGGAAACCATCAGTTCGACGTTACCAAACCATATGTTGGGGTCAAGCCCCTGCGCCCGTGCGCTTTGCCGAAGGTCTGCAATGCGGTTCGGGCCGGTGTTGTACGCGGCGAACGTAAAGAGCAGACGGTTGACCGGATCAATCTTCGGATCGCTGAAATAGTGGTGCGCGATCGAGTTCAGGACCTTCACGCCGGCATGAATATTGTTCTCCGCCGTCAATACATCGGGAATGTTGATCGGCGGCGCCGCCGCAGTCGACGGACGGACCTGCATGATTCCGACCGCACCTCTGGGACTCCTCGCCGACTGGTTCAGCAACGACTCCTGGTATCCCTGCGCCACAATCATCAGGTAGTCAAATCCATACTCTGATGCATACTTCTTGAAGAAAGCGACGTTGTCTTTGAATTTCCTTAATTCCGAGGCGGTGGTCGGATTCTTGACCCATTGATCGCTTTGCAGATATCGCCGCCACAGGGTGTTGCCGAAGGAGGTTCCCACCGCATGGGTTTTGACGAATTCATCGACCAGCTGCTTGAGTTTCGGGTTCTCCTTCCGCATCGCCCACGCCAGGTTTCCTTCGTCGCCGACGACGAGTTTCGGCTGCGGAGTAATATTGGGAAGAATGCGAGCCCAGAGATCGGCTCGCTCGGTGAGCGTAACGGTCGCCGGAAGTATGCCTGCGTTCACCATTTCGAGCAGATCTTCGTCGGTCAAACTCTTGTCGGCAGCCTCTATTAAAATGGCAGGCTTGCCCTGTTTTCGTAACGAGTCGTTTACCTTTTCCAGGTTCCCATAATACGTAGTGAGGGGATTGACGAAAACCCTTTTACCGCCCAAATCCGCCAGGGATGAAACTGAGCCGAAGTTTTTTTGCGTGACCACGATTTGTTTCACACCCGTTTGTATCGGAGTGGAGAAAGCAACGCGCTGCTCGCGGTGGGAAGTCACTGCCACGCTGTAAGCGATCAGGTCGCCGACACCATCGGTCAGAGCCTTTTCGATCTGATCGGGACGAACTGGAATAAACGTAACCTGCACGTTTTGCGTGCGCGGCTTCTGATTGACAAATTGCTCGAAGGACTGAAGCGCATCGTAAAAGATCCCTTGCGGCCGGCCGTTCACGTAGAAGAAGCCGGAGCGGCTATAGATAACCAGGGCTCGAATACGCCCCCGTTTGACCATCGCATCGAGGTCGCCTGTAGAGCGTTGGAAGGTCACTGGCAGCCCGACGTCAGAGGACGGCACCGAAGTTTTCCTCGTTGAAGCAGAATTCGGTGACTGAGGCCGGGCGGCAGCAACGGTCGTGCCGTAGACGTCCGCGAAGAGGAGTCCTGACAACAGGGCGATCCACCAGCTTTTTGGATAGGAAGTCCTGTCTGAGAACAATGTGATCCCTCCCACTGTTTTGGCCTGGAGCGGTTGGACAGCTTACTGGGAGTAAGTTGACTCATTGAATCATGCTGCCGCTGACAGTGCAAGTTCGAAATCACGCCGAGCCTGAGCCGGTGTTCTGTAGCCGAGGCGCCCAAGTATCCAGCTGTTGTTATAACGGCCGCGGAAGTCGAGTAGAGCGGTCTGAAGTTCATCGAGATCGCGAAAATGGTGAATCCAGAGCAACTGTTCTTTGAGCGTTCTGAAGAACCGCTCAATACAGCCGTTGCCCTCCGGTTGCCGCACGAAGGCTGGTGAGGACTCGATCCCCAGGAAGCGGATTTCGTTCTGAAAATCGTCACTCATGTAAACGCTGCCATGGTCATGGCGCAATAGCAGACCGGCAGCGCTGCCCTGCGAGAAGAAGCCGAAGTGTTCCCGTACGCCTTGTCTGACCGGCTCCAGCGCTTCGAAACGGGTGGCTTTCTTCACCGCGTGGATACCGATGCATTCTGCGGTGCAGTGATCGATAGCGGCGAAGACCGTCACCGCACCCTCGGCGGCGGTGACGGTGGCGGTTGCATCGGTGCCCCACATCTGGTCGGGTTGATCGGTGATGATGACGCCGTCGTGAGGATGATGCGTCACCGGCACGAGTTGCCGATACGGCGAGAGCAACTGGTTCTCCCGCATCAGCCTGTTCACGCGCTCCTTCGAGGTACGTACGCCTTTGTGACGCAGCCGAGCCCATACCTTGCGGTAACCTTCGCCCATGAAAACGGCCTCGTCCAGCACGGCACGAATCGCTGCCAGCAGGTCCGGATCGGAAAGAACCCTCGGACCACGTTTGCGGGGCTCCCGCGGGTTCTGCCTGCGTTGGCGCGCTGCATAAAAGCTGGAACGCGGCAGATCCCAGATCGCCATCACGCGCGCCACCCCGTATGGCTTGTTGCTGGAAGCGGAGACGGTGCGGCTCATGTTCTCGACTTCCACGACACCAAAGGGCGGCCACCCTCGATCAGGGCGATCTTCTCGCGCAGCAGTTCGGCCTCGACGCTCAGGCCGGCTACCACCGATTTCAGCCGCCGCTTCTCTTCGTCTTCAACACTGACCTCACGGCTCTTGATACCCGCTTCGCCGGCAGTCAGAAACCGATCCCGCCAATCGCTCAGGGTGGCGACGGTCACCCGGTACTTGCGCGAAGTGCTTTCCAGATCCGCCCCTCGCAGGAGTTCCAAAATCACTGCCGTCTTGCGTCGCGAGGACCATCGCCCCGCGCCTGCTCGCCCCGATTCCGGGGACTGCTCAGTCGCCCTTCGGGCTCCTTCCGCAGCCCCGGAATCGGTATTCTTTGTGTTCGACATTCTCTCTCCTTAAAGAACATTTTCCATCTCAAATGTTCCCAGAGAACTGTCCAACAAATTTCCGGGCCGGGGGAGTGATCCCTCCCACAGTTGCTGATGATTACGAAGCCGGTTTCGATTGTATGCGCATATCAAGAACCAACGGGCGATTCGTCACGCCGGACAGTTTTGATCGGACTGCGTCGTCGCAGCCAGTGGCGAAGCAACTCGTAATCCGGTATCGCCGTTCCAACTCTCGGGCATTCAGCACATCGATGGCTTTCCGTTCGGGATCATGGTGACCGGACTGATCATTGGCTGGCTGTGGCTGCGCACCGAAAGCATCTGGATCGTCAGCACGGCTCACGGAGCGCTTAACAGCCTGGGGCAGTTTGCGTTCAAGTTCATGAAGGATTCGGTCAATCCCGGTTCGGACGTTGCAGCCGGCGCCGCAGGTTCGGCAGCCATGTTGGCAGTTGGAATTCTTCTACGGTGGCGATTTTCGCCGCGACGCGGTCACGTCGTCGCGCCGTAACGACGAAACAGCTCTGCCACGCGCGACCTCTCGGCGGCCGATCGCACGCATTTGTGTTCCAGCCATTCCAGCCAGCCGTCTTCAATCTTCGATCCGGCGGCCAAGAGCGCTTCGAAGATCGCGGTGTAATCGCTCGCAATTCCCGAGTTGTCAAAAGACCACCCCGCCTGCCCCAGCGCCGTCCCGCCATACGCGTTCAATTCTTCTAACGCCGCGCCGCGCTTCAGAAGCAGGTCGATGATGGACAGCTTGGCTCCGACCACCGCCCAATGTAATGCCGTTTCGCTGGTCCCCGCCTGGTCGCGAAGATCAGCCCCGCGCTCCAGAAGAAACTTCACGGTCTCCTCATATCCGTATTCACACGCCCATAGAAAGCCCCTCTGTAGCTGCAAATGCGTCGCGCCCGCCTTGACGCGGCCATCCTCCGAAAAAAACGATCTCACGACGTCCGTCCTGCCCGCACCTGCTGCCGTTTCCAGATTAAGAGGCGCGCCTCGCAGAGCGAGAAATCGAGCGGCCTCGCCGCGACCGTTCCATAAACAACCCTCAACTAGTGTCCTGAGTTAGAGATTCGTTTTGGAAATTGCCGGGGATGAGCGGGGGTCTTTGGTGAGTTGGAAATTCGTTCACAGAGTCTCTGGATTTCCCCGAGGATCAGATCGGCGTCCGCAGTCCAGACAAAGGGCTTCGGGTTTTCATTATTGTAGTCGAGATATTCCCGGATCGCCTTCTCCAGACTCGGCACGCTTTTGAACGACCCGCGCCGGATCCTCTTCTCGGTAATCTCGCCAAACCATCGCTCCACCTGGTTCACCCAGGAACCGCTGGTGGGAGTGAAGTGCAGGTGGTATCGCGGGTGCCGGGCAAACCAGCGAATCACTTTTGGTGTCTTGAGGGTTCCGTAGTTATCCAGCACCAGGTGAATCTCGCCTGCGTCGGCTGAGATGGCGGCATCCACCGTTTCCATGAACTTCAGGAACTCCTGGTGACGATGGCGGCGGTGGCATTCGCCCACCACCCTGCCTGTGGCGATGTCCAGCGCGGCAAACAGTGAAGTCGTTCCATGGCGCTCGTAATCGTTAGTCCTTTGTTCCGGCAGACCGGGCCGCAAAGGCAGGATCGGCTGCGTTCGATCCAGCGCCTGCACCTGCGATTTTTCATCGACACAGAGCACAATGGCACGTTCGGGGGGATTCAGATACAGGCCCACTATGTCGCGCACCTTCTCGACCAGGTGCGGATCGGTGGAAAGTTTGAAGGTCTCGCTGCGCTGAGGCTGGAGGCCAAAGCTGCGCCAGATGCGCACCACAGCGCTTTGGCTCAGCCCGACTTCGGCGGCGAGCGAACGCGTGCTCCAGTGGGTAGCCGCGCGAGGGAGACTTTCCAGCGTCCGCGTCACTGCCCGTTCCACGGCTTCGTCCGTGATCCTGCGCGGGGCACCGGGGCGCGGCTCGTCGGTCAAGCCTTCCATTCCTCTGGCCCGAAAGCGCTCACGCCACTTGCCCACCGTAGTTCCCGTAACGCCCAGCCGGCGCGCAATGTCCTGATTAGTAAGTCCTTCCGATGCACGAAGAACGATCTTCGCCCGCAGTGCGGCGCGCTGGGCTGTCTTCGGACGGCGTGCCAGCAGTTCGAGTTTTGTTTTATCGCCCGGCTCCAGAATGAGAGGTTGTTTTGGTCGGCCCGTTCGCATGGTGTCTCCTTCGAAACCGGTACTCAGACCCAGGTTAAAGGAGTTCCACTATTTTTGCAATGAATTTCTAACTCAGGACACTAGCCCTACTTTCGCATTCCTGGACGACAAAAGAGCATCATGCGGTGTTCCGGTGCCATAAAAGTATGCTGCGAGGCTTCCTTTCCGGATGAGATCGTGCTACATGAAAGATATGCATGTATTCGAACGGGATGTGAATGGCCGCCGCTACCGTATCGCGGCCCAGTCCGTGTGGGACCCGGTCCGAAGCCGGTCCGTGGCGCGTCAGACCGTGCTGGGACCGGCAACAGCGGCGCCGGTCGCTGATCTGGCTGCCACTCGAACCGTAGGGACGCAGGCCGTTGGGGATGTCGGCGCGTTGATCTGGGTTGCCGAGCAACTCGATCTGATAGGGCATATCGACCGGGCGTGCGGCAACCTGGGCGCCAAAGGCGGCCCGTCGGTCGGCGAGTTGGCCGTGGCGGTGGCGGTCCAGCGGGCGTGCTCGCCCGGACCGAAGCGAGACCTGGCGGAGTTTCTGGAAGGGGCCGTGCCGCGCTTGTCGTGTCTGCCTTCTTCAGCCTTCAGCGGCCAGGCCTGGCATCGGGTGGCGAGGCAAGTCACGGACGAGCAATTGGAGCAAGCGCAGATCGCGATTGCGAAAACGGCGGTGGCCCGGTTCGAGCTTTCGACCGACGTGCTGGCGTTCGATACCACGAATTTCGACACCCACATTGCGACGGTTACGCCAGGGGAGCTGGCGCGTCGCGGGCATGCCAAAAGCAAACGGAGCGACCTGCGTGTGGTGGGGCTCGGCGTGCTGGTCAGCGAGACGGGCCACGTGCCGTTGCTATACCGGAGCTATTCCGGGAACAGTTCCGATCAGGCGGTGTTGACCGCGTGTCTGGATGGGTTGAGGGCACTGCACCAGTCGCTGGACGATGGGGAGTGCCGCGAAAGGGCGCAGCGGACGCTGGTACGCGATGGAGGTTTTTGGAGTCCTCAACTGGAACTGGATCTGGACGTTGTCGGTTACCACAGCCTGATTTCGTTGCCGCTGGGACATGCGGCGGCGGAACACGCGCTGCAGAGGGCGGCCCGGCGAGGTGCGATGAAGCCCCTGACGGGCAAGTTAGCCCAGGTGCGCGCGGCTCGGGTGCAAGCGAAGCTCGGCAACCTGGACCGCACGCTGGTAGTGGTCGAGAGCCAGCAATTGCTGGCGGGTCAGAAACGCGGCATTGCAGTGGCGTTGCGTAAAGCCAAGGCGGAGTTAAGCAAGCTGGATCGACTGGTAAAAACGCAACGGATCACGCGCAGCAGCCTGGAACAACAGGTCAGGAAGACGCTGGCGCGCGAACATTTGTCGAGATTCGTGGTAACCGATATCGGCGGCGACGACCGGCAGCCGACATTGCGCTGGCATGTGGATGCGGCGCTGCGCCGCCGGATGGAGAAGACCCGACTGGGGCGGCGGGTGCTCTGCACGGATCACCACCTGTGGACCACGGGCCGTATCGTGCAGGCATTCCGCGGTCAGTGGAATGTTGAAGAACTGTTCCGCCGGGCAAAGAAGGGTGGCGTGGTGCCCTGGGGACCGTCGCATCAGTGGGCGGATGGGTCCATACGCCTACATACCTTTGCGACGGTACTCGGACTGATGCTTGTGAGTCTGGCGAGGATCACGCTCGGAACAAACGACTCCGCCCTCGCGATGATGGGCGACCTCGCCGATATCCGCGCCACACTGGTGCGTACGACGACCCGAGGGCCGGGGCGTCGCGCGACCGTGATGATTGCGCCCGAGCTGAACACCTCACAGCGCCGGGCTGTTAAGGCATTTGAACTGGGCCGATGGATGCCAATACTTCTTTCATGTATGACAACCCGCCCTGTCCGTCATGATTGAAGCCCTTAAACCCGCGATTCACCTCCTTTCACTGCGAAGGTAGGGCTAGCCCTACTTTCGCATTCCTGGACGACAAAAGAGCATCATGCGGTGTTCCGGTGCCATAAAAGTATGCTGCGAGGCTTCCTTTCCGGATGAGATCGCGCTACATGAAAGATATGCATGTATTCGAACGGGATGTGAATGGCCGCCGCTACCGTATCGCGGCCCAGTTCGTGTGGGACCCGGTCCGAAGCCGGTCCGTGGCGCGTCAGACCGTGCTGGGACCGGCAACAGCGGCGCCGGTCGCTGATCTGGCTGCCACTCGAACCGTAGGGACGCAGGCCGTTGGGGATGTCGGCGCGTTGATCTGGGTTGCCGAGCAACTCGATCTGATAGGGCATATCGACCGGGCGTGCGGCAACCTGGGCGCCAAAGGCGGCCCGTCGGTCGGCGAGTTGGCCGTGGCGGTGGCGGTCCAGCGGGCGTGCTCGCCCGGACCGAAGCGAGACCTGGCGGAGTTTCTGGAAGGGGCCGTGCCGCGCTTGTCGTGTCTGCCTTCTTCAGCCTTCAGCGGCCAGGCCTGGCATCGGGTGGCGAGGCAAGTCACGGACGAGCAATTGGAGCAAGCGCAGATCGCGATTGCGAAAACGGCGGTGGCCCGGTTCGAGCTTTCGACCGACGTGCTGGCGTTCGATACCACGAATTTCGACACCCACATTGCGACGGTTACGCCAGGGGAGCTGGCGCGTCGCGGGCATGCCAAAAGCAAACGGAGCGACCTGCGTGTGGTGGGGCTCGGCGTGCTGGTCAGCGAGACGGGCCACGTGCCGTTGCTATACCGGAGCTATTCCGGGAACAGTTCCGATCAGGCGGTGTTGACCGCGTGTCTGGATGGGTTGAGGGCACTGCACCAGTCGCTGGACGATGGGGAGTGCCGCGAAAGGGCGCAGCGGACGCTGGTACGCGATGGAGGTTTTTGGAGTCCTCAACTGGAACTGGATCTGGACGTTGTCGGTTACCACAGCCTGATTTCGTTGCCGCTGGGACATGCGGCGGCGGAACACGCGCTGCAGAGGGCGGCCCGGCGAGGTGCGATGAAGCCCCTGACGGGCAAGTTAACCCAGGTGCGCGCGGCTCGGGTGCAAGCGAAGCTCGGCAACCTGGACCGCACGCTGGTAGTGGTCGAGAGCCAGCAATTGCTGGCGGGTCAGAAACGCGGCATTGCAGTGGCGTTGCGTAAAGCCAAGGCGGAGTTAAGCAAGCTGGATCGACTGGTAAAAACGCAACGGATCACGCGCAGCAGCCTGGAACAACGGGTCAGGAAGACGCTGGCGCGCGAACATTTGTCGAGATTCGTGGTAACCGATATCGGCGGCGACGACCGGCAGCCGACATTGCGCTGGCATGTGGATGCGGCGCTGCGCCGCCGGATGGAGAAGACCCGACTGGGGCGGCGGGTGCTCTGCACGGATCACCACCTGTGGACCACGGGCCGTATCGTGCAGGCATTCCGCGGTCAGTGGAATGTTGAAGAACTGTTCCGCCGGGCAAAGAAGGGTGGCGTGGTGCCCTGGGGACCGTCGCATCAGTGGGCGGATGGGTCCATACGCCTACATACCTTTGCGACGGTACTCGGACTGATGCTTGTGAGTCTGGCGAGGATCACGCTCGGAACAAACGACTCCGCCCTCGCGATGATGGGCGACCTCGCCGATATCCGCGCCACACTGGTGCGTACGACGACCCGAGGGCCGGGGCGTCGCGCGACCGTGATGATTGCGCCCGAGCTGAACACCTCACAGCGCCGGGCTGTTAAGGCATTTGAACTGGGCCGATGGATGCCAATACTTCTTTCATGTATGACAACCAGCCCTGTCCGTCATGATTGAAGCCCTTAAACCCGCGATTCACCTCCTTTCACTGCGAAGGTAGGGCTAGCGCATACGGCTTACCGTCCGGTCCGTCCATCCGCGCGCCACGGTCCAGCAGCACCTGTAGCAGCTCCTCCTGAACGCCCGCGCGATATGGATGAACGCTCGTGGCAGCCAGGAGCAGCACGACGGACCCTCCGCCGTATGCCTCGCATTCCGCGTTTACATCTGCCCCCGCATCCAGCAGCAGCTTTGCGATCTCCACAATGTTCTTAGGCGTTTTCTGGCGAAAACCTTCAATGCCGTTGGCTGCCACGTAGTGCAGGAGGGTTCCGTGATGGGAACGCTGCGAGCGTGCCGTAATCAATCGTGGATTCTCATCCACGAGCTTCCGCAATGCGGCGATATGTCCGGAAACGATCGCATCGGCAGCAGCTTCAAACTTCGCGTCCGGAGAGTTCGCGCTTTGAAGCGCCCGAATCTGCGTCGCGAACTTCGGCCAGCTCTCAAATCCGTGCATGCGAGCTAGAAAATACTGTGCGTCGACGAGCCTTGCATCGGAGTTCACCAGCCTGCTCTCGCGAATTCTCGTCTCGACGCGGGCTGTCTCTTCACGTCGCGCCAACTCGCGCAACTTCTGAGTCAGCAGCACGCCCCGTAATCGGGCCTGCACTTCTGCTTCCTCGCTTGCATAGGACCGTACCCACTCTTCGACCCATAGGCGCGTCGCACTTGGGTCCGTTGAAACGCGCGCTTTCAGAAGTTCCTTGGCTTGCTTTTTGTATTGCTCCAGGTCGGGGTGAGACGGGAGCGGTCTGGCTTCCATACGAATCTCCTTTCACTGCACGCCTGGAGTCCGCACTGATCAGGCTGAAAGAAGGTTCGTACCTTCGAAGAGCTTTGGCTGGGTGGGCACGGCCCTTTCCCGCGGAGTTTGCTCGTTGTTACTCTCTCCGGCAACGCCGAGGGATCGCCGCACGATTCGAAAATCCATTGACCTCAGGGTGAAGCACGCGCGCTCGAATGCTGATAATCAGGGTACGGCGGTTGCTTCGGGGTTCGCGGCGGGTTCTTCGTCAGTTGTTCGAGCGCGATCTGCACTGCGCGTTCTAATTGCGGATCATGTCCTGAAGCCACCGTCCTGGGATCGAGTTCGACCTCCACATCCGGCGTTACGCCCGTGTTTTCTGCGATCCACTCGCCTTCCGGGCTGAACAAACGGATATTGGGCGCAGTGATCGTGCCGCCGTCCATCAATTTCGGAAATTCGAGGATGCCGATCAAGCCGCCCCACGTGCGCTTGCCGACCAGCGTTCCGGTTTTCGTATAGCGGAACATCCACGGCATCATGTCGCCGCCGGAACCGGCCAGTTCGTTGACGAGCATGATCTTCGGCCCCTGTATAGAGCCCGTCGGGCTCCGCAGCAGTCCGCCATAACGCGGAGCGCTCCAGGCGAGAAGAGGCCGGTTCAGAACATCGATGATGTGATCGGCGACCTGGCCTCCCCCGTTAAATCGTTCGTCGAGTATGAGACCTTCTTTTTCGACCTGCGCAAAGAAATACCGATTGAAGCTTGTAAGGCCGGCTTCTCCCGTGTCCGGCATATAGACATAAGCCAGTTTGCCGCCGCTCAGTTGATCCACCTTGCGACGGTTCGTTTCCACCCACGCCAGATTGCGCAGGGCCTGCTCGCTCGCGACCGGCGCCACGACCACATCGCGCGCATCCGCGCCATTCGGATCCACTCCGACGCGAAGCGTCACGCGTCGTTCCGCGGTGTCTTCGAGTAGCGCATCGATATCGTCTGCGGGAACGACCGGCCGCCCGTTGATCGCAAACAGGTATTCACCGGTTTTAACGCTCACGCCAGGCCCGCTCAACGGCGCGCGAAGTTGCGGGTTCCAACTTTCGCCTGTGTACACGTGCTGGAAACGGTAATGCCCGCCCGCGATTTCATAATCCGCGCCAAGAAGTCCGCCGGGAACGCGCTTGCCGCGGGGCAATGTGCCGCCACCGCCGCGCAGATGGCTCGAAGTGATTTCCGAAAGCATTTCCTGGAAGATGTAATTCAGGTCGTCACGGGATTTGGCGGCGCTGACATAAGGCTCATATTCTTTCTCCGCCGCGGCGGCATCGACCCCATGCAGTTTCGCATCGTAGAAATAGCCGCGCTCAATGCGCCAGACCTCTTTGAACATCTGCGCCCATTCCGCCGGCGGATCGACCTGCACTTCCATAGAGGAAGTATGCAGTGTCCCTTCGTCGGGCTTCCAGGGAGCGGTTGCCGAGACGATGGCCCAGTGGGATTGGGGATCCGGGCTGCCGCCCGCAGCCGGCGCAGGCGCCACAATTCCAAGCAGCATCTTCTCGCCATTGGCCGAAATATCGAGCGTGCCCACGTGTTCGCCCAGTTTCTCGGTCTTGCGGCTCTTCAAATCGAATTTCCAAAGGACGTCGTCCGGGTCATCGTCCCCGGTGAGCGACGCCGAGGTTTCCTCAAGCAAATAGATCTGTCCGCCTTTGCCGACGACAAGCCTTTCGTAATGGCGTGCGGGGATGGGCAATGCGACCACACGCTGCTGTAAGTCGGCCAGATCAACGCGCACAACTGCTGGTTCCGAAGCCTTTTTTTCCTCGACAGGTTTTCCATCGACAAGCTTTTCTTCGTCACTTTCAGGCGCGACTGGTGAAGTTGCGTTTGCAGCCAGGACCGCGGCGTAGACAGTACGCGTGATCCGATGATCGTCACTTGACATGTCGAGAAAGAACGCACTGGTCCCGGCATTTGTGCTGGCTGTGAAGTAGAGGTACTGGCCGCTGCTGTCGAACGCGGGATATCGGGCGTCACTGATTCCGTCCGTGACCTGGATGGTTTGGGAACTCGCGACCGAAAAGAGCTCGATGGCGTGCAGATAGTTGGGTAAGAATTTGGCGAACGCGATCCATTTCGAGTCGGGTGACCAAGCGAGATCCCTCTCCATTCCGATGCCGTAGAAAATATCAGTATCGATTTTGGCTATGGCCGCGGTCGCGATTTCCAGCCGCCACAGATTTAATTGGTTGTCACTAAAGGCGAGTTGCTTGCTGTCCGGCGACCACACGGGCCCGAAATAGAAGGTCGACTTGCCCGGAAGCGCTATCTTCCGGACGGGTCCCGCGCCGGTTTGTGGCGCGACATGCAATGCATATTCGCCCGATTCGTCGGAGAAGTACGCGATCGACTGCCCGTCGGGCGACCACGCTGGCGTTCGCTCCATTACCCCGGCGGTACGCGTTAAATTCCGGATGTCCCCTTTATCGCCGGGAATAGTCAGGATTTCGCCATGTGCTTCAACAGCCGCTCGTACGCCGGTGGGTGAGATCGACACGTTCCTGATTTCATGTTCAACGTTCTGGAAGTGAGGGCGGACTTCGGTGAGATCGGCCTCGACCTGAACAGGGATGTCGCGTGTCTTGCCGGTCGCAAGATCGTATATTCCCATTCCACCGAAGCGCTCATAAACGATGGCGCCCGGTCCCCCGCTCGCCGCACGAATATCGTGACCCGTGTTTCCGATCACCTCCGTCACCGCCTTCGTTGTGAGGTCATAACTGAAGAGCGTCATCGGTCCATTGCGATCGGAGAGGAAGTAAATTTTGTTGCCGATCCACATGGGGTTAATGTCGTTGGAATCGGTGCGCGGAATTTTTTCCATGGAAAGGTCGCCGAGGTTGACAATCCACAGATAACTGGCCTCTCCTCCGCGATAGCGTTTCCAGGCAACGAAGCGTTCAGGGGTCCGGCCGAACTGGCCGCCATCGAGAGGCGCATAGACCATACGCTTGCCGTCGGGCGAATACGCGCCTGAGAAGGCCATCGGCAACGGCAGGGCTTGCGCGAGCCCGCCGGTCTTCTCAACTGTGAACAACTGCGTGTACCTTGCCGTGGAACTCCGCCTGTTGGAGCGGAAGAGTATCCGCTGGCCATCGGGCGTCCATCCCGCGGCGTAATCGGCGTTCGGATGATGCGTGATGCGCTGCGGAATGCCTCCGGACGCGGGCACAGTATAAATGTCAATGTTGCCGTCGTACTCGGCAGTAAATGCAACGGTCGATCCGTCCGGAGAGAAGACAGGATTCGACTCAAAGCCCTGACCGGAAGTGAGACGCACGGCTGAGCCGCCCTCGCGGGGGACGGTCCAGAGATCGCCAGCATAGGAAAAGACGATCTGCGCGTTGTTGAGTGCAGGGGTATGGAGGAGTAGCAGCGCAGGACCGGCGCCAGCCGCCGAGCCGGCCGCGATCAAGTTTAACGTGGCAAACAGGAGCAACGCCGATCTAGTCATAGCGATCTAAACAGTCTAGCGGAATTCCGTGGCCATCAAACAACCGCTCGGTTGCGCACCGTGCACTGGAACATGCGCTTAAGCCTGACGCTGTCCGTTGTTGCGCCCGCGCGCGGCGCGGCTAGGCTGCCGGAGTGCGTCCGGCCGCAAATCGCGGGTGTTGAGGAACGTCGAGTGGCAGGTCGGAAAGTCTACCGATATGTTGTGTTAACGCAGGCGCTCTTTAACGTCGCGCTGCGCGCGCCGTATGACAGCGCCGACCGCGACGGCTGCCCGAAATCGAACGACCCTACCACGTTATGGGGTCCGGTTCTTTTTCGCTAACCGCTCTTTATCGGCCTCCGAGATGATGAATGGGTCTAACGTTAGCGCCAGTGTGAAGCACATTGTTTGGGTCGGCTCACAAACCGTATCGCCACACTGCTGAAAAGCGAGACGACCTTGCAAAATAAGTTGCCCTTCAGGCAAGGGATATTTCAGGAGCAGAGTGCCGATTCCTCTGAACGAACCGCTGTGCACGGGCAGAGTTTCGCCCAATGCCTGAACGTGCAGCATCTCCGGCGCCGGGAGTTCCAGTTTCTGACGCACAACGTCCGGGCCTTCGAAGCCGACCGAAGTCGTCGTATAACCAGCCGGCAATGGAGTGCCGTAAATGTGCCATCCAGGCTGCAGCGCGAAGTCGGCGAAGAAGCCGACCTCCTGCCCGGCAAAGGCTCGGGTCGAGGGAAAGCCGATACGCACGGTTAGCGCTCGGCTCTCCAGAATCACCGTTGGAGCGTCATTCTCGGCTGTCCCGAATTCACGCAGCACCACTGCGGACCCAGTCACCCGGTGCTGGTAGTTTGGCACGAAATATTTCCGGGCGACGATCGCGTTCGGGCTCACGAGATATTCCACTGGATGTGGCACGCCGAACGATCTCAAATCGGGGGCCATGTTCTCATTGAAAATGCCGAACCGCCGAATGACCTCGCTGTTCCGGTCCGATAGCAGAGCAAATCCGATCGAGTACCTTCGCGCGAACGCGGCGAGCGCTTCCCTCGAGTCATAGCTCACCGCGGCGATGTGCACGCCATTTTTCTCGAGTAGCGTTCTGGATTGTTCCAGCTCCACGAGCTGGGAGCGGCAATACTGTCACCAGTCCGCGCTGCGGTGAAACACCAGGAAGAGACCGTTCTTGCCAGTGAGGTTGTTCAGTGTACGGGTCGCTCCGGTCTGGTCCGGCAGCGCGAACTCAGGAATCTTTTCCCCCTCCTCAGGGCCGGTTGTGTATCCGTCGTTAGTAGCCCATACGTGACGCTCTCGCACCTTGGCTGGCACCGGGAGGCCCACGTCGCGCAGCCGCCGGAATTCGCGCATGGCTTCCGCCTTTTCGTCGAAATCGTGGAGCGTTTTATCCGACACGATTCTCACTGGTCGCGAGCAGAGAGTCAGTCACTTAATGATCGTACCTTTCAGCAATGCAGCGTTGAGTTCTTGCAGGAAAATCGGAGGAACCGCAAACGCCGTTTCGGGGTCGAGCGGCAACCCGAATTCCTACCGATATGTTCATAACACCCGTCAAACGGCGTTCAAGAAAACGCCGTCCCACCCGACGCGCGCCTGGCGATTGGCTGTTGTGGCAAGTTGAAAATCGGGTAGTGGTCGGAGGTGCGTCGGTCTATCGTCCCAACGAACCAACAATAAAGGTAACGATAGCGGTGACAACGGGGACAGCCACGCAAATCAGGAATGCGGCCGGTCGCCCCGGATTCTCGGGTTGGTGTTCCATGCATCGATCCTAACGCAAAACGGCCCGGATTTCCCCGGGCCGGCATCTTGTCTCGGGTCGCCCACGGCCCAAAAACGATTATTGATTTTAAACGTCGACCACGCACAGACCGCGTTGGGACGCCTCCTTCTCGGCTAGTGATATAAGTAGATATCGTTCTGCTTTCTGGGGCACGCTTTCTGCGACGATTTTTCCCGAGGCTGTCGCGACGCGGAAGTTAGAGCGAGAGCTTGACGAAGAACTGGCCTTTCGCCGTGAAATGGCGGAGGTGAGCGTAACTCCATCCCGCGTGGGGAAATACTCGCGCATCAGGGAGACGTCTGGCGATCGTTGCGATTCACTCTTCTCGAAACGTTTGGGCGCGATGTAGTGTACGGCTCCAGCGACCTATGCCGGAGCCCGGCGCTCACTTGCCTTGCTTGTCATTTCGTTGGCCGTACACGACTTCGGTGCCCGGCTGGCACTGGGCGCGGATGCAAACCAACTCCGGATCACTGTGTTCCGTCAGGGAATCGCGCTTGTTCTGGCAGCGATGTTGGCAGGGCTTGGCGCGGCCTGGGCACTGCACGATTAATCGAAAGGCTCTTGTTCGGCATCCGGATCCACGATCCACTGGTGTTCGCTGCGGTTCCGGTGGTACTTGCAATTGTGGGGCTGTTAGCTACTTTCCCACTTAAAATTCCGGATGTAAGTTCCGTACTTTCATAGGTGCGGCGGGTGGCTGTTTGTTGGATCGAACGTTGCCTCGGGCGGGACGCCATCGGTGACGTCTGGCGGCTGTTGAATATCAGAACATTCTGTTCAGAAAATGTATTGACTCCGCCGTGTGATAAATGTATCATCGTTACTGATGACACGTGAGCAAGCCATCCGCAAGAGGGAAAAGTTGGCAGCCAAACTCTCCTCCCCCTCGGGTGTCCTTCGCGGCTCGCTGCTCCAGCGCACGATTCATCACTCCACGGGATGTCTGAAATGTGCTCGTGGCGAAGGCCATCCGCTCTGGGTGCTCACGGTGGGTTATCCCGGCGGAAAAACTCGCCAGGTGAGCGTGCGTCCCGAGCAGGTTCCGCTGGTTCGAAAGGCAATCGAAGAGTATCGCGATGTCAAGCAGGCACTGGAGGCAATCAGCGAACTGAATCAATTCCTGCTCCGGCTGGATCGCGAGGAAGCCAAAGAACAGGAACGCCAGTCGTGATCGCCGCTCGCCGCCTGCAGCGAAATTTCGCCGATGGCTTCATCGCAGAGACGGTGGAGGATCTCTGGGAACCTTGGATGCGGCACGCCGATAAAGCACTGGAAGATGACACCCTGCTTCTCGTCATTCAGGAAGAGCTGGCCAAACGCTGCAGGAAGAGCAAGACTCGTGGGCGCAAGGCGACGCCCGCTGAGGTCGTGCTCAGAATGCTGCTGCTGAAGCATGTACGCGACTGGAGTTACGAAGTACTGTCGCGGGAAGTGCGCGCCAATCTGGTCTATCGCGAGTTCACCCGGGTCGGCGGTGAAAAGGTTCCGGATGACCGGACGATGGGAAACCTGGCGCGTCAGCTGGGGCCGGAGGTTATCGAAAAACTGCACCGGCGGGTGGTGGAGATCGCGCAGGAAAACAAGATCGCAACGGGTCGTAAGATGCGGGTCGATACGACCGTGGTGGAGACTGACATCCACTATCGGACCGACAGCACGTTACTGGGTGACGGCGTGCGTGTCCTGACGCGCATCATGAAGAGGGTTACCGCTGTGGCGGGGAAGGCCGGCACGCAGATGCGCGATCGCAGCCGATCCGCAAAGCTGAAGGTTTTGGCGATCGCTCGCGCCAGCCGCAACAAGACGGAGCAAGGGCGGCAGAAGATGAAGAACGCGTACGTCAAATTGTTGGAAATCGCCAGCCGGGTTACGGGGCAAGCCTGGAAGTTCTCGCGCGAGATCGTCGGGGGTGTCAAGCGAGGCAACCTGTCAGTCCTGCGCAAAGCCGGCAAGCAACTGGACGAAATGATTCCCCGGGTCCGGCAGGTGCTGCGCCAGACACGGGAGCGGGTGCTGCGCGGCAACACCAAAGCCGAAGGAAAGCTGCTCAGCATATTCGAGACGCACACCGAGGTGATCCGCAAGGGTAAGGCGCATAAGCCCAATGAGTTTGGCAAACTGGTCCTGATTCAGGAGGCGGAGAACCAGATCGTTACGCATTACCAGGTATGCGAACAGCGGGCGGCTGACTCCACATTGCTGGGAGGATGTCTGGAGCAACATGTCAAACAGTTCGGACGCGCCCCGGAGCGTGTGGCGGCGGATCCCGGCTTCTTCTCAGCCGCTAACGAATCCAAAGCCGGGGAAATGGGAGTCAGCCGGGTCTCGATTCCAAGCCACGACACGAAGAGTCCCGCACGCAAACAGCGGCAGAAGCAGCGTTGGTTTAAGGAGCTTCAGAAGTGGCGCACAGGCTGTGAAGGCCGTATCAGTGTTCTCAAACGCCGCCATGGGCTGCGGCGATCGCTCTACAAAGGACCGGACGGCATCCAGCGCTGGGTCGGACTCGGGGTGATCGCCGACAACGTCATTCATATCGGCACGCACCTGGCCGAGCAAACACGCCCGCGCGAAGTACCCTCTTAATTAACCGCTACGTTTCTCCGTTCCTGTCCGCACCGGAAACAGATTCTTTAGGGCGTGTTCACACTATTAAAACAATACGCTGGTAAAATGTTTGTAGGATGGAAATTACAGAAGAGCAGTATGCCCGCATCACAGATAGCCTGCCGGTGCAGCGCGGAAACGTAAGTCTTACCAACCTACAGGTGTTGAACGCGATTCTGTATGTGGCGGAGCAGGGTTGCAAGTGGCGGGGTCTTCCTAAGCGGTTCGGCCGCTGGCACACGATCTATATGCGCATGAACCGCTGGGCCAAAAACGGGGTATTGGACCGCGTGTTTGAACGACTGCAACTGGAGCAGACAGTGCGCATCAGGATCGAAGCTTTCTCGCTCGACTCGACGTCGGTGAAAGTTCATCCGGATGGGACAGGCGCTTTAAAAAAAACGGACCACAGGCGATCGGAAAATCCCGCGGCGGATGGAACACAAAGATTCATATGGTTGCCGCGGATGCTCGAACGGCCATAGTTTTCGCGCTGTCTCCCGGAAACGATCACGATGCGCCGCATGGGCGGGCCTTGCTGGAGGAACTGGGACCTATGCCAGAGGGCCTTCCGATGCTGATGGATCGGGCTTACGAAGGCAATGAAACCCGACAACTGGTGCTCGACCTGGGCATGATTCCGGTGGTTCCGCCGAAGTCCACGCGGCTGGATCCGTGGGACTATGATCGTGCGATTTACAAGAAACGCAATGAAATTGAACGGCTCTTCCGCAGACTCAAGGGCTTCCGCCGGATCTTCTCACGCTTTGAAAAGCTCGACGTCCTCTTCCTCGGGTTCCTCTCATTCGCGCTTATCGTCGAAGCACTGCGTATAGTGTGAACACGCCCTAACTCGCCTTTCATCCCACTCCCAACGCTCCCCTCGACCTCGAAGACCTCCCGTCAGGACAATATTTCCGGGACGCCGACTCAGGCTGAGGCAGCTTTCAGAATTTTAAGTGGGAAAGTAGCTATCTGGCTGCCGGCGAAACGTGCCAGCAGTTTAAGTCCGGCGGATTCGTTGAGATAAGGGCAGCATCGCTCTATTTCCCGAAGTCGATCGTCGAATCCGTCCTGAACCGGTGGTAGAGCTTGAAGTCACCGCTATTGGTCTCTTCCTCGGCGCTCTTCCCCGTCTCGTCGTTTTTCCTCCTCCGCCAGTCCAGCTCGAAGTGCGAAGGGAGGATAAGTCTCTGGTTTGACAACTGCGCAGGCTTGTAGTCCAATGTCAAATCGACACCGCTTAGTCTCGTGTCACTCGGGAAGTCGACGCATTTCATCTTGATGCGCATCACCACATTCGTTTCTTCATCGGCATAGACGGAACCCTCGTAGGCCAACAGAAACTCACGTTTGAGTTCGACATCGTAGACCGCATAGCCCTTGGCCCGAGGCACACTAAAGGTGAAAACGTTCATCGCTCGTCCCTGGAGCCTGCCTGGGGCGGCGGATTGAAAACTGGTTCCTGTATCCGGATCGAAAATGTGATGGAGCAGACTGCCATACTCGCCCGAGGAGAACGTTCCACCAAGCCCCTCATGGGTTGAGTTGGCCGCGCGGAAGCCATTCACTTTCAGGACCCTGTAGGTCTCCTTACCTCCAACGAGACTGAGCTCTTCTTCGATCACGCTATGGGCGTTCACATCATTGGTCGGGACGTGCTGGATAAATGTGCGGTGCGTTTCCTGAAAAGCGGTTTCGCTGATCACAAGGAGCTAATGATCCCTCCCAATGCCGTCGAACTGAAGTTGCTGGTGGGGAATCTGGCGTCGGGGAAGATCGCCACGGTGACCATCCCGCTTTCGGAGGTCAAGGAAGAATGAGGAGTCGGGGCTGATTTCGGAGCAACAGTAGGAGCGACAATGTGCAAATACACCGCATTTCTATGCCTTGGGTTGGCGGCACTGGTAGAGGGCCAAGAGTCTCGAACTCTGGACGCGGTGCGAGCGTACGTAGAAGGACGGACGAGTCTCTTGATGTAAAGGGCACAAGCCGACAAGTTCCTGCCGGGTACCGGCACGACACGGCTTCCAGTTGTGGCGCTGTAAATACTCCAGCAGCGGAATGCGCTGTTTGAGCCGCTCCAGATCGTGGGCCATCGCGCTGTTTTAGTCTCCAGGGATGAGCGTAGGGGAAAAGCAGCGGTATTCCCAGGCAAGGATGGTGGGCGGCGGAAGTTTTTACAGCCGCAAGGGCCAGAACCGGGCGAGAAATGGAAATATAGTGTGCCAGCGCAACGGCAACGAATCATGAACCAGGATCTCGGTTCTGTCGAGCCATGCGCGTATGGCAAGCATGATGTGGCGCAAATACGAAAACGGTGGCTCAGAAGAGTCCAGTTCAAGGAACCACCGGCGCAACGTGGAGGGGTCGGCTATGCGATCAGGATCCTTGACTACCGGCGCCGCGGCTTCCCAGCAGCAGCCATCTACAAAATAGCGGCGCAGAGCCTGGCTGCGTGCAACCAGGCTGTAATGGCAGTAAGGCGGCGACAATGGCGGCAGGAAGGTAAACGTCTTTCCGCACCGACTGCAGACACCGCGGCGAATCCTGATCCAGTCATGGTGCTCATCATGAGCCTGTTTGCGTCGGCGACCGTGACCGACGATGGAATCCTGCTCGCAGATAGGGCATCGGCGCAGGATGACTTCCGCGCCCGCCTCGGCCCAGTCGGCTCCGAGGTTGCCCTGCGCAGGAGAAAGTGAGATAAACAGAATCGTGACCGTGGGGTCCCGATCGCGAGCCTGGCCTTTCCCAAGATCCGAGTCTCGAGGGCGGGGCCTTCACCTCCCGAGTAAAAATCCCGACTGGAAAAGGATAACGCCCCTTCGACTGGTACATCTTCCTCTGCCACGATTAGCCGGTTAATTGCCAAAAACTCACCATTGATTTCAGGGACAAGAGACTAGCAAATGGTGCGTGATGACCTTCTGGAGGAAATGTGAGAAACTGCGAAAGGCGCAACGCCATTGGCCGGATAGTCCTGTGCGGAAAGGAGCATTTGAACACAACCGATCGCAGTTACTCTCTGACCGCGTGCATCGAACAAGGTGGAATGGTTCAATGTGACGGGCTGGTGGACGATGCGGTTCCTGATTACCTCTAGTTGTTTATTGCTACTCTGTGTGGGCCTGACCGTTGCGAGTCCGGCCGTCACAGCGCAAGTAGAAACAATTCGGATCCACGTTCCCGAAGGGTACGACGAAGTTACTTTTGATCACAGTCGCGTGACCCGGGAAGAATTGCTCCACTGGCTCACGATCTCACCGATAATCTCGCAGAATAATTACTATCTTGTCCCGGAAGACCCGATTTCTTGCGACGCGACGGACCCGGTCTATATCCCTTGCGGGCGTGGGCGGATACGCTATGTTGGCGCCAACGCCAAACATAGCCAAGACCGTATTCGCGAGCGCCTTGGCCGCCTCGATGCCAGGCAATTCCCGTCTGAATTCGAACTCATAGTTTCTTGGCTTCGCACCGTCCAGCTATACGGCCTTTGGCGCAACCAAAAGCAAATCGATTACTTCGAGCAGCATGATATCGGCAGTCTGGAAATGCCCTATGAGCCTTTGGGCCTTTCAACTAAGACCGCGTGTTCGGCTGAAATCAAGCATATCCGAGAGTCGCCGAACCCCTCCCAGACAGTCGAGATCGTTTGGCACGACTGGCAAGACTGCGCTTGGAAAGCGGCCAGCAAAAGAATGGGCCGATATCCGCAAGAAGCTTGGGACGCTGCTCTCAGGGCTCATGGTATTCACGAGCGCCTGATCGTTGTCGAATAAGACTGCAGTGAACTTGGCATCCCGAATGTTGACATCGAAGGCCGCTTCAGGCGAAAAGACAGCTGCCATCGCTGCGCCTCTCTAAAATGAAGACACGACGGCGTTAAGAACTAAATATCGCTAGGCATTCGGACTGTGTCGCGATGGGGCTCAGAGCCAGCACCTCTGCGCTTTCGTGCGTGCATAGCGCTGATTCCCATCGGGCCGCAATTGCTTCGACTTGCATTCAACGGCGAATTAGCGGAGGATATCGCTACGACTTCCCCAACCTGACAGTCGCAGTACGGTGTGAAAGGGACGGTGCTGGGCAATGAATCCGTGGATCGCGAAGGCGCTGGTGCTCGCAGGTACAGTGGTGATGATCGCCATTCGTGCGCCGCACGGCAGCCGGAGTCGAATTGTCAAGGTCGCCACAAGCCATAAAACCTCCGCTAGAGACCGGCCTCCTGGTTCTCGCCTGGGTCGGATTCTTCGTCCCTCTGATCTGGGTCGCGTCGCCAGCGTTCTCGTTCGCTGAGTACGTGCTGGGCACTGGCCCGCTGTCGCCGGTGTGATGTGCTTGGTGATCGGCCTCTGGCTCTTCTACCGGTCGCACGCTGACCTTGGTACAAATTGGTCGATCACCCTGGAGGTACGCGAGCAGCATCGACTCATCACGCAAGGCGTTTATCGCCGCATTCGCCACCCGATGTACTTGGCGCTAGCGCTGTATTCCATCGGCCAAGCGCTCATCATCCCGAATTGGGTGGCAGGTCCGTCGAACTTGATCGCGTTCGCGATCCTCCTGCGCGCTTCGCGTCCGCGCGGAGGAGAGGATGATGGTTGAGGAGTTTGGCGACGAATACGCGGCGTACATCGGCACGGACGAAGCGTCTTATTCCTGGCGTCTGGTAGACAATACTAGTTGGCTCACAGATGCGTTCGCCTGACGAAACCGCGACGTCCCTGGTAGAGCATTGAAGCCGTATCGTCTTCGGCGGCTTCTTGATCGCGGTTTTGACGGGCCTTAACACGACATATCGGTAGGGTTCCGCGCTGCCGCGCAACGTTCCTCCACACCCGGGATCAGCGGCGCGCTCGCAAACCTGCCGCGGTCGATCGACGGTTCGTCCCGAAATGTAAAAGGAACATAAGTAGCTTCCGGAAGCCCGACCGCTCAGGAGTAATCCGGCCAACCAATTGAAACCGAGCCTGTTAGCAGCGATTTACTCCACTTTTGATGCGCGCGACTTCACGAACACCTCCGAGTGATGTCCGTTCGCAGGCGGTCATTTTGATCCCACTGCGTCGTGTGCGCGGGCGCTTTCGGTTGCCCAACCGCGGTAATGCGCTGTTCGCACGCCTTGTCTATCAGGCTGTCCTGAATCTGCGCGGTGGTGGCTGCGGCGCAAAGACGACTGCAAAAAGACGGCGGCCAGAGAGGTTGCGAAGAGGGTTCATGGTCCTTGCTTTGGATGGAGGCCATCATGCTGTGGAGTGGCTAAGTGTAACGCACTTAACACACATCTGTTAATTTGGCCACGAGCTTGCAAATGGTGAGAGTGAGAAGGAGGTTCTCTAACAGAATGATAAATAAATCGGCTCGTTTTACACGTTCAGGCAAAAAAGGCATCGTCTTGGCGGGCCTATTTACCACATTGTTGGTGGGCTCAGTGGCATCGGCGCAGGATCGTGACCGCGACGGGGAAAGAGACAGAGATCGCGACAGGATTGCGCGATTGGACCCGGGCACCGTGATCCCTGTGCGCACGAATCAATATATCGATTCCGATAAGGGTGACAATCGGGTTTATTCCGGCACTGTGGATCAGGACGTTCGTGGCGACAATGGCCGCATCGTGCTTCCGCGGGGAGCCAGCGTGGAAATGATGGTCAGGGTGGCACCGGACAATGACCTCATCCTAGACTTGGATTCGGTGGTGGTAAATGGCCAGCGATACGGCGTCAGATCCGAACCGAAACATATCGAGGCGCGTCGTGATGAGCGTAGGGACGACAGCGTAATCGGGGGCATTGTGGGCGCCATCACTGGCGGCCAGGCGCGGGGGCGAGAGGTGCGGGTTCCAAGGGATACTGTAGTTACTTTCCGGCTGCAGCGGCCGCTGGAACTGGGGGTGCCGGATCGCGGGATAGACCGGAATGGCCAGCACTTCCATGACAAAGATGAACACCCGGACGAGGATCGAAACCGTTAGAACGCCGGGGTGAAAGCCGGAAAGGTCCGGGCCATCCGTGAGGCTGGCTCGGACTGTAAACTAGGCAGCTTGCCTGTCGGTTTGCGTTACGTCGCGGATCCACCTTTACACGGGCGTTAAGTACCAATATCGGTAGGCTGTTTTGATTAGCCCGCGCGCGAACGATCGCTGTTAGGGCGTTTGAGCCCGGAAGCCCTCTAGCAGTAGCATCGGCGCCGAATGCCTTTGGTGTTTCAGTTCACCGCTTTCACTTTGGCTTCCGTTTCGCCGCGGCGACTCTTTGCGCCGTTTTCTTCTGTCGCCGTTGCAATCCGCTTCTATTCCCACTCACCCCTTTGGGCACCTTCGGTTCTTGAAGCCAGGTAACGCCCACTGCCGCAGCTATCTTTCCGGCGGCGGCTCCAATGGTCTTCGCGGCGGCGACTAGAACGCCATCGGGTGGTGCCAGCGGTCTTTTCACCATGGCGGCAATCCCAGCCGCGCGCAGCTTCGCGATCCGGCCGATGAGCTTGACTGGAACCGGTTTAGTCAGTGGGAAGCGGACCGTGCCCTTTGTCCGATGATAGCCCTTGAGCTCATCTTCGAGAGACGCGAAGAACGTCCCCGACGCGGCGAAAAGAGAATAGTGTTCTTTAAAGGCGGCGAAGTAGAGCAGTGGTTTTCCGAGCAGCTTGTAGCCCGGCATTCGATATCCGATACCCTCGACTGCCCCCGGAACGGCCTTCTTAATTGTGGCGCGTAGCTGTTCGAGCTTCGGCCGTATCGCCTCGGGCTGCAACGCAATGTACTCTTCAACCGTTTTGGGAACGCCCGGCTTCATACCACCCATTCTATGTTTTGGATCTCCTTCTCAGCCATTTCCCGTCGTGATCCGGAGAACGATCAGCGCTAATATCGGCGCGGTGCGGGCCACGCGGCGCCCGCGACGGCTCCAGCCCGCGCAATCGAGCGGGTGTCGTCTAATCAAATCAGAATATGAATGTACCCGAAGCGAACGAACACCTCGCGACCTTGCCAGAACGCTCCTTCGTACCCGACATGGCCTGGACCAGCGATCTACCGCTGGCGAAGCTCTTGGATTGCGTCACAGTTGCGAGGGAGGTATTCGCGCAGGCAGACCGCAAATTAAGCGAGGTGGAAAAGATGGGACTTGCGCGCGAAAAGATCCGCGTTGCCGCTTTCATTCCCCGCCGTCAAGGAGCCGATGTCGATCGGGGCTGTCGCCGCTATTCCAGCTACATGGGTAAGACCTTCCGGGAACGGGGCCTGGACTTCCGGGTTGAGGAGACCCACACTGCCGAACTGTTGGAATTGGCACTCATGGGCGCGCAGGTCAACGAAAAGATCCATGGAACGTTTATCTTCTTTCCCACTCCATTTGGAAAGACAGAGGATTATTTCTTGCGCCGCGTACGGCCTGAGAAAGACATTGAGGGATTAACTGTTGAAAACACTGGACGGATGGCGCTGAACATCAAGACCGTAGATGAGGAAGAAAGGTACGAGGGCGTCGTGCCCTGTACGGCGCTATTCTGACTCTGCTTCACCGCCACGATTCTATTAAAAGAATGTTCCCACAAAGCGCCGCGCAACAAGGGCCGACCGTAGTGATCTTCAACAGTTCCAGCCGTATCGGAATCCCTTTGCAGAGCATGCTGATGCGAATCGGAGCGACTCCTGTGATCGTGCATCCGCAGACGCGCGCCGAGGATAAACACCGTTTTCTGGCAGCCGCGGATATCGTCGTCACCGCATTTCCAGCTCGATGCGAGGAGGATTTGATCCGGGACATAAAGCCGGGAGCTGTAGTTATTGACTGCTCAACGGAGGGCAATCTCCACCCGGACGTGGGCAGGCACGCCGCGTGGCTCTCGACACACGATAATCACCTGGGACAAATTACCACCGCGCTGGCGCTGTACAACACCGCACTGTGCACTCTCTGGCAACTCGGCGTCAGCCGGTAGTCGACCGGCGCGTGGCCGCTGGGCAGCTTTGTTGGGCGAGGCTTCCTGCACCGCAGCAGGCCGCCGCCAGCCCCGATACAATCACAGCGCGAGTTTCACCAGCATGCTTTTTCGACAACGCAGAGGATTCGCCGTGGGTATCTCCCGGATGTAGCGGAGGCGCATCACTTGCAATGATGGGGCGGTCTGCCCGCCCTAGACGGGCGTTAATGTCCAATATCGGTAGCTGTTGAGATTGTCCGTGCGTATCAGCGACGCCTCGGATGTCATTCACAGACATACCGCAGGCAGGCCTCCCGATGCCCCGGGTTCAGGTTGGGAAACTCCGCGAAGTCCTCCAGCCTCGCTTCCATTTGAAAGCCGCATTTTTCCAGAACCCGCGCCGATGCCCGGTGGTCGGCATGGCACAAGGCGAATAGCCGCTCAATCGCCAGATCTCGGGCGAGGGCGACTATAGCCCCCAATGCCTCAGTAGCGTAACCCCGACCCCACGAATCCTGGGCCAGCACGTAGCCCGTCGCCGCGATGGAGCGCGACTCGAAACCAAGTCCGGTCCCGCCGAGCAATAGATGATCTACGCGGGATTCGATAAGGTAGGGCCCCGCAGGCCACCGGCTCCATTCGGCGTCGCTAAAAGTGAGAAATGCCCTCGTCTGCTCGATCGTTTGGTGTCTCTGCCACCCAAGGTACCTGGTAACCAGAGAATCGCTCGCATAGCGAGAAAAGACCGATTCGGCATCTGCAAATGTCGGTTTCCTCAAGACCAATCGTGTTGTCTCGATCCTTTGCGGAGCCTCCATGTCTAACGAGGATAACGCGGAACTCCAGCCTCAAAGTGACTCTTATCCCACCTGATGGCAAAGTGTTTACGAACCGGCGCGAACGAACCACTCGAAACGATAAGAGCTATTAACGCCCGCCTGGCGGGAGCAATTTCCACGAAGGCGACAATGGACGGATCGGCGCTCGAACCGTGACAAGGGTCACAAGGCCGTTGCGGGTTCTTTTATCAAACGACATCAAAAGAGCCGATGGACGGGCCAAGGAGTTTTGCGGATTCCTCATGTGGTGGCCGCTCGAATCCTGCGCGATCGGATAGATAGTTGACAACGCCCGCGCCTCTGGCAGGGCAGATCAGTCCGGAGCAGGTGATCCCAAAGGAGTTGATCCGCAAGTCGCAGAAAATGAAATCCATCAGAAATTTGCTGTATCTGGCGTGGATCAGGACGCTGCCCTGTCTGATCTGTGGAAGAACGACCGGTATTGAAGCCGCTCACACGGGTCCGCATGGAGTCGGGCAAAAATCGCCTGACCGGTCCGCCATTCCTTTATGCGTCCGTCCAACTGGACCTGCCCGTCATCGTCGGCAAGCCGATTCCGATTCTATATGTGCAAATGGACGGGACCGGCGTGCCGGTGGTGAAAAAAGAAACCGAGGGACGCAAAGGCAAAACCGACGGCCAGCCGGCCCACACGCGCGAGGTCAAACTGGGATGCGTCTTCACCCAGACTGCTTAGGATCAGGAAGGCTACGCGATTCGCGATCCGGATTCGACTACCTATACGGGGGCCATCGAGACGGCCGAAGAGTTTGGCAAGCGCATCTATCTGGAAGCCTGGAACCGTGGCTGGAGCCGGGCGGCGCAGAAAGCGGTCATCGGTGATGGAGCCGAATGGATCTGGAACAACGCCGACGTACATTTTCCGGGCGCCATTCAGATCGTCGATCTGTATCACGCTCGCCAGCACCTGTGGGATCTGGCGCGTAAGCTGTACCCCAACGACCTGACGAACCAGAAAGCCTGGATCAAAGCTCATCAGAAACGTCTGCTCGATAAAGGCAAAATCGAAAAGCTGGTGCGCTCACTGCGCTCCACCGAATCAAGCAATGCTGAAGTTCTGGAAAAGATTAGCACTGAGGCAGACTATTTTGAGCGAAATGCCGAGCGCATGCGATACCCCAGGTTCCGCCGTCAGCATCTGTTCGTCGGCTCTGGTGTGATCGAAGCTGGATGCAAAACCGTAATCGGTTCTCGCCTCAAACAATCCGGTATGTTCTGGACCATCCGCGGCGCCAACGCAATCATCGCTCTGCGATGCTGTCACCTCAACGGACGCTTCGAGGACTATTGGGAGACCCGCCGTGCCGCTTAGCTTCCACTTCTATGTCGCCCACCCTTTGTACTCGGTTTCGTCGAGTTGCTCGAATATGCGCCGAGTGGGATTGTACAGCCAGTTGAGCGTGAGCCCGACGCACAGAAGGGCGGCGAAGCCTGTGGCGAGCACAAATCCATATCCTGGGCCGCCCATTGTATCGCTGATTGCGCCCATCGCGAGAGGCGCAAGTACCGCCGAGAGACAGGTGAAAAATAGAATTGCTCCCGCTCCCGCGCCGTGCTCTGGTTTCGGCAGGCAGCTGATGCCTTTGGAATTGATGGTCGGGTAAATCACCGACATGAACAGGCCGGAGAGCGGTAGGAGGAAAATAGCCCAGCTGACGCCGCCTGCCACGCTTGCGGCGAAACAGACAAAGATCAGGGCGGAGAATACAGCGAGAACTCCGGTCCACTGGAAATGATTCAGGACCCAGGAACCGAGAAACCGACCGGCGGCGCGCAGCAGGAAGAAAATCGAAATGCTGTAGGCTGCGAGCCACGCGGCGCTGCCGCGGTAGCCCGCGAGAAGCGTGGGCATCCAGACATAGATGGCTGCTTCCACGGCTACGTAAAGAAACGCGCCGAGAGAAAAGGCCAGAATGTAGCGGTTCGCGATTGCTGCAGTCGGTTTGGATTCTCGCACTTCAAACGATTTGGCCGCGGGATAACGCACCGAAGCTGCCGTGACAATCAACAGGACGCACATCGTTCCGGCAATCACGTACAGCCATTGCCACGACAGACCGCGAGCGAGGAGGCGGGCCAAAATTGCCGGCCCGATGATCGATCCGACGCCGAAAAAGCCTTCGACCGTGTTCATGATCGAGGTGTGCTCTTTGGTCGACGTCACTATGTCACCGATCAACGCGAGCGCCGCGGTCTTGAAGATGCCGATCGCCGCGCCGGAGAGAGCCATAAGCGCGCAGAAATGCCAGAACGAATGGCCGGTGATAAAGAGATAAGATGCCGCCGCGAAGAGTGTGAGCCCGGCGATGATGGTCGGCTTACGCCCGATGCGGTCGGCCAGATGTCCGAGCAGAAAACCCGCGACCGCGATGCCGGCCATAGTCGCATATTGGAATGATCCGGCAGCCGTCAAGCTAAGATGGAACGTTTTGATGATTTCGGGGATGATGATACCGACGGAATCGGTGGTCATGGCGAACATCATGAACATGACGAACGTGAGGGCCTTGATGGCGGTCAGGTTCTGCCGGGTCACAGGCCAACCTCCGCTGCCGCGCCGCGGCCAATTGCGAACTGCGTTTCTCCATCAGCCGAGGAATGCGCAATCGACGCCGACACTGTTTTCAGATCAACGCTCAGGCGCGCCCATTCGGCAGCGCGCCGCCATTCCATATTGATCGACTGATCCTCGCATGGCAGAAGCCGGAAATCGCCCGCAAATGCCGGGTGCGTGTCGCGGAACCGGATCAAATCAACGAGGGCGCGAACGACTGAACGCTGAGCGTGCTCGTTGACTTCCGACGACGTGTAATAGTGCCGATTGATGTCGCGGCCGACACCAGTGCGGCCCAGCAGGTCGAGATCGTTCGATCCCGCGAGGAGTCCAACGTAATAAACCTGCGGCACGCCCGGAGCGAAGAACTGCAGAGCGCGGGCAATCAGATATTCATCGTCGCGTGCGCCGAGGGCGTCGTAAAAGGTGCAATTGATCTGGTAAATGTCGAGATTACTTGCTGCGGCGCCGGTTGCCTGGCGGCTTGCGCCTCGGCTGCGCTCGTGAATGGTTTCGACGAGGGCGTCAATTTCTTCGGACGGCAGCAGGCCGGAAACCTCGTTTTGCCTGTTCCGCGTCGGGCCGACATCGAGCACGCCGATTCCGTCGTGAGTGTCGAGTACCGTGACCGCGTTGCGAGGGCTGATTTCGAGCCGCTGCTTCAAATGCCGGGCGTCGCGGCGGTAGAGCGTGTGCAGAACCAGCGGCGGCAGCGCGAAATCGTACACCCAATCGGATTGCTTTGCGATTTCGATCTGATCCTGATAATGCGAGTGGATTTCAACCAGCACTTCGATTCCGCGGGCGTTGGCCTCAGCCCGAAGTTCCGCGATGAAGTCAAACGTCTCCGAAATCATGAAGCAACTCGTGCCCGGCTTCTTAATGGCGTAGCCAACGGCGTCGAGGCGGATGACGCGAATGCCCGCATTCTGAAACTCGTCGAGGATGCGCGTCAGGTAGAGTTTGCCAGTTGGATGACGGACGTCGATGTCGACCTGCTCCGAAGTGAACGTGGTCCAGAGGAGGTGTTCGGTTTGCGTTGGCCAGGCGCGTCGTTGTAAACGGAAGCCCCGGGCGCGGGCGATAGATACGGAGCAGCTCGGATTCTCGCGCGCCATCAGGGAAGACGCGACCGAGGGTGAGAAACATTCCCGCGAACGAAGAGTCTTCGCCGCGCGCGTGAAAGTCGAGAAACTGCGGCGAGCGGCTGGAGATGTGGTTCACGATGAGGTCGGCCGTGACTTCGACGCGACCACTGAGAGCGCGCACGTCATCCCACGATCCAAGCCGCGGATCTACCTTCGTGTGATCGACAGGATCGAAACCGGCGTCGGAGCCGTCGATCGGCCAGAAAAATGGCAACAGGTGGACACCGCCAAACAGCCCCGCGAACCGGCCTTCCAGAAGCTCCTGAAACTCGCGCAGGCCGCCGCCGGAGAAGCGATCGACGTACGCGATGAGCTGGACCCGATTCTTCATACCCGGTGCTCGATCTCTTCGCCGAACGCGCCCGCGGCCGAGCTCCGGAGGGCGCTCGATGCCGCGGTATCGGGAAGCGCCAGCGAAAGCGAGAAGGTTTCTGTGGGGGAGCGTGTTCTGTCGGACATCACTGCAGTGTCGAATCCGAAGAGTAGTCGACCCAGTGCCGCGACGACAGGGCTTTGGAGCATATAACCGTTGAGCAGAGCTGTGTGTGCGCGATTGTCCGCGAGTATATTCGAATGGGTGGTCACAGAGCGACCGCCTCTTCCAGCGTCCACGCGGGAATCGCGCCGTGACGGCTGGCAATCAAAGCTCCCACGCGATTTGCGAATGCCGCGATTTCGGCGGCCGGCCATTCGGAGATCAGCCCATGCATGAAGGCGGCGGCGAATGCGTCGCCGGCTCCCACACTATCGGCGACCTTGACCGCGCAGCCCTTTGACTCGACATAGTCGCGGCCGGCCAGGATGGCGCAACCGCGGGCACCCAAGGTGACGCATGCCGCTCGCCAGCCGTAGCGATCAGCACCTTCGCGGCAGAAACTTTCGGTATCACGGGAGAGCCCCGTGAATTCGTGCACGCACTCGAGCTCTTCTTCGTTGAGTTTTACGACGTCCGCACTCCCGAGAAGGCGCGTCACCAACGACGCAGACCAGCACCCGGGCCGCAGGTTGAGATCGTAAAACCGCGTGACCGCCGGTAGCGCCCCGGACAATCGGCAGAGAAGCGCCTCGCCCTCCGCCGTCGACGCGAACAGAGTGCCGTAGTAGAGCCAGTCAGGGGCTTGCGAGACGAGTCCCGCGAGATCGCGGTCGGAAATGCTGATGAGGTCGTACGCCGCGGGACGTTCGATCGTGAAATGGGGTTGATCGCCCGGCCCCAGGTGGACGCGAGCGGCGCCAGTCGGGAACTGGGATGTTTTCTGCACAAACGCTGTTGTCAGGCCAAGCGCCTGGATTGCTTCGAGAGCCTCATCGCCGAGCGAATCGGTTCCGACGGCGCTGATCAAAACCACGTCGTGGCGTAGTCGCCAGGCGTGCGCGGCAAAGTTCAGGGGTGCGCCGCCCAGTCGGCGCGAATGCTCGAACACGTCCCACAGAACCTCGCCCAGCACGGCAATCGGCCGGCGGCCTAATTCAACTTGTAAAGACAGATTACCGCTTCCTGTTCGTAGTACCCGCACCGCTAAGCAAGTATCTTGTGTCGGGATACGGATGTCAAATCCTTTTGCCGGCACTGCATGATCACGGACCACAAGGTCGAACCAAAGTTAAGATAGCGCCGCAGTTCCGGCTCCCCGATTCTCCTTGACATCCAACAACCCTCGACGCTATATTCCAGGGCAAAAGCAGACACGCAGTTTAATTTGCATATACAGGTTCGACGAGATAAATTGGGAAAGGACTAATCCTGCAGCTAAAATTTTACATCCTCGCCGTGGGGACGATGCTGTTGCAGTCAGAAGTGCTGGCGCAAAGCCGAAATGCCTCATCGGCCGAACGTTGGGTTTCAACCTGGACGACGGCCCAATCGTTGGTATCAAATAACGGACGCGGAAGCGGGCGCGCGGGCGCAACCCCAAGGCAAGGGCCTCCCCAAACAACTCCGCAAGACGCCCCTGGGCAAGCCCGCGGGAACAATCCGCAGGGGATCATTCCACCTTCCCTGAATGACCAGACCATCCGCATGGTGGTACACACCAGCCTTGGGGGCCGTCGCGTTCGCGTGCAACTTTCCGTCGCCATCGGCGCTAGCGAATTGACCGTCGGCGCGGCGCATCTTGCCGTACGCGTCAGGGAGTCGGAAATTGTTCCAGCCTCCGACCGCGTGCTGCATTTCGGGGGAAAGCCGGGTACCACAATTCAACCCGGCGTCATCACGATCAGCGATCCGGTGGATCTGGAGGTCACGCCGATGTCCGACCTCGCAGTGTCCATCTACCTTCTGAACGATACCGGGCCGCCGGCAAACCATCCGGTGGGCTTGCATACCGCCTACATTTCGAAAGGCGATACGACCGGACAGACATTCATGCCGGACCCAGGCACGACGACGGCCTACCTGTGGCTTTCCAGCGTGGATGTTATGGCCGATACGAAGGCGTTCGCGATTGTCGCGTATGGAGATTCAATCACCGATAGTTATGCGACCACGCGCGATGCGAACCTCGCCTGGCCGACACTTTTAGCGAAGCGACTTGCCGCCAGCAAGGCCGCGGGGGCGCATGTCTCGGTCGTTAACCAGGGCATCTCTGGGAATCAGGTTCTGCGCGATGGCGCCGGGGTTAGCGCGCTCGCCCGCTTCGAGCGCGACGTATTGAGCCGCGCGGGTGTGAAGTGGATGATTCTGCTGGAAGGGATCAATGACATCAATATCCGTGGGCGAAATCCCGGACCGGACGCGCTGACCAGCGATGAATTAATCGCCGGATACCGCCAGCTTATTGAGCGTGCGCACACCGCGGGGATCAGAGTGATCGGTGCAACAATTATGCCGGAGGAAGGCGTGCCGACCGCCTCCGAAAGAGGCGAGTCAATCCGAACAGCGGTCAATCAGTGGATCCTTACGAGTAAAGCTTTTGACGCCGTCGTGGACTTCGACGCCGTAGTACGCGATCCGCAGCGCCCCATCCGAATTCGAGCGGAATTCGACCCGGGCGATCATATTCATCCCAATGATGCGGGCAATCAAGCTATGGCCGATACTTTCGACCTTGCCATTTTTAGAAAGTGAACTCTGAGCAGACGTGAAAGTAAAAACTGGAATCATCTTTTCCGTCCTGGCGGCCGGGTCGATTTCGTTCGCCCAGACCCGAAGCGGCGAGGCGGAGCACTGGGTAGCAACATGGGCAACATCGCAACCGTTGGCCGCAACATCCACGGTGGGCCGCGGAGGACCCCCGCCAGCCAGCGCGCAGCAGAGTGTCCCTGCATCCGGTGCGCCGGTCATAGCACAGGGCCAGGGAGGGGGACGCGGTGGTCCGCCCGTTCCGTCGACATTAAACGATCAGACCATTCGTATGGTGGTCCACACCAGCATTGGAGGGCGTCGCGTTCGGGTGCAACTCTCCAATGCCGCGGCAGCCGGTCCGCTGGTGATCGGCTCGGCGCATGTCGCCGTCCGCGCCAGGGACTCGGGAATTGTTCGGGAAACCGACCGAGTGCTTACATTCAGCGGCCAACCGGGTTGTACGATTCGGCCGGGAGTCTTAATGCTGAGCGATCCCGTGGACCTGGATGTGGCGCCGCTGTCCGATCTGGCGGTCTCGATCTACGTCCCGAAAGACTCAGGCCCGCCGACGAACCACAACCTGGGGTTGCATACCGCATATATTTCCAAAGGCGACGCGACGGCTCAGGAAGTAATGCCGGAGCCGGCGACGACACGATCCTATTTGTGGCTTTCTGCGGTGGACGTAACCGCCGCGCCCAACGCCTTTGCAATCGTTACTCTCGGAGATTCTATTACCGATGGCCAGGGAACCACTTTGGATGGAAACCTGACATGGACCGCCGATCTGGCACGAAAGTTGGCTGCGAAAAAGGCTACTTCTCACATCGGGGTGGTTAATCAGGGAGTGGCCGGGGGGCAAGTGCTCCGCGATGACTCTGGCGTGAGTGCGCTCGCCCGGTTTGACCGCGATGTGCTCAGTCGATCCGGCGTGAAGTGGATGATCCTGCTGGAGGCGATCAACGATATCGTCCGCCATGGCCAGGTTGGTTCCACCGACCCGGTCACCCGCGACGATCTGATCGCGGGCTACCGTCAACTCATCGCCCGGGCTCACACCCACGGCATTTTAGTGATCGGCGCAACGGTGACGCCGGCGGAGGGCCAGCGCCAGGTTACGGAAAGCATGCAGGCGATGCGTACCGCCGTGAATCAATGGATTCGCACCAACCATGCGTTTGACGCCGTAGTGGACTTCGACGCCGCAGTTCGCGATTCGGAACATCCGCTGCGCTTGCGGGCGGCGTTCGACTCGGGCGATCATATTCACCTCAACGATGCCGGGAATCAGGCCATGGCCGATGCCATAGACCTGATGGTTTTTAAGAAGTAACAAGAACGGAGAGAAGTCTATGACGATCTGTCAAAACTTCCTGCGGCCACTGGCTCTGTCGACTCTCTTGTTCACGGGAGTCGCGGGCGCCCAAACGTCTGCGCCCCCCGCGGCGGCGCAGCCCGCGGGCCGCATTGGAAGAGGCGGAGGCGGAGGAGCCACGCCCGTAACCGCGCTGGTATCGCCTGAAGTTCACTCCGATCGAACGGTAACGTTCCGTTTTCGAGCACCGCAGGCCACTCAAGTCCAGCTCGTCGGCGAAATCCTGCAGGGCAAAGGCCCGCAAACGATGGTCAAGGACGACGCCGGTCTGTGGACCCTCACCATCGGACCCGTTCCGCCCGAAATTTGGATCTACAATTTCCGGGTGCAGGGAGTGGATGTTCCGGACCCTTCCAATCCAGCTGTAAAGCCCGTTCCGCCTGGCTTCGCCATGTCCAGCTTCGTGGAAGTGCCAGGAGATTCACCGAGCTTCTACGATTCGCGCCCCGTTCCTCATGGCGAAGTGCGCATGGTGGATTACGAATCCAGCACGTTTGGCGTAACGCGTTCGATTTGGATCTATACGCCGCCGACTTACGATAAGAGCAGCGCGAAATACCCGGTGCTGTATTTACTGC
This sequence comes from Terriglobia bacterium, assembly GCA_963809655.1. Classification (GTDB taxonomy): domain Bacteria; phylum Acidobacteriota; class Terriglobia; order Bryobacterales; family Bryobacteraceae; genus BOG-234. The sequence goes on along the minus strand of CAWEKQ010000005.1, from coordinate 502,692 downwards.
ACGGCAACGGCGAGGCCTTCAACGGCTGGGTCATGAACGGCCGCGCCAACATCATTCTCGATAATCTGATCGCGGATCGTAAAGCTCTGCCCATGATCGTGGTTATGCCGCAAGGCCACGCTTTGCAGGCGCCGAATGTCGGACCGCTGGTGAGAATCGCGGGAGAAACCACGATGTTTTCGCCGCGCTTCCCAAAGGATCTTTTGGAAGAGGTAGTCCCGTTGGTGGAGCGGAAATTCCGTGTGCTTGCAAATGCCAATAATCGGGCGATCGCAGGCCTGTCAATGGGCGGCGGCCAGGCGCTCTCCATCGGATTGAAGCACCCCGAGCTCTTTCGTTATGTACTGGGATTTAGTGCGGCGATTGGAGGCCAGTTTCTCGATATCGACGAAACCATTCGGCCGCTCCTTGCAAGTCCAGAGGCCACGAACGCGAAATTTCACCTGATCTGGATTTCAGTTGGAAGACAGGACTTCCTCTTCAAACCAAATGAACAACTGGCCAGCGTTCTGAAGCAGGGGAACATAAAAAACACGTACCGGGAAACGGAAGGCGCGCACGTTTGGAGCGTTTGGCGCCACAACCTGAATGAAGCGGCGCCTTTGCTCTTCCGCGCCGGTGCGCATTAACTTTAGGAGAGAGGCAACGACGATGAAGCGAACAATCTTTGCAGCGGCCCTGGCCTTGATCTTCTCCGCACTCACGCAGGCGCAGCCCCCGTCGCAGCCTAACGGCGGCAATGGAAACACGGGACAGGCAACGGCCACACCGGACCAGATCGCAGCCCGACAGCGTGCGCAGCAGGAGCAACTCGCGAACGATTGGCCCAACCTGGCGCGCTACCGTGACGCCAATCGCACCTTGCCTCCGGCCTCGACTGGCGAGCCACGCGTCGTGTTCACAGGAGATTCCATCACCGAGCTCTGGGATCGCGATTCCGGGAAGTTCTTTGCGCTTAAGGGCTACATCGGACGGGGCATCGGGGGCCAAACCACACCCCAGATGCTGATTCGCTTCCAGCAGGACGTGGTGGCCCTGAAACCGAATGTCGTGGTGATCAACGCCGGCACCAATGACATCGCAGGCAACACGGGTCCCTCTTCGCTCGAGATGATCGAGGATAACATAAAATCCATGGCGCAGATTGCCGCCGCCAATGGAATTCGTGTCGTTCTTGCGTCGGTTACGCCAGCTTACGATTATCCCTGGAAGCGGGGACTCGATCCCGCGGAGAACGTAGTGGCGCTGAATTCATGGATCAAGGATTACTGCGCGCGGAGCGGTTGCGTCTATGCGGACTACTTCACCCCGATGTCGGATGAGAAGCACGGAATGAAGGAGGGCTTGAGCCGCGATGGCATTCATCCAACGCCCGCCGGGTACGCTGTCATGGCACCCATCGCCGACAAAGCCATCGCTCATGCGCTCGGCAAGTGAGCATTAAGGCAACCAGCACTCATATACTCGTATCCGCACAGTGAACGGGAGAGAAGTGCTCAGGCTGGCGCGGTGCTCGTGCCACTTTCGCGCTCGACCACCGGCGTTTCCCAACGACCGCTCCTCGCGGAGCGGAATATGGCATCAATCACCATCATGTTCTTCAGCGAATCTTCGAGGGGCACGGGCACCGGCTCGTCGTCCAGTATCGCCCGCGAAAACAGTTCCCCCTGGATCGTGTACTGATCGCACACCTCAATTTCTTCGATGCAATCGTTGATGGAAATGCGCGCTGGCGCGTCGATCGGAGCGTTAACAGGCACCTCGACGTCAATTCGGCCCCTGGTGCCGAGCAGATGGAACCGCTGAAAGCGGGCTAATTGCGTGCTGCACAGAAAAATACTTTGTCCTGACGGAAACTCAAGAATCGCCGACGTCAGCCGGTCCGTCTGGAACTCCGGATCGCGGTCCATCAGTCCAATCGCGCGCAACGGCTCCTCGCCGAACGCGAAACGCGACAGGGTGATCGCGTAACAGCCAATATCGAGGAGTCCGCCGCCACCGCTCGCGAGGTTACGGATGTCCACTGAATTTCGGTTGAAGTAGCCGAACAGCATGGACACGGCGCGCAATTCCCCAATTTGTCCGGATCGGATGGCTTCCCGCGCTCGAAGCCACTGAGGGTGAGTCCGCACCATGAATGCCTCGCCGACTTTGGCACCTGAGGCATCTCGCGCTGCGATCAATACGCGAACCTCATCGGCCGAGAGGCCGATCGGCTTTTCGCACAGAACGTGTTTGCCGGCTGCTGCCGACTTGATCGACCACGGCACATGCAGATGATTCGGCAAGGCATTGAAGATCGCATCGACATCAGGGTCCGCGAGCAGTTCCTCGTATGATCCATAAGCGCGCGAAATGCCGAACTGTTCAGCGGCCGCCCTTGCTTTGCCCAGCTCTCGCGACGCGATCGCGACTATTTCAGCCGAGCGGCAGTGCTGCATCGCGGGAATGATTTTTCGAACGGCGATGCTTGCGACACCAAGGACACCCCAACGGATTTTTCGCGCCATTCTGATACGTCGACTCCAGTCCGATTGTAAGACCAGCCAACTGTCGGGAGGGCTCTATTTTGCACTTGCGTCTCGTCTCAGGACGTCTCGCGAGGCGCGCAAATAAAGTCCAACCTTGCGCGTGATCGACATCACGGTCATGGTGAAGATCAGGTCGCACCTCCGACGGCAATCGCTTCCATAACGCTTACGCCCTTGCTGAAGCCGGGGCCGCGAAAATATCGTTGAGATAATGTGTTCCTGGTTGAAACCTGCAGATGATAACGGCCAGCATGGCAACCGACGACTGCGACCACTCGTAAAATTTCACCTTAAGCATGGCCTCAAAAGAGAAAGTAACCTCCAAGCATCAAGAGATCTACCAGTCCCTCAAAGGCGCTATCGCTGCCGGCCAATACAAAACCGGCGAGCGCCTTCCGAGTGAAGCAGTTCTCGGCAAGACGTTCGGCGCGTCCCGAATGACTGTGAACCGGGCACTCCGCGAACTCCAGCTTGGCGGAATTATCGATCGGCGCGCAGGTTCCGGCAGTTATGTCCGGCCGCAGATCGTGGGCAGCTATACCTTTGGTCTCCTCATACCGGAACTGGGACAAACCGAAATTTTCGAACCCATTTGTCGCGGGATGTCCAAGGCGCAGGAGACGGACGGCCATCACGCCCTGCTCTGGGGTAAGTCGCTTCCGGATGCTGAACACAAGGCGTCTCAATCTGCTGAGCTCTGCCGGCAATTTGTCGCTCAAAGAGTATCAGGCGTGTTCTTTGCGCCATTGGAACTCACTCCGGGCAAGGACGCAGCGAACCGGAGAATCGTTGAGACATTTCGCGACGCCGAAATCCCGGTGGTGCTTCTCGATCGCGACATCGTCGCCTACCCGGCTCGCAGCGGTTACGATCTCGTAGGGATAGACAACCGTCGAGCAGGCTACGTAATTACCTCACACCTGCTGGAGGTTGGGTGCAAGAGGATAATTTTTGTTGCTCGTCCGGGATCGGCGCCCACGGTGGATGCCCGGATCGCCGGGTATCGCGAAGCAATGCTGAACACCCAGACGGGTTGGACGCCCGAGTTCGTATGCCGCATCGATCCCCTGGGCAGGGATGTCCTGCGCAAACTGTTGGATCGCCTCAAGCCGGACGGAATTGTCTGCGCGAACGATTTCACCGCGGCGAATCTACTGAAGACGTTAAGCGAGTTAAACGTGGCCGTGCCGCAGCAGATCCGCTTGTGCGGAATTGACGATGTGAAATATGCGAGTCTACTGGCGGTGCCACTAACCACTGTTCACCAGCCTTGCGAAAAGATGGGAGCAGAGGCCATCGCCGCTATGATCCAGCGGATTCGGAATCCAGACATACCCGCAAGAGATATTCTTCTCGATTTTCATTTGGTTGTGCGTGAGTCGTCCGGCACCAGGGGCAGAGGCGGGATCAGATAGCCTCAAGCGATCTCGGCCCGGTCGAAATCCAGCCGTTCGAGAGCTTGGCGCACAATCTGCTCGGGGGGGGGCACCTCACAGAGGTTGGCAGGAATCGACTCTGTGTTCATTTGGTCAGCGCCGCCATTGACGGACCTCCGAAGTTTGGGACACTCCAGCCCCCTGGATCGGCCGCCTAATGCGCGCCGCCGAAAAGCAGGCGATGTCGAAGACGCAGGGGAAACGTCATCGGCCGGTGAGTGCAGGCTTGAATCCGCATTCCGCCCCACAACAAGAGGAAGGTGGAGTGGCATCTTCTATGCAGCAGAAGATGTCTATACAGAATAATGCTATATCGTGCCACGCAAGCTTGACTCATCAATCGGTGCGGGTGTAGAGTCGCATAGAAATTGAGTTTAATAAACCGACATTCTGTATATACAGATTGAGGTTTAGAGGAGGGCTTATGGGGAGCAGATTCTTTGATCTGATTGAAAAGCGTCGGTTGATCGGCGCCAGTGCGGTTCGGGTAACGGTATTTCTGACGATCGCCGTCTGTCAATTATTCGGACAGATCGACCGTGGGACCATTCAAGGCGTGGTCAAGGACCAGTCAGGCGGCGTGGTCCCCGACGCAAAGGTCCTGGTTGTTCAGATCGAGACCAACAGCACTCTCGAACTGAGTACCAACAGCGAAGGCGCGTATGTTGCGCCGAATCTTCCGGCGGCAATCTATCGCGTTGAGATTGAAAAGGTCGGCTTCGGAAAGGTTGTGCGCCAGCCCATAGATGTCCGTCCGCGCGTGGAGTCCAGAGTGGATGTGACCCTGAATACAGGGACCGTGAACGAATCGATCACGATCACCGCGGAATCGCCGATCCTCGATACAGCCGCGGTCAACAACGCGGTGGGGTTTAAGGACACCTTAGTTGAGGAGCTTCCTATGATCGTCGTAGGAACCAAGCGGGATATTACCGGGTTCCTTGACAACATGCCGGGCGCAAATAATACCAATACCTTTGTACCGACAGTCAACGGGTCTGCGATTACCCAAACGGAAGGGTTTATCGACGGAGTTCGCGCGAGTGAGCGGCTGCAGAGAGGCTCGTTAGCCGAGAATGGTCCGTTCATCGAGCAGGTGGGCGAGGTGAATGTCGTTGCGGGCGCCTTCAATGCCGAATACGGCGGCTTTGGCAACTGGTTTACGAACGTCATTATCAAATCGGGAACTAACACGCTGCATGGAAGCGTTTTCGACCATCTGGGAAATGACAAGCTGAACGCGCGATCTTTCTTTGCGCAGGCGAGGCAGCCTTACCGTCAGAACGAAGGCGGGTTCACGCTGGGTGGTCCGGTGGTGATTCCGCATGTCTACAACGGCCGCAACAAAACGTTTTTCTTCGCCAGTCTGGGCCTGTTCTATTCCCGCCTGGGGAATGCCGGGTTGCTTGCCACCGTTCCCACGCAGGCTGTCTTGAGCGGCGATTTCAGTCAGTTCGTCGATGCGAACGGAAATCAGATCCCGATCTTCGACCCGACGACGCAAACAAGCAGCGGCGTGCGAACGCAGTTCGGCGGGAACATCATTCCACTAAGCCGAATCACTCAAATGGCCAAGGTCGTCTCATCGTACATACCAGCACCGAGTATAATCGCGCCGGGTCTGGCGGGCGAAATCAACAACTTCTACGATCATAGGTCTGCTACGTGGCCATACTACAACACTACAACTCCTCTCATCAAGGTCGACCACAGTATTTCGGACAAGCAGAAGTTGATGGTCAGCTGGACCCGCCAGACCCGGCCTCGCATCCTGTGGGGCAATCCCAACCCCGGCTTGGGCCCTCAACCGGTTTGGGGGCAGCCGCAAACGAATCCGCTGGACCAGATATACGACCAGCAGGACACATCCTGGAAAGTCCGGATAAGCCACGATTTTGTTATCAGTCCGACGCTTCTCAATCACCTGGCGCTGGGCGGCGATTTTGAGCATAACGCCGCGCCTAATGGAACCAGGGGCCAAGGGTGGGATACCAAGCTGGGAATAACGGGAATCCCCCAGGACAACGGAACGTTTCCGGCTTTGACCTTCGCCGGTGGAACTGCGTCGCCGGCTTCGTTTGGTCGCGGCTATGACCCGGTATTCAATGCGATGGACTACACGGTTGTGGAGAACCTGACCTGGACTCGTGGAAAGCACACGATGAAGTTTGGAGCAGAGATCGACCGCGACCAAATGAACAATCTTCAACTCGGCAACATCTCAGGGGCCTTCACCTTCTCCAACGCTATGACCAGCCAGCCGAATACACCGCTTCAGGGAACGGCAGGCAGCTCCATTGCAAGTTTCCTGTTGGGCGCTGTGAGTTCGGCGGCGGCGAGCATCCCTGTTGAAACCGGGCTGCGGGACATCCGATTGGGCCTGTTTGCGCAGGATGAATGGCATGTCACGCAGAAGTTCACTGTTTCCTATGGACTCCGGTGGGACTATAATCCGGCCTTTTCGGAAGTGCAGAACAAGATGTCCAGCTTCGAGCCCAACATTGCGAATCCTGGGGCGGGCGGAAGATCAGGTGCTCTCGCGTTTGCCGGCCAGGCGGGTCTTCCCGGGCCATTTTTCTCTACCAATTGGAAAAACGGCTTCGGCCCTCGTCTGGGCTTCGCCTATCAAATGAACCCGAAGACGGTCATCCGCGCGTCGAGCGGGATTTACTACTCCAGCGCTTCGGAGCAATATAACACCGGGCCCGCTCTCACCGCCGGGTTCAGTGCGTCGCCGAGCTTCAGCTCGCCGGATGGATTCACGCCTCTGTATTACGTCAACTCGGGCACCTTCCCGCAGAATTTCGCGCGGCCGCCTTTGACCGATCCGTCGTTCCTTAACGGGCAGCCAATTTTTTACACTCCGGCAAACGTAACGAGATTGCCGCAAACGATAAACTATAATTTCTCGATTCAGCGTCAGTTGGCTCGCGACACTTCCGTGGAAGTAGTTTACCTGGGCAGCCGAAGCACGCACCTGAGCTACACCGCTAACTACGATATCCTGCCCATCTCTGACCTTCAGTATTCGTCGGTTCTGTTGTCGCCGATTACTTCGCCAGCAGCGGCAGCAGCCGGGTTTACCTCCCCCTATCCCAGCTTTGTGAATCAGCTTGGCGCGAATACCGTGTACCAGTCGTTGCGGCCGTATCCGCAGTACACGTCAGTCACAACCAGCCCGGGCGAAGCCTCCGGTCAGCAGAAGTACAACTCTCTGCAGATCAAGGGGAACAAGCGCTTCTCGAACGGGTTGACCTTATTCGGATATTTCACCTGGGCAAAGAGCTTCTCGCTGGCCAACGACCAATACCCCGGTGCAAGGTTCTGGCAACTCGACCCGAATGCGGCGGCTTCCTTCAGCTTCAGCTGGGCTTACGAACTCCCCTTCGGACGAGGTAAGCAATTGCTAGGCTCCAGCTCAAGAATGGTAAACGCTGTGGTGTCCGGCTGGAAGATCAATGGATTCGTGAAGTACAGCTCCGGCTTGCCCTTGACGATCACCGCCGCAGCAGGCAGCATGGGCGCGATCGGTTACTCTCAGTGGGGCAACGCGGTCCAGGGCGTGTCTCCGTATCTGGTTACCAATCCGGGCGATTTCACTCCTTCCAGCAAGTTCCTGAATTCGGCGGCGTTTACAACCAGCACGGGGTTCAACTTCGGCAACCTAAATAACAACCTGAGCTGGGTTCGCGGGTTCTGGTTCAAGGAAGAAAACCTGACCGCTGGCCGGATCTTCCGGATCACGGAAAAATTGAAGTTCGACCTTAGCGTGGACGCGTCCAACCCGTATAGCCAAAAAACTCATGCGGCCTTTCGGTGGTAGTACTTGAGAAGACCGCCGAGGCGTTCATGACAGCGGATCGATGGCCCTCGCTTCGTCGTCGGCATCTCGCCACATGGGAATAACAGAACGTTGCCCTTGCCTTGGTGGTTGCGTTCTCCGTGATAGTGCACTTCGAATTCGCGCAGTGCCCGCCTTATCGAACCTTCCCCGAACAGAATCAGCTTCGACAGGCACTCTTCTTTCACCGTCCGTACCCAGCGCTCCGCATACGAATTCAGGTTCGGACTCCGCGCAGGAAGCCGCAGGCTCTTCACGCCTCCAGCTGCCAGCGTCTCCCGAAACGAGGCGCAGAATTTGGTGTCTCGGTCGTGCAACAAATAGCGAATCTTGCGCAGACTCAGCCACCCCTCTCCTTCCAAGGTCGCATTCCGTGCCATCTGCTGCATCCAACCCTCCTCCGGCTGGTCGGTGATGCCTGCGATGGTCACCCGTCGGGTCTCCAGATGGAGAAAGAAAAGTACATAGTAAGTCACCAACCCACGCCACGTCAGCACCTCTACGGTGAAGAAATCCGTTCCCGCGAGCACGGCCATGTGACTGCGAATGAACTGGCTCCAGGTTGTGGTGTGTTTCCGCTCTCGCGCCGGCGCGATGCCGTGGCGGCGCAGGATGTTGCCGACCGTCTGATCGCTCACCGTATGCCCCAGATTGGCTAACGCTCCCACGATCCGGTCATAGCCCCAGCCGGAATTCTCTCGCGCCAGCCGAACCACCAGATGCTCGATCTCCGCGGCGATCCGCGGCCGGCCGGGCAGCCGACGCTGTCTGGAGCCGTCGAACTTCGCGGCGACCAGCTGCCGATACCAGCCGAGAATCGTGTCAGGGTTGGCGACGCTGGCGACTTGCTGCAGCAGTTTCCGGCCCAGCCGTTTGCCGATTTCTGCGAGCGTGGTTCGCTCTGGACGGGACAGCCGGAGGCCTGGCTGCAGATGGGCTTTCAGGATGCGGTTCTCGACCAACAGGTACTCATTCTTCAGGAGCAGTTCCTGGTTGACGAGACCCGTCACGAAGGTCAGAAGACGGGCGACGCTGGAGATATTTGGCTTCAAACTCCATCGTAGTAAACCACGGCCCATCAGTGCATTCGAGTATTTTGGCTATTCGAGAACGCAGGCCGTCAAGGACGCGCGAAGCGCGACAACGTGAATCCTTGACGGACTGCGTTCTCCACGTATGCTGAGCGTCGGAAGCGAAAGGAAAAACTTCCGGACAGGAGTGCCGATAACAACCGAGTAGCAAGCGCGACGATTGATCACACTGATATGCGCGGGTCGAAACCGCAGTGACATGATCCGTCGGGAGCTGCCTCGGACTAAGGGCGCGGGTTGGATCCGAAGACCGTACCGCATAGTTTTCGTCGAGGGTTCTCCTTTTCGTGGGCCCTCGGCTGTCATCGACACTGCTGTCCGGAAAGAACTCACTTCTTAAGCCGCTTTCGGCAAACGGAACTGCTTTTCGGTAGGAACCGCGATCGCCCAGAGAAAGCCCAGCAGTTCACGGGCAAGCGCCGTCATGGCCTGACCACTGGTCTTTCCGCGAGCGGTCAGCGCCACATATCTCTTGTAGAGGCGTTGCTGTGCCTTCCAGGCCATCTCTCTCACCTCGTCCGTGAGCGCCAGCGCTTTCTGTCTTCTCAACACCCGGCCCTGCACATTGGGCCGATGCCGGTACGCCCAGACCGACTCCACCAGAACCCGGCGCAAATGCGCATTACCGCTTTTGGTGATGGCGCCGCGCTGGGTTCGGTTGCCGCTGGAATACTCTCGCGGCACCAGTCCGCTGTAGCCCATCAGTTGGCGCGGACTCTCGAAACGCGACAGACTGCCCAGTTCGCAGACCACCGTCGCCGCGGTAGTCTGCGCCACTCCGCGTAAAGCCTGCAGCGCCTCGATGACTGCGCGAACTTCCGCAGGCGCCTTTGCGACCGCCTCGTCGATAGCCTGTTCCAGCTTCACGATCCGTTCCGACGCATGCTCCACCTCACCGAGGTAATGCGCCAGCGTGGCTTCCAGTGCCGGCTCCTCGAAACGGGCATGAATCCGGATCCAGTTGAGATACTTCTTCGTCCATGGCTCTCCCGCACCCGTCGGCCGCTGGCCATGGCGCAGCAGAAACTTTCCCAGCCGATGGCGATGCCGCAACTGGTCTTTCTTCGCCGCTTCGCGGGCGCGAACCAAATCGCGCAACGCTTCGTGGGCTGCGTCGGGAACCCACACCGCGGTCAGTTCTCCGGCTCGGTGACAACGCGCGAGTTTCTCGGCGTCCCGGCGGTCGGTCTTGACCCTGTCTCCGCTCTTTGTCGGCACCAAAGACGGAGCAATTACCTCGCAGGCCACTCCCGACTGCGTCAGTTGCCAGTACAGAACGTATCCTGTCGGCCCTCCCTCGTAGCAGCATCTCAGCTTACCCACCGGCCCGAGCTTGCTGATCATCTTCCGTACCGATTCCGGGCGGTTCGGAATGATGCCCAGACTGCGAACCTCTCCTGACTCCTCTGCCACCGCCACAGCAATGGTGTCGGCGTGGACATCCAATCCCACAAAGCGTAATTTAGACATGTGCGACCAACTCCTTTCGTATGCGGCTCTGCGCCGCAGGTTTCACCTACTCGCAGCGTAATCCGCGCTACTGCGATTCGGTGTTGGTCGCTCCATTTTGACTAAGGCGAGTTAAAACACGGTCTTACTCCAACTCCAACCCCGATTCCTTTAACGCCCGCCATCCGCCATCGAGCGAAACCGGCTTCTTATACCCCATCTTCTGCAAATTGTCCGCAACCAGCGCCGACCGGAAGCCGCCGCCGCAATAGAGCACAAGCGTCGTCTCCTTATCCGGAACCTTCGCCTCGATATCGCGCTCGATCGTGCCCTTGCTCATATGCACGGCGCCTTTCACATGGCCCGCGTTGAACTCATGATCTTCGCGCACATCGACCAGCACGTGTTTCTCGCCGCGCGCCCGCATCCCCTTATAGCCCTCGATATTGGTCTCGCGCACCCGTGACTTCGCGTCATTCACCAGTTTCAAAAACCCCTCGTTATGCACCATAGCTCTTACTCCACCCGCCTGATTTTCGCGCCCACGCCGGACAGCTTCGCCTCGATCTTCTCGTACCCGCGATCGATGTGATAAACGCGGTCGATCACGGTCTCACCCTTCGCCACCAGCGCCGCCAGCACCAGCGACGCGCTCGCCCGCAGATCCGACGCAATCACGCCCGCGCCCGTCAACCGGCTGCGACCCGCAATGATCGCCTGCCGCCCGTCCAGCCGGATATTCGCGCCCATGCGCATCAGTTCCTGCGCATGCATGAAACGGTTCTCGAAGATCGTCTCCGTCACGATCGAAATCCCCTCGGCCTGCGTCATCAGCGCCATGTACTGCGCCTGCAGATCGGTCGGGAACGCCGGATATTCCTCCGTGATCATATCCGCGGGCTGCAACGGACCTTCCGGCGCCACCGCGAGCGTCGTGTCGTCAGCCTGCCAGACGCAAACGCCCGCTTCGGTCAGCTTCGCCGTCAGCGCGGTCAGATGGTCGGGCCTGCAGCCCGTGACCTTCAACTCGCCTCTCGTCATCGCGCCCGCAATCACGAACGTGCCCGCTTCAATCCGATCGGCAATGATCTCATGCGTGGCTCCATGCAGCGACGAAACGCCCTGCACACGGATCACGCTCGTCCCCTCGCCTTCGATCTGCGCACCCATCTTGCGCAGCAGATGGGCCAGATCCACCACCTCCGGCTCGCGCGCGGCGTTCTCGATCACGGTTTCGCCATCCGCCAGCACGGCCGCCATCAGGATGTCTTCCGTCCCGGTCACCGTGATCCGGTCGAACACCACCTGCGCGCCCTTCAAACCATCCGGAGCGACCGCCTCGATGTAACCGTGCTCCTGCGAAATCTTCGCGCCCAGATGCTCCAGCCCCGCGAGATGAAAATTGATCGGACGCGCGCCGATCGCGCATCCGCCCGGCATCGAGACACGCGCACGCCCCGCCCGCGCCACCAGCGGTCCCAGCACCAGGCTCGACGCCCGCATCGTCTTCACCAGCTCATACGGCGCTTCCGGCGAAACGATCTTCTTCGTGTTGAGCGTGACGCGCTCGCCATCGACCTCGATCTCCGAGCCGATATCGACCAGCAGCCGCTCCATGGTCCGGATATCCCGCACGCGCGGAATGCGCTCCAGCACCACGGTGTCAGCCGTCAGTAGCGCGGCGGCCAAAGCGGGCAGCGCGGAATTCTTGGAACCGTTCGTGGCAATCGTGCCGTTAAGCGCCGCGCCGCCCTCGATGACAAATTTATCCATTGGTTTTGGTCTTTTCCCGGGTCTTTCCCCGAGCCGCTATCGCATCGCGAACGTTATCACCCGCTGCCGTCAGCATACGACCCGCCTCTTCGTACGACACTCCCGCGGCCTCGGCAATGATTCGCTTCGACCGGTCCCGCAGCTTCGAATTCTTCGGCTGCACGTTCACCATCAGATTGCCCCACACATATCCCATGCGGATGAACGCGCCCGTCGTGAGCATGTTGAGGACAAGCTTGGTCGCCGTGCCCGCTTTCAATCTGGTCGATCCCGCGATAATCTCGGGCCCCGGCAGAGGAGTGATTGCGATCTTCGCCAGCCGCGCCAGTTCCGAATCCGGCGTGCAACTGATGCCGATCGTCAGCGCGCCCAACCGATTCGCCTCTTCGATTGCCCCGAGCACGTAGGGCGTTCGCCCGCTCGCCGCGATCCCGCACAGCACATCGCCCTTCCGAAACCCGCGCGCCGTCAAATCGCGCACGCCGATCGCCGGGTCGTCTTCCGTAGTCTCCGTCGCGCGCGAAAGCGCCGCCTCGCCACCTGCAATGATGCCCTGCACCAGCTCCGCGCTCACGTTGAACGTCGGCGGACACTCCGCGGCGTCCAGCACACCAAGCCGCCCGCTCGTTCCGGCCCCGATGTAGAACAGCCGCCCGCCCTTTCGGAAAGCCTCCACAATGCCGTCCACAGCCTCCGCGATGTGAGGAATCTCGAGCTTCACCGACTCCGCCACCTTGCGGTCTTCATCGTTCATCACCGACAGCATTTCCGCGGTCGAAAGCTTGTCGATGTGCGCCGACGCCGGGTTTGCCTGTTCCGTCAGCAGCGCCGCGAGATCCATGCAGTTATTGTAAGTTGGTGTTGCACGAAAGCCTCTTCGACGGCGATCCCATCAGGATCCGCTATCGGGCCAACCTCCGGGACACCGCCGGTAATCCCGCCCACGCCGCCACCTTCATCCGCCGCCGCGAGATCATCCTCGATCCCGAATCGAAAAAGAAGCCGCGGCAGCACCGCCGCATTCTGCTCCACGAATATTTTCACTTCGTCTGGGTTCGCCTCGGTAACCCGCGCCGCGCGGCATGGGAGGCGCTCCTCAAGTCCGAATGGCAAACGCATGCACGCGGCGAAGCCGGATGGTCGGCCGAATGGCGAAAGAAAAAACTCTCCCCGCGCGATGTTGCCGGCCGCACGCGCTTCTGGCGCGAATACTGCTGCGAAAGCTTCTGCGACACCGCCGCCTTTGTTTTCGCCGCGAACCCGGACCGCTCCGAAGTCACTCTGTCACCCACGCGACTCCGCGCCCGCACCGCCTGGTTCTCCCAAACCTTCCCCAGCCAGACGTTTGCCATATAATCGAGATGGTGAACAAACTGCAGTCAAATCTGCGTTTCATCGCGATCGCCGGCGTGGCCGCGCTCCTCGGCCTGGTCGCGTGCTCCCCCACGCAACCCGCCAGAGCCGTCGTCAAGGAAGACGGCCAGCGGAAACACGCGCCCGATTTCTCTCTGAAAGACGCGAACGGCAAGCTGGTCCACCTCGCCGATTACAAAGGCAAGGTCGTGCTGCTCGATTTCTGGGCCACCTGGTGCGGCCCCTGCGTGATTGAAATTCCCTGGTTCACCGAATTCCAGCGCAAGTACAAAGACCGCGGCTTCGAAGTGGTCGGAGTTTCGATGGACGACGACGGTTGGAAATCGATCAATCCCTTCGTCCGCGAGAAGAAAGTCAACTATCGTATTGTGCTCGGCGATGACACCACGGGCGATCTCTACGGCGGCCTCGAAGCGCTGCCCACGACGTTCGTCATCGATCGGTCCGGCCGGATTGCCGCCGTTCACGTAGGTCTCGCCAGCCGGAAGGATTTCGAAGATGCAATTGAAAAACTGTTACAGGCTCCTGCCGGGCTTCCTGATCGCGTTAACGCTGGCAGCGCAGACTAGCCCCAATCTCACTGTCGCGCCCGTGCCCACCCTGAAGGTGAAGAAGGGATCGGTTGCAGCGGTCACGCTCCGCGCGGTATTGCCGCCGGGTTTTCACGCCAACAGCAATACGCCGACCGACGAATACCTGATTCCCCTGACGCTGAAATGGACCGGCGGGCCGCTCCAGGTGGATGGCATCACCTATCCGAAAGGCACGCTGGAAAAGTACCCGTTCTCGGCGAAGCCGCTCTCGGTGGTGACCGGCGAATTCAGCCTCTCGACGAAATTCAAGGTGCCCGCGAACGCCGCCAACGGAGCCGCCGCGCAAAACGGAACGCTGAAGTATCAGGCGTGCAACGACCGCATGTGCTTCGCGCCTAAATCCGTCCCGGTCACCGTGACGCTCGAAATCGAGTAGCTGAAACGGCTCCCTCGCGATCGCGGTTCGGTAACACCTCATTTCCGAGCCGCGACCGCGAGGGAGCGGAGTGTAGTAACGCGAATCTGCTTTACTCTTTTCGCAGAAAGTGCGCGATCGACCGCGTCGCCTGGCGCGTCCGGTGCTCATTCTCAATCAACGCGAACCGCACGAACCCTTCGCCCATCGGTCCGAATCCCACTCCGGGCGAAACCGCCACCAGCGCCTTCTCCATCATGAGTTTCGAAAACTCAAGCGAACCCAGGTCCTGATACCGCTCCGGCACCGGAGCCCAAAGGAACATCGACCCGCGCGGCGACTGCACCGGCCATCCTGCGCGGCAAAGCCCTTCCACCAGAACATCCCGCCGCTTCTTATACATCTCGCAGATCTTGACCGACTCGCCCTCGCACTCACGCAACGCCACGATCGCCGCAATCTGAATCGGCTGAAACACGCCGTAATCCAGATAGCTCTTGATGCGCGCCAGAGCCGCAATCATCTTCGCATTGCCCAGGCAGAATCCCACTCTCCACCCGGCCATGTTGAAGCTCTTCGACATCGAGAAGATCTCGACCGCCACATCCTTCGCGCCCGGAACTTCGAGAATGCTCGGCGGCATATATCCGTCGAAACCCAGATCCGCATACGCGAAATCGTGCACGATCAAAGTCCCGTGCGCCTTCGCCAGATTCACGATCTCAGTAAGGAACGGCAGGTCCACGCACGTGGTCGTCGGATTGTGCGGAAACGAAATCAGCAGCATCTTCGGCGGCTTCGGCGATTCCCGGTACAACTCCTGCAGCCGCCCCAGAAACGTCTCCGCATTCGGCATCGGCAGCATGCACGCATGCCCTTCGGACATGATCACGCCGTACTGATGAATCGGATACGCCGGATTCGGCGACACCACGATATCGCCCGGTCCGATCGTCGCGAACATCAGGTGCGCCAGCGCATCCTTCGCGCCCATCGTGACGATGGCTTCCGTATTCGGATCGAGATCCACGCCGTGCCGCCGCTTATAGCGCTTCACGATCTCTTCGCGCAGATGCTGAATCCCGCGCGAAACCGAATAGCGGTGATTCTTCGGATGACGCGCCGCTTCCACCAGCTTGTCCACCACGATCTGCGGCGTGGCGCCATCCGGATTGCCCATCCCGAGATCAACCACATCCAGCTGTGCTGCCCGTGCCTTTGCCTTCATCTCGTTGATGACGGCAAAAACATAGGGAGGCAGCTTCTGGATGCGGTAAAAATTCTCGTCTGTTCCTGACATGGGAATTTTCATTTTATCAGTCGCTGCCCTGGCTTGACACGCATTTTTAACTCTGATAATGTTCCCCGGCTAGGGGGTGTCGGTATGAGGACGCTAGTCGTAGCGCTTACGGGAATTGTCTTCAGTATCAATCTGTTCGCCCAGGGGCGGTCGCAGATCAACGGAACGGTTCTGGATGCCTCAGGCGGCGGCGGTTCCGGGCGCGTCGGTCAAAGTAACCAACACCGATACCGCCCTCGTGCGCACCGTTGAATCCGCCGCGGATGGCACCTACGCCGTGCCCGATCTTCCGGTCGGACCTTATCGCGTCGACGTCAGCAAGCAGGGTTTCGCCACCGCCGTGCAGACGGGAATCGTCCTGCAGGTTGTCAGCAACCCGACCGTCAACGTAACCCTCAAAGTCGGTAACGTCAGCGAACAGGTATCGGTTGAGGCGAATGCGGCGCTGGTGGAAACTCAGGCCACAGGCGTCGGCACCGTGATAGAGAATCAGCGCATTCTGGAACTGCCTCTTAACGGCCGTGTTGCCACGGACCTCATTCAATTGACCGGCGCCGTAATTCCGCAGGGTTCAGCCGGCAACGGCGGCTTCCCCAACACGCAGCAGTTCGTGATCGCGGGAGGGCAAGCCTTCGGCGTCGCGTTCTACCTCGATGGCAGCGTATTCAACAACCCGTGGGATCTGGCCAACATGCCTCTTCCGTTTCCGGATGCCCTGCAGGAGTTCAAGGTCGAAACCAGCACGCTCACCGCATCGAACGGCATCCACGCCGGGGGCACCATCACGGGCGTGACGCGATCCGGCAGCAACGCCTACCATGGCGACGCGTTCGACTTCTTCCGCAACGGCGATCTGAACGCGCGCAACGCCTTGCAGCCCACGCGCGATACCCTCAAGCGAAATCAGTTTGGCGGCGTCTTCGGCGGTCCCATCAAGAAAGACAAACTGTTCTTCTTCTTCGGTTATCAGGGCACCAGAGTCCGTCAGGATCCCGCCGCGAACACGGCCGCCACTTTTGTCCCGACAACCGCCATGATCGCGGGAGATTTCAGCGCCTGCCCCGCGGATGTCACCGGTCTCTCGGCGGCGGTCAAGGCTCTGTTTATTCCCGGCACCAGTATGTTTCCCCAGTCGATCCTGGATCCTGCGGCCCACAACCTGGCGGTGAAGCTGCCGCCTCCCACCACCTCGAACCCCTGTGGCAACACCTCTTACAGCACCATTACGCAGGTGGATGAAGATCAGATTGTCGGGCGCGGAGATTACCAGACCAGCCAGAAGAACTCCCTCTTCGGCCGCTACATCCGCGATCACTACTTCCGGCCGCCTGCCCAGACCTTCTCGCCGAACAACCTCCTCACCAGCACCGCTGGCGCGTTGAACGATGCCGACCAGGGCTGGGCCTTCGGCGATACCTATCTGATCAGCCCCACACTGGTGAATCAGTTCCGCGCCAGCGTCGATCGGATCGGTATACACCGTTATGACCTCGACTACGTCTCCGCCTGCGACCTGGGCGTCCAGAATCTCTATTGCGGATACGTTCCTCACCAGAGCGGTTTCACCGTCACTAATGGTTTCAGTGTCGGTCCCGGCACAGGCGGGCAGGCAGTCTCTCACACCACCCCGATTCAGATGAACGACGACATCAGCTGGGTCAAAGGCAGTCATCAGCTCAACTTCGGCGTGGGTGGAGAGGTTTCGAAGATGCTCTTCGACGGGAACGTCTATTCTCAAACCAACTGGGCCTTCCCCAATATGGCCTCCTTCCTGCTCGGTGAATTCAATTCGAACTCGCTTTCTCTGCCCAACAATCTGAATCTCGAAAAGTGGTTCGTGAACGCTTATATCCAGGACACGTGGAAGGTGTCTCCCCATTTCACCGTGAACGCCGGCTTGCGCTGGGAACCGTTCCTCGCGCCAACAAACATTTCCGGTTCGGTCTACGACTTCAGCGTGGCGGCCCTGGCTGCCGGGACCAAAACCTCGCAGTTTGTCAATGCGCCTCCCGGCCTCACCTTCCCCGGCGATCCCGGTTTTAACGGCAAGAAGGGCGAGAACGATGAGTGGGCCCTCTTCGCCCCGCGCGTGGCAGTCGCCTGGGACCCCAAAGGCGACGGCAAGACCGTTGTCCGCGCGTCCTGGGGAATCGCCTACGACTACAACAGCGGCGAGTTAATGGTTAACGCGGCCGACGCACCGCCCTACGGTGGCACCGAGATCTGGTCGGGCGGCCTCGATGGCTTCAGCAATCCCTACCTCAGCAATCCCGGCGGCAACATCTTCCCCTACACGCCGGGCAAGAATTCGCCGTTTGCCGCGGGCGGAATCTATATCGCTTTGCAGCCCAACATGAAGACCACTGCGGTCAATCAGTGGAACCTCACCCTCCAGCACCAGTTCGGTAAAGACTGGCTGGTGTCTGCCCAGTACATTGGAAGCGAATCCGCTCACCTCTGGGATTCCTACCAGCTGAATCCGGCCGTCTATATTTCCGGAAATTGCGCTGCCGGCCAGTATGGTCTCGCGGTCCCCGGCGCCTGCTCCACCACGGCGAACCAGAACTATCGCCGCGCCTTTGTGCTCGCCAACTACCCGGGTACTCTTCAGGCTAACGGCACGCCAGCCTTCGGGTATGTGGACTTGTTCGACGACGGAGGCACCTCCAGCTATAACGGCGCGCTCCTCGGCGTACAGAAGCGCATAAGCAAGGGCCTTGCCATTCAGGCCAACTTCACCTGGTCGCACTGCATCGGAGACCTGAACATCGGCGACGCCACGGGGAATGCGGGCGCCGGATATGTCAACCCCGGCAACCGCCGCCTGGATCGAAGCAACTGCCAGTCCAACGAAATCGGTGGAACGTTCTCGGCCGACCGCCGGTTTATCTTCAATTCGAGCGTCGTGTATCACACTCCGCGGCTCGGCAGCGCCTGGGCCACCAGGCTGATGTCGGACTGGGTGATCACCGGGCTCTACCACGCAACGTCCGCCTACTGGCTCACCGTGACCTTCCCCACCGATGTCGCGCTGACCGGAGCGACCGTCGAACGGCCGAACCAGATACTGGCAAACCCGCTCTGCAGCACGCCGACTCCGAGTTGCTGGATTAATCCGGCTGCCTTCTCCAGCCCCACGCTGGGGACCTTTGGCAATCTGGGCAAGAACAACATTCCCGGACCGGCCAACTGGCAGATCGATCTGGCGATCGCCAAGGAGTTCACCCTGCACGAGAATCACAAAATCGAGTTCCGCGTGGAAGCGTTTAACCTGACCAACAGCTTCCGCGCCGGTATCCCCCAGGCGGCTGGCGCCGCGGGCCTGGCGGCTGGTGGATCGGGTGTCAGCACGAGCTATGGCTCGACCACCTTCGGCACCATCACCAGCGCGCTCGATCCGCGCATCATGCAGTTAGCGCTGAAGTACTCCTTCTAGCCGCGACATTCATGGTAGGTAAATGTCAAGCGAAGACGCAACCTCGTTACCGAGCCGCGACTGTAAGCGTAGCGGAACAGCTTCATGCGTTTCTACCAGCAGGCGCCGGAATCGCAACTGCTGCCGCAACGCGCCCAATTCCGGCGAAATTACGAAACAGGACGGAAACAGGTTGCACCGCAGCAGGTCCGCAATGGTGCGCGCATCGATCTTGTCGCTCTTTTTCTTCCCCGCGCAGATTGCTTTCATGCGCGCCGCGTGCCCCATCTCGAGCTTTGCGGCATGCGGCTTCAGATGCTCGTAAATCCAGTGGCTGAATATGGTCGCTTCCATCGCGCCATGCCATGGCCCCGGCAGCGTCTTTACCCATTCGTTCAGCGCCGTTCGCGTGGCCGGAATGCTGCCCTCCTTCACGATTGCACCCTCTGCTGTCTTAACGCAGAAGGCGATCAGTTGCTTATGTACGTCCAGTCCGACAAAATAAACTCGCATAGGTAGTTTCTCCACAATCGGGTTTGAGGAACCTTCGGGCTCCTCCCTCGATTGTGGAGGATCCCGAACTCCCCTCTACCTACGCATTCAAACAGTGTAAAGGAGCGGTAAGAAGCCCTCACGGCGCGAAGGCCAGCAGAACATTCCCCGGCATTCCGCTCTGCCGCGAATATCCCGAATTAACATAAACCATTCCGTCCACCACCACCGCGCCCGGGCCATCGATCGACCCGCCGTGCCCGCTCACGCCATTGACCGTCTGCGAAATCGCGGGCCGTATCGAAATCCCACAGAATCCGCCCATCCTCCGCCGCATAACCGCGCATATGCCCATCCACCGAACCTGAAAACACCACGCCGGGAATCGCCGTAACCGCCGCGGGCTGCGCCGGACTGCAACCAGCCTTCGGCGGATCGCACGGATGCCCCGGCGCAAACCACACCTTGCCGCCATCCGCAATCCGGATCGCCGTCAACCCGCCGCCCGCCGCCGGATCCAGATCGTTCGTCCGCAGGTCCGTCGGATCGTTCGTCTTACGCGCCTTCCGGCTCACATCCGAAGTCGCGGCATAGACATTCTGCCCGTCCGCCGCCATGCCCCACAGCACGCCGCCGTTCGTGCTCCCTTTCCCCACCCGCAGCTGCCACACGATCTCGCCGCGCTTATCCGGATCGATCGCATAAACCATCCCTGATTTCTGCCCGGCCACCAGAAGACTCCGCGCCGCCCGCATTCACCAGCATCGCGGATGACCCGAAATCGAAATCCGGCCCGCAACTCGCCGTCGCGAGGCACTCGCCGCTGAAAATATCCTTGTCGGTGAACTGCCGCGACCAAACGATCCCGCCGGTCTTCATCCGCAGAGCCACCACCGAGTCGCTCATCTTCGTCACCGGCTCCGAATAGTTGTCGCCTGTCGTCACATAGAGCACGCCCCGCTTCAAATCGAGCGTCGGCGCCGACCATGTCGCCACTCCCGAAGGCCCATACTGCTTCCGTCCAGCCGCATTCTTCCCGATCAGCTTCGGCGGCTCCACCAGATACGTCTTCCACACCCGCGCGCCATCGTGAATGCGCAGCGCCACCACGCTGCCCCGCATCGTGCAGCATTCATAGTCGAGATCCGAAGCGCGATTCTCCTCCCAACCCGAAACCGGAACATAAACCGTACCCTGATACGCCACCGGCGACCCCGTGAGACGCGTCGCATCGTGCGGGTCCATCTTCTGCTTCCAGATCAACTGGCCATTCGCCGCATTCAGCGCATAGAACCATCCCGATTGATCGCCGAACAGCAAAACATAACGATCGCCATCGCGCACCGCGAGGATCGAAGACCGCACCGGCCCCGTCGCCTGATACACCCATCGCGTGCAGCCCGTCCGCGCATCCAGATCGTGGATCGCCCCGCCCGCGCTGCCCACAAACAGATTGCCATCGAGAATCGTGGGTTGCGCGAACGCCGTGATGTCGCCTTCGAATGCGTACGCCCACTTGAGCTTCAGATTGCGCACGCCCTCCAGCGTCAATCCCGCAGCCTCAGCGGATTGAAAGCGTGTATTCGCCGCGCCCGGACTCCAGCCGTTCCACCCGCCTTTCGGATCGGCCGAAATCCGCACCGCCTTGTCACTGCAGAACGCCGCGGCCGACGGCGCCGGATCTCCGCCCGGAGTTCCCAAATACGAAGCGACCGCCTCCCGCTGCCCCAGGTTCATCGTGTACGCGATCGCGATCATCGCGCCATAATTCAACGCCCGCAGAATGCGCGTTGCCGGCATTTTCTGCAGCGTCTCGCGTGTAGGAATCCGTGGATTCCCCAGTTCATGACACCGCGCGCAATACTTCTCGTAAACAGCTTCCCCGGATTCCGCGGCGTGCAATCCTGTGCACGTCAACAGCGCCATAGCAACAAGAACTCTCATGTCATCCCCGTAGTAAAGCCCGCAGATTTCCACCCAGAATCCCGCGCGCCGTCTCCTCATCCACACTCGCCGCACGCATCGCCACTACCTGCTCGTCGAACACAGACCGCACCCAACCGCGCGGGAACCACGACGAGTCCGTGCCGAACAGCAGACGCTTCGGCCCCACTACATCCAGTGCCCGCCGGAACACCCCGGCCAGATCCGTCACCCCTGGCTCGCATCGCATCCACCTGTTCGAGCTCGAAGTATCGAGGTAGACATTCGGGCACAGATCCGCCACCATCAGTGCCTCGCGAAAATAGCCCGCGCCGAAGTGCGGAATCACGAAATTCACATGCGGAAACGACAATGCAATCGCGTGTAGATCGATCGGATTCGAGTACCGCATATCGAACTGCGAAGGCAGCCCGAGCTTCTTGCGGAAACCCACGCTCAGCATCCCGAAGTGCACATAAACCACCGTGCCGCGATAGCCCGAAACAATCGAAAGCAGCGAGAGCACTCGCGTGTCGTGCATCGAATACTTATGCATCGCCGGAAACAGGAAGATGCCCTTCACAAAGCCCTCTTCGAGCGCCCGCGAGCAACGCATATCCGCGCCGGGCGGCAGCGGATTCAGCATGACGACGGATTGGAAACGTCCCGGATGCCTCTCCACCGCCGTCGCCACCGATTCCACATCTCCCGGCGCGCTCGCGACGAGAACGGCGCTCCCCACACCGTGGTGATTCATCTCGACCACCCATCGGTCGGCCAGATCTTCCGACGTCGCCGGAACGTCCCAGCCCACCAGCGACCCGACTTCCTTCACACCCTTCTGCTCCGCCTGAAAACGAAAAAACTCCGGCGAAAAATAATGCACATGCGCATCGGCGACTTCCACATCGCCCCACGGCGTCGCAATCATGCTCGCCTCTTGGCAATTATCCGGGTTTATCGCGGTCGTTCTGAGCCGCGACTGTAAAGGAGCGGTAAGAAGCCTTTTTCACCATCCCTTAGAGCTGTCCAGTTAGCCTGGTCGCTTCGATCAACTGATCGTTCAGCGCGCGCAAAACCTGCACCACCTGATCCGCCTGCTCCCGCGCCTCATCCGGCTTCCCCGCTTCCACCGCCTCCCGGATTCCCGGCAGTGTCTTGGAATCATATCCTGTGTAGCGCCCCGGCGCATAGATGCGGTGCCGATACCACGGACGGCCCGGCAATCCCGGATCGAGCGTAAGCGCCCGCTCCGTGCGAAACAAGATCCGGTTCAGCGCCGCAAGCTTCTCCGGCGGCCCTGATGTCGACAAAGCCGCCAGCTTCGGCAGCGCCCGCGCCAGCGCATCGTTGAACGCCATCGCGCTCTCCTGCAGCCGTGTTACTTCGGTCCGCACACCTGCCAGATAAGGCTTCTGCCCCTGCGCGGGTATCCCCTGAATTTCCTCCACATACCGCCGGATCGTCGAGACGAATCGCCCGAATTCGAACGGCGTCACGGGCGCATCCGCGAACCGCATCACCGCCGTCGAATGCACCTGCGAAAGCGTGCGTCCATAGACGAAGTTGGTGTCGGAGAAATGGCTGAACCAGTTGAAATCGTCGTAATCGGAGTGATAAATCCCAGCATCGTTCGCCGCGAACCGCACATCGAGCGACGCCATTCCCAGATGCTGCAGGAACGGCGTGTAATCCGAGCCCGATCCCAGCGCGCCAATGTGAAACTCAGCCGGTCCCGCAAGCGGCTTGCCGGTCACCGGATCGTTCACATCGCGCGTCACCTCCTGCATGAACGCCTCGAGCGAATGCGATCCGCTGATCGCCAATCTTCCCTTGCCCGTCGAATCGGCGTTGATGTAAGCCACCAGCTTCTGATCCAGTTCGTCCGCGTGCTTCTCCATCCACTCGGTCGACCCGATCAGTCCGAACTCCTCCCCATCCCAGAACGCGAGCACAATCGTCCGCTTCGGCTTCCAGCCCTTGCGCGTCATCTCCGCCAGCGTGCGCGCAGTCTCCATGAGCGACGCCGCGCCGGACAGCGGATCGCTCGCCCCGTGCACCCACGCGTCGTGATGGTTGCCATCGAGCACCCATTCATCCGGAAACTCGCTGCCCGGTATGCGCGCGATCACGTCATAGAGCGGGCGCGTCGCGTTGTCCATTTCGATTTTCAAATGCACATTCGCCGCGCCCGGCCCCAGATGATAGGTGATCGGCAGCGCCCCGCGCCACGCATCGGGAGCCACCGGACCGGTCAGGCCCGCCAGCAACTGCTGCGCATCGCCATACGAAATCGGCAGCACCGGAATCTGCATCATCGTCGCCGCCTCGCTCAGAGGCAGTCGCTTCGATCCCTCTTCCGACGCCCATCCCGGCGACAACGGATCGCCCGGATACAGCGTCAGATCGAGCACGCTGCCGCGCTGCACGCCTCCCGCCGGCCGCCACGGCCCGTTCGGATACACATCGCCCATGAAGTACCCGTCGTCGCGCGGATCCGAATAGATGATGCAGCCGATCGCCCCGTGCTCGTGCGCGATCTTCGGCTTCATGCCGCGAAAGCTCGCCCCGTAGCGCGCGATCACGATCTTGCCCTTTACGTCGATCCCGTAACTCTTCAGAACGTCGTAGTCCGACTGCAGTCCATAGTTGACGTAGACCAGCGGCGCGGTCACATCGCCATCGCCGGAATAAGCGTTGAAGGTAGGAATCATCCCCGCGTCGCCCGAGTTCTTGTCGCTCGGCGATCACGGGTTCCTCCAGCTTCAATCGCACGGCTTTCCCGGACGGCGCGGTCATTTCGACAACGCGCGTCTTCGGTGTCGGCAGCACGGCTTCGAACTGTTCGATCTGGGCCTCGAGTCCGAACTTGCGCAGTTCAGCCAGAATCCCCTCGGCTGTTTGCTTTGACTGCGGCGTACCGGCAAGGTGCGGCTGACTCGAATAGCGCTTGATGAATTCGCCGATGCGGGCGGCATCCGGAATCGCGCGCGCCTGCTGTTCCCAGCCGATTTCCTGCGCCTGAGAGGCCGCGTCAAATCCGCGAATGGAATCGTCAGCCGCCGGACGCAGCGCCAGAGGAGCGGCCAGCAGGAGTGCCGCGCACGCAATTCGAAATCTCATTTCGAATTAAGTCTACTCGGTGACGGCCTGCTGATAACACGGCGATGGAGTGCCCAGCAGGACGGTAGCACAGGCTTCAGCCTGTGTGGGGTCATAGTGGGGCAGGATCGCGTCCGGATGCTTTTCAGCCGGATCGGCAGCCTGCGCGGGGTTGGTCACGCTGCACCGCGCCTTCAACCGAGCGGCGCATGGTAATTGCGAAAAAGCGACGTGAATCCGTTCCAGGGCTGCCGAAAACAAGGAATCCCCCTTCGTCTAATCCATTTTCATCGGCGTTAATCGGGCCGGATAGCCTTCTACCCAGCGAGCGTCTGTGCTCGCGCGTGCGCATGCACAGGCAAAATGGTAACCGGCGGCGTGTTCCCCCGATCGTAAAGGCGAAGATAGAAGTAGCCAATGCCGGCGGTGCCAAGCATCAAACTGGGAGTTTGATCGCCATCCGTGACGCCACAGGGCCAGCGCAGATCCTGGCTCTCGATCTCTTCGATTCCCTGGTCGCCGACTCCCTCCGGTAAAGACATATACGCCGGATCGTCAAAAACTTCCGCAGCGTAGATCGACAGGTCGGCATTCCCGCCGATACCGTGGCAGAGTGAAAAATTCGAGCCCTTCGTGTACCTGAGAAGCGGTTCTGTAGTGCGCACGGCGATCCGGGCTTCCTCTCTCAGTGATGGTTCGCCAAAGATCTGATATGCCCGCAAACGGTCGAGTCCAACACCAGGAGCGCCGTGGCACCACGAAACGGGATAAGTCGGACCCTTCGTTGGTGAATCGGGGTCGTACAGATATCGGAAATCCGGCCAATTCGCCTGTTGAGGATCGAAATGAGAGTTCTCGTAGCGGCGCGCTTCCTGGGCGGCGTGGCGGAAACGAGCGTCCTGGAAATGCGAGTAAAGCTCAGAGAAGGCCCAGGCGATGCCGGCGGAGCCATGAGAGAAGCCTGTGAGATCCTGCTCGCGCGGTGATCTGCTACGTGCAAGGTATTCCACGACCACCCTGAATCGCTTTTCCGCGCGCAGTGCAGCAGGTCTTCGCCGAACGCGAAAGCCCGGTCGATGCAGGCGGGCGCCGAGAGAGAGACACCCAGGCTCAGAAGCGGAGGAATCGCACCGGCGATTCCTCCGATGACATCCAAACCGAAATGGTCGGCAACATTCGAAGGATCGACCCTGTTCACGTCGTCTAGAGCACGGCGGGCCTGATCTTCGCATCCCATGGCGGAAAGAGCATAAGCAACTCCGGTCACCCCGAGATAAAGGCTTGGCTTCACAACGGGCGAGAAATAGGGAATTCGCGAGCAGGCTTGACGAATTGCGCCTTCCGCGGTCTCACGGAGGATCTCTTCGCCCGTGAAGGCGTGCAGACGGTTGAGGAAGAGAGCGATGCCACTGGTCCCGCCATACAGATCCGGTGTCAGCGCGCGATGGGCCACTTTCCATGCTCCATCGAGTTTTTCCATGGAATCGCCAAGCCAGTTGCAGCGATCGCCGGCCCAAATAGCGTCGCGACAGATCCTGGCGCCGATGCGCGCCGCGGTTTCGAGAAAGCGATCACGCGGCAAAGTCATAAATATCCACCGATCCGGGATTGAGATGAGGCAACGAAGGTGACACGCCCTGAGCGCTGAGACGCCTCTCAACCTCGGCAACTGAGAGTGGGCCCTGATCGGCGGCAGCGCCGCAGATGGCCCGAGCCAGCGCGGCACAACGATGCATGCCGAAACTTTGGCCTCCACCTGGATCTTCGGCGAACCCAAGTCCGTCTGCCAGGGGCTTCGCAAACAGAGGAACGTCACTGAGGAGATGTCTGGCAATCGAGCGGCGAGTCTCGCGCAGAAGCCGGGCAGCCATCTGGTACCAGCGGCGCGGTATGAACACGACGGCGCAATCGGCTCTCACATAGGCGGCGGAGTTTGTGAGGCATTTGAACCGGTAGGGAACCTGGAATCGATTCAGCAGAGTGGAAACGGAATGAAGCAAAGGAGCGTGCGCCGCCCGGCTCCAGGTGCCAATAGAAGCGGAGGAGAGTGGCTTCGTCGGATTCGTTGACCACTGTCTCGCCGAAAGCAAAGTAAAACCCGGGCTGCATCTGCAGCGACTCCACCGCAAAGTAGACTTCGGCGCTGCCTCCTGTCCGCAAAGGCATGCCGGGTCCTTCCTTGGTCACATATTCGCCTGGAGCAAACGTTCGTTCCAGGCTGTCGCGGTCGGCTGTAATCCAACCCGAGCTATGAACGGTGCGAATCTGCCAGCCCTTCTGCCAGCGGGCGCGAGCGGCGTTGGCGGATTGAAGATCAACCACCAGGCTTGAAGCTTGACCGCTTGCGGTGAGTTGGGGCCGGGGGCCATTGATGCGGCGCGTATAGCAACGGTCATAGAGCAGATCGCCTAACTTGCGTTGCGCGTCAGCTTCGGAGGAAAACTCGAACTTCTCATCTGAAAAAGAAAATGAAGAGCTGCTGTGCCAATGTATGGCGCTCAGGATGGGAGCAAGATCCAGGCTGATGCTACTCACTGGTGAACCCCAACAGATCTCTGACGGCATCTGCGGGCCGGGTCAGTATATTAAAACTGGTTTGCAGCATGGCTGCGCCAGCGGGCGGCATTTGCTGCCAGGTGTTCATCATCTCGAACGCACTTTGAATCATGCGGCCGGCGGCATAACGCGCGGAGAGGGTCAGCATGGCGCGGGAGGCTTGGCTATCCAGCCCCATTTCTTCCGCGTAAGTTTTCCAGAACCAGTGTATGGCGGGCCATATTTGCTCCAGCGGGCGCTGCGCGCGGACCACCAGCTCATTGGGCTGAGTGGTTTCATGAAAGGGCATTGAGTAGATCCAGAAATTGAGATACGCCTGAAGAACAGCTCCAACGTCCCAACGAGGATCGCCGAACACGGCCATCTCCCAGTCCACCAGGTGTAACTGTGGGTTCGGTGATTCCGCGTTGCGTATTAAGAAATTGTCCCATTTTACGTCGCCATGAATTAAACACGACGGCTGCCATTCCCTTCGCAATTCACTTAACAGCGTGCAGTATTCGGGATATCCCTGGACGATTTGAAGAAGCCTGGCGTTTGCAGGACTTAGTGAATCGAACCATGCAGGATCAGTTTCGTGGACGGACAAAATCCAGGGAATCCTGCCAGGTTCCTCTGCGCCTTGAGTGGTGCGATGCAGTTCGCTCAGCACAGAGCCTTGCTTGCGGCCCACCAGGGCGGAAACCGAAGCAAAGCGCCTGTGGTACTCACTCAGCGTCTCACTATCCGAAAGAAGATCAAGCACGAGGACACGCGATTCGAAATCGGTAGCGTAATGCCAGGGAAGAATAGCGTTGCCGGACAGCCTTTGGTAGCAACCGACCTCGCTCTCCCAGTAGCTGATCGAAGCGGCGTCCCACTGCCTGACCTGTTTGACAAAGTAACCCGGCTGGGCCCCGCGCCGAACGCGAAAAGCCCGGTTGCGGTGGGAGGAGTCCGTGATCATCAAATCCCCGTCGACGACAGAATCATGTGAGATGAGGCCTCGGGAGAGCAAATAAGTCGGCAGGTTTCGTGTCGTCAGGATCATGGTTATTTTTGGTTAAGATCCGCTGCCACCCGGGGGATGGCAGCGGATCCTGTTAGTGTGCTGGCAGCACTACGGCTGGTGACAGGGTGGAACGCACGTCTTGCCGGCTTCTGTTGGGAAGGGGCAGGCCGGATCGTTTTTGGTCTGGCAAAGGGGGC
Organism: Terriglobia bacterium; assembly: GCA_963809655.1. Classification (GTDB taxonomy): domain Bacteria; phylum Acidobacteriota; class Terriglobia; order Bryobacterales; family Bryobacteraceae; genus BOG-234. The sequence continues at coordinate 474,273 of CAWEKQ010000005.1, read as the reverse complement.
CGCTGTTTGTACAGGTTGGCGCAGGACAGGTTGCGTGGCCCGCTGCGGTTGGGCAGTGGATTCCGCTGGACGTACAGCCCGCCTGGCCTGGCAAGGTCTGGCAGTTCGGCCCGGTTTGCGTGCATGCGGTCGGTACGCAGGTAACGTTTGGACTTACAGTCACGCATTTCGGCCCGCCGCAGGTGGTCGCCGGGAAAGTTGAACAGGTCGGCCCGCAACAAGTTGCCTCCGGGGTGGTCGGACAGTTCGGGCCACTGCAGGTGGCGAGCGGAGTGGTCGGGCAGTTCGGCCCATTCGAGGTGCACGCCGGGTCGACGCAGGTCGCGTTGCCTGTCTTGGTTGGGCATGCGGGTCCGCTCTGAGTACAGCTCGGGTTGCCGGGTTTCGTCGGACACGACGGCCCGCTTTGCGTGCAACTCGTAGTCTTCGTGGGGCAAGCGGGTCCGACGCTCGTGCACGGGTCGCCGCATGTCTTTATGGTGTTTGTCGGGCACTTCGGGCCGGCGTCCGTGCAGCCGTCGATGATTGTGTTGCAGCCGGGTCCGCTGATGGTCAGCGCCAACGGTCCCGCGAGCTCCGCTGGGCAGGATTGCGTCGTGGCCATGATACGGCCTTCGAGAAAGCTCGCTTTGGGGCGGTCGTTGACAACGGGTCCGTGGATGACTTTAGCGTTGCGCTGAATCCAGATATAACTTCCCCCAATCGACGATTTGTCTTTGGGCATTTCCTGCGAATGGAGGATTGCGGCTTCCGGAATCTCAACATAGTCGCTTAATTCCGAGTCGAGGTACAAGCGAATGTGACCCTCTTCTGATGAGGCTCCGACATAGCCTTTCAGCAAAAGAGTGTGTGGTGGGTTCTTGGCATCAGTGACGATCTTGGAAACAAAATCGTCCATCTTTGGTTTCATTTTTAACAGCCTCCTGCCAACAAGGGGCTGAATGCCCCCGTTGTAGCCTTATGTTAGTGTCGTTCGGAGGTTTCTGCGTTGCAAGGAAAAAAGATGCCCGCAGAGCGAAGCTAAAGAGAAATCTTGGGGCTATATCACACTAAAGCCCCACGCCAGGAGATTATAAGTGGCAAGTTAAGAACACGGGGTTGTCGCTCCGCAGCGGCCAGCAACCGGGCGACCCAAAATGGCTTTCTCACAGCTACAGATCCCGATATGCCGTGTAGGCGAGGAATTGAGCGCCAAATGATCCAAATTGCAGATGGGCGCGATCCTACGGCGCCACCCGTTTCTGACATTTCAGACCGGAAAAGAGCCCCCGCACAACGCGGCGGTCAGATCGGCGTACTAATAATCAGAGGAGTCAGTTGGAGTGGCTGTTCAGGGTCCTCGTAAGGGATGAAACTGAACTGGCAACTAAATTCGATTTCAACTTTAGATTCTCACCCGAGGGACTGAACGCGCCAGGCGGGCGACCCCGTCCCGGCACTTTCGAGTGATGCGGCAGCCGGGCTCGAAGCACGGGAGCCCCTCAAAAACATCTTCTCGGCGCTGCAGTCGGACATCGGAATCAAGCTGGAACCCAAAAAAGGTCCTGTGGAGGTGATTGTCATCGATCACGCTCAGAAGGCACCCACGGACAATTAGGAAATTACTTCGACTTGGATCTAACGTGCGTGGGCTTCAGCGGATTTCTCCACTTCAGCCCCGCGAATCGTGCAAAATCCGCATCGCACGAGCAAAGTTCCGCGCCGTTTTCGATGGCTATCGCGGCAAGGTGAGCGTTCCAGAACCGCGAAGCGAGTCGGTCGTTGACAGCCGCAGGAACGCCAGGATCACATTCCACGAAAAGGCCACGGTCTCGCGCTCAGACAGGACCTCCTCGATACAGCTTTTCGCCGCTTTATGAAGCGAGCATCCACGTTGACCGCGTATAAGAGGATGTTCGCGTCGAGTAGCTTCATTTGCGCGAAGACAACTTACCCGCGAGGTCGTCGTCTTCGATTGCGTCTGCGCCGGCGAGCGCTTTATCCCATCGAAAGAGTTGCTCGCTTCCCATAGAGAAAGTTTTCTGGCGGAATTTCGCCTTGGTACGCGGCTTGTGCCGGGATAATCCGGTTCGAATCGCCTCGTTCAGCACCTCTTTGAAGGTCAGGCCGCGTTGACGCATGGTCGAACGCGGCATGACCTCGACATCCGGATCGAGCGTCACGGTCGTTGTCATGGCAGCATCGTAGCATTTTGGAAATCCGCCATCACAAAAGTCGAAAATAAATTTTGACCCTGTCTGATCAGCAGCTTACGAACCATCTAGGCGTGGCCATAGAACGAATCTCCAACACCGTCTGCTACCGTGCAATCGAGAACCAGAACGTACCCATGATGTTTCTGGTCGCTGCCCGCTAAGTTCTCGCAGACCATGGCGGTATCAGTCTCAAACAATGGGCGGCAGGCGCTCCCGTTATTGGTGCGGCCCCGGTTTCAGCCGGGAAACCAAACTGGCCGCGGTCCGACGGTCTACCGGGCAGTGGGGCGCCCCAACTAAATTTCTTAGTCAAAGCAACGAAAGGAACGAAAAAGAGAAACCTACCAGACCTTACAAGCCTTCTCCCGCACCATCGGCTGGCCGATCTTACAGGAGAATGCCGTCTGGAATTCCGGCATATTGGACACCACGCCGTTGATCCGGTATTCATCCGGCGAATGCGGATCGGTGATGGCATTGGCGCGCAGATTTTCCGGGCGCTCATTGCCGCAGGCCCACTGCGCCATGCCGATGAAGAAGCGCTGATCGGGCGTGAAGCCGTCGATGGGCTTCAGCTCCTTGCCCTTGTTCGCGGCCTTCCACGCGATGTACGCGAGCAGTGTCGCCGCCGAGGTCGGCCACGTCTTCGCCCATCGTGAGCTTGCCGTTGATCTTGATATCGTCGACCACGGTGAATTGCGAATATTCGTCCGACACGCAATCGGCGCGCTTCTGGAATTCGGCCGCGTCGGCCTTCGTCCACCAGTCGTGCAGATTGCCTTTGGCGTCGAACTGGCGGCCTTCGTCGTCGAAGCCGTGCGTCAGTTCGTGGCCGATGGTCGCGCCGGTGTTGCCGTAGTTGGGCGCGTCGTCCATCTTCGGATCGAACAGCGGCGGCTGCAGAACGCCGGCGGGAAAATTGATGTCGTTCATCTGCGGATCGTAGTAGGCGTTCACCGTAGGCGGTGACATCTTCCACTCCGTGCGATCGACCGGCTTGCCGATCTTCGCGAGCTGCCGGCGCGATTCGAATGCCACCGCGCGATCGACGTTGCCCAGGTAATCGTCGGGCTTGATATCGACCGAACTGTAGTCGCGCCACTTGTCCGGATAGCCGATCTTGTTCGCGATGCCGTGCAGCTTCAGAAGCGCCTGCTTCTTCGTGGCGGGGCTCATCCACGTGAGAGTCTCGATCTCGCTTTGCATGGCGGCTTCGATTTCCTTCGTCATCGCGACGGCGCGCGCTTTGGTTTCCGGAGTGAACGTCTTCTCCACGAACACCTGGCCGAGAGCTTCGCCGAGCGTATGATCCACCAGTTGCACGCAGCGTTTCCAGCGCGGCTGCATCGCGGGCACGCCGCGCAGATTCTTGCTGAAGAAATCGAAATCGGCCTCGACGAAACGGAGTCGAAAGAAAACGAGCCTTGGCATGGATCACGTGCCAGCGCAGATAAGTCTTCAGGTCGGCGAGTGAGTCGGTCTTCAGCTGAGTTTCGAGCGCGCGATAGAAAGCGGGCTGGGTCACGTTGATCTCGCGCGTCGGAGGCATGCCGAGCGCGGTGAAATACGCATCCCAATGGAATGACGGCGTCAACGCCTGCAGCTGCGCGCGGGACATCTTGTGGAACAGCTTGTAAGGATCGCGCTGCTCGACGCGCGTGAGCGACGCATTGGCGAGCGCAGTCTCAATGCGCATCACAGTGGCGGCGCTCGGCCGCGGCAACCGCCGGAGCATCGCCCAGCAGCTCGAACATACGCGCGACATGGGCAACATATTTCTCGCGTATCTCGACGGATTTCGCGTCGGTCTTCGAGTAGTAATCGCGATCGGGCAGACCAAGCCCGCCCGCATCGGCGAAGGCAATCATCGAGGATGAATTCGCGAAGTCCTGATTCGAGCCAAAGGAAAACAGCATGCTCGTCGTATAGAGCGTGAGGTGTTGCTGGGCCAGAAAAGCCGGCAGATCGTTCAAAGATTTCAAGCCGTCGATTTGCCTGAGGATGCCTTCAACAGGCGCGATCCCGGCCTTCTCGACGGAAGCTTCATCCATGCAGGCGTGGAAGAAATCGCCGATCTTCTGCTGGTTGGCGGTGCGCGTCGAAGCCGTGTTCCCGGCCTGCAGCAGCAGTCCCCAGAGAAAGAGCTGATTCTCGTAAGTGAGCTTCGCATAGACATCCCAGCGCGGCTGATCGGCGGGGATGGGATTGTCCTTGATCCACGTCCCGCACGCATACTGATAGAAGTTATCGCAGGGCTGGGCTGAGCGATCCATCGCCTTGAGATCGAAGCCCGGCGTGTAGGGCAGGGAAGTGAGGGGCTGCTGGGCGAAGAGCCCGGGAACTGCGAAGAGCAGCAAGGCCGAGAGCAGACGCATGATCCGGTTGTATCACGCATCGTAGTAGAATCAACCGGCATGCTTCCGCGGCACTCGGCGATCGTGCGCTTCACGCACTGGATCAACACGCTGGCTTTTCTGGCCCTGCTCGTAAGCGGTGTAGCTATCCTCCTCGCCCACCCGCGTTTCTATTGGGGTGAAACCGGCGTCGCCGGAGGGCCTTCTCTGTTCGACTTGCCTCTGCCGTTCATACTGACCGGGCAGACTGGCTGGGGCCGCTATCTACACTTTCTCGCAGCATGGGTCTTCGTCATCAACGGACTTCTTTACCTCAGTTCTGGAATCTTTTCCCGCGCGTTCTACAGCCCGCTCCAGCGCCTTACCTATCTTGCTGTGGCGCTTGTGCTGGCGCCGCTGACCGTCTGGACAGGACTCGCGATGTCTCCGGCGCTGACATCGGCTTACCCGGCGATCGTGACCGTCCTCGGTGGCCAGCAATCGGCACGAACGATCCATTTCTTTGCCGCCGATATTCTGGTGTTGTTTCTGCTCGTGCACATCACGATGGTTTCTCTTACCGGCTTCACGACTCATATGCGAGGCATGATCAAGTCCCAATGACTCGCCGCAAACTGATCACGACTGGCCTCGCGGCTGCTGCGGGCGCGTCCGGATTGGCGATTGCGACGCGCATCGCCGATCGCTACGGACTCATCCCGCCCGATCATGGCGGAATCTACGGCATCGGCGAGACTCTTACCTATGGCGCGCAGCGGCTGCTGACGGCGCACCATTCCCTCGCCCGGGAATTCAATCGCAGCGAAATCACGAAGATCATCCCGGTGAACGGCGATCCTCCGGAGCATCCGACTTATCAACGCCTGCTCGCGGGCGGCTTCACGCAGTGGCAGCTGAATATTGGCGGGATGGTCGCACGCCCGTTATCTCTTTCGCTTGCTCAACTGAAGGCTCTTCCATCCCGCACTCAGATCACGAACCAGGCTTGCGAAGAAGGATGGTCCTTCATTGCGGAATGGACAGGCGTGCCCGTTTCGTACGTGCTGAATCTCGCCGGTGTTCATCCGAACGCGAAGTATGTGGTGTTCTTTCCCTTCGACCCGTCATGGGAAAGCATCGACATGCCGGATGCCCTGCATCCGCAAACACTGCTTGCTTACGGCCTCAACGGCAAGGATCTCCCAACGCCGCATGGTGCGCCGGTCCGGTTACGCGTCGCCCGGCAGTTGGGTTACAAGAGCGTGAAGTATCTCTCTCACATCACCGTGACCGACACGTTGAAGAACCTTGGCGAAGGCCTGGGCTCTTACTCTCCGGAAATCGGATACTCATGGTACGCGGGGATCTAAGTACAGCCCATGTTCGCGGATATAACGCAGCACCGATTCCGGAACCGGCACTGCCGCATCGCCACGCGTGAGTTGGCTGCGAATATCCGACGACGATTCCGGTAACTGCAATCCGGCCAGTTCATGCACGACAGCTCCCGGCGGTCTTTCCCATACCGCGCCTGGCCGGGTGACCACGATGAACTCCACCGATGCCACTACATCCTTCCACCGGTACCACGATCGAATGTCCTTGAAGGCATCGGCGCCGATGAGAAAACTCAGCGGCCCGATTCCGAGCGCCGTCAGTTTTTCGATCGTGAGAATCGTATAGCTGCGGGCAGATCCTTCTTCAATGCGCGACACCTCGAACCGCGGGTCGGCCGCGCAGGCCAGTTGCACCATGCGGACGCGATCGTCGTAAGGGGCCGCAGCCCCATCCGGCTTGTGAGGAGGATTAGCGGCGGGAATGAAGAGAACCTTCGCCAGATCGAAGCGGTCCGCCGCCGCCCGCGCGATCTCGACATGAGCATTGTGGATCGGATCGAACGTGCCTCCGAACAGCGCGATCAGAAATCAGCTCCGCTCGATTTTCACCGAGTTGATTTTGACTTCTTTATTCGGTCTGTCCTGCGCGTTGCGAGGCACCTTCGAAATCTTCTCGACGACGTCATAGCCTTCCACCACTTCACCGAAGACCGAGTGCCGGTTGTTGAGATGCGGAGTGGGCGCCACGGTGACGAAGAACTGGCTGCCGTTGGTGTTCGGGCCGGAGTTCGCCATCGACAGGATGCCGGGTTTCGAGTGCTTCAGCGAAGGATGGAACTCATCCGCGAATTGGTAGCCGGGGCCGCCGGTGCCTGTGCCTTTGGGGCATCCACCCTGGATCATGAAGTCCGGAATCACGCGATGGAAGATGATGCCGTCGTAGAAGGGCTTCCCCGTTTTCTTGCCTTCTGCAAGATCGACGAAGTTCTGTACCGTCTTCGGTACCTCCGCTTCAAAGAGCTTTACTTTAAAGCTGCCTTCGGTCGTATCGAACAGCGCGTAAGTGTCATTTGCCATATTTGTCAATTCTATCGGCATGGCTCACGACGCAGCGAAGCGGCGACGCCGGACGCCACGGCATTTCCGAAAACTGGGATAGAATCAACTCATGGGTTTCCCCTCTCCGGCGTGGCGCACGATCCTTGTCTCGTGTTGCGCGATCGGGGTGTTTATGACTCAGGCCGGCGGTCAGCAAGCCCAGACGACGGCTGAGATGACCACGAAAGATGCGCCGATTTCTTTCAGTACCGCGGTGGATCTGGTGCTCGTGCCGGTCGTCGTGCGTGACGCCCAGGGCCACGCAGTGGGCAATCTGACGAAGGATGACTTCCTGCTTTTCGACAAAGGAAAGCCTCAGGTCATCACGAAGTTTTCGATCGATAAGGCGGAAACTCCGCCCATCCTTCCCGACACATCGCTCGAAACAGATGCCGATGGAAATCCCCGGACCAAGCCGCCAGGGACAGCCATCGCCGAGCCCGTCGCGTCCCATTTTATTGCGTGGGTTTTCGACGATCTGCACCTTTCCTTCGGTGATCTCGCTCAGACGCGCGTGGCGGCGAAGCGGGTGTTGAAGGAATCGTTCGAGCCGGGCACCCGTGCTTCGATTTACACAACGTCGGGGCACACCCAGCTGGATTTCACCGAAGACCGGGACAAGCTCGATGCGACGCTCGACGAGATCAAGCCGTGGCCGACCATACCCGATGCGGGCGGCGTACCGCCTTGTCCGGATATCAGCTACTTCCAGGCCGACTCCGATCATCAACTAAGCAATGACCCGAACGCATTGACCGCCGCCGCAGGCCGAATATCTGTCGTGCTTGTCCGCCAGGTAAAGTCGGCTATCGCGCGCGCGGCAGGCAACAATCGTCCATGCAGGCGCAGATGCGAAGCGGCGGTAAGAATCGCTCAGCACTGAAGTACGCTCGCGATCGGCTCTCAGGATACGCGGAACACCCTGCTTGTCCTGAAGGCTCTCGTCAGGCGTATGGCTGCAATGCCGGGGAGCCGTGGCATCGTCATCGTCTCTCCCGGATTCTTCCTGACGACCGATCACCGGCTCGACGAGAATGGACGTCATCAGCTGGCGATCCGCAGCAACGTGGTGATCAGTTCGCTCGATGCGCGGGGCCTTTATACGATGATTCCGGGCGGAAACGCGGAAACGCACCGCGGCCCTTCGATCCTGTCACGACGGACCTCAAAATGCAGATTACGAGCAACAGAGGGCGCACCTCCGATGCGGACATCCTGGAAGAACTCGCCGACGCCACCGGCGGACAGTTCTTTCACAACGACAACGATTTTTTCGGTGGCCTTAAACTGGTCGCCACGCAGCCGGAGTATATTTACGTGCTGGGATTCGCGCCGGTGGGTCTGAAGTTCAACGGCAGCTATCACACGCTGAAAGTCACGTTGAAGAACGGCGCCAAACTGGAACTGCAAGCGCGCCGCGGCTACTTTGAACGCCACCATCTGCAGAACGCGGAAGAGCAGGCGCAGGAAGAACTGAAGGACGCGTTCTTCTCGCGCGATGAAATCCGCAACCTGCCTGTGGACCTGCACACGCAGTTTTTCAAGACCGGCGATTACAACGCCCGGCTCTCGATCATGGCGCGCGTCGATATCCGGCGTCTTCGTTATAAGAAGGCCGATGGCCGGAACAACGATACACTCACGGTGGTTGGCGGTGTCTTCGACAAGGACGGCAAGTACGTGATCGGCAGTCAGAAGACGATCAATCTGAAGCTCAAGGACACAGACTCTCGATACGATCCCCGAGGCGGGAATAACGGTGAAGTCGAACCTTGATGTTGCCAGCGGCAGTTACATTGTGCGGTTGGTGGTCCGGGATTCCGAAGGGGAAGTAATGTCGGCGCTCAACAGCGCGCTGGAGATTCCCTAGGTGGCTAAAGGTAAAAAAGTATGCGGAGAGGTGCAATCGTGATTTCTGGACGTATATCGACTCTGGGGGCCATGCTGCTTCTGGCGGCCGGTTTCGCGCAGGCGCAGGCGCCAGCCCCGGCACCGGCCCCGGTGGATTCCGGCGTCGTGATCCAAACCGAGACGCGCGTCGTCCTCGTGGATGCGATCGTCACCGACAAGAAGGGTGAGTACCTTCGCAACCTGACGGCGAAAGACTTCAAGGTCTGGGAAGACAACAAGGAACAGAGCATCAAGAGCTTCTCCTTTGAGTCGGGCGTTGGGAATCACGGCTAATCCGCAGCGAAGATATATCGTTCTTTTCTTCGATAACTCGACGATGGATTTTGGCACGCAGGCGCAGGCACGTCAGGCCGCCGGAAAGTTCATTGACGCCAACGCCGGGCCCAATCGTCTGATGGCGATCGTCAATTTCGGTGGCGCAATTCAGATTGCACAGAACTTTACCGACGATGCGGAGAGGCTCAAGCGCGTCGTGAGCGGCAACAAATTCGCCAACGTAACGCCCAACGGCGACAGCACGATGTCCGATTCGCTCTCGCAGGCCGCCGCCGATTTCGGCGTTCACGACATGCTGCTCGCGCTGCGCAGCATGGCGAAGAATCTGAACGCTGTTCCGGGTCGCAAGTCTTTGATTCTCTTCGGTAGCGGATTTCCACTGAATGCGGAGCGGATGTCCGAGGTCACGGCTGCGATCGATATGTGTAACCGCTCGAACGTGGCTGTTTACCCCATCGATGTGCGCGGCCTGATGAGCGGGATACCGGGAGTCGCCGGCCTATACACGCCGCTTTCTATCTTCCCGACGCGCGGCCTCGTCGCCTCAACGGCCTCTCTGCCTGGATCACTTTTCTCCGGGTCAACGGCGTTCTTCCAGAGAGGCGGCGCTCCCGCTGGTGGCGGTGGCGGCGCTCCCGCTGGTGGCGGAGGACGTGGCGGCGGAGCACCTGCTCCCGCACCTGGCGGCGGTGGCGCTGGAGGACGAGGCGGGAGCGCACCGGCTCCTGCTCCCGGTCCTGCGCCCGGCCGTGGCGGCGGAAGCCCGGTCAACGGTGGAAACCCAGGCCGGGCCATGAACCCCAACAATCCTTTCAATCCTTATAACAACCCGCTCGCGAACAGCCAGGCACGCAATTTACTGATCCCGAAGATGCCGGATAGCGGAATCGATAACCAGACCGTCATGCACATGCTCGCCGATGGAACAGGCGGCTTCGTCATCAAGAACACGAACGATCTGTTCGCCGGTCTGCAGAAAATCGGCAAAGAGCTCGCCGAATATTACATCCTTGGCTACACCCCTGCGGAGTCGGATGAGGGAAGCTGCCATTCGCTCAAGGTAAAGGTGGATCAGGGCGGCTCACAGGTTCGCGCGCGCACCGGCTACTGCAACAGCAAGAAGCACGATCTCCTCACCAAAGACATGCCGATCGAGAAGACCCTCGAAAGCCGAGTGAACGGAACCCAGCCCGGTACCGTAGCGGCTTCCATGCAGCTTCCATATTTCTACACAGGCATGAACGTTGCGCGCGTGAACGTCGCAATGGAGATTCCTGGTTCCGCGTTGAAGTTCGACAAAGTGAAGGGTAAATTCCATGCGGAGATGAACATCCTGGGAGTAGCGTACAAACCAGACGGCTCCGTGGGCGCGCGCTTCAGCGACACTTTGAAGCGTGATTTCGAAGACAAGAAAATGGTGGAAGCGTTTGAAAAGGAGCCCTTCCATTACGAAAACCAGTTCGACGTGTCATCCGGCCAATACAAACTGAAAGTTGCTTTCACGTCCGGCAGCGATTTCGGAAAACTGGAGATGCCGCTGGCCATCGACCCTTGGCAGAGCAAAGACTTCACAATAAGCGGACTTGCGCTGAGCCATCAGATCCGCCCCACGACTGAAGCGGGCGCGAACCTGGATCAGTCTTTGCTCGACGACCGCACACCGCTGATCACTCAGGGAATGCAGGTGATCCCCGCCGGTTCGAACAAGTTCAGCAAAACGGCGCCCCCGCTCTTCTACATGGAAGTCTACGAGCCGTCGATTCTGAATGCCGGCGACCAGAAACTAGCGGTGGCAGTGCAGATCCGTGTGCTCGACCGCAAGAGCGGTGAGCAGAAATTCACAACCGGCATGATGCGCGTCGACATACCGGAAAAGAGCGAGAGCCCCATGTTGCCGCTCGGTGAGAGAATCCCGGTGGATACGCTTGCCTCGGGGCAATACACCGTCGAAGTTCAGGCGCTCAGCATGACGGGCGGCAAGGCAACGCGAACGGCCGATTTCGATCTGGAATAGGCGGTTTACTTCGTGCTCTCTGAAAGCGCGAATACAACCAGCGTTGAGCCCATGTGCCATTGCTGATCGGGGAACAGGCCTGCGGCCGCGCCTCCGATCAGCGATCCTTGCCATCCCGTTGGCGTGGCGATGTACTGCCTGCCATTGACTGAGTACGAGATCGCCGAACCACGATTGCCTGCGCCGGTTTGAAAGCTCCAGAGCTTCGCGCCGGTGCGCGCATTGAGCGCGAAGAAGAACCCTTCGGGATCGCCGCTGAACACGAGATCGCCCGCCGTCGCAAGAACAGAAGCGAGCAGCACGTACTTGTAGGGATAGCTCCAGATTTTCTTGCCGGTCACCGGATCCCAGGCATCGAGATGGCTGTACGTGGTGCGGTTCGGCGGCAGGTTGACGTCGAACGAGCCGTTCATGAACGTGCCGCCCTCCTTACCTTCGAGCGTGGTGGCCGTAACGTTGTTGCAGATCTCGTTCACCGGCGCGTAGATGAATCCGGTGCGGGGCGAGTACGCCATGGAATTCCAGCTCTTCGCGCCCGCCACGCTCGGGCAGTAGCTCAGCGGCTTGCCCGGCTCCGGCTCTCTGCGCCCCACCAGCTTGCCGTCTTCAGTGACGCCCGAGATCCAGTTCTGCACCTCCGGCACCGAAAACACCCCGAGGAACTCACCCGTCGCGCGATCGAGCACGAAGGTGAGGCCGCTCTTGTTCATGTGCACGAGCAGCTTTCGCATGCGGCCCTTCATTTCGCGATCGATCAGGATGGATTCATAGGAAGAATCGAAATCCCAGACATCGTCGGGCACTTCCTGATAATGCCAGCGCAGCTTGCCGGTATCGGCATCGAGCGCGACCACGCTGGCGGTGTAGAGATTCACGTCTTTGCTCTTGTCGCCACCGGTGACTCGCTCGTGATCGTAGAAGTCGCTGCCCGCATTGCCGGTGCCCCAGTAGACGAGGTTCAGCGACGGGTCGTACGAACCGGTGAGCCAGGGCGCGCCGCCGCCAAACTTCCAGCTATCGCCCTTCCATGTCTCGTTGCCCTTTTCGCCCGGACCAGGCACTACATACCAGCGCCACGCCAGACGCCCGGTCTTCATGTAGAAGGCCGTGAGGTAGCCGCGATGCGCGCCGTCACCGTTGTTGCCGCCGGTGATGACCTTGTCGCCCGCGATCAGAGGAGCGGCGCCGATATTGCAGCCGCATTGCCGTGGATCGTCAACGGCCACCTTCCATACTTCGCTGCCGGTCTTCTGGTCGAGGGCGACCAGGTTGTTATCGACGGTCCCGAAGAAGACTTTGCCATTGCCCACCGCGAGGCCGCGATTCTGCACGAAGTTGCCTTCGCTGCCCGCGACGGCCGTGCGCGCTGCAGAGTAGATGTATTGCCAGAGCTGCCGGCCCGTCGCCGCATCGAGCGCAAACACATGCGCGCGTGGAGTGATGACGTACATAACTCCGTCGACGACGATCGGCGTGGACTGCAGGTTCTCGGCATAATCGCCTGTCTGGAAAATCCATGCGGGCGCGAGGTTCTTCACGTTGGAGGCGTTGATCTGATTGAGCGCGCTGTAGCGCCACGAGAGTTGCGTGCCGCCGTAGTGCGGCCAGTCCGCGCGCGTGGCGCCATCGGGAGCGGGCGTCTGGGCGCTCGCCAAAGTGATGGTAAGCAGAACGAACACGACGCGGCAGCAGTTCACGTTACCGCTCCTTCACAGTCGCGGCTCGGAAGTTGTTGCTGAGCGGTAACGATACGCCGATTGATGCAACTTAGCATGGCCACCATCATAGTGGAAACGAGCAGTGCTTCAATTCGAGCAGTTCTGTTCGCGTGCCGCCGTAGTGCGGCCGGTCGGCGCTGGCCAGAATGCCGGCAAGCAGAGAACAAACACGACGCGGCAGCAGTTCACGTTACCGCTCCTTCACAGTCGCGGCTTGGAAGTTGTTGCTGAGCGGCAACGATACGCCGATTGATGCAACTCAGCATGGCCACCATCATAGTGGAAACGGGTGGTTGTCAATTCGAACAGTGCTGTTCGCGTGCCGCCAGCGAAGCCAGTTCATCGGCACGATTGTTGTCTTCATGCGATGCGTGACCTTTCGTCCAGGACCACTTCGTCGTATGCCGCGCGACCTGTGCGTCGAGCTGTTCCCACAAATCGCGATTGAGCACCGGCTTCTTCGCCGACGTGATCCAGTTGCGTTTCTTCCAGCCTTCGATCCACTGCGTGATGCCGTTCTTCATGTATTCGGAGTCTGTGATGATCTCCACTTCGCATTGCTCCTTGAGCGTGCGGAGCCCTTCAATAGCGGCTGTTAGCTCCATCCGGTTGTTGGTGGTGTGGGCTTCACAGCCGAAGATTTCTTTCTTGTTCGCACCGTAGCGGAGGATCGCAGCCCATCCTCCACGGCCGGGATTTCCCAGGCATGCGCCATCGGTGATCAGTTGGACATCTTTCACGGGTTTTGGCTTCACAGATTCCGGTTGTACCACTGCCCCGAGGCTGAAGGGGCGATCGAGCCTCTAAAACATTTTTCAACTTTTATGGTGTATCTTTCCCCGTTTCGTTTCATAATAGTCAACAGGGAGAATCACAACAATGGCAACAAAAAAGGCAGTGAAGAAAGCCGCTCCGAAAAAGGCGGCCAAGAAAGCGCCCGCAAAGAAGGCCGCAAAAAAGAAGTAGTTGAACTTCAAGGGGCAGGCTTCGTGTCTGCCCCGGTTTTTCCCCGGAGCTTTTCCGGCCACTTCCCCCGCACTTCCTGCTTCAACAATCCCCAACAAAATCTACAATCGGGCCCAGTACAGAAATCCGATCATCGTCTTCGCATCGAGAATCTCGTTCGACGCGATCAGCCTGCGGAGTTCCTTCTTCGTAAACCAGCGCGTCTCGATCCGCTCATCGTCCATCGGATGCGATTCGCCCTCGGTCAGATCGGTCGCGAGATAGATCGTCATCTTCTCTTCCACGTAGCCCGGGCTGGGGAAGAACGACACCAGCTTCTTCCACTTCTTCGCGCGCAGGCCGGTCTCTTCGATCAATTCGCGGCGCGCGGTCTGCAGCACGGATTCGCCTTCGTCGATCTTGCCGGCGGGAAGCTCCCAAAGGTTCTGATTGGCGGGCAAACGGTATTGCCTCACCAGCATGACGCGCTTCCTGTCATCCACCGCCATCATCACGGCAGAGCCGCGATGACGCACGATGCTGCGCTTCATCTTCCAGCCGGTGCGGTCTCCTGCTTCATCTTCGGTAACGCGGAATAGTCCGCAGCTGTAGACTTCCTTCGAGGAAATGAGTTTCATTTGTTCGGTTTTGCCGGGTCGGGTTTTGCGGCTTCCGGCTGGATCACCTGAAACGTCCCGATCTTCTTCAGCGGCTCTTCGATCTTCGAGGCGTCACCGACCACAACGATGGTGTCGGTGTCCGTCGCCAGATATTTCTTTGCCGCCGACTCGATCTGATCCGGCTCCACGGAGTTGATGCGGGTCGTGTACGTCTCGAGATAATTCTTCGGCAGGTTCATGACTTTGATCTGCGAGAGTTTATCGGCGAGCCCGCGCTGCGGTTCCATCCCCAGCAGGAAGATCCCGTTCGCATAGCTTTTGGCATCCGACAATTCCTGCTTTTCGACGGGCTCTTTCGCCATGCGATCGAGGTGCTCGATGATGCCCTGCAGGGCATCTGCCGCAACGTCATTTCTGACCTGGGTGACGGTGGAGAAATTTCCGCCGTCGGCCAGCGCGCTGATTTCCGTGTGGACATCGTAGGCGTATCCGCGCTTCTCGCGAATGTCGAGGAAGAGCCGCGAACTCGGGCCGCCGCCTTCGATGATGCCACCGACGGTCTCGGGGAAGTAGAGAGGATCGTTGTAGGTAGCGGCGATGCGGCCGAGGCGCATATCCGCCTGCACCGATCCCGGCCTGTCGATCAGCACCAGTTGCCGTTTCGACTCAGGCGGCTTCGGCGCGGTATATGCAGGGACGGCTTTTTGCTGCCAGGAGCCGAACTCATCCGTGATCGCCTTGAGGATCTGTGCCCGCGCCGGCAGCTTGCCGACCAGGATGAGATACGCGTTGTTCGGGACAAGAAGAGAGGTGCGAAAATCGTCCAGCGTCTTCCGGTCAAGCTTGTCGATCGCCACTTCGGTGGGCCCGACGTGAGCATACGGAGCTGTCACCGAAGATCAATTTCCGGTACTCTTCGTTAGCTACGTAGGCGGGCTGCGAATGCTGGACAAGAAGCGTCTGCTTCCGGTTCTGCTTGTGCAGGTTCAATTCGTCGGTGGGAAAGATGGCGTTGCGCGAGATGTCGGAGATCAGCTCCAGCATCTTCTCTTCGTTCTCCGCGAGCACGCTTCCATCGATGGTTAGGGCGTCTGCGCCGGTCGCGGCATTCAACGTCCCGCCCAGGCTATCCAGTTCTTCGGCAATCTGCTGGTAGGTGCGCCGGGTTGTGCCCTGCATCAGCATCGAGGCGACACTTGCCGCGAGTCCCGGAATATCCTTCGGATCGCGTTTGTTGCCGGCGAGGAAGACCAGTTGTGTGGTGACCAGCGGAAGGCGTCCGTCTTCCGCGAGCATGACGGTCAAGCCGTTCGGGAGCTTCGTTTCGAAAACAGGAGGTAGTTTGTAAGGGCGCGGATCGCGCGAAACAGGAGGCTTGGTGAGGTCTACGGTCTGGGACGCCGCGGGCAGCGCGACCATTACCAGAAAAAAAATGTGACGTCTCATTTCGCTTCCTCCTTTTTGGGTGCTGCGGCATTAGGAGCGGCGGCCGGTGGTGGTGGCGGCGCGGGTTGAATCACCAGCACGTCGCGCCGCGCGGCAGTCAGATACTTTTTCGCCGCGGCCTGGATCTGCGCCGACGTCACCTTGAAGAGATTCGTAAAATCCTGGTCTACCATTTCCGGCTTGCCGTCCAGCAATTCGTATTGGCCAAGCAACTGCGCGCGTCCGAGAGAACTCTGCAGGCCTGAAATCTTGGCGTAGCGCAGCACCGCTTTGACGCGATCGAGCTCCTGCGCATCCACTCCATCCTTCGCGATGCGATCTATTTCCTGCTGGATCTCATCCGCGATCTGCTGTGCTCTGTAGTTCGGTTTGTAGAGCACGAAGGCGGCGTATTCCCCCGGATCCTTGAAGTCGTTGAAGCTCGCGAACGGCCAGCCGAGACTGGCCTGGTACTGAATCACCGTCTGCTTGCCTTTCACGAGATCGAGCTGCAGCCGGCAGCTTTCGCCGCCTGTGAGTACGGCGTCCAGCATGCCGAGCGCATACCATTCATCCGAATGCCGCTTCGGTGCGGGCCATCCGACTATGAGGCCGGGGACGCGCGCATGCTGGTCCTGAACGACCTCGTTTTTGCCCATCGTGCGGACGGGCTCGGTCATATCGAGGCGAGCGGGTTGCGGCTGCGAGGGGATGCTTCCGAAATACTGCTCCACAAGTTTCTTCGCATCGGCCGTTTCGAAATCGCCGGCGATCACGAGCACCGCGTTGTTGGGCGCATAGTAGGTCTTGAAAAACTTCGCAACGTCGTCAACGCTGGCCGCTTCGAGATCCTCGAACGAACCGATCAACGAGTGCGAGCTCTGGAAGTTGCCGAACACCATGGCCGGCCATTTGTCGATGATGGCGGTGTTATAGGCCTGATTGTCGAAACTCAGCCGGCGTTCCTGTTTGACGGCTTCCTGCTGGTTTTTCAGGTTCTCGGCGGTGATGGCGAGGCTGCGCATGCGGTCCGATTCCAGCCACAGGGCGAGGCCGAGTTTGTTGGAGGGCATGGTCTCGAAGTAGTCGGTGTAATCGGGGTGAGTGGAGCCGTTCATCTGGCCACCGTTCGCCGACACGTACTTGAAGTGCTCGCCCTTCTTGATGTTGGCCGAACCTTCGAACATCATGTGCTCGAACAGATGGGCGAAGCCGGTGCGGCCTTTTTCTTCGGAACGCGAGCCCACATCGTAGATGACGTAGAGGGCGATCACGGGGACTGCGGTGTCGCGCGAAAGCACCACGCGCATGCCGTTTTGCAATTTGTATTTCTCGAAGGGGAGGTGGAAGTCCGATTCGGTGGCCGCGGCAAAGGCTGCGGTTGCCAGAGCGGCGGAAGCCACGACGGAAAGTATCAGAGTTATCCCTGCCGGTTTTCGCATAGACCTATCCTCATTACGTACATAGCGGGCTGTACGCATCGGCAGAGTGAATTGTTCCGCCGATCAGCTATTTTTGAGTATAGTCAGAACCGGTTAATGATTGGAGAATTATCGGCTGCGCCACGGATGTGCGGGATGGATAGCTCGGGAGTAAACCGAGCCGTGACCGTAAGGGAGCGGTAACGGCGCGCCCGGTATGAGGTACCTGATCACTTTCGCTTGCTATGGGGCTCATCTGCACGGTGACGAATCGGGCTCTGTGGACCGGCACCACTCTGTACCCGGAAGCCGCTTCGTGGAAGCCAATCCTGCGCGTCTCATTGTCAAGCGCCAACAGATCGATCAGGCACCCTATTTCCTGGATCAAGACCAGAGAGCGGCGGTGCTCGACGCTCTCCGTGAGGTGCGCGTATATCGCATGTGGCGCCTCTAGGCGGCGCACGTGCGAACCAATCACGTTCATGCGGTTGTCGAGGCGGACGTTCGGCCCGAGCTGGTCATGAACACTCTTAAGTCATACGCCAGTCGCGGATTGAATCACTTGGGAGGCGATGAACCAGATCGAAAACGATGGGCGCGCCATGGTAGTACGCGATAGTTCAGAGGATGTTCAGGAAGCAATCCGATACGTCGTTTCCGGGCAGGGCGAACCAATGCAGGTTTACCTGGAAGAGCTGCTGTAACGTACCGCTCCCTCACGGTCACGGCTTCCATGAGAAGGCCTGCTCCTGTCAACCACCCCCGCTGATTTTTCGGGGGATTCACAAGGGGGCGGAGCCCTCTTGTGGGGGGAGCCGCGTTTTTTGCGGCGTGGGGGGAACCCTCCCGCCCCGGCTTTCCCCGGATGGGGAAACGGGAAAGGGGTTCAACCTTCCTTGCTGCCGCAGGCGCTTTTGCCCCTGCTCCCAACGCCGACTCGCCCTGCTTCCATTCGCACTCTTGCTAGGAGAGCTTCCGCTCCGGTGCCAGTTGGGGTCCTTCATCTATAAACGGGTGCTGCCATCTCGGAGCCGAACTGAATCGCCTCCGTTGCCGGAACGCTTCCGTTCCGCCGCGACCTCGCAGTCACCCGAACCCGGCGATTGGGTTCACTCAACACAACCAACATCTCTTTCAGGCCGCTTGTCGGGAAGCGCCGTGGCCTGGCTGTTCCGCAGCGGCTCGTACACTTCGCCCGTCTACCCACAACCGGTGCAGCAGCATCGCCAGTTTGCGCGCCACCGCCACAATCGCTCGCTTCCTTCGCGTTCTTGCCGCCGCGCTCGGCCAGCTTCAGTCCCCACCGCTTCAGATCCGTGTCCGGCGCCCGCTGTCGCAGAATGCAGTGCGCTCCCTGCACCAGCAGCTTGCGCAGATACCGGTCGCCTTCTTTGGTGATCCGCAACTGCGGCTGGCTCTGGCCCGACTCGCTTTGTTTCGGCCGCAAGCCCACATAGCAGCCCACGTCCCGGCTCTTCTGGAATCGCTCCCGATCTTCCAGCGTCAGACACGAACGTCAGAGCGATCAACGTCCCCACTCCGCTTACCTGCTCGCAGGAGTTCGGTTTCCGGATACCGGTCCGGGCGATCTGCTCGACTGTTGCTGTCACATTCTTTGATCTTTTCCGTCAACGATTCCACTTCTTCCAAGCAATGGCTTCAGCGTTTCCCGCAGATCCGCCGGCAGTTCCTCCAGCTTTCCACGTTCCATCTGGTCGGCATCGCAGGCCGGCAGCCGCTCGCCCGTCGCCTTGGTCAGCCCGCGCGCCGCGTTCACCAGTCCGGTCCGCGCCTCCACCAGCGCCGCCCGCATCCGAATCGTCATCAGATCCGTTCTGCGCTTCCTCGCTGCGATGCCGGATCGGCCGCAACAACTGCGGGTCCACGCGCGCCAGCCGCGCCAGCATCTGCGCATCCAGCTTGTCGTTCTTCCGGCTCGCTGGCTGATCAACTTCACCTGCCGCGCATTGGCCACGATCACCTCGTGCCCCAAGCTCTTCAGCAGCCGGCTCACCCACGGCGAATGCGTTCCCACTTCGATCGCGATCCGGCAGTGCGGCATCGGCGCCGAACATCTGCGCCATCGCCTTTCGCGTGGTCGTCGCACAGGCTGCCTTCCGTAACCACCTCGCCCTGCCGCGTTCCAGCACGCAATACCGGCTGGTCTTGTCTCCCAGGTCCATTCCGATCGTCATCGGCCCCTCGGATTCTGCGGATCTGTCCTGCCCTGCTTCGGACTCTGTTGACTCTTGCTATTCTTCTTCATGGCCGGTCTCCTTTTGCACTTCGAGTGCGTTTCCATTGGGAGCTTAACGCATCCCGCCGGGAGATCGGCCTTCTCATTCCATCTCGGAATGAAACGATACCTTGCGCAGAGCTCTGAGGAATTTCTCCGCAGGGTATGTATTAACGATATCGTCGGATTCCAAGCCCCCTCTACGTGCCGTGAGAATTCCGTATGGCAGATTCAGCAGGTGCTTCGGGTGATGGGCGTCCGTCGAAACGATGAACTTCGCGCCCTTCGCCTTCGCCGCGCGGACGTGATTCGCGCTGAGGTCGAGACGCTCCGGGCTTGAGTTCACTTCGAGCCAGACACCGCGCCGCACGGCTTCAGAAATCACGCGATCGAAGTCGAACGTGAAGGGATCGCGATGCAGCAGCAGGCGTCCCGTAGGATGTCCGAGCGCTTTCAGGTGCGGGCATTCGAGCGCGCGCAGCAAGCGATCGGTCATCGCTTCGGGCTCGAGAGACATGTGGCTGTGGACGCTGCCGATCACGATATCGAGCTCCGCCAGCGCATCCCAGGCGATATCCATCTCGCCGTCCTTCATGATGTCGCATTCGAGGCCGGAGAGAATGCGGATCCCGAGATTGCCGGATTCGTTGATCTTGCGCACGGTCTGCGCGAATTCGACGACGCGCTTTTCGTCGAGACCGAACGCCATGGCGATCGCCTTCGAGTGATCCGTGATCGCGATGTATTCGTAGCCGAGCGCGCGCGCCGCTTCGGCCATTTCTTCGAGCGTGGCGCGGCCGTCGGTGGCGGTGGTGTGCATGTGGAGATCGCCGCGAATGTCGCGCTGCTCCACGAGCTTCGGCAGCGCGTGCGCCTCCGCCTGTTCGATCTCGCCGTTGTTCTCGCGCAACTCGGGCGGAATCCAGTCGAGGCCGAGCGCTTCGTAGACCTCTTCCTCGGTTTCGCCCGCCACGCGCACGTCATCTTCGGCGCGGAACAGGCCGTACTCGCTGAGCTTGAATCCCATGCGGATGGCGCGCTGCCGCAAGGCGACGTTGTGTTCTTTGCTGCCGGTGAAGTACTGCATCGCGGCGCCGAAGGTGGCGTGTTCGAGGGCGCGGACGTCCACCTGCAGACCCTCGCGGCCGAACTTGACGCTGGTCTTGTTGGCGCCGCGGCCCAGCACTTCGTGGACACGCGGATGCGCCGCGATGCGATCGAGCGCTGCCGCTGCGTTCGGGCCGGTGACGAGAAGATCGAGATCGCCGATGGTCTCGCGTCCGCGCCGCAGGCTTCCCGCGGGCGTGACTGCTTCGATGCCCGGCAGTTCTGCGAGATACGCCGTCAGCTCGCGCGCGGTCTGGTCGGCGAAGTTCAGCAGAAACCGGCCGCTGCGCTCCCTGATCTGCGCGATGCTGCGCAGAACTTTCTCTTCGAGCTTCGCGCCCATGCGCGGAAGCTCGCGCAGTTTCTGGTCGCGGCAAAGCTGCTCGAGCTGGTCGATGGTGGTGATCTGGAAGTGCTCGAAGAGCATCGCGATGCTCTTGGGGCCGAGTCCCTGGATCTTGAGAAATTCGAGCGCGGCCGGCGGGAATTTTTTCAGCAGTTCGTCGCGCTTGTCGAAGCTGCCCTGCGCTCTCGATCTGCTGCAGCACGGCGGCGAGACCTTTGCCGATGCCGGGCACATCGGTGATCTTGCGCTCCGGATTCGCCAGGATCGTCGGAGATGCGTTCGGGATAGCCTTCGATGGCCGATGCGCCGTTGCGATAGCTGCGGATGCGAAAGCCGTCTTCGCCCGCGATCTCCATCAGGTCGGCGGTCTTCGTAGAGGATCCGCGCGAATTCACGATTTTCCAAGACTTGATTTTACCCGCCGGGCCGTGAATGCATGGCCGTACTGCTTCAGATCAATGCGGTCGCCGGAGATCACGACGCCTTCCGAGCGCAGGCGTAGACGCTGCTCGAATCCCGGTTCGCCTGTAAGGCGGATTCTGCCGCGCGCGCCGATGACGCGGTGCCACGGGACTGCTTTGCCGCCGGATCGTAATGCCCAGACCACCTGGCGGGCCGCGCCCGGATAGCCGCTCGCGGCAGCGACTTCGCCATAGGCGGCGACCTTGCCTTTCGGAATTCGCCGCACCGTCTTCAGGACTTGTTCAAACATTCCCATGATTTGCCATTACTGGACACCGCTTTCTTGCGGTCGCGGCTCGGAAGCGAGGTGCTTCATGTCGCTATGCACAGCCATGATCAAAGGCGCTTTGCCTGTCTTGCCGCGGCGCAGTTCCGAGACCGGCAGAACTGTGACCGGCGGGCATGCGACACCCTCGCCCTGGAGCAGTCCGTGCATTGACCTTGCGATCTGATCGCACACGCTTTGATCCTTGAGCCCGGCAAGATTTACGGTCAGGCACCCATTCTCCTGAATGACCTGCCAGCCCGCGGCCGGCACTGTTTCAAGCAATCGGTGAAACACGTTCGGATGAACCGAAGCCATCCGATCTGTTGCCGCCAGGGAAGGGAAATAGAGCACGTCTTCCTGGCGGCCTTCGATCTCGGCGAGAAAGCGGAACGGCCTGCCGCATTCACACTGACCGCCGTCGGAGACACGGAGCATGTCGCTGATCTCATAGCGGATAAGAGGCTGCGTGCGGCGATTGAAAATGGTGAGAAGAACGCGGTCTCCCAGACTGCCGGAGCGGGACCGGTCTTCCCTTTTCATCAACGATTTCGATAAGGGCGCCGTCTTCGAGAAGATGCCTGCGCCCCGCGTGACATTCGGCGGCGATGGGCGCGTATTCGGTGGCGCCGTAGGTGTCGAAAACGCGAATTCCCCAGGCTTCGCGAATGCGCCGCCGGGTCTCAAGCGTCAAGACCTCCGCGCTGGTTGCGCAGTAGCGCGGGGTGATGCGCAGGCGTCCGGCGAGTTGCTCCTCCGCGAGCTGACGAACCACGGAAGGATAGGCCGCGATCAGCTGCGGCTGCCATTCATTCAACCGGCGCACCATGCTTTCCACGGGCTCGGCTGCATCGAGCCGGAGGGTCGGGAACGCGCGAGTGGTGAGCGAGCGCCCGACTCGTGCCGAGTAATGCCAAGGCATTGTCGAAGCCAGCATCGTCGCGCGCGCCGGCCGGAAGGGATTCGGCTTCACGCCCGCCCACTTCATCGGGCGCGAGATGGAGGCCATGCACCCGATCCATTCGTCGGGGCTGAAAAGGAATACGCCCCGCTGGCCGGTGCTGCCCGACGTCGACAGGGTAACGTATTTCCCACGGAAGAGGCCGGTACCGTCCGACTCCTTCAGGAAAGCCTCGGCTTCGTTCAACCGGACGGTGCGATCGGTGACCAGGTCGTCGAAGTTCTCCATGAGAGTGGTCTTGGTGAGGATGGGTAAATCCTCCAGCAGCCTGTTTTCGAGACCGCGGTGGAAGCGTTGGTAGAAAGGCGATTGCTCAATGGCGAACTGACGGAGATCGCGAACCTGCCGCGATTGATGCGCCCGAAGTTCGGCGGGCGACCACCCGCAACTCTTCTCCAGTGATCGCCGTTTCCATAAGACCTGGATCTGCGTTAACAACGTCGAAGACATGGCCTCGATTATGGCTTGAATTTGTCGTCGATTTCGACCTGGTATCCGCTGGCGAGACGATTCGTTTCGTTCGCCATGCCAACGACAGCCATCAATTCAGCGAACATCTCATCGCTCATGCCCGCCTTGCGCGCGCCCGCGGTGTGAGAAGCGATGCAGTAGCCGCATTGATTAGTCGCGCTCACGGCGAGATAGATCATCTCTTTCGTGAGCGGGTCGAGCGCTCCCGGCGCCATAATCTCTTTGATGCTGTTCCAGGTACGCCGCAGAGTGACAGGGTCGTGCGCCAAAGCTTTCCAGAAATTGTTGATCCAGTCCGTCTTGCGCGTGGCCATGATGTCGTCATAGACGGCACGAACTTCCGCACTTGCGGCATCATATTCGATCAGTCCTAAAGTCGCCATGGTTTAGATCAATCCCAACTCCACCTGCTGATCGAGATCGAGCAGGTAGCCTTTCTTTCCTACATTCATCGCGGAGGTTTCGCCCAGTTTTTCCTGCGCGCCTGCGGCTTCGTGAATGTGTCCGCAGAAGAAATAGCGCGGCTGTTCGCGCTGCAGGAACTCGCGCATCGACTTGCTGCCGGCGTGGCGCAGATTGGTGATGCGGTCGAGCATCGTCCCCATCGGCGGGACGTGGCAGATCGCGATCATCGGCTTCAGGCCATCGAAGCGGTGGAGACGTTCGCTCAGTTCTTCTTCGGAATATTCGCCCGGGGTATCGAATGGAGTGGGATTCGAATATCCCATGCCCACCACGTGGAATCCGCCGATTTCGATCTTTCCGCCGTGAAAATCGTTCAGGCCGAAACGTCCGCACAAGTCCGTGACCTGCTGGGCCGATTCGTGGTTGCCCGGGATCACGTACACGCGATCTCCGCGCTTGCTTCAGGATCTCTCCCATGGCATCGAGGCGGCGCGAAAAATTCACCAGATCTCCGGCGCAGAAGTAGTAGTCGGCATCGATCGCCATCAGCCGGTCGAGCGCCTTCGCGTCGCTGTGGATGTCCGAGAAGACCAGCAGTTTCACTGTTCTTCATGTTAGTAAACCGGTTCAGGCACAATGGGTACTTGATGGTGCGATTCTTCGCTCT
Organism: Terriglobia bacterium; assembly: GCA_963809655.1. Lineage (GTDB taxonomy): Bacteria > Acidobacteriota > Terriglobia > Bryobacterales > Bryobacteraceae > BOG-234. Next base: position 450,060 of record CAWEKQ010000005.1, on the reverse strand, counting down.
GCTGTTCCTTCCTTTCGCTGCTGCGCTCGCGCAGCAACCCTACGATCTGGTGATCCGCAACGGACATATCATCGATGGCACGGGCTCGCCCTGGTATTCCGGCGACATTGGTATTCGCGCGGGCCGCATCGCCGCGATCGGTTGGTTGTCGAACGCGCCTGCGTGGAAGACCATCGACGCTCACGGCATGGTTGTGGCTCCTGGCTTTATCGACATGCTGGGGCAATCCGAACTCACGATTCTGGTGAATCCGCATTTGCCTTCGAAAATCTATCAGGGCATCACGACCGAGATCACCGGCGAAGGGGGCACCGCTGCGCCGCTCAATGACCGCATCAAGGCGGCGGATCGGGTGAGCTACGAGCACTTCAAAATCACTCCGGACTGGACCACGTTCCGCCAGTACTTCGCGCGTCTGGAAAAGCAAGGCATCGGGATCAACGTCGCGGATTACGTGGGCGCGACGCAGGTACGCCGCGTGGTGATCGGAGACGATAACCGTGCGCCTACCGCGGCGGAGCTGGAACGGATGAAACAGCTGGTGCGCGACGCCATGCATGACGGGGCCGTGGGTGTTTCGACCTCACTGCAATATGCGCCTGCGCCTTATGCAACCACCGAAGAGTTGATCGCGCTCGCCAGCGAAGCGGGCAAGCTGGGCGGCATTTACGCCACGCACATGCGCAGCGAAGGAGATGCCGAGTCTGCGGCGCTCGATGAGGCCATCCGCATCGGCAAGGAGGCGCGTATGCCGGTTCGGATCTGGCACCTCAAAGCTGCGGGAAAGAGCAACTGGGGGCGCATGCCTGAGATCGTGGACCGCATCGAAAAGGCGCGTGCGAGCGGGGTCGATATCGCGGCCAATACGTATGCCTATCCTGCGTGGTTCAACACCTTCTCGGCGTTTATTCCGCCGTGGGCGCATGATGGCGGCGACGCGAAGCTGATCGAACGGCTGAAGGACCCGGCGACGCGTGCGCGCATCCGGAAGGACATGGAAACGCCGAGCAAGTCGTGGGACAACGAATGGCTCGATATTCCGGGGCCTGAGGCGATCCTCGTGAGCGTGGTGCATAATCCGAAGCTCCTGCCGCTGCAGGGGAAGACGATCGCGGAGGTGGCGAAGCTTTGGGGCAAGAGATCCGATCGATACGGTCTGCGATCTTCTCGTGCAGGACGATGCGTTCACCGAGGTTGCTGTTTTCGGCATGTCCGAGCCCGATGTCACGCTGGCGCTGCAGCAGCCGTGGGTATCGATCGATAACGATTCGCAGGGCACGGCGCCGGATGGCCTTCTGGGCCTTGAGCATCCGCACCCGCGCTCTTACGGCACGTTCCCGAGGATTCTGCGGAAGTATGTGCGGGAGGAACATAAGCTGACCCTCGAAGATGCGATCCGGAAGTTCAGCGCGCTTCCCGCGCAGCAGATGCGCATTGCCGACCGCGGCGTGCTGAAAGCGGGCATGTGGGCCGACATCACTGTGTTCGATCCCGCAACGATTCACGATGTGGCGACGTTCGAGAAGCCGAACCAGCTCTCGGTGGGCATGGAGTATGTGCTGGTGAACGGCATCCCCGTCATCAGCCAGGGAAAGATGACCGATGCGCTCCCGGGTAAGGTCCTGCGGGGACCGGCGTATCGGCTACAGTAGGGAAGTATGGGCGGTATTCGGGCCGAGGATCTGGTGGGGGATGAGTGGGCGGAGTGGTATCGATTGTCTCCGGCGGAGCGCTTCTGCGAATCGATGAAGCTGTGGGATACGTGGCTTGCCCTCGGAGGATCGCTTGAACCGGAACCCGATACTCAAAGCCCTTTCTTCGATGCGGAAGAGTGGCGCGCGAACGCTGCTCATGGGCGGTCAGGCGTGCGTGTTTTACGGAGCGGCGGAGTTCAGCCGAGATCTGGATCTTCTGATCCTCGCTGAACCCGCGAATTTCGAACGTCTCCGCAGTGCGTTAGCCGATCTGGATGCTAAGTCCATTGCAGTACCCCCATTCGACGCCGAGTTTCTCAGCCGCGGTCATGCCGTTCATTTTCGTTGTCAGCGCGACGACGTGAAAGACCTGCGAATCGACTTGATGTCCGTGCTTCGCACCGGTGTGCATTTTGAAGACATGTGGGATCGCCGCACCACGATTGAGATTGAAGGAGGGCCTGTCGATCTGATGGCGCTTGAGGATCTGGTCAACGCGAAGAAAACCCAGCGGAATAAGGATTGGCCGATGATTAGCCGGCTGATGGAGCGGAGCTACTTCACTCGGGGCGACATCGTAACGCCGGGACAGGCCGGTTTCTGGCTGCGCGAACTTCGTACCGCGGAACTTCTGATCGAAGCGTCGGTTGCGTGGCCGAAGATCGCGCAGGCTGTGCAGTCGGAACGCCCGGCGGTTCGAGCGGCGGTCGAAGGCGATGTCTCGCGTGTGGCCATTGCGCTCGAAGAAGAAGAGCGCGCTGAGCGTTCGCGGGATCGCGAGTATTGGGAGCCTCTGAAGAAGGAGCTTGAGCAGGCACGCAGGAGAGGGACGTCCTGAGCAAGACGAAAGCGTTCTCGAAAATCCTCATCGCCAATCGCGGCGAGATCGCGCTGCGCATTATTCGCACGCTGCGCGAGATGGGCATTCGATCGGTGGCGGTTTACTCCGATGCCGATCGCGCTTCGCTGCATGTGCGCAAAGCCGACGAAGCGGCGCATATCGGGCCGGCAGTGTCTTCCGAAAGCTATCTGAATATCGACCGCATTCTCGAAGCGGCGCGGCGGCACGGCGTGGATGCGATCCATCCCGGATACGGTTTTCTCAGCGAAAACGCCGGTTTCGCGCAGGCGTGCGAGGATGCGGGATTTACTTTCATCGGGCCCTCGCCGCGCTCGATTGGTTTGATGGGCTCGAAAACGGAAGCCCGCCGCGTGGCGAAGTCGGGCGGGGCTCCGGTCGTGCCGGGATCGGAATCCGATCCGGTTGCCTTTGCGCGCGAGGTTGGTTTTCCCGTCATGTTGAAAGCGGTCGCGGGCGGCGGCGGGAAAGGCATGCGGCGCGTGGATCGGATGGAAGATCTGAGCTCCGCTTTCGATGCTGCGTCGAGCGAGGCCGCGCGCGCGTTCGGCGACGGCCGCGTCTACGCCGAAAAGCTGATCGAGAACGCGCGGCACATCGAGATTCAGGTGCTCGGCGACATGCATGGAAACATGGTTCACCTCGGCGAACGCGAGTGTTCCGTGCAGCGGCGTCATCAGAAAGTGATCGAGGAATCGCCATCACCGCTCGTCGCGGCCACGCCTGGGATGCGCGAACGCATGGGCGAAGCAGCGCTGAAAGCCGCGCGTGCGGCCGGTTATTACAACGCGGGCACGGTGGAGTTTCTTGCCGACAACTCCGGCAGCTTCTACTTCCTCGAAATGAACACGCGGCTGCAGGTGGAGCATCCCGGTTACCGAACTCGTCACCGGACTTGACCTCGTCCGTCTGCAGATTGAAATCGCGGCGGGCGGGCGTTTGCCGTTCACCCAGGAACAGATTGCCCTGCGCGGCGCCGCTATCGAGTGCCGGATTTATGCGGAAGATCCTGCCAACAATTTCTTTCCCTCGCCCGGCCGCATCGAACAGCTTGCCGAGCCTGGCGGACCGGGCGTTCGCGTCGACTCTGGCATCTATCAGGGCTGGAATGTTCCGATTGAATACGACCCGATGCTGTCGAAGCTGATCGTCTGGTCCGATACGCGCGAGCATGCGATCGAACGCATGCTGCGGGCGCTGAACGAATATCATGTGGGCGGGATCAAGTCGAATATCGGGCTGTTCCGGGCGATTCTCAACGATCCGGCATTTCGCGCAGGCGACCTGCATACCGGTTACCTCGATGCTGCTTCTGAAAACGGATCTCGAGTTGAATCCGCAGCCTTCACCGGAACTCGCGCGTCTGGCCGCGCTCGTTGCGGAGAAACGGGTCAAGACGGAAGCCGCGCCACAGGCAGCGTCGTCCTCACGATGGCTGGCAGAAGGGCGTGACGGGTTGCTGCGGTGAGCGCCGATATCATCCAGGTCGAGCCGAACGTCTATTCCGTTCTCGTCGACGGCGTGTCGTATGAGGTTCGCATCAGCGGTAATGAGGTCACAATCGGTGGCGCGCGCCTTTCGATCGAAATCGACGACCCGCGGCAATGGAAGCGTTCCGCAGGCTCAGCCGATTCCGTCGGGACGTGCGTCACTCACGGCTGCTATGCCAGGTAAGATCGTCCGCGTGCTTGTTGCGGTAGGCGATGAAGTGACCGCAGGGCAGGGGATACTCGTGATCGAGGCGATGAAGATGCAGAACGAGCTGAAAGCGCCGCGGGCAGGCCGGGTGACGGCCCTCGAAGTGAAGGAAAACGACAGCGTAAACGCGGGCGCGCTACTGGCGACTATCGGGGAATCTCAGCCCTGATGCGCTTCGGTGTTCCTGGTCCGCCGTCCGAAAACAGGTAGGCACAGATGGCAATAGTCAAAATTACAGCGATGGTGAACGCGTCCGAACTGTTCATGTCATTCCCACTCTATCGTACCGGGTGGTTTGTGGGTCAGATCGTACAACACGCCCGCGATTTCGGGGATGGCCATGAGTCTTGCGGACATGGTGTGCAGCAGGTCGTCGGGCATGGCGATCGAGTCGGCGGTCATGCCGTCAACCGAGCGAATCGGCCGAAGCACAATCGAGTCGCGCGAGTGCAGTGTGCCGAGCGGAATCAGGATCACGGGGAACTGCCAGACCTGCGCGTCGAAGCCGGATTCGTGACAGATAGCGCGGACGATCGCGTCCGCTTTGCGGAGAAGATTCAGGCGCGCGTGGGTTATCGAACTCGCGAACACGCGATGGTGTTCGAGCGGCTCGCGCACTGCAACGCGTGCGATCACGCGATTCACTCCCACTGTGCGATTGATCAGTTCCGTGGCTTCATCCTGCAGTCTTGACGATGCCGAGGGGAACGCGTCGATCGCGAGCACCGGCGCGTAGCTGCGGGAATCACCCTGCACGCCGACCGACCGCACCGGCACGAGCCAGCCTTCGGGAACACGCGTCACCGGCTCTTCGGTTTCCGAACAGAGACAGCGAATGGCGAGCCCGGGTCCGGGGAAAGGATGGCGGTCGAGCAGTTCCGCGGGCAGGCCGAGTTGGCGGCCGATGACGCGCACTTCGTCTTTGTAGAAATCGGCGAGCGGCTCGACGATGCGGCCGGATTCCATCAGCTTCTGAATGCCGGGAACGCGGTTGTGATGCGTCTTGATCGTGGCGGCGTTCGCCGTGCCGCCGGATTCGATGGTGTCCGGATAGATGGTGCCCTGGCCGAGGATCCAATGATCGTCGAGCAGGCCGCGCGATTCGATGATGCGTTCCTGCACGCGCACGAACTGCTCGCCGATGACGTGCCGCTTGAGCTCCGGTTCGCGCACCGATTCGAGCGGGCCGAGGAATTCCCGTTCGCAGTGCGCGATATCCACCACCCCGGCGCCGAGCTGCGCGGAAGGTTCGCTCGACGAACTCCGTTTCGCCCTCGCGCATGAGGCCGGTATCGACATAGACGCCGCGCACCCGCGACGTCCCGAGTGCGCGCAGGCAGAGCGTGAAGGCGACCGTGGAATCCACGCCGCCGCTGACGAAAAAGAATACGTTGCGGTCGCCGACGCGCTGACGAATCTGGTCTTCGACGAGCGCGATGCGCTGGCCCGGATTCCAGTCTTTCGCGCAATGGCAGATGTTGAAGACGAAGTTTTCGAGGACGCGCGTGCCTTGCGTCGTGTGGACGACTTCGGGGTGGAACTGTACGCCGTAGAGTCTGCGCGCTGTGTCTTCGATGGCGGCGGTATCGCAGGTGGAAGTTGTGGCCAGAACGCGGAAGCCGGGCGGCGGCGCAGTCACCACATCGCGATGAGACATCCAGATCTGCTGGTGATCGCTTACGCCGTGCAGGATCTCGGAATCGCCGTCGGCAAGATCGAGGATGGCGAGGCCGAACTCGCCTTTGTCGCCCTTCCGCACCGAGCCGCCGAACTGCTGCGAAATCAGGTGATGGCCGTAGCAGATTCCGAGCACCGGCAGGCCAGCCGTCAGGACCGTGCGTTGCACTGAAGGACTGGAATCGTCGTAAACGCTGTGCGGTCCGCCGGAGATAATGATTCCCGCGGCGTGGCTCACTTTCTCAAGCGAGACGTCACTGGGGAAAACCTCGGAGGAAACCCCGAGTTCCCTGACTTTGCGCGCGATGAGGTGGCAGTATTGACCGCCAGTGTCGAGAACAGCGATCTGTGCGTTGTGAGGAGAGCAGATCGAGAACAGCTACTTTCGCATCCTCTCGACGATGATCTTATGCGCGCTGCTCAGAAGCGCCTGGGCTTTCGGCATCGCTTCGATGGCCTGAATGACTTCGGGATCGGTCTTGATCTCGTACTTGCGGCTCTCGTCGACGCTGAACGCGGTCTTGTAGATTTCGGCCTGGAGCAGGCGTTTCGTCCAGTCGTAATCCTTCGTGAAATCCGCTTCGGTGAACTCGATCTTTTGCTGCAGCATGTAATCGTGCAGATCGTTCATGGTCGCGGTGTCGACGGTCCAGTCCGCCGCCAGTTTGTCTTTGTGGGTGGCGAAGAAGTGGCGCGTGTAATTCTGCAACGCATATTTCACCAGCAACTCGGTCTCGTAGGTATCGAGCTTGGGAGGCATGTACTTCTCGTCCGGCGAGATGCCGCCGCCGCCGTAAACCACGCGACCGCTGTCGGTGCTCTTCACGTCGTTGGGATTCCGCTCGGCCGTGTTGTTGCGGTAGTAGTAATCGAAGAACGAGATGTTGGAGTAGTCGCGCTGAATCAGGCGGCCGCTCGGCGTGTAATATTTCGCCGTGGTCAGCGCCAGGCCGGTGTTTTCGACCAGCGGATAGACGGTCTGAACGAGACCTTTGCCGAACGTGTTGTCGCCCAGAATCCAGGCGCGGTCGTGATCCTGCAGAGCGCCGGAAACGATCTCGGCGGCCGACGCGGAGTTGCGGTTCACCAGCACCACGATCGGATAGTCGCGGCCATGATTTCCGTTGCGCGCTGTATACACGTGTTCGGCGGAGGCGCGGCCTTTGTGCGAAACGATCACGTCGCCCTTCGGCAGGAAATGATCGCCCACCGTCGACGGCTTCGTTCAGCAGGCCGCCGGGATTGCTGCGCAGATCGAGAACGAGGCCCTTCAGCTTGTCCTCATCCATCGCCTTGAGGGCTTCTTCCATCTCGTGGCTGGTGGTTTCGTTGAACTGCTCGAGGAACACGTAGCCGATACCCGGCTTCAGAAGGAAGGCGTCCGGCACGCTCTTGCGGCTGATTTCGTCGCGGATGATGTTGAACACCACCGGCGTATCCATGCCTTCGCGCGCCACGGTGATCTGCACGGGCGTGCCGTTCGGACCTTTCAGCAGGTCGGCGACTTTGGTCGAATCGAGATTATCGGTCGACTTATCGTTGACTTTGACGATCACGTCGCCGGGGCGCAGGCCGGCTTTATACGCGGGCGAACCGACAAACGGCGCCATCACGATGGTCTTGCCGTTGCGGCCCTGCACCGACATTCCGACGCCGTAATAGTGGCCGCGCTGATCTTCGCGCAGGGCTTCGAGATCCTTCGGATCGAAGAAGTTCGAGTGCGGATCGAGCGTCCGCAGCATCTGCGGAATCGCGCCCTTGTAGATCGCTTTATCGGGGTTGACGGGATCGGCGAAGTTTTCCTCGACGGTCGAATAGACCTTCGTGAATTGCTTCATGCTCGCCTTGACGTCGTCGTCGGAACTGGCGGCGGAAGCAACTTCCAGCCGCGGACCGTACATTCCGCCGATTACAGCGGAGCCGAGAACTAAAACCGGAATGAGGAAGATAGACCGCGGTTTTTGCGCCATCCGAATAATGCCCGTCCTTACCTAGCAGTATAGCAACCGAAATGCAACCTGTTCGCGGAAAAAACGCAGGACAAACTACATCGGCTAAAATCTTCGACGCATCCCGATTTGGGCCGGGGTACGGAAGGCGGGATGAATATTTGGCGCTGGCCAGCCAAACGGGTATTCTGAGTCTGGAAAAGGCCTCCGATGCCGGTTTTGTTCAGGGCCGCCGAAGACCGGGATCTCGATGCGATGGCGGCGATTCGCGCGCGGGAGTGGGAGACCGAGGCTTATTGGAAAAGGCGGATCGGCGTCGTATATGGCGGGCGAACAGTCGCCGCAACAGGCACTGCCTGCTCGTGCAGTATTTCGTCGCGGTGGATGACGGTCAGGTCGTGGGATTTGTGGCGGGACATCGAACCCGGCGATACGGATGCGACGCCGAACTGGAATGGATCAATGTCGCTCCAGAGCGACGCGGAGGCGGGATCGCCGGCCAGTTGCTGGTGGTGATGGCTGCCTGGTTCGTCGAGCGGGCAGCTCTTCGCGTGTGCGTGGATGTCGAACCCGGGAATATCCTCGCGCGAGGCCTCTACGCGCGGTATGGCGCCGTGCGGCTGAATAATCACTGGATGGTATGGGAGGATGCGCGCACGATTCGCTGCTGACGGCCAACTGGGCAATGACGTGGCTGCATTACGCAACCCGCAGTTCGGCGGAGCCACGCTTTACGGGCTTTACGACTATCTCTACATCGTGGCCCAAGGCAACGAGGAAGCGCATGAGGCGCTCCACGGAATAGCCTCGGAACTGTCCTGCCAGCATCGCTGACACCTTGGGCTGATCGATACCCATGAGCTCCGCCGCAGCTGCCTGGGTCAAGCGCCGCTGCCGGATGGTTCGGTCGATCTTAACCACCAGGCCAGCCTTGATCAGGTGTTCAGCCGGCGTCGGCCAGACCGAGGTCTGCGAATACATTGCCCGAACCGGACTCCATTTCAAGAGATTTTCTTTTCAGCATTGCTCACCTCGCTCCGTAACAAGTTTCAGCCGCTGCCGGATCAGTTCGATTTCGGACCTGGGCGTCGCGATCCCCGTCCTGGATTTCTTCTGAAAGGCATGGATCACGTAAATCGAGTCCCCAATGGACACGGTGTATATCGCACGCCAAGTGCCGCCTCGCTCGGTGGCCGCAATTTCCATCACGCCACTTCCCAGACCGTGCAGAGGCTTGGCCTTTGGACTGGTCTCGCCCAAACTGCGCGGCGTACAAGGCATAACCAAAGTCGTCCTGGACGCCCGCCGGGAACGATTTCACATTGGCGCGAGAATCGGCGATCCACACGAGTTTCTTCATCCGTCAATAGCTATGCCTATATTGGCATACTCCTGACTTTCAACGCCAACCTTCGGAATCTTAATTGTACTGATCGTTTGCTGGCCGATCCGCGGATCGCCGCCTCCGAAAAGGCCTGCACAGAAGTCGGACGCTACAAGACCTCGGGCTCAATTGGAAGCGGCTAAGGGGCTGCGGGAATTCCCCGTCATCGATAGCATCGAAAAACCTTCTGCCAACTAGAGCGGAATGTTGCCGTGCTTCTTCTTCGGCATCGTATCGACCTTGGTTTCGAGCATTCGCAGCGCGCGGATCAAACGCCCGCGCGTTTCATGCGGCTCGATCACGTCGTCGATGAAGCCGTGCTCGGCGGCGATGAACGGGCTGGCGAAACGATCATTGAATTCCGCGATCTTCTGCTGCCGCAGTTCGCCATTCTCGCCGGCAAGCTCCCGCCGGTAGACGATATTGACCGCGCCCTCGGCGCCCATCACGGCGATTTCCGCGGTCGGCCAGGCGAGGTTCACGTCCGTGCGAATGTGCTTCGAGCCCATCACGCAATACGCGCCGCCGTAAGCCTTGCGCGTGATCACGGTGATCTTGGGCACGGTTGCTTCGGCGTAGGCGTAGAGCAGCTTCGCGCCGTGCCGGATGATGCCGCCGAACTCCTGCTCGGTTCCGGGGAGGAATCCCGGAACGTCTTCAAAAGTGATCAGCGGGATATTGAACGCGTCGCAGAAACGCACGAAACGCGCGCCCTTCACCGATGAGTTGATGTCGAGGCATCCGGCGAGAAACGCGGGCTGATTGGCGACGATGCCCACGGGCCGTCCGTCGAGACGCGCGAAGCCAACCACCAGATTCTGCGCCCAGTGTTCGTGAACTTCGAAGAACCAGGCATCGTCCACCACGCGATGGATCACATCTTTGATGTCGTAGGGAAGATTCGATTCGGCGGGGACGATGGTATCGAGCGCGAGATCGGCACGATCAACCGGATCTTTCGTCGCGCGCCGCGGCGGGTCTTCCCGGTTGTTCTGCGGCAGGAAGCTCAGCAGTTCGCGGATCATCTGCAGACACTCTTTGTCGTCGCGCGAGATGAAATGGCCGACGCCGCTGACGGAGTTGTGCGTCATCGACCCGCCCAGCTTTTCTTTCGTTACGTCCTCATGGGTGACGGTCTTGATGACGTCGGGGCCGGTGACGAACATGTAGCTGGTGTCGGCGACCATGAAAACGAAATCGGTGATCGCCGGCGAATAGACCGCGCCGCCCGCGCACGGCCCCATGATGGCGGAAATCTGCGGCACCACGCCGCTCGCGAGCGTGTTGCGCAGAAAGATATCCGCGTAACCGGCGAGCGAAAGCACGCCTTCCTGGATGCGCGCGCCGCCGGAATCGTTGAGTCCGATGATGGGCGCGCCGGTCTTCATCGCGAGATCCATGATCTTGCAGATCTTGCGCGCGTTGGTCTCGGACATCGAGCCGCCGAAGACCGTGAAATCGTTCGCGAATACATACACGATGCGGCCGTTGATCCGGCCAAAGCCGGTGACGAGGCCGTCGCCGGGGATCACCTGGCCGGCCATGCCGAAATCCTCGCAGCGGTGCTGGACGAGCTTGTCCATCTCTTCGAAGGTGCCCTCGTCGAGGAGCAGTTCGATGCGCTCGCGGACGGCGAGTTTGCCTTCGGCGTGCTGGCGTTCACGGCGCTCGGGGCCTCCGCCGTCGTCGGCCGCTGCGTGGCGGCGCCGGAGTTCTTCGAGGCGATTCATCAGAGTTCAGAGTATCGCGCGTGTCGGGGGTGCCGCTGGAACTACGTGCCCATCGCTGCCGGCACGGCGAGCGAGATGAGCCGGCCGGAACGAGCCCGGGTTCGCCACCACACTACTGCCGCGAGTAGCGGGAGCAACGCCCACGTTACGATACCCGCAGGATAAACCCACGACGGAAACATGTGTTTGAAAAGGTTGTAGGCGTTGCCGAAATACCATGGCATCCCCAGCGACCAGGTATTGTACATCCCGAACAAAAACATCCCGGCGGCCAGGTTAAATGCGGCAGCGGTGCGCCACCCTGCCGCGCACGTCCATGGCACGATCCATGCCATGTATTGAGGACCAAAGCCGGGCGCAAGGAAAAGGAAAGCCGCCACGACGATTGCACACTGGGCAATCACGGACTCAACGCGTCGATACATCAGGACCGCAAGTCCGAGACAGCAGACGAACACCGCATAACGCGCCACGCCCAGACTTTGTTTCCAGATCAACGACAGCCCCCACCATCCCTGGACGGGCGAATAATCGAAGACACGACGCACGATCAGTTCGGGATCGGTCAGTATCCACGGCATCGCGGCGCAGAGCCCCGTGCAAGCGGCGGCGAGCACGAACCACAATCGCTTGCGCGAAGGAAGCGCGAGAAAAAGCACAGGTATCAGCACGATTGGCCACACCTTTACGCTGCAGGAGAGCCCGAAAGCGGCGCCGGCCAGCCAGGTCGGTCGCCTCGTCTCAATCAAATAGGCCGCAGTTACGACGAGCGCAATCATGATTGAGTCGGTATTTCCGTGGAATCCCGAGACCATGACGGCCGCCGGTGCGACGGCAACAACCATCACGGCACGCCAGTCTTCCGCTCCGCGTTCCGCCAGATTCCAGAGAAGCCACACTACCAGGAAGTCGGCCAGGCTGCAAAATGCCCGCATCCAGAACCGCATCGGCAACCCGGTAACGATTTGCATCGCCTGCCACCCGCGCAGCATCGTGAGCGCAAACGGGGGATGGTTCATTTGCACGGTGAAGATCGTGTCGCCGTCGAGATTGGCCAGCGTGCCCTGATCGTAAAGCGTTTCGACCCCGGCTTTATCCAGCTTGTCGAGCATGCGCTCGAAAGTCAGCACATCGTTCGTGCCGAACGTCAGCAGCGCGATGGAAAGCTTCAAAAGGAGCGCCGCGACAGCGACCACGGCGAACGTACAGCGCCGGCGTGTCATCAGAGACCGCTCGTCAACAAATCGACCCCGCTATTCAACACGGGCCATTTGCCGTGGCAGGTGCCTTCGTCGAGAAGCATTTCGATGCGCTCACGGACGGGGAGTTTTTCTTCGGGGTGCTGCCGCTTGCGGCGCTCAAGGCCTCCGCCGTCATCAGCCGCCGCATGCGTCGCCGGAGTTCTTCGAGGCGATTCATCAGAGTTCAGAGTATCGCGGCGAAGGGTAACGAATCTTACAGGGCTCTCCGGTGGGTGATTTCCCGGACAAGGAGCGTCTGACGATCTCGCAGAGCTTCGCGGAAACATTCGTACAACCATGCGCTCACATCTCCGCAAGTCCTCTGTCTGCGACATTGCGAGCGTCGCGAGAAGCATGGAGCAATTGTATCGGGGCTTGCCACCCGCCGCGCCCTCACCGGGGTTACACTACAATATTCAGTCATCCTCCCGCCCCGTTAGCGGATTTCATACCACTAAAGGGGCAAATAGCATGAGCGCAGCGGCAAAAGCGGCCAACTACGTTTTAACTCTGGAGGAGATCGGCAATCTGACGAGGGAAGGCGGCAAGCCCGCCGAGACCCTGATGAACGTGGTTGCCCTGATCGCAAGGCGATTCCATACCGACGTTTGTTCGGCCTATCTGCTGGAACCGGATCGCGCGAACCTGGTGCTCGCGGCAACGCTCGGGCTGCGCCGCGAATGCATCGGGACCCTGCGGCTCGCCCTGCACGAAGGGCTCGCGGGACTGGTGGCGGAGCAGGTGCACCCTGTGGCCGTGGATCAGGTCAGCCGGCATCCGCGGTTCAAGTACTTCGGCGAAGCGGGCGAGGAAAAATTCCAGTCGTTTCTGGGCGTCCCGCTGATCGATCGGGGCGTGCTGCAGGGCGTGCTGGTGGTGCAGACGGTCGATGCCCGTATCTTCGACCAGGAAGAAATCCGCATGCTGATGGAGGCGGCGACTCAGGTGGCGCCGGTGGTGAGCGAAGCGCGCATGCTCGATCGCTTTATCGCACCCGCGCAGGAGCGGCTCTGGGCGCTCGCGCGGAACCTGTGGTGGAGCTGGGATCACGATTGCATCAGCCTGTTCCGCGACCTGGATCCGGTGCGCTTGCGCGAGCTCAACAACAATCCGATCTCGCTGCTTCAGGAAATGCCGCTGGCGGATATCGAGCGGCGCGCCCGCGAACTCATGCTGCACAGCCGGATCAACTACGCGTACCGCCGCCAGCAGGAATATCTGCAGGCCGACCGCACGTGGGGCGCATCGAACGCCGGCGTGTTGCGCCCGCGGCCGGTGGCATATTTTTCGGCGGAGTTCGGTCTGCACGAATCGATCCCGGTGTATTCGGGCGGCCTCGGCGTGCTGGCGGGCGATCACATCAAGACCGCGTCCGATCTGGCGATTCCGCTGATCGGCATCGGGCTTTTCTACGGGCAGGGTTATTTCCGGCAGCAACTGGATTCCACGGGCTGGCAGCAGGAAGACTATCGCGAAACCGATATCAACCAGTTGCCGATGGAGCCGGCGATCGGGAAAGACGGAGTTCCGGTGACCATCCAGATCGAAACGCGCGGCGGCTCGATTCGCGCGAAGGTCTGGCGCGTGAAGGTGGGCCGATGCGATCTGCTGCTGCTGGACTCGAATGTGGAAGGCAACGCTCCCGAAGACCGCGAACTCACATCGCGTCTGTATGGCGGCGACGGGCGCGTTCGGATTCGCCAGGAACTGCTTCTCGGTGTGGGCGGCGTGCGCGCGTTGAAGGCGATGGGCGTCACGCCCGGCGTTTATCACATGAACGAAGGGCACAGCGGATTCGCGGTGCTGGAAGCCATTCGCACGCGGATGGTGGAAGAGGGGTTGACCTTCGACCAGGCTGTACCCGCGGTGGCGCGCGAAGTGGTGTTCACGACGCACACGCCGGTCCCGGCCGGTCATGACCGGTTCCCTGCCGACCTGCTCGAAGAACATCTGGGCCCTCTGCGCGATGGGCTGGGGATTTCGCATGATCGTCTGATGTCGCTCGGCCGCGAGAATCCCGGCAACTATCACGAGGGGTTCTGCATGACGGTGGTGGGCCTGAAGCTTTCGCGCCGCGCCAATGCCGTTTCGTCGCTGCATGGTGAAGTATCGCGAGCCATGTGGACCGGGCTCTATCCGGGCAGAAGCGAAGACCAGGTTCCGATCGGCCACATCACGAACGGCGTGCATGTTCCCTCGTGGCTGGCGCCGCAGATGTTCCGGCTCTACGATCGCCACCTGGGCGCGGGGTGGAACGAGCACAGCGGCGATCCGCGGACGTGGGAAGGCATCGAGAGCGTGGACGACGGAGAGCTTTGGGAGACGCATCTCAGCCTGAAATCGCGGCTGCTGGATTTCGTGCGCCGGCGGGCGATTGAGCAGTCCGCGCGCCGCCGCGATCCGGTGGAAACGGTGCAGCGGCTGGGTGGTGTGTTGAGTCCGGATGCGCTGACGATCGGTTTCGCGCGGCGGTTCGCGACGTACAAACGAGCCAACCTGATCCTCAAGGACATCGAGCGTCTGGCAGCGATGGTGAACGACCCCAAGCGGCCGGTGCAGTTTGTTTTTGCGGGCAAGGCGCATCCGCGCGACGAGCCCGGCAAGCGGGTGCTGCAGCAGATCGCGGAGCTGATGCGCGACCGGCAGTTTTTCGAGAAGTTTGTTTTCGTGGAAGACTACGACATCAACGTGGGGCGCTTTCTCGTGCAGGGCGTCGATGTGTGGTTGAACAATCCGCGGAGGCCGCTCGAGGCTTCGGGCACCAGCGGGCAGAAGGTCGTGCTCAACGGCGGGTTGAATTGCTCGGTGCTCGATGGATGGTGGGCCGAGGCGTATGACGGCCTCAACGGATTCGCCATCGGGACCGGCAGAACGCATACCAACATGGATGTTCACGATCAGCGCGACGGGGACGATCTCTATCGCGTGTTGCGTGACGAGGTGATTCCGCTCTTCTATCAGCGGGATCGCGATGGCCTGCCGCGCGGCTGGATCAAGCGGATGAAGCGGACCATTCGCACGCTGGGCTGGAGATTCAGCGCGGATCGCATGGTGATGGACTACACGCTGAAGAATTATGTGCCGGCGGCGGGTGGCACGTCGAGCGACATGAGCCGGGCGTGCTGATACTACTGCGTCAAAAAATGGGGGGCAGGCCTTGGGCGGGCTAAAGCCTTGCCCCACTGTTTGTAAACACAGTAGCGCTAACGCATTTTACGGTTACAGAGCCGCGCGCGTCAGCGAGCGGCAACGAAAGCCGAATAGCCTATAGACATCACTTCGCGTCGTCGCCGGTGCCTGTGATCAAACGTGCGCCGCGATTGTATGTGAAATAGTCGAGCGCCCAGTGCACTGCAATGATCAGGCGGTTCTCGAATTCCACGATGTAGAGCAGATGGATGAACAGCCAGGCCAGCCACGCCAGGATGCCGGAAAACTGGAGCGGTCCGATTTGCGCCACGGCGGCGTTGCGCCCGATCGTCGCGAGGCTGCCTTTGTCGAAGTACCGGAAGGGTTTCGTTTTTTCATTCCGCAGACGGTTGCGGATCAGCTTCGCCGCGTAGCGTCCCTGCTGGATCGCGGTCGGCGCGACGCCGGGTAACTGCTTGCCGTCCTGAAGGAAAGCCGCGAGATCGCCGATCACGAGAATCTCCGGATGGCCGGCGATCGAAAGATCGGGCTCAACGGGCACTCTTCCTGCATGATCGAGCACGAGTCCCGTGCGATCTGCCAGCACTTTACCCAGAGGTGACGCCTGCACTCCGGCCGCCCACAGAACGGTCGTCGCCAGAATTCGTGTTTGGGTGTCTCCGGCTTTGACAGTGACGCCGGCTTCATCGATTCCGGTTACCAGCGCACCCTTGCGGGTGTGGACGCCGAGCCTGGTCAGCGACGCGTCCGCTGCCTTCGAGAGTTTCGGCGGATACGGCGGCAATAACCGATCCGCTCCTTCGATCAGGAAAATCTGCGCCTCAGCCGGATTGATGCTGCGGAAATCCTTTTTCAGAGTGTCCCGCGAAATCTCGGCGATGGCGCCGGCGAGTTCCACTCCCGTCGGGCCGGCGCCGACGATTACGAACGTGAGCTCCGCGCGCCGCTTCTCCGGATCGGTTTCTCTTTCCGCGCGCTCGAACGCGAGCAGCAGGCGCGAGCGGATTTCGGTCGCGTCTTCGATGGTCTTGAGGCCGGGGGCGAACGGTTCCCATTCCGGATGGCCGAAGTAACTGTGCGTCGATCCGGTGGCGAAGACCACGGTGTCGTAGGCGATCCGCGACGTTGTCTTTGAGGAGCAGTTCGCGGCGATCGATGTCGATATCGACCACTTCGCCCAGCAGTACTTTTGTGTTCTTCTGGCGATTGAGAACGTAGCGCAGCGGCGATGCAATCTCGCCCGGCGATAGCGCACCGGTCGCAACCTGATAGAGCAGAGGTGAAAACAGATGGAAGTTGCGCCGGTCGATCAGGGTGACATCGACCGCGGCGTGCCCGAGCATCCGGGCGGTGTAGAGTCCGGCGAACCCGCCGCCGACGATGACCACCTGCTTACGGGATTCCGAAGAGTGTGGCATATTTATCCGGCAATCGCATCGGACGAAGCTGACGGCTCAGGAAGATGTGGCGCGTCTGACCCGTCGCCACCTTTGCGCCCGTCGCACGTCATCTCGTAGTTGAACGAGACAAACCGCCGGTTCACGTCCGGAACCGTAGTGGTGATCGTGATCTCTTCGTCGAAACGCGCCGGGCTGACGTAGCGGCAATGTGACTCCGCGACAGCCAGCAGCACGCCATCGTCCAGTTCCATGTCCTTATAGTGAAAGCCGATGGCCCGGCAGAAATCGACGCGCGCCACTTCCATCCATACCAGGTAATTCGCGTAATAAACGATACCCATCTGGTCGGTCTCGGCGTAGCGAACCCGGATGCTGGTTGTGTGTGGCGACACCAGGTCCGATTGTAACGAGCGGTTCTGATACCCTTGCGCTGTAAAGTGAAGAGAGTGCTGGTAAAGAGTTTTATTTTTCGGGCTTTTGAAAGACATCTGCGGCGGCTCGGAGGCGAGTCTCGAGCTTCCGCCGGGGGCGACCACAGGGTCTGTCTTCGACCACTATGCGGCGGCGTTTCCCCGGCTTCGGGAGATGGCTTCGAGCATTGTGCTCGCCCGCAACCACGAGTTCGCCACCACCGGCGAAGCGCTCTCCGAAGGCGATGAAGTGGCTCTGCTGCCGCCCGTCAGTGGAGGTTCGTTATTACACGAAATCGTGGATCCCAGGGGACATTTCTTCGCGCTGACGCGCGACCCGATCGATTCTCGTGAGCTTGAAACCAGAGTATTAGAAGGTTATGATGGCGCCATTGTAACCTTCCAGGGCGTAGTCCGTAACAATACAAGAGGCCGCGCCACGATTGCGGCTCGAATACGAATGCTACGAAGCGATGGCAATCCGGAAAATGGCCGAAATCGGGCGCGAAATCGCGGCCCAGTACGCTATCAGCCGGATCGCGATGGTGCATCGCCTCGGCACGATGGAGATCGGTGAAGCCAGTGTCGTCATCGTCGTCGCCGCGCCGCACCGCAAACCAGCGTTCGAAGCCGCGCTCGAAGGCATCAACCGCCTCAAGCGCCTGGTCCCCGTCTGGAAGAAGGAATTCTTCGCCGATGGCGAGGTCTGGGTGGAAGGGGAATGGGACCAGAATGCGCCTCGCGCTGCTGTTTCTTAGCGCGGCGGGAATAGCCGCCGCGCACGGCGCAGCCAGGACGAGGGCGTTTTCCGCACCGACGTGCAGCTGGTTCGTATTCTCGCCACGGTAAAAGATGCTTCCGGCGCGCTTGTCGGATCGCTCGAAAAACCAGACTTCGAAGTGACGCGACAACGGTGTTCCGCAAACGATCTCGATCTTCGAGCGGCAGACCGATCAGCCTTTGTCAGTCGCCGTGCTGATCGATAACAGCGGCTCGACCGCCAAGGATCTGAAGTACGAAACCGACTCGGTCACGAGATTTCTTCGCGTGCTGTTGAAGGAAGGCAATCCACTGGATGCCGTCGCGCTCTACAGCTTCAACTGGGAGATCGTCAAGCAGAATGGCTTTACGCGGAACGTTCCCTCGATCGAGCATTCACTGAGGTTGCTGAAGGGCGAAGCCGGCACGGCGCTCTACGATGCCATCCTTCTTGCTTCGCGCGATATCGAAGACCGCCCGGGCCGCAAGGTTCTGGTGATCGTCACGGATGGCGGCGACACGGTCAGCCGCGCCGATTTCCAGCGCGCGACCGAAGCCGCCCAATTGGCCGACGCAGTGATTTATCCCGTGCTCGTGGTGCCGATTGTTAACGATGCCGGCCGCAACACCGGTGGCGAGAACGCACTCAGCACGCTGGCTGAGCGCACCGGCGGCCGTGTATTCGCGCCATCGCTTGGCGCGGCGCTCGACCAGACTTTCGACCAGATCATCCACGACCTCCGCACGCAGTACCTGCTCGCTTTTTATCCGAAGAATGTTCCGTTGACGAAAGAGCGTTTTCACACGCTCAACATCTCTCTGCACGATCCGCAATTGCAGGTGAAAGCGCGCAATGGATACTATGGAGAAGCCCAGTCGGCGGGTTCGCAGGGCAGGGGCGATTCCGGGCCCTGTCAGCGATTCGGTGCGCAAACGCAAGCCGCCCGCGCCGCAGCCTTCGAAAACGCAGAGGAGCTTCCCCAACTAACGTGCCGGATTCCAAAGCCAAGCATTCGCGCCCTTCGGAGCAGACCTTTGAAGAGGTCAAGTACCTGAAGCGTCTGATCGAATCGAAGATTCCCGTGTGCGTGAAGCTGATCGATGGCGAAGAAGTGCGCGGAACCATCGAATATTACGATCAGCGTTTCATCCGCGTCACCCGCCCGAACGTTCCGAATCTCTTCATCTTCAAACACGACATCAAGTACCTGTACGAGGTTGCCTGACGTACGATGGCATCCTTTGTCGAAAGCGCGATCGAGATCGCGCATCAGGCCGGATCTCTCCTCCAGCACTATTTTGAGCGGCACGTCGCCTTCGAGCTGAAGGGCGATTTCGATCTGGTTACGGAAGCTGACCGGGCATCCGAGAAGCTGATCGTCGAGCGGCTGAGCGCGCTTTTTCCGGATCACGCGCATCGTCGCCGAAGAAGGCGGCGGGCACGAGAGCGCTTCCGAATATCGGTGGTATGTCGATCCGCTCGATGGCACTACGAACTTCGCGCACGGCTATCCGGTTTACAACGTGACGCTCGGGATCGAGAAGGCGGGGGAATTGATCGGCGGCGTGATCTTCGACCCGACGCGCGGCGAGTTGTTCTCCTGCGAAAAGGGATCGGGCGCGTTCCTTAACGGCCGCCGGATTCACGTTTCGAAGGCGAACAAACTCGACGAATCGCTGTTCAGCACCGGCTTCCCCAGCCGCCGCCGGCATCGCGACGTGAACATCTATTTCTACTACCAACTGGCGATGGCGTCGCATGGAGTCCGGCGCGGCGGTGCGGCTGCGATCGACCTGGCGTACGTCGCATGCGGCCGCCTCGATGGGTTCTGGGAGTTCGGTCTCAGCCCCTGGGACATGGCCGCGGGCAAGCTTCTGGTCACCGAAGCGGGCGGCGCTTGCACCGACATGACAGGCGCGCCGCACGGCCTGAAATCGCCCCACATCCTGACAGACAACGGTCTGATCCACGAAGAAACGCTGGCGCTTTTTGCGGAAATCTTCCGCGGCGAACAGAGGCAATCCATGCCCGAGATTCGCCCGTTATAGCGCTTGTCCTTTCCTATCAGTGGGTTAACATGATACCCTAGACGTTAAACATGCGAACAGTTGACCTGATCCTGCGGAAACGCGGGGGCGACGAGCTAAGTGTGGAAGAAATTCAGTACCTGATCAATGGGTACACCACAGGCGATATTCCCGACTACCAGATGGCGGCCTTCCTGATGGCCACTTATTTCACCGGCATGACGGACCGGGAGTTGAGTTCGTTCACCGAGGTCATGATGGCATCGGGGGAATCGCTGAACCTGGACGACATCCCCGGCGTGAAGGTCGACAAGCATTCGACCGGCGGCGTGGGCGACAAGACCAGCCTCATCTGCGCTCCGATCGCGGCTGCCGCGGGCGTGTAGTACCGATGATTTCCGGGCGCAGCCTGGGGCACACCGGCGGCACGCTCGACAAGCTCGAATCGATTCCGGGCTTCCGCACCGATCTGACGATCGATCAGTTCCGCGCGCAACTCGCACAGCTGGGCCTCGCGTTCATGGGGCAATCGGAAGAAATCGCGCCGGCTGACAAACGGCTTGTATGCGCTGCGCGATGTGACGGGAACGGTGGAAGCGATTTCGCTGATCGCGTCTTCGATCATGTCGAAGAAGATGGCGGAAGGTCTCGACGCGCTGGTGCTCGATGTGAAGGTCGGCGATGGCGCCTTCATGAAGAAGCAGGTGGACGCGCGGCGTCTGGCCGCGGCGATGGTGGGCGTCGGGCCGACGTCTGGACAAGAAGGTGCAGGCGCTGATCACGGACATGCATCAGCCGCTGGGTTTCGCGGTGGGCAATGCGCTCGAAGTGATGGAAGTATCGCAGACGCTGCAGAAGGCCGGTCCGGCGGATCTGACGCGGTTGAGCCTCGAGCTTGCCGCACGCATGATTCATCTGGGCAAGGTCACGGCGACGCTGGACGAAGCGCGCAAGCTGGCCGAAGACAAGCTGATGGATGGTTCGGCGTACAACAAGTTCAAGCAGGTGGTGGAGGCGCAGGGCGGCAACTCGCAGGCGCTCGACCGCTTCGAACTGCTGCCGAATGCATCCGGGATGCGCGAGATTCTTTCGCCGCGCGCCGGTTATGTGAGCGCGATCCGGGCGGAAGATATCGGGCGCGCATCATCGATGATGGGCGCGGGCCGCAACCGCAAGGAAGACGTGATCGATCCCGCGGTGGGCGTGATTCTCGAAGTGAAGGCGGGCGAGAAAGTGGAGTCGGGTTCGGTTCTCTGCCGGCTCTATTACACGTCGGAAGAGAACCTGGACGAAGCCGCCGATCTGGTGGAAGATGCCTTCCGGATTTCGGGCACGCGCCCCGAGGAGCGGGAACTGATCCTCGAGGTCGTCAGCTAGCGGTCGGTGTTGAAAATCCGGAGCAACCGCTTGTTGACACGCGCGGCTCAGCAAAATTCATGCGTTACTAAGCCGCGACTGTGAAGGAGCGGTTTTGACACGGCTGACCGGCCTGCTCGGAATCGTTGTCATTCTGGCGGTCGCGTGGCTGCTCTCGCGTCATAAGAAGCAAATCAAAGTTTCCATATTGCTGTGGGGCCTCGGCCTGCAGTTCGGTTTTGCCGTGCTGGTTCTCAAGACCAGCGTGGGCAAACTGTTTCAGGCGGCGAGCGCGGGCGTCACCGCGATGCTGCATTATTCCGAGGCCGGCGCGTCGTTCGTGTTTGGCGATACGCTCGGCAAATCCAGCGGCTCCATGGGGACCGTTTTCGCTTTCCAGGTGCTGCCGATCATCATCTTCATTGCGTCGTTTTTCTCGATCCTCTACTACCTCGGCGTGATGCAGATTCTGGTGAAGGCCTTCGCCATCGTGATGCAGAAGGTGATGGGCGCGAGCGGCGCGGAATCGCTGAACGTGGCGGCCAGCATTTTCATGGGGCAGACGGAAGCGCCGCTGACGATCCGGCCGTTCATCGCGGGTCTGACCGAATCCGAACTGTTCACCATCATGGTCAGCGGCATGGCGCATGTATCCGGGCGCCGTGATGGCGGCCTACGTGTTGTTCGCGCATGTGGAGATTCAGCACCTGCTGACCGCGGTGATCATGACTGCGCCCGCGACCATCATGCTGGCCAAGATCATGCAGCCCGAGGTGGATACTCCGGTGACGGCGGGCAAAGTGGAAGTGAAGCTGGAGAATACTTCCGTCAACGTCATTGACGCGGCCGCGCAGGGCGCTGGCGACGGCCTGCAGTTGTGCCTGAACATCGGCGCCATGCTGATTGCGTTCCTTTCGCTGATTGCGATGATGGATGGCATCTTCGGGTGGGCGCATGGTCTTGCCGGCTGGATTCCGGCGTCCATGGAACAGCTGTTCGGGATGATCTTCTCGCCGGTGGCGTGGCTGCTGGGCGTGTCGTGGAACGATTGCGCGACCATCGGCAGGCTGCTCGGTGAGCGTCTGGTGACGAACGAATTCATCGCGTTCATCGATCTGGGGAAGATCAAGAGCCAGCTCGATCCGCATTCGTTCGCCATTGCGACCTATGCGCTTTGCGGGTTTGCGAATTTCAGTTCGATTGCGATTCAGGTCGGCGGGATTGGCGCGCTGGCGCCGAGCCGCAAATCGGATCTGGCGCGGCTTGGAATGCGCGCCGTAGCTGCCGGCACCATGGCGAATTTCATGTCGGCATGTATTGCCGGAATGTTGCTGTAAATGTCCGCGGCGTCTGAGTTCATTCAATCGCGCGTTGCGTGTTTCTCCTCGCGTGGCTGTTGTGCTGGGGAGCGGTCTGGGGGCGTTCGCGGATATTCTGAGCGACGCGGTGGTCATCCCTTATGAGGAGATTCCGGGCTGGCCGCAATCGACTGCCGTGGGTCATGCGGGAAAGCTGGTCGTCGGATCATTGGATGGCCTGCCGGTTGCCGCGCTTTCGGGCCGCGCGCATCTGTATGAAGGGTATACGGCGCAGCAGGCGGTGTTTGGCATTCGCACGCTGGGCGCGCTCGGGGTGCAGTCGTTCGTGCTGACGAACGCGGCGGGCGGTGTGAATCCGGCGTTTGGTCCCGGGCAGCTGGTGCTGATTTCCGATCACATTAATCTGCTGGGCGCGAATCCGCTGAGCGGTCCGAACGACGATTCCCTTGGCCCGAGATTTCCCGGATATGAGCGAGGCGTATTCGAAGCGCTATCGCGAGATCGCACGCGAGGCAGGGAAGTCGATGGGGCTCGATCTGCCGGAAGGCGTGTATGCGGCGGTGCCGGGGCCGAGCTATGAAACGCCCGCGGAGATTCGCTACTTAAGGGCGATTGGCGCGGATCTGGTCGGGATGTCGACGGTGCCCGAAACGATTGCTGCCAACCACATGGGTTTGAAAGTGCTGGGCATTTCGTGCGTGACGAACTTCGCTGCAGGGGTGACCGACCAGAAGCTCGATCACAAGGAAGTGCTGGAAGTCGGCGCGCGGGTGAAGGATTCGATGATTGAATTGCTGCGGCGCGTGATGCCGCGATTGCTATAGATTTCCCTGCCTTACTTACACCGGTCAGG
Organism: Terriglobia bacterium; assembly: GCA_963809655.1. GTDB lineage: Bacteria > Acidobacteriota > Terriglobia > Bryobacterales > Bryobacteraceae > BOG-234. The sequence goes on along the minus strand of CAWEKQ010000005.1, from coordinate 426,553 downwards.
AATGATAATTGATATCCTCATGAGAGTTGCTAACTCTTGTGGAGAACGTCGGGCAGGTTATCAAGCTGTATTGCTCTTCTGAACTGGGACCCGCCTTTGCCTGCGCCTGCCAGCAGCCTCAGAAGTAGGTATGCCGAACCCAGACCGAAATAGAATGTTCCTGTCTGCCGCCGCCTCGCGCTTTCGGGTCGACTCGGGGGAGTTGGTGAGCCTCATCGGTAGAATCATGAGAACGATACTAACGTTGCGGGAGCTCCCGAAAGAACACCAAGCGGCGTTTGATCAACTCAGCGTACAAGCTGGTGGCCAACCTGCTCTCGTTGATAGGTTAGCCGAATGCCATCCTCTGCTGGTAAATCTGGCGTTCTGCCGATTCGCCGACCAGTTCTTAATCTACGTTTCCGACCTGTTGACGGAAGTTTTCACGCTGCGCCCTCAAATGATCAAAATGACCGATCGAGTAACGGTGGAATTCGCGATGCAGTTTGCCACCCGAGACGAGTTCTTGGCAGCGTTGACTGAAAAGCAAGTCATAGACTTATCGTTTAAAGGAGTGGCTCAACTCAACGCCTACTTGAACGAAAGATATTCTTTTCCTCTTTCGAAGACACACAACATCTTGAGCGGGCTGTAATCCTAATCGAGCGACGTAACTTGATCACCCATAACCGCGGTGTAGTGAATCGCCACTATCTTGAACGCGTGCCAAGCGCGACTGAAAAGGTAGGGGATTTGCTCAATCTCGAACCCACAACGGCGCTGAAAGAACTGTCGTTTGTAATAGATTCGGTATTTGTGATGGACCGCCGAGCACAGGAAAAATTTGGTATTCAGGGGCAATGGATGGAATTTACTCCTAGCTTGGTCTAAGGTAGTTGAGATCAATCGTGGCCAGACATCGCCCGTGTGCCTGGCTGATGCCACCTACCGAACGGTGGGGATTCCGCTTTTGGTCTTGCCGACGAGAGTCGCTCGAGTTCTTCGATCGACAAGGCCGGTTTGCGCCGATGAAATCCTCCTGTGGCAGTTCGTACAAACGAACGCAATGTATTCAACGCATTTTACGGTCGTTTACGGATTCGCTGTCTCCGGCTCCCAAAAAACGCCTTACTTACAACGATCTTCAAGCTTGCGCCTGTCGCGATACTTGTTGTGGCAATGCGCGCACGCCGTAGACATCACGCCGGAGGCGTCGATCATCCGGTCCTGGTTTTTCGATTGCGCCGCCGCGTAGGCCATCATTCCCGCGTCCCGAAGCTCCTGAACGAACTTGGCCCAATCGGCATTCTTCACCGGAACATCCACGCCATTCGAGCATTTTCGTCCGGGAACGTTGAGGAGCGTGGCAAGTTCGGAGATCGCCAGGGCACTATTCTCAACCGCCTGCCATTTACCAAAAGAACTCCCGAGGAGGTCGGTCGCCATGTTGGGATCTTTGGCGTGAGGAAAGGCGTCAGGATTCTCGTCCTGCGCCCAAAAAACCACGTTCGCGGAGGGATAGAAGGTCCCTCTCATCAGTTGAGTAAGATTTGCAGGCGCCGGGGTTTCCGGCGCCTGCGATTGACCTTGGGCGAATACAGCTCACTACGAGTAGCGCAAATAGTATGCGCATTAGAGCCTCAGTGTCGTTCCTGACCGCTGATGTCCTTGGTTTCGTACACTTCGCAATTGGCGCGCTCATGGATGATTTGTGGTGCGCCCGCGCGCACCCGCAGAATTCTGTCCGGCATCACCCATGGCTCGATGAGGACGTCCGGGTCCGTCGATGGTCATCTGGTAAAGAATCTCATCGCCCTTCCGAGTCAGCTTCTCAACCATGTGCATGTCGGCGGAATGAAAAAAGCCGCCGCGTCCGAACCAGGTGGTATCGACGAAGTTGGTGGAATCGATCACCAGCGTGTCGCCCTCCCATTTACCGATCGAAAGCCCGTTGTAGTAGCCTTCGACCGTTTTGGGGCGCGCGCGGCCGTCGGTCGGGATGTCGCGGAATTCCGTGTTTCCACCGCCGTAATCGCTCGTTGTATAGATGAAGAAGATGTCGGTCGCAGACTGGATAATGCGCGACGGTGTACCCTCCCGCGGCATTCCCATCGGCTGACAGGTCATGATTGGATCTTCCTTGTTCGTCCACTGATCGAGTTCCTGAACCTTGTCCCAGAACTCGGGTTTGTAAATGGGATGACTCGGCTTCGATACGCCCGCGTTGCCTACCAAACCAAACCGCGAGGGCGAGATCCACTCATAATCCACCCAGAAGTTGTCCTGTCCGCTGTTTGCAGCCGACGTCGGGGTTGATTCCCCCACCCGTCACCTGCGTTGGACCACATCGGCGGGTGCCACTACCCGTAATTGCAAGAGGGGGGCCACTCCAGTTTCCTGTCATATCCGGATGTCCGTCGGCCAGCCGCGGGGTTACGGCGGACGCAGTCTGCGTCGGCGCCGGCTTTGCGTCGGCATTCAGAGTCCAGTTGGGAGGCTGATTCGTTGGCTTGATCGCCGCCTTGACGCTTGCCGGAACCGGCACCACGACATACATCTGTCCCGTTTCCGTCAGCGTCGTCGTAATGTCGCGAACCACCGTGCCGTTCTGTTTCTCGGTCATCTTGCCCGCGTAGAACGCCTCCGCCGGGTTCAGCGGATTGTTCCAGTCTTTATAGTTGCTGTAGGTGAACTCGTAAGTCTTCGCTCCCTGCTTCACCACGACACGCTCGGGCATGAACTTCGCATCGAGCGTCGCGGTCGCGATCGCGTTGGGAACGCCCGGAATCGGGAACGTCACGACGGGCTTGCCGTTCTCCCACGAGACGGAGGTTTTCCCGGCCTTCGAGACGTCAGCAGGCACCAGTTGCGGCCTGGCCGCCATTTCCGGTGGATCGGTGACCTTGTCCCCGCCATCGCGGCCTTGAACGCACCCTGCGGACTTGCCCACAGGCGAATCATCCGTTCCTCTACAGTTGCGGGCATCGGCGTCGCCTTGCCTTTACCGGGGACGAGTTCGGCGCCGGGAATGTCTTCGTTCCAGGCATACGCTCCACTGAGGACTTCGACATTGGAGCACGCCTGGCCATTGGGCCGAGTGCCCGTGTACTGAATCCGCTCGCCTGACGTCTGGTAGCTGATGCTGGTTCGATACTTCGTTACATTGCAGGGCTGTCCGTCCACTTGAACGGTGCCCTTGCCCTGGTATTCGAGCGTCATCATCAGGTCTCGTTCCTCGCTGCTTCGGAGCATGCCCATATACCAGGCCCAGTTGAAAAGGACTGATTTCAGGTCCTTCGCACCGGCTGCAGGGGTGTACGTCGGCGCGCCGCGACCGCGGCCTCCGCCCCGGCCGCCGCCACCGCCCGGCCCCTGCGCATTGGTCGGCGGCCCCTGCGCACTTGCCAAAGACAGCGTGCCGATTGCGAGCAACGGCGCCGATTGCGATCCTCTTCAAAATGATGCTTCGTGGAAAGGCCATGATGTTCCCTCTCTTGTCCAGGCGTGCCTGTCGTGCTGATTATTCGGTGGCGTTCGGGGCTGCGACCGTGATCACGTGGCCGTCAGGCATCGTCACCAACTGGAGAAAGCCCAGCGGACTGCCGTCCTTCGCGGGGCGGAACCTGATCTTGATGGCGTCTCCGTTGTGGAGGGCGTTCTCTCCGGTCCTGCCGATTCCGCGCTGCGCGAGCGCCGTCGCGGAGCCCATTGTCATCACCCAGTCGGTCGACGTGCCATCGGCATTCTTGACCGCAAGAGTCAGCGACCCGTGGGGATTTGTAAACTTTATGCTTGCGACCGTCCCCGACATTTCCTTCTCCTTCTTCATGTCGTACACGCCCGCCAGGGAATGATGAGCCTGCAACAAGCCGGTGGAAGCCATCAACCACCCGAACAAGGCCACACATCCCAAAGTCCGCTTAATCATTTCTGCATCTCCTCAAAATTGTGATCGGCACCGGATGCCGCGATGTAACAGCCGGAGAAAGTATATCACCGCGAGCACCAGGGCTCAACGGAATGCGCGCAATCTTACCTTACTTTACGTAAGGCGAGCATTAACGCAGACTGGCGATGACCAGCGGTTTGATGTAAGCCAGCAGCCGGCCGCAGATGATGGCGCCGAACCAGCAGAACAACGAAGCCCAGGCCAGCGTTCTTGCGTTGCCCGACAACGGGGCGCGATCGACTTGCGGATCCTGGAATATCTGCCGCCGCATTCGTGTAAGAAGGTATAGTCCGACGAAGACGAACACCATCTTGAGATAGAAATCCGGAGTGGTGAGCTTGGCAGTGGCGTCGCCCAGCAGCATCATGATTCCGGTGATTGCGTTTACGACGAAGCCGATATACAGAATCGGGAACACGCGTTCGAAGGGCTTGATCGGCATGGCAGCAGGCCGGAAACCAAGCACCATCAGGTCGAGCATGGCGCTGCCTCCGGCGACGATGGACATCCCGAGGGTGTGGACGAAGAGAATCATCGGGAATGCCCAGATGGTGTTGGCTTCGTGAACCCACCGGCTGAAGGACAGATTTTCGAGGAACTGGAAGAACTTGATCATGGTTAATCCTTCTTTCCCCCAGAGCGCTCCTGGCGCGCCGTACTTCGATCCACCACGATAGACGACGAATCCGAGCACGACCGTTCCGATGCTCACCATGAGAAGGGTCCCGACCACCAATGACATCGCTTGCATTCGCTCCTGATCCGCCTAGAATGAGTTGCCGATAAAGGGCAACATGCTTCCGTAATACATAACTCCAACCCAGAGGAGCATCGCCGACGCAGCGGCGATTTTGGCCGTAAACGGTGCATCGTCCCTCGGCCCCAGCTCCCATGGTTCGTTTGAGAAGAGTAAAGTACACCGCGTTTAACCCGGCGAGCATCACCAGCCCGATTTTCCAGTAGAAGGCCGGGTTGTTGATGTATTGGCCGGGTATTCCGACGAAGAACAACATGCCGGTGATGACGTTGACGCCGAACCCAAACGCGGCCAGTGGCAACAGGCGGTGCAGTGAGGCGAAGGAGACACCCTTGATAATTCCCAGAACGCGCAGATCGACCAGAAGCACCACGCCCAGCAGGAGCGTCAGGCCGACGAAATGCAGAGTCTCGCAGGTGGGCCACATCCATGGGGTTTCGGTAACGAAGGAGCCAACCGTACGCGCCAGACCACCTGACGGAGCGGTGGTTTCGTCTCCTGTTCCGGTTCCCTGCGCCGGTGCCGGCTCGGCTCCCGCCACCACCGCCGCACGGATTTCCGCGTGGCGAATTTCGCCTCCGATATTGGAGGCGCGGGCCATCAGGCCAAAGGTCACCGCGGTCAGGACGAGCACCACGGTCAGATTCCAGCTCGGGATATGGCTGAGGCGGCGGAACTGCCATAACGCAAGCCAGGCAAACGCTCCGAGGAATTCCATGAATGCAATGGCCAGGAATGCCGCGCTCTCGTGGGCTTCGACCATGGTTTTCGGTACGCCCGGGAGAGACTTGATCGCGTCCTGCGCGCCATTGCCGCTCATATAGGTGGGGATCGAGATCAGCGCGATTCCCAGCAGCACAACCAGGCTGGCGATGTTTCAGATCATTGCTCTTCGTGATGAGGGCAATCAGAAATAAGCCGCCACCGATGATCACGCCGATGGTCGGAAAATGGTTCAGCAAAAGATGGATGTGTGTTAAGTCCATGTAGACGGCTCGGCATCCTGTCAAAAGATTCGCGGAGATTCGCGGAGGATGAACGCGATAACGCCGACCGACTACTATATAACACCAATGGAGTTCGCCTGACGCCGACGGTGAAGTCAGTCGATGTGGCCGTATGCTTCCACATCGAAGAAGCATTGTTTTCACGGCGCTTCGCCCATGCTGAGAAACGTGGCGCTCCTGGTTCCTGCACAGGGATCGGATTCTGGCACAAGGGTTTTTTCGCAAGTGCTGCGTCCTCGGTTTGCCGGAAAAGTGCCGCTATATTCTTTGCGGACGTCGTTCTGGCAGGCGTACTGAACCCCGCCTTTCTCGAACTCGCGATGCTAGGGAGTTGATCGCGATGAATTCTGCGATAGGATGTCAGGAGTGAAAATTCCTTTCGTTTCATTCGCCATAGTGGCCGTGGCTTTCTTCCCCGCAGCGGTTTCCGCGCAGTGGCCCGATTATAAGGTAGCCGCCGCTCCACGGACCGAAGACGGCAAAGTGAAAATGGATGCCCCGACGCCGAGGACGGCCGACCGCAAGACCGACTTCAGCGGAGTCTGGACCCTCGCTTTTCGCGGAGGCGGCCGCGGTGGCGCTGGGCGCGGTGGTGCTGGGCGCGGTGGCCGTGGCGGCCCGCCGGCCGATGCCACGGGAACTCCGCCGCCTCCTCCTCAGCCCCCGCCTGTTCCGGAACTGAAGCCCGGTGAAATTCCGGCCGCCACGTTCGGCAACATCGGCGCGGGCATCAAAGACGGTTTGCCGTTGCAGCCCTGGGCGGCCGAACTTCTTGCCAAACGCAAAGCAGAGAACAGCAAAGACAATCCCGATGCCCATTGCCTGCCGCTGGGCCTGATGCAACTGCACGAACACCCGCAGCCGCGAAAGATTGTCCAGACGCCGAACCTGATGGTCATCATGTACGAAGCCCAGGCCGGTCTCCGGCAGATTTTCATGGACGGGCGTCCCCTTGCGCCCAAAGATGCCCAGCCCTGGTGGTACGGCTATTCAGTCGGACACTGGGAGGGCAACGACACGCTGGTGGTGGAGACCACGGGTTTCCGTGACGATGTCTGGCTCGACGTGAACGGCAGTCCGTTGACCAACTCGGGCAAGCTGACCGAGAAGTTCCGCCGCCCCAATTTCGGCACGCTGGAAATCGACGTCACCGTCGAGGACCCGAAAGTCTATACGAAGCCGTTCACAGTCAGGGTGAATCAGCGGCTGATGCCCGATACCGATCTGATCGAGTTCATTTGCGGCGAGAACGAGAAGAGCGACGCTCATCTCGTCGGCAAGTAGCTGGAACAACGAAACCGCTCCCTCGCGGTCGCGGCTCGGAAACGAGATACGGCAACCGCGCCGCGACCGCGAGGGAGCGGTTTTTGGTAACTGGAATTTACCTTTACGCGATCGCGGCGTCGATCTTTTCCGTATCAATGCCCAGATCGACCAGTGCCTTCGCCGCTTTCTTCGCGTCGAATTTCCCGTCGCGTGCCAGTTTCGAAAGCGCCGCGCCCGCGATCGACACCGCGTTCACTTCGAAGTGCCGCCGCAGATGCTCGCGATTCTCGCTGCGTCCGAAGCCATCCGTGCCCAGCGGCAGGAAACGCCCCGGCAGCCATGGCGCGATCTGGTCCTGCACCGCTTTCATGTAATCGGACGCTGCAACGATCGGCCCCTCGGTGCCGCCCAGCACTTCCTGGACGTACGGAACCTTCGCCGGCTCGGCCGGGTGCAGGCGATTCCACCGCTCGATCTTCAGGGCCTCGCGCCGCAACTCGTTGTAGCTGGTAACGCTCCAGAGATCCGCCGCGACGTTGTACTTCTCCGCGAGAATCTGCTGGGCCTGCAGCGCTTCCGTCAGAATCGGCCCGCTACCCAGTAACTGCAATCGGGCTTTCGGCTTGGCGACATCAGACTTTTTGAAGAGATAGATGCCTTTGAGAATGCCCTCTTCCGAACCTTCGGGCATGGCCGCCTGAGCGTAATTTTCGTTGTAGAGGGTGATGTAGTAGAACAGGTCTTCGCGATTCTCATACATGCGGCGGATGCCGTCGCGCACAATCACCGCGATCTCATATGCGTAGCAGGGGTCGTAAGCCGCAAGCGTGGGGACGGTGCTGGCAAGCAGAAGCGAATGGCCGTCCTGATGCTGCAGTCCCTCGCCCGAGAGCGTAGTGCGCCCGGCGGTGCCGCCCATCAGGAAACCCTTGCCGCGAGAGTCCGCGAAGGCCCAGATCTGGTCGCCCACGCGCTGGAAACCGAACATCGAGTAATAAATGAAGAACGGAATGGAGTCCACGCCATAGTTGGCGTAGGCCGTGCCGGCGGCTGTGAACTCAGCCATCGACCCGGCTTCGGTGATGCCTTCTTCCAGAATCTGGCCGTCTTTGGCTTCTTTGTAATAGAGCAGAATTTCCGAATCGTGCGGCTTGTAGAGCTGTCCGCCGGAAGCGTAGATGCCATACGAGCGGAACATCGACTCCATGCCGAACGTACGGGCTTCGTCCGGAATAATCGGCACGATCTTCTTGCCGAGCTCGGGGTTTTTGATCAGCTTGCCAAGCAAGCGGACGAAAGCCATCGTGCTTGAGGGATGGGGCTCCTTCGAGCCGCCGCGGAATTCATCGATGAACTCTGGACCGGGCGCTTTGAACTGAGACGGACCAGGTTTGCGCACCGGCAGATATCCGCCCAGCACACGCCGTCGCTCGTGCATGTACGCGAGTTCCGGACTCGAATCCGGTGGGCGATAGAGAGCGCCATCGCGCGCCGCTGCGTCGGGAATCGGAATTTCAAATCGCTTCCGGAAGTAAGTGATGGTCTCCTCGTTCATCTTCTTGTTCTGGTGCGTGGGATTGCGCGCCTCGAATTCCGAACCGAGACCATAACCTTTCACCGTTTTCGCGAGGATGACCGTCGGGCCGCCCTTATACTCAGTGGCCCGTTTGTAGGCGTTGTAGACCTTCATCGCGTCGTGGCCGCCGCGATGCAGGCTGCCGATCTGCTCGTCCGTCATATCTTCGACAAGCGCCGCGGTTTCCGGATATCGGCCGAAGAATTCCTTGCGGACGAACGCGCCGCCCTTGGCTTTGAATGCCTGATACTCGCCGTCAACGCATTCGTTCATGAGTTGAACGAGGCGCCCGGTTGTGTCCTTCGCGAGCAGCGCGTCCCAATCCCCGCCCCAGACGCACTTGATCACGTTCCAGCCGGAGCCGCGGAAGAGGCCTTCCATCTCCTGAATGATCTTGCCGTTGCCGCGCACCGGGCCGTCGAGCCGCTGCAGGTTGCAGTTGATGACGAAGATCAGATTGTCGAGCTTTTCACGCACCGCGACGCCGATCGCGCCGGTCGATTCCACCTCATCCATTTCGCCGTCGCCGAGGAACGCCCAGACTTTGCGGGGCGTTTCGGGCATGAGTTTACGGGCTTCCAGATAGCGCATGAAGCGCGCCTGGTAGATGGAGTTGATGGGGCCGAGGCCCATGGAAACGGTGGGGAACTGCCAGAAATCCTTCATCAGCCAGGGATGCGGATAGGATGAAAGACCGGGCGTGTCGCGCAGTTCGTGGCGGAAATTGTTCAGCTGCTGTTCGGTCAGGCGGCCTTCGAGAAAGGCGCGGGCATAGACGCCCGGCGAGGCGTGGCCCTGGAAATAAATGAGATCGCCGGGCTGATCGCCATAGCTGCCGTGGAAGAAATGATTGAAGCCGACTTCGAGCAGCGTGGCCAGAGACGAATAAGTCGCAATATGGCCGCCGATGCCGGCGTCGTACTTGTTCTGGTGGGACACCATCGCCGCGGCGTTCCAGCGCGTCAGGCTCTTGAGCCGGCGTTCGAGGGCGCGGTCGCCGGGATACGGGAGGTCTTCCTCCGCCGGGATCGTGTTGACATAATCCGTGGTGGTGCGGAGCGGAACGCTGACTCCGTTGTCACGGGCCCGTTTCATCAGCTTGTCGAGAAGGAAGTTGACCCGGTCGGATCCCGCCTCCTCAACAATCTGGTCGAGAGCTTCGAGCCATTCCGCGGTTTCACGCGGGTCGAGATCGACCGAGCGTTCGCTGAGTTGTTGGTGCATGGTGGGTTAGCTTTATTATAGCGATGGGTCAAACCGGATCGGGCCGGTTTGACCGAATTTATTGTAAATTGGAAACGCGGGCTTTCGGGTCGCGTCTCCGTGACCTTTAGCTGCTTCGCGCGTCCAAAACTTTGGATGCTCGAAGCTGCGGAAACGGTGAGTGCCAGATTGGCGGCGCCTTTAGACGAAGCAGGACTGATTCGGGCGGCGCAGGGCGGAGATGCCGATGCATTCGAGCGCCTCGTCCGTGCGTACGACCAGAGTGTGCTTCGCATCGCGATGAACCTGCTGCGGTCGCCGGATGAAGCGCGCGACGTATATCAGGAAGCGTTTCTCAAGGTTTTCCAGCAATCTCCGCCAGTTTCGGTTCGATTGTTCGTTTCATACCTGGCTCTACCGGGTGGTGACGAATGTATGCTTTGACCACCTGCGCCGCCGCAAGGTACGCAAGGAAGAATCGACAGTTGTAGAGACATCTGAAGGTCCGGTTGACCAGGTTTCGCAGATTGAGGAAAGCGGCCCGGCAGGGAACCCGGAGCGGCAAACCTGGAACCGGGAACTGAGCGCGGGGATCTCGGCGGCGCTCGAAGAACTGACGCCGCGGGAGCGGATGGTTTTCGAGCTTCGGCATTATGAAGGGCTGCGGTTGCGGGCGATCGGCGAGATCCTGGGGACCACCGAAGAAGCCGCCAAGAACTGCCTGTTCCGGGCCACTCAAAAGATGAGATCAAGATTGGAACAATTTGTATGAAGTGCGATGAAGTAGTTCGCGAGCTTCCGATGTATGGGTACGGGGAGATCTCCGCGGAGATTGAAGAACGCATCGAGGCGCACCTCTCGGCATGCACCGCCTGCAAGGAGGAGCTTGCGCGATACCGCAGTTTTGTCGATGTGCTCGACGAGCGCGTCGATGCGAGCCGCACCCGGACTGCTGACCACATGCCGGGCGGATCTGCGCCGGCAAATCAGCCGCCGAAGCCGCCCGGGGGCATCGTTGGAACTGGCTGGAAAGCCTGCATGGTTTCTCGCAACTCCACATCCCGTTCCGGATTCCGGTAGGCGCAATGGCGCTGCTGGCCATCGGATACTTCGGCGCGCGCTTCACGCCGGAGAAGTTCGGCGGCATCCGCGCGGGTCTGACGCAGCCGATGTTTTCGAATGTGCAGTCGGTCGAGCCGGGCGAATCGGGCAAGGTTCAGATCGCGGTAGATGAAGTGCAGCGGCGCGTTGTTTCCGGAACGTTGCAGGATCCTCGCATTCAGGCGTTGCTGCTGAGCGCCGTGCGTGAGGAAACGAATCCGGGCGTGCGCGTAGAATCGATCGGCGTGTTGAAGGACAGTGCGGATTCGGAAGCGGTGCGGAAGGCGTTGATCGACGCGGTGTCGCACGATCCGAACGCGGGCGTCCGGCTGAAGGCGCTCGAAGGGCTGAAGCAGTATGCGGGCGATGCGGCTGTGCGGACGACGCTGGCGAATGTACTCTTGAAGGACGATAACGCCGGCGTGCGCGGGCAGGCCATCGATCTGTTGACTGTTCACCATGACGATTCGATTGTGGGCGTTCTCCAGGACGTGATGCGGAAGGAAGACGACGACTATATCCGCGCGCGCTGCCGCAACCTGCTTGAGGCGATGAGAGCATCGGTCGGCACTTATTGAGATTCGTCTCGTCTAAACAGATATAACGGTGATTGGTATGGGTTCAAAGACGATATTGATCTTGTGTCTGGCAGCGCTGTCGGGCTTCGCGCAGGCAGTACAAACAAGGGCTCCGCAGCGCCCGCATTCTGCTACGCTGCATCGGGCGGCGAGCCTGGGCTATCTGGGTGTGGGCGTACTTGATTTAACGGACGAACGTGCGAAAGCCCTGAAGCTCAAGGACGACAGTGGCATTGAAGTCATAAAGGTGGACGAGGACAGCCCGGCATCGAAAGCGGGCCTGAAAGTGGACGACGTCGTTCTCGAAGTCGATGGAAAATCGGTTACGGACCACGACCAGTTCCAGATGACCATCGGCGAGTTGCAGCCAGGCACGAAAGTAAAGCTCACAATCTGGCGGAACGGCGCGAAGAAGACGGTTGCCGCAACTCTGGCTGCGCGTCCCGACAGCGCGTATCCCTATCTCGGATCCGATTCACCGAACGCTCCGATGCCGCCGTTGCCACCGCTTCCGCAGGCCTTCGGAAACGCGTTGCCGGCCTTCCCGGCTGACGCTCCGGCCGTGGGATTCCTGGGCGCGGGGCTGAATTCCCAACTGGCCGAGTTCTTTGGTGTGAAGCAAGGCGTGCTGGTGTGGGAAGTGGCGCCCGGGACTTCCGCTGAACACGCGGGCCTTAAGGCTGGCGATGTGGTGGTGAAGGTGAACGGCACGCCGGTCACAAATCCGAGGGAGATTACCGGGCTGGTGCGGATGAGCCGGAAAGAAGATGGTCGTTTTTACGATCGTCCGCAACAAGAAGGAAATGACGCTCAACGTGGAAGTGAGCGAAAACCGGCAGTCTCCGCCGGAGCGCGAAGTTCTCTGATTGCTCTGAGCCGTCCTCGTTTTACGCGCGAACTTCGACGCGGGGATGAAATCGCCGTATTCTGATTTCTTTCTCCCTGCTGCGGGTCTTTGCTACGTTATAAGCCGATTGCATCCGCATAAGCGTGTCCATTTTTCACGCGGAAAGCCTTCTCGATGCGCAGCGCCATTTCCCCGGAGAGGTCGGCTTTGTTGTTCAACAGGCTGGAGAGGGCAGGCCGCGACACCTGAAGGGCGGCGGCCGCGGCGGTGACAGTCAGGCCAGCCGGATCAATGACCTCGGTTCGGATGAAATCGCCGGGGTGTGGTGGATTCTTCATAGGCATAGTTCGGTACTCCCGTCGGGGTTAGTGGTAATCCTCTAAATTCAGGTCGCAGATCTCGCGCTCGTCGTCGATAGTGAACGTCAAACGACGGTTGCGTGGGACGCTCAAACTCCATGTAGCTTTGCGGTCGTCCGTCAAGGTGTGAGCCTTCCAATTCGCCGGTGCGCGCAAGTCTTCGGCATCTTGCGTGGCGCCGTTCTTCCGCAGTTTGTCCAGTGTATCGGGTGGGACACGCTTCGCAATGCCCTCCCGCAGCCGTAACTACGCAAGCAAATTCAATTCGGCTCGGGAGTAAACTTCGTTTCGGCGCGGAACTTCCTGTAATCGGTAAAGCGATCGACCTGATTTGTCTTCACCTTGAGGAATAGAAGGCGCCCGCCGAAGTGGACCTCAGCGTATGTCGGCAACCAGACTTCGTCGTTCACGCGAGCCTGCTCGAATACGAAACTCGAACCCTTTTCGAGCGACCCCACCACACCGCCCACGATCTTCACATTCCCGTTGAAGTGCGCTTCGAGGCGCGCCACGTCGTGGGCTTTTTCATCGATCCAGATCACTCCGGCCATCTGATGGATCACGTTCTCGATCGTCTTCCTCGGTTTGAAATCCGGGTTCGGGCCGAAGTCGACAGCGATGACATCCTCACCCCGGAATCGTTCGCGCCGCGGGTTGGCGAAGCGAACTGCCCGCAGGAAGTCCGAAATCTGCGCGTCATCCTTCTCCTGCTGCTTCGCCTGCTTTTTCGTGTCGCGCGCGGCTGCTTCCGCTTCGCGGGTCTTGCTTCTCGAATTGCTTTGTTGAACCGCTCGTCTTCCTTCTTCTTTTCGTTGCCTTCGAGCGGCTTGCCGTCCCTCGCGACGAAATGCCGCACGTCGTCCCCGCCGATAGTTGAATGACCTCGTATTCCCGGGTTGTCTTTGATGTTACGCGGCCTTTTGAGTCGACGATTTCCTGCTCTTCCGTCACATGGCAGGTGTACTGCTTCTGAAGTTCGTCGATCGCGTTCTGGTTCTTCGTGACGTCGCGCACCAGGGTCGCGATGTCGGGTAATGGAGTGTTGGCGGCATGGGGAAAGTCGAAGACGGAATCATCCACCGACGAATTGAATTCGGCGCGCGTCACGATGATCTTGGTATTCGTGGCCGCCGCGGCGCAGATCGATACGAAAAGGCGTTTGGATGCCCTGGATCGGTCGATAGTCGTCGTAGTCGAGTTGTTCGGTGGGCAGCACTTCGCGCGCGATGAGGTGAGTGCGAGTGTCGAAGAACATCTCGCGGGCGATGACCTCCCGCGACTCGGCATTACCTGGACGTGATACGTGTCCCGTCCACGCACTTTTTCGATTCCCACAAACTGCACGCCCAGTTTGGATTTCTTCACATCCGCAAGGCGATCGTTCCAGTAGCGGGCGGTTGCCTCGATTTGCTTTCGCGGCATCGCCCGTCAGCGTGTGGGCTGCATCGGTCGAATCCTGCCCCCAGGGCGATCTGCCGTTATAGGCCTCGATCGCACGATCCGTTCCCGCGATGGCTTCCGTGTAGAAGCGATCCGGGGCTTCGGCGATCAGCGACCAGGAACCGGTCTTGCCCGTCGCTTCTTCCGTCAGATTGCCGGCGATCTTCACGGTTCGTCTCTGCGCGAGAGCCTTCTGGCCGCCTTCGGCCTGCAGGTAGTCGTCGATGATCTTCTGCGGCGTCTGCGCAGACGATACTGTCGCGAATACGAACGCTGTGATCACGCCACGCATATTCACGAACTCCCGATCAACACTCCGGTAGCGAACACCAGTATCCCGCCTAAACCCACCTGCAGCGCGGCCGAAACGAGCCCCGTATCCATGTAGCGATGGCGGATCCACGAGATCACAGCGAGTTCCGCAATGACGACAAATACCGCGACGGTCATCGCCGTCCGGAAGCCCGACAGCAGGAACGGCAAGCGTGTGGCCGATGCCGCCCAGCGCCGTCATCAGGCCGCTGATGAGTCCGCGCGTCCAGGGATGGCCGCGGCCGGTCAGACTGCCGTCGTCGGACAAAGCTTCGGCGAAGCCCATGCTGATGCCGGCGCCGAGCGATGCCGCCAGTCCCACCGCGAAAGCGTCCCAGCTGTTGCGGGTTGCGAACGCGGCGGCGAACACCGGCGCGAGCGTTGAGACGGAGCCATCCATCAGGCCCGCGAGGCCCGGTTGCACCACCTGCAGCACGAAGAGGCGCCGGCTCGCCTGGTCCTCGCTCTCCTTCACGACGGGCCCGAGCTTTTCTTCCTTAAGTTCCTCGGCGCGCGTCTGGTGCGAGCGTTCTTCCTGCGCGAGGTCGTCGAGCAACTGCCGGACGCCCGCATCCCGTGATCGCGCAGCGGCTCTTTCGTAGAATCGGCGCGTTTCCACTTCCATCGCGCTGGCCTGCTTGCGCACGCTCGTCCAGCCCGAGAGGGCGGGCGAGCCAGATGGGCTTGCGGTTGACGAAGCCGCGCACGTCCTGGCGGCGAATCAGCGGGATATGATCGCCGAATTTCTCGCGATAGAGATCGGTCAGGCGGCGGCGATGGCCGGATTCCTCCTCGCGCATGCCGTCGAAGATGGCCGCCGTGCCGGCGAAGTCCTGGCGCAGACCCTCGGCGAAATCGGCATAGACGCGCTCGTCTTCCTCTTCGAGCGAAATGGCGAGGGCCAGGATTTCGCGCTCGGTCAGGCTTTCGAAGCTGCGCATATTTTCTTATTGTGCAATTGCTTCTTTGATTGCCGCGGCGAGTTCCTGCTCCGTCATCGCGGTACTGATAAACAGTTCCTGGCGCGCGCCGTTCGCGAGGCCGATCGCCTTCCAGCCATTCTGCGTGGGAACGGTGATGTGGATTTTGACCGGGCCTTTCGCATCCCGCACCGGCCGGATCACGCCGGGAATGATGCTGCGGATGTCCTCGCGCAGCACGAGCCGGTCGAGAACCGGCCGCAGGCTGTCGAGAATACTGTGCTCGATCTTGAGCTTGCCTTTCGCCGTTCTCAGTCTGAAGGCCATGGTGATGACTGCCGCTTCGTATACTACTTTAGGTGGCGCACAAGATTACTCTGATTCCGGGCGATGGCATCGGGCCGGAAGTGGCGGACGCGACGGCGCGCGCCGTCGAAGCGACGGGCGTAACCGTCGAATGGGAACGCGTGGACGCAGGCCTGTCTGCGGAAAAGGCAACCGGCCAGTATCTGCCGGAGGCGGTTTTCGAATCGCTCGCGAGAACGCATGTCGGGCTAAAGGGACCCGTCGGAACTCCCATCGCGAGCGGCCATGCCGAGCGTCAACGTCGCGCTGCGGAAGCGCCTGAATCTCTTCGTCAATTTCCGGCCCGTGCGCATGCTGCCGGGTCTGAAGACGCGATTTTCAGATCTTCCGATCGATCTGGTGATCTTTCGCGAGAACACGGAAGATCTCTACGCCGGCATCGAGCACGAGGTCGCCTCGGGCGTGATGGAGAGCCTGAAGGTCATCACCCGCACGGCGTCCGAAAAGATCGCGAAGGCCGCGTTCGAGTACGCCGCCCGGGAAGGCCGGAAGAAGGTGGAGGCAATCCACAAGGCCAACATCATGAAGCTGACGGACGGCCTGTTTCTGCGCTGCTGCCGCGAGATTGCCGCGGGCTTTCCGGAGATCGAATACGGGGAACTGATTGTCGACAACGCCTGCATGCAACTGGTGATGCGGCCGGAGACATTCGATGTACTGGTGCTGCCGAATCTCTATGGGGATATCGTTTCCGATCTGACCGCCGGGCTCGTCGGCGGACTGGGAATCGTGCCCGGCGCGAACCTCGGCGACGGCTGCGCGGTATTCGAAGCCGTACATGGATCCGCGCCCGATATCGCGGGCAGGGGACTGGCGAATCCGACCGCACTGATGCAGTCGGCCCGCCTGATGCTGGCGCATCTCGGCGAGCGCGACGCGGCGATCCGGCTGCAGAAAGCGATCGAGGCGGTCTACCGCCAGGGCGCGCATCTGACGCGCGATGTGGGCGGCACCGCCGGGACCGACGAGTTCACGAACGCCGTGATCGCGAACCTTGACCGCAGTCGATCTACTGGAACCTCTGCACGGCGACAATGATGCCGCCGAAAATGAGCACCGATACCGCGGCGATCGTCAAATACCGTAGGAGCCGCTCTTTCGTCGTCGACTCCTGTTGCTCCACCTTCTTCAATTGTTCTTCAAGGCTATCGAACATTGAGTCACCTCGCCAAAATCGCGCAAAAACGACGTCTTTGCGCTATGCGGGGCATAATACTCCCGTTTGAGGCCCGATGGAAGGGGGGTACTGGTCTCGGTTATGGGTTTGCCGGCTGCGCCACTTTTTCCGTGTTCTTCGGATCGGCCAGCGCCACGGAGCGAATCGCTGCGCCGCTCGGAAGCGTGGAAGCGTCCCAACCGCCGCCCATAGCCCTGATGAGATCGACGGCCGCCGTCATGCGCCGCTGCAGAATTCCGACAGCTGTCTGCTGATCGTTGAGCAGAATCGCCTGGGTCGTAATCACGCTGAGGTAGGAATCCGTGCCGGCTTTGTAACGGTCGTTTTCGAGAGCAAGAGACGTAGTGGCTGCTGCGACGGCCTCCTGTTGCTGCTGGGCCTCCTGCGCGAGATAACGAAGCGAAGCCAGATCGTCCTCCACCTCCTGAAAAGCCGACAGCACGGTCTGTCGATACGTCGCCACCGTTGCGTCATAGGCGGCCACCGTGCTCTCGACCTGTGCGCTGCGGCGTCCGAAGTCGAACAGCGTCTCGGAAATCGAAGGGCCGGCCGACCAGGTCCGCGCCGCCCATGTGAAGAGGGATTGCAGATTCCCGCTCAGCAAACCGGCGCTGGCAGAAAGTGTCAGGGTGGGGTAATAGGCAGTCTGGGCGATACCGATGTTGGCATTCGCCGCCGCTACGGTACGCTCATTCGCGGCAATGTCCGGGCGCCTTTCGAGCAGCGCCGAAGGAAGTGCCGTGGGAATGGGTGGCGGCGGCCCGCTGATCTTGAGGACCGGGATTTCGACCGCCGAAGGCGGTTGCCCGGTCAAAACGGCAATGGCGTGCTCGTCCTGCGCGCGCGCAATATGGAGATCCGTGCTTTGCGCCTGGGCTCCCAGCAACTGGGTCTGCGCCAGCGAGACGTCGCTTTTCGACGCCACACCGCCGTTGAAGCGGTTGATGGTGAGCTGCAGGTTTTTCTGATAGGCCTCGATCGTGTCCTGCAACACGGCCTGCTGCATATCGTTGCCGGCGATCAGGAAGTAATCGGTCGCGAGCAGCGCCTGCGCGCTCAGCCGTGCATTCTCCAGCAGCGCCGCGCTCTCCTGCGCGTTGGCCGTGGCATTCTCCACCGAAAGGCGCACGCGGCCCCACAGATCGGGTTCCCAGCTGGCGCTGAACGGCAGCGCGAAGGTCGAGGCCGTTCCGCCACTGCCACCCCGGCCGGCGCCGCCGGTATCGGTTTGCGTAATGGACGGGTTCGAGCCGATGGTCGGATAGTAATTCGCGTGATTCGCCGCGACGATGGCGCGGGCCTGGCGGAACTGCGCCTCGGCCACCTTCACGTTCTGGTTGTTGATGTTGATCAGTTCCTCAAGCCGGTTGAGCTCGGGGTCGCCGAAAATCTCCCACCACTTGCCCTTCATGACGGCATCGCTCGGCGTCGCCATTTTCCATTGGTCGTTGCCGGCGAATTCCTTGTACGCAACAGGCGGCGGCGTGCGCGGCCATGGGCTTCTGATATTTCGGGCCGACCGTGCAGGCCGTCGAAAAAATCGCGCAGAGGGCGGTCAGATTCCAAATGCTCGTCTTCAATCGGCACCCTCCGCGGCGCCACCCGGAATGAACAATCCCGGCCGGTTGGCGAACGGCTGTGTGCGGCTGAAGCGCTTGCTGAAACGGTCGAGGTAGAGGTAGATCACGGGTGTGGTAAACAGAGTCAGCATCTGGCTGACGAGCAGGCCGCCGACGATCGCAATTCCGAGCGGCTGGCGTAATTCCGAACCGACGCCAAATCCGAGCGCCATCGGCATGCCGCCGAGAAGCGCGCAGGCGGTGGTCATCATGATCGGGCGGAAGCGCAGCAGGCAGGCCTGGTAGATCGAATCCCGCGGGCTCATGCCGGTGCGTTCGGCCGCCAGCGCGAAATCGATCATCATGATGGCGTTTTTCTTGACGATGCCGATCAGCAGAATAATGCCGATCATGGCGATGATGGAGAGCTCGGTCTTGAACAGCACGAGCGCGATCAGCGCGCCGACGCCCGCCGAAGGCAGCGTCGAGATGATGGTCAGCGGATGAATCAGGCTCTCGTAGAGAATGCCCAGAATGATGTAGACGGCCAGCACCGCCGTCAGGATCAGGATCGGCTGGCTGTTGAGCGAATCGTTGAACGCCTGCGCCGTTCCCGCGAAAGTGCCGGTGATCTGCTGGGGCAGGCCCATCTGCAGTTCGGCCTTGTTGATGGCGAGCACGGCATCGCTGAGCGAATAACCATCCACCAGGTTGAACGAAATGGTGGTGGCGGGGAACTGGCCCTGATGCGGCAGCTGCAGCGGCGTGATGCCCTGCTGGAAATGCGCGAAGGCCGATAACGGCACCGAGAGGCCTTTCGGCGTCTGCACGTAAATCTTGTCCAGGAAATCCGGGCTCTCCCACCATTGCTGCTGCAGCGCGAGAACCACGTGATACTGGTTGATCGACTTGTACATCGTCGAGACCTGGCGCTGGCCGAACGCGTCGTAGAGCGCGCTGTCGACTGCCTGCGCGGTCAGCCCGAGGCGCGAAGCGGTGTCGCGATCGATGATGACGTTCGAAGAGAGGCCGGAATTCTGCTGGTCGGAACTCACGTCCACGATTTCCGGCAGCGCCGAAAGCTTGTCGAGAACCCGCGGGCCCCATTTGGCGAGCAGATCGAGATCCTGTGTCTGCAGCGTGTATTGATACTGCGCGTTGCTTTGCCGTCCGCCGATGCGGAGATCCTGCTGAGACTGCAGATACAACGTCGCCCCAGGCATGCCGGACGTCTTGTTGCGGATGCGTGTGACCACCTGGTCGGGCGTCGTCGTTGCGCTTTTCCTTCAGCTGGACGAAGATCTGCGCCGATGCGCCGCCGCCATACCCGCCGCCGTTGCTGCCCGCGGTGATGCCGACCGTATCCACATCCGGATCCGCCCGGACGATAGCCTCAAAATACTTTGCCTTTTCCACCAGCGCCTGATAGGAGATGTGCTGCTGGCCCTGCACCTGTCCCTGCAGACGCCCGGTATCCTGCTGCGGGAAAAATCCTTTGGGGATCTTGACGTACAGATAGCCGGTGACGCCGACCGTGAGCAGCATCACCACGAGAATCGGCGCCGGATGGCGCAAAACCGCCTGCAGCGCGGACGCGTACGTCGAGATGATCCACTGGAAGAACTTCTCGGTCACGTTGTACATGCGGCCGTGCACATGCTTGACCTTGAGCAGGCGCGAACACATCATCGGCGTCGCTGTCAGGGAGATGATCAGCGAGACGAAGATCGAGACGGAAAGTACGATCGCGAACTCGCGGAACAGGCGGCCGATGATTCCGCGGCATCATCAGAATCGGGATGAACACGGCAATCAGCGAGATGCTCATCGAGACCACGGTGAAGCCGATTTCCTCCGCGCCCTTCAGAGCCGCCCGCATAGCGGGCATGCCGCCTTCGATGTGGCGGGTAATGTTTTCGATCACCACGATCGCATCGTCCACCACGAAGCCCGTAGCAATCGTAAGGCCCATCAGCGAGAGATTGTCGAGGTTGTACCCGAGAAGATACATCGCCGAGAACGTGGCGATCAGCGAAACAGGCACGGAAATGCTCGGAATGAAGGTCGCCCAGCCGTTGCGCAGGAAGATGAACACAACGAGGATGACCAGACCGATCGAGATCACCATGTTGCGCTGGGCATCGCGAACGGAATTGCGAATGGTGATGGTTCGGTCGTTCTCGATCCTGAAGTCCACGGTGACCGGCAGCGTCGCTTTGAAACGGGGCAGAATGTCCTTGATGCGCTTGACCACGTCCACCACGTTCGCGGCCGGCTGACGCCGGATCTGAATCAGCACGGCCGGCTGACCGTCGGCCATCCCGAGATTGCGCACGTCTTCGACGGAGTCAATCACGCGGCCCAGATCGGAGAGCCGCACGGGTGCGCCGTTCCGGTACACAACCACGAGATTCTGGTAATCCTTCGCCTGGAGCAGTTGGTCGCTAACCATCAGCGGCGTGGTGGTTCTGTCGTTATCGAGCGATCCCTTGGGCTTGTTCGCGTTGGCGTTCTGCAGGAAGGTGCCGATCTGATCGAGGCCCACGTTGTAGCGCGAGACCGGCTGCGGATTCACCTCCACGCGCACGGCGGGCAAGGAACTTCCGCTGACCTGAACCTGGCCGACGCCCTCGATCTGCGCCAGTTTCTGCGCGAAGACGGATGAGGCGATATCGTAGAACTGCGATCTCGGCACCACGTTGGAGGTCATCGCCAGAATCAGGATGGGCTGGTCCGCCGGATTCTGTTTCTTGTACGACGGCTTGGATGGCAGGTTCGAAGGCAGGAATCCGGCGGCAGCATTGATGGCCGCCTGCACGTCGCGCGCGGCGGCGTTGATATCGCGGCCGAGATCGAATTGCAGCGTGACCTGCGCCGAACCCACACTGCTGCGGGACGTCATCTCCGTGACGCCGGCGATGCGCGTGAACTGCTTTTCGAGCGGAGTGGCGATGGTGGCCGCCATCACTTCCGGTGAACCGCCCGGAAGGCTGGCCGAGACGTTGATGGTGGGGAAATCGACCTGCGGGAGAGCGGCTACGGGCAATTGAAAATAGGCGATTCCGCCGGCGAGCGTGAGCGCGATCGTCAGCAGGGTCGTAGCGACCGGGCGTTCGATGAATGGAGTGGAAATACTCATGCGCTCATGACAGTGCGGTCATGACAACTCCGGGAGCGCCAGCTGTTCATCCGAAGGCCGCGAACCCCGCAGATTGCCGACCCAGGCCGCGATCCGGCCAAACCACAGATACACCACTGGAGTCGTGAACAGAGTCAAAACCTGGCTGAAGAGCAATCCCCCGATGATGCTGATGCCCAGCGGCTTTCTCAACTCGGAACCCACACCGCTTCCGAAGGCCAGCGGCACGGCGCCCAGCAGCGCCGCCATGGTGGTCATCATGATCGGCCGGAACCGCAGCAGGCACGCCTGATAGATCGCTTCCTCGGGCGATTTTCCTTCCTTGCGCTCCGCTTCGAGCGCGAAGTCGATCATCATGATGGCGTTCTTCTTCACGATGCCGATCAGAAGAATGATGCCGATCAGGGCAATGATGTCGAAATCCTCCTTGAACAGAATCAGCGCCGCAATCGCGCCGACACCCGCCGAGGGCAATGTCGAAAGAATCGTGATCGGATGGATATAGCTCTCATACAGCACTCCGAGCACGATATACACGGTGACAATCGCCGCCAGAATCAGCAGCGATTCGTTTGCGAGCGAAGATTCGAACGCCCGCGCCGTTCCCTGGAAGGTCGGCTCCACGCTGGCAGGCATGCCCAGATCGGTAGTCGCCTTGCGAATCTTCGCCACCGCATCGCCCAGCGATGCGCCCGGGGCCAGATTGAACGAGAGAGTCACAACCGGAAACTGTGCCTGATGGTTGATCGTGATGGGCGTGGGCACGCTGCGGAATCGTGCGAACGAACCAAGCGGCGCCTGCGCGATGGGCGCGGCGCCCGTCAGCGCCGTGTTGGTGCCCGCGAGCGCGATCGTCGAAGCCAGATTGGCCGAAGCGGAACCCACCTGAACGCGGATGTTCTTGAGCGAATCGGCATTCTGCTGCCATTGCTCGACCCGCTTCCAGAATCACGTGATACTGATTCGACTGCGTATAGATCGTCGATACCTGACGCTGCCCGAAGGCATCGTAGAGCACGTCGTCCACGTTTTGCGGCGTGATGCCGAGGCGGCCTGCCGTATCGCGGTCGATCACCACTTCGAGGCCGAGGCCGTTGTTCTGCTGATCGCTCGCGACATCGCGCAGCTCGGGAATCGCCTTCATCTTGTCGACCAGGCGGGGAATCCAGAGGTCCAGCGTCGCTTTGTCCGGCGCATCGAGCGCGTATTGATACTGGGTGCGGCTGATGCGGTCTTCCACCGTGAGATCCTGCACCGGCTGCATGTAAAGCGTGATTCCCGAAACCTGCGTGAGGCTCTGCTGCAGCCGGCGAATCACATCGACCGCTGAAATCTCGCGCTCCTCCAGAGGCTTGAGAGTGATCTGGATGCGGCCGCTGTTCATCGTCGTATTCTGGCCGTCCACGCCGATGAACGAGCTGAGATTCTCGACCGCCGGGTCCTGCAGGATAACCCTCGCGAGCTCCTGCTGCTTCTTGCCCATCGCGATGAACGAAATCGTCTCCGGCGCCTGCGAAATGCCGAGGATCACGCCCGTATCCTGCACCGGGAAAAAGCCCTTCGGCACGATGATGTAAAGATAAATTGTGAGAGCGAGCGTTCCCGCCGCTACCAGCAGCGTCATCGGCTGATGGCGCAGTACGACGCGCACCATCTTCCCGTATTGTTCGATGGTCTTGACGAACACCCATTCCGACCATCGGTAGAATCGCCCCTGCGCGTGCTCGGGCGTGTGCTTCAGAATGCGCGCCGCCATCATCGGCGTCAGCGTCAGCGAGACGAACGCCGAGAAGATGATCGTCACCGCGAGCGTCACCGCGAATTCGCGGAACAGCCGGCCCACGATATCCGCCATGAACAACAGCGGAATGAGCACCGCGATCAGCGAAACGGTCAGCGAAACGATGGTGAATCCGATTTCCGCCGAGCCCTTAAGCGCGGCTTCCATCGCCGTATAACCCATTTCGAGGTAGCGGGAAATATTCTCGATCATCACGATCGCGTCGTCCACCACGAATCCGGTCGAGATCGTGAGCGCCATCAGCGAAAGGTTGTCGAGGCTGTAGCCCAGCATGTACATCACGGCGAACGTGCCGACGAGCGAAAGCGGCACCGCGATGCCCGGGATGATCGTCGCCGAAAGACTGCGCAGGAACAGGAAGATGACCATCACGACGAGCGCGATCGTCAGCATCAACTCGAATTCCACGTCTGCCACCGATGCGCGGATCGTCGTCGTGCGGTCCGTGACCACCTGCAGGTTGACGCCTTCCGGCAGCGACGCTTTGATCTGCGGAATCAGCGCCTGCACCGTATCCACCACGCCGATGATATTCGTGCCCGGCTGCCGCTGGATGTTCAAAATGATCGCGGGACTGTCGTTCACCCACGCCTTCTTGTGCGTGTCCTCCGCGCCGTCAATGATTGTCGCCACGTCCGAAATCCGCACGGGCGCGCCGTT
Source organism: Terriglobia bacterium (assembly GCA_963809655.1). GTDB lineage: Bacteria > Acidobacteriota > Terriglobia > Bryobacterales > Bryobacteraceae > BOG-234. The sequence goes on along the minus strand of CAWEKQ010000005.1, from coordinate 402,557 downwards.
ACGGTAAGCAATGATGATCGGGCCGTAGCCTGCGCCGGACTGCAGCTGATCGTTATCGTTGATCGTCCACGCCTGCGACGCGCCGTCGAAGTTGCCCTTGGCCTGATTGACGTTGGCGCTCCCGAGCGCTGTCCGGAGCGTATCGAGACTCAGACCGTACGAGGCGAGCGCGACGGGGTTCGCCTGCACCCGTACCGCCGGGCGCTGTCCGCCGCTGATACTCACAAAGCCCACGCCCTTGAGCTGCGAGATTCTCTGCGCCATGCGCGTCTCGGCCAGTTCTTCCACCTTGGGCAGGGCAACGGTGTTCGAAGTAATGGCGAGGGTCAGAATGGGCGCGTCGGCCGGGTTGGTCTTGCTGTAAGTCGGAGGGATCGGAAGGTTGGCGGGCAGGAACGTGCCCGAGGCATTGATCGCCGCCTGCACTTCCTGTTCGGCCACGTCGATGCTCAGATCGAGCGAAAACTGCAGCGTGATCAGCGAACTGCCGAACGAGCTGATCGAAGTCATCTGCGTCAGGCCAGGCACCTGCCCGAACTGTTTTTCGAGCGGCGCGGTGACCGCGGATGTCATGACCTCCGGCCCGGCGCCCGGATAGAAGGTCTGGATCTGCATGGTCGGATAGTCGACCTGCGGAAGCGCGGAAACCGGCAGTTGCCGGAAGGCGACGATGCCCACCAGCACGACCCCAGCCATCATCAGTGAGGTCGCGACTGGCCTCAGAATAAAGATTCGCGACGGACTCACTGTGTTGGCGCGCCCCCGCGTTTTTTGAAGTCGCCCTTCCTCGAACCGTCGCCTTTGCGGAACTCGCCCGGGTTCTTGAAACCACCCGGATTGGCAAGGCCATCCGGCTGCGTTACTGTGTTCGCCGCCGGGGCGCTGGCATTAGCGGGACTTGGCGCTCCGCCGTTGGTTCCGTTGCCGCCTCGCCCTTTGCGTCCTCGTGCGCGGCCGCTCGGAGCGTTGATGGCGTCGAGTTCCCCGGGCGCGCGCACTCGCACCGCGGTCCCTTCGTCGAGCCGGTCGGTGCCGTCGATGACCACCTGATCGCCTTCCCCGACGCCCGAGAGAATCTGCGCAATGTTCTCACCGGTGTTGCCGACCTTGACCACTTTAATGTGAACCTTCGAGGTCTCCGGGTCGACGGTGTACACGAAAGTGCCCTGCTGCCCGTTCTGTATCGCAACCTGGGGCACGACGAGAACCTGTTGCAGAACGTCCACCTTCAGCCGGATATTGACGAACTGCTGGGGAAAGAGCGTGTTGTCCTTGTTGTCGAAGACCGCCTTCCCGCGCGATGTGCCGGTAGTGTTGTCGATCTGGTTGTCCACAGTCTGGAACACGCCCGATGCCAGCTTCTGCGAATTGTCGCGATTATAGGCGTCGACCGTCAGATGGACCCCGGCGCGCAGCTTCTTCATGACCTGGGGCAGGCTGTCTTCGGGAATGGTGAACTGCGCCTGGATCGGCTGCAGCTGGGTAATCACCACCATGCCGTTCTGATCGGACGCATGGACGATATTGCCCGGATCAACCAGCCGCAATCCGACGGTCCCGGTAATGGGCGCCGTCACCTTGTGCATAGGTCAGGTTCAGCTTTGCGCTGTCGATATTTGCCTGGTCCTGCTTGATATTCCCCTCATATTGCGCCACCAGAGCGGTCTGTGTATCCAGTTGCTGTTTGGGAATGGCATCCTGCGCGAGAAGGGTCTTGTAGCGTTCCAGATCGAGTTTGGCGTTCGTCAGCAGAGCCTGGTCGTGCGCCAGAGTGCCCTCCGCGAGATCCCGCTGAACCTGGTAAGGACGCGGGTCGATTTCCGCCAGCACCTGCCCCTCTTGGACCAGATCCCCTTCGTTGAAGTTCACCTTCATCAACTGGCCGTCCACCCGCGACTTGACCGTGACCGTGTAATACGCCACCACGTTTCCCAAACCGTCCAGATAAACCGGAACGTCAGCCTTCTTCACCTTGCGCAGTCACGACGGGCACCGGTCCCAGACCACCGCCGTTGCCGCGGCCCCTGCCCTTGCCGCCGCCCCTGCCCTGCTGGTTTGGTTGTATAAAGGCGTTGGGTTGCCCGGCTCTCCAGACTGCGTAGCCGGTAACCCCGGCGATAGCCATCAGGAACACAACCCAGATGATGCCGCGTTTTTTCGATTTTTCAGCCGGTGGTTTCGGTAGCGGCGGCTGCGGGAACCCCGCTCCGGTGTACTTCCGGGAAATCCTTTAAATCTGTTGGTGTAGTGTTCGTCGTCATTCAAACCGCGTTTTCCGGCAAAAGAAATTGACTGATTCGGGGGCTCTCAGGTAACGCAGCCGAAAGGTATGTTGCGAGAATTTACATCGAGGGGATTCCATGACGAACGCTTTCCCCTAATCAAATCAATAACTAAGCTTACGCGGCTATTATACAGCGGCCGGTGGTGCCGAGGAGTGTAGTGAAGGTAGTAAGGCGGTTTAAGACGAGCAAATTCAATGTGTCACGAACCAGCCGGGCACGCGGGATTCAAATTCGTGCGGCGACGTCGCCCATACCCCCGTGTGGCCCGCGCCGGGAACGAGCCACAACTCCGCCGATCGGTTCGCCGCGGCAATCCGCCGGGAGTTTTCCGGTGAGGTTCGGTTGTCGGCTAGCCCATGAATCAGCAGAACCGGCACGCGGGTCCTCCTGACGGCATCGGTCGAAGAGGTCCTGCGCAGGTCGAGCCGGTACCTCCAGCGCGTCCACGCCAAACCCGACCAGACCATGGTCCGGCCAGCCAGCGGGCTCCCGATGGCAGCGAGCGCGCCACCCGCTCGCGCGCCACCGAGGGAAAATCGGAATAGGCGCTTTCCGCGATCACCGCCCGGAACCGCGGCTCGCGCATCCAGTGACTGCAGAATCACCGACCCACCCAATGAGCCGCCCATTCCGTACAGCCGGCAAATTCCTGGCGAACGGAACAGCCAGTTTGCCCACTTGTGTACATCGCCTGCTTCGAGCACGCCGTATGATGCAATTCCCCCGCTCTCCCCATGTCCGCGAAGATCGGGCGTCAGCACCGCATACCCCGACGACAGAAAAAGGCGCGCCAGCCCTGTAGTCTGTTTCGCGAGGCTGCGATTCCGTGCAGCGCAATGACCGCGCCCGCCATTGGGAACCGGAGGCTCGAAAAACCAGCCACGCAGCCGGACGCCATCGCCACCGCGGATCTCAACCGCGGTGCACTTGACCTCTTTCACCTCGGCGATCGCCGGGCAAACCGGCGGCACCGCCGCGCGAGGTGGATGCATTGCCGCCTCTCCCGCCACTGCGCCCATTGAGCAGCGCAAACACCAGCGCCGCGCACCCGAGTGCGCAAGCAGCCGCAATTACGAAGCCATTAATCCGTCGCACGCCTGATTCAGCTTACGACCCGGCTCCGGGCTTTCGTTCAGAGATGAATGCAGAACCGGGCTGCTCGGGCTGTTGCGGAATCTGCACCGCGGCGATCATGCGCAGGTCCGCATGCTCTTCCTTTAGTCCGTTTTCGACAAAATCCACGCCAGTCGCCGTAATTCCGTAATGCGTGCGGTCGTCGACCTTCGCCATCCCTTTTTCGCACAAATACCACAGCGCGAAACCCAGTTCTTCCCGCGTGAAGCCGCTCTGCCTCTCCAGATCCAGCAGGGAAAGACCCGGGATATTCGTGATCGGCCGCCCTTTTCCGGTAGAGCAGGCACAGCGCCGCCAGCCGCCGGTTCTGTTCGCCCCGCAACCCCGCGAAGAACTCCCGCGAACGCAGATCGAAGCGCACCACAGACTTCGACAGATCGCGCTCCACGTCATACCGCTGACGCTGCGTCGGGTCCGAGAGGATCCGATGAGCCTCGGCAATGCGCAGGAAGATCTCGGCGTCCCCCGTCTTGTCATTGTCGGGATGGAACCGCTTCATCAGCGTCCGGTAGACGCGATCGATGGTGGCGCCGTCCGCCAGCGGACTCAGGCGCAGAATTTCATAATGATCGGGCGCCATGGGATCGTCGACGACCGTTGAAGTCTTGGCGACGAAAAGCAGGCCGAGGTGATAACTGGTCTGCCGCCAGGTGCAATACCGGACCTGCGCCAGCGCCGCGATTTCAAACGCCTGCGCCCGCAGGATCACGTGTGCCAGCAGCGGAATCGCTTCCGGGCACTCCACCGCAACGCCGCTGTCCGACACGTTGATCGCGCGGCAGGATTCGAACCGCTTCTCGCCGGTGACGTTTTTCCACGTCAGTTCGACCGCGCAATCGGTTTCGCGCCGCTCCACGCTTCGTAATTCGGTTTCGCCGCGGGCCGCTTCCTGTTCGGTGCTGGCTGTTGTTGGCAGGTTAATGCCTCCTGCAACGATGATCCGCCGTCCTTCTCCTGTGGGATCAATCGCCGCAGTACCAGTTAACAACATGCCCCGGCCCATCGTGCTACGTTCGCCAATAGTTAGCAGAATCCATTAATGCCGGTGTGCAAAAACCTGGCAAAAATAGGTTTTGAAACGCCTGTTTGCTGCTCCGCTTCTGCTTCTTGCGGCCTGCGGCAGTTCCCCCCGTCCGGCAACGGAAACAGAAGCCAGTCTGCCCGCCGCGCACGTTGATCCGGCCACCGCGGGCTCGATCTCCGGTCGGGTTCTCTTTACCGGCGAGCGCCCCGTGATGCCAGTGATCGATATGTCTTCGAATCCGCAATGCGAACGTCAGCACCACACGCCGCAAAAGGCCGAAACGGTGGTCGTCAACGCGAACGGCACGCTGCGCAACGTCTTTGTGTGGATCAAGGACGGCCTGCCGCCGGCCCGCTGGACCCCGCCGGCGGAATCGGCAAAGCTCGATCAGAAAGGCTGCGTGTACGAGCCGCACGTGCTCGGCATCATGCAGGGGCAGCAGCTTGAAGTGCTGAACAACGATCCGGTGAATCACAACGTTCACGCAGAGAGCCACATCAATCCGCCGTGGAACGAATCCGAACCGCCTCGCGCCGAGCACACGATCAAACACTTCGATTCGCCGGAAGTGCTGTTCGCGATGACCTGCAGCGTGCATCCATGGATGCGCAGCTATGTCGGAGTCTCGCCGCATCCGTTCTTCGCGGTGACCGGTGACGACGGCGCCTTCACGCTGAAAGGCGTGCCGCCGGGCACTTACACCGTCGAGGCGGTGCACGAAAAATACGGCCACAAGGAAGGCAAGCTCACGCTCGCGCCCAGTGGCAGCGCTACTCTGGATTTTACGTATGGCGGTTGAAGAGCAATATCACGCGGGGCTGCATCGCTGGTCGATCCTGCTCGCGTTCTCGACGCTGCTGCTGGTTGTCGCGGGCGGCCTCGTGACCAGCCGGGATGCGGGTCTTTCCGTGCCCGACTGGCCGCTGTCCTACGGCAAACTGATGCCACCCATGGAAGGCGGAATCCTCTATGAACACGGCCATCGCATGGTCGCCACCACCGTGGGGCTGCTCACCATCGTTTCCGTGATCTGGCTCTTCCGCGCCGAACGCCGGGCGTGGCTGCGCTGGCTGGGCGTGATCGCTCTCTTCGCCGTGATTGTGCAGGGACTGCTCGGCGGACTGACCGTTCTTCTCCTGCTGCCCTGGTGGATCTCGACCGCGCATGCCTGTCTCGCGCAACTCTTCTTTTCAACCACCGTCGCGATGGCCCTGTTCACTTCCGACTGGTGGATGCGCGGCCGCGTCACTCTCGACGAAGATACGAAGTACCCGGTTCGCGACTGGTCGCTCATCGCGCCCGTTTGCGTCCTCTGCCAACTCGCGCTCGGAGCGGCGGCGCGTCACAAGGCGATCGGCTCCATCTACCACATCTCGTTCTCGCCGTTCGTCACCGCCGTGATACTTTGGGTTTCATTGCGCATTCTGGTTCACTACGGTCGGAACCGCGAGTTGCGTCTCGCGGCGACCACCCTGGTGACCATCACTTTCTGCCAGGTTTTCCTGGGTATCGCAGCGTACATGAGCCGGATTGCCTACGCCGATGCCGTTCAACCCATGCCGCTGATGGTCACCTTCACCGTGTTTCACGTCGCCGTGGGAGCGCTCACCATGGCGGCCAGTGTCGCGCTCGCGATTCTGGTGCGAAGGAACGTCATGGCTCCCGCGCGTGAATTCGCGGCCAGCAGAATCACGGCAGTCTCCTGAATGCGCGACTATATAGCCCTTACGAAACCGCGCATCACCTGGCTCATCCTGATGAGTACGGGAGTGGGCTATTTCTTCGGTCTCAAGCGGACGTTTTTCACTCCCGGAACCTGGCACGCCGACTGGGCGCTGCTCCTGCACACGCTGATCGGCACCGGATTAATCGCCTCCGGCACCGCCGCGCTCAATCAATGGTACGAACGCGACGCCGACCTGCTGATGCGCCGCACTTCCGATCGTCCGCTTCCCGCCGGCAAGATGACCGCGCCGCGCGCGCTCTGGTTCGGTATCGTGCTCGCCGTTCTCGGATTCACCGAACTGGCGCTCGGAGTGAACATCCTCGCGGCGTTGCTGGGCGCGTTTACGCTCGGCAGTTATCTGTTCATCTATACGCCGCTCAAGCAGCGTTCGCATTTGTCCACCGTGATCGGCGCGTTGCCGGGCGCGATGCCGCCGCTGATGGGATACGCCGCGTCATGCGGATCGCTCACCCCCGAAGCGTGGACCCTCTTCGCCATCCTCTTTATCTGGCAATTCCCGCACTTCCTCGCCATTGCCTGGATGTATCGCGAAGACTATGCCCGCGCGGGTATTCGCATGCTGCCGGTGGTCGAACCGGACGGTATGTCGACCGGCCGCCAGATTATTCTCTACGCTTCCACGCTGATCCCGGTCAGCTTGTTCCCCGTATTTTTCGGCATGTCCGGCAAGATCTATCTCGTCGGTGCGCTGATTTTCGGCGGATGGTTTCTCTACACCGGCGTCCGCGTCGCATTCGATCTCACCAACGTGCGGGCGCGGCGTGTATTGCTCGCATCCATCATTTATCTGCCTGTGATTTACGGCCTGATGGTTTTCGATCGCCCTTCACTGTAATGAATCGACGCCCCGTTAATACGAACAACCTACCGAGCCGCGACCGCGAGGGAGCGGTTGTTAGCCTTTCGTATTGCCTCTGGCTTTGCTGCTCGCCGGCTGCGCCAGCGAGAAACCGCTCCCGATACTCGGCGAGATCCCCCAGTTCGAATTACTGAACCAGCAGGGACAGAAGTTCACCCGCACCGCGCTCGACGGCCGCGTCTGGGTTGCCGACTTCATCTACACCAACTGCGAAGGCCCCTGCCCGCGCATGAGTTCCCGCATGCACGCCATCCAGAAAGCCACCGCCGCGGGCGTGAAACTGGTCTCCTTCTCCGTCGACCCCGCGCGTGACACTCCACAAGCCCTCGCCGAATACGGCAAAAAATTCGCCGCCGATGACGCCCGCTGGACTTTCCTGACCGGCGATCCCGCCGTCCTCGACATGCTCGATCACGACGCCTTCAAACTCGGCAACCTCGGCGCCGCCATGGATCACAGCACGCGCTTCGTTCTCGTCGACAAAAAAGGCCGCGTGCGTGGCTACTACAGCCTCGGGGAAAGCGACGGCGTGTCCCGCGTCGCGAAAGACGCAGCGCGGCTGGAATCGGAAACGTGAACTACGTTCACTATCTCCCGACTCTCAACGCAATCCTCAACGGCACTGCCGCCATCCTCCTGGCATACGGCTTTTACCTCATTAAGAATCGCCGTATCGCCGGAACATCGCCGCGTCATGAAGACCGCGTTCGGGGTGTCGGTCGTTTTTCTGATCAGCTATCTGGTCTATCACGCGCAAGTGGGTTCGGTTCGCTTCGAACACACCGGCCCGCTGCGCACTCTCTACCTCTCGATTCTGCTGACGCACACGGTTCTCGCCGCCACGGTTCCCGTGCTCGCGATCATCACTCTGAACCGGGCGCTCAAATCCCGCTTCGACCGTCACGTCGCCATCGCGCACTGGACGCTTCCCATCTGGCTCTACGTCAGCGTGACCGGCGTAGTGGTCTATCTGATGCTCTACCACCTTTGAGCACGTTCTCAAGAACGCCGCTCTCACTCACCCCGGTCGTGCTGGCCGGGTTCTGCGCGTTTCTCACTCTCTACGCGCCCCAGCCGATCCTGCCGATGCTTGCCGCCGTCTTCCACGCGAGCAACGTCATGATCAGCCTGATGATCACGGCCTCCACCATCGGCGTCGCGCTCGCCGCGCCGGTCATCGGGCAGATTGCGGACCGCATCGGTCGCAAGCGCATCATCGTTCTCTCCGCGTTCACGCTGGGCGCGGCCACTTTGCTGATCGCGACATCCACAACGCTCGGCATGCTGCTCTTCTGGCGCTTCATGCAGGGAATTGCAACGCCCGGCGTTTTCTCCGTTACCACCGCGTATGTGCACGATGAATGGCCGCCCCATCGCGCGGCATCGGCGATATCGGCTTACGTCAGCGGCACCGTAATCGGCGGATTCAGCGGACGCGTGATCGCCGGCTTCATCGCCGAGCATTGGGGATGGCACTCCGCCTTCGTTCTGCTCGGATTGATCAGCCTCGCGATCGCCGTGTATCTCGCGATCTTCCTGCCCGTCGAAACGAATTTCGCGCGGCCCGAGCTGCCGGCCCGCGTGTTCGATTCCATCGTCGAACACATGCGCAATCCCCGGCTGCGCGCCGCCTACGCCATCGGTTTCTGCGTGCTCTTCACGCAGATCGCGCTGTTCACTTACGTCACGTTCCACCTCGCCGCCGCGCCGTTTCTGTTAAGCCCAGCCGTCCTTGGATCGATCTTCGTCGTCTACCTTGGCGGCGCAATCGTCACGCCCCTCGCCGGACGCCGCATCGGTAAAGACGGCCATCCCCGCATGCTGATCGCTCGCCGCTATCCTCGGGGCCGCCGGGGCGTTGCTGACCCTCGCTCCGAACCTCTGGATCGTCATCGCCGGACTCACCCTCTGTAGTTCGGGCGTGTTCATCGCACAGGCGTCCGCGACCAGTTTCGTGGGCACGGCGGCAGCCCGCAACCGGGGCCTCGCCCTCGGGCTCTACGTGACTTTCTACTATGTCGGCGGAAGCTTCGGCGGCACCGCGCCGGGATGGTTATGGACGCAGTTCGGCTGGCCCGGATGCGTGGCTCTGGTCGTCGCCGTTCAAATCGTGATCGCTTCGGTAGCGTGCGGAATTCATCGTCGCCATTCAATGGCCAGCGCGTGACGCGGCTGATACAGCATCATCTTCACATCGCCCGGCAATGACATCGTGACGACGATGCCCCAGCGCTGGCTCTGCGGTTCCCCTTCGAACTGAACTCCCTTGGCGCGCAGTTCGGCGACGGTCGCTGCGATGTCGTCGCACATCAACGACATCTGATGGCGTATCGGGCCATCCTGCGGATGCACCGCGACCTCCGCCGGAGGCAGCGCGAAGATCAACCATCCCCCGCCCGCGTCCACAGACTTGAACCCGAACGCATCGCTCAGCATGGTCCGCAGGGCTTCCGGTTCCGACGAGTAAAGCAGCATGTGTGCGCCGATGATGGCCATATTGCCGCGAGATTACCACGAGTCGGCAATTCTCATTCCGAACACCGACCGTAGAGGACTAATCCGGTCCAGCCATCCTGGGGGGAGCGGAACGGGGGAGCGGAACGGGAGAAAACTCCAGTTCGCGGCTGCGACGCCGAGGTGCGTAGAATCCAAATATGGCGTCCCCAGGGGGATTCGAACCCCCGTTACCGCCGTGAAAGGGCGATGTCCTGGGCCTCTAGACGATGGGGACTAAAGGAAGGTGATACTTCAATTTACCGTTGTACGCGAGCCCTGCGTCAAATAACGCCTCAAACCATCGCGATCGCGCGAACTCGCCCGCCGCCGCCAAAGGTGGACACCACCCGCGCGCCGGGTATAGAATTCACAGTCAGATTGGCGTTTTCCGTTGGAGGTTTCATGCGTTTGAGTCGTGCCGCCAGGGTCGTCGTGCCCCTGTTTTTCGCCCTGACGATGCTGCACATCCCGGCGTTCGCCCAGATGGACTTCTCCGGCGAATGGGCGCCGGTCCAGGACGAGGACGACACCGGCGACCCCTACGTCGGCGAGTTCATCGGCATTCCGATGAGCCACCAGGGCCTCCTGCGCGCCGAGGAGTGGAACGCATCCCTCTACACGCTGCCCGAATGGCAGTGCCGCCCGCACGGCGCCATGTACATCTCACGCGGCCCGTCGCAGGTGCGCATCTGGAAGGAAATCGACCCGGTCTCGCGCCAGATCACCGCCTATCACGCCGAATGGCTGCGCTCGGTCGACAATCCGTATTACATGGATGGCCGGCCGCGTCCGTCGCAATATGCCGCGCACACCTGGGGCGGATTCTCCACCGCCGAGTTCGTCGGCGACATGCTCAAGATCACCACGACGCATCTCAAGGAAGACTACTACCGCCGCAACGGCGTGCCGTCGAGCGACCAGGCCACGCTCACGCAATACCTGATCCGCCGCGGCGACTACCTGACCTGGATCACCATCGCGTACGACCCGCTCTATCTGACCGAACCGATGATTCGCAGCAGCGAATATCGCCTGGCGCCGAACCAGCAGATCCCGCCCTATCCGTGCACCGTGGTCGGAGGAAGTCGACCGGCCCGATGGCGTAGTGCCCAGCTACATGCCCGGCCAGAATCCGTTCCTTCCCGAGTTCGGCGAGAAATATAAAATCCCGACCGAGGCCACGCTCGGTGGCGCGGCAACGATGTATCCGGAACTGGCCCGAAAGATCCAAAAGGAAAAGAACGCCGCGGCCCCCGTCGCAGGAAAGAATTGACCTCCGTGAAAACTCTGTTATTCGCCGGTGCCCTTCTTCTCGGGATGGCAGGCCTCACACCGGCCCAGAACATTGAAATCGTGCCCGTTCGCGGCCACATCTACCTGCTGGCCGGCGCGGGCGCGAACATCACCCTGTCGGTCGGTCCGGACGGCGTCTTCATGGTTGATGCGGGTCTGCCGCAGATGACCGATCAGGTGCTGGCCGCGATCCGGAAGCTGAGTCAGGATATCGCCAAAGAAGGGCAGCCGCTCGCGAGTTACGCGCCGCCCAAGCCGGTTCGCTACCTCGCCAACACCACCATTTCCCCGGAACACACCGGCGGCAACGTGAAGATCGCCGAATCCGGCAAGACCTTCACCGGAGGCAACATCGCCGGCGACCTCGCCAGCGGACTCGCCAATGATGACGCAGCCATTCTCTCCACCGAAAAAGCCCTGCTGAGACTTGTCGATGCGAAGATGCCCGGCAACGGCCAGCCCACCGAAACCTACGTCAAGGGAATCATGAAGCTGAGCCACTTCTTCAACGGCGAGGGGATCGAACTGATCCACATGCCCGACGCCACTACGGATGGCGACAGCATCGTATGGTTTCGCGGCTCCGATGTGATCTCGACCGGCGACATCTTCGATATGACGAGCTTTCCCCCTGATCGACCTGGCCAAAGGAGGAAGCATTCAGGGCGTGCTCGCCGCGCTCAACAAGCTGGTCGAGATGTCGGAAGCGGAATTCCGCACCGAAGGCGGCACCATGCTGATCCCGGGACACGGCCGCATCTGCGATCTGGCCGACCTCGCCTACTACCGCGACATGGTGACGATCATTCGCGACCGCGTGCAATGGATGATGAAAAAAGATATGTCCCTGGCTCAGATCAAAGCAGCCAGGCCGACCGAAGATTGGGACGGCAGGTTCGGCAAGAACCCGGCCTGGACTCCGGATATGTTTGTCGAGGCCATCTACAAAGGCCTCAGCGGCGGGAAAGAATGACAGACCTTGTCACTGCGCGCTCAGCAGCTCACCTTTCTGAGCCGCGACTGTAAAGGAGCGGTAAGAAGCCTCGCTGGAGCCGCGCTGCTGCTGATAACCGCCTCAGGTCTTTTGCTTGCGCAGGGCAGGGGAGGCGCGCCCGCCGGTCCACCCGCTACCGGAAAATCGATGGCCCCCTGGGACCCCACCGGTTATTGGGTATCTGAAATCGTCGACGAGTGGCGTTTTCGCGTCAGCCCGATTAAAGGCGACGTCCTCTACATGCCCATCAACGCGGAAGCACGCCGCATCGCCAACGCATGGGATCCAGCGAAGGACGAAGCCGAGGGCAACCAGTGCAAGGCATACGGAGCCGTAGGTCTGATGCAAAGGCCGGGCCGCCTGCACATCACCTGGGTCGATGACAACACCATCCGCATCGATGCGGATGCCGGAACGCAAACCCGCACTCTGCACTTCGGGCGGCCACCGACCCGCCCCCGCCGCCATCTCCGCTCGGACTGCCCCCTGACTCTGTTGGCGCAAACCAACAGCGTGCGGCGCAACCCGCTGGCCCGCCCTCCCTGCAGGGAAACTCGGTCGCCAGTTGGGAAGGTCCGGGCTTCGGCGGTGGCGGGCGAGGACGCGGAGGCCCGGCAGCGCCCCCGAAAACCGGCACGCTGAAGGTCGTGACGACCAATCTGCTTCCGGGCTACCTTCGCAAGAATGGTGTTCCCTACGACGGCAAGACCGTCTATACCGAGTACATCAATCGCCTCGAAGGGCAGCAGGGCGAAGTCTATCTTTCCCTGACTGCCATGGTCGACGATCCCACTTATCTCACCGGACCCTTCGTCAGGACGTATGAGTTCAAGCGCGTGCCTGACGCGACCGGATGGGAACCGACTCCCTGCTGGACGAAGTAGACCTGCGCAGCCGCGGAGTCTCCGCGCCGCACTCGCAGACTTCGCTCACGATCTCATCGGCCCGGTCGCGCAGCAGTTGATCCTGCGGCGTCACGATATGCAGGCCGTCATGCACTTCGCATTCCCTGCGCGATGATCGTTCCATCCAGTCCCCGCAGTTGCTCGAATACCGGGACGCCCCAGGCCCGCCACAGCAGATCGCGGTGATCGTCGGTAAGTGGTGAATCCTCGCAGGACGTCAACACGACGATGGCGGTACGAACGCTCGGGCAGGTCGAGAATGCCTCGCCGCTTCCGGTCCGCCAGAGACAATGCGAGGTCGAGCGGCGCGACCAGAGCCTCGGGAGCGTAGGAGCGAAGCCAGACCATATCGTCGGGCGAACACGTGCGCACATTCGCATCGGTGCGAAATCCTTCTTCGAGGAGAGCCACCCGCACGGGCCCTGCAAGCGGGAAAGTGAACTGCTGAGGTTGGGTGCGCATCCGCCCGGCGGGCTGGAGGGTGGCGGCGGTGCCCGAACGCGTCCCGCGCCAGAAAGACGGAATTGCCAGGAAAGAGGTCTCAAAGGCGTAGTGCGCCGGCAGCCGGATTTTCTCATCCGGGAACCTGTTCGACACGAAATCGCAAACAACGCGTGCCTGGAATGTTTTTAATCAATCAGATGACCCACGCCGCAAGCTCCTCGATTTCGTTACCCGGCCGGCCGATTTTCTCGTCCGCCGCTGGAACTGGGAGGCCGCGTTTTCGGAGGTGACAGAGATTCTCACTCTGAGTTCAGCCCTCGCCATGAAAAGGCTTTGCCGCCGAGCGACGGGCAACGGACTTCAGGTCCGGCGAGGACGAAGCTCGAAGTTAACGCCCTCCTGCGCCTTGAGATGCGCCAATACCCGAAGAGGTTTTTCAGGAAAGGATTACCATTCGGCACGAATATGCGCATCAGGCTGTCGGCGGGTGTGGAAGTCCCCTCCGCAAGTTGCCGGAAACCGACTGTGGCCTTGATGTAGTTGCGCAGGATCGCGCGGCCTGTTTTTTCATCGCCGGAGAGCAATAAAAATCCAGGATAAGTACGCATCTTCGAACGTAAAAATGCAAAAATAATACCTCATGAGCCCAAAACCCGACCGCGAGCCGCTGACTACGGCCATCTGTTATCGGCTGGTCATTCAGTCGACTCCCCGGCCACAGGATTTCCCTGCCAATGGCGATCCCTCAAGAATCAAACTATTTAATCTGGGGGTTGTGGACGCTACCACCGGTGCATTATTCGCCCAGGCCGTTTCGGCCGGCATGCCGACCGGTTGGAGCATCGCGACGAGCCAGTTAGCCTCGTCCCCAAACACCAGCGTGCAGGCTGCGGCCATTTCGATTCAAAACAATGCTGTTTAGATCGAGCGGCCTTGCCCTGCTGTGCGGTCTCGCGACTGCAGGCCTGATATATGGAGCTGATTCGTTCGCCATCACGAGCGTGAATCTGACGCCCGGAGCACGGCCGCCGATTGTCAACGTGCAAACAGCGGGATCTGCTCCAGCGGAGACGGACAAACAGCGATACCTCGATCGGAATAACTGGAGGGTCTTTCAGAGAGCAAACGACGATGCGGCGCCGGTGCGGCGTAGCGTGGCCCAGGCATCGTTCGGGCTTCAGGTCATCGAACTGACCCTTGAGCCTTTGGTGGGGGAACAGGGCGATGGGCGAAATCAGCTATGGACTGTATTATTCCTGCCCCCACCGGACATGGCCGCGGTGCCGGTAGTACAGAATTACGCGCAATCTGGCAGCTTGAGCCCGGGAGGATCGAACAATGCAACCGGCGGGTCTTGTGACCCGAAGTCAGGCTTCTTTTGTCCGGTCAGTGGATCCGACCAGCCCAATGTTCTGATCAGCGGAAGCTTTGTAGCGGGCGGCAACACAAAACCGATCTACGCGTTCAACGAACAAGTCTCGCTGTATACGCCGGAACAGCACGTCTTTCGTTATGGCGTCCAGACCGCCGTCGCAATTAACCAGAGTGCTTCCCCGCCGAACAATCGGACCCGGTTCGATCCCGACTCGCTTTCCGGGTCGTTCTCGCTGTACAGGCTGACGCCGGTTAAGAATAAGTTTCTGTATGGCGTCGTTTCAACGCTGAATCCGGCGGGAGGAGAGTTCTCACGCAGCGATCCTTCCGCCAATTTCATCGGTTCATTTCAGGAGAAGTTCGTGCTGACGCCGGTGAAACTGAGTGAGAGTATCTATTTCACTCTGTATCCGGTCCTCGGAATGGAAGCGGGTAAGAATTTCAGCCGGCCCTCGACAATCAGTGGAGTGGCGGTGGATCTGACCGGATTTTCGGCCATTACGCGCGGAGTGTTCGGGGCTGACGCAACGTTGGCGAAGATAAGGCCCGACTATTCAGGTAACCTGTTTTCCATTCAGGGCAGTTGGCGGGAAAGGCAACTGGTTTTCGATGAACCTGATGTGGTGACGCATCATGGAGTCACCCGAGTTGGCCTTGACACCAAACCACGGAACTGGATTGAGGTGGACTTCTCCTATTCACCCGGCTCCTGGCAATACCTGGCGCTGACGGCGAAATACCAGTACGGCGCACTGCCACCTCTCTTTAACCTGGTGGACAATCTCGCGACGATCGGTATTAGCTTTCAGGCCAAACAAAGTGCGCTATCGTTTGGCCCGCCGAAGTAATCGGGGAACCCGAGCCCAGGGCACTAGCCTTTCTGAGCCGCGCACGTTAGTAAGCGGTTCCGAATTCAATCTGTTATTCGTGACAATCTCTAACCTTTCTGAGCCGCGACCCGGACATCCCCTTTAGTTTAGCAGGGTGCTGAAAAAGTAGGCTTGGCGGGACCTTCTTTCCATTCCAGCAGTGTCTTGGGGCTTATCACTGAGGTTCCCAAGTGGCTGTGTGGGGGGATACATGGCCTAAACGCCCTGTTTTTTGGCGTTCAGGCACACTTGTCCCCCGGCCTTATGCGGACTGAAGTGGCGGAAACAGCAGGTTCCGCATCCGCACGAGGTTATAAGCGGCGGCCGCAAAGGTAAAGACCCATCCGACCTTGAAGATTCCCCGGTGGCGCGTCTTGCGCAGCATTCCGACCGTCTTCATCCAGCCGAAGACCTCTTCAATCCGCTTCCGCTTGCGCTGGCTGACTTCGTATCCGGCATGTCGTGTGGTTCGTCCGTCAATCGCGCTGCCGCCCGGCCGCTTTTGATTCTGAGACACGTGCGGCGTTACATTCAGCTCCCGCATCACGGCTACAAAGTCTTTGGTATCGTATGCCTTGTCAGCGGCTACGGTCACCCGCTCGGTACCTTCGATCCGCGCCGCCATCTGCATGGCTGCATCGCGTTCCGCCACGCCGCTCGGCTGCACCAGTTCCGTGTCCACCACCAACCCATTGCGGTTTTCGATCATCACGTTGCCACAGTAAGCCAGCTTCGATTCATGACCGCCGCTCTTGCGCGCCAGGCGCGCATCCGGATCGGTCTTCGACTCATGTGTGTCGTTACTCCGCTTCTCGCCGCGAAAGTTGATCGTCGGATTGCCCGGATCGTCCGGCGGCGGTTGCTGCGGCTGATCTTTCGGTTGAAAGCTTTTCTGGCTCGCCCACGCTTCGATCAGCGTCCCGTCCACACTGAAGTGCTCATCCGATGTCAGGTTGGCCGCTTCGGCCTGCTCCAGAATCCGGTCGAAAAACTTCTGTGCGACGTCGCCTTCCATCAAACGATCCCGATTCTTGCTGAACACCGTCGGCACCCACACCGGCTCGTCCATATTCAGACCGACAAACCAGCGGAACAACAGGTTGTATTCCAGTTGCTCCATCAACATCCGCTCACTGCGAACCGTGTACAGAACCTGCAGCAGCAAAGCCCGCAGCAGCTTTTCCGGCGCTATCGAAGGACGTCCGAATGCCACATACATCCGATTGAACACTGGCGACAGCGCTTCCAGCGCTATGTCCGCCATCAGCCGCACCGGCCGTAACGGATGATCTGCCGGCACTCGATCCTCCGGCGAAAGGTAACTGAACAGCGCACTTTGTTGGGTGTCTTTGCCTCGCATCTCGGTTATTACATAGAGACGCGATTCTGTTTTGCCCGGTAACTGGCCAAGCCTACTTTTTCATCATCCTGTTAGGGGTGCCGGCGTGTAAAGGAGCGGTAAGAAGCCTTTTTCAGTGGCATCTATCCTGAATCCTCAATGCCGGTACAGTAGGGTGTCCGGAAGTTACTTGCCTATTGACGCATCTTGCCCCGCGATAGGGTGCGCCACGTCCACCGAGGGCGAAGTTCGAAGTTAACGCCCTCCTGTGCCTGCAGATGCGCCAATACACCGAAGAGGTTTTTCGCGGAAGCGTTGCCGTTCGGCCCGAGCATCCGCATCAGGCTGTCGGCGGGTAGGGAAGTCGCCTCCTGAAGTTGCCGATACTCCTGTTACCGCAGTATTAACGGCGACGAGGGCTGTTAATTCACGGTTCGGCGCATCAGTGGGTAGTTGACGAGTTGCCGGTCGCCCGCGCCCGCTATAGTCGCTGGAAGCTGCGAGAGCGATATAAAATGGCATTGATGGAAACAATATGACCCTTCAGATCCCCGAGGCCATAGCAGAATTTCTTCCGACGCCACCCGACGCGGCTGCGAGCGAACTCATTGTTCTGGAGCTTTACAGGCAAAGGCGCATCTCCCGCGGCAAGGCGGCAGAGCTACTGGGCGAACCGCTGGCCCGTTTCCTGCAACGCGCCGCACACGCCGATATTCCGTACTTCGATTTGACATCGGACGAACTGCGGCAGGAAATCGAGTCCGCAGAAGATTTCGTCCGTGCGCGCGGTCTCTGACACGAGCCCTTTCATAGCCCTGAATTCCATAGGGCGGCTCGGGCTTCTTCCACAATTGTTCGAAACGATCACGGTCCCGGCAGCGGTCGCCGCCGAGCTGAAGAGCGTCCTCCTTCCCGATTGGGTGAGAATCGTTTCAATTCCTGTCGTTTCAACATCTGAAGCCGCGATTCCGCATGTCCAGGAAGCGAGGCTGGGACGTGGCGAGACGGAAGCGATTCACCTGGCCCTGCACCTTCGCCCCGACAGGCTCCTGCTGGACGACGGCGAGGCCCGCAGGGAGGCACAGCGTCTGGGACTCCGGGTTACAGGTGTGCTCGGACTGCTGCTGGCTGCCAGACGTATAGGACTTCTCCCGGCGCTTCGCCCCGAAGTGGACACGTTGCGGACTACGGGATTCCGTGTCTCGGAGGGTCTGTACAAAGAACTTCTTGCATCCTGTGGAGAGATCTGAGCTCGACGACGCGGAATTGCCGAATGGATCCCCCAGGGAATCAGGCTCACTCCCGCTATAGGTTCCCGGGCGGACCTGGACTTTTGTAGCGTGAGGGAAAGTAGAATGTATTGCCGCCCGGAGCATGAAGCTTGCACTGACCAGGCAGTTCTCAGGCCGCGTGTGTTGTAACGGCGCGCCTGCGCTGAGTACAATCGAAGGACGCGATTTCGCGTAACGGAGGATTTTCGATGCAAGGAAAGGTTTTGCGCAACCTGGTTCGGGGATTTGCTCCCGTGGGACTCGTGATCACCGCCTCGCTGCAGCTTGTCTATGCCCAAGGCAAGTCCGGAGGCCTGACGTTCATCGAACCGGGCCAGGCGCCGGTCGCGATCCATCCCACGGTCGACGATGCGGATAAGGTTCACGCGGCTCACGGTGGCGGCGGCGGAACAACCTCGAATAACCTCTACTTTCACGGCGGTGCTGTTGAAACCGCGCCCAAGATCTACCTGGTCCTTTGGGGTTCGCAGTGGAACAACAACGACCCGAGCGGTGAGGCCGCCATTCTCGAGTCTTTCTATAGCGGCGTCGGCGGCAGTTCCTGGTTAAGCACCGTTACCCAATACTGTCAGGGAGTGGGCAGCGGCACGGTGTCCTGCAAAGGCACCTCGAGCACACCCGCCGGGAATCAGAAGGGCATGCTCGCCGGTATCTGGAGTGACAACGAATCCGCCGCGCCCGCGCACCCGAAGCAGTCGCAACTCGCCGCTGAAGCGGTGAAAGCCGCGGAGAACTTCGGCAACACGACCAGTGCCAAAAATCTGAACGTGCAGTACGTCATCGCCACCGCGACGAAGAACAACCCGACCGGATTCGGATCGCAATACTGCGCTTGGCACAGCTCGACCACTTCTCCCGGGACCGGCAACATCGCCTATACCAACCTGCCGTACATGACCGATTCGGGCGCAAGCTGCGGCGCTAACTTTAACGGCCTGGGCGCCACAGCCGGTATTACCATCGTTGGCGGTCACGAGGCGGCCGAGACCATAACGGACCAGTTTCCAAGCTCAGGGTGGCTGGACTCCCAGGGTGCGGAGATCGCCGACAAGTGCGCCTGGATCTCCTCTGGCCAGGGCGCGTCGGCGAACACCACGCTCAGCAAGGGCACTTTCCCGGTGCAGTCGTTGTGGAGCAATGCTTTCAACAACGGCGCGGGCGGCTGCGTCCTGTCTTATCCCTGATTACGTCGATTTAAGTCGCCGGCAAGGGCGAAGCTCGAAGTTAAACGTGGTACCCGGAGGCGTCAGAATACGTCTCCCGCGCCACACAGCCATAATGCGGAGGCTTGTGAGATCTTTGCGGCGATGCCCCTGCCCCGGCATCCTGCCTCTCCCGCGACCCGTTCCGGATCGAGCGAACGGCGTTGACCGGCCCGCGCCTGAAAGGGCCCTTATTTTTCTTTGTTAGACTGAGTGCATGAGCGTCACTGCCACCTGGAGCGAAGGCGTATTCAAGCCGACCGGCGAGGTGAAGGGTGCAGTGCCCGGGAAAGCCTATCGCGTGTTCTCAGACGAGGAACTCCTGGAACTGACAGAGGGCATCCAGTGGCTGAGAGCCGCTGAACCCGCTTTCGAGTTCTGGAATAACGATGACGACGCCATCTACGATCACCTATAGTCGTGGAGACATCGTACTTGTTGCATTCCCCTTCACCGATCTGACGTTCGCGAAGCGCCGCCCCGCGCTGGTGGTTTCACCCGACATCTTCAACGAGTTCAACGGGGACCTCATTCTGTTGGCGGTCACTTCACAGCTAAATCCGTCTCCCTACTCGATCTCCGTTTTACCCGACGACTGCGAGGAAGGAGCAATGCCGAAGGAATCGAGGGTAAAGCTGGCAAAGGTTTTCACCCTGAGTTCAGCCCTCGTCATGAAAAAACTTTGCCGCCTTGGCGACAGGCAACTGAATGTCGTCCTCACTGGCCTGAGAAGCTTGTATTCCTGAATTCTCAATGCCGGCGAGGGCGAAGCTCGAAGTTAACGCCCTCCTGAGCCTGGAGATGCGCCAATACACTGAAGAGGTTTTTCGCGGAAGGGTTGCCATTCGGCCCGAACATGCGCATGAGGCTGTCGGCGGGTATGGAAGTCGCCTCCTCGAGTTGCCGGAAACCGACTGTGGCGTTGATGTAGTTGCGCAGGATCGCGCGGCCGTCTTTTCATCGCCGGAGAGCATGAGTTCAATTGCTTCACGTAGCAACGCCTTACGGAACTTCGGGTCCTGTTGCGCGCGGTCGCGGATCGTTTCATGGAAATCCCTGGTGAGTGCCATAGTCTAGGTCAGTCCCACAGATCTCGCAGTAGCAGATAATTCGACAGTGGCTCTGAGTACTGGCATCGCAGGCATCCGCAGGACAGTCGATCCCCCATGGACGCTGGAAGAAAAGAAGTTTGCTCGTTCGAAAGTCGCACGTTTACTCGTCGGCATCATAGTTGGGGTCCTCTTGAATGCTGGAGTGGTCGTCATGGGGATCGTGACTAACCACAATGCCCGTCAGATCATCATGCCGACGTGGGCGCCGCGAGTCGCGGCAGCGTTGCGGGGCAGACCATTAGCCATTTTCGCTGTCGCGGCCGCGCTTCTGACTGTCCTGCCGGCTTTCATCTGCATGCGCAAATTCTTTCGCTCATGGTGGAGCGGACTTCATAGCCTACTCGTGCCTGCGGGGATTGCGATAGCGTGGGCAATGCTCGGAGGCACGCCCGCTGAGTTCAGAACACTCCTCGGAGTTGTCGCAATACTACTGGCTTTCGAGGTACTGCGGTGGCGGGTAGATTACTCGCGTTTAAGAGTCCCTCTCCCGGCCTTTAACGTTGGTGGAGGAGCAGAAGCTGAAACGCGCTGGCGAAATAATAAAGGCGACGATGCGATTAGGCGCCCGGATGAAGACCTCATCGGCCGCACTCCAGTCCTCGAAATGCTAGCCCGCTGCGCGCTGCAGGAGCGGATGGCGATCATCGCACTCAAAGGAGCTTACGGGGACGGCAAAACTTCAGTACTTAACCTTCTTGAGGATCGGCTCTCGACGCGGGCGCTAGTCGTACCCTTCAAGTCCTGGCTACCCGGCTCCGAAGCAAGCCTCGCCGGTGCTCTCCTGCGCGACATCTCTCTGACCGTTAACAAGCATCTGTACGTGCCCAATCTTCGGCGACGAGCGTTCGCATTTCTTAGCAGCCCGTGTCTAAACCGCCCTATTTTTGCGTGACGCGGTGACGTAAGAGGTGCCTGGTTGATGTTCTCGGTTTTCGCATGAGGTAGCCGGGGTGTACGGATGGTGGATGCCAGAAGGCTTCCCATGCTCTTATAAAGGCCAGAATCGCAAAAACTGCTCGCCGTACCTGATCATGTGCGGCTTTGGGCTTGCCGGCTCCATAAAGGGAACGCATCAGCAGCGCGAGATTACATGCCGCCGCCTGGATCAGCAGTTTCCTGTGGACATTTTCCAGACCGCGCACCCAGAGCCGGTCCATACCGCCGGTATCGAACTGGTGTGCGAAGTTGCGTTCGATCTTTTCCCCGCGTCTGCGCTGCAGTCGTTTGCCATGTTCGCCCCGAATCCGCCGCCGGTTGGCATATACCGCTTCCTTCTCCCAGGCTTTGCCATTCCAGTTACGGACACCGCGCTCCGGTTCCGCGATGTACGTTCTGACTGCAAGCTCCCGCAGCGCCACGGCCACATCGTTACTGTGGTATCCCTTGTCCGCCACCACTTCCTCTACGCCGGCGGGATGCACCGGATAGTTTCCTGCAGATGTCGTTTCCGCAACCAGACCGGACACGGCCACACCGGCTTCGATAACTGTCTCTTCCACGGTTGCCGTGTCGGCTGCCGCTCCGCCATGCGTGGTGACCGCAACGATGGCGCCGGTTTCCATATCCACTGCATTCTCCGCCTTGTACGCCAGCGCGGTGCGCCCGTCTTTCAGTTTCGTGATCTCGGCTGCGGCATCGCCGCCGCGTCCGCGATATCGTCACATGGTCCGGCGTTGGCTCGTCGAGTCCGATGGAGAGAAACTGCCGCAGTGTGAGCGAATCGGCCAGCCGCCACGCAATGCCGCGTTCGCTGTCAATGCCTTCGAAGAAACCAATCATCATGATCCGGAAGTACAGCCCCGGAGCCAGCGACGGACGACCCAGTTTCGCGTGATAGAACCCGGCACAGCTCTTCTCGCAGAAACAGTCAAAGTCCGCCTTCTCGAGAAGGGCGTTCAACCGGCTGTAAAACGGATGTCCCGGCGCCGTCGGCAACTCACCGCCGTACCAGAGCGATTCCTGCCGCTCTCTCTTCTTCCGCGTCCCCATCGCCATATCCCGATCTTAAAGTCAAAACATTTTCAGAGCCAGGCGTTTTTCGACTTTAGGAACTGTCAATAAATTGGTGGATCAACATCTGGGTAACAGCCTATAGTTCCAGTCGCCGTGAAACTTTTCTCTCCGGAGCTGGAGTTCCGTCATCTGCTGGTCGGAGATCCTGAGCCCCTTCTCATAGATATTGGTGTCGATCTTGCTTTTTACAGTCAGGCCGGTCGTTGTTGTGGTTGCGGCGATGAGGTCGATGATGACCTGATGGCTGACGAGTGGCTTGCCACGCCAGTTCTGGCTGATGAAAGAGAAGAGACGGTGTTCTATTTTGTTCCACTTGCCGGTGCCCGGCGGGAAGTGACTGACCGAGATTTCCAGTCCGATTTCATCGGCGAGTTGTTGCAGTTCCCATTTCCATAGCCGCACTCGGGCGCCATTGCTGCCGCCCGAGTCAGCCGTGATCAACAGACGGGTCGCTTTCGGATAACTGCGGCTGCCCATCCAGCGCCACCACCGGCGTATGCTCTCTACGGCAAACTCCGCTGTGTCGTGATCCACACCCACACTGACCCACCCCGTGTTCCGGCCCAGGTCATAGACCCCATAGGGAGCCACCTTACCGTTCTCCGGCCGACGGATTTCGAAGTCATGAACCCGGACCTGCTCGGGCTGGCCCTGCGGCTGCCATTCGCGTCCCGGATTCCTGAAATCGCCCACCAGTTCCTTCTTTTTTGTATCTACGGAGATCACCGGCTCGCCTTGTTTCAAATAACGCTGTGCCTTGCGGTTGATGTATTCAAACTGCCGATTCCGGTCCGCATGCTGACTCCCTTCCAGCTTTTTCTGGTTGGCCTGCAAACTGTAATCCATCTCGTGTAGCAACTCGGCCACGGTTTGATGACTGACTGCGTGACCCTCGCGCCGGAGTTCCTCGGCCAGCACCCGTACGCTCTTGCATGTCCATCGAAGCGGCGATTCCGGATCTCCGCGAGTCGCAGGATCCACCAGTCGGTCCAGGTCCGCACGCAGGCCGGGATCCTTGTCGACGGTTCGTTTTCGTCCTGCACCTTTCCGCCGAATCCGCGACTGCGAAAGGACAGGCTCACCCGATACCTTCTGCTGACTCAGTTCCTTCATTCCTTCGGTAATCGCACGACGCGAAACGCCTGTCGCCCGCGCAACCAGCGAAACGCCTCCATATCCAATAGACGCGCTCTCCGCGCCGCCACCAGACGCCGCATGCGCTCGTCCAGGAAGGAAGACAAAGAACGAAATCGCAGCCCAACGCTCTCGTAACTCACTATCCACAAGTATAAAACAAAACCATCTTAACTTGTTCTACTTATTTCCTGACAATCCCTTAGACACGGGCTGTTAGGATCATCGCTGGCTCCACGAGCCAATTGGGAGGCATAAGAGAACTTATCCCAATCCATACCCAAGCCGATGAGTTTCTGGATTTGGCAAGCACGCTCAAACGAATACCTCGGCCCATTGTCGTCCTGCTGGATGAGTTGGATCGCATGGAGGCAGCGGAAGCGTCCACTCTGTTCAAGCTGTTAAGAGGAGCGTCTGAACTGCCGAACCTGACATTCATCTGTAGCTTTAGCGAAAAAGATCTGCGCCGCATTGTTGGTGGGCAGGCTGGCGAATCCGAGGATTACATCGAGAAGTTCTTTCCCGCTTCCATTCGGCTGCCAGCGCCGTCGCAAGATCTGCTTGGTAGGAACCTGTATGAGCGGCTCATCTTAGTTCTCTCACACCAGAACGCTTTTCCGCATGTCGATGAGCACAAGGGCTTCCGAGAGAACTTTGACAAGATTTGGAGCGATTGCCTGCGCGATGTGGTGCGGAACCTTCGGCGCGCCGGGCGGCTGGCGATTGAGGTGGAAATGGCTCATGCACCAATCAGCGGCGAGGTCGAACCGCTGGATGTTGTTCTCCTTGAAGGCTTGCGCTCGGCGTTTCCAGAGATCTATGAAATCGTCAGGTGTAATGGTGACAAACTGACCGACATGCAGACTGTCGATGTCTTCGACCTCGATGAGGAGCTTCGTAAGAAATTCATTCAAAAGCTCAAACTTGACCTTGAATCGAAGCCTGCCGCGCACCATATTCTGGGCTGGCTTTTCCCCGACTACGACGCCGAGCGGAGTTGGAGGTACAAGCGGTCATCCGAGAGGATTGAACGGCGCATCTGGAATCCCGATCGATTCCAAGTATATTTTCGCGCCGCCGTGCCGGGCGAAGTCTTCTCCGAAGCCGAAACGCAAGAAATCATGGGAGCTTTGAATGCATCCAGTGACGCTGAAACCGCCAGACGCGTGTTGCAGAAAAAATTCGATTCTCCTTCCGATATGCCGGCTAAGCGTGCCGATTTCCTCTCGCGCGTGCGGTTTCGAGTGGGGGGAATGCCGCCGGAAAGCATTGGCAACGTAGTCGTTGCTATATGTCAAATGGCCTCCGAGTTCCGCTATGATGCCCTTTGGGCATTCAGTGAATCCGGCGATGCTCTTCAGATTGTCTTGACAGCGTGGAAGCGTATCAGCGAGCAAGAAAAGCCACAATTCATCCGATCCGCCATTCTTGCCACTTCTGATGACAGATTCGCTTACCGCGTGCTCAAAGCAATCAGAGATCCCGAAAACGGAATCGCATTGGCGGCGGAGTTGCCATCACTGTCAGCGAACCTGGGGCAGGCGTTCGTGGAGCGAATGCGGAACAGGTATGCGCCAGGGAAAATGCCGAGTATGGAGTATGCAGATCACCAGGCCTTTCAAGAGTGGATGGATTTGGAGAAGGACGATATACCCTTAATCGGACGATTCTTCGAGTCATTCGTCGGCCGAAGTTCCAAGAGATTGGCGCAGGCAGCAAGAGTCGTCTACCCTCCGGTTGTTTGGACATCCGATCCGCGCGTGATAGTCGAGCGTTTCCTGCCATTTGACACGATGCACGAAATCCTCACGAAGAACGCCGATGAAGAACTCACGATCGAAGAATCGGCGGAACTCAAGCGCATTCTCGCGTTTCGTTGTGGACCGCGAGTACGTGGCACGACCAGGTGGCGGGTTCGTTCGTTTGCCGGACGAGGGACAGCTAACCAAGCCTTCAGAAAATCGCAATCACAAAGGCTCAAAATACTCCTAAAGCCATCTATTCTGGTAACTTACAGGATTTGTCCGCGATTCCTGTGATTCGATTCCGGACCCTTATCTGGTACTGTGCAATCGAGAAAAGGAGGCAAGCCATGATGTTTTTGTACCTGCCCAGGATCATGACGGCATCGGTCCGCAAGACGGGCGCGCGCTGGTTGAGTTTGCTTCAATGATTCAAAAGCTACAAGCGGCCGGTGCCGGGTTCGTTCCGCAAAATCGCCTCGCACGCCCTTTGTCGAGGGCCTCAGGCGCGAAGCCTCAACAGCGATGGGTTCGTTTTTTCGATCACCGCCCG
This sequence comes from Terriglobia bacterium, assembly GCA_963809655.1. Classification (GTDB taxonomy): domain Bacteria; phylum Acidobacteriota; class Terriglobia; order Bryobacterales; family Bryobacteraceae; genus BOG-234. The sequence continues at coordinate 376,746 of CAWEKQ010000005.1, read as the reverse complement.
GTCACTCGGGTTCGTTTGGCAATTTCCGAGATCTCGGAAAGAAGGCGGCGCTCGCTACCGCGGGAGATCGCTTTTGATTGCTGTCAACCACATGCCGGGTTCGTTTGGCAGAATCGCAAAAGGAAAAAGCAGCGTTGTTTAAAGGAAAACGATTCCGCAACCCGAAACACCCAGCCACAGGCACACCACAAAACCGCCTACAACACCCACACTCCAACCACGCCCGCACCCACCCAACCCGCCATGACATGATATTTCTTACGCCCCAACTCCCAGGAGATTCGTATGGAAACCGTCACTGAAACCAAAGCCGCGCCTGCGCCCGCCGCCGCTACCCCTGCCACTGCAACTCCCGTCGCTCCCGCCCCCGAGATGATCTCGAGCGGCCAGATCGTCGCCAAGATGCTCAAGCAGGAAGGCATCAAGCACATCTTCACCATTTCCGGCGGCCACATCGTCGACATCTATAACGGCTGCATCGACGAAGGCATCGAGATCGTCGACGTCCGCCACGAGCAGGTCGCCGCGCACGCCGCCGACGCCTACGCGCGCATCACCGGACTCGGCTGCGCAGTCGTCACCGCCGGCCCCGGCACCACCGACGCCGTCACCGGCATGGCCAACGCCTTCCGCGCCGAGAGCCCCATGCTGCTGATCGGCGGCAACTCCGCGCTCAAGCAATACCGCATGGGCGGCCTCCAGGAATTGCGTCACACCGAAATGATGACGCCCATCAGCCAAATTCGCCTCGCTCGTCATGACCACCGAACGCGTCGCGGAAATGATGGGCATCGCCTTCCGCGAGATGTACAACGGCGCGCCCGGCCCCGGCTTCCTCGAAATTCCCGCACGACATCATGGACGGCAAGGTCGACGCCGTCGAAGGTTCGTTACCCGAAGAACTACCGCGTGCGCGGCGCAGATGGCGGACCGCCCGACTTCATCGGCGACCCCAAAATCGTTCAGCAGGTGGCCGACCTGCTCGCCAACGCCGAGCGTCCCGTGGCGCTCTTCGGCACCCAGGCCCGCACCTGCCGCGCGCATGACGCCATCGACCGCTTCGCGCGTCACTTCAACATGCCGATCTACGTGAACGGCTCCGCTCGCGGCACCCTGCCCCGCGACCATCCCTACGCCTTCATGCCCTCGCGCAAAGCCGCGTTCGACAACGCCGACGTCATCCTGCTGGCCGGCACGCCGCTCGATTTCCGCATGGGCTACGGTCAGCGCCTCAATCCAGAAGGCAAAGATCGTCATCATGGACATGGATTACAAGAACGTCGGCAACAATCGCGACTTCGATTTCGGCCTCGTCGGTAATCTGCGCACCATCGTTGACGCGATGTGCGAGGCGTCGAAGGGCGACACCACGAAGAAGCACGACCCCTTCCTCCAGATGCTGCGCGAGGACGAAGCCAAGAGCCAGAGCAAGAACGACAAGATCATCGCCGCCAACGAAGTGCCGATTCATCCCGTGCGCCTCTGCCACGAGATCAACGAATTCCTGCAGGACCAGACACGGTTTACATCGGCGACGGCGGCGACATCGTCACGTTCTCCGGTTCGATCGTGCGGCCGCACAAACCCGGCGGATGGATGGATCCCGGCCCGCTCGGCACGCTCGGCGTCGGCACCGGTTTCGCCATGGCGTCGAAGCTCGCGCAGCCGCGAGCGCGACGTAGTCGTGCTCTACGGCGATTGCTCGTTCACGCTGACCGGCTTCGATTTCATCACCATGGTGCATCGCAAGCTGCCGTTTGTGGGCGTGATCGGCAACAACTCGTCGTGGAACCAGATCCGCTTCGGCCAGGAGCGCAAGTACCCGGGCCGCGGCGACATCGGCAACGTGGTCGGCGACGTGCGCTTCGACCACCTCGCGCGAAGCCATGGGCGGTTTCGGCATCCGCGTGACGAAGCCCGAAGACATCCGGCCCGCGCTCGAAAAGGCCCGCGATTCCGGCATGCCCGCGCTGGTCGACGTGGTGATCAACCGCGACGTCTATTCGTCCGGCACCTCGAACCAGACCATGTACAAGTAGGCCTATTCACATCGCACGGCATTTACTGAGCCGCGACTGTAAGGAGCGGTAACGGACTTCAAGGAGACACAAAGATCGATGGAAGCACTAAAGGGAATCCGCATTCTCGACATGACGCACGTGCAGGCAGGGCCCACCTGCTCGCAACTGCTGGCGTGGATGGGCGCCGACGTGATCAAGCTCGAATCGCCCGCGGGCGACGCCACGCGCGGCCAGTTGCGCGACGTGCCGAATGCGGACAGCCTGTATTTCACGATGTTGAACTGCAACAAGCGCTCGATCACGGTCAACATGAAGTCGCCCGAAGGCAAGGCCGTCTTCGTCGAGCTGCTGAAGAAGAGCGACATCCTCATGGAGAACTTCGGGCCCGGCGTGCTCGACCGGCTTCGGCTTCTCGTGGGAGAAGGTTCACGAAATCAATCCGCGCGTCATGATGGGTTCGATCAAGGGCTTCGGCTCCTCCGGCCCCTACGCCGATTTCAAAGCGTATGAGAACGTCGCGCAGGCCATGGGCGGCGCGATGAGCACCACCGGAGTGCCCGAAGGCCCGCCGTTCGTCACCGGCGCGCAGATCGGCGATACAGGCACCGGCCTGCACCTTGCGATCGGGCTTCTCGCCGCGCTGCGAGCAGCGTCACCGCACCGGCGAGGGGCAATACGTCGAAGTCGCCATGATGGACGGCGTCATGAACCTGTGCCGCGTGAAGTGGCGCGATCACCAGCGCCTGACGCACGGACAGCTCTCCGAATATTCCGTGCCGACCGAAGGCCTGAAAGACAACGCCGCGCGCCGGCAACGATTCCGGCGGCGGCCAGCTCGGCAACGCGATCAAGTGCAAGCCCGGCGGCCCCAACGATTACATTTACGTGGTGGTGCAGGAAGCCGTCTGGGACGGGCTCGCCAAGCGCGTCGGACCCGAAGTCGGCCAGCCCGATCTGGCAACTGATCCGCGCTATCTCAAGATCGGCGACCGCCGCAAGAACCAGAACGACGTCTGGAAACTGCTCGATCAGTTCGCCGTCGAAATACACCAAGCGCGAATTGATGGAGATCCTCAACGAGCTCGATGTGCCCTGCGGCCCGATCATGTCGACCGAGGATCTGGCCAACGACGTACACGTGAACGGCCGCGACATGTATGTCGAGCTCGACCATCCGCAGCGCGGCAAGTGGTTCAACGTCGGCATGCCGATCAAGCTCTCGGCGTCGCCCGCGAAGATCGAGCGCTCGCCGACGCTGGGCGAACACACCGACGAAATCCTGAAAGAAGTGCTGGGCTTGAGTGACGCCGATATCGAGGCGAAGAAAGCAGGCCGGCGCGTTTTCGCTGCCCCGAAGACGAAATGAAGATTGCGATCATCGGGCAGCAGGACTTCGGCAAGGCGGTCCTCGAAGCGTTTCCTGGCCCGCGGCGACGATGTCGCTGCTGTATTCTGCGCGCCCGAGAAGGAAGGCGCGAGGCCCGATGCACTGCGCGCCGCCGCGCAGGCGAAGGGTCTCAAGGTTCATCAGTTCAAATCGCTGCGGGATCCGGAAGCCGCGCGCGCCATGCAGGACGCCGGCGCCGACATCGGCATCATGGCGTTCGTCCTGCAATTCGCGCCGCAGGAATTCGTGACCATTCCGAAGCACGGCACGATTCAATATCATCCGTCGCTGCTGCCGAAGTACCGCGGCCCGAGCTCCATCAACTGGCCGATCATCAAGGGCGAAACGGAAACCGGGCTGACCATCTTCCGCCCGTCCGACGGGCTCGACGAAGGCGCAGTAGTTCTCCAGAAGAAGACGCCGATCAGCCCCGACGACACGCTCGGCACCATCTACTTCGATCGCCTGTTCCCGATGGGTGTCGCAGGCCATGCTCGAAGCCGCGGACCTCGTGCTCGCAGGCAAACATACCGAGACCGTGCAGGACGAATCGCAAGCGAGTTACGAAGGCTGGTGCCGCACGGCCGAAGCAAAGATCGACTGGGCCAAACCCATCGATCACGTCTACAACCTGATCCGCGGCTGCAATCCCGCGCCCGGCGCATGGACCACGCTCAACGGCAAGAAGCTCCAGATCTTCGACGCACGCAAGACTGCTCTTCCGACGGTTCGCCGACGTGCCCGGAAAGATCGGCGAAGTCACCGGAGCATTCAATGTCACAGCGCAGGGCGGAACGATCGAAGTCCTGAAAGCGCGCCTCGACGACGGCAAGAAATTAAGCGGTGCCGACCTCGCACAATCCGCCGGAATCACCCCGGGAACGCTCTTGGGCCGTTAGATATCAATTAGCGTAGACTGTCTGCTTCGGCCCTCATGGAAAAGGAGAGACGACGATGACACCACAAAAAGCGCCTGTTCAAACATACGTGAGTGAATATGACGCGATTCTCAAAACGATGCAAGGTTACCTGAACGGAGTGCGGGAGGGCAAGAGCGAGTTGATGCGCCCTGTTTTTCATCCTGCCGCCACTTTCTTCGGGCATTACCCCGGCGGCGTTATGGAAGGCCCGATGGATGGGCTTTTTGATTACATTGACAACAACGGCCCTGCTCCCGACATTCAGTTCCGTGTCGCAAGCGTGGAAATCGTCGGAAAGATCGCGTGCCTGCGTCTTGAACTCGAAGGCTTTTCAGGCAAGCTCACTGGAACCGGGGTATCGATGTCCGACATATTCACGTTGATGCGCGTTGGCGAGGGGTGGACAATCGTGCAGAAAGCGTTTCACTGGCATATGTGATACGTGGATCATTGATAAACTGGCAAGCGATGAAAAGCCGCTGGATTCAACTCGTCGCGTCGGTGGTGGCGATGATCATGATCGCCAATTTGCAGTATGCCTGGACACTCTTCGTCAATCCCATACGCGCCGGGACGCACTGGAATCTCACGCAGGTCCAGTATGCGTTTACGCTCTTCATCGCGTTTGAAACCTGGGTCATGCCGTTTACCGGCTGGCTGATCGATCTCATCGGCCCGCGCGCCTTCATCTCGCTCGGCGGCGTGTTGTGCGGCATCGGCTGGGCCGGCATGGGGCACGCCTCGACGCTGCCCGAGTTGTACCTTCTCTATTCGCTCGCCGGCTTCGGCGCCGCGCTGGTCTATTGCGGCTGCATGGGAACCGCGCTGAAGTGGTTCCCCGACAAGCGGGGACTCGCCGCAGGCACCATCGCTGCCGGCTTCGGTTCCGGAGCAGCGTTATTTGTACCTTTCATCGCGAAGCTCGTCAACGGCGGCGACTATCGCTATGCCTTTCTCGTCACCGGCATCGGGCAGGGTGTGGTGATCATTTTGGCCGCGCAGTTCCTGCGGAGCCCCAAGGCCACCGATGTTCTGCCTCCGCCGCGCGCTGCGCTCCAAAGTAAGGGTGCCAGCTTTAACTCCGCCGAGATGCTGCGGACTCCGCACTTCTACATGATGTTCGCCATGGCGCTGATGATGGGCATTGGCGGCCTGATGGCGACCGCGCAGGTGGCCCCCATGGCTAAGACGTTCAAGATGAGCGCCGCCACCTTGACGCTGGCGCTGACGATCAACCCGCTCTGCAACGGCGGCTCGCGTCTCTTCTGGGGCTGGGTTTCGGACTTCCTGGGACGAGAGAACACTATGGTCATCGCGTTCCTGTTGCAGGCAATGGCGTTGCTCGGCGTCGTGATGCTGGGTGGCACCTCCGCAACGATGTTCGTGGTCACTCTCGCGCTGGTCTACTTCACATGGGGCGAAGTCTACTCGCTGTTTCCTTCCACCAGCGCGGATTACTTCGGATCAAAGTTCGCCAGCTCGAACTATAGCTTCATCTATGCAGCCAAAGGCGCGGCGGCCATCGTTGGCGGCGGACTTGCGGCGACACTCTACGAGAAAACGGGCTCGTGGAACTACGGTTTTTATGCGTGTGCATGCCTTGCGCTGATCGCGGCCTGTCTCGCGGTCGTGCTCAAGAGAATGCCGCGGCCGCTGAAGGAAGAAGCGGACAATGCGAGCCTGATTACTTCCTCAGTCGGACAACCTCGATCGTTTCCAGCATCCTGACCGAACGCGCGCCCTCTTTATCGTTCGGGCATACCAGCCGGTATGGCCCCGAGTTGCCGGCCATCGGCTTACCATCGCGCTTGTCCGCCACGAGGATGGGCTGGTTCCCGAACTCCGGCGCGACCTCGCCGAGCGTGAACATGACCTCGTAGCCGTCATGCGCCTTTGCAATCACGTAGGTGTTGAGTGCCGCGCCGCGCAGAGCCTTTCCCTGCGGGGTTCCCGCCTTGGCAAGGATCTCCTTCAGCGCAACGCCTTCATACACGATCTTGTTGCCGCTCGGATCGGGAATCGTGGCTGTGTCGCGCGGCATCTTCGCGAGGTCGTCGGCGGTCAGCGTGAGAGGCGTGGTGATGTCGCCGCTCACCGTGATCGCCCCGGCCTGAGCGAACACCAGGCCAGCGCAAATCGCTACAAGGAACGCGATTCGAAGAGTCATCAATGTCCTTTGCCTGCGGGCTGGTAGCCGGACTCGGTGAGAATAGCGCGGCCATCGCCGTGGAGCACGAAATCGGTGAACTTACTTGCCTCGGCCTTATGTTGCGACGCCGCGATCACACCCAGTTCCTGCGTGATCGGGCGATGCAGTTTCTCGTCGATGCGGATGACCTTGCCGCTCTCTTTCATCACCAGCGAATAGGCGGTGAAAACAACGTCGGCATTCCCGCTCGCGCCGTATTGCTTCGCCATGCTGATGTTGTCGGAATACACGATCTTCGCCTTCACGCGATCCAGAATTCCCGCCCCACGCAACGCTTCCATACTGGCCTCGCCATATGGCGCGAGCTCGGGCTTTGCCACCGCGATCACACGCACCTGCGGCGAAACCAGGTCCTCGATCCGATTGACCGGCGTCGCGGCCGAAGGCACCCACAAGGCGAGCACGCCATTCGCATAGGCTGCGCGACTGCCGGGCGCAAGCAGCCCTTTCCGATCCAGTTCCTGAACGTGCTCCGCATCGGCGGCCAGGAACACGTCGAACGGCGCTCCATTCTCGATCTGCTGCGTCAGTTGCGCGGTCGATCCGAAACTGAAGACTGCGTGGATTCCCGTTGCCGCTTCGAAGCGCGTACCCAGAACCTGCGCGACATCCGTCAGATTGGCTGCGGCTGCTATAGTGAGGCGCGGCTTCGCGGTTTCCTGTCCGAAAGCCAGCGAGGTGACGGCAAGGAACAGCGCCCCCACGTGTTTAACGACGTGTTTAAATGTCATCGCCCTGTATACACAATACAACCGGCCGCGGATTCTGGTGTTCTGCGGCGTCCCGCTTGCCGGCGCGCAGCCGATGCCCGATCTGCCGACGCTGCTCAAGGACGTCGCCGCTCATCAGCGTCAGCTCGATGAAATCCGTGAGAACTACACCTATCACCGGATCCGGCAGGTCGACGATCTGGACAAGAACGGCGCAGTCACAAAGACCGAAACCATCGAACGCGAAGTCTTCTTCGTGAACGGCCGCCAGATCGGCCGGATTGTGAAGAAGAACGGCGTTCCCATCAGCGCGGCCGAAGAGAAAGCGGAGCGGGAGCGCGTCCAGAAGCTCGCTGAACGTTTCGCTAAATTGCCCGACGCCGCGGGAATCGGAGGCCGCGTCGGTCTGATCGCCGAGATCCTGAAGGTAGTGAAGGTCTCGAATCCGCGGCGCGTGCAACTCAACGGCAGAGCCACGCTGGCGTTCGATTTCGCCGGAGATCGCCACGCGGCCGCGCACGGCATGGAGCAGAACGCGGAGAAGAAGTCGGCCGGGACCGTCTGGATCGACGAGGCCGATCGTCAGGTGGCCCGCCTCGAAGTGCGGCTCGACGATAGCTTCCGCGTCGGCGGAGGGCTGCTTGGCAGCCTCCAGAAAGGCACGCGCGTCGATCGTAGAGCAGTCGCCCATCGGCGACGGGCTATGGATGGAAACGGCCAACGAGCAGCATGTCGAGGCGCGCCTCGTGGTGAAGCGCTATCGCCAGAACGTGCATATCAAAGACGTGGATTTCAAGCGGTTCGACGTCGAGTCGCTGCAGAAGATCAGTCCGCCGTCCCGTTAGGCAGCCAGACTTCGACGTGCGTACCCTTGCCCGGCGCCGTCTCCAGCAACAGCTTGCCGGAGTAAGCCCGCACGATGCCGCGCACGGCGGGAAGGCCCAGTCCGCGCCCGGTGAACTTGGTGCTGAAGAAGGGGTCGAAGGCGCGTTCGAGCACCTCCTGCGCGCATGCCGCAGCCGTTATCTTCGACGACAATGCCGAGGCATTCTCCCGTTCCGGCGTCGCCTTCCTCGAACGTTGCTTTCGGAGTGCGTGGGGCCGGTCCGGATCGGATCGAAACGCGCACCACGCCCTCCTGCCGTCCGTAGGACTCGGCGGCATTCGAGATCAAACTCCAGAGCAGGGTATCGATCGACCGCCTGTCGCCGCTGAACACGGGCGATTCGACGTGGCTCAGGACCTGGATGTTGGGCGGCAGAGGCCGGGTCGCGAGGATCGAATCGAGGATCTGACCGAGCTGCAGCTGCTCCGTGTATTGCGGCCGGTAGCCCGACGTCGCCAGCATGGTGCGCACCAGTTCGGCCGAACGTTCGCCCGCGGAAGCGATGCTGTCGAGCATGGGCAGCGCCTCGTGTCCGGGCGGCAGGGCATCCTTGGCCAGGGATGCGTAACCGAGGATCGAGGTCAGCAGGTTGTTGAAGTCGTGCGCGAGGCCGCCCGCCAGCACTCCGAGACTCTCCCAATGCCGCACCTGCTGGAGCTTCTTATCGACCCGCTTGCCCTCCTGCTCGATCCGCTTCCGCTCGGCGATGTCTCGTGCGGCCGCGTAGATCACCTGATCTTCGCCGGTGCGCACGCCGGTACATCCGAGTTCCACCAGCGCCAGCGTTTTGTCGCGGCGCTCGAATGTCATTTCCACCGGCTTCGCCACGCCCGACCTGGCGGATGCGAGAAGCTCCCTGAGAGCGGCCCTTTGCCCGTCCGGCACGAGCGCCTCGACGTGCCTGCCCGTGAGTTCACTTTCCGTCCATCCCAGCTCGACGCAGGCTCGCAGATTGGCATAACGGATGTGGCCTGTGTCGCTGAGGAGGAGAATCCAGTCGCTCGCATGATCGCCGATGAATTTGAAACTAGCCAGCTCGCGACCCGACGGCGTTATGCTGATCCCGAATAAACCGAAGGTGTGCGAAGCCCGTGGCCAGCAGAGGGCCGAGCACTGCCAGTGCGATCCAGCTGGGAGGGGCCGGCGCGATGGGGAAAAGGAAGATCGAGAAGGCGGCGCCGGCGATGGTGGCGGCGATTCCCGGGCCCGATCCCGCGAGAAACGACGCTGCCGCGATGGCCGGATAGAAGAGCAGAAACGGCCCTGCGGGCGTCGGCTCGGTATTGAAGAGCGATAGCCGGAGAGCGCCCGTCACGGCAATCAGCGTCAATGCCAGGGAATATCCGAATACCGGTGACCCATAATGCACTTTGGCCCGCAGAATTACCGGTGGCGGTATTTGGTTGCGTTCAGGCATTTTGGGTACTGCGGGTACTAACCAGGTGGACTTTGTGATTATAGATCCAGACGGCCATAAAACAAGTGACATTGCGGCATGTAAACGTTTCGCAGCTGGATTAAGCTATAGTGGCTCTGATTGCCCTTTGGCCACCGCTGTAATCTCATGAGCTCGCTGCACTACCCGACTGCGGAGCTGGCCGCGTAACGGAATGCTGGTCGAATTCGAGCTGATTCAGAAAGCTCAGCAGGGTGATGCGAGCGCGTTCAACCAGATCGTGCAAGCTTATCGCAGGAGAATACTGGGGACGATTTCCAGGCTGATCGGGCGTCCCGAAGACGTGGAGGACGTCTCGCAGGAGGTCTTCATCCGGCTCTATTTCTCGCTCGGGCAACTGCGCACGGCGGAGGTCTTCGAGCCGTGGCTCTACCGGCTGACGGTGAACGCATCCTACGACTATCTGCGCAAGGGGCGGCGGCGACTCGAATCCCGCATGGCCGATCTCTCGGAACAGCAGGTCATGATGGCGGATGCGGTGGCCGGAGCGCGGGCGCAGAACGACGAAGGCGAAAAGCGGCGCGTTCGCGATACCGTGCAGGAACTGCTCTCGGCGGTTTCCGAGGAAGACCGTATCTTATTGACACTGAAGGAAGTAGAAGGCTTGTCGCTGAAAGAGCTGGAAAAAATCTATCACGTCAACGAGAACGCGTTGAAAGTCCGGCTCTTCCGGGCCCGTCAGCGCGTATTAAAAAAGATGAAAGAAGTAACCGGAGCTTCGCCTCCGAGCGCCAAAGAAGATGAGACAAACTGAGGAAAAGCGGTATTATGAACTCCAATAGCCCCATGGAACCCAATAGCCTCATGCAACCTAATAGCCTGATAGGACAGGGAAATCCGGCAGAAGGTGATCATCGTCTGGACGAGTTGTTTCTGGCATACCGCCAGGCCTGTCCCGACATCGACGGCAGCGCGGGGTTCATGCCTGGAATCTGGGCGCGGATTGAAGCGCGTGAGGTTTCGACGAACTGGTTCGGTCGCGTGGCCAAGGCGCTGGTGACGGCCGCTGTCGCCGCATCCGTGATTCTGGGGATGATGATGTCGTCGACCAACCGTTCGAGCGACTTCTTCAACGCCACCTTCGTGGATGCTCTGCAGGCCGATCATGTGGCGACGCTCGAACCGCTCCACATCGAGAGGATTTCGGCGCTGGAGTCGCAGTAACCGATGCTTTCCCGTTCCCGGCTTACAATCGCCTTTTACCTTGTACTCGTGTTCGCCAGCGGCATTCTGGTAGGCGTCGAGTCGCACCGGCTATATGCCACCACGAGCACGGCCCGCGCCAACAATTCGCCTCAGAACATGAGTGAGTTCCGCCGCCGCTACTCTGGATGGCATGAAGACCCAGGTGGGCGTGAGCGACTCGCAGCTCTCGCAGATCAACAATATCCTCGAAGACACGAAGAACAAGGTCAACGAACTGGCAGCGCTGGAAAAACCGCTACACGACCGGATCCAGCAGGAACACATCGACCAGATCAAAGACCTGTTGAGCCCGCAGCAGAAGATCGCCTACGACAACTGGCGCGCGGCGCGCGAACGCGCGAAACGCGAAGCTGAAGCCAAAAACAAGTAGTTAGAGCAGCCTGGTGGCTGCTGAAGAAGGCTTCTTACCGCTCCTTCACAGTCGCGGCTTGGAAAGTATAGTCGCGGCTCGGAAAGGTTAGCGCCGATCCCGAGCTACTTCGTAGCGCTGGCGAGTCTGGCGGCTTTCTCGTCGCGCACAGCCTTGTATTTCCGCTCGAACTTATCCACGCGCCCGGCAGTATCGACCAACTTCTGTTTGCCGGTGAAGAAGGGATGGCAGCTTGAGCAGATTTCCACGCGGATGTCGCCTTTGTGGGTGGAACGCGTCTTGAACGTGTGCTGGCACGCGCAGATCACGTTGACCTCGTTGTAGGCAGGGTGAATTCCAGATTTCATGATGACCTCTTTTGGGGAAATTTCATCTTAACACAGCCGTCGAATCTGCCCCTTGAAACGACTGAACCCCCGCGAGCCGTAGCGTGGCTCACGGGGGTTCAGCCGTCTTGAATTACCTGAGACGAACAGTTACTACGTACGCAAAAGTACTACGCTACGAGGCGACCGGTCCACAGGAACATGACCCCGCCACTGAGAGCGGGAATCGGCAACGTTAGAACGGTCGACTCAACAGTCGGCCACCTCGCGCGGTCTACTACATGAATTCATTATTTCTGGACCACCTCCTTCTTCAGTGATACCTACAAAATACGCCCGAGACCACGGCTTGTCAAGTCGATCTTCGCGATGACAATTTTGTGACTGAGTCCACAGGCTGTAGGGCGCAAAACCTGCTACTCAACATATAGCGCAATGAGCGCCAGGCCCCAAGCGATCCATCCGTGAAATAATGTCGGCAGCATGCAGGGCTTTGTCTATGATCAACCAGCCTCGCGGGTGATTTTCGGGCCTCGCGCTTTTGATCGGATTGCCGAGGAAGTGCGCCGGCTCGGGGCGACGCGCGCCCTTGTGCTCTCCACGCCGGAGCAGCGCGGGAGTGCCGAAGAAGCGAAGCGGCGTCTGGGTGTGCTCTCCGTCGGTATTTTCGCCGAAGCTGTGATGCACGTGCCGATCGAAACGGCCCGCGCAGCGCGCGAAGTGGCGCGAGCGGTAAATGCGGATTGCTGCGTCGCGATCGGAGGCGGTTCCACGATCGGTCTCGGCAAGGCCCTTGCGCTCGAAAGCGCGCTGCCGATTCTTGCCGTGCCCACCACTTTTGCGGGCTCGGAGATGACGCCGATTTACGGCCTGACTGATGCGGGGGTGAAGAAAACAGGGCGCGACCGCCGGGTGCTGCCGAAAACCGTCATTTACGACCCTGAACTGACCCTGACGCTGCCGCCGCGCATCGCGGGGCCTTCGGGCATGAACGCGATCGCGCACTGCGTGGAAGGGCTCTATGCGCGGGATGGGAATCCGATCATTTCGCTGTTTTGCGCCGAGGGCATCAGGGCGCTGGCGCGTTCGCTGCCCGTCATTATGCGCGAACCGGAGAATCTTGCCGCGCGATCCGAGGCGCTTTACGGTGCCTGGCTCGCGGGAACGGTTCTTGGCGCGGTGAGTATCGGGATCCATCACAAGCTTTGCCACACGCTCGGCGGGTCGTTCAATCTGCCCCATGCGGAGGTGCATACGGTGATCCTGCCGCATGCGGTCGCGTTCAACAGCGGAGCCGCGCCGGAGGCAATGAGAATCGTGGCGGAGGCGTTGGGCGTCAAATCAGCAGCGGGGGGGCTTTACGATCTTGCTGTGGCCATTGGGGCACCGGTGGCATTGAAGGATATCGGCATGCCGGCGGATGGTCTGGAGCGGGCGGCGGAAACTGCTACGGAAAATCCTTATCCGAATGCGCGGGCGGTTGAGTATGCCGGCGTTCTGGAGTTGCTGCGAAACGCTTATGCGGGAATACGGCCGGAGGCGGGCTGAAAGCCCCGCCGCAGGCTAAAGCCCTGCCCCACGGTTACAGAGACCAGCTGGAAGGTTTTCAACGAACTCAGTAGATCCACTTACAATAGGAAATTCTCTTTATGGCAGACGTTTTCATTTGTGATGCGATCCGCACGCCTTTCGGCCGCTATGGCGGCGCGCTGGCCAATGTGCGCACGGACGATCTGGCGGCGATTCCGATCAAAGCGCTGATGGAGCGCAACCCTGGCGTCGACTGGCAAGCGCTGGACGACGTGATCTTCGGCTGCGCCAATCAGGCGGGCGAAGACAATCGCAACGTGGCGCGCATGGCGTTGCTGCTGGCGGGGATACCGAAGGAGGTTCCGGGCTCGACCGTCAACCGGCTCTGCGGCTCGAGCATGGATGCCGTGGGCGTGGCTTCGCGCGCCATCAAATCGGGCGAGACCGAACTGATGATCGCCGGTGGCGTGGAGAGCATGTCGCGCGCGCCGTTCGTGATGGGCAAGGCGGATACGGCGTTCAGCCGCAGCGCCGAGATCTTCGATACGACCATCGGCTGGCGGTTCGTCAATCCGCTGATGAAGAGCAGGTACGGCGTGGATTCCATGCCGGAAACGGCCGAGAATGTCGCGGAGGATTTCAAAGTATCGCGCGCGGATCAGGATGCGTTTGCGTATCGCACGCAACAGCGCTGGGCGCGGGCGCACGCGGCGGGGTTCTTCGCGGACGAATTGACGCCGGTGACGATTCCGCAGAAGAAGGGCGAGCCGAAGAAGTTCGATACGGATGAGCATCCGCGCCCGGAGACGACGCTCGAAGCGCTGGCGAAACTCAAGCCGGTGGTGAAGCCTACAGGCACGGTGACGGCGGGGAATGCATCGGGCGTGAACGACGGGTCATGCGCGTTGCTGCTGGCTTCGGCGGAGGCGGTGAAGAAATACGGGCTGACTCCGCGCGCGCGTGTGATCGCGACAGCTGCGGCGGGAGTGGCTCCGCGGATCATGGGTTTCGCGCCCGCGCCGGCTACCCGGAAGGTGCTGGCGAAGAGCGGACTTGCGCTTATCCGCCATGGACGTGATCGAGCTGAACGAAGCGTTCGCGTCGCAGGCGCTGGCTGTGACGCGCGATCTCGGCCTGCCGGACGACGCCGCGCATGTGAATCCGAACGGCGGGGCGATCGCGATCGGGCATCCGCTGGGCGCGAGCGGCGCGCGGTTGATCATTACGGCGATTTCGCAATTGCGGAAGACCGGCGGGCGTTATGCGCTGTGCACCATGTGCATCGGAGTGGGGCAGGGCATCGCGACGATTCTGGAACGGGTTTAAACTGGACAGATCGGTTTCGGTATGGCGGAACAGGGCGGATTCAAATACAACATCATCTGGGCCGTCCTCGGTGTCATCGCCATCCTGGTGACGGTGAAGGAACTCGGGTTCACGCCGACGAAGATTACGACGCCTGGAGTTTCGGTCGAATTGAAAGGCGGTGGCGGCATCGCGCCGAAAGCGGCCGATGGGGCACCTACGCCGACTCCCGACAACACGGTCGAACTGACGGCCAGGGTAAAGGAACTGGAAAGCCAGTTGAAATCCGGTCAATCCGCCGAACATAGCGCCCCGGCGGAAGCAGCGGCGAATTCCGGCAGACCTGTTAATCCGAATCCACCGGCTGAGACGGCATCTGTTGTGAACGTGGCGGGAGCGTGGGTTGGTCCCGTGATGTTGAACATCAGACAGAATGGCTCCGCGACCGCCACGGTTTCTGCCGATGGCCAACAGTTGAACGTAACGGATTTTGGGAAGGGCTTCCCTCAATACTTTACCTTCAACCGTCAATAGGTGACGAGGCATGGGCGAAGCGAGCATCCGGCCGTTGCAAGATCCAAAAACAACAGAGACTCGCGGCGCTTTTTCATTGGTGTGCCGGGTCGAAGTCAATGTTCGCGCCAAGCCGGAAAGCGTCTGGGCCCTCTTAAGCGATGCGAAGGACTTTCCACGCTGGAATTCCACCGTGACAGCGATCGAAGGCCAGATCCGCGAAGGCGAAACCCTGCGAGTCCACGTTCCCGGTACCAAGCGGACGTTCAGCCCCAAAGTGTCCGGCGTTGTACCGTGCCAGCGCATGGCATGGACCGGCGGATTCGCTCCGCTCTTTAAGGGCGTTCGTAAGTTCGAGTTGAAAGCGCGCCCTGACGGCTCGACCGATTTCCTTATGGAAGAGCGGTTCTCGGGCCTCATGCTGGCGCTGGTGAAGAGCTCGCTACCCGATTTTCCGCCCATATTCGAACGCTATGCCAACGATTTGAAAAGGGAGGCCGAACGCGGCAATCCCCTCTGATACGTCCCGGCAGCGCGGGCGCGTGCCTGAATCGTCATGCGATTTCGCGGTTGCGGAAGAACGGCGCTCTTGTGGGACAACCGAAAGCTCCCACGAACGTCGTCGGAGAACCCCTAACGTGTCTATGCGGTCTCGTCCGCCTGCGCGAACGAAGGGAGGTACCGGCCGAAGTTCAATTCGAAGTCGCTGCGAACACCGTAGCCGATATTACGAATCTTCGCACGGCGCGCTTGCGCACCTGGCAAGGCCAGTAGTGGGAAGAACAGGTCGATGCTCGACTGAAGCTCGCAGCTGTCGGTGTCCCGAATCGATTGACCTGGGCCTTCGCCGCGGCCAGCGTTTCACGATCGAACGAAGCCAGACGCCGGACGAGCGTATCGACAAACGAGTCGAGGTCGTTATCGTCCAGCGTGCGGTTCACCCAACCATAGTGCTCGGCGAGATCGGCATCGAAATCGTCGCCGCTGAGGACGATCTCAAGTGCGCGCGAGCGGCCGACCAGGCGCGGGAGCCATTCCAGCGCTCCGCCGCCCGGGACCAGTCCGACACCGACCTCGGGGTTGCCGAACAGCGCGCTTTGCCGGCTGGCGAAGCGCATGTCGCAAGCTAGCACGAACTCGTTCCCGATGCCGCGCGTGCGGCCGCGAATCGTCGCATGCTCACGACTGACGTGGACGAGAGACGCAGCACAAAGTCGCGCCAAAGGCCAAGCGCCTCCGGCCGTTCAGCTGCTTTGGCTACGTCGAGATGGGCGATGAAAAAATCGGGATTTGCCGACTGGAACATTACGACCTTCACGGACGGGTCCGCCGCGAGGCCGGTCATGAGCGCTCCCAATTCGACGATCGTTGTGGGAACAAACATGTTGATCGGCGGATTGCTGAAGGTGATCGTCCACACTCCCGGACAGGTGCGGTCTATGTTGAACTGCGAAGGAGTTCCTGTTGGTGTCATGGCAATTTCCTTTCGAGTGGTCGATGAAGAGGAGGTTTCGCCGCGACGAGGCACCCTGGAGACGCGGCGCCAATGAAGGCAGTGGCCTTCATAACCATAATTTGCCACATTGGGAAATGGGATGCAGGCGGGTCGCGTAGGAAGTTGTTCCGATTCCTACGGTCAGGAGGCCGGCCAATCTACTCGAGAGCGGCGATTTTTTTGTTGAGATGCCGTAATGCAGATTCCAGCTGTTCGCGGCGGCGCGGGTGCGTGGCGGCTTCGAGATCGGCCAGCACGCGCTTCCGTGATAATTCCAGGCTTTCGCGCTCGGCTTTAATTCGGACCTGTTCGGCTGTAGGCGGGGTCTGCTTCGGCGCGGCGCGACGTAGAGCCGCTTCCTCCATCTGAGATTCGACGGATTTGCTCTCCCAACCGCGGGACATGCCTATATTGTCTGCGATTCCACGGGGGCTGGCGCGGTCTCCAGCCGGCGGTTGGCGAGAAGTCCGGCGGCGACCAGAGTGAGAACAGTAGCAGTGAAGACCAGCAGCCAACCCCAGTGTTGCGTGGGATGGCGAAGGATGCTGGTGAAGCTGCGTCCATAGACATCCGCCACGATGGCGATCGCCGAATAGCGGACGCCACGGCCGATGGCGACGATCGTGATGAAGCGGCGGAGGCTGTAATTCGACGCGCCCGCGGCGGCGAAGAACATGCTGGTCGGGAAGGGGAAGGGAATGGCGGTGGAAGCCACGAGAGTTCCGGTACCCCATTTTTCGAAGACACGAAGAGGCGCGGGCACCCTGCCGTGGCCGAATTTGCTGTTGAGATAAGCGCGGCCGGCTTTGTGCGCGATTCGATAAGTGAACCAGGCGCCGATGACCGAGCCCGCGGTTGCCACGGCCGCGTATTCGTACCACGGGTTGCGGTGAGTGGCGGCGAGAATTGCGATCAGGATGTCAGGACCGGCGAAGGTGGGGATGGGCGAACTGTCGAGGATCGCGAGAAAGAAAAGTCCGAACGCGCCGAGGTGGCGGAAGGTCCTGGTCAGGCTCTGCGCGCGCGCCGGCGTGGCGGTCTGTAGGAAGAGATTCAGCATAGAGATAGTACCAGCCGCTTGTGTAAGACTGGTTTTTGCCAATTGAGGCAGTAGCTCGGGATATTGGCGCGCAGACTCGCCGCCGCATCACGCTGCGGCTGATGCCGTTCCTGTTCCTGCTCTACCTTGTTCTCGTATCTCGATCGCGTGAACGTCAGCTATGCGAGCCTCGAGATGACCCGCGATCTGGGTTTTTCGAATAAGGTGCTCGGGTTCGGGTCGGGCATTTTCTTTCTGGGATATCTGCTGCTGGAAATTCCGGGCGCGATTCTGGCGGAGCGCTGGAGCGCGCGAAAATGGCTGGCGCGCATCCTGATTTCCTGGGGCTTCTTCGCAGCGCTTACCGGCATGGTCCATACGGCCCCTGAATTCTATGGCGCGCGATTCCTGCTGGGGGTTGCGGAGGCGGGCTTCTTTCCGAGCGTGCTGGTGTATGTTTCGCACTGGTACCGGCAGGAGGATCGGGCGAAGGCGGTGGCGTTCTTCATGGTCGGGATTCCGTTTTCGGAGATTATCGGCGCGCCTGTTTCCGGGATGTTGCTGCAGGTTCACTGGCTGGGGATCGAGGGGTGGCGATGGCTTTTTCTGCTGGAAGGCGTGCCGGCGATTGTGCTGGGAGTTGTGACGATCTTCTATCTGACCGACTGGCCGGCGCAGGCTCGGTGGCTGACCGCGGAGCAGCGGGCGTGGATCAGCGGCGAACTGGAGCGTGAGAAGCGGGAGAAGCCTCCGTCGCCAGGGATTGCGAAGGTGCTGCGGCAGCCGGGCGTGGTCCTGCTGGCGCTGGCGTATTTTTGCATTCTGAGCGCGAACTGGGGATTTACTTTGTGGCTGCCGAAGATTGTGCAGCGGCTGTCGGGGCTGGGTTCGCTTAAGGTGTCGCTGATCAGCGGGATTCCGTTCCTGATTGAGATTCCGGTTTTGTTTTTACTCGCCTGGCATTCGGATAAGACGGGTGAGCGACGCTGGCATGTGACGGTGCCGGTGGGGATCGGGGCGATGGCGTTCGCGGTGTTTGCTTCGAGTGATAAGGTGGGCGCGAATGTGGTTCTGGCGATGGTTTTGTTTTCGATTGCGGCTGCGGGGCTGCATGGATATCGCGCTAGTTTCTGGACGTTGCCTACTTTGTTTTTGAGCGATGTGGCCGCGGCTGCGGCGATCGGTGTGATCAATTGTTTTGGGAATCTCGGCGGGTTCCTCGGGCCTTATATGGTGGGTGCGCTAAGTAACAGCTCGGGATCTTATCGGAGTGGGATGCTGTTCCTGGGTGGGTGCGCTTTGATGGCGAGTCTGCTGGTGTTGCTGGTGCCTGTTACTTCAGCCCGGCGGCCTTTGTAACTGCGAAATTGTGTCTTCTCACGGGTTGAAAACGTCTGCTCAGAGACCAGCAAAATCCTTCACATTCGCATAACTACAGTGAGGTCGCGGTGAAGGGCTGTCGCCGCGATCACGCCGTCCACAACGGCCGGGAGCTGCGGGACAATCGCAAGGCCTGCCAGAGCGGGAAGAAACATTAAAAGCCTGAAAACCATGCCATGCATATCGCGATGGTGGCGTAGGTTGAGCCCGCGTATTCCTGCGAAGCGCAGATTGCCGACCCGGCCAAGGCTCCGGGCGTGTGTTCTATCTGCTGTTTGAGTCATGAATTCCACTATCTTGCCGCCGGGGTAAGCCCAAGGCAATTGGATGTAGAATGGCACGGTAATGGACCCTGATGTGACGCTTACGCGCGGCCGCCTTCCTGGAATTGGCCAGCCTGGCGCCGCCGTTGGCAGCTGCCCTGGGCCTGTCGCGCCCTGCGGATGCTGCGGAGCGCACCGCGGCCGAGACGATGAATCTGCGTCTGCTTACCGATTTCTGTCGCAGCTTCGCGAGCCGCGATATGGCTAAGATCGCCTCATTCCTGACCGACGATTGCGCGTATCGCATCATGGAGACGGCGCCTCCGGCGCGAGGGAAAGACGCGATTGAACGCATTCGGAGTTACGTCGAGCGCTCCACCAGGGTCGAGTTAAAGATCGTGCAGAGCTCGGCGATGGGGCCGGTGGTCATTAACGAACGCATTGATAGCTTCGACCCCGCGCCGCCGAACAGTCCGTATCACCTGACCGGAGTGTTTTTCGTCAGAGGCGGGAAGATTGCGGAGTGGACAGACTATCTCATCCGTCCTTAGTCAGGCGCCAGTGTATTCTCCGTGTATGGTTCTTAGTGGCGGCAGCCCTCGCGTCGTCATTGAATGTTATGGCCGGGAATGCGGCGGGTGTCTGGCGTGGCCAGATTACTCTGAATGGCAGGCGCCGGGACGTAACTCTGTCACTGCCGTCAATCGTTCAAGCTTGACTGGGGGCATGACCACCGAGGCTACGCTGATACAGGCGTACTCCTCGAGGGAGGGGTGAACGGAAACGACGTTTCATTTTTCATCGTGAGCGGCGCGGACGACGTAGCGCGTTTCGAGTTTCGTGGCGTTGTCCCGGTTGATGAACTGAACCTCACCATCCTGGCCAGGTGAAAGCGACCGGCGCGAACCTTACGCCTGAAGACGGGGCACTGACGCGAAGCAACTGAGCGCCCGAGTTTCCCGCGATCTAAGCCGTATGCGAAAGGCCGAAGATTACCGGGGCTGTCTCCGTCATTTCGTCCACACCGGCCGCTCCCTCGCGGTCGGGGCTCCAGTCTGCGGAAATGTATCGAATGATACAAAATGTGACCGTTGAAGCATTTTCAGAGTGCGATTTCTCCCAAATTTCGCCAAATTTAGCGACGATGAAAACAAAAGCTTTGACCGGTAATCACGGGTAATATTCTCCGTTGTTTGCAGAGCTGCCGCTGTGCGCCCGTACCGTGTTTTTCCTCGCAATCCTGTAAGAGCATATAGAATACGGGGTTATGGCCCGACTATCGACTCGCATCCAGCGCGTTTGGCAGTCACCAGATTTGCGAATCCTGAGCGTGATGTTGGCTGGCATTGCCGTCTTCGGCGTTGTCGACGGATCGCTTTGGAAAGCGCTGCTCACCCCGACTCTCGCATACCGCCCTGCCATTCTGTTTGCGCTCACTCTGGTGTTTGGATGGCGGGGGTTCGTCTGGAGTCAACTGCTGTTTTTTATATCGTTCGCGGCTTTCCTTGGCTGGAAAGGCGCTGTTTTTGTCACACCCCTGTTTCTGATCTCTCAGGCCCTGGGATTAGCCGTTGCCCGGCGACTGGCAAGGCGCGAACCCTGGCTTTTGGGGGAGATATCTACCCTGGCAGTCCTCGCCGGAGCCTTTCTGGCGCCTGCGGTTCCGGCCCTGCTAAGCACCAAGGTGTTATTTGTCGTGGGAATCCCGTCAGTTACCGGTATTCCCGGCATAATCGATGGCTGGCTGCGTGGGAGTGCGGGAATTCTGGCGGTGGCGCCGGCAGTGCTGGTGTACCTTTCCAGGCCGTTAAAGGAATGGGTCGGTTCAGACGCCAGGAATGACAGGGGTGACTGGCAGCCAACAATCTCTACCCGGGATGTTCTGGAGTTAGCCGCCGAAGTGGTGGCGTGGACCGCCATTTTCTGGATGAGCGTGCAATTCGAGATGCAGTATGGTCTCGACGTCGACTTCCTGACCTTTCTCCCGCCGCTCGCGCTGACACTCTTCCGCGGCATGCGTCTGGCCGTCCTGGCACTGGCAGCAAACGCGGTGGTCGTAACCACTCTGTGGTACCTGCTGCATTGGGAGCAGGCTTTTTCGGCAGGCGATCTGCGGCTGCTCATCGCCATGTACTCGCTGACCATTCTCGTGCTGGCGGCGGTGGTCGACGAACGCCAACGCGACAGGGTGCACGTCGAAAAGCTCCGCGCTGACGGAGGCCGCGTTGCGCGAAAGCGAAGAACGTTTCCGCCGGGTGTTCGAAGAGGGGCCTCTCGGTCTCGCCCTTGTGGGCAGGGACTATCGTTTATTCAAGGTCAATAGCGCCCTCTGTGAAATGGTGGGTTACCCTGAGGCGGAGCTCACCGAGAAGACTTTTGCGGAAATCACGCACCCGGATGACGTGCGAGCGGATCGTAGAATTCGCCGAGCAGCTCTTCAATCGCGAGATACCCTTCTACCGCATGCACAAACGGTACCGGAAGAAAAACGGTGAAATCATCTGGGTCAACCTGACCGCATCCGTTATCACTGGCCCCGACGGCACGCCTCTCCACGGAATTGGCATGATCGAAGATGTCACCGAAATCAAACGCGTCCAGGAGGAGGCCCTCGCCAGGCAGAAACTGGAGAGCGTGGGAACGCTGGCAGGCGGGATCGCTCACGATTTCAACAACCTGTTGGGCGCGGTGCAGGCCCAGGCAGAACTGGGGTTACTGGAGTTGGATGAGGGCGTATCCTGCAAAGCAAGAACTGAAGGCGATCTGCGAGGTGGCGATGCGCGGCTCCGAAATCGTTCGTCAGCTGATGATCTACGCCGGAAAAGAAAGCGCGGCTACCGGGCCGGTGGATCTTTCGAAGACAGTCGATGAGATGCTCGCACTGCTCAGAGTTTCGGTGACCAAGCGCGCGGTGATCCAGGCTCATCTGGATCGGGATCTTCCGGCCATCTCTGGCAGCGCCGCTCAACTACGGCAGATTGTGATGAACCTCATTACCAACGCCTCGGATGCCATCGGAGACCGGGATGGACTAGATTCGGGTGATCACAAAGCGTGTGAGTCCTGAAACCAGGATCCGCCGGGAGCTTATCCCGAGCGCTGCCCGATGGCGAGTACCTGCAACTGGAGGTTTCCGACACCGGCCGCGGCATGTCCCCGCAAACGCAGGCCAAGGTATTCGACCCGTTCTTTACCACGAAATCCGCTGGCCGCGGACTTGGACTGGCTGTCGTGCAGGGAATCGTGCACAGTCTGGGCGGAGCGATCCATCTGGCGAGCGAACCGGATAACGGGACTACATTTCAAGTGTTGCTGCCTTCCGCGAACGACCGTGTCTGCCGCGAGCGGCATCCTGATTTCCGGCGACGGGCAAAAGGCGATCCCATCCCGGCGGCGGAGCGTTCTGGTTGTGGAAGACGAGGAGTTGTTGCGCCAGGGTGTTGTGAAAATGCTCCGCAAGAACCGGCTTCGAGGTATTCGAAGCTGCCGAGGGTTCTTCTGCGATCAAACTTCTGCGTGAGGACGGGGACAAGATCGATGTAGTTCTGCTGGATATGACGATTCCAGGGGCTTCCAGTCAGCGAAATCGCAGCTGAAGCCGTGAACGCGAAAGCCGATATAATGGTCGTTTTGACCAGCGCTTACAGCCAGGAGATGATTCTGAGCTCAATGAGCGCTCCGCAGATCCACAACTTCATTCGCAAGCCGTTTCAATTCGGGGATCTCCTGGAGGTCCTTGGTAGCCCACTGGCCTCATAGCTCCGGATAACGCGCCCGCGCTGGTGCCGGGTCATCGGTGTTGTATGACACACCGGCAGAACAGGCTGGCTATTCGCTTTCGAGACGGATTCTTCAGGAAAAACGTCAGACGGCGTAGTCCAGGCATCCCTCAAACGTGGAGGACGCGTCACCGCGTCGCGTACCCAGTCCGGAAAAGTGCTATGGTCCTGGGTAAGAAAGGGAATTTCTCTGTATGCCCCTATCGAAAAGAGCGTTTGCGGAATTTATCGGAACGTTTTGGCTCGTATTCGGCGGATGTGGGAGCGCAGTTCTGGCGGCGGCTTTCCCGGGCCTCGGGATCGGCTTCGCGGGAGTCGCCCTGGCGTTCGGCCTCACGGTCCTGACCATGGCGTTTGCAATCGGCCACATTTCCGGGTGCCACCTGAATCCCGCCGTCTCGGTGGGGCTGGTTGTGGGAAAGCGATTTCCTGTTTCGGAACTGCCGGCGTATGTGGTGGCGCAGGTGCTGGGCGGCATCGCAGGGTCCGCAGTGTTGTATGTCATCGCGGCAGGCAAGGCGGGATTCGACCTGGCAGGCGGATTTGCCTCGAACGGCTACGCGGAGCATTCGCCGGGCGGCTACAACCTGGCGTCATGCCTGACCGCGGAAGTGGTGCTGACGTTTATGTTCCTGATGATCATTCTGGGAGCTACCGACACGCGCGCTCCGAAGGGCTTCGCACCGATTGCAATCGGGCTGGGGTTGACGCTGATTCATCTCATTGGAATCCCGGTCACGAATTTGTCGGTGAATCCCGCGCGCAGCACGGGTCCGGCAGTGTTCGTGGGCGGATGGGCGATCGAGCAGCTATGGCTGTTCTGGGTGGCGCCGATCATAGGCGCTGCAATCGCAGGGGCGGTCTATTCGGTCTTCGCCACTGAACCGGAGCCGACGTTGCGGGACAAAATGGCGGTGTCCGGGTAAGGCGGTCGGCTTCTTCCCAAAGAACGCCCTGTGGGTGGGGTTTCTACATTTCTGGAGAGATTCCCGCCTCGTTTTGCACTATGCCCGTGGGGCAGGCCGTCGTTTTGTGTGGCCTGTCAGACGCATTCCTCCGAAACGTGCTCTACGGGGAGACGGTCCGCGGCTTCTACTCCCTTTACGCGTGGATCATAATGCCCAACCAGGTCCACGCGGTCTTCCCGCCAAAGGCCGCTTTGCCGGGCACTATGCGCTGGCTCAAAGGGCGAAGCGGCCGGATTGTCAACCGTGTCCTCAGTCCGGTGAAGGCGGTCTGGTCGAAGCCGCTGAGCAATGGCCCTGGTCGAGTACACGGTTCAGGGCAGGCGACACAACCCGATCGGCTGCCCCACGTGACTCCTGATAAATGTAGAAACTTCAGATGCAGGGTTCACCCTGGGGCTCGCATTCCCTGACTGGGGAAAGCCCCCGCAATAATGACTAAACTGGAACTGTGGCCTCTGTCGAGCGCTTCTTTCAATTCTCGCTGCTGGGACTGATCACGAGCGGGTATTGCGCGCTCGCCGCTACCGGGTTTCTCGACCGCCCTACGCTGATCCTCACGTTCGCCGGGATTCTGATTCGCGCCGCGATGGTGGCGGGGTTGCTGCGTTTCGAGGTGCCTTCCGGCGCCATCTCGGTCGCGGCGCTCGCCTATGTGGCATTCTTCCCGATCGACTGCTACTTCATCTCGCACGATTTTCTCAGGACTACGGTGCATGGCGTATGCTTCCTCGCCACGCTCAAGATTCTTACCGCGCGATCGAATCGCGACTACGTTTATACCGGTGCGATTTCGTTCGTGGAACTGATCGCGGCGGCCATGCTATCGGCGCAATCGAGCTTCTTTGCGTGGCTTGCGCTCTATGTAGTATTCGCGATTGCGGCATTTACGAGCGCCGACATCCGGCGCGGCCTCGAACGGAACAAGCGGGCAATTGCTCCGACTCGCAGAGGCATGAGCTGGCCACTGACGGCCGTTGCGATCACGTCTCTGTGTGGAATCCTTGTAATCACGGCGGGGCTGTTCCTTCTCGTCCCGCGCACGGCGCGCATGGCTGCGATGCTTTTTCCCAATGCGCCGCGCCTCACCGGATTTTCGAACGTCGTGGACCTTGGCGGCTTCGGAAAGATCAGCCGGGACAATCGCGCGGTGATGCACATTCTGCCCTACTCGCGGGCGCTGCCTGCGGATCTGAAATGGCGCGGTGCGGCGCTGAGCCACTTCGATGGCAGGCGCTGGACCGAACCGCGCGTGGCGGGGCGACCGATTCCGACAGCGCAAGGCTATGCTGAGGTCGCCGGCCAATCGCAGAGATCGCGGCGTGATGGGCGGCGGCTGGTATACCGCGTCGACCTGCAGAATTCGGGCATCGGCACGCTGTTTATCGCGGGCATTCCGGAGTTCATCAACATCGACGCGAGGAAGTCTGGTGGCCACACCGGACGATGCGTTCCGTGTGTTCGGGCCTATCAGCGAAACGCTGCGGTATGAGGTGTCGGCTCATTCGGGGCCGCCGCTAGCCACCGCAACTCACGTCGGCCGAACGCGGGCGGTATCTGGAATTGCCGCCGATCGATACGCGGATTTATCAGCTGGCGCGAAGCTGGTCGGGCGAGGGGACGGCGTGGGATAGGGCGAATCGAATTCAGAACCATCTGCGGAGGGATTTCCGGTACAAGCTGGACGCCGCGGAGAAGCCTGTGCGCGATCCACTGGCTGATTTTCTTTTCGTGCGCAAGGAAGGGCTACTGCGAATATTTCGCGTCGGCCATGGCGGTGATGCTGCGGTATGAGGGTATTCCTTCGCGGGTGGCGACGGGTTTTCAGACCGGTTACTTCAACAACGTGTCGGGGCTCTATGTGGTGCGGGCGTCGGATGCGCATGCATGGGTGGAGGCATGGATCGAGGGCCGGGGTTGGACGACGTTCGACCCGACTCCGTTCGGGGCGGGCGAGGATTCGTCGTCGCTGCTGTCGCGAATCAACATGTATCTCGATGCGGCCGATCATACGTGGCATGAGTGGGTGGTCTCCTATGATCTGGGACATCAGGTGGCGATCGCGGCGCGGTTCGAGGCAGCGCTGCGGGGCTGGGGGCGAAGCGGAGGCAGTTCTGGAACACCGTGGACGTCGCGGATTTCCGGTGATTGCGGGGTTCGCGCGGAGATGGGCGGTTTGGATCGCGGCGTTGTTGGTGATTGCGTTTTTCAGTCCGGCGGTTTACGCGCGATGGCGTCGGCGGGCGAGGCTGCGGCGCATCGTGCGGTCGGGAGGATCGGCTTCGGACGCGGCGGTTTTGTACGGACGCATGCTGGAGTTGCTGGCGCGGCGGGGGTTCGAGAAGCCTCGATCGCTCACGCCGGCAGAGTTTGCGCACGGGCTTCCGGGAGAAGAACAACGCCTGGCGGTCGAGTTCACGTCGATCTACAATTCGATGCGATTCGGTGGGGATCGCGCGGGTGCAGGCCGACTGGCTGGGATGCTGCGGGAATTCGAGTAGCCACCTTTAAAAGAAGCGACCAATGAACCAATTGGAGCTTGTAAATTAGTTTAGTTTAAACTAAACTAATTTCGATGAAGCCTGCGCTGCTGGATGCGATCGGATCGCCGCGCCGTCGCGAGATTCTGCGGCTGGTGTGGAATGAAGAGCAACCGGCGGGCGCCATCCATCGCGCTATGCCGGATGTGACGTTCGGCGCGATTTCGCTGCAGTTGCGCGAGTTGCTGAAGGCGGGGCTCGTAGAGGCGCGGATTGATCGCCGCAACCGGTTTTACCGGGCTCGCCGCGAGTGTGCTGGGACCGGTTGCCGCGATTCTTGAAGCAATGTGGGATGACAAATTGTGGAAATTGAAACTGGCTGCAGAACTGGAAGAGACGCGACGCGGCCCCAAACGGAGTAAATGAGAGATGCCCGAATTGCCGTATGACCTTCAACGGACGGTCCTGATCAAAGCCAGGGCGGAGACCGTGTTTCGATTCTTCACCGATAGCGCACGGTGGGCAAGTTGGTGGGGCGCGGGCTCCACTATCGACGCAACGCCGGGAGGCAAGGTCTATATACGGCATCCGAACGGGATCGAGTCTTCGGGCGAAGTGCTGGAGATCGATCCGCCTGCCCGGATCGCATTCACTTACGGGTTCGAAAGCGGCAATCCGATTCCGCCGGGCAGTTCGCGGGTGACGATCCGGCTCGAGCCGGAGAACGGCGGAACGCGGTTGCATCTGGTGCATGAATTCGCAGAACCCGGGCCGCGCGATGCGCATGTGCAGGGATGGCGCTTCCAGCTTGCGTTGTTCAGCAATGCGGTGGCGAACGAAGTTTATGCGAATGCGGCCGACGCAGTGGATACGTGGTTTGGGGCTTGGGTCATCGCGGATGATGCGGCGCGTGAAAAGGCGCTTGCCGCGATTGTGACGGCGGGTGTTTCGTTTCGCGACCGCTACAGCCTGCTGGAAGGTATAGAGGATCTGATGGCGCACACCAGCGCGGCGCAACGCTTCATGCCCGGGATCCGGATGGAGCGTAAAGGCGCCGTGCGGCATTGCCAAGGCGTGGTGCTCGCCGATTGGGTCGCAGTGGACGGCGAGAAGAAAGAGCTGATGTCAGGCACAAACGTGTTCGTGTTTGGGCCGGAGGGAAAAATCGAATCGGTCGTTGGTGTTGCTGGCTGAGCCCTCGCTCATTGAGCGCTCCCAGGTGATTAGTTTGTCCTTCAGGTCGAGTCCGCCTGCATAGCCGGTGAGCTTTCCGTTGGTACCGATCACGCGGTGGCAGGGGACGATCAGGGCAATCGGATTGGTGGCGTTGGCGCGGCCGACGGCGCGCGATGCGTTGGGGTTGCCCATGCGCTTCGCGAGTTCGCCGTAACTGATGGTCTCGCCAAAGGGGATCTTCATCAATTCAGCCCAGACGCGCTTCTGGAAATCCGTGCCCTTCGGCGCGAGGGGGAAGTCGAAGGTGCGACGCTTGCCGGCGAAGAATTCGTCGAGTTGGCGTGCGACTTCGGGATTGTGGCCTTTGCCCTGGCCCTCCCAGAGACTGAAGGTGGTCATGGCGCCGTTATCATCTATCTCTGACCACGCGGGACCGAATGGTGTTTCAAATTGCATCTTTCTCTTTTCCTTTCACGCTTTGTTTGAGACTGGCCCAAACGTGATATGTCGCGAGGCTGCGGTAAGGGGTGAACCTCGCCATCTCCGCGCGAATTTCGGGTTCTCCGGGACGCTCGCCGCTCAGGCGGCCGAGGCCCTGCGCGAGCCCCGCATCGCCGGATGGCAGGCAATCGGCGAAGCCCAGCCCGCGGAGGAAGGCGTATTGGACGGTCCAAGGTCCGATGCCGTGGACGTTGCTTAGCAGACGCGCGGCGTGCCTTGCCGAAAGATCGCGCAATGAGGCGATCGGCAATTCTCCGCTTGCGACCGCGCTGGCCGCGGCGATGAGGTACTCAGCTTTCGAGCGGGAGAACTTCAGCGTGCGCAAGGTTTCCACGCTAAGGCCGGCGATGACCTCGGCAGAGGGGTGCGCGCGAAGGCCGGTCGCCGAGTGCAGTAATCCGAAAGCGGATATCAGTTCGCGGCGCAAGGTAACGGCGGCTTTGAGGCTGATCTGCTGGCCCATGATCGCCCACGCGAGGGCTTCCCAAGGATGCGGCGTCAGCGGAATGTGCAGGCCGCGCTGCCGTTCGAGGAGGCGGCCGAGAAGCGGATCACCGGCGAACTGACGCTCGAATGCGGAGGCGTCGGCGCTGAGGCCGAGCATTCGCACGATGGCCCGGTGCGAAGCGTACGGATTGCCATTCACACGGCACACGGCGGAGTTCCCTTCGAAGGAGATTTCTACCGATGCCGGTTCGCCATCGATCAGAAAAGCTTTGTGAACGCCTTGTGAGAAAACTGATTCACTAACGCTCTGCGGATCCCGCGCATAGAAATCGAGGACTTCCTGAAATCGGTAACGTACTGGCAAGCGCAAAGTGAACGCAGTGGCGCCTGTGAGGCCCGCATATGCGCCTGGTGTCAGGCCGGTGCCTGCTAGAAACCGATCGTGAAACGCCGAAGCGCTTTCGAAGCCGGCGGCGGCCGCGGCATCGGATGGTTTAGCGCCGCTTTGGATCAAACGAGCTGCATGATCGACGCGGATGCGGCGGAGAAAAGCGCCGGGCGATTCGTGTGCGTGGTCGCGAAAAAGATCGTTGAGAGCGGTACGGCTGATGCCGGCCGTGGCCGCGATCGCAGAGATATCCGGGAATGCTGCGGGCGCGTTGCGGACGCGCGCGGCGGTTTGCTCGTAAAGATTCTCGTGCCATTCCTCGCCGCGGTAGAACCAGTCGGGACGGCAGCGGCGGCAGGGGCGTAAGCCGCTGCGCTGCGCTTCGTCGGGCGTGCTGAAGAAGCGGACATTCTCACGCCGTGGCCGCTTGGCGGGGCACGAGGGCAGGCAGTAGATTCCAGTGGTCAGGACGCCGGTGAGAAACTTGCCGTCGCTGGCGCGGTCGCGGGCGAGGAAGAGGTCAAACCGGCGGGCGTCACGGGCGCTTTCCATCTCTGCTTTGATGGTACGGCGCGGGGTTTTCTTTGTCTTCCGGATACGACCGTTCAAAGCGTTTCTGTATGCACAGCCTACTTCTTCAACTGAAGGTTCATCCTCGCTTCGGAATGGGTATCGAACAGGCTAAGGATCTTGGTGGCACTGCCTTGCCCGTTGGCTTCCGCAGATAGTTCGTAATCCACGTCGGTCGCCAGGCCGTTGAAGTAGTAATCGCCCTGTTCGCGCGCGATAAACGAACGGATTTGCAAGGTTCGGGTGTTCTTGAGCTTAACGACGGCGCCGGGGACGGGTTTGTCGTTTTCATCGGTGACAATGCCGCTGACCGAGCGTTCAACGGGGGCTTTGCTCTTTTTCGAAGTGTCCTGAGCGAAGGCGAAAATCGCCAGCGCGAGCAGGATGAATGAAAATGTAAAAGGCCTGAGCATATAGTCCTATTGTCCCTCAGTATGTATACGCGGGCGAATGCGATCCGGTAACAAATTAAACCCACCAGGCGGCGGTCGGTTTCTCTTTGATCACGATGGCATCGAGGAAACGGATGGCTTTGGTCAGGCCTTCTTCCGGCGAGAGCAGGCTGTCTTCGTGCTCGATCGAGAGCACGTAGTCGTAGCCGAACATGCGCAGCGTCGAGATGAATTCGCTCCACCATTCGGCGCCGTGGCCGTAGCCGACGGTGCGGAAAATCCAGGCGCGATTGCGTTCATCGGTGTATTTTTTGGTATCGAGAACGCCCGACGCGGGGAGGTTGCGCTCGTAGATCTGCGTGTCCTTGGCGTGGACGTGAAAGATGGAATCGCCGAGCACGCGGATGGCGGCGATGGGGTCGATGCCCTGCCAGAACATGTGGCTGGGATCGTAATTGCATCCGACGGATTTGCCGGCGATGGCGCGCAGGCGCAGCATGGTTTCCGGGTTGTAGACGACGAAGCCGGGGTGCATTTCGACGGCGATTTTGACGCCGTGGTCGGCGGCGAACCGGCCGTGCTCTTTCCAGAACGGGCGTGACCTTTTTCTCCCACTGCCATTTGAGGATTTCGAGATACTCGGGCGGCCAGGGGCAGGTGACCCAGTTGGGCGAGCGGGATTTGTTGCTGTCGCCGGGGCATCCGGAGAAATCGATTACGACCGGGACGCCGAGCGTTCGGCGAGCAGGACCGTTTTCCGGCTTACTTCGCGATGGGGTTCGCCGGTCTCGCGGTCCGGATGCAGCGGATTGCCGTGGCAGCTGAGGGCGCTGATCGAGATGCCGTTGTCGTCGAGACGCTTCTTGAACTCGTCGAGCGCGGCGTGCATCGTCGAGCATGGAGAGCTTGCAGTGCGGATCGCCGGGATAGTTGCCGGTGCCGAGTTCGACGGTGGTGACGCCGAGAGCTTTCAGTTTCGCGATCACATCCGCGAGCGGGAGCTGCGATAAGAGTGCGGTGAATACGCCGAGTCTCATAGTTTTGTCAGGAGCGTGTTGTCTTGTCAGGAGCGTAACAGACGGGGTTCAGTTTGCAATCCGCGCACTTCGGTTTTCGCGCGATGCAGAGCGCGCGGCCGTGGTGGATGATCTGGTGCGAGAAGAGAATCCAGCGGTCGCGGGGAATGATTTTGATGAGATCCTGCTCGATCTTGACGGGGTCGGTCTGCTTCGTGAGATCGAGGCGGCGCGACACGCGCTGGACATGCGTATCGACAACGATTCCGGAAGCGATGTTGTAGGCGGTGCCGAGGACCACGTTGGCGGTCTTGCGCGCGGCGCCGGGTACGGTGATCAGCTCTTCGAGAGTTTGCGGAACCTTGCCGCCGAATTCGTTCACGATCTTCTTCGCGGCGCCGATGACGGATTTCGCTTTGTTGTTGAAGAAGCCGGTGGAGCGGATGTCGTTGGCGAGGACCTCCTGACGGGCGGCGGCGAAATCGCGCGGGGTGGGGTATTTCGCGAAGAGGCCCGGCGTCACCTGGTTGACGCGCACGTCGGTGCATTGCGCGGAGAGAATGGTCGCGACGAGAAGCTCCCAGGGAGTGCGATGGGTGAGAGCGCAGGTCACGTTCGGATACATCTCATCGAGCGTCTTGAGAATAGATGTGACGCGGGCCTCGCGCTCGGCCTTGTTCTTTGGTTTCGTCATTTTCGGATTCATACTCGTACCTGAGCACCTCAACCGGTGTGATTGCTGGTGGCGTTTCGCGCAGGATAGACGGTCGCGAGAAGGCTGACGCCGAGCGCGACGAGGGTAATCCAGAGGCCATCCCACGGGTTGGGGTCGAATGGGAGGTAGCTCAGCGCGTAAACAGATGCGTCGAGCGGTATCAGGTGGTACGTCCCGGCGAAGTAACAAAAAGTGTAGCCGACGACGAGGCCCACGGTGATTCCGATGACCGCGATCATCGCGCCCTGCACGACGAAAATGCGGCGGATCTGACGCCGGCGCGCGCCCATCGACATGAGCACCGCGATGTCTTTGTACTTGGTCAGGACAATCATCGTGAGAGTGATGAAGATGTTCAGCGCGCCCACCAGGACGATCAGACCGATGGTGAGCGCGGTGACCGCTCGTTCCAGCTTGAACGCGCTGAACAGCTGGCGATTCTGCTCTTCCCAGGTGATTGAAGTGTAATTCGGGCCTGCCGCGCGGAGCGAGTTCGGGTGCGGCCTGAGGGGCGAGATCCGGATTGTCGAGGCGGATTTCGATGGTGTTGACGACGTCGCCAACGGAGTGGAGCTTGCGCACGGCGTCGAGCGAGGCGTAGGCCCACTCATCGTCGACATTGAAGAAATCCGTTTCAAAGATGCCTGCCACGCGAAAGCGCTGGGTGTGCGGCCCGGGGCCGTAGGGGGTCAGGCGGCCTTCCGGATCGAGGACGTTCACGGTGCCATTCAGCATGAGCCCGATATCCTGGGCGAGTTTGGCTCCGACGATGATCGCGGGAAGCCCGGTCTCGATTCTGCAAGGTGGCGAGAGAACCACTCTTGAGGTGGCGCAGCGTTTCGCTGGCGGCCAGTTCCGCCTGGGTATCGATGCCTTTGAGAGTGATTTGTTTGTTGCCCTGCGGGCCGGTGACGATCACCGGGTCATAGAGCACGGGCGCAACCGCAACGACATGCGGAACTTTGCGGAACCTGGTCATGAGATTGCGCCAGTCCGAAATACCGGCGCCCGTGTCTTTATCGAGAATGTTGACGTGCGCGGTGGCCGCGAGCATGTTGCGCTGGAGCGTGTTCTTGAAATCCGTTGTTGACCGCGAGGGAGATGATCGAGCGCCATCACTCCCGCGGCTACGCCGACCACGGAGATGACGGTGATGACCGAGATCACCTTCTCTTTGCGGCGTGCGCGGAGGTAACGGCCGGCGATGAAGAGCTCGAAGGTGGAGGTCATTTCGCGTATTATTTGTCGAGCGCGCGCAGGCGGTCCGCCATGCCGATATCGCCTTCCGGCCGCAGCAGCGGGAACAGAATGACGTCGCGGATGGATTGCGAGTTGGTCAGAAGCATGGTCAGGCGGTCGATGCCGAGGCCTTCGCCGCCGGTGGGAGGCAGCCCGTAGGCCATGGCGCGCAGGTAGTCCTCATCCATCTGATGCGCTTCCTGATCGCCGCCTTCGCGGAGCGCGCGCTGCGCGTCGAAGCGGCGGCGCTGCTCCATGGGATCGTTCAACTCGGTGTAGGCGTTGCCGATTTCCATGCCCGCGATCATGATCTCGAAACGCTCGACGAGCGCGGGCTCTTCGGGCTTGTTCTTCGAGAGCGGCGAGACTTCGACCGGGAAGTCGTAAATGAGCGTGGGCTGGATCAGTTTGCGTTCGGCGTGCGCTTCGAAGAGGTGGGCGAGTTCGCCGTGGACCTTGAGCCATTCGGGATCACGCACGTTGTCCATCGACGGGCGATCGGGGCCGTCCCAATATTCGATGACGGCCTCGCGCATGGTCAGGCGGCGGAGCGTGCTGAAGTCGAGTTCGACGTCGCCGAAGGGAACTTTGGTTGAGCCGGTGGCATCGATCGCGAGCTGGCGCAGGAGCTCTTCGCTGAGATCCATCAGGCCGCGATAATCGGTGTACGCCTGATAGAACTCGATCATCGTGAACTCGGGGTTGTGGCGCGTCGAGATGCCTTCGTTGCGGAAGTTGCGGTTGATCTCGTAGACGCGCTCGAGGCCGCCGACGACCAGCCGCTTCAGATATAACTCGGGCGCGATGCGCAGGTAGAGATCGATATCGAGCGTGTTGTGATGCGTTTTGAACGGACGCGCCGCGGCGCCGCCGTAGATGGGCTGCATCATGGGCGTTTCGACTTCGATGTAGCCGCGCGCGTCGAGCTGACGGCGGAACGAGGCGATGATTTTCGCGCGCTTCTGGAAGATCTCGCGGCTTTCCGGATTCGCGATCAGATCGAGGTAGCGCTGACGGTAGCGGATCTCGACGTCTTCCAGGCCGTGGAACTTCTCGGGCATGGCGAGAAGGGTCTTGGAAAGAAATTCCAGACTCTCGACATGGAGGCTCAGCTCGCCGGTGCGGGTGCGGAAAAGGTAGCCTTCGGCGCCGATGATGTCGCCGATATCGAGAATGGCGAAGAGCTGGTAGTCACGCTCGCTGACGGCGTCCTTGCGGACGTAGCATTGCAGGCGCGCGCCGTTCTGCTGGATGTGCATGAAGCCGGCTTTGCCCATGCGGCGAATGGTCTGAATGCGTCCGGCGAGCTTTACGCGGATTTCGGGAACGAGCTGTTCGGCGGTTTTCTCGGTGTGTTCCGCGAGAACATCGGGAATCGTGCAGGTGAAGTCGAAGCGCTTGCCGAAAGGGCGGAAACCCAGGGCTTCGATCTCGTGCACGCGGGCGGCGCGCTGTTCAAATAATTCGTCTTCCAGCGACAATAGGGAATCTCCTGTAGGGGAATCAGTTATTATAATTCTTCGCTACATTCTCCGACCACAACGACCTCGATCTTGACCCGCTCAATTTCCATCATCATTCCGGCCTATAACGAGCAGGTCAGGCTACCCGATACGCTGCGGCGGATTGCGGAATACCTGCGCGCGAGCGACTGGAGCTTCCAGGAAATTCTGATCGTCGACGACGGGTCGCGGGACGGGACCGCCGCGGCTGCGGACGAATTCGCGAAGAGCCAACCCAATGCGCGTGTGCTGCGGAATCCGGGCAATCGCGGCAAAGGCTATTCGGTGCGGCACGGGATGCTGGAAGCGCGCGGCGAATGGCGGCTGTTCAGCGATGCGGATCTTTCGACGCCGATCGAAGAGCTGGAGAAACTCTGGAGTGTTGTGGCGAAGGGGAAGGATCCGGTTGCCATCGGTTCACGCGCGGTTGACCGGTCGTTGATCGGGGTGCATCAACCGGGGCATCGCGAGACGATGGGGCGGTTGTTCAACGGCGTGATGCGGCTTGCGACCGGGCTCGCGATATCGGACACGCAATGCGGGTTCAAGTTGTTCCGCGCGGATGTGGCGCAGGAAGTGTTCTCGCGGCAACTGCTGGAGCGTTTCGGATTCGATGCGGAGGTGCTTTACATCGCGGATCGCCGCGGCTATGGCATTGCGGAAGTGCCGGTGCGATGGAATCACGTGGATGGGAGCAAGGTGGGGATGATGACCGGAATGCGGGCGTTTGAAGAACTGCTGGAGATCCGGCTCAACAGCCTGCGGGGGAAGTATCGCTGATGGCTGCGGAGTTTATCCATAAATTTGTGCCGGGACGTTTGCCGGTTACCGTGCTGTTGCTGCATGGCTCGGGCGGCGATGAGAATGATTTGCTGCCGGTGGCGCGGGCGATTGCGCCGGGGGCGGCGTTTTTGAGTCCGCGCGGCAGAGTGATGGATCGCGGGCTGGTTCGGTTCTTCGCTCTCGATAAGAGCGATGTGAGGGAGCGTGCGGCGGAACTGGCGGAGTGGATCGGTGAGGCTGCGGCGAAGTATGAGATCGACCCCGCGCGTTTGTTTGCGCTTGGGTATTCGAATGGCGCGAATGTGGCGGGAGCGTTGATGCTGCTGCATCCGGGGGCGATTGCGGGGGCTTGTTTGCTGCGGGCACGGAGGGTGGTTGAGCCCGAGGTATTGCCGGCGCTGGCTGGCGCGCCGGTGTTGATCTCGGCTGGCCAGCACGATGAGTTGATTCCGGCTGAGGGCGCGCAGGAGTTGGCGGAATTATTGACCCACGCCGGGGCTCGCGTAGATCTGGCAATGCAGAATGCGGGCCATGATTTGACGCCGGCGGATTTTTCGCTGGCGAAGCAGTGGTTCGGCAGGGTGATGGGCATTGCGAATGCCGTTATTTGAAGCTCGCCATCCCGCCTGCCCACCGAGGTAGCAAAGCGTTCAGGCTGGGAGCTATCGTAGGACTCTCTCTCCCAAACCTGAGCGCATTGCGTTGTAATTCAATAAGCAGGCGCGTCGCTGGCCGGGAAGGACTGCTCCACCATCTCGTCCAGCCTGGCGTCGTCACGCTCAACCCGGCGCGCACACTTGATTCTCTGAAACAGAAACACTCCCCCGGCCACCGCCAGCAGGGAAAGGATCACGGTTCTCGGCGTTTGTTTTGTCATCGGCTAACTCCCGGCCGTGCGGGTCTTTGGTGCCTGTCCGCCGGACTTTCATACTCGTCTTCCGTTCCGGAAACGTCTCCACGCCTCGCTGTTGATCGTGTTTTCCGCGAGGTCGTTCAGTTTGCGATCCGCTTCTTTCTCTTCGTTCAAGGTTTCGTCCAGCAGCGAAACAGCCTCGGAGTTTCCGAGCAGCTGCGCGTGGGTCCGCGCCGATCCATAGCCCGAAATCTCGTAATGCTCCACCTTCTGCGCCGCCGCGATCAGAGCCGGCGTCCCGCAACGCGCTCTGATCCATCTCCATCAGTTCGTCACCTTCTTTGATCAGGCCCTGCATGGCCGTGCATTTCTTGCCGGTGCCTTTCTCGCCGAGCGCATCGAAGATTTCTTCCAGACGCCTTACGTGCCCCTGCGTCTGCTCCAGATGCCC
Organism: Terriglobia bacterium; assembly: GCA_963809655.1. Lineage (GTDB taxonomy): Bacteria > Acidobacteriota > Terriglobia > Bryobacterales > Bryobacteraceae > BOG-234. Next base: position 340,473 of record CAWEKQ010000005.1, on the reverse strand, counting down.
TTCGAACGCCATGCGCAGATCGTCCGAAGACGCGGCTTTCGCCATCTTCGGCAGCGCCTTCGTCAACTGTTTCTCCGCGTCGTAGAGATCGCGGATCTCATCCAGGAATAGTTGATCCATCGTTGTGGTTTTTGGCATCGTCGCTCCTTCCTTTTGCTGCGCTTTGATAAGCCTGCTTCTATTGCCGTTTCGCCGCCTGATAGCCGGTCGTCGGTTCATATTCCATGCTCTTGCCCGGCCGCTCGTTGGTGCCGATGAAATCGCCGGCGTCCGTCGTCGTGTGCTCCCAGTAACACAGGCTCGCCGTAATGGCTGTGGACCTTTGCTCCGAACGCGGGATCAGCCATGTCGGGCCAATTGCTCTTATCGAATCCCGGGGCGTTCTCGAGCGTTTCCCGGCTCACGTCGAGAATGAACTCATGCTCCGCCGGTATCCAGCCTCAACGCGCTCCATGGCACCGCAAACAGCTTGTCGCCGATGCCAAGCATGCCGCCAAAAGACAAGACGGCATATGCGATCCGGCCGCCCGGCACATCGAGCATGATCTCTTCCACTTTTCCCAGATCCTCACCCGCTGCGTTACGCACCCGGTCCCCTGTAAGAGTGCTGGCGGAGAGCACCCGCATCTACCCCATCCCGCGATCGTCATCGCGCGAGATGGATTTCGACTCATCAACACCCGTGGCGTCGTTGCCGGGCTTCTGACCGCCGCGACCCAATGTCCCCGCTGCGATCCTGCTGTCTTCAAATGCATTGCCAGTCATTCGATTGATCCCCGAGGCTGGAAACAGCAATCACCGCGCCATGGTGGCTTAGCGAACTCTTGCAATCGAGCGAACGGCAACTCACGTGCGAACAGATCCAGATCGATGACCGGATCACGGTGGATTCGCACAGGTCTGTGGGTAGCCCTCGGCGTCGTTGTGGTCGTCGCAGCACTTGGGGCGATCCTGGCGCTTCGATTTCAGCCCATGGCGCGCAACTATTTCATAGCGGCGCTGAAACAGCATTACAAGAGCGACGTGAGCCTCGGAAATTTAAGCATTTCGCTGTTCCCCCAAGTTCGCGCGACAGGCGACAACCTGGTATTCCGCCTGGCGGGCCGTCCGAACGAACCTCCGCTCGTGATCGTTCGCCGGTTCACATTCGTTGCGAATTTTGCAGGCTTTTTCCGCACCCCGCGTCACATTCGAAAACTCACGCTGGAGGGCCTGGAGCTTCATATCCCGCCCAAATCCGACCGGCCACAGAAAACCGCGGGGCAGCGTCTCGCAGCTGAAGTTCGTTTTGGAGGAAATCGTGGCGGATGGCGCGACGTTGCAAACGCTGCCGTCCGATCCGCGGAAAGCTGCCGCTGAATTTCCATATCCGCCAACTCACTTTGCACGATGTCGGGCAAGACCGGCCGATGACGTTTCAGGCCGCCTCGATAACGCCAAGCCGCCGGGTTTGATCCATAGCACCGGAGACTTCGGGCCCTGGAATCCGGATGAACCCGGCGACACGCCGGTCTCGGGAAAATACACTTTTCGCGACGCAAACCTGGGGGTCTTCCCGGGCATCGCCGGCATTCTCGCGTCGGACGGGCAATACCATGGCGAACTGGATCGGATCGAGGTCGAGGGAACGACGGATGTGCCGAACTTTTCTCTCACTACGGCCGGTCATCCGATGCATCTGCAGACTCAATTTTCGGCCACTGTGGATGGCACGAACGGCAACACGGACCTGCATCCCGTGCACGCGACGCTGGGTAAATCCACGTTCGATGTCAGCGGGTCGATCGAGCGTGCAGCGCTCGAAACGCACAAGGAGATCGACCTTCATGCCACGGCCGGAAAGACCGGCCTGGAGGATTTTCTGCGCCTCGCCGTCAACAGCCCTAAACCGCCCATGACCGGTAGAATCGCTTTCAATACGGCGGTGAAGATCCCGCCCGGGAGCGCTCCGGTGGTCGAGCGGTTGCAACTGGATGGCACTTTCATCTCGATGGGGTCCGGTTCACCAGCCCGGATGTCGAAGCAAAAATCGCGAGCCTCAGCCACCATGCACAGGGCGAACCGAAAGCCACGGGAACCGACGGCATAACAGCCGAATTTGCGGGGCGCTTCGGGCTGCGCAGCGGAGTGATGTCGCTTCCGCAACTGCGATTTCGAGGTACCGGGCGCGGATGTGAATCTCGAAGGTAAGTACTGGCTGGCTTCGGGCGATATCGACTTCACGGGAACTGCGCGCCTGGATGCCACCGTTTCGCAGATGGCCACCGGCTGGAAGCACGTGCTGCTGAAACCCCTCGATCCGTTATTCCGCCGCGACGGCGCGGGCACGGTGCTGCCGATCCGCATCACGGGCACGCGCGGAACGCCTTCATTCAAGCTGGATATCGGGCGCGTGCTCAAACGTAACTGAAGTGCGCCGTAAGAGGTTTGGAGCGGGAGACGAGAATCGAACTCGCAACCAACAGATTGGAAATCTGTGACTCTACCATTGAGTTACTCCCGCGTCGTTGATAGGTGATGCCGGTAGGTGATGCCCTCAACATAGCATACGGCATGAAACTCCCAACTGGGATAATATGTGAACCATGGCTATCCTGAAGAAATCGTTGCCACGGCGCACGGTCCTGAAGGGTCTCGGCACCACCATGGCGCTGCCGTTTCTGGACGCCATGCTGCCGCCGCTGCGCGCGGCGACGAAGCCTCCGCACCGCTTCCAGGCCTTCTATGTGCCGAACGGCATGGCCATGGAGTATTGGACGCCGAAGGGCGAAGGCTCGGCTCTCGAACTCGCGCCCATTATGGAACCGCTGGCTCCTTACAAGGACCAGATGCTCGTCTTCTCCGGCCTCAAAGCGAGCTGGAATTACATCCACGCGGGCGCATCCGGATCGTTTCTCACCGGCACTCCGCGCGGCGGCAAGAACGAAATCGAAATCATCGCCGACGTTTCCATCGATCAGCTGCTCGGGCGGCATTTCGCCAAAGAAACGCAGCTCGCGTCGCTCGAAATGTCGATGGATCTGCCGGCCAACGCGGGCGCCTGCACCGGCAACCTGAGCTGCGCGTATCTCGACACGCTCTCCTGGCGCAGCCCGACGCAGCCGCTGCCCATGGAGTGGAATCCGCGCACGGTCTTCGAGCAGTTGTTTGGCGATACCGGCAGCACCGATCGCGTTGCGCGCGGAACGCAGGCTTCGGCAGCAGAAGAGCATTCTCGATTCGGTGACGGGAAGCTCTCCGAGACTCAAGAGCGAGCTGGGCCCAGGCGATCAGGGCAAGGTCGACGAATATACGGATGCCGTTCGCGACGTGGAGCGCCGCATTCAGATGGCCGAGGGCAGAGCAACATCGAACTGCCGGCGCTCGGTCAGCCGCTGGGCGCGCCGCCGGTTTTCGAAGATCACCTGGCGCTGATGATGGACCTGCAGGTGCTCGCGTTCCAGTCCGATCTGACGCGCGTGATTTCGTTCATGCTCAGCAAGGAGCAGAGCCCGCGCCCGTATCCGCAGATCGGCGTGCCGGAGGCGCATCATCCGCTCTCGCATCACAACAACATTCCGGAGTTGATCGAGAAGATGTCGAAGATCAACACCTATCACGCGAAGCTGTTCTCGCAGTATCTCGCGAAGCTGCGCAAGACTCCGGATGGCGACGGGTCGCTGCTCGACCACATGACGATCCTTTATGGCGCGGGCATCTCGAACAGCAACGGGCATTCGGGTGAAAACCTTCCGCTGATGCTGGTGGGCGGCAGTTCGGGCAAGATCAAGGGCGGCCGGCATCTCAAGTTCGCCAACAAGCCTTCGACGGCCAATCTGCTGATGACCATCATGGACAAGATGGATTATCCGGTCGAGAAGGTCGGCGGCAGCACCGGCAAGCTTCCCATCGACACGCTGTCCGGAAGTTTAAGAATGACGCGCCTGATTCCGGTTGCGCTGGCCGTGTTCCTGATGGGTGTCGACGGCCCGCCACTCGCCGTTGATCAACGCCGTGAAGGATGGCGACAAAGTCGCGTTGCGATCGCTCATTCAGAAGAAGGTGGACGTCAACGCCACCGAGCCGGATGGCACAACGGCCCTGCACTGGGCGAGCTATCGGGACGATGTCGAAAGCGCCGACCTGCTGCTTCGCGCCGGCGCCAAAGTCAACGCGGCGAACGATCTGGGTGTGACGCCGCTCTGGCCTGCCAGCGAAAACGGAAGCTCGGCCATGGTGCGGCGGCTGCTCGAGGCCGGTGCGAATCCGAATCTCGCGCTGCTTGCCGGCGAGACTCCGCTGATGGTGGCGTCGCGTTCGGGCTATCCCGAAGTCGTGGAGCAGTTGCTGGCCAAAGGCGCGAATCCGAATGCGCATGGCTCGCGCGGACAGACGGCGCTCATGTGGGCGGTGTCGCAGAAGCATCCCGAAGTGGTGAAGGTGCTGCTCGCGCATCACGCCGATCTCAATCTGAAGTCGGACGTCTGGAGCGAAGTGATGGCGCTGCCGCCGCACGGATATCTTCCTTACAACAAGGCGATCCCGCACGGGGGCGAGACGGCGCTGATGTTCGCGGCGCGCGTGGGCGATCTCGATTCGGCGAAGCTGCTCGTTGCGGCCGGGCGCGAACGTGAACGATGCCGATGCCTGGGGAGTCAGCGCGGTCACGCTGGCGGCGCACTCCGGTTTCCGCGATCTGGTGGAGTTTCTGCTGCGAGAAGGACGCCAATCCGAATCAGGCTCCGACCGGCTTCACCGCTCTGCAGGAAGCCATCATGCGGCGCGATGAAGAGATGGTGACCGCGCTGCTCGACCACGGCGCCGATGCCAACGCGCCACTGAAGACGTGGACCCCGACGCGCCGTTCGTCGGACGACTGGAACTTCGATACGTCGCTGGTGGGCGCGACGCCGTACTGGCTGGCCGCGCGTTTCACGGAGCCCAATGTGATGCGGCTTCTGGTGAAGCACGGCGCCGATCCGAAGTTCGTGCATCATGCCGACTATGTGGCGGAGCAGGGTTTCGGACAGACCGAGCGGAAGGAAACGGTCAATGCGTTGATGGCTGCGGTCGGGATGATCCGCGTGAATCCGTGGGTTGAGATTCCCCGCGGTGAGCGCGAGGCTCTGACGCTTGAGACTGTGAAGCTCGCGGTGGAATCGGGCGCGGATCTCAATCTGGCCAACACCGACGGCCGCACGGCGCTGGATGCCGCGAAGGGCTTACGGTATCAGAGCGTGGTCGATTACCTCACCGAAAAGGGCGCGAAGGCAGGTACGGGAGCAGGCGCTGGACGTGGCGCGCGCAGAGGCGATAAGTAGTTTCGGGTTTTAGTTGAGGCCTTATAAGTGCCCAACTATCTCGGCAAATTGGAGGAACTGGCTGATGGTCTTGAACTCCCATTTGCCAATATCTTGTTGCTTCATTCCGTCGAGCACGCCACCCACAGGAACATCCGCGAATTCCTCTGGGTACCTGGCTAAACCACGTCCAAAACACTCTCGCTTCGACTGGTATATCGCCAGATATGCGTTGAAGTAATACAACGGCATCCAGCAATACATCGCTCGTGAATCGTTGTAGCGGCTCGATGTTTAATTTCATGTCGTCATCGCGGTCAGCGTGTTTCATGTAGTTGAAGGCGAAGTTGATGCTCTTGAGATATTCCTGACCCTCAGCAGACTGCAAGAGTTTCGCACTTTTCAGTGCGCCATAAATCCCGCGTTTCAAGCCGATATCAATGAGTATCTGATGCGCTGAGGCCACCAGTGTATGAACGGCAACGGGTTCTGTTTCTTGAAAGAATAGGCGAACTGCGGTCTTAATCTGGCGACGTGCCGCCTCGATTTTATCGATCCAAACGACCGACATCCCTTGCAATTATACGAGCTACCACTTAGCATTCCGGAGCAGCCTGGTCGAAGGGAGCGCGGCTTTCAGGCTCGTTTCTTCGCCCGCGATTTCGCTTGCTCAGCTGCAAGTGCTCCGCTGAGTAGCGTCTTGATCACTGCTTGCCGGCTGATGTTGAGCCGTGCCGCCCGCGCGTCGAGTTCCCGCAACATGCCTTGCGTCAGATCGACATTCACTCGATGTACTGGCCGGACTACAGTGAACTTGTTGGTGAAGTAAGCAGAAACATCTTCGCCGCGAGAGGCCATCTCCGCAATCTGATCGGCGGTGGGCATTGTCTTAGACGTTTTCAGCATATGCTTTTTCTTCTTCTCTGGTGGATCTCCAGGCCGTGATCAGGTGGTAATATTCTCCGTCGGCATCGTGCCTGACCTCGAAGATGACGGAGTGCAGAGAGCCGCCGCACCATCCAATTGCACGATACTGTTCCGGGTCTTCCCTCTTCTGATCGACAACGTACAGCTGATCGAATATCTCTTGCGCATCTTCCAGGCTGACCCCGTGTTTCCGTTTAACCTCCTGGCTCTTCCGGGCGTCGAACTCGAAGCGCATTCCGTATAACTGTTATATCATCTCAAGTTCCGCTTGCACCCCGCCCCAAAATCTGCAAAAGTAGAGTTCTGGCGAACAAAAGGCGAACATGGGCGCGGCCGTTCTACTCCTCAAATCCGAATTACAGGCCCGCTTCGACGTCCCGTTTCGGGTCCTCACCAGGCCTGATCTACGACCTGCTTTCAACCGGCATTCCTGCCATCGACAGGCTGATCGCCGGAGGCATTCCCCGCGGCACACTCACCGAAATCTGCGGAACGGAATCGTGTGGCCGCACCGCACTCACCTTCGCGCTTCTCGGACAAGCCACGCAGCGCGGGGAATGCTGTGCGTGGATCGATGCGTCGGGCGCGTTCGACCCCGCCTCAGCCATCGAAGCCGGCGTGAATCTCGATCGCGTTCTCTGGGTGAATTGCGGGGGCAATGCGCAGCATGCGTTGAAATCGACCGACCTGCTGATTCAGGCGGGCGGCTTCGGGCTCGTGGTGCTCGATCTCGCCGACACCCCGGACGCCACCGCGCGGCGCATTTCGCTCGCCTCCTGGTTCCGGCTGCGGCATGCGGCGGAGCGCACGGGCGCGGCGCTGGTGGCTGTCGAGCGCCAGATCAATGCGCGGTCCTGCTCCGCTCTGCAGATCGAAATGAGGCGCACCAAACCGCTCTGGATCGGCAAACTGCTGCGCGGTATCGCGGCGCAGGCGGAGAGCCGCAAGCATTACAAATCGCAGTTTGCGGAATTCACAGCGTCACGGTAATGTCATGTCTCACGTAACCGCTCCATTGCTGTCGCGGCTCGGTAGCGATACGGTTTTGCTGAGCCGCGACAGTAATGGAGCGGTTATCTAGCGCTCTATGTTCGCCTGTCTCAATGCACCGGGAAATCTGCCGCTGGCTGTGGAATGCGCGCGCGGCTTTTCTCCGCACATCGAAGAACTCCCGCCGGACACCGTGATCTTCGATGTGCGCGGCCTCGAATCCTTATATGGACCGCCAGTGCAGCTCGCCCGCGAGATCGAGCGGCGCGCGGGAGTGCCGGCTTCGATCGCGATCGCCGCCAACCCCGATGCCGCGATGCATGCGGCGCTCGGGATACGCGGCGTAACGGTGATCGCGCCCGGCAAGGAAGCCGATGTTCTCGCTCCGCTGCCGGTCAATCTGTTGCGCGGCAGTCCGGAAACGGCCGAATTGCTGCACCTGTGGGGCATCCGCACGTTCGGCGAATTTGCCGCATTGCCGCCGCTGGGCGTGGCGGCGCGGCTGGGCGAAGAAGGCGTCCACCTGCAGCGCCTCGCGCGAGGCGAAGGATACCGGCAGCTTGCAGCCCATCGTGGATCCGCTCGAATTCGAAGACGAAATGGAGCTCGAGTATCCGGTGGAATTGATCGAGCCCCTGTCGTTCATCCTCGCGCGGCTGTTGAACAATGTCTGCGGACGCCTGGGCGCACGGTCGCTCGCGACGAATGAGATCCGCGTGCGGCTGGCATTGGAGAATGCGCCGGAGCATTCGGTCACACTGCGCCTGCCCGTGCCCATGCTCGACGCGAAGGCGTTCCTCAAAATGCTGCAGCTCGAGTTGAGCGGAGCGCCGCCGGTGGCGCCGGTCCTGAAAGTGCATTTGCAGGCAGAACCGGTGAAGCCGCGGCGCACACAGCAGGGCTTGTTCGTGCCCTCATCGCCCGAGCCGGAGAAGCTGGAACTGACGGTGGCGAGATTGCGCCATCTGGTGGGAGACGGGCAAGTGGGAACGCCGGTGCTGGCGAATACGCATCGTCCCGATACGTTCCACATGCGTGCGTTTGCGCCGGGCTCACTGCGGCGGTAGCGGAGAAACCGCCGGTTGCCGCAAGCCCGCGGCTCTGTTTGCGCCGCTTCCGCCCGCCGCGATATGCGCAGGTCATCGTGGTGAATCATCAGCCGGTGAGAGTCGCATCGCCCTCGGTGAGCGGACGGGTGGTGATGGCGAAAGGCCCGTGGCGCACGTCGGGAGAGTGGTGGCGCGCCGATGCATGGAACCGCGACGAATGGGATATCGCGCTCGAATCCGGCGCCTTATACAGGGTTTTTCAGGAGCTCGATGGAGGGCGCTGGTTCATCGAAGGCAGTTATGATTGAGGTGTCAATGAGAGTTTTTCTGGCGCTGGCACTCGCACTTCCTCTCGCCGCGCAGACATACTCACACGACATCGCGCCTCTCATCTACCGGAACTGCGCATCATGCCACCGGCCCGGCGAATCCGCGCCCTTCTCGCTGCTCAGCTACGACGATGTTCGGAAACACGCTCGCCAGATCGCAGTCGTCACAAAGAGCCGCTACATGCCGCCCTGGCTCCCGCAGCCCGGCTATGGAGAATTTCAGGACGAGCGCCGGCTCACCGACGCCGAAATCAAACTCATCGGCGACTGGGTAACAGCAGGCACGCCGGAAGGCAATCCCGCCGAAACGCCGCCGCCGCCAAAGTTCACAGAGGGCTGGCAACTTGGGCCGCCCGATCTCATTCTCAAAGCGCCGCAGCCGTTCGCGCTCGCCGCCAATGGTCCCGACGTCTTCTGGAACTTCGTCTTCACTCCGAACATTCCGTCGACCCGCTATGTTCGCGCCATCGAAATCCGTCCTGGCGATAAACGCCTCGTGCATCACGCGAACGTCATCGTCGATCGCACCAGTACTACACACAAGACAACCGGTTTTCCCGGAATGGATCTCGACATCAAATCGAACGTCTTCGATCCGCCTGGCCACTTCCTCTTCTGGAAGCCTGGCAGCGCGCCTTATACCGAGCCCGACGGCTTTGCCTGGCGCCTCGAACCGGGCAACGATCTCGTTCTCAACGCGCATCTGCAGCCTTCGGGGAAGCCGGAAACGGTCGCGCCGTCGATCGGACTTTACTTCACCGATAAGAAGCCCACGCAATTCCCGGTGCTGATCCAGCTCGAGCACGATGGCGCTCTCAACATCCCCGCCGGCACGCGCGATTTTCTGATCTCCGACGACTTTCGCCTGCCCATGGATGTCGACGTTCTGGCCGTTTATCCGCATGCCCACTACCTCGGCAAACTGCTCGAAGCGTATGCGACGCTGCCGGATGGAAAGCGCCAATGGCTCATCCGCATTCCGGAGTGGGACCTGAACCGGCAGGCCGTTTATCGATACCGGCAGCCGCTGTCTCTGCCCAAAGGAACGCTGATTTCGATGCGCTATCACTACGATAATTCGGCGGCGAATCCGCGCAATCCGAATCATCCGCCGCGGCGTGTGAAAGCGGGAAACAACGCGACCGACGAGATGGGTCATCTCTGGCTGCAGGTGCTGCCGAAAGGCGGCCAGAATGACCGCCGCCGCGAACTGGAAGAAGCGGTCATGCAGCACCGCGTGGAGAAGTATCCCGACGACTACGTCTCATACCTCGATCTCGGTGAGCTGAAGCTTTCCCGCCTCGATACGCAGGGCGCGGTATCCGCGCTCGAAATGGCCGTAAAGATCGATCCCAAACAATCGCAGGGGCACAACATGCTGGGCGCGGCGTTCACGCGAATGGGCCGTGCGCGGGAAGCGATGGATCAGTTCGAACAGGCGCTGCGCATCGATCCCGCCAACGTCAACGCGCGCTACAACCTGGTGTTTGCGCTGGTGAAAGCGGGCAAACCGGCCGAGGCGGAAGCGCAGTTGCAGAAGGTGATCGCCGCATTTCCGAAAGATGCCGGCCTGCACAACCTCTGGGGCGAATTGCTCGCGCAGCAGGGCAAGAAAGCCGAGGCTATCGCGCAGTTCGATGAAGCGCTTGCGCTCGACCCGAAGATGGACGCTGCGCGCGGCAATCTTAACAATCGCCAACTCCTGACAACGCATTGAAGTTGTGAGCCGCTGACATTCCCCGGCGAAACATTCCCACGCCGAGGGCTGCCAGGCCGGCAACAAGAAGAAACACGGTACCCGGCTCGGGAGCGGACGGCGCGGCGAGAAGAACCACCGGCGCTCCGGGAACCAACGGAAGTTCCTGCCGAAACTGCGTCGCTCCCGAAAAATGGCGGTGTATAAGTCGTCGCTTCGAACAGGGAAAGGCCGATGGTCCCCAGGGCGGATCCCGTTTCTCCTCCATAGGTGACCCGAATCGACAGTTCCAGCGGAACCCCGAGGGTAACCGGCAGGTATTGATTGCCGGCGGAGAAGCAAGGGGTCCCCGGTCCGCTACAACTCCAGGAACCTATCTGTTCCGAAATGGAGCCGAACTCGCTGTCGCTCGAAGCACTGATCTCCATAAAGCCGCTGCGAACCGGCCCGCTTGTAAAGATCATCGCGTCGAGGTCGGCGATATCGGAAATCCAGTACTGGCCGTTGGCCCAGTAGGGCGATTGGTCCTGAGTGAAAGCCGAGGCGCTAATCGCCGTTGTGTCGAAGCCTTCGACCGAAGTGCAGTGCCACGAAATTCCGTCGTATGTTCCGCCAAGGGGTACGCCGTAGGAGTATCCGCAACCAGTCTGCGAGACTATGCCCGCAACGGAAGTCAGGGGAAGGCAAAAGGTCGCGAACGAAGCCAGCGCTATCCACCGGAATCCGTCACGAAGTTTATGAAAAGAAAGGCGCATAATGAAACACATTCGCGGGATTGGATCTGTGCTGCTTGGGTTTAATTATAACGTCTCGTAAGGAGGGAACAAGCTTAAAGAGGTTACCAGAGTACGGGATACACCACCCGTACTAATTGGTGGGTGTACGAGAGGCGCGGGTCAGGAACTCGGGGCTATCGACAATCCCGAGCACAATCGACGACCAGCGGTAATCCTTCGCAGCTGCGTCGTGTACGATCTTGCGCACGGCAGGCTCGTCGTAATACTCGAGCCGCCGGCCGAGCGCGTAAGCCATGAGCTTTTCGGTAACAGTCTGCGGAAACTGGCCCGGCTGTTCGAGCAGCGCCGCGCGCAATCCCGCCAGACCGTTGATCTTTTCGCCGCTGGCGGTGGTGCCGCTCGTGTCGATCGGCTTACCCGCTTCATCGGTGGTGCGCCACGCTCCGATCACGTCGAAATTCTCGAGCGCGAAACCAAGTGGATCGATCACGGTGTGGCAACCGTTGCATGATGGATCGGTCCGGTGTTGCGCCAGACGTTCGCGCATGGAAGTGGGTAGCGCGCCAGGCTTCGTTTCGAGCGTAGCGTTCACGCCGGGCGGAGGCGGCTGAATCGGGAGCCCGAAAATATTGTTCAGCAGCCATTTGCCGCGCAGCACCGGCGAGGTGCGATCCGGATAGGACGTAGTCACGAGCAGCGCGCCCTCGGCGAGCAGACCGCCGCGCTGATCGTGGTTCGGCAGCTCGACCTTGCGGAAGCGGGTTCCGTAAACACCGGGAATTCCGTAATGCCGCGCGAGGCGTTCGTTGACGAAGGTGTAATCCGCGTTGAGGAGTTCGTTCAGGCTGCGGTCATCGCGGAACGTGCTGGCCACGAACATTTCCGTTTCCGTCTGGAAGGCCTGGAGGAGGCTTTCGTCGTAGGTGGGATACTTGGTCGGGTCAACCACCACTTCTTCGACCCGGCGCAGATTGAGCCATTGAGCGGCGAAATCGTTCACCATCGCATCGGTGGCGCGCGGGTCCGCCAGCATGCGGTGGACTTCTTTTTCGAGCGTCGCGGGGTTCTTCAATTCGCCGCGTTCGGCGAGCGTGAGCAAGTGGTCGTCAGGGATGCTGCTCCACAGGAAGAACGAGAGGCGCGATGCGAGTTCGAGGTCGGTCAGCGGTCGAGCGGCTTTCGATGCTGGCGGATCGCGATAGACGCGCAGCAGGAAATCCGGATCGACCAGCATGCGTTCCAGGGCGAATTGAATTCCGGTATCGAAGCTGCCGCCGTCTTTGCGGCCGTTATCGAAGAAAGACAGCAGCGTGCTGACATCTTCTTTCGTGACGGGCCGGCGATAAGCCAGCCGCGCCAGTCTGGAGAGGATCGTCGTGGCGCAGCTTCGTTCTTCCGCGGCTGCTTTCGGCGGTTCGCAAACGAAGATGGCCCGGCGGCTGGCGGAATCCTTCGCGGGTCCGTGGTTCGCGTAAGGTCCGCCGATCTCGACCGAGCCGACGTTCGCATAGCCCATGTAAACCTGGTCGTTCGAGATCACGCGGCCGAGTTGCAACGGCTGCGGCAGGCCTTCCGGCTCCCACATTTCGCGCACGAAGGAAACGCCCACCACCTTCGCGCCGGCCTGCACGGGAACGCGAACTTCGAGGCCCGCGTCACCGGTGAGCTGCATGTAGGTTTCCCATTCGGGATCGCCGGCGAAACCCGGTTCGCCATCGCCTGCATAGCTCTCCGCGGCGGCCCTGCCCTTTCGCCGCGCCACCGACGGTGAAGCGCTTCAACAGCTTGCCATCGAGGCGGACATCCAGCTTCTGCGGCCAGCCCATGCCTTTCAGGTAATCCTGATACTGGCGCTGCAGGCGAACCTTGATGACGTACTCGCCATCGACCGGAAAGTTGTAGTGAATCGCGATACCGCCGCGCGATCCGAATGGCAGATCTTCGCTCTGCCGATCGTTCTGCATCACATGCAGCGGGATCTCGAAGCGCTCCATACCCGGGCTGCGCGGGAGGCAGGCCGGTCGCGAGGCGCGTGATCTGGCGCGCGACGGACATGTAGCGTTCCAGATGCACGGTCGAGATGGAAAGCACGTCGGCGAAGTTGTCGAAACTGCCGTCGGCCGTGTCGTCGCCGGGAAGCAGCGGCTTCACGTCGAAGTCGAGATTGAAGAGATCGCGGATGGCGTTGTTGTATTCGGCGCGATTGAGGCGATGCACGGAACTGATTCGGCCGGGATTCGGGTTCGCCGCCCATGCCTGATCGATCTGGTTTTCGAGCGCCGTGGCCACTACGCGATAGGTCGCGGGATCGGCGCGCGGCATCTTCGGCGGAGGCATTGCGCCGGAGCGGAGCTTGGCTACGATCTTTTCCAGCACCTCTGCGTTGGCAGCGGGTTTGGTGAGATCGAGCGTATCGAAGGCGAGGCCGGCAGTGTGCAGTTTCTGGTTGTGGCAGGTGATGCAGTATTTGTCGAGGAAGGCGCGGGGAGTGGTCTGCGCGGTTAAAGTCGATACCGACGGCCAACGCAGGCAGGATCGTCAACAGGATCTTCATGGCGCGATCTTCACGACTCCTTGGGACACCGCAAGTATATCAATCTGCGCCAGATCAGCGTGCGGGATAAACAGGCAGCGTGACGTGGTCGCCGAATGTTGCTTTGAGTCCTTCGATCGCGCAATTTTCGTCGCCGCCACCTGCAACGCCGCTGACGCCAACCGCCCCGATCATCTGCCCGTCGACAACGATGGGGATGCCGCCTGTAGCCGTGAAAAGTCCGTAGAATTCGGCAGATCGCGGCCAGCCGGCCGGATTGTTCTTCAACTGAGCATCGCGGATGGAAGTAGGCTCGCGCGTCTTGAGCGCGGTCTGCGCTTTGAGGAGCGCGGTGCGCATATCTTCGGAAACCTGGCCATCCATGCGCTCCACGTGCACAAACTCGCCGGCATTATCGATGATGTAAAGCGACATGGACGCGCCCTTCGCCGCCGCCCAATCGCGACAGGTACGCGCGACCTTTTGCGCTGCGCCCAGCGAGATCTGATTGCCGTCAAACACCGTGCCCGCGCCCTTGCCGCCCACCACAAACTCCGCGGGCAGGCTCGATTTGGGCGGCGCGGCGGCAGCAAAGCGCGGCACGGGCGCAGTGCCCGGATTGGGATTCCGGCGCGCCGGAATGTCTTCCACCAGCGGCGCGACCGATGGCCCGATCACCTCCACCAGCGCCTTGTGCGCACAGATCTCGTCGCTCCAGACGGGCACGCGCGGGGCGGAGCCGCCTACGCCGACGGCGCCGATCAACTGCTTGTTGACCACGATCGGCAGCCCGCCGGAATTCGAAAAGTAGCCGAGCTGAATGTCTTCGAATTCCTGCGCCGGATCGCGCGTCACGCCATTCATGCGCTTCTTGCTGGGCTCGCGGCTCATCAGCGCGGTGCGCGCCTTCATATCGGCCGTGGCGATGGTGAGATAGCCCTGGCCATCCATGCGATCCATGTAGACGTGGTTGCCGTCTTTATCCAGCACCATCACGCTGATCTGCATGTTTTCGGCGATGGCGGCCTTCTCACAGGCGTCGGCAATGCGCTGCGCAGTCGCCAGATTGATGGTGGTGAAATCCTGAATCTGTTCCGCGGCTTTGCCGCTGACGACGAATTGCGGGGGCACGTTTTGCGCCAGGACGAACCCGGCTGAAAACCCTGCTGAAAAGAGTGCCACGATCAGACGTTTCATGTGGCTAATCGTATACGAAATGCAGGACCTTCTTCAGGTCTTCCCACGATTCGCGTTTGGCGTTCTGGTTGTAGGGCCGCAGCAGGTAAGACGGGTGGTAGGTCACCATCAGCGGAATATCATTCCACTTGTGCCATTTGCCGCGCAGCTTCGTGACGCCGTCCTTGCCGCCGAGCAGCGCCTTCGCGGAGGTCGAGCCCAGCGCGCAGATCGCTTTCGGCTTGATCACCGATAGCTGGCGGAACAGGAACTGGCCGCAGATCTCCATCTCGTCGGGCTCCGGCGTGCGGTTTTCCGGCGGACGGCATTTCACCACGTTGCAGATGTAGACATCGCCGCGTTTGAGCGGGATGCCTTCCTTCGACGCAGTGCCTTCGATCATCTGCGTCAGCAACTGGCCGGCGCGGCCGACGAACGGAATGCCTTGCTCGTCTTCGTCCGCGCCTGGTCCTTCGCCGACGAAGACCAGCTTCGCTCCGGGATCGCCCACGCCGAATACGATCTTGTTCCGGCCTTTGCATAAACGGCAGCGCGTGCAATCGCCGATGTCGTCGGAGATGCGCTGGAGCGTGTCGCCGTCGGGAACGAGGCTGGGAAGTTCGATTGGAATTACAGTGGACATGGCGATGGGTATTGCAGCGACGGGTATTGCAGCGACGGGTATTGCAGCGACGGGTATTGCAGCGACGGGTTCGACTGGCGTCGCGCGGCGATAGATCTGCTTGATGCCCAGATCCTGATAGAACTCAAGTCTGCGCTTAAGCTCTTCCGGACTCATTCTTTCGTTGCCAGCTCGCGGCGAAGTTTCAGAATCTGGCCGAGGATCTGGTCCGCGATCTCGCGCTTCGAGGCGCGCGCGAGAGGGATGAATTCGCCGGTACGCAAGCGCCAGCAGCACTTCGTTCGCATCGGACTCGAAACCGGTGTCCGACTTGCCCACCAGATTCGCCACCACCATGTCGCAGTTCTTGGTCTCGAGTTTTCGCCGCGCTTCTTCCTGCAGGTTCTGGGTCTCGGCCGCAAAGCCGATCAACAGGCGGTCGCCGCGTTTGCGCCCGAGTTCGGCGAGGATATCCGGCGTGGGCTCGAGTTCCAGCGAAACGCGCGCGGAGGTCTTCTTGATCTTCTGTTTCGATTCGACCGAGGGCCGGAAATCGGCCACGGCCGCGCACTTGATGACCACCGTCGCGGGCTCGAGGTTCGCGAATACGGCATCGCGCATTTCCGCGGCTGTGCGCACGTGAATCACTTCGGCGTTCTGCGGCGGATTCACGGCCACGGGTCCGCTCACCAGGATCACGTGCGCGCCCCGATCGATCGCGGCTTGCGCCAGGGCGTAGCCCATCTTGCCGCTGGACCGGTTGGAGAGATAGCGGACCGGGTCGAGGGGCTCCTGCGTGGGCCCGGCGGTGATCAGAATCGTTTCGCCATCCAGATCCGAAACGGGGGGCGCGAGCGCGCGCTCGACGGCCTCGATGATCTTGTCGATCTCGGCGAGCCTTCCGGGCCCGACGGTTCCGCAAGCGAGAAATCCGTCGTCGGGATCGACGATCGTGTGGCCGCGCCGCCGCAGTATTTCGACGTTGGCGCGCACGGCTTCGTGCTCCCACATGTTGTTGTTCATGGCCGGCGCGAGCACGACCGGGCCGCGGAACGCGAGATACATGGTGGAGAGGAAATCGTCGGCGAGACCCTGCGCGAATTTGCCGAGCACGTTGGCCGTAGCGGGCGCGACGAGCAGCAGATCATGCTCCTGCGCCACGCCGATATGCTCGATCGAACTGGAAAACGTGGCGTCGGGGTCGGCGGACGAAAACATGTCCGTGATGACCTTGCGGCCGGTGAGCGACGCGAACGTGAGGGGGCGGATGAACTCTTCGGCGGCACGGGTCATCACCGCCTGCACTTCATGACCGTTCCGGATGAGCGAGCGGGCGATTTCCGCGGCCTTGTATGCCGCGATCCCTCCGCTCACGCCGAGAACGATGCGCATGCTTCAGTTCAGATTGCGTCGATACCCGGAACGTCCTCCACCATGATGGCGTCGGGCTGGATGTCGTACTTCACGAGTCCGCGGCGCGCTTCTTCCATCGCGATCACGGTCGATTTTTTCGACGACGTTGGCAGCACGGGGCGATGTCCGCCCTGCAGCTGGCGGGCGCGCTTGGCGGCCACGATGATGAAGCGATAGGTGCTCTGATCCGGATCGTCCGGAATCGAGCAGTGCGCGTTATTGCGAGGAGGTGTGTCCGTCATTTTCTTTTCTACTCCTGAACTTCTTAACTCGTGAACCTGCCCGAAGGTCGCCAGAATCGGGCGAATCTTCTCTTCGACCCTGATGCGCCTCACGCGCTCAGCTCTCACGATCGCCTTCAGCGTTTCCGCCGCGAGGTCAAGATCGTTATTCACCAGCACGTAATCGTACAGGTTGTAATTTCCGAATTTCCCGGGCCGCATCGGCCAATCGCCGCCGAATCACTTCCTCGTTATCCTGGCTCCGCGCCCGCAGGCGATGCTCCAGAACCTCCCGCGAGGGCGGGAGAATGAAAATACTGACGGCATCCGGAATCCGCTCTTTTAATTGTCCCGCACCTTGCACGTCAATGTCGAGCACCAGGTCTTTGCTGCTGCTCCCGCGCGATTGCCAGAGCGTCCTGATGCGTGCCGTAATAATTGCCGAAAACCTCGGCGTATTCGAGGAATTCGCGGTCGGCGATGCGGCGCTCGAACTCGTCGCGATCGATGAAATGATAGGCTTCGCCGGGCACTTCGCTGCCGCGCGGCTTCCGGGTGGTGAAGGACACGGAGAATGTCAGACTTGCGACTTCGTTCAGCAGGCGCGACACGAGGGTCGACTTTCCGGAGCCGGACGGCGCGGAAATGATGAAGACTGTGGTCATTCGATGTTCAGCGATTGTTCGCGAATCCGGTCGATTTCGGCTTTGGCGGCGAGGCCGAGATCGGTCAGCGTGAGGCCGGTTTCGCCGAGGCCGCCGGTTTTCGAGAGTACGGTATTGGTCTCTCGATTCATTTCCTGCAGCAGGAAATCGAGCTTCTTGCCGGTTTCGCCTTCGGCGGAAAGCAGGGCGTCGACCTGATCGGCATGGGTCTTCAGACGGACCAGTTCTTCGCTGATGTCGCTGCGTTCGGCGAGGATCGCCGCTTCCTGGGCGATGCGCGCGGGATCGATCTGAGCCTGGCCCAGCATCTCGCCGAGGCGATCGCGAAGACGCTGCTGGAAGAACGGAAGGGCGCGGGTGCGGATGTCTTCCATGCGAACGACCAGGTCGCGCAGAGCCGCGGCACGCATTCGGATTTCGGTTTCGATCGACGCCGCCTTCGCGCACGCGGAACGTGTCGAGTTCTTCGATGGCTTCGGCGACTGCGGACATTGCTTCGGCTTCGAGCGCCGCCTGATCGGGCGCTTCGGGAGCCGCGGCGGCTTCGATCATTCCCGGCAGACGGAGCGCCTGATTGAGGTCGGGTTCTGATTCGATGTCGAGGCGTTCGGCAGCGTTGCGGAAGGCTTCCAGCCAGGCGCGGAGGAGGGATTCGTTGATGACGGCAGTGGCCGTCGCGCCTGCTGCACGTTTGAAGTGAAGCTGCACCTGGACATGACCGCGCAGCACGCGCTGCCGAACGGCTTTGCGCACGGCGGGTTCCACTGCGTCGAACTCCATCGGCATGTGGAGGTGCATGTCGAGTCCGCGGTGGTTGACGGTTTTGATCGAGAGAGTGAGTTCTCCAAACGGCGTGGCGCGTGCGACCCGCGCGAAGCCGGTCATGCTGCGGATGGGCATTCGGGTGTGATTTACGATTATGACATCGCGCTGAGGGTTTCTTTGTTGCCAGTGCCCGATCCCGAACTCGATCAATTGTTAAGGGCTGCGATCGAACAAACGCGATTGCTTCGCCTCCGATATCGAGGCAAAGAGCGCATCGTTGAACCGCACGATTACGGGGTGCATAACGGCGTCGTCAAGCTGCTGGCTTATCAGGTCGGCGGGGCTAGCACCGGGCGACTCCCCAACTGGCGATGGATGGAGACCGACTTGATCACCCACGCGGAACTGCTCGATAAAACGTTTCCTGGCGGGCGCGGCGCCGAATCAGGTAAACACCACAAACGGGACAATCTGTTCCTGCGGGTTAAGCCTGCCAGGCCTCGATCATGACGTCGCGACCACGGGGCGAATCAAGCCGGATCGCGTCCGGATCTTTGAATCGAACGTCACTACGACAAAGCCCTGCAGAGGATTAGAAAAGACTACCGCCCGCACCATAAGAGTCTCATAAAGGACCCTTTGTGGAGCGCCGGGCAATTGAGCCGGGTCTGTATAGATAGTCAGTGGTCCGATAATAGCGGGATGCCGTTCCTGACCGTCTCGAACCGGGCGACAGCCTGTCTGTTTGCGGCGTTAACACTATATGGACAGACGACCAACTCTCCACTGGCATTTGGCGCCGCGTCCGTACGACGCGCGGACGCTCCGGCAGTTGGTGGCGTCGAAAAGACTGTGCGAACGAAGACCGGCCGCGAAACCGCCGGAGGCGGCCCTGATACCAGCGATCCGGGACGCGTCCATTATCCGCGAGTGACCCTGAGGGCGCTGCTGATGAACGCCTACGATGTCAGGGAGAACCAAATCTCAGGTCCCGCGTGGCTGGACACGGAGTGGTACAGCATCGAGGCGACGATGCCTCCCGCAACGACGAAGGAACAGTTCGGCTTGATGCTCCGGAACCTTCTTCAGGATCGCTTCAAAATGACGAGCCACCCGGAGAACAGAGATCTCCCGGTATTTTCTCTAACCGTTGGCAGGAACGGACCGAAGATGAACGGCTCGGAACCCGTCACCATAAAGGGCCCCGGCGGGGTTCCTCTTTCGGAGACCAAACCGATTGTGCACGCGACTGTTGTCAAGCCGCCCTCGTTCACCTATCGCTGGACCGCGCGACAGGCCACGATGGACGGTCTGGCGAAGGATCTCGCCGACGAAATGCACGGGCGAGTCACAAACCTGACGGAGCTTAAGGAGAAATACAATTTCACCCTCAACTTTTCACGGCAGACACTGGCTGCCCAGCCCACTGGCGATTCTGATCCTGGCCCACCGGATGTTTTCGCGGCCTTACAATCCATCGGCCTGAAGCTGGAGGGAAAAAAAGGCCTGGTCAACGTGATTGTGATCGATCGCATTGAAAAGGTTCCAACGGAAAATTGATCACGGGGCGCACGCCGTCAATTCTCCGAAGGCTGCTCGACATGGTCGATGATCACCGTGCGTAGCGGGCCTCTGGACCGTTCCAGCCTCACCCCCAGTTGCTCGCGCACGGCATTTAGAAATCGCGTTCCTCGAGGGTCCGTCGCGAGGTCATTCGGATTGGATCGGCCCGGAGCCACAAAAAATATCCGGCTCGGCAGTTCCACGGTGAAATCGAATCTCCATTTCAGCCCTGTCCTGTCGACAACAAGCCCTGATCCATTGGAAATCACTGCGCGGTCTGCACCGTATCCGCCCCGGAATGCGAGCGAGGTGTTTCCGCCCGTGTGCGAGTCTGCCCAAACCCGGGAAACACCGAAAGGTACCTGCCAATCTCCCTATGCAGTACGGGAATGAGAAGACGCCGGGCGGTCGTTTCTCCGGCGATTCCCTCCGGAATCTCAATGCTGATCGGCATGCCGCTATTTTCCAACAGAAACAGCACGGGCCTGCCACTCAAACCTTCGACCGACATTTGCAAAAATGCGCTTGAGCGACTACGCTAGATCGCGATACGCATGGCATGGTTTTCAGGCTTCTGAGTTTTCTGCCTCTTTGGCAGCCTTTGCGGCTATCCCGCTGCTCGCCGCCCGGTTCGATGCCTTCGAAGTCGCCACAATCAAACCCGTGGCTCCGCAGGACGAACGCGCCGCCCGCTACATCCGCGATATGAGCCCGTCTCCACTTCGGTGCATCCTTTCAACGGCAACCGCAAAGTCGTCTGAGCGGGTGACCGTAAGGGCCAACCGGTCCATGCCACAATAGTCTAGACAAACGTATACAGTTTTGTATAACTACCCTCAATGGTGGATTTACGCGTCAGTGGGTTCGATTGGGATGAGGGAAACCGGGCGAAGTGTCAGAAGCACGGCCTCTCGATTGCCCAGATCGAAGTCCTTCTTACCCACGGCCCGCGAATTGCTCCGGATCACAAACATTCGGCGGATGAGGATCGTCTAATCGCCATCGGGAGGGTAGCGGGGCGTCCCGTTTTCGTGGCCTTCACGATTCGGGTTAAAGACAAGCGTCGTTTCATCCGCCCTGTGACGGCGCGTTTCATGCACGCGAAGGAGGTTGCCGCTTATGAAAAAGAGAGTTCCCGGGCTGAAAACGGATAGGCAAGCCGAAGCCTTTTTGGCGCAAGACCTGTCCAGCCTCGATTTCTCGCAGTTCAAACCGGCGAGGTTTGAATTTGAGAAGAAGGACGAGCAGATCAATATGCGCGTCCCCAAGCCGTTGTTGGCCGCAGTCAAAGCGCGCGCGCGCGCGCGCGGTATTCCCTATACGCGATTCATTCGGGAAACGCTGGAGCGCGCCATCGCCTCGAAGTAGTCCCCGCCGGGCGGGCGGTGCTCCACAAAGGGCCCTTTGCGCGCCGCAAAAAAGGTTTTAGAAAACGGACGACCCGCAGCTCCGATGCCTACTTCGGTGCCGTAGCCTTCTCAATCGCCCGCACCAGCGCCGAGATATTCGCCTTCGGAACATTGTTCCACCGCACCAGCACCAGATAAGACCCTTCCTGAAACTTGACCGCCTGCGCCTCCGCGCGCGTCCGCTGCGCGGCCTCGAACGCATTTGCACGTCTCCTTATACCAGCACGTCCACACCTCAGCCGACCCCTGTCCCGTATACTCGGCCTTCCAGCACTGCGGCGCGCCCTCGGCCGAAACCCCCGCAGGCGCAGCCGAACGGTCGAACGACGAGAGCTTCCATTCCGGCGACACCGACTGCCGGAAGATCCGGCTTCGGCCCCACATTCTGCCCGCAACCCGCAACCAACATCCACACGGATAGTAGACTGAAGGTTTCTCGTCTCGAAATCACCTCCGTACGATAGCAGCCTGAACAACGAATGGGTAAATACAAACCTGTCAAAGCGAAGTCCGACGCACCGCCGCAAATGAAAGCAGGCCTGCCCTGCATCGTATTTCTGGTTCTCGGGATGATCCTGGTCATGATTCTGCTCTACGAGGTAATGAAGAATGCGTCCTGATGGCCGCCGGCCGGATGAGTTACGTCCCGTCGAAATCGCCACCGGCTATCTGAAAACAGCCGAAGGCTCAGCCCTCATCACCATCGGTAACACTCAGGTGCTCTGCGCCGCGAGCGTTGAGCAAACGGTTCCCTCCTTCCTGCGCAACACCGGCAAGGGCTGGGTCACTGCCGAGTATTCGATGCTGCCGCGCGCCACTGCCACCCGAACCGCGCGCGAAGTCGCGAAAGGCAGGCCCAGCGGAAGAACGCATGAGATCCAGCGCCTGATCGGACGCTCTCTGCGTTCCGTGATCGACCTCAGCATTCTCGGCGAGCGTTCCATCATTCTCGACTGCGACGTCCTGCAGGCCGATGGCGGCACGCGCGTCGCCTCCATCACCGGCGCATACGTCGCGCTCGCGCTCGCCATCAAACAGATGCTGCGCTACAAGGCGATCTCGAAATCCCCGCTGCTCGGCGCCGTGGCCGCCATCAGCGTCGGCATGCTCAACGGCGAAGCCATCCTCGATCTCTGCTACGAAGAGGATTCCCGCGCCGAAGTCGACGCCAACATCGTCATGACCGATAAAGGAAGGTTCGTCGAGTACCAGGCCACCGCCGAACACCAGAGCTTCGATGACGATCAGATGAGCCACATGACCGCGCTCGCCAAAGCCGGCATCGCCGAACTGATCGCCATCCAGAAGGCCGTTACGGATCTGGGGTGAAGGTCTATTGCGCCACGGGAAATCCCGGCAAGCTGCGCGAATTCCAGCTTGCCGGCGAACTCCTTGCGATCGATGTCGAACCGCTCGCCGATCTCAAAACCATCACGCCTCCCGAAGAAACCGGCGCGACCTTCGAAGAAAACGCCAGCCTGAAGGCGGCATATTACAGCCGCTTCGCGCCCGGGCTCCTCTTCGCCGACGATTCCGGACTCGCTGTCGATGCCCTCGATGGCGCGCCCGGTGTCTACTCCGCGCGTTACGCCGGGCCGCACGCAACAGACCAGGAAAACAACGAACTGCTTCTCCGAAACCTCGAAGGCAATCCAAATCGCACAGCACGATTTGTCTGCGTAATCGCGCTTGCCGAAAACGGCGCAGTGCATCAGACCTTCCGCGGAGAAGTGGAAGGTGAAATCCTTCCCGCACCTCGCGGCCCGGGCGGCTTCGGCTACGATCCCCTCTTCTACTACCCACCGTTCGGATGCTCTTTCGGCGAAGTTGACGGCCCGAAGAAATTCGACGTCAGCCACCGCGGCAAAGCCTTGCGCGCATTGCTGAAATATCTCGCCGCACGCTAACATTCGTAATGCCGTTTATTCAGCGGGCGGAACGCTATTTCGAATTCGCCGCGCTTCGGGACCACCTGGAAGACAGAATGTCTGGCCGGCGTCACGACCTTCATGACGATGGCCTACATCATCTTCGTGAACCCGTCGATCCTCCACGAAACCGGCATGCCGATCGCCGGCGTCACCGCCGCCACCTGCCTCGCCGCGGCCATCGGCAGCATCCTCATGGGCGCGTTCGCCCGCTACCCGATCGCGCTCGCGCCCGGCATGGGCCTCAACGCCTACTTCACTTACTCGGTCGTCGGCAAGATGCATGTCGATTGGCGCGTCGCCCTCGGCGCGGTCTTCCTCTCCGGCGTCGCGTTTCTCATCCTCACTGCGGCCGGCGTGCGCCAGATGATCGTCCGCGCAATCCCGCCGAACTGTATGCCGCGGTCGCGGCGGGCGTCGGCCTGTTCATCGCCCTCATCGGCTTCCGCAACTCAGGCATCATCATCCCGGACCCAGCCACCACGGTCACGCTCGGCGATCTCCACAAGCCGGAAGTTCTCCTCGCCCTCTTCGGACTGCTCGTAATGGCGGTTCTCATCGGCGCGGGAATCAAGTCCGCGATCCTGATCGGCGTGCTCGCCACCTGGGCCCTCGCCATAGCCACCGGAACCGTTCACTGGCAACCGTCGTCCTACAGCGTTCGCGATATCACTTCGACCGCCATGCAACTCGACATTCGCGGCGCATTGCAACTGGGCCTGCTCGAAGTCGTCTTCGTCTTCCTCTTTGTCGATCTCTTCGATAACGTCGGCACCCTGCTCGCTGTAGGCAAGAAGGCCGGACTCTTCCAGGGCGCCGATGGCGTGCCGCGCATCAATCGCATTCTCTACAGCGACGCCATAGCGACCGTTGCCGGCTCCGCAGCCGGCACTTCCACCGTCGTCAGCTACATCGAGAGCGCCGCAGGCGTGGCCGTCGGCGGCAGGTCCGGCGTCACCGCCATCGTAACCGGACTGCTCTTTGCCGTTGCCCTCTTCGTCGCGCCGCTCGCAGGCGCGATCCCCAACTCCGCAACCGCGCCCGCGCTGATCATCGTTGGCAGCATGATGATGACGCGCAGTCGCCGAGATCGCCTGGGCCGATCCCGGCATCTCGATCCCTGCCTTCCTGACGATGATGGCAATCCCCCTGACCTACAGCATCGCCAACGGCCTCGCTTTCGGTTTCTGCTCCTGGACGCTGATCAGGATCTGCCGCGGCCGCTTCCGCGAAGTCAACTGGATGGTCTACGCGCTGACCGCTCTCTTCCTCGTTCGTTTCTACTGGCTCTGACGCAACTATACTCCGATGTAATACGCTGGATGTTATTTCCAGGGCATGAGAGGTCTTGCATGAATAGTCGCCATCTGATTGTGTGTCTGGCTCTGGGGAGCTTGTCGCTGCCTGCATGGGCGCAGGTCTCCGCGTCGATTTCCGGACGTGTGGAAGACCCGTCCGGCGCCGGCGTCTCCGGCGCAGCTATCACCGTGAAGAGCCTCGAAACAGGCGCTTCCCGCAGCACGGTCACCGATAACTCCGGCAACTACGAACTCCTGTCGCTGCCGCTGGGCGCACAGGAAATCAAAGCCGAAAAGAACGGCTTCAAAGCTGTGGTTCGCACCGGCATCAATCTCGAAGTCGGCGAACAGCGCGGTCGCGAATCTGCGTCTCGAAGTGGGCAACGTAGTGCAGCAGGTCAACGTGATTGAGGCAGCCCCGCTCGTCAACATCACCACGGAATCCACCGCGGGCACGGTCGATGAGCGGGAAGTCAAGGATCTGCCGCTGAACGGCCGCAGTTTCGACAACCTGATCACGTTGAATCCGGGAGCCATCAGCTACGCCCTCAAGAGCGCGAACACCACGACGAGCAACGGCAACACCTTCTCGGTCGCAGGCCGCCGTCCCGGCGACAATCTCTTCCTCGTGAATGGCATCGAATACACCGGATCGAGTCAGCTTGCCATCACCCCCGGAGGTGTTAGCGGGGAGTTATTGGGAATCGACGCCATCCGTGAGTTCAACGTGCTCACCGACTCCTACTCCGCTGAGTACGGCAAGAGGTCCGGCGCGCAGGTCATCGCGGTAACTCAGTCCGGAACCAACACGCTTCATGGAAGCGTATTCGAGTTCATCCGCAACAGCGCGCTCGATGCCAAGAACTACTTCGATCAGGGTGACATTCCCCCCTTTCGCCGAAACCAGTTCGGTGGCGCTCTGGGCGGACCGCTGAAGAAAAATCGCCTGTTCATGTTTGGCAACTACGAGGGCTTTCGCCAGTCGCTCGCGCTTAGTAACGTCTCAGTCGTTCCCGATGCCACCACTCGCGCCTCGTCGGGCGCCGGCGTGAACCCCGGCATGGTGAAATACTTCAACCTGTGGCCGGTTGCCAACGGCCCCGAAATACTTGTACAACCGATCGTGAACGGAGTAGCGAGCGGTAACCCGATACCCAGCGGAACGGCGTACTCTTACAACCATCCCAGTGAAAGCATCCGTGAGGACTTCGGGACCACTCGAACCGGATTACGCCATCAGCGACCGCGATTCGCTGACCGTTCCTACACGATCGATGACGGCACCAGCACCATACCGGCGGCCGATCCCCTCTTTGCTTCCCTGTCCTTTCTGCGCAACCAGGTGGCCAGCATCCAGGAAACGCATATCCTGTCGCCGAGCATGCTCAACACGGTCCGGTTCGGTTACTCCCGCGCGGGTTGGAATCTCTATCCCGTCTCGCTTACCTCGTTTGATCCGAGCCTGTCTTTCGTAAATGGCCAGGGCCCCGGTGGCATCACCATCGGAGGCGGCAACACCACCACCGGTCCTGCGGCGATTACCGCGGCCGGCCCGAATAACGCGGCGAACGTCTGGAACAGGAGAAACCTGTTTACGTTCTCCGACGACGTGCAACTGACCAAAGGGCGTCATCAGATCAGCGCCGGCGTGTGGTTCCAGCGCATACAGGACAACGAAAACACCGCATCGCGCACCACCGGAATTGCCGCCTTCGCATCGCTGACCACCTTCCTCGCGGGAACCACCACCACGTTTCAGGTAGTGCCCAATGCGAACGAACTGGGCTGGAGAAGCCTCTTCGGAGCCTGGTACGTTCAGGACACCATCCGGCTGCGCCGCAATCTCACGCTGAGCCTCGGCCTGCGGCACGAATTCACCACGGGTTGGAATGAAGTATCGGGACGCGCGTCGAACTATGTCACCGACTCCTCCGGCGCTCTGGTCACCACGCCGATCATCGGCGAATTCCGCGTTCACGCAGAACAACGCGACGAAGCTGTTTTCGCCCAGGGTCGGCCTCGCCTGGGACGTGTTCGGCAACGGCAAGACCTCCGTCCGCGCCGGCTTCGGCACTTACTATTCCCTCATCGACGATCTCAGCTTTCTGCTGAATTCGCTGCCTCCCGCAAACAGCTCGATATCCTGTCCTGGCGCGCTCTTGCCGCTGCTTCCGGTGACCACCACGTTCAACCCGCCGTCCTGCAGCGTCGCTCCGCAGGGAGTCCAGCCCGACGCGATGACGCCCACGGTCGAGGAGTGGAATTTCCGCGTGGAACAGCAACTGACCGGCAGCACCGTGCTTCGAGTCGCCTACGTCGGCTCGCACGGATACCACGGCATGATCAGCATTGATCCCAACAGCATTCCTTCGCAGATTTGCCAGACTACAACCTGCGTTTCGGGCGGCACCGCCACCACGCCGCCACAAAGGGATCGGTGTCCCAGGGACATGCAATACATTCCCGTGCAGAGCCGGCCGAATCCCAACCTGGGTGCCGGCTTCTTCTGGTACACCGAAGGCAACACCAGTTACAACGCCCTGCAGGTCGACCTCAGCAAGCGTCTGAGCCACGGACTCCAGCTGCGAGGCAACTTCACCTGGTCGAAGAACCTCGATATGAACTCGGCGCTCACCATCGCGCAGGGCAACAACCAGCCGCAGATGATTCTGGATCGGTACGATCTGCCTCGCGATTGGGGGCTCTCGGCGCTTAACGTCACCGCGCAATCGAGCATCTCGGCCACCTGGGAACTTCCTTTCGGAAAGAACTCCTCCGGGTTCACACACCAGTTGATCGGAGGCTGGCAGCTGAACGGAATCGCGACCATACTGAGTGGCTTCCCGCTCACTCCGCAGTTGGGAACCAATCGTTCCGGCGACGGCGACACCAGGAACCCGGACCGGCCTTCGTTGAATCCCGGGTTTACGGGAACGGTTATCACCGGAAATCCGAACCAGTGGTTCAACCCGGCTGCATTCCTGCTGCCGCACCATTGGTACGTGGGGAAATATCGGTCGGTCACCCTACAACGGCCCTGGCCTGGGCGAACTCGACCTCTCGCTCTTCAAACGCTTCGCGATCAGCGACGGAGTGAACCTTGAGTTCCGCGCAGAGTGCTTTAATATCGAGAACCGCGCCAATTTCGGCACGCCGAATGCGACCGTATTCTCCAATGGCGCGATCAGCCCGACGGCCGGCCTGATCACCAACACCGTTACCTCGTCCCGGCAGATGCAGTTCGGGTTAAAACTGATCTTTTAGGAGGTTGAAATGTTCTGTGATGGTTGCGGCGCCACAATCGAAGGCCGCCAGAAATTCTGTTCCAAATGCGGAAAGCCGATCGCCGCGGTCGTGCGGCTATGCCGGCCGCGAATCGGATCGCCGCGAACCTGAAACTCCTCGCCATCTTCTGGATGGTTCTCTCTGTGATCACGCGTCTGATCCCTGGGCTGTTTCTCGTTCTGAGCGCGGACGTAGCCGCCAATTTCCTGCCGCCCGATGCGCCCGGCGTTCATTCTCCCGCTGCTACGCGCAATCGGTATGGTGCTGCTCTGCGGCTGCGGCTGTCGGACTGTTAGCCGGATGGGGCCTGCTCGAGGGCCAGCCCTGGGCGCGCATGCTGGCCATCGTGCTCGCCTTCCTCAGCCTGCTCGACATCCCTTTCGGAACGGCGCTCGGAATCTACACGCTCTGGGTTTTATTGCCCGCGCAATCGGAAGCCGAGTACCGGCAGCTCTCTCTCAGCGGTCCCGCTCTGTAACCAGATCGGTGAGCGTGCATAACGCGCGCTGATAAGGGCTGTCGGGAAACTCCGCGACAAGCTGGCGCGCACGATCGGTGAACTGCTGAGCGCGTTCGCGCGTGCGCTGGATGCCGCCGCGGCGCTCGATCATCGAGTAGATTTCGGCAAAGGGAGCGGAATCGTAAGTCCGCTCGTCCAGCACCGTTTCCACCTGGCGCCGCTCCGCCGCGGTCGCATTTTCGAGCGCGTAAACCAGCGGCAGCGTGACCTTGCCTTCCTTCAGATCGCCGCCCACCGGCTTGCCGAGCGTCTGCTCGCGGGAGGTGAAGTCCAGCATGTCGTCGATCAGCTGAAACGCCATGCCGAGATTCCACGCGAACTCGCCCAGCTTCTCTTCAGCCGCCGTATCCGCGCCCGCCGATACGGCTCCCAGCTTGGCGCAGGCGGAGAAGAGGCAGGCGGTCTTGCGATCGACCACTTCCATGCAGTCGGCTTCGGTGATGTTGATGCGGCCGATGCGGTCGAGCTGGATCAGCTCGCCTTCCACCATCATCTGGGTCAGGCTGATCAGCAGGTCGAGCACGTGGAAATTGCGCTCGCGCAGCGCCACCTGAAACGCCTGCATGTAGAGCCAGTCGCCCGCCAGCACGCAGGTGTGATTGCCCCACTGAACGTTGGCCGAAGGGCGGCCGCGGCGCGTCTGCGCCACGTCGATCACGTCGTCGTGCACCAGCGTGGCGGCGTGAATCATTTCGACCACCGCGCCGAGCTGGACGGCGGACTTGCCGTCGCCGCCGGAGAAGCGCGCGCACAGCAGCAGCAGCGCGGGGCGAAGCCGCTTGCCGCCGCTTTGCTGCAGATACCGGCCGATGGTCGTGACGGTCTCGACCGATGCCAGCGATTCCACATTGATCGCCTTCTCGACCTCTTCGAGATCCTCGCGCACGAGATCGAAAATCTCGCTCGCCGAAAGGACCTGTCCTGCCCGCTCAGTTGCCATCGGAAACCTCAGTGTAACGCGAGACGCCAACAGCTTTTCGAAGTTGGCTGTGGTGATCCGGGCGATATGTTCCACAGTGGTTCCGCGGACCTCCGCCAGCTTCTTCGCGGTCTCGACCATCATGGCCGGTTCGTTGCGTTTGCCGCGGTACGGGATCGGCGCCAGATAGGGCGCGTCGGTCTCGATCAGCAGGCGATCGTCAGGCGTGATGCGCGCGGCTTCGCGAACGTTTTCCGCGGTTTTGAACGTCACCACGCCGCCAAAGCTGAGATGGAAATCCCATCGCGAGCGCTTCCTGCGCCTGTACGGGATCGCCGGTGAAGCAATGCATGATCCCCTCGCCCGTGCCAGTTGTCGCGCAGAACGGAAATCGTGTCGTCCCAAGCTTCGCGGGTGTGAATCATGATGGGCAGGTCCCGTTCGCGGGCGAGCCTCAACTGAGCGATGAAAGCTTCGCGCTGCGTTTCCCTGCGGCGAGAAGTCGTAATGATAATCGAGGCCGATCTCGCCGAATGCAACAACCTTGGGATTCGCCGCCAGCGCGCGCAGATCGTCGAGAGTTTGCGCAGTCAGCTTTGACGCGTCGTGCGGGTGCACGCCGACCGACGCGTACACCTGTTCGTACTTATCGGCCAGGCGCACGGCGCAGTCGATTTCGCCCCGTGCCGATCGACAGCATGCGCGTCGACGCCAGCCGCGGCTGCGCGATCGAGCACGGCATCGAGATCGGCGGCGAAACGTTCGCCGTCGAGATGGCAGTGGGAATCGGTGAACATCGTTACTTCAGCCGCGCGCCCACCGGCACGTCTTCAAGGAAGGCCGCCAGCACAGGCGCGCCGCCTTCGAGCGAGGCCGCGACAATCATGCCGTTCGATTCGATTCCGCGCAGTTTCCGCGGATGCAGGTTGGCGACGATCACCACCTTGCGCCCGACCAGCTTCTCCGGCTTCGTAAGCCTTCGCGATCCCGGCGACGATCGTGCGCGGCTCCGGCTCACCGATATCGACCTTCAGGTGCAGAAGTTTGTCGGCGCCCTTTGACCGGCTCGGCGGAAAGTACCTGGCCGACGCGCAGGTCGACCTTCACGAAATCTTCGATATCGACCTTCGGCGAGGGCGGCAGCATGTCACCCGAGGAGAGCTGGGCAGCGACCTTCCCCAATAGCTTTCCTTGCCGCGCGGTTTCCTCTTCTTCAAGCGCGCGCATGCGATCGATGGCGGGCTTCGCTTCGATGCGCGGGAAAACCGGAGCGATCATCCCGATCTTCTGCTCGGCCGGCAACTGTCCCCAGCCGAGTTTGGCGATTTCCAGCGACTCGATGGGTTGTGTCATGCCCAGTTGTGCCCAGATGTTCGCGGTCGATTCCGGCAGCACAGGGTGCAGCAGCGCAACCGCGATGCGCAACGTTTCCGCCGATGCATAGAGAGCATCATCAAGTTGCCGTGACGCGGCGGGGTCTTTCGCCAGCTTCCACGGAGCTTGCTCCACGATGAATCTATCCACGTCGGAGAGCATCGACCAGATGGCTTCGAGACCGCGCGAAAATTCGAACGCATCGAAGGCGCGCGTCGCCGCGTCGATGGCCTTGATGGCCGAAGCTTCGAGCGAATGCAGCGCGCCCGAGGGATTCGGAATCACGCCATCGCGATACTGCTTGATCATGGTCAGAGTGCGGCTGGCGAGATTGCCCAGGCCGTTGGCGAGTTCGGAATTGTAGCGGCCCACCAGCGCGTCGAAGCTGAAGCTGCCATCCTGCCCGAACACCACTTCGCGAAACAGGAAGTAGCGCAGAGCTTCGAGGCCCATCACCTGGCGGATGGGCTCGGCGCGCACGATGTTCCCGCGCGATTTGCTCATCTTGTCGTTCTCGAAGAGCAGCCAGCCGTGGGCGAACACGCGCTTCGGCAGCGGCACATCGCCAGCCATCAGAAACGCGGGCCAGAAGACGGCGTGGAAGCGCAGAATTTCCTTGCCGATGAGATGCAGATCGGCTGGCCAGAGACTGGTTCCCGGCGACTGCGCTCATGTATCCGATCAGCGCATCGAACCACACATAAGCCACGTGCTTCTCTTCGAGCGGGATGCCCCACTTCAAGGTCGTGCGGCTGATCGAAAGATCCTGCAACCCGCCGCGCACGAAGCTGATGACTTCGTTCTTCCGCGATTCCGGGCCGATGAAATCGGGATTGTCTTCGTAGTGCTTCAGCAGCTTGTCCGCGAAGGCCGAAAGTTTGAAGAAGTAGTTTTCTTCGGTGACGGTTTCGGTGGGGCGGCCGCAATCCGGGCAGTTGTCGCCGGGCTTGGCGTCGTTCACATACAGCTTCGTCGAACACGCAATACTGGCCGGTGTACGTGCCCTTATAGACGTAGCCGTTCGCCTTGCAGCGTTCGAAAAGCCAGCGCACCGTCTCGTGGTGGCGCGGATCGGTGGTGCGGATGTAGTGGTCGTACTTGATCCCAAGCGTGTCCCACTGGCTGCGGAATTCATTCGAAACGATGTCGGTGAATTCCTGCGGAGCCTTGCCCGCGGCCTGCGCGGACCGCTCGACCTTTTGCCCATGCTCATCGGTGCCCGTGGTCAGCGCGACGTCGAAGCCCTGCATGCGCTTGAACCGTTTGATGGTGTCGGCCGCAAGAGTGGTGTAAGTGTGGCCGATATGTGGCGCGGCGTTGACGTAGTAGAGCGGCGTCGTTAAGTAATATTTCATTTCTGTTTTAAGTATGCGTGAGCGGCTTCCGCGAGCACCTGTTTCAGCGGGACGCCGGAAGCGTATGCGATTTTCCGCGCGTCGTCGTATTCGGGCGCAAAGCCGTGGTCGCTTTCTTTGATGCGTACGATGCCGTGTGAGGTGCTGACTTCCACCAGCCTGCGGGCCTCCACACGGCGTTCGGCGCTATGGAAACGCACGCCCAGCGTGGTAGTTTCGCGCAGCAGAATCGCGATCAGTTCCTCGCGCTTCTCGTGTTCCGCGATGACCTGAACCACCACACCGGGGCGTCCTTTTTTCATTTGCGCGGGGATGACCAGCGTATCTAGCGCGCCCGCTTCGAGCATGCGCTCCACGGCATAGCCGATCAGTTGCGGCGAGGCATCGTCGATATTGGCTTCGATCACGGTGACCGTGGTCGCTTCGGCTGCGCCGGACGCCTGGCCGATCATCACCCGCACCACGTTGGCGTGTTCCTTGAAATCCTTGTCGCCCGCGCCGTATCCGATGGCGTGGACGCGCATGGGCGGCATGGCGCCGAAATCGCTGGCCAGCGCCGCTACGACGGCTGCGCCGGTGGGCGTCGTGAGTTCCATAGCTGGCCCGCGCGCGTAAATGGGTTTGTTCTGTAAAAGGGTCGCGGTGGCCGGGGCGGGGACGGGAAGCACGCCGTGCTCGGTGTTGACGGTGCCGCTGCCTGTGTTGATGGGCGAACAGGAGATGGCCTCGACGCCGAGCAGGTCGAGCGCGAGGCAGATGCCGACAATGTCGCAGATGGAATCGACCGCGCCTACTTCGTGGAAGTGCACTTTTTCGATATCGACCCCGTGGACACCGGCTTCGGCTTCGCCCAGCACGCGAAAGACGCGCTCCGATTTCGATTTTGCGGATGCTGGGAGGTCGGCCGCGTGGATCATTTTCAGGATTCCGCTGAGATGGCGATGCTTCGGCGGTTCGGTCACACCGACGCGGAACTTGAGCGCGCTGATGCCGCGGCGCTGGACGCGGTCCCATTGAATGGTGGCGCCGATGGCGAAGGACTCGAGGGCGCGCGAGATGGTTTCGCGGTCGGCGCCGGCGTCGGCCAAGGCGGCAACGAGCATATCGCCCGCGAGGCCCGAGAAGGCGTCGATGTAACAGATCTTCATGCGGTTATTCCAGTGTAGAAGCAGCTATTCTTTTTTGATGATGCCGTGTGGAGAGGAACGGTCTGCGGGCGTTGGTCTGCTTTACTGGTTGCGCCTGCTCTTCGCGCTGCCGGCCCCTTGTTGCCCGCGGCTCGATCTGCATTCGAAAAAACGAACCCATTTCGCGCGTCCCAGGTTGCGAGGCCAGCTTTCGTCCTGCGACAAAACGAACCCAATTTTCGTTGTTCCGCGCTGCGGCGCGTTTCGAACAATGGCCACGGAAAGAACGAACCCAATTCCGCTCGTGCATCGGCGGTGGTAACGGCGGCGACCTGTCGCCAACCGCGGTTCGCGGGAATTCTGCGAAACGAACCCGACTTCTGCGAACCTTTTCCTGCTCTTCATCTGTTCACTATGCTTTCCGACGCGGGACTACCGTCTGGCTAGAGTAGAACAGATGAAGATCGGGCTCGAGTCCGCGAGGTTTGCAGGTTATTGAAAACACAGATACGAAAGCCAAAAGGGAATTGTGATCGCAGAAGGCCCCTGGAGTAAACTCCAGCCGTTTTCGGGAAAAATCGGAAGAGCAGCAGATCGCCAAGCGCTTAGCGAAGCGGAGGTGGAACGGCCGTCGAGGATTGGCTTGTGGGGCGAGGGGCCAATCGGGCGGAATCGGCACGCATTTCCGTGATTTAGCGCGTTACTCATCCGAGCGGCGGCTCCCGTTACGAATCACTGGCAGAAGTCTGCCCGGTTCCCGCCCTTCTTTCCCGGCAAACTCCGCGATTGAGGCGCGCCGAACGCTTTTCGACCGTCAGTTGGGAAAAAAGCAAAGCGCCCACGTTTTCGGGTAAAATCGCAGCGGGCCGAATGATGATGCCAAACCCTGGAACCAGAACCGGCATTGCCTTGTTTTGGCTGGCTCTCGATCTGCAGGGTCAAGTTTCCCTCCAACAGTTTTTTCGCAGGATCCGATCGTGCGGCAATCGGGGCTCCGAGCGTTAGCGGCGCTGCCAGAGCAGCAGCGAATCACCTATGTTCCAGGGTTGGTCGCGCTGCTTCATCAAACGCCATCACGCTGGATCGCGTTGGCTTTCGCGAAAATCGGGCCGTCAGCCCTCCCGGCGTTGGTGAAATTGCTCGATGACCCCAACGCGAGGGTGCGTGGGGTTGCCGCAGAAGGGGTTGTAGTCATTCGCCCTGTTGAGCCTGAAAACCTGAGGCGACTGCGCCTCATGTTGCGCGACATTAATGAACAGGTTCGACGGAGCACAGCAGCTTCTATTCTGAGCCTTGGCATCGTCGATGAGGAGGCTCAGTCCGTCATACGCGACATGGACGGAGTGGATATAACGCAGGCGCGTAAGCCACCGGGGAGCATCCCCGATTGGATTCCGTTACTGGCAAGTGACGACCCATCCGCCGCTGCGTGGGCCGAATATAGTTTGATCAATGCCGGCCGATCCGCTGTTCCCGCCTTGACTGGCGCTCTCAGGAGCGCAGACTCCGACATCCGGGCGCGCGCTGCGGAGGCGTTGGGATGGAAGCAACTCTTCGGGCCCGATATTGAAGCTGCCTGTATCCCGGGTCTAAATGATCCGTCGGTCAGGGTTCGTGAAAAGGCTCAACAAATCCTGCTCCGGCAGGTTTCGGAGGCAGCGATGGATGCCCTGCTTCAGTATGAAATTGACGAGCCGGCGCGGAAGAGCCAAACCGAACAACTGGCCAGGATAGACCCCTCGCAGCCCCGCTCTCGTGAAGCTGTTCTTGCCAACCTACCTGCAGATCCGGACCACAAGTATCCACTTGAGGTATCGGATCAGTTTGAAACCACCGCATCTGATGGCACGCAACTGTTCACGGTTCTTCACCGTGGAACAGCTCGCGGCGATCTGCTGCGAATCTGGAACGTACGTGGCGGGAGCCACTTTCTCATAAAAGAGCAAAAAGGTGAAGACTTCGGTGTTCAGCTGTCGGCAGAGGCGTTTCACTATCAGGGTAAAGAGTACCTCCATGTGATGAAGCTTTGGGCAGGCACAGGATATGAGCACACGGACGAGATATTCAGGATCGAATCGGGCGGCCTTAACCCGATCGCCATGCCCCAGGGACTGCCCCCTGTAGTGGCACCCCATAAAGGAGTCTGGAAGGGGTTAATGCAGGACTTTGAGGACGACGATTTGACCTTCGCGTTTGGAATCTACAACGTTGGAGACGCCAACTGTTGCCCAACCGCAGGCTGGGCCACAGGAACGTACACCATCGCAGGCGATGAGATGAGCTACGCTACCTGGAGTCGCTCAAAAGATTTCCCGCAGTGAAAAAATGCTCGACTACGTTTATATCGTGACCTCCCGACTGTTGTTGGGCAGATTCAGGAAGATCGGCGCACCGTACCGGCAGGATCGCCTCCAGCGCCGCCCGGAGGCGCGCTCCTGATGACGTAGCTGACTTCGGCTGCGAGCCGGGCCTCCGCGTCGTTCAGATTCAGAATCCGGTCCGCCTGATAGTAGTCGATTGCAGGACAATCCTCCTTGCTCCCGACCACCATGGGGAACGGCCGAATCTGGTTCACGGTTTGCGCGAGCCTGTCCCGATCGTCGGTGAAATCCAGAGCAACGTGTCCGGAAGTCGTATAAATGGCGACGCGGGTTCCCGGTTCGAGAGGCTCCGTCAACACTCGGAGCGCCGCAGCGCGAGCCCGAACCATATCGCTGAAGGAAAGATGCACATCGTCGAACAGCCACGCCAGAAAGTGCTGGGCGATCGGCTGTGCGGTGCGACCGCCAGCGGGATTTGGCCGCGGATTTCCGCCCGCATCGGTTTCGATGGATGTTTCTGGCGGGGCGGATGGCGTGCCTGTTTTCTCGATAGAAAATCTCGTGATGGTCTGCAGCTTGCCTTTGTCGAAAAGCCGGAAGTCTTCCTGATGCAAGGTGCCGACGGCGTGGCCCTTTGAATCCCGCACAACAACCGGGACCATCACGAGATTTACCGCCGTGCTGAAAGTAACCGGTGAGTCGTGTGTCGTTATCTCCTGCGCGCCTTGTGTGGGATCATTGCCCGATTGCGCGTACATCAAGCCTGCGCAGCAAAAAACGGATGACATCCGCAACGCCGCAACGCGGAAGATCATGACTGGATTTTAGCAACCCGTGGCAAAATCGACTCCGTAACTGTCGCTAAGGAGTAAACAGGCCATCGCTCCGGGAGCGTTGCCAACATCACCCTCTCTTTAACCATCTCGTACAGAGCCTCCTGAAACAGCCTCCTGAAACGGGCTTGCATCTTTGCGAAGTACTGTCGTAATCTCACGGGCGTGACGTATCCCGCTGAGCTTGCCTGCCATCAGGCATTGCCGGATCAAGTATCGCGAGACGAATCGAGGTCATCATGAAAAATCGCGTCAGTAAAGAGCTCGGTGCCGGGCGTAAGCTGGTGCTTACCACCGCGGCATTGACCGCCATCGGCGCCCCGATCGTGATCGGCACATTAAACGTCACGCCTCTGCTGCACGCGCAATCAACCGGTAAGTACGACGTTGTCTCGATCAAACCTCATGCCCAAAGCGACCGCGGCGGTACGCTTCCGCAATTCCTGCCAAGCGGAGAATTCAAATCCGCCAACGTTCCGCTACTTGTCGTGATTGCCTTCGCCTGGAATGTTCCCTTCCAGGGTGAGCAGATCACGGGCGGACCGGCATGGCTGCATTCGCCCGATTCCGTATTCGACATCGACGCCAAATCCGACACCGACGTGACGAAGGGTCTCAGTCCAAGGGAGCGCGATGAGAAACTGCGCGGCATGCTGCACACTCTCCTGGCCGACCATTTCAAGCCCAAGGCCCGGCGCGAAATGCGGGAACAGGCCGTTTATTTGCTCACCATCGCGAAGAATGGCCCGAAACTGCAGCAGTCGAAACTGCAGTCGAAGGATTGCGATGAGAACCCGTCGCAATGTCATACGGGCGGCGCCGGGCAGGGCCGGGGCATCCACACTAAAGCAGCCACGATGCAGCAGGTGGTTGTCGATGTTTCCAACTATACCGACCATCCATTACTCGACCGGACCGGCCTCAAAGGACTCTACAATATCGATACCGAAGTGGGTGCCCATGCGTCCGCGTCCCCCGCGTCCGCCAGGAACGGAGGCAAGCGCCGAGGATCTTGCGTTCGCCGACCCGGCACGACCGACGCTTTACCAGATCTTCGATCGGCTCGGTCTGAAAATGGAGAGCTCTCGGGCGGCAGCGGACGTGATCACAGTTGAGACAATTGAGAAACCCACGGGGAATTGATCTGCTGCCTGGAACAATCAGGCCATCGCTCCGGAAGAGTACCAACATCACCGTCCGGTACAGAGTTTCCGGAAAAGGACTTGCATCCTTTCGATTACTATCGTAATCTTATGGGCATGAGATACCCCGCTGGAGCAGAAGGCCGAGACCCGCGAGAAGATTCTCTCGACGGCCGCGCGGTCGTTCCGGGAGCACGGGTCTGAGTTGAACGGCATCGGCCATGTGATGAAGGAACTCGGTCTGACGAAAGGCGGTTTCTATCGCCATTTCGGGAGCAAAGGCGATCTTTACGCAGCAGCGGTCGCGCGTGCCTTCGAGGAGCAGAGCAACCGGCTGGTGGCGGTCGCCAAGGCTGCCCCGAAGGGCGCCGAACTGCGCACCGTGATCGAGCAATACCTGAGCGCAAAACACCTGAGCGCTCCCGGAGCCGGCTGCCCGATTGCTGCTTTGGGGGCGGAGACCGCCCGGCAGCCTTTGGAGGTCCGCAAGCGAATCCATCGTTCGATGTCGGCCTATGCCGAACGCATGCTGCCGTGGATTCCGGGCGCTACGGTTGAGGAAAAACGGGGCCGCGCCTTCACGCTGTTCTCCGGAATGGCTGGTGCGCTCGTCGCGGCCCGGGCGATAGCAGACCCGCAAGCCCGTGAGCGCGCGCTGGCCGCCGCGCGGTCATTCTATCTGGAAACGTTTGCCGGCAAACTGGCGGCTTAAAAAATTTGCCCTATAAGATGACAAATGTAATCTAACAACCGAACTGAATCGAGGAAAACGATGAAACTGCTGTTCCCCTTACTTATGTCTCTGCTGCCGGCGGCGTCCCTTCCGTTGGCGTCAATGGCGCAATCCGAGCCATCGAGACTTCAGTCACAGACACCCCAGCTACCCCCGATCGCGCCATCGGCCAGGACAACGGAAGTGATGGTCATCCTGACTGCCAGACAAGGAGTGGCGCGTGAGCATATCATGAACGTCATGCCTGCCGAGATCCGGGCTACGGTGAAGCTCTATCTCGACGGCAGGGTCCGCCAGTGGTACTCAAGGGCCGACGGGCGCGGGGTGGTCCTTTTTCTGGACGTGAAGACCGTTCAGGAAGCGCACGCCATCATGGACACGCTGCCTCTGTCGAAAGAGAACCTGATGGATCATGAGTATGTTCCGGTTGGTCCGCTCCTCCCACTGGCTGTCCTGATCGGCGGCGGTCCGGCGAACCAATAGCAGAAAGGAAGCATATTGTCATGCCGGACAACTTTAACCTTCCCTTTGTTCTGAGCGTTATCGGCGCGTTTGTAGCCTGTTTTGTGGTGGCCAGTCTATATGTATGGCCGATGCTTCGTTCGTTGCCGCGCGCCAACGCGCTGCGAATCCTCTCATGTGTGCATGCGTTTCGGTTTGAGGGAATGAACTTCATGGTGGTTGGATTCGTATCTCCCGCACTCAACTCCGCGGTCGGCGCCCAGATAGCGTGGGGCGATTTCGTGGCCGCAGTGCTGGCGGTTTTTTCCATTGCGATGCTCACGCGGCTCTCGGCGTTTGCCATACCGGTTGTCTGGATCTCGAATCTTTGGGGCACAGCCGATCTCTTGAACGCTTACTATAAGGGCGCCACTCAGGTTGCTGGTCCGGGACTGTTCGGCGCCGGAATCTATATTCCAACCCTTTATGTCCCGATGCTGCTCACCGCTCATACGCTTGCATTCATGCTGCTATCGAAGCGCAGCGACGTACTTGTACAAGCAAGAGAAATCGACGGCGGCCAGGGATTTTCCGCACCGGTTTCAGCACGGGCCCGATGAGTTGATGTCCTTGTTTCCATATTTCTATTATTGTGGAATAATAGATTTATGGTATCGAAGCCAACCGAGGACGAAGTCACGCGATTTGCGGATATGTTTTCCGCCATGGGTGCCGGCCCGCGGCTGCGCATCATGCGCGTGCTGCTTTCCGCGCACCCTGACGGCATGATTGTCGGCGACATCGGGACCGAACTGAGTATTCCGGCCTCCACGCTTTCGCACCATCTCGAAAAGCTCAAGAATGAGGATCTCGTGAAAGTCAGGCGCGAGGGCACGTATCTCTGGTATTCGGCAAACGCGGAAGTCCTGCAGGGATTGCTGGGGTTTCTCTACGCCGAGTGCTGCACGCGGAACAAGGCAATCGAGCCCCAGGCGATTGTGCGCCTGTGCAAGTGAAGGAGCGAGCGATGGAAAGACAAAGCATGGAACTTAAGGAAGTCGTCAAAGAAAAATACGGTCAGGCCGCGCTGCGGGTCAATACCGGAGGAAGTTCCTGCTGCGGAGCGGGGGCTGCGCTCGATGGCTGCTGCGACCCGATCACCTCAAACCTTTACGACGCTTCGCAAACCGGCGCCTTGCCGGAAGAAGCTGTGCTGGCCTCGCTCGGCTGCGGCAATCCCACGGCGCTGGCGCAACTCAATCCCGGGGAAACGGTCCTCGATCTTGGCTCCGGCGGCGGGATCGACGTGCTGCTGTCGGCGCGGCGCGTGGGGCCTTCGGGTAAAGCATACGGCCTCGACATGACGGACGAAATGCTGGCCCTCGCCCGCGAGAACCAGCGCAAGGCCGGAGTTAGGAACGTCGAGTTTCTCAAGGGTGAAATCGAGCAGATTCCGCTCCCCGACAATTCCGTCGATGTGATCATCAGCAACTGCGTGATCAATCTTTCGGGCGATAAAGACCGTGTGTTGCGTGAAGCGTTCCGCGTTCTGAAGCCCGGCGGACGTTTCGCGGTGTCCGACGTGGTCACACGCGGCGAAGTGCCGGCGGAGGTGCAGAGGAACATGCTGCTGTGGGTCGGCTGCATCGCCGGGGCGCTGGGGGATGACGAATACGCGGGGAAACTGGCGACGGCCGGCTTTCAGGGCATCGAGATGGAGCCAACGCGGGTCTATGACATCGAGGATGCGCGGGCTTTCTTAGGCGGGCAGGGCATTGACGTCGATGCGATTGCGCCACAGGTGCAAGGCAAGTTTATGAGCGCCTTCATTCGCGCCGTGAAACCGGCATGACGGTTGGCCGCCGCATCGCTGCGGAAGCTATCGGCACGGCGCTGTTGCTGGCGGCTGTGGTTGGCTCGGGCATCATGGGCGAACGGCTGGCTGGTGGCAATGTCGGGATCGCGCTTCTTGCCAATACGCTGGCAACCGGCGCGATGCTGGTGGCGCTCATTCTCACCTTCGGACCGATCTCCGGCGCACATTTCAATCCCGCGGTAACGCTCGCCGAAGCGTCGCAGGGAGGGTTGCGCTGGAATGAAGTGCCTGGCTATATCGCGGCGCAAATCGCCGGGGCTTTCGCGGGCGTGGCGGCCGCTCATCTGATGTTTGGCGAGGCGGTGTTCAGCGCCTCGCGACATGTGAGGGCGGGGGGCGCGCAAATGTTCAGCGAGTGCGTCGCGACGTTCGGGCTGCTCGCGGTGATTCTCGGATGTGCGCGGCTTCGCTCCTCCGCTGTGCCATTTGCAGTGGGCGCTTACATCACCGGGGCCTATTGGTTCACGGCGTCAACATCGTTTGCAAACCCGGCTGTGACGCTCGCGCGTTCAGCAAGCGATACTTTGCCGGGATACGGCCGGCAGATGCGCCGGGGTTTATCGTGGCGCAACTGATCGGGGCTGCGGCGGCAGCGTTCCTTTTCCGCTGGCTGCTGCCTTCGATTTCAGAGGAGGCCGCTTGACTGGCAAGAAACGGGTCTTGATCCTCTGCACCGGAAATTCCGCTCGTAGCCAGATGGGCGAAGGGTTGTTGCGGCATGATGCCGGAGACCGGTTCGATGTGGAGAGTGCTGGTACGAAGGCAATCGCTGTCCGCCCCGAAGCGATCGCGGCGATGCGCGAATTGGGCATCGATATTTCGGAGCATCGTTCCAAAAACGTTGATGAATTTGAGGGGCAGCGGTTCGATTACGTGATCACGGTCTGTGATCATGCGCGCGAAACATGCCCGGTGTTTTTCGGCGCGGCGAAGCAACTGCACCGAAGCTTCGACGATCCTCCCGCGCCGCACGTCGGCTCGGATGAAGAACGGATGGTAATCTTCCGGCGTGTTCGGGACGAACTGCGGGCGTTTCTAAGGGAGTTCAGTAATGGCATCCAGTGATAACAATCGCTTTTCTTATTTGGGGTCCAGGAAAGTTGTCTTGGGCGGCAAGGCCCTCGTAAACTTGAAGAGAGGCTAAAACATGCAGGACTACGTGGAGCAGCGGGACGGCGGCTATTACATCGCCGGAACGCGCACTGCGCTCGACAGCATCGTCCTCGCATTCAAAGACGGTGAATCGCCGGAATCAATTTTGCAATCCTTTCCGTTGGCGGGCCCCCTGGTTCGCGTGTACGGAGCCATTATTTTCTACCTTGAGAACAGGGAGAAGGTAGACGCGTACCTGAGGGATCAGGAGCGGCACTGGGAGGAAGTGAAGACGAAGGAGACCGAGCTGCCTGAGGCTTTGTCGGTGCGACTCCGCGAGGCCAGGGAACACGCGGCCCCCCGCCAGGCTTGAGGATCCGCTTCCTCGCTGACGCCAATTTCAACCAAAAGATAGTCGCAGGTCTTCTACTGCGAGAGCCACAGATCGACTTCGAGTTGCCTCAGAATGTGATCCCGGAGAGGATGGAGGACCCACAGGTACTCGAACTCGGCGCGGCTCGCGGCCGGATCATCGTCACCCACGATGTCAGAACCATGCCAGATCATTTTCCGGATTTCATTGCGGACCGATCGCGTTCGGGTCTGATCCTGGTTCCGACGAAGATGCCGATTGGGGAGGTGATTGACGACCTTCTGGTGATTTGGCAGGTTTCGGAGGCCGAGGAGTGGGTCAATCAGATGCGGCGTCTTCCGCTCTAGCGAACCTCGCATCCGGGAGTCAAACCTCCCCAACTGGTGATAACATTCTCAATCATGAAAACTCGTTGCGGGATACTGGCGATTGTCCTCGCGGCTTTTCTGGTCGCAACTGCCGCGGCACAGAAACAGCCGAAGCCTCTGGTGCTCGAAGAGCAGGGCAGCTTCTTCGTGGGTGGGGAAACCAAAGCCTTGCCTGCGCCACCGCCTCCTCCGTCCGGCGCCCCTCCGGGACGCGGCGGGAATCCGTTCGCCGGCGGCGACATCACCATCAACCAGATGTATGTGCAGTATCAGATCCCGGAGAACGGCAATCGGCACGTTCCCGTAGTGATGGTGCACGGCTGCTGCCTGAGCAGCAAAACCTGGGAAACCACGCCCGACGGGCGCATGGGCTGGAACGAATATTTCGTGCGCAAAGGCCGCCCCGTGTATCTAGCCGATCAGGTGTCGCGCGCCCGCTCCGGTTTCGATCCCACGAAGTTCAGCGCCGTTAAAGCGGGACAAGCGCCGCTGAGCGACCTGCCGAATGTTCTCGACGCGAGCCATCAGGCGGCGTGGGCTATCTTCCGCTTTGGACCGACCTACGGCACTGCGTTTCCGGACGAGCAGTTTCCCATGGCGTCCGTCGACGAGCTTTACAAGCAGATGATTCCCGATCTGAATAATCTGCTGCCGAATCCCAATCCGACGTGGACCAACATGGCGGCGCTGGCCGTGAAACTGAAAGGCGCGGTGCTGATAGGGCATTCGGAGTCGGGATTTTTTCCCGGAGCAGGCCACGATGATCGATCCGTCCGGAGTTCGCGGAATCGTGTCGATCGAGATGCCTTGCGTAACCACGCTCGCTCCCGGACAGCTTGCGACGCTCGCAAAGATTCCGACGCTCGTGATGTTCGGCGATCATCTGGGCGATGTGCAGGGTGGGTTCAATACGTGGCCGGGCTCATTCGCGTCGTGCAACACGTTCGTCAAACAGGTGAACGATGCCGGTGGAGACGCGACGATGATGTCACTTCCCGCGATGGGCATCAAGGGCAACAGTCACATGCTGATGCAGGATAAGAACAACGCGCAACTGGCCGACCTGATTCTGGGCTGGATCGACGGCCACATCGAAAAGAAGGCTAAGGGCCACTGACAGGCGCGTCGGCAACACGCGTCGGCCCCGCGCAGATTGGAACTGTGTGCGAGGTGCCTGGAATGCAATTGATTGGGAATGGCTCTGGATTTATTGGCGTTCTGGTTTGCCTGTCCTGTGCTGCTTAGGGTCAAACATCCCCGAACGTAAGTTCGAAGTCGCTTCGATGCGGGCGTCTGACCCACGAGCTCGATCCACCCACGTCCCGGGGGTGCGGAGCGCAGGCCCGGGAATCAGTGACCCGCGGTTGATCCGTTTTTCAGCCATCACTTTGGAAGAAGTTCTGGCGGAAGCTTTCGACGTTTGGTGGGATCACATTTCGGGCCCGGATTGGATGAGTAAGTGAACGCTACGACATTCAGGCGGTCGTCGCCGAGCATTCGACACGATCTGGAACCATCCGATGGTGAGAATACTAACCGGG
Source organism: Terriglobia bacterium (assembly GCA_963809655.1). Taxonomy (GTDB): domain Bacteria; phylum Acidobacteriota; class Terriglobia; order Bryobacterales; family Bryobacteraceae; genus BOG-234. The sequence goes on along the minus strand of CAWEKQ010000005.1, from coordinate 296,573 downwards.
TGGACAGTGAGGGTTTCCTGAATTGCCGCCCGGCGTAAATCAGCGGCACGCAGTTTTAACCGGTGCAGGCGGGCCGAGGACGACTGCCAGATTCAGAGAAACCTCGATGGCGGATTTTGCTGGCTGGCCTGGTCGCCAACTGGGATCGGAGATGGTGCGGCTGCCTGGCAGCATGAGGCTTGCAACATCACCGGCGAGTCGGAATGGGTGGAGTTAAGAGCTGCGTTGCCCGATATTTCCGAGACTACGATTCGCGGCGCCGGCATTCCGATCGCGCACCCCTGGTGCGGCGTTCGGCAGCATACTCTGGATCAACTTGAATCGTCGCTTCGCGAGTTGAGCGAAATTTACGAAAAGCATCCTCACGTGCGCCGCGCGTGCCGCGAACAGGTGAGTGCCGCCAAAGCCCGAGCGCGATTTCTTAGCAGGAAGAACCCGCTCAAAGTTGAAATGGTGGAGTGCATGCTGGTTTGGATGCGAGATCCGGCGATGTTCCCCGCCGTGAGCGGCGCTGCGCCGGGGAACAATTCCGTAATAGAAACCGCTCCCTCGCGGTCGCGGCTCAGCAAGTATCGCGTCAACAGGCTGTTAGCGCGTCAGGATCTCGCCCGTCGTTGGAACTTCCGTCGTTACGCCATCGTGGTGACCGGCGGCTGTCGGCACCTTCTGCAGGCGCACGACCATCAGGGTCTGGTCGTCATGAGGTAGTTCCTTGCCGAGGAATACCCGCACCTTCGCGAGAATTGCATCGCAAATCTCAGTGGGGGATCCGGCCCAGTTCTCTTCGACCGCAGGCAGAATCCGTTCCTCGCCGAACTCCTCGTCATTCGAATTTGCCGCTTCCAGAATTCCGTCAGAGAACACGACCAGCAAATCTCCCGGCAGCACCGACATCCCCGCCTGTTCGTAGGTCGCGCCCGGCAGCAAACCAAGCACCGGTCCGCCGCCCTGGTCGAGCTTGTGCACTTCGAACTTGCCCGCGTCATTCTTGCGGATCAGCAACGGCGGCAGATGCCCCGCGTTGATGTAACGCAGCACGGAGTTCACCGGATCGAAGTAGCACCAGACGAGGCTGACGAAACGCTCCCGCGCGGTCTTCATGCAGAGCAGATGGTTCAGGCGCTCCATGCTCTGTTCGTGGTTTGCCGGCACGCCGGTGCCGTTGCTCGCATGAACCACGCCCTGCACCACGCCCATCAGGAGCGCGGCCGAGAGCCCCTTACCGGAAACATCACCGAGCACCAGCGCGATCTGGTGATCTCCGGTTTCAAACGCATCGTAGAAATCTCCGCCCACCTGCCACGCGGGCACGCATCGGGCGGCAAACTCGATATCGCGCGTGAGCAGGCTGCCGGGCGGAAGCAGATCGAACTGCACACGCCGCGCCATGGCCAGTTGTTCTTCAACCTGCTTGCTGCGCAGGTAATGGCGGAAGCGAAGGCCGATAACGATGACCGCGCCGAGCAGCGCAAACGCGGCCGAGCAACCGACAATCAGGTTTTCGCGCAGAGGGCCGAATCGTGTCGAAACGCCATCCATATTGACGCCGATTTCGATCACGCCGAAGACCATCGGCTTCCGCGAGCCACGTGCGGGAGCGGCGCCGATGCGAATGGTGCTCAGATCGACCAGGATGGTGCCGGCCGGCGTCTTCCTGGTGGCAGGCGGACGCTCGCGGTCCTGCAGAATTTTGGTCAGTTCGCCGGGTTTGTACCCCTGAGCGTACTCGGGCCTTCCCGCCTGTGTGATGATGGCGCCATCGAGATCAAGAATGCGCACCCACACGAACTGCAGCGGCGCGCCTTTCACGATCTCTTCAATGACAGGGTAAAAAGCCGCGGCGTCGCGGTTTCCGGCCAGACGGGACGAAGCGATGAGCGACTGGATCCTGCGGTCGGCTTCGCGCTTGGCCTCCATCCGGACCATTCCCGTGCGGACATACCGGTACGTCAGCACAGTCTGGCCCAGAAGGAGCAGCCCCAGCAGCAGTCCCAGGATAATCGAGGCCTTGAACAGCAGGTAACGCGGCTTGGCGCTTTCGTCCATCAGTCTGATTGTAGAGCGTTCACCTCGCGCGCACGGTTACCCCGGGGCGCAAGGCTTTGACACGCCTTTACAAGCGGGCTTATGCCGCTGCGCCGCTGGCGTGATGGAATTTCACGCTCACCAGCTTCGAGACGCCCGCTTCCTGCATGGTCACGCCATACATGGCCTGCGCCGCTTCCATCGTCCGCTTGGAGTGCGTGATCACGATGAACTGGGTGTCGATCGCCATCTCGGTCAGGAGCCGGGTCAGGCGCTCGATGTTCGCTTCGTCGAGCGGCGCGTCCACCTCATCGAGCACGCAGAACGGGCTGGGCTGATATTTGAAGATCGCCATCAGCAGCGAGAGCGCCGTCAGGGCTTTCTCGCCGCCCGAAAGCAGCAGCACGTTCTGCAGCTTCTTGCCGGGAGGCGAGGCGATGATGTCGATGCCGCTCTCGTTGATGTTCGATTCGTCGGTGAGGTGCATCTCGCCCGAGCCGCCGCCAAACAGCGTCTGGAACGCCTGCTTGAAGTTCTCGTTGATGGCTTTGAAGGCCTCGGAGAAGCGGTTCTGCGAGTACTCGTCGATCTCCTGAATCGCCTTTTCGGTATCGCGGATGGAATCGAGCAGGTCCTGGCGCTGCACGCTGAGGAAGTCGTGGCGCTGCTGCGCCTCCTGATACTCTTCCCACGCCGTCGGATTCACCGCGCCCAGGTTCTCGATCTTCGTTTTGGTTTCCTGGTACGACACTTCGAAAGCCCCGAGAACCTCCGGGGATGTGTCTTCCGGCGTCTCCAGTTCGGCAACCGCAACGTTCAATTCCTTGCGGCTGGTCTCATCGAGGAACTGCAGTTCGGACTGCCGGCGCGTCAGTTCGATCTCGATCTCGGAACGGCGTGCGTGGCAGATCTCGATGCGGGCGCGGAGATCCCGCAGAACTTCATCCGCCGCGGCAAGCCCTTCGCGATGACGCGCCTCCTGCTCGGATAGCTCAAGCACGGCCCGCTCGGCCGCTGTGACCTGCTCGGCGAGCGCGGTGAGCTTCTGATCGAGCTCGATATTCTCGCTGAGAATGCGCGCGCGGGTTTCGCCCCACCGCGCCACTTCCTGCGTAATCTGCTCGCGTCGCGCCGACATTTCGCGGTACTGATTTTCCAGACGCGCCAGTGCCGCGCGCTCGCCCCGGTGCCGCTCTTCGAGCGCGGCGAGCTTGGCGCGCAGCACCGAATGCTCCTCGCCGATGCCGCGCGCTTCCGCCTGCGCTGCATCCAGTTGATCGCGCATGGCTTCGAGAGCCTGTTCGCGATCCGTGCGCTCCGCATCCTTCTGCTCAACCAGAGTGATGTTCTGCGTCCGCTGTTCATGCGCGCGCTCTTCCTCGCGTTTGAGGCGCTCGAGTTCGAGACGCGCTACCGAAATGCGGGAGTTCGCGCGATGAATCTCTTCCGACGCACGGCGCAGATCGTGATCGAGCGAGACGGCTTCCTTTTCGCTCGATTGCTGCAGCTGGCGCAGCCGTTCGAGCTCGGCTTCGAGCGCCGTGGTTTCCTGCTGCAGCGACTCCTGATCGCGAACCCTGGCGGCGAGTGCGCTCTCCTGCTCCTGCAACTGTGCCGCAAACTGACGCAGTTCGCGCTTGAGAACCAGCGGTCCGCTGGCCTTCTTGCGGCCGCCGGTGAGCATCCGGCCGCTGTAGCACTGGCCGTCGGCGAGCAGGAAATTGCGGTCGGGATAAGCCTCCGCCATGCCGCGAGCCTGCTCGCGATCGCTCGCCAGATAGCAGCTGGAGAGCCGCGGCAAGAGGTCGCGCGTCTGGCCGGAAAGCCCGTTGGTGAATTTGATGAGATCGGCGAGGCGGGGAAGTTCCGGTCCCTGGCCGCTTCCTTGCTCGGCCGCGACCGGGCCGCCTTCCACGAGGAACGTCGCCCGGCCTTCGAGTTCGGCGCGCAGCAGGTTCATGCTCTGCTCGGCCTGGCTCCAGTCCTGCACCACCACGTATTCGAGCTCGTCGTGCAGAAACTCTTCCGCCGCGCGCTCCCATGCCGGATCCACTTCGATGAAATCGGCCAGCACGCCTTCGGGGCGGAACTGGCCGGCGCGCCCGCTTTCGAGAGCGGCGAGCAGCTTCTTGGTCGATTCCGTCGTGTAGCTGTGGTGCGAAAGGATGTTTTCGACCGACTCGCGCTTGGCCCGCAGGCGTGAACATTCGGCGCGCAACTGGTCGATCTGCTGGCGCAACTCGGACATCGCGCCGCGCTTCGCGCTGAGGCCTGTCTTCCGTCTGATGGCGGTCCGTAATCACGCTCTGCATTTCGAGCTGGCGCTGCGCGATGCGTTCGGAGAGCTGCTCCTTCACGACCGCGAGGCGATCGATCTCGGCCGCGCCGACTTCTTCTTCCTTCTGGACTCGCGCCCGCTCACGCTCGATACCCGCGAGATAGGTGTCAGCCTGAGCGATCTGGTTCCTGATGGTCGACGCTTCGCCGAGCAAACGGAGAATCACCGAGCGCGACGCTTCGATGGTCTTCTCGGCCTCACGCACGCGATTCTGAATGGCATCGCGCGCCTGGTTCTTCTCGAGCAGGCCGGTGCGAACCTCCTGCATTTCCTGCTCGAGTTCCGCGACGCTTTGCGCCAGCGCGCGTACGTTCTGTTTCGTTGTGCCCGATGCGGCCTTCGAGATCGCTCGATTCCTGATCGGCGCGCGTCATGCGCTGCTCGATATCCGCCGCCTCGCGTACCTGCGCTTCGAGCCGCCCTTTGGTGCGTTCGGCTTCGAGATTCATCGCCGCCGAGACTGGTCGCGCGCATCGGTCAACTGCGCTTCGAGAGCGTAAAAGACCTCCTGCGCTTTCTGGCGCGCGGCATCGTTATCCGCGGTCTGAACGGTCAGATCCTTGAGTTCCGCCGACGCGGTTTCGAGCGCCGCTGCCGCCTTCTCGGTCTCGGCTTTGAGCGAAACGTAGCGTCCGGCGAGAACGGTGCGGAGCTGTGACTTCGAGCTCGCCCTTCAGTTCCTGATAGCGCTTCGCTTTGGACGCCTGGCGCTTGAGCGAATTGACCTGGCGCGTGACTTCTTCCAGGATGTCGAACACGCGCGCCAGATTCTGCTTGGAGCTTTCGAGCTTGGCTTCGGCCAGCCGGCGCCGGCTCTTGTATTTCGTGATGCCCGCGGCTTCTTCGATGACGGAGCGGCGGTCCTGCGGCTTCGAGGACAGGATCTGGCCGATGCGCCCCTGCTCGATGATCGCGTAGCTTTCCGGGCCGAGACCGCTGCCCATGAAGATGTCCTGAATGTCGCGCAGGCGTGCCTGGCGGCCATCGATCAGGTATTCGCTCTCGCCCGACCGGAACAGCCGCCGCGTGATGGTGACCTCGCCCGGTTTGCCGGAAGTGGGAGCGATTTCGTGAACCTTCGGGGCCTCGCCTTCCACGGTTTCGACCGCGGGCGCAGGAGGGCGCTGCCTGGGCGATCGGGTCGACCAGCACCATCGTGACCGACGCCATGCCGACCGGCTTGCGCGCCTTGGTTCCCGCGAAGATGACATCTTCCATGCGGGCGCCGCGCAGACTGCGGGCGGACTGCTCGCCGAGCACCCAGCTGATGGCGTCGCTCAGGTTGGATTTGCCGCAGCCGTTGGGGCCGACGACGGCCGCGATTCCGCCTCCGTTGAAGCGCAGTTCCGTGCGGTCGCAGAACGACTTGAAACCCTGGAGTTCGACTTTCCTTAGCTTGAGCAAACGCTACCTCTCAATTCTTACGTCCCATGCTAACCCCGGTTTCGGGCAAAGTAAAGTAGCAACTATACCCCATAGTGTGTTTTCCTCACAACTTCCACAAGATCTTGTGGTCAGGATGCCGATCGGGCTCGGCCGAGCCTCGGCACGCTTGTTTGTCGGACGCGTGGAAGCGGTCGGCGTTCCATTCCCGTAGACACACAGTCAGCGGTTAGCTAATATGATGTTAGTCAACCAGCATGCTGCTTACAACGATCCATCGCGCTAAAACCAATCTCTCCAGCCTGATTGAAAGGGCTGAGCGGGGCGAAGAGATCGTGATTGCGCGGGGGAAGCAACCCGTTGTGAGGCTGGTGCCGGTCAAAAAGGCCCCGAAGAGGCGCGTACCGGGAATGTTCAAAGGTGAATTTGAGCTCGGGTCGGCTTTCTTTGAGCCGCTACCGGCCGAAGAACTTTCGGAATGGGAGTAAGCCCGGTGCGCGTTCTCGTCGACACGCATACTCTCATCTGGTGGGCCACCGACGATCCGAAGCTCTCCCGTAAGGCGCGGTTCGTTTTGTCTTCGCTTGAGTCCGAGGTCTTCGTCAGCGCCGCTTCGGCTTGGGAATTGAGCACTAAAGTGCGTATCGGCAAGCTGCTGGGATTCGAGGCTTTTACGGCTGAGTTTCCCGCGAGAATTCAGGCACTCGGATTCTCCGAACTCGCTATTCAGGTGGAACACGGGCAACGCGCGGGCTTGCTGCCGGGGAACCATAAGGACCCGTTTGATCGGATGCTGATCGCGCAGGCTCAGGCGGAGAACATGCCCATCGTCAGCAACGAGCGGGTATTTGACGCGTACCACGTGCGGAGAATCTGGTAAGCGGGCATGAAATAGCCAATGGAGACATGATTCTGGAGGTTGCCGACCTTGCGATCGAAATTGTGCGATTACTGCAAATCCATACGGCACTGAATCCACAGAGGGGCTGTCGAAGTTTGTGGTGCTACAAACCCAAATCTCGCTGCCTCCCGGAGAAACTGCCTAATCAGTCTGAGTCTCCAGAGCGGCGGTTGCGCTCGGGACGTCGTGTAATCTTTCACTTCACCTGTAACGACACGCTCCGGTTATCCGCACGGTCCCATTCCGAGGCTCCGGTGTGCAGAGGCTTCGTGTCGCCCAGCGCGACCTGCTCAAGCCGGTCTGCGCTGACGCCCTCGGCAACCAGCGCCTCAATGACGTGAGCCACCCGCGCTTCAGACAAGCTGCGATTGCGTGCCGCACTACCCGTCTCGTCCGCGCGCCCGGTGAGCGCGACCTTCATCCGCGGGTTCGCGCGCAGCACTTCCACAATATCCGCGATCTTGTCCGCTTCGGCGAGTTCAAGCTTCGAACTGTCAACCTCGAACCGGATCAGTTGCTTCTCGACCCGGTTCCGCAACGCCTCATTTTGACGATCGCGTGCGAAGGGCTCGTCGAGAGCGAGGAAAGGCCGCCATTGATAGCGAACGGTCTTTGGATCCAAACCCTCGGCGAGCAGCAGGTCGGGCCGATCACTGGCCTTCGGGTCCTTCATGCCGCTAACGATATACCCGGGAGGTTTCCGTTCAATGTCCGTAACAACCACGCCCGGCTGGCTCTTCAGCGCGGCGAAGTATCGGTCCCATTTCCCGTGCTCGTGGATGCGATACCAGATGAAACCACCGATCAGCAGCACGGCCAACACCGCGAACGCCCATGCGGCCACCGGATGCTTCCTCTTATCAGGTGCGGACTGCCCGAGCAGGCAGGCTTCGAGGATGGGACGCGTTTCATCGAACACGCTGAGATCGTCCTGTTTGAAGGCATCGAGCTGGGCGTAAAATTCCTGGTGTATTTTTTCCACCGCGTTGCGGAACACCTGGGTGAGACCCGCAGGCGCGGTGCCACTGACAGCGCCCACCACCATCGCCTTCGGCCCATACTGTATCCAAAGCTTGAAGCGGCCGATGTCCAGGGTTTCGAGATCCTGCCCGCCCTCTGCAAACGAGTCACTGACGAAATCCTGGATGGCCGTGAGCATGCCGGAGATCATGTCCGCGTCCTTCAGAACCGCATCTTCGGCGGCGACGTGTTGCAGCAACAATCCGCTCTTGCGATGAATCAGAAAAACCTGTTCCACCCGGTAGAGGAGGCTTCGCGTGAGCAGAACATCGCTGAATGATTTCCCGGTCATGCGGGCTTCGATCCGCCAGCGGATGGCGCGAAACGACGCGCTCTTTTCGACAATCTGGTTCAGGTTCTCGGCGAAATCCCGAATCGACGCGGCAATAGAGCTCCGGATGGCCGGCCCGATCACGGGATAAATCGCATCCGCCAGATCCCTAGGATGTTTGCGGACGGAACTCTGGAACGTCTTCTCGAAAATTGGTTCAAGGGCATCCCGCAGCGCCTTGCTCCGTGCATTCCTGACGGCGCCCGGAAGCGCTTCCGCGAGATCCCGGGCGCGCCTCTCGGGGTTACTGATGCGTTCCTCGATCTCGGCGAGTTGTTCGCGCTCAGGGCCGACCAGCAGGTCGCGTAACTGGGCGAACTCCGCAGAGCTGGAACCGTTTACTGATTGGTCCGCCGCCCGGTCCGGCGTCGGCTCCGGCATTTATTCCTCCGAGCCAGGTATGCGGAACTGATCGCTCAAACGCAGCGCTACTTCGGTAAAAAGCGTTGCCAGAGCGGCCCGGTCGGTCTTGCTGTCGCTCAGTTCGCGGACGCGCCGGTCGAGCAGAGTCGCTATCTCGTCATGATTGCGAGCCATGTCGTCGGTGAGATCGCGTGCCTGCTGCATCAACTGGCTGCGCAGATCGCGCTCCACGCTGGAGCTGCGGTCGTCCAGATCCCGAATACGTCGACTGAGCGAATCGCCCAGTTCCTTGAGCTCTCGCGAATGCAGGCTGGCGGTGTCCAGGCGCTCGTCGCGCTCGGTCTTGAACCGGGTCTGTACGGCTTCGAACTCCCTCTTGATGTAAGCCTCGATCTGGTCGAAACGGCGGCGGCTGGTTTCGCGAATCTCCGCCGTTTCCTTCACCAACGTTTCTTCCAGGCGGGCGAAGCGCGATTCATAGTCGCGCATCTGCGATCCGAAGAGAATGTCGCGGATCTTATCCACATTGCCGGCGCCGCCGCGCAGGACCTGCGGCTGGCCGTCACTTTCGATGGGGGCGAGGGGCTGCTCTGTGTGGCTCATTTCATGGTTCCTTCTAACGTTTCCCGGCGTGGGCGCGCGAGAAACAGGATCGCACACGCGCATCAAGTTGCGGCGGCGTAAATGGTTTGTTCAGAAAGTCGGTGGCGCCCAGTTCGAAGCTGGCGCGTGCGCTCTCTTCGTCGCCATGCGCGGTAAGAACCACAACCGGGAGATCGCGGGTTGCAGCATCGGCGCGCAGCGCCTTGAGCACCTCGTAACCATCAGGCGCGGGCATGACGAGATCGAGAAGCACGAGATCAGCCATTTCGCTGCGGATGAGCTTCAAGCCTTCGTCGCCGCCCTCGGCTTCGATCACACGGTGACCCATCTTCGACAGCGTCTTGTGGACGAGAAAGCGCAGATCCTCGTCGTCGTCGATAACCAGGATCGTGAGCTCGCCAACGGGAGCGGGTTCCGAAGCCATGACCTCGTTGACGGCGATGGATTGCACGAGGCTGCGCTCGACGCGCTCTTCGTAACCTTCCCTCGCGCACGAAATCCTGATGGGCGAGCCGAGACGGGCCGCGACTTCCCGAGCGCACTGCTCAACGCGATCGAGGAAATCGTCATTGTGCGTGGGATCGTGATGGGTCAGGAAAAGGCGCTTCACGCCGGCGGCCGCGGCGATCCCGGCCACGTAGGAGTAGGTGCTGTGGCCCCAGTTCTTCTTCGCCGGATACTCTTCCGGAGTGTACTGCGCATCGTGAATCACCACGTCGGCGTTCTCCATGAACGCGGCATGGCGCCGGTCGCCCTCGTGCAGAATGGATTCGAGTTTGCCGGGTTCTGCATCCGATCGCCAGAGGCTTTCCCAGTATGGTTCGTGATCGCAGAGGTAGAGCACCGATACGCCGTCGGCTTCGATCCGGTAACCCAGCGCAACAGCGGGATGATTCAGGAACTGAGCGGAAACGCGAACGCCGTCGAGGTCATGTGTGCCTTCCCGCAGATCGCGGTACGTGATCTCCGCTCCCAGCTGGCTCAGCTCCACCGGGAAATATGTGTATTCCATCTGCCCGGAAAGAACTTCGGGGAGCGTACTGTTGGCACCCTGCGGTCCGCAGACCGTCACACGGTTTCCCGGGACGAAAAGCGGCGCGAAGAAAGGAAATCCCTGGATGTGATCCCAGTGAGTATGGCTGAGGAGTATGGTCGCCTCGATCGGTTTGGGTGCGTTGGCCAGCAGGTAGCCACCCAGAGGGCGCGCGCCGGTGCCGCAATCGAAGATGAATCGGGCGCCTGAGTCGGTCACCACTTCGACGCAGGAGGTGTTGCCGCCATAGCGGATCGTCGAAGGACCGGGTGTCGCGATGGAACCGCGCGTTCCCCAGAATCGCAGCAGCATGAATGTCTAACTACTGTACTCCAATTCGACAACATCGAGATAACGTTCCAGCTGGTCGGTTTTCACCTGAATCTCGGCGGCATCCGCGCGTTTGGCGGCGCTTTCGAGCGCGTCTCCCAGATCGGTCAGGATCGGGAATCCGTAGCCTGCGCCTGTGCCTTTCATTTTGTGTCCGAGGTTCTTGATCGCTTCGAAATTGCCATCCTCAAGTGCCTTGCGATAGACAGGGATTTCCGCACGGCGTTTGTTGAGATATCTCGGCACGACCTCTTCCATGCCCTGCTCGACGAGCACTCTTTCGCGGGCAGGCGGTGCGTCTGGCGAGTGAACAGGCTGGTACCGGCCCAGAGCTTCGAGCAGAGTTCCTTTCCGGATTGGCTTGGTCAGCAGTTCCGTAAAGCCGGCCTCGAATGCGCTGGCGGCCATTTCGGCGAGCGGCGTGGGCGGTGAGGGCGAGAACGGGCGTCGCCGGGGCGCCGGTCGTGCGTTCCACGCGGCGGATCGCGCGTGTTGCGGCGTAACCATCCATCACCGGCATCTCTACATCCATCAGAACCACGTCGTAGCGATTCTTCTGGAAAAGCTCGACTGCGATGGCGCCGTTTTCGGCTATGTCGACACGCTGCCCGTTCTTCGGCAGGTAAGAGACGATCAGGAAGCGATTGTCTTCCGAGTCGTCGGCGAGCAGGATGCGGAGTCGCGAGATGTCCGTGTTCGAAATCAGCGGCGATGTCGGCGGATATCGCCCGCTCGGTCTGATCCTCCTGCACGCCAAGCTTTGCTGTGAAAAAGAACGTGCTGCCCACGCCGATCGTGCTCTCCACCCGGATGCGCCCGTGCATCAACTCCACGAGTTGTTTGGAGATAGTAAGGCCGAGCCCGGTACCTCCGTATTTGCGCGTCGTCGAGCTGTCGGCCTGGGTGAAGCTCTCGAAGACGGAGTTCAGTTTTTCGGAGGGGATTCCGATGCCCGTGTCCGCGATTGCGAACCGCAAATAGCAGGGGCCGTTATTATCGGGGTCCGGCTCAACCCGCACTTCGAGATGACCCTTCTCCGTGAACTTGATCGAGTTGCCGAGCAGATTAATGATGATCTGGCGAAGCCGGTTCGGGTCGCCGATCAGATAGACGGGCACGCGGGGATCGAGACTCTGGCGCAACGCCAGGCCCTTGGCCGCGGCCCGGCCCTCGACGACTTCCATCGCGCGGTCAATAACCTCGCGCAGATCCATATCGGTCGATTCGAGTTCGACATGGCCCGGATTCGACCTTCGCCAGATCCAGAATGTCGTTCACCAGGGTGAGTAGCGCGACGCCATTGCGCTGCGAAACCTCCACGCACTTCCGCTGCTCCGGCGTCAATGGAGTCGACGCCAGCACATCCGCCATTCCGATCACCGCATTCAGCGGCGTGCGGATCTCATGGCTCATCGTGTTGAGAAAGTCGGTCTTGGCACGAGTCGCCCGCTCTGCCCTTGCTTCGGCCAGTTCGAAGTCATGCGCGAGTTGCTGGTAGGTGTGGCGTTCCTTCGGCAGGCGCCGTAGAGTCAGGAAGCGGCGCTTCTCCACAGCCGCGGCGATAGCTTCAAGATAAAGGTCGTTGCCGTCGGGTCCGGTTTCCGTCCATGTGTCGGAGGTCTTCGCAGGTGCACCTGAATCCCAGACCGAGATGAAATCGGGGAGAAATAATTCGAGCATCGGGAATTCCTCGGCGAGATCGAGAGGAAGGCCTCCCGAAATCGGCAGCCACGCCGGAAGTTGTCCGATTGGCTGGAAAAGGCCGTCAGGCAGTTGCTCGAAGACGGCGACGTCGAGGGCGGCCGGCAGGTCGCGCAACGCCGAATCGTCAGTCGTCGTCTTCGGATGAGGAGTCATTCCGCGCCTTCAGAATACTGGATGTGAGGGCAAGAAATGCCTCTTCGACATGCTCTCCTGTCTTGGCGCTGGTTTCCAGCACGATCCAGCCGCTGGCGGTCAACTCGCTCCATTCGGAGTCTTTGATCTCCCATGTGTTGCGCAGGTCGGCCTTATTCACGAGCAGAAGGAACGGCTGCTTGCCGATCTCATTTTCCACCCGCTGTTGGATATCGCGCGCGATGTCGAGCGTCTTGCGCCGCGTGCCGTCCGCGACCAGCAAATACCCCGAGGCATCGCGAACCTGATTCAGCTTGACAGGTGCGCCGTCTTCTTCGCCGGCCATGTCCCAGATCATGAGCGTGATTTCGTCGCTACCCAGCGCTGAGAACTTTCTTGTCGATCTTCACGCCTACTGTAGTGAGATACTTGTCCGAAAAAATACTGTGGACAAATCGCGCGACGAGACTGGTCTTGCCCACGCCGAACGAGCCCAACAGGCAGATCTTCTTCTTTAGCGCTGCCATTATGATTTCAATGACGGCCAGACAGGCGACCGTTTTTCCAGGAACGCGCGCGACCCTTCCTTGAAGTCATCGTTCGAAAGAAGGCGATCGCGGATCTCACGGCCCAGCCGCCCCGCGTGCTCCCAGTCCCGCCCGCGAATCTGGTGGACATAGCTCAAACCCTCCGCAATCGCGACCGGGCTGTTCTTCGCCAGTTGGATTGCGAGTTCGGTGGCGCGCTTCAAAGGATCTTCGGCAATTTCCGTCACGAGCCCGTAATCGAGAGCCTCAGCCGCACTGAATTCGCGGCCGGTTAGGCTCAATTCCACCGAGCGGCGCTCGCCCATGGCGTGCTCAACCGCGCGGAAGATGAGCACTGGCCACAGTCCGATGCGAACCTCGGTCAGACCGAAGCGGGCATCCTCCTTCGCGATCACGATATGTGCATTCGCGGCGAGACCTGTTCCCCCCGCAAATGCGGCGCCGTGCACCGCCGCGATCACCGGCGTATGAATGCGGTGGATGTTGGTGAAGAGGCGCTCGTGGATGCCGGCGAGCTCAATCTGATCGACGTCGACGGTCTCTTTGAGATCCATGCCGGCGCAGAAGGCGGGACCGTTGGCGTTGAGTACGATGGCTCCCACGGAACGGTCGGCATCCGCTTTCGCGAACGCATTCACCAACTCGTGACACAGCTCGAGATTCAGGGCATTGCGCTTTTCGGGACGATTCAACGTAATCCGGAGGACGCGATCTTCCCGGGCTATATCAATCAAAGCGGTTTCAATCAACTTCGATCTCCATCCGAAGCAGGCCGGCGCCGTAGGTCTTGCCCTGGGCGTCGATCCGAAGCGAGAGAGTGCCGCCGCCGCCCAGCGCTTCGTGCAGCAACAGATTGATCGCGCCGAGGTTGGGTAGCTCGAAGCGTTCCACTTCGCCTTTCACCAGCTCGCCGAAGAACTCCTTGACTCGTTCGGGAGTGACTTCCCGCAGAATCACCGGATAGTGTTCCGGCTGGAAAGCGATGACGCCGATATTCGACGTGTCGCCCTTATCGCCGGAACGCGTGTGCGCGATCGCACCCAGCGACTTCCTCACGAGATCACCTCCACGCGCGTCGTGATTTCCTCGCGCGGAATCAGCGCCGACCAGTAAGCCACGATTTCGCGCACCGGCGGACGGCCTTCGCCGAAGCCGGTTGCGCCGGGAGGTCCATTGAGCACCAGCGGAATCAATTCGCGCGTGAAGCGGTCGACCGCCTTACGATCCTGGCCTCGCACGCCGATGCGAAGCTGAATCTCCGGCGGATCCGGATTCGGCGGGGCCGCGGAACCGTGACACGCGTTCAGGCCGAAGAATTCGGTGTAGATCTCGTCGAAGCCCAAACCCGCCGTTGCCAGGCGTTCGCGCACGATGCGATCAGCCGCGCGAGCTTTCTGCACCGCCTGCGGCCAGCTGTAGACCAGTGTGCCGATGGCCTTCCAGCCATTCGCGTAGCTGATCGAAAGCTTGAGCGTGGAGCGGACGCGGGCCGCCGCGAATGCCGGTGACGCGCACGCGATCGGGATCCACATCCGCGAGTTGCACCGTCGTGAAATCGGCGATGCAATCGGGTGTCATGTAGCGCTTCGGATCGCCGAGCTCGTAGAGCAGCTGTTCCTTCACCGTGTCGGAGTGAACACGTCCGCCCGCGCTCGCGTGTTTGGTGACGGTGAAAGAACCGTCGGGCTCCGCTTCGACGATCGGATAACCGATATCGGCCATGTCCGGAATGTCCTGCCAGTCGACCTGGCAATTGCCCCCGGAACACTGCGCGCCGCATTCGATGATGTGGCCGGCGATGGTGCCGGCAGCCAGCTTGTCCCAGTCGTCAGGCTTCCATTTGAATTTGTGAACCATCGGCGCGAGCGTCAACGCCGTGTCGGTGGAACGCCCGGCGATCACGACATCCGCACCCGTATCGAGCGCCTCGGCGAGAGGAAATGCCCCGATGTATGCGTTCGCCGATAGAATCTGCTTGCGAATGCCGGAGATCGGTTGGCCGGTTTCCATGTCGCGCATCTCGTAGCCCTTGCCGAGGAATTCGTCGATGCGATCGAAAACGTCATCGCCATGAACCACCGCGACCTTGAGCCCGGGCGCGGCGTGCAGCACCGCGTAGGCGCACGCGACGGGATTGACGCCGCCCGCGTTCGCGACGACCTTGATATTCCGCTCCTTGAGCTTGCGCGCGAGGCGGCCGATCAGGGGAGGGAAGTCGCGCGCATAGCCGAGCGCCGGGTCTTCCTGCTTCTGCTTCTGCAGAATCGACATGGTGACTTCGGCGAGGTAGTCGAGCACCAGGAAGTCGATCGGGCCCTGATCGACCAGGCGGACGGGCGCTTCGAGCCAGTCGCCCCAGAAGCCCTGACCATTGGCGATGCGAATCATAAAGTCTCCAGTGCGAGAGCGGTCGCCCGCGGCCGGTTCAATGTGACCTCCAGCGCGAGCGCCAGAATCTCGCGTGTCTCCAGCGGATCGATCAACGCGTCGCAATGCCCTCGCGCGGCGGCGTATCTCGCGTCGAGCCAGCGCTCGTAATCGGCGCGCGTGCGCTCGATGGATTCGGCGAGTTCCGCGGATGGCGGCGTTCCTGCCTTCTTGAGCTTTTCCAGTTCGACCGAGTAGAGCGCCTGCACGGCGGAATCCCCTTCCATCACACCGATGCGCGCCGTGGGCCAACTGAACGTGAAGTTGGGATCGAAGCCCTGGCCGCCCATCGCGTAATAGCCCGCGCCGCTCGCGTGATTGATGGTGAGCAGGATGCGCGGCACGCTTGCGCACGACATCGTCTCGACCATCTCCGCGCCCGCGCGGATAATCCCTTCGCTCTCGGCCTCGAGCCCCACCATGAAGCCGGAGACATCCTGGATGTAGATGATGGGCGTACCGGCGCGGTCGGCTGTCTCCACGAAGTAGGCGACTTTGCGCGCAGTTTCGGTATAGATGATGCCGCCGATGCGGGGCTTGAGAAATCCGCGCCGGTTCGCGATTACGGCGACCGGATGGCCATGCAGACGCGCGGTGGCGCACAGCATCTCCGGCGCGAATTCCGCCTGAAATTCGAGGAAGTCATCGCGATCGAAAATGCGCGAAAGGACGTCCTCGATCGCATAGGGCAAGCGATGATCGGGCGGCAGCACGCCGTAGAGCCCTTCAGCGTGCTGCGCCGGTTCCCTGAACGCAGGCGCCGGCGGCGGCGCGGGCAGCTGCCGAAAGCGCGCGCGGATCATTTCGAGGCAATCCGGATCGTTCTTCGCCACGTAGTGCGCCACGCCGCTGATGCCATTGTGCAGATGCGCGCCGCCGAGCGATTCCTGATCGACCGACTGACCGGTCGCGCCCTTCACCAGATTCGGGCCGCCGAGGCCCATGAAGCTCGTGTGTTCCACCATGAGGATCACGTCGCTGAGCGCCGGAAGATAAGCGCCGCCCGCGATGCAAGGTCCCATCACGGCGGCGATCTGCGGAACGCGCAGCTTTCGCCGCATCAGCGAATTGTAGAAGAAGATGCGGCCCGCGCCGTACTGGCCGGGAAAATGCCGTCCTGGTAAGGAAGATTCACGCCAGCCGAATCGACCAGATAAACGATCGGCACGCGATTGCGCATCGCGATTTCCTGCGCGCGCAGAATCTTCGTGATCGTCTCCGGCCACCACGCGCCCGCTTTCACCGTGGCATCGTTCGCGACGATTACCGCCGCGCGGCCTTCGATCTTCCCGATGCCTGTGACGACGCCCGCGGCGGGCGCCTGTCCGTCGTACTTATCCCAGGCGATGAGCAGTCCGATTTCGAGGAAGCGCGCGCCGGGATCGAGCAGGCCAGCCACACGCTCCCGCGCCGTCATCTTGCCCGCGCGATGCTGCTTCTCGATGCGTTCCGTGCCACCGCCTTCGCGCAGTTTTGCTTCGAGATGATGCAGCGTTTCGACAAGGTGCCGCATGTGTGCAGTGCGTGCGACCTCTTGTGCGGCGTCACCTGCTTGTGCTGACGGCATGCATAAAACAGTGTACCGGGGGGCTTACTTCCCACGACTCACCAGATCCGCTTGACACCGTACCGGCTGAACACCGGATCACGGGAGACGATCGCCAGATCCGCTTCCTGCGCCTGCGCCACGAGGAGCCGATCGAACGGGTCGCCGTGATGGCGTTCGAGCGTCGCGCAGCGCATAATCTGCCGGAAGCTGATCTCCATCTGCTCGAAGCCGTTCAGGGACATCTGGGAGGCAAGATAGCGATCGACAATTCCCGGCAGGCGAAGTTTGCCCAGGCTGACCTTGATTGCGATCTCCCAAAAGCTCGCATAGCTGACGAAGCAATCCTCCGCCGTCATCGCATTGCGGGCTTTCTTCGAGAGTTCGGGGCTGCCCTCGCACCACCAGAGAAAAGCGTGAGTGTCGAGCAGAACCGGCAACTACATATACTCCGCGAAATCGGCGAGCGGCTCGTCGAAATCAGGCGACATCCAGATGCCTTTTCCGGTGCCGGGCGCCCGCGTGACGGGCTTGATCGCCACGATCTTCACGACAGGATGATTCTCCTTCGTGACAATGACCGATTCTCCGAGCATCGCCTTCTGGACGATCTCCGAGAAGTGAGCTTTCGCGTCAGCCAGTTTGTAAGAAGCGCTCATGGTCATATTATATGACCATAATTCTCTCTCGTCAATTCAGGCAACCGCCACCGCCTCAAGCTTCGGCGTAATCCCGAGCGCCACCCGTAGTTCGCCATCCAGCTGGAGCGCCATTTCCGGATGTTCCTTGAGATACAAACGCGCATTCTCGCGCCCCTGGCCGATGCGCTCGCCGCGATAGCTGAACCACGATCCCGACTTCTCCACCACGTTCCGCGACACGCCGATATCGATCAGATCGCCTTCGCGCGAAGTGCCTTCGCCGTACAAAATATCGAACTCCGCTTCTTTGAACGGAGACGCCACCTTGTTCTTGACGACCTTCACGCGGGTGCGATTTCCGATCACGTTATCACCGTCCTTGATCGCGGCGATCCGGCGAATATCGATCCTGACAGAGGAATAGAACTTCAACGCGCGCCCGCCCGTGGTCGTCTCCGGGACTGCCAAACATCACGCCGATCTTTTCCCGGATCTGATTGATGAACACCATGCAAGTATTCGTTCGCGAAACCATCCCCGTGAGCTTGCGAAGCGCCTGCGACATCAACCGCGCATGCAGGCCGACGTGGCTATCGCCCATTTCGCCCTCCAGTTCCGCCTTCGGAACCAGCGCCGCAACCGAATCGACTAACCGCCACATCGATCGCCCCGCTCGTCACCAGAGCCGCCGTAATCTCGAGTGCCTGTTCGCCCGTATCGGGCTGCGAGACCAGCAGATTATCGATATCGACGCCGAGTTTACGCGCGTAGATCGGATCCAGCGCATGTTCCGCGTCGATGAACGCGACCACGCCGCCGGCCTTCTGCGCCTGAGCAATCAACTGGAGCGCGAGCGTCGTCTTACCGGAGGATTCCGGTCCGTAGATTTCGACAACCCGGCCGCGCGGAAACCCGCCGACGCCCAGCGCCGCGTCAATCGACAGGCAGCCCGACGAGATAACCTGCACCGGAACAACGTTATTCGCCCCGAGGCGCAGGACCGTTCCCTTGCCGAACTGCTTGTCCATCGCCACCAGGGCGAGATCGATCGCTTTGTCGCTTCTCCGCTTCCGTCATTTGCTGCCTCCGCTTTGACAGCAGTGGCGGATCGGGAGAAACTTCTCAAATAATCGGCAAAATCAATGCCTGAACTCTCCCTCGCAGTAGCGCACCGAATCTACCGAGCCGCGCACGCAAGTAAGCGGTGCTAATCTTCGTCCTGGCGAAGCTTCGCCAGCACGCCCAGATCCTCAAGCGTAGTCACATCGCCTTTCACATCGCCACCCGCCGCCAGTTCCCGCAACAAACGCCGCATGATCTTGCCGCTGCGCGTCTTCGGAAGCGAATCGGTGAACCGGATGTCATCGGGCTTCGCCAGCGACCCGATCTCTTTCCCCACCCACGTGCGCAATTCGCTCTTCAGCTCATCGGTCGGCTCATTGCCGATCTGCAGCGTCACGAACGCCACAATCGCCGACCCCTTAATCTCATCGGGCCGCGCCACCACCGCCGCTTCCGCCACGCGCGGATGCGCCACCAGCGCCGATTCCACTTCCATTGTGCTCAGCCGATGGCCCGACACATTGATCACATCATCCACACGGCCCATCACCCAGATGTAACCGTCCGCGTCCTGGCGCGCTCCATCGCCCGTGAAATACGAGCCCGGAATCTGCGACCAATACTGTTCCTGATACCGCTGCGGATCTTCGTAAATCGTGCGCAGCATGGAAGGCCACGGCTTACGGATCACCAGATATCCGCCCGACCCCGCCGGCACGGCCTTACCCTCGCGCGTAACCACTTCCAGCTTGATTCCCGGCAGAGGCAGTGTGCACGAGCCCGGTTTCGTCGGCGTAGCGCCGGGAATCGGACTCACCATGATCGCCCCGGTCTCCGTCTGCCACCACGTATCCACGATCGGGCAGCGGTCGTGCCCGATGGTCGATCGATACCACATCCAGGCCTCAGGATTAATCGGTTCTCCCACACTGCCCAGCAGCCGAAGACTCTTCATCGAATGCTTCGCCGGCCAGCTTTCGCCCAGCCGCATCAACGCGCGGATCGCCGTCGGAGCGGTATAGAAAATCGTGACCTTGTGCCGATCGATCATCTCCCAGAAACGATCCGGCTGCGGATACGTCGGGCCCCCTTCGTACATCAGAACGGTGGCCCCGTTCTGCAGCGGTCCATAAACCACATAGCTATGCCCGGTGACCCAGCCGATGTCGGCCGTGCACCAGAAAACATCTTCGTCCTTCAGATCGAAAACCCATTTGGAAGTGATGTAGGTCGCGACCGCATACCCGCCGGTCGTATGCAGAATTCCCTTGGGCTTGCCGGTCGTGCCGGACGTATACAGAAGATACAGCGGATGCTCGGAATCGAGCGGCTCCGCCGGACATTCATCCGAAGCGTTCACCATCAGCTCGTGCCACCAGTGGTCGCGTCCCGGCGTCATCGTCTGCTCGGTGCCGGTGCGTTTGTACACCAGAACATTCGTGACCGACGGGCAGTTGGCAAGCGCCGTATCGACAGTCGGCTTGAGCTTGATCTCAGCCCCGCGCCGGAACGTTCCGTCCTGCGTGATCACGCAGGAGCATTGCGCATCGTTGATGCGGTCGACCAGCGCCTGCGCCGAAAAGCCTCCGAAGATCACGGTATGCGGCGCGCCCAGCCTCGCGCACGCGAGCATCGCGATCGCCAGCTCCGGCGACATCCCCATATAGATCGCGACACGGTCACCGGTCTTCACACCCAGCGACTTCAGAACATTCGCGCACTTCGAAACTTCGGAAAGCAACTGCAGATACGTCAGCGTGCGGATCTCGCCTGGTTCGCCTTCCCAGATAATGGCAGCCTTATTCTTGCGCCACGTGGAGACATGCCGATCCAGACAATTGTGCGCGAGATTCATCTTCCCGCCCACAAACCATTTCGCCCACGGCACATTCCAGTCGAGCACTTTCGTCCACGGTTCGAACCAATCGAGCTCACGCGCGATATTGCCCCAGAAGAGTTCCGGATCGCGGTCGGCTTCATCCCGCAGCCGCTCGTAATCCGCCATGCTCTTGATGTGCGCGTGCGCGCTGAAATCCGCCGGCGGAGGAAAGACGCGCTGCTCGTTAAGGGTTGACTGGATGTCTGTTGAAGTTGCCTGTGTCATGGATGATCTCATGCGTGATCATCAGCAATCATACCGGAGGGGTTGTTGGGGGCCGCGCTGATTTCCGCCACGCCATAAACAGGATCAATCCCAGCACCACAATCGGTGGGATCAGCAGGATCACAATCCCCGAATTCAGCACCCGCGAACGTTCCAACTGCTGCGCCGCCGCGGTACGAAAACACATCACGCACTGGGCCGCAATCGATGTTCATACGCCCTGCAGATTCGCGTTCGGCAAATAGAGCGTGATCACGAGCACCAGCCACAACAGATTCAGGAAGTGCGAGTAGATCGTGACCGCCACCACATCCCTGCGCCGCGTGTCGGACGCTACGAACGTCATCCATGAGACGCACGCGCAGACCGCAAGCCAATGCGCACCGGTAAGCGCCAGGAACGTCCCCCCGAACGACGTCTTCGGGCCCAGTCCCACCAGGTAAATCAGCCGCACCCACTCCACCACTTCGAGAAACAGGAACGTCAGCCAGCTCGCAATCCCCACCGCGATCCAGCGCACAGCCGGTTCTTTGTCCTCCAGCTTCGCCGCCCGCGACGCCATTTCGAGCGTCGCGCTGCCTGACACCGCGAACATCGTCAGCGCCACCACCATCAGCAGGGAAGCGAAATGGAATGGCGTGGGCCATTCCTCCGAAACCCAGCGCAGGTAGAACATCACGGCGAGCAGTGCCGCGAAGAATGCCGCGTGTGCCGCGATGATCCAAAGCGCGCCGCGCCGCGTGCGCGTCGCGTAATATTCCGCCAGAAATGAATTCATGCCCAGAAGCCTACGCAAAAAACAGTCCCATGATCGCCAGCCACATCACGTCGAGGAAGTGCCAGAAGATCGCGCTCACATCCACCATCGTCCGCCGGCTCGGCCCCAGCTCATACCGCAGCGCGCGATACTCCACATACAGCACCGCGCCCAGCGCCCCGATCACGTGCGCCGCATGCGCCCAGGTCATCAGATAAAAGAACGCGCTGCTCGGATGGCCCCTGAGATAAAAACCGCGATGCTGCAGCTGTACCCAGGCCACCACCTGACCGGCAAGAAACAATGTCCCGAGCAGCGCGCCCGCCGACCAGAACCAGTTGAACCTCGCCCGATTGCCTTTGCGCAGCAGCCTGCGGCCCATGTCGATCGCGATACTGCTCAGCACCAGAGCGCCCGTATTCCACCAGAGGATATGCGGCAGCCCGATATGTCCCCAATCGTTGTTCAGCCCCCGCCGGATCACCATCGCGCTGATAAATGACGCGAACGTCATCATGCTCGCGCACATCAGCACGATGATGCCGGTGATCGACGCCTGCCGGGAACCGCCGGGCACGGACCGGTCGCGGTCTTCGCCGCCGTCACCGCCCGGAGGCAGGTCGGGCGCCGTCGGCGGCGGTCCGCCGAGATTGGATTGAGTCAGCGTCCTGCCCATCAATCTCAGTATCCCCCTGGTCTGCATTTCGCCGAGCCACGGGTTTGGCCGGATGGTGGCATAGGCTTCAGCCTGCGCGTTCGATGAAGAAACGCCAGCCTGGTAACATTGGGAATCGTGTTCAAGCGGGTAATCTGGATCGTTCTCGACAGCGTCGGCGTTGGTGAAATGCCGGACGCCGCGGCCTATGGAGATGCGGGCAGCGACACGCTGGGCAACATCGTTCGTCAGCGCGGACTCGACGTTCCCAATCTTTGCCGGCTCGGCCTCGGAAATCTGAAGCCGCTCGCAGGACTCCCGAAGTCCGCCGCGCCCGAGGGCGCTTACGGCCGCTGCACGCTCGCGTCTCCCGGCAAGGACACCACCACGGGCCACTGGGAGATGGTCGGAATTCATCTGGCGAAGCCGTTCCCGCTCTTTCCGCACGGCTTTCCGCCCGCTGTGATGGATGAGTTCGAGCGCGAGACCGGCCGCTCAGCCATCGGCAACAAGGCGGCCTCCGGCACCGAGATCATCAAGGAACTCGGCGAAGAGCACATGCGCACCGGCTCGCCGATCGTCTACACGTCCGCCGACAGCGTCTTTCAGATCGCCGCGCATGAGGAAGTGATCCCGCTCTGGGAGCTGTACCGGATGTGCGAGATCGCGCGCGCAATCCTGCGCGGTCCGTATGAAGTGGGTCGCGTGATCGCGCGCCCGTTCGAAGGCGAGCCTGGCGAATTCAAGCGCACTGCGAACCGCCACGATTACGCCGTGCCGCCGCCGAAAGGCATGCTGCTCGACCAACTCGCCGACCGGAAGGTCGAGGTATTCAGCGTCGGCAAGATCTTCGACGTGTTCCTCGGGCGCGGCATCAACGATCACGTCATGACGAAGAGCAACGCCGACGGCATGGCGAAGACACTCGACGCGATGAAGGAATTCGACGCCGGTCTCATCTGGGTGAACCTGGTCGATTTCGATCAGCAGTACGGGCATCGCAACGACGTGGAAGGCTACGCGGGCGCCATCGAAGAATTCGATCGCTGGCTGCCCGCTTTTCGCTCCGCCTTGCGCCCGGACGACCTCGGCGATCCTCACTGCCGACCACGGCTGCGACCCGACCACCCCTTCCACCGACCACAGCCGCGAATACACGCCGCTGCTGGCCTTCGGACCAAAGGCACGCGCCGGAGTTGACCTCGGATTACGCGCAACGCTCAGCGACATCGGCCAGACCGTAGCAGAAAACTTCGGCACATCAGATCGAAAAAGGAACCAGCTTCCTAAGCGCGATCCTATGAGCCCGGAAACCGCTTCAAAATCATCGCCCGTCTTCCCCACGCCGATCTTTCCCCCACCGATCTTTCTGCCACGGGTCCTTCTCGCGCCCATTTTTCCAGCACCGAATGTTCTCGTGTCCGTTCTTCTCGCACCCATTTCTCCCTCTCGCGTTTTTCTGAGCCGCGACTGTGAAGGAGCGGTAAGAAGCACCGCGCACTTTCCACACCCTACCGAGCCGCGACCGCAAGGGAGCGGTCTTCCCCAATGAGACGACCCCAATGAGACGACCACTAATGGCGGGCAACTGGAAGATGTACAAAACCCCCGCCGAAACGCACGCATTCTTCGAAGCGTTCAAGCCCCTCGTGGCCGATGCGACGCACTGCGATATCGTTATCTGCCCCCCATTCCCGAATCTTCCCGTAGCGGTCCAGGAAGCGTCGGGCACCAGCATCGGCATCGGCGCACAGAACCTTTACTGGGGCCGGGAAGGCGCCGTAACCGGCGAAGTTTCCGGACACATGCTGCAGGCGGTAGGAGCGACCTCCGTCATCATCGCGCACAGCGAGCGCCGCCAGTATTTCGGCGAATGCGAACCGGACGTAGTGCGCAAAGCACAGGCCGCGCTTGAGTACGGGCTCATGCCAATCGTCTGTGTAGGCGAGCGCCTCGACGAGCGCGAAGGGAACCGGACCGAAGAAGTTCTCGCCGAACAGTTCGATGGCGGCCTAGCCCCGCTCACCCCCGACCAGTTCGCGAAAATCGTAATCGCCTATGAGCCCGTATGGGCGATCGGCACAGGCAAGACCGCCACTCCGCAAATGGCCGCGGACGCGCACCGCTTCATCCGCAGGAAAGTGGCGACGAAGTTTGGTGGCGGACTGGCATCGGCTGTGCGAATCCTCTACGGCGGCAGCGTCAAGCCGGACAACGTAAAAAACCTGATGGCCGAAGAAGAGATCGACGGCGCGCTCGTCGGAGGCGCAAGCCTCGATCCGAAGTCATTCGCCGCAATCGTAAAATACTAGTTTCGGTCATGCGGCTGTTGTTTTTATTGGCGATCACCGTGGCCGCGGTCGCGCCGAAGGGGTTATTTGCTCAAGCCGGCCAACAGACCGCGCCAGTGAATCCGTCGGCCTCTCGCGCGCCGTTTCCCGCGGAAGCAGCGGTCCCTCAGCAGTCGCCCCCGGAAAAGAAACTGGGGTTCGAAGGTCGCCACGATCAAGCTGGCTGCGTTTGATGCGGCTCCAAAGAACCAGATGCTGCGGCCGAGCCCGAATCGGATTTTGATTCCCAGCATGACTCTGAGTTGGCTGATTTATACCGCCTATGGCGAAGGGTTGAACACTTCGGTGGGAAAGTAGTTAGGGGCGGTCCGGAGTGGCGGAACCAAACCGCTTACGCAATTGAAGCACAGGCGCCCCAGCCCTCCACGCAACGCCAGTTCCAGGCAATGCTTCGAACGCTGCTGGAGGATCGCTTCGGACTGAGGGTTCACACCGAGACCGACACTGGAAACTTTTATGCCCTGGTGCTGGACCGAAGCGACGGGAAACCTGGGCCGAAAGTGCATACCTGGGATGGAACCTGTTTGAACGGCGTGACGCCTGCTGAAGATGAGGACCCGGTTTATCCCCGGTGCCTTCGTGGCTATCGACCGCCCGGTTTGTTCCTGGATGGCGCCACGATGT
Organism: Terriglobia bacterium; assembly: GCA_963809655.1. GTDB lineage: Bacteria > Acidobacteriota > Terriglobia > Bryobacterales > Bryobacteraceae > BOG-234. The sequence goes on along the minus strand of CAWEKQ010000005.1, from coordinate 271,695 downwards.
TTTCCGCCGCCGAGTTGCTCTCCCTGCCGGCGTCCAGAACCCTTCTTGGCCGGGTCGTGCAAGACCGGACGGGGCTTATGGGCCGATACAGAATGGAGCTCGAGTACCCGTTCAATCCCCCACGTCCGGCAGACCCGTCCGCACCGGACCCAAGGCCGTCGCTGTTCACCGTGATTCGAGAGCAGTGGGGGATGAAGTTGGAACCGGCTCAAGGGCCGGTTAAGGTGATCGTGGTGGACGACGCGCATCGGCCAACTGAGAACTGATATGGAGCGACTGTGTCAAGCCCCCCGAGATTGTTGGGGGGCGAGTATGTTTTTCCTTTCGCTTTCATGAGCGGAGCAGTTTTGGTGGAGAACGCAGGCCGTCAAGGACGCGCGAAGCGCGACAACGTGAATCCTTGACGGACTGCGTTCTCCACGTATGCTGAGCGTCGGAAGCGAAAGGAAAAACTTCCGGACAGGAGTGCCGATAACAACCGAGTAGCAAGCGCGACGATTGATCACACTGATATGCGCGGGTCGAAACCGCAGTGACATGATCCGTCGGGAGCTGCCTCGGACTAAGGGCGCGGGTTGGATCCGAAGACCGTACCGCATAGTTTTCGTCGAGGGTTCTCCTTTTCGTGGGCCCTCGGCTGTCATCGACACTGCTGTCCGGAAAGAACTCACTTCTTAAGCCGCTTTCGGCAAACGGAACTGCTTTTCGGTAGGAACCGCGATCGCCCAGAGAAAGCCCAGCAGTTCACGGGCAAGCGCCGTCATGGCCTGACCACTGGTCTTTCCGCGAGCGGTCAGCGCCACATATCTCTTGTAGAGGCGTTGCTGTGCCTTCCAGGCCATCTCTCTCACCTCGTCCGTGAGCGCCAGCGCTTTCTGTCTTCTCAACACCCGGCCCTGCACATTGGGCCGATGCCGGTACGCCCAGACCGACTCCACCAGAATCCGGCGCAAATGCGCATTACCGCTTTTGGTGATGGCGCCGCGCTGGGTTCGGTTGCCGCTGGAATACTCTCGCGGCACCAGTCCGCTGTAGCCCATCAGTTGGCGCGGACTCTCGAAACGCGACAGACTGCCCAGTTCGCAGACCACCGTCGCCGCGGTAGTCTGCGCCACTCCGCGTAAAGCCTGCAGCGCCTCGATGACTGCGCGAACTTCCGCAGGCGCCTTTGCGACCGCCTCGTCGATAGCCTGTTCCAGCTTCACGATCCGTTCCGACGCATGCTCCACCTCACCGAGGTAATGCGCCAGCGTGGCTTCCAGTGCCGGCTCCTCGAAACGGGCATGAATCCGGATCCAGTTGAGATACTTCTTCGTCCATGGCTCTCCCGCACCCGTCGGCCGCTGGCCATGGCGCAGCAGAAACTTTCCCAGCCGATGGCGATGCCGCAACTGGTCTTTCTTCGCCGCTTCGCGGGCGCGAACCAAATCGCGCAACGCTTCGTGGGCTGCGTCGGGAACCCACACCGCGGTCAGTTCTCCGGCTCGGTGACAACGCGCGAGTTTCTCGGCGTCCCGGCGGTCGGTCTTGACCCTGTCTCCGCTCTTTGTCGGCACCAAAGACGGAGCAATTACCTCGCAGGCCACTCCCAACTGCGTCAGTTGCCAGTACAGAACGTATCCTGTCGGCCCTGCCTCGTAGCAGCATCTCAGCTTACCCACCGGCCCGAGCTTGCTGATCATCTTCCGTACCGATTCCGGGCGGTTCGGAATGATGCCCAGACTGCGAACCTCTCCTGACTCCTCTGCCACCGCCACAGCAATGGTGTCGGCGTGGACATCCAATCCCACAAAGCGTAATTTAGACATGTGCGACCAACTCCTTTCGTATGCGGCTCTGCGCCGCAGGTTTCACCTACTCGCAGCGTAATCCGCGCTACTGCGATTCGGTGTTGGTCGCTCCATTTTGACTAAGATCACAACTGCAGGCGAGGTGCGCGGTGGGCCCAGGATGTAGCCCTGAGCGGCGAGCAGAGTTTACCTGGCCTGGCTTCGTCATTTTGCACCTCAACAAGAACACGCGGAGGTATCGAAAACGCTGTCTGCCGGTTTGCCAGCCGGTCACAAGCCCTTGCGCAAGAAGCCCATGGACAGTGGGTCATGCAACGCGCGGCAGAGGAAGAAGACCGCGCAGGCTAGCTACTTGGAAATTCCCAATAGCAATGACCTTGGCGACAAGGTTAGCGGCAACGTGTCGCAGCGCTTCAGATGTCTTAGGAACCTCTCCGCCAGCCAGGAAACGGTGCTTGCAGTGCCCCGGTATCTTTTCATATGTGTCGATGAGGCGGCCAATTATCTGCAAGCCAACAGTCCGACTCCTCAATCCCCAATTCGTTGAGCGGCATGGGCGGATTGTAGCAATAACCCACCCTTTTTTTCTGTGCAGGATCAGCAGTTTATGGGCAGAATGGCTTTTTTAGGCAAAGCCGCTAGTCACAGCGATCTTTCCCCGTGTAATCAACAACATAACGAATCTACCGAAACGCCGTGTGCTCTACTGCAACAAGGGAGGAGTTCTAACGCCATGATTGCAGAGACGCAACTCAAATCGGCGGCTCGCCACTCGCTGCTTCCCCGTCCTTCCAACAAGAATGGGTTTGTTTTTTCGAAGGCCGTTCGTGCCGGGGTCGGGTTCGTTCCGCAAAAAGCCGAACCTTGCCGCTATCGGTCCCCGAATGGCTTCGTTTTTTCTCCAGCCCCGGAAACGCTACACTATCGCTTGCTCCCCGAGCCCCAGCTTCACATCGAGAAATTGGTCCGCATCGAAAACCTCGCCAAGGTCTACCGCTCGGGCGACAATGATCTCGTCATCTTCCGCGACCTCGCGCTCGACGTCGAACCCGGCGAACAGGTCGCGATCATCGGCGAAAGCGGGGCCGGGAAGAGTACTCTCCTTCACCTCATCAGTGGACTGGACACTCCCTCCGAAGGGGCGATATACTACAAAGATAAAAACATCACGCGGCTCCCCGAACCCGAACGGTCCGAATTCCGCAATCGCGAAATCGGGTACGTCTGGCAACTGCATCATCTTTTGCCCGAATTCACGGCAATGGAGAATGTGAGCATGCCGCTGCGGATCCGGGGCGTGAGCGCCTCAAGGGCCACTGCCGCCGCAATGGCAAGCCTCGAAGAAGTCGGGTTGACCAACCGGGCCGACCATCGCGCCGGAGAACTTTCCGGAGGAGAGCAGCAGCGTATCGCCATCGCGCGCGCTCTCGCTGGCGACCCCTCGCTTCTGCTCGCCGACGAGCCGACCGGCAATCTGGACGAACGCACCGGCGAGCTGATTTTCGACCTGCTGAACGATCTTCGCCGCAGGCGTAACCTTACGTCGATCCTCGTCACCCATAATCTTCAGTTCGCCCGAAGATGCGACCGGGTGTTGAAACTGGAAGGAGGGGCGCTCCACAGCGCGTAGCGCGTTGCAACGAGCCTGTAAAGTTTTCTATCGGGCTGAACCGCCTTTGCATCCAAAGGCGGCCAGCGAGTATCTTTAAATATAGAGCGGTGCTGCAAGGGAGTATCCAGACCAAATGTTTGAGCGTTACACGGAAAAAGCGCGGCGCGTAATTTTCTTCGCGAGGTACGAGGCCAGCCAGTTCGGCAGCCCCTACATCGAGACTGAGCATCTGCTGCTCGGTCTGTTGCGGGAAGACAAGCAACTGGCCAATCGGTTCCTGCGGTCGCACGCGGCCGTCGATTCCATCAGGAAGCAGATCGAAGGCCACACCACCGTTCGCGAGAAGGTATCGACGTCGGTCGATCTGCCGCTCAGCCATGAGTGCAAGCGCGTTCTCGCGTATGGCGCCGAAGAAGCCGAGCGTCTGAACCACAAACACATCGGCACCGAACACCTGCTGCTCGGTTTGCTGCGCGAAGAGAAATGCTTCGCCGCGGAAATCCTGCATGAGCGCGGTCTGCGGCTTTCCACCATCCGCGAAGAACTGCAGCGCTCGCAATCGGAGAAGGTTCAGACCAACCGGCCCGAAGGAAAGTTCGCTGCTCGCCGAGTTCTCGCGCGACCTCACCCAGGCCGCCATGGATAATTCGCTCGATCCGCTGATCGGGCGCGATTACGAACTCGAACGCGTCGTGCAGATCCTTTGCCGGCGCACGAAGAATAATCCGGTGCTGATCGGCGAACCCGGTGTCGGCAAAACCGCCATCGTGGAAGGCCTGGCCCAGAAGATCGCCGAAGGCGATGTGCCGTCGTTCCTCGCCGACAAGCGCATCCTCGCGCTCGATCTCTCGCTGATCGTCGCGGGCACCAAATACCGCGGCCAGTTCGAAGAGCGCCTGAAAACCATCATGAAGGAGTTGATGGAAAATCAGAACGCCATCATCTTCATCGATGAGTTGCACACACTGGTGGGCGCCGGGTCGGCCGAAGGCTCGCTCGACGCCGCCAACATCCTCAAACCCGCGCTCTCCCGCGGCGAAATCCAGTGCATCGGCGCAACCACGCCGAGCGAGTTCCGCAAATCGATCGAAAAGGACCGTTCGCTCGAACGCCGCTTCCAGGCCGTAAAAGTTCCGCCGCCGAATGAAGCCGACGCCGTCAAGATCATGTACGGCATCAAGGACCGCTACGAGAAATTCCACGCCGTCAGCTACACCGACGACGCGATCGAAGCGGCTGTCTTCACCTCAAACCGCTACATCCCCGATCGCTTCCTGCCGGACAAGGCCATCGATCTGATCGACGAAGCCGGCGCCCGCGTCAAACTGCGCCAGACCACGCTTCCGAGCGATCTGGCCGATATCCAGAAGCGCATCAAATTCATCGTGCATCGCATGGAGAACGCCATCGCGAATCACGAGTTCGAGAAGGCCCGTTTCTACTCGGACGAAGAGCGCAAAGAGCGCGAGAACATGCGCCAGCTGCGCGAGAAATACAACCTCGACGATTCGTCAACCGGCGTCGTCACGAAAGAAGACATCGAAGACGTTGTGGCGCGCTGGACCGGCGTTCCGATGACCTCGATCAAAGAGGAAGAGATCGCCAAGCTTCTGCGCATCGAAGACGAGCTGCACACGCGCATCATCAGCCAGGAGAAAGCCATCTCGGCTCTGGCGCGGGCCATTCGCCGCTCGCGTGCGGGCCTGAAGGCGTCCGGCCGTCCGGCTGGATCGTTCCTGTTCCTCGGACCCACCGGCGTCGGCAAGACCGAAGTCGCGCGCGCGCTCGCCAGTTTCCTGTTCGGCAGCGAAAAGAGTCTCATCCGCTTCGACATGTCCGAATTCATGGAGAAGCATTCGGTCTCGAAGCTGATCGGTTCGCCTCCCGGATACGTTGGCTACGAGGAAGGCGGCCAGCTGACCGAGCGTGTCAAGCGATCGCCGTATTCGATCATCCTGCTCGACGAAATCGAAAAAGCGCACCCGGATATTTTCAACATCCTGCTGCAGGTCTTTGAAGACGGCCAGTTGACCGACGGTCTCGGCAACCAGATCGACTTCAAGAACACGATCATCATCATGACCTCGAACCTCGGGGCGCGTTTCCTGGAAAAGCGCGGTCACCTGGGCTTCCAGGCGCCTCAGCTCGAAGGCCAGGTGTCGAAGGTGGAGGATCAGGTTCGCGGCGAAGTGAAACGGGCGTTCAATCCCGAATTCCTCAATCGCCTCGACGACATCATTCTCTTCATGTCGCTCACCGATGACGACCTGATCAAGATCATGGATCTTCTCGTCGAGCAGATCAACAAGAACCTCGAGACCAAGCAGATCAAGATTCACCTCCAGCACGATGCTGCGCGGTACATCCTCGAGAAGACCTGTGGCGATCGCAGCTACGGGGCTCGGCCGCTACGCCGGGCGCTGCAGAAGTACATCGAAGACCCGCTTTCGGAGGCGCTGATTCAGGGTGTTCTGCCGCGGCCTTCGGAACTCGATATCTACCTCGGTGACATGGGTATCTATTACCGAGTCGCGAATCAACCGGAACCGGTTGCGGTGACTGCTGGTGACGGAGAGCCAGAAGCAGAGCCGGTGAAGTCGCCAGGAATTGCGCTCTATACGTTCTGACGCAACCGATTTGGAACGCGCAGTTGATCCCCCAAGGGACGATCGTTCCCTAGGGGATCAACATCTCAGCGCGGCGCTGTGTTCTGCAAATGTTGCATCCTGCAAAACATGCGCGATCTGTTGAGGCGCACCAACCCGGGAAAAAACGTTGAACGCGTCTACTGGATGAAGCCAACAGGCTCCAGACAAAAGTGCGACTGGGCGCGGAAGGGAATGAGGCTGGCCGCCTTTTCAATGGCTGCAGGCAGGCCAAGATCATAAGCCAGAATTCCCAGTTGCTTGCCGCTGGCCTTGTGATATTCAACAACCTGGAACCGTAACGTCATGGGATCGAGTGCGCCCCCGCTCATGGCCTCATTACGAATCGATTGAAGGTCCGGCAGCGGCAGTGTGGAGTGACCGGGATTGTTCATACACCTACGTAATGCAGTTCAGAGGCCGAACGTTTCATTTAAAATCCTTATTGAACCGATAGTTTAATCTTCATAATCTGCTGAAGGAGAGCGACGGTGCTCTCCCTCACCTTGGGTGCTTCGCCCGCGCGACCCCGCCCCCCCTTACCGAGTGCCATGTCGAGAGCGGTTCGACCCTGCCGATCCTTCGCATCCGGATTTGCCCCGTTGTCGGCCAGAAACGTCACCACCGGATCGGATGCCAGTGCCGCAAAGTGCAGTGCCGTGTCACCTGCGTCGTTGGCGGCATTCACATCCACGTGTTGCTCCACCAGGATCTTGACCGCCTCCAGCATGGCTGGCTCGGTCGCATATTCCTTCGCGAAAACGCCGAGTCCATGACCTAGTCCCGCCGCCAGCATCAGCGCGGTAGTGCCGTTTTTCTGGCGGAGAGAGGCGTCGGCTCCGCTCGCGAGCAGGAACCGCATCGCCGGGGCATCGGCGTTGCGTGCGGCCCGCATCAGCGGAGTACTTCCTTCGCCCAGGTTTCCGTCGCCCGGCGTGTGCGCCCGATAGAGTGCCGGGGTCCGCAACTGCGCGTTCACTTTGGCGCCGTGGCGAACCAGCGCCTTCATTACGCCGACCGCATCCGATTCGTCCGAGAACGTCCGGGAGGGGCGCCCGTAGACTTCGCCCAGCGTACTCATGTCGACTGCCGCATACAGTGCTGCCATTCCGGCACTATCAGCGATGTTCGGGTCCGCACCTTTGTCGAGCAGCATCACGGCGGTGTCGTAATGGGCGTTGATGATGGCGAGCACCAGCGCTGTGGTGCCGTCAGGATCAGTCAGATTCAAGCTCGGCGTGTGCATCGGCCAGCACCCTCGCGGTGGCCAGCGAGCCTTGCCGGGCCGCGTACATGAGTGCGGTCCAGTGCCCATGGGGAAGAATGGTGACCACGCCCTCAAGACCAAACCGGTCTTTCGAATATTCGAGCGGGGTCGATCGGGCATTCACCTCGGCGCCGTGTTTGATCAGGACCTTCGCGGCATCGGGATGATTCTCCGCCGCAGCCCACATCAAAGCCGTCTCGCCGTAGTTGCTCTCGGTAGCGTTGACGGTGGCGCCATGCGCGAGCAACACTTTCACCACGTCCGGATTCCCCGTTCGCGCGGCAGTCATCAGCAATGTCTGACCGCCAGGCAGCGCGGCGTTGGCATCCGCGCCGGCTTTCAATAGCGCCTCGGTCATTGCGGCATTGCCGTTTGTCGCGGCGAGAAAGAGCGGGGTGACGCCGTACCGGTTGGCGGCCTTCGGATCGGCTCCGGCGCGGAGAAGTGCCTCTGCAGCCTTGAGGTCGTCATCGCGGACTGCTCGGTCGAGCGTCGTAGTTCCGTCGGCCTCCCGATGGTTTGTGTCGGTGCTCGCGGCGCTCAGCAGGCTCGCGCAGGCGAAGATCAGGGCGCACAGGAAGGGGTAAATACGCACAAGTTCATTCTATTTGAAAACAGGGTGCTATCATCGCGCCTTGGTCGCGAAAGCTGGTTTGTGAAGACTTGGTACAGGCAGCTCTGGGCGCAGGTTCTGGCCGGAATGGTTCTGGGGATTCTGCTGGGGGCTGTTCCGGCCCGGTCTGGGTGCTCAGATGCAGCCGCTGGGCGACGCATTCATCAAGGCGATCCGGATGCTGATTGCGCCGATCATCTTCTGCACGGTGGTTCACGGTGTTGCGAGGATGCGGGATCTGGCGCGCGTGGGCCGGGTCGCGATCAAGGCCATCATCTACTTCGAAGTCCTGACGACGGTCGCACTCGCGATCGGCCTTCTCGCTGTGAACGTTCTACAGCCGGGTAAAGGGATGAACGTCGATCTCTCGCATGTCGACACGTCCGCCGTGAAGCAATACGCAAGCCAGACGCAGAATCAGACCGCCACACAGTTTCTGATCAACATCATTCCGCAAACACTGGTGGGCGCGTTCTCCGAAGGCAATGTACTGCAGGTCCTGTTCATCTCGGTGCTCGTCGGATTTGGGCTGACGAGACTTGGCGAGCGCGGGAAGCCGCTGATCGATCTGGTCGAAGTTGCTTCGGGTGTATTGTTCGCCGTGGTCGGTATGGTGATGTGGGCCGCGCCGATCGGGGCCTTCGGCGCTATCGCTTTCACGGTCGGCCGCTTTGGCGCCGGCACGCTGGTGCAATTGGGGAAGTTGCTGGGCGGCTTCTACCTGACGTGCCTGGTGTTCGTCTTCGGCGTGCTCTGGCCGGTGTCAGCGTGGGCCGGTTTCAGTCTGCCGAAGCTGCTGCGTTATATCCGCGAGGAACTGCTGATCGTCTTCGCGACCACCTCGTCGGAGACAGTGTTGCCGCGCATGATCGCCAGGCTGGAAGACCTGGGCTGCGAGGAGAGCGTGGTGGGCCTGGTGATTCCAACCGGTTACTCATTCAATCTGGACGGCACGTGCCTCTACCTTGCGACCGCTAGCGTATTTCTGGCACAGGCGACCAATACACCGCTCAGCATCGTGCAGCAACTCGGACTGCTCGCGGTCCTGCTGCTGACGTCAAAAGGCGCGGCTGGTGTGGCAGGCGCGGCGTTCGTCGTACTGGCGGCGACTCTGTCAACAGCCGGCACGATCCCGGTTGCGAGCGTGGCGCTCGTGCTCGGAGTTCACCGCCTCATGTCGGAAGGTCTGACACCGACGAATCTGATCGGCAACGCGGTCGCGACGATTGTAGTGGCAAAATGGGAAGGCGCGCTCGACGAAGATAAACTTCGGCGCGTGCTGGATAGCCCTATTCCTTGACCTTGAGCTGCGCTTTATTGTCCTCGATGAAGGCTTTGATCTGATCGGTCAAGGCGAGCAGTTTGGTCCACTGCTCCTGGTAGAGTGTGACGGGAAAACGACCGAGGCCGTAGACGGAAACCGCGCCCTTCTCGCTCACTTTCATCGATACCGCGCTGTTCCGCCGCTGCTTCAGTGATTCGTTCTCTGCTCTTAATCGCGCAAGTTCCGCCTGGACGTCTTCTTCTGCCATGTTTGCTCCTGATCGCACTGCAGTATATCAATTGACATGCGAGACGGCGCGAATGTAGGATCGGAACGTTCAATATGAGCCCTCGACGATTCGTTCCGTTCGTGCTCCTCGCCGCTTTCGCCTCCGGCCAGCAGAAGGTTGCATTTAAGAACAACGTGCCGGTGGCGCCGACCGGCCTCGCGGCCCGCCCTTTGCCGGAGAAGCCGGTCGAGTTCGATACGGCGGAGGGGCAGAAGATCCGCGTGGTGGCGATTGCGAAGGGGCTGGAGTATCCGTGGAGCCTGGCGTTTCTCCCGGATGGCAGCATGCTGGTCACGGAGCGCGCCAGCCGCCTGCGAATCATTCGCAACGGCGTGCTCGATCCGAAGCCGATTGCAGGCACACCGGCCGCTTACTTCCTGGGTGAATCCGGTGCTCCGGGCGCGGTGCACGGCTATATGGACATCGCACTGCACCCGAAGTTCGCGGAGAATCACTTCGTCTATCTGACCTATACGAAACCACTCGACGACACGAAGAGAACAACCGCTGTGGCGCGCGGAACCTGGGACGGTCACGCAATTACGGGGATGAAGGACATCTTTGTACTTCCGGAAGCCGGCACTTCGCGCATCGCTTTCGGAAGCGATGGCATGTTGTATCTGACCGCCACGGGCAAGGATCCGCAGGATCCCAACACGCTCGGCGGCAAAGTACTGCGGTTGCGCGATGACGGGAGTGTCCCGAACGAAAACCCGTTCGTGGGGAAGCCCGGGCATCGGCCGGAGGTCTATACGATGGGGCACCGCAGTTCGCTGGGTCTTGCGCTGAATCCTCACACGGGCGAGATGTGGCTGAACGAAAACGGCCCGAATGGCGGCGACGAGATCAACATCCTCAAACCCGGGCGCAACTATGGCTGGCCGATTGTGAGCTACGGGCGCACATATCAGGGACCGTGGCAGGTTGCGCCTCCCGGACACGCGGGATTCGAGCCGCCCGTGGTGTACTGGGTGCCCTCAATCGCAGTATCCGGAATGGCTTTTTATACCGGTGACAAGTTCCCGAAATGGAAAGGCGACGTCTTCGTCGGTTCGTTGCGCACCGGCGAGATTCCGGGCACGGGCCATCTGGAGCGAATCCTTTTCAACGAGAAGATGGAAGAACTGCGCCGCGAATCTCTGCTGCGCGAGTTGCGGCAGCGAATCCGCGACGTGCGTCAGGGACCGGACGGGCTCCTCTATCTACTGGCCGATGAAAAGCAGGGCGCGGTGCTGCGGATCGAACCGGCGCAGTAGGCTGGGAGTAGTATGTTGCCCGATCCCGCGCGGAAATATCGACCCTTCGAGCCTGTTTCCCTGACGGATCGCCAGTGGCCATCACGGACTATTCAGAAGCCCCCGGTATGGTGCAGCGTCGACCTGCGCGACGGCAACCAGGCGTTGATCGAGCCTATGGATGCGGCGCGCAAAGCCCGCATGTTCCAGAAGCTGGTCGAGGTGGGATTCAAGGAAATCGAGATCGGATTTCCTTCTGCTTCGCAAACGGACTTCGACTTCTGCCGCGACCTGATCGAGCGAAATCTCATCCCGTCTGACGTAACCGTTCAGGTGCTCGTGCAGGCGCGCGACCCGCTCATCGAGCGCACGTTTGAAGCGGTTAAAGGCATCCGTCGCGCGATCGTTCACCTTTATAATTCGACGTCGACGTTGCAGCGCCGGGTCGTCTTCGGCCTGGATCGCGCGGGCATAAGAGACATCGCCGTCAATGGCGCGCGTAGCGTGATCCAGTGCTCCGAGCAGTATCCGGAGACGGATTGGGTGTTCGAGTATTCTCCGGAAAGCTTCACCGGCACCGAACTCGACTACGCGGTGGAAGTCTGCGAGGCGGTGATGGGCACCTGGCGCGCGACGCCTCAGCGCAAAGTCATCATCAATCTGCCCGCTACCGTCGAGATGTCCACGGCCAATATCTATGCGGATCAGATCGAATGGTTCAGCCGCCACACATCCGTGCGGGAGTCGATGATCCTGAGCCTGCATCCGCACAACGACCGGGGCACCGCTGTGGCGGCGACCGAACTGGCGCTGCTGGCCGGGGCCGATCGCGTGGAAGGAACACTGTTCGGAAATGGGGAGCGGACCGGGAATGTCGACATCGTGACGCTGGCGCTCAACATGTACTCGCAGGGCCTTGACCCGGGCCTCGATTTCTCGCGCATCAATGACGCGATTGAGTGCGCGGAGTTCTGCACGCAGTTGCCGGTGCATCCTCGGCATCCCTATGCGGGCGATCTGGTCTTCACGGCGTTCTCGGGTTCGCACCAGGATGCGATCAAGAAGGGATTCGCGGCGCAGAAGCCGGGCGAACCCTGGGCAATCCCTTATTTGCCCATTGATCCGAAAGATCTCGGCCGCAGCTACGAGCCGATCATTCGCGTCAACAGCCAGTCGGGCAAAGGCGGCGTTTCGTTCCTGCTGGAGCGCGACTATGGCATTCGGATGCCGCGCAAAATGCAGATCGAGTTCAGCCGGGTGATCCAGCAGATCACGGACGCGACGGGCCGTGAGATCACGTCGGCCGAAATCTGGCGAGCGTTCCAGGCGGAATACATCGACCAGGTATCGCCGCTGACGATCCTGGAACATTCCGAACACTCAGCGGGCGAGAGCGGGGAACTGCGCGCCACCGTGAGAGAGGGTACGGCTGAGCATGGCATTTTCGGCGAGGGCAACGGCCCGATCGATGCTTTCGTGAACGCGGTGAACAAGCAGTTCGATCTCGGGATTCGAATTCTGGATTACGACGAGCACGCGGTGGGCAGCGGTGCGGGCGCGACCGCCGTTTGTTTTGTGGAACTGCGCGCCGGTGAGAGCAACGCCGTGATGGGCGCGGGCATGCATCGCAATATTCTGACTGCGTCACTGAATGCGATCAGCAGCGCCGTGAATCGCGCGGTCCGCGATGGGTGGATCTCGCTACGCAAGGTACCCGTTCAGGCCAGCTCAGTGCGGGCGTAGCAGATCGACGATTTCAGGCCGCTGCTTTTTCTCAGCCCAGGCGAGGGGTGTGGCCCACGGCTCCGCGTTCGCTTCGATGGGGTCCGCGCCGCGAGAGAGAAACAGTTTCACCATCTCGATGCGTCCCCATCGGCAGGCCCAGCCGAGCGGCGTGCTCTTCAGAAGCGTGTCCCGAACGTCGAGGCGAGCGCCGGCATCGAGAAGGATCGTGGCCAACTGCACGCCCACGCCGTGGTCGCGCGAGACCGTCTCGTGCAACATGGTCTGGCCGTAGTCGGAGGCGGTGTAATTCGGCCCGCACCGGGCCAGGATCAGCTTGAAACACTCGCAACACTCGGCCTGTTGCTGCGGATTGTAGTCTTCGTGACCGGGCACCGGGCGCCATAACATCCAGAACCAGCGGGGATCTTCCGGCGGCCAGTCGACATGCTCCAACGCCATGCGCACGATCTCAGCGGAAAGCGCGCTGGCGCCACCCCACAAGAGTTGCTCGGCCACGGTGTGGCCTGAAAAATCGTTCGACTCGACATGCGGTTCGATTTCCCCCGCAAGCATCCTGCGGGCGATTTCTGTCTGGCGCGCATATCCTGCCGAGCCCGCATCGATCCAACCCCCATATTGCTGGATCAACGCGAGCATCTCCGGGTTACCAACGTCGTAGGCGCGGAAGGAAGGCGATCCCGCCGTCCATACGCTCGCATTCGGATCGGCGCCGCGCTCGAGCAGCAGGCGCGCCATCTCGATGCGGTTCAGAACTACGGCTTGAAACAGAGGGCCGGCGGCGGACCATGTCTGCTCGGCCATATGACCAACCTGGATTCGCTCGTCAGGATCGAGGCCAAGATCGAGCAGGCGGTGCAGGACATCGGGCTGGTTGCCCTTGATGGCCGCTTCCAGGACGCCCTTGCCCTCAAGGTCCCGCTTGGGAGATGCCGCCAGATAATCCCAGCGCCCAAGCGTGGCGGCCGAAAGAGGGCTGAGTTGCGCGCCGTGTTGCAAAAGAAGTTCCGCTGTGCGCTCGAACTTCCGGTGGTCGAAGAGCCAGTCGCCACCCCTGCCAGTCGCGGCAAAATCGAGCGGTGTCCGGCCTTGTTCGGGGGGCAGGAACGTGGCGCCGTGGTGAAGCGGGTAGTCCGTCTTCCGGTTGACGTCCGCTCCGTGGTCGATCAACCATTTCATGAGGAGCAGCGCGCCGCGGCCCGCTGCCTGATGCAGCATCGTGACGCCGTCGGGGCGAACCCTCTTCCGCCAACTCGGGGTGCTCATCGAACACCGCGACCATCGCCTCCTCGCTGCCTGTCCGGTACGCGTCTTCGAGTTTGCGCATGGCTTCGGTCGGGCCTCGGGACTCGCGTGCGCCACGCTTCTCGCGAGCAACGCGGATCGCCTCCACGATCTCGTCGTAACCACGATCGCGCGCGATGACCCAGGGGCTTGTCGCGTCCCGCTTGGGCCAGATTCCCGTCTCGTGTCGGCTCCAAATTCGAGCAGCAGCTTGCTCATTTCGAGATCGCGCCTCAGCACTGCCATGTGAAGCGCGCGCATCTCGCCACGGCCCAGGTCGACGATCTCGGGCCGACGCGTGAGAAGATCGCGAGCGGTCCTGAGATCGCCGCTTTCGGCGGCCTCGTGGAGTTTGGCGGCTGTGACACCGTCCACAGCGGCCTTCAGTTTCGTCCAGCTCTCGAAGCCGTAGGATCGCGCCAGCACGAACTGGGCGTCGTGCAAGGCGAAGGTTTCGGGCCCAGCTATGCGCTGGTAAGCCGTGACCTCGGCGAGTGCTTCGGGAGAAGAGGCGCGGAACGCTTCGAACAGTTCCTTAGCCTGACGCTTCAGTTGATCGAGGTCGGGGTTCTCGCGCATGGCGCGAGTGGGCGGTTTCTGGCTCATATGAGCTCCTTTCCTGACCGTGCCTCAGCACGAGTCGTTCGCCCGCCGTCCGCCGTCCGGGCAAGAAAAGAGTTCATTTCACAACTATGTACTCAAAATCAGGGGTGGACGCAGTCCTTCCCGCGGACGTGGAGGCGCCCCGCGCGCCATTCGAAAGCATAGCAAAGTGGGCAACCCATGCGCCTTGATAGCCCGTCGCCCGTCAAACACCAGAATGCGCGGTCCGAAACGCGCTCGAAATCGCTGCGAGTTCGTCGTCAGCGGTGCGTTGAGGGCGGGAGCCGTGGCTGCGATCCAGGCATCCTGTGGGCTTAGCGCGTTGGCCGGCCCAGAGTACCGGAGGCAGGAAGACCATTCGCCGGTTTGTTTAAGAACTTCGGAGTGGCGGAACATGGGCCCTTGTGGATGCCGATGCGAAGCGCGAGTTGTATCTGGACCGCGCAGTGGACCGAGCCCAGCGGGTTGCGGAAGAAAACCAGGGCCATGCCACCGCCGGTAGGGAGCTTGAGAAACTGCCCGGCGGCGTCAGCGGCACCGTAGGACGTCGAGCCGGGTCTCCATGGGACTGCGGGAAAAGCCGACAATAATCCATGAACACGACTGAAGCCATCTCGAGAGTGGCGGGGGTGTTGTGGTCAGCGGACATGGGTGGGTTGGAGATATGTGAGCGGCGCGGGTGGCGATGCGATAAGGGTAGAGCGTGTTGAAATTTGAAATCCGCTTGCTTGCGCGCGCGGCTCAGAATGGGCGTCTGGCTGTTTCGGCGATTTGGTAACCGCTCCTTCACTGTTTGAATGCGTAGGTAGAGGGGGGTTCGGGATTCTCCACAATCGAGGGAGGGGCCTGAAGGCCCCGAACTCGATTATGGAGAAGGTGGGTATTCACTTGACTCAGGTAGCCCCTACAGGTTGTGGTTCGACTTCAAAAGGGCTGGGGGCTGCGCGGCGGGTATGACGATGTTTTGTAGGGTACCAGGTCGATGGCGACAGCTTGCTGCACGAGCCGATAAAAGAGCTTTCCCGGTTGGTGGACCGGCGGCGGTTGAACCGGAAGGTGAACTCGTCCAGGTAATAGTCGAGGTGCTCGTGACTCACGGCTCCCTGGTGGGTACCCAACAGCCAGCGCTTGAGTAACGACGCCACGCGATGGACTCGCGGCATCAACTCCGAGGCCATTTGCTTCTTCCCCTTCAGGTACGTGACCTCGTGATCATAGCCCGCAGCAGCCACAGGATCGTACCCAAGCCAGCCGTCGGTGTGGATGGTGCTTCCGGGTTCAACGGTATCCCTGATAAACGGCATCAGGCTTTGCGCCGAGGCGTCCAGGATGCGTCGCATTCGGATCCGGCCAATCCCCGGCCCGTCCTCCTGAGCCGCGATGATAATCAGTGCCTTACGTCCTGTGTGGCGTCCACGCGTTCCCTCGTCCACGCCGGCAGTGAAACTCTCGTCCACCTCGATCCGTCCTGTCAACCGATCCCGGTCTGGCCGAACCATGGCGCGGCGCAACTTGTGCAACCAGGTCCAGGCGGTCTTGTAGCTCTTCAGTTCGAGCACCCGCTGCAGACCCAGCGCACTGGCTCCGTTCTTCTGGGTGGTGACCCAGTACATCGCGCGGAACCAATCGGTCAACGGCTTGCGCGTGTCCTGGAAGATCGTCCCGGCTGTCACTGAAGTCTGGCGGCCACACTTGCCGCACTCCAGCAGTACAGACCTCACCGGCCACCAGCGATCACCCGAACAGCGCGGGCATCGGAAGCCTTCCGGCCAGCGAAGCCGGAACAGATAGTCACGGCACGCCTGCTCAGTCGCGAACTGTTCTTCGAACTCCCGGAGGTTACGAGGAAATTCCTCCATGGCCCGCCATACTACAGATTGTGGCCACCTGAGTCAAGTGAATACCCACCATGGAGAAAACCTATGCACCTGTATTTTGTTGGACTGGACGTACATAAGCAAGTGATCGCTTTCTGCGTAAAGACCGTAGAGGGCGGAATCGTGACAGAAGGCGTGATTCCGGCCACGCGGACGGCGCTGGACGAATGGGTAGAGAGGCTACCGGGGCCATGGCATGGCGCGATGGAGGCGACGCCGTTCAGCCACTGGATTTACGAGCACCTGAAGCCGCACGCCGCAAAGCTGGAGATGGGGCACGCGGCGCGCATGAAAGCGATCTGCGCGGGCAAGAAGAAAAGCGACAAGCTCGATGCGCGCACCATTGCGGACCTGCTGCGGTGTAATCTGTTTCCGGACTGTTTCGTGATTTCGCCGGAACTGGGAGCGTTGCGGCAGCAACTGCGGTTCCGGCGGCTGGTCGTAGAAGAAACCGTGATGTTCAAGAACAAGACGGCGGGGTTGTTGATGAGCGCCGGGGTGGAATACGAACGACGCCGTCTGCACGGCAAACGCTATTTCGAGAGTCTGCTGAAGGATAACGAGTGGATCGGCAAGGAACTGCGGCCTCTGCTGGAATTCAATCGCGCCCAGATGACGACGCTGCAGGCGATGGACCGGCGGCTGAAAGGCATGCTGGCGCGTCATCCGGCGCTGGAATCGCGGGTGAAGGCTCTGTGCCAGATCGACGGAGTGGGCCTGGTGACGGCGTTGAGCTGGGCACTGGAAGCGGCCACGCCGGAACGTTTTCCTTCCATCAGACACGCTATGAGTTATTGCGGCCTGACGAGCGCCTTGCGTGAATCGGCCGGGCAGCAGAAGCGCGGACCACTGTCAAAGCAGCGCAACGCGCATCTGCAGAGCGCATTGATCGAAGCCGCGAAACTGGCGCCGATGTACAACGAGAAGCTGAAAGAAGTACATCGCAAAGCGATCGAAAAAGGCGGACATCGCAACCGGGCGACGCTGGCGGTGGCGCGTAAACTGGTGGCTTATCTGCTGGCGGCCGACCGCGCCTTCTTCGCCGGCCAGCGCGAGGTTAAAGGCGTCCGCGAACATACGCAAGCGGCCTGAGCGTGCGTTTTTTGAGGCATGCAGATCTATCCAGGTGAGATAAAAAGATTCTCTCGCCGGTGAAGCAGAGGCGAGCTCTTGACCCTGGGCGAGGAAGCATGGTCACTTTATCCTGGATAAGTAGCCCATTTCCTCTTTGCTTCTGGTCCACCAACTCGCTGAGGAATAACCGGCCAGACTCATCCGAGTGAGGCGCTTCGGCGTTTGACTCGCACAATGGCGCAGCCGTTGTGGACAGGTTCCTTCCAGACCCCGCGGAGCCGCAACTCGCAAACAGTCCGCTGTTATGCCGCGGTTTTCACTGTTTTGGGGCTGGAGGATTAGCTACGACTCAATCTTCCGTGACGTGTTCCCCGGGACACGATCCGGCAAATGAATGTCTGGTGACCGGCCTGTTCCGGATCCCCTTCGGCAAAGATCAAAAAAACTGTTCCGTGCCTGCGCCCAGATGCTGATTATGGTCTTCCTCACGGAAGCCCCGGGAATTTTGCGTCTTCGCTTGACAATTACCTACCATGAATGTCGCGGCTCAGTAGCGCGTCGCGGGGCTTGGACTAATGGGCGTTAGCGGGCAGGGCGCACGTGAAATTCTCCTCGCTGTTCGGATCGCCGGTACCGCGATAATGCGCCGTCTGCGGATACGGGCATAGCGGGCGCGTCAGGGTCTTCGCGGGTCGTTCACGGCTTTTCCGGATCCGATCAGTTTGGCCGGAGCCGTGCCCTGTTCGACCCAGGCGTCCAGCGCGGAGAGGACATTGTGCGCGGCGTCCATGCTCGCGGAACTGCGGTTGCGCATTGCCGAAATCATTCGGGCCGATGCCGCCGCCGCAATGCGCCATACCGGGAACCATGAAGAGACGGTAGAAATCCATCGGGTCTGTATTGGCGTGCCGGGCATCGGTAAAGCGGCTGAGAAACGCACGCACGCTCTCGTAGTATTCGATCGAACTCAGCGGCGAAATGGCGGCGTCGGCCCAGCCGTGATACTGGATCAGCTTGCCGCCGTTGTCGCGAAACGAACGCAGATCGGGATTGGTGGAATTCAGCACAGCCCCGGCCTTCGCGTCGCCGAACTCGACATCGGTGTCGAAATTCAGCGTGCGGAAATCCCAGTTCGACTGTTCGAAAACGGCCTGCCCGTAATAGGAGTTTCCGAAACCCGCCTGCACGCCCGGCGGCAGAATCCAGGGTGACCAGGCGCCCGCAACCGCTTCGGTACCCATGGGGTATCCGGGAAAGATCTGCTTACCGGTGCGAGGATTCTTCGGGCCGCTGTAGATCTTGCGCAGCGTGGCAACCTGGCCTTCGGTCAGACAGTCGGACGCGTCGCCGGCCTTGCAGAGCAGGGAAGCCGGATCGAAACGGCAGGCGCGGGGATCTTCGATGAGGCCGTCTTTCACTCCGTCCAGCTCATCGCATACGGCGAGCACTGCCTTCTGGATGGCTGGCAGTTTGGCGGGCGGAATCGGGGTTTCGGCCATCGCCTGCTCATTCCAGATGAAGCCGGTGAATAAGTGCGACCAGTTGCTCGGCGGGCGCTCCGGCGATAATGCCGTCGAAATCTTCCGGGTATCGCTGCGCTTCCATGAGCGCCTCGCGGCCTCCGTCAGAGCAACCGCTGAAGTAGCTCCGGGTCGCATCGCGGCCGAAGAAAGCACTCACGATGGCCTTGGCCTGGACGCTGGTTTCGTGGACGGCGCGATAACCGAAATCGATCAGCTTTTCCGGATGCCCTACGGCCCAGGCGGCGCCCGGTACCGCGTTGGAATGGCCATCGTCGGTCGCGGCGACGGCATAACCGCGGCGCAGAGGATCGACCGCGGCGGTGGCATCGATCGTTCCGGCCCAGCCGCCGTTGCCCACTTGCAGATACTTCCCGTTCCAACCGGAGACGGGAAGCCAGACTCGCAGGAGAATTTCGGAATCCTTCGTGGGGCGTGTGATCGCTTTTATTTCGCAGCGGGCGGGAACGAGGCCCACCGATGGGATTGTGCCTTCGGGGACAGCGACGGCCGACGTGATCGTGGTGTGCGGCAGGCTAAGCGCTGAGAGGCTGGCGCAGGGCTGTTGCGCAAGCAGCGGTTCGAGCGCCGCAAGGAGCAATGCTGCGGCGAGAAGGCGAGTGAGCATAGTGAAGATTCTATGCGCGAACGCGGGCGGCGTCGAGCGTGTTCGAGAGACGGGCGCGCGGAATTCCGCTACTTTCCGGGGGCGGCCTCGGCGTGGCGCTTTACGTTTTTCAGAACCACCGGCAAGGCATCGTAATTCTCGGGGGTCAGTATCTTAGCCGCGCTATCCGGCGTCACCTTACCCGTGAGCGAAGTTTTGCCCTCGCCCTCGCCTTTGGAATTCAGGCGCAGTTCGATAACGGAGAACTCATACGCCGATGGAGTGCCGGGCGCGGCCGGCTTCCACAAATCGTTTGCGTTACCGAGCCGGCGGTCGGTGATCAGGATGATTCGCTCGCCGCCGTCCGGACCGGCCACCTTGCCGGCGTAGCGGAGCGCATAGCCCGCCACTTCCGACGACCACAGATAGCCAACGGTCGGTATTTGCTCCAGCGCCGCCGCGAGAGTGCTTTCCGGCGTCGCGGGGCGCCGCCTCTTCACCGCCGCGACCTCCTCGTCCCCCGCCGCGGCCGCCACCGCCACGGCCGCCGCGGCCGGCGCGTCCCGCTGCGGGCGCGGTCATGTTCCACGCCGCCATCAGTTGTTCGCGTTCGGCGTCGGTCGACCATCGCAGCACGTCGATCCGGATGGAATCGGGCGCACCGCTCACATTCGCGGTCGTAGCCGTCAGGCGCAGAACAGGTCCGGATGTCCGGCGTCTGCGCCAACGCCAGGGCTCCCGCTTAATACTCCGGCCAATACAATCCCACTCAGCAGAATTTTCATTGATTCTCGGCAAACTCTCCCCAGTCACTCTACCAGCCGCTCCGTTTCAATGGTCGTGGTGTTCGTGCAGTTGCTTGTGCTCTTCGTGCATTTTGTCTTTATGCACCACCGACGCCTTCTTCCGCGCCTGCTTGAGATTGGCCTGCCGGCTGGATTCCGAACTCACCGTGATGGGCGAAATGAGCTGCTCCAGATCTTTATTCCCGCAGGCGGGGCACTCGGCCGCGGGGGATGAGGACAGGAGGAAGTATTCGAAACGGTGTCCGCATTGCCTGCATGCGTAATCGTAGATGGGCATGATCGCAGTCTATAAGATGCGAGGAGCGGATGAAGCAAAGGCGGCTGTTAACTTTCGGCATCGTGGTACGGAGGCCGCGGGTCCTCACCGCCGGGCGACATCTCCTTCAGTTACTCACTCGCCGCGTTATCGCGCGACTAACATTTCGCCTGTCCGGGCGGGGCGGCATATGGACGTTACCGTTCATTTGCGCAGCTGGCGCGTATCGATTCACCGAAGCTCATCCTGATGTGACCCCGGTACTGACGCCCTTGAACCCGTTCGTCGAAAGGGTCGATCATCGAGGTTCAGGTGTCGTACCAGGTAGTGCCCCAGGCCTCCAGCGAATAACCCAAATGAAAATCTCCGAGATCCGTGATTTGTTTCCAGGAGCCAGCGTAGCGTGCCGGATCGGGTGCTTTGGTACGTATATCTGGTCATCGCCGCAGGGTCGGCCGCACTCGCGGTTTCGCTTGCCGATGGCCTGCACGTCGCCAGCCCGCTGATCTTCGGGACCTACCTCGGTCTCGCCATCGTGGCATCGCTCTTCAAGATGCGCCTGCCGGGCATGGAGGGAACTTATTCCCTGAACACGCTTTTCATCCTGTTCGGTCTGTACTATCTGAGCCCGGGCGAAACCACGATTGCCGGCTGTGCGGCGGTCACTGTTCAGTCTCTATGGTCGACGCGGCACAGACCTTCGATGCTGCAGATCGTCTTCAACATCGCGAATATCACGCTGAGCATCGGTGCGGCGTTTGCGGCAACCAGTATCGGCTCTGGTCGGCGGCGCGGCAAGCGTATCGGCCGGCGCTGATGGCAGCCGCCGCTTTCGTTCAGTTCGCGGTCAATACGCTGATCGTTTCGGGCGTGCTGTCGCTGCTGCAGGGCGAGCAACTGGATGAGATCTGGGGCCAGTGGTTCGAGTGGAGCTTCCCGTATTACGTGATCGGGGCAGCGCTGGTGGCTCTGTTGCCGTTCCGGGGGAGGATGGCGCAACCGGAAGCCTGGATCATTCTCTTGCCGCTGCTTTACCTGGTCCATTTCTTCTACGGGCTTTCGATCGGGGCAAAGAATCCCCGAAGCGACGGCGGAGACGTATCCTGGCGGGGCAATCGACGCCGCGCAGCGCCGAAATCTATATGCGGATAGCGCTCGGCGTTGGGGCATTGCTTCTCGCGCGGGCACTGGTCGCATTCGATACTCTCGATCCGGTCCGATTCGCCGCGTTCCTCGCCTTGGGCGTGGTTGCCTCAACCTGGAAAATCCGGTTGCCCGGAATGCCCGCGACGATCTCGCTCGGCTTCGTCGTGACACTGTTCTCCATCGCGGAGATGCCCTTTTCACAGGCCATCGTAATCAGCGCGATCACCTGCCTGGTACAGGTGCTCTGGAAAGCCCAGCGACGCCCGTCCACGCTGCAAACTGCGTTCAGCATGGCCAGCCTCGCGATCAGCACGGCACTGGCTCATTGGGTGGTGAGAAGTTCCGTGCTGTCAGTCCAGTGGACCAGTTCGATCACCGCGACGCTCGCCATCTCGACGGCGGTGTTGTTTTGTGTGAATACACTGTTGATCTCAGCTGCGATTTGTTTGTCTTCGGCGAAGCCGCTCAAGGGAATCTGGCAAGGCTGTTATTTCTGGTCATTCCCCTGCTATCTCGCTGGTGCGGGAGCGGCGGGCCTGATGGTGATGACCGCGCGATCCGCCGGGTGGATGGCTTCGGTGATTATCCTGCCGCTGATGGGTATGGTTTATGTGTCTTATCAAAGGCACGTGGGCCACGCGGTTGCACGGGGCGTGGGCGAGCCCAGTGTGGCTGAGCTACGCGTGCCGGATGGGGGCTTGGCCTGCCCATTTCACGATTAGACTTGCCGAGCTGCTCTGCAGCCGCCGACGCTGTTCCGGGAAAATGCGCGTTGAAGAACCACCGGAGGAATGGATAACATCTTCGCTCATGCTGCTGACCGGGCGCTTTTTTCTGGCTGGCTGGCCTGTTCCGGCGCGTCAGAAAATATTCTGGTTTTTGGGAGGCACGGAATGTCCGGTTCTCTTGGAGTCACGTTAAACTAAATAGAAGAAATGTCGCAGAAAGCCGAGCATATAGATGCAGTGGCAGGTCCGGTGAGGCTGCCAAAAGGCGTTGTCCTCTTGCCCCCTGTCAGCATGGATGATCTGAAAAGAGACACCTGAGCATGACCCGGAAGGAGCGGAGGAATTTGTGGCGCTGATCAGGGCACTTCGTCAGCGAGACTCCCGCCCCGTTACGCTCTAAGTGAATCCAGCGGCAATGGTTTCCGCAACTCCGGTGGTTGTGGATACTGAAGTAATTTCATTCATCTTCAAAGGTCATCACCTTTCTCCCGCCTATCAGGCGATTCTCGCCGGAAGGTCTCTGACTGTTTCGTTGGTTACCCTGGCCGAAATCGAGTATGGCATGGAAGCAAAGAATTGGGGAATCCGGCGGCGCGATCTAATGATCCGTTTTCTTTCCCGATTCGCGCCGCTTTTGGCAGACATCGAGACGGCAAAATACTGGGCGCGGGTTAAGACCGGATGCGAGAAAAGGGGTAGACCGATATCATTCCCGGACGCATGGATCGCTGCGGCAGCGCTACAACTGAACGTCCCGCTGGTGACCCATAACGCCAGCGACTACGAGTCGATTGAGGGCTTGGCTATTTCTCACGGCTCATACGGTCGCATAGCCCTTCTTGTGGCAGAGAAAGTTTTGGTGCGCCCGGAGAGACTCGAACTCCCGGCCTACTGGTTCGAAGCCAGCCGCTCTATCCAACTGAGCTACGGGCGCACGCTTTGCCGCAAGGTACACCCGAGTTTAACACTCAATCCGCTATCCTGATCGCGTGAAGTCGCACGCTACAAAGTCCTCCGTCGAAGTCGAAATCAAGCTTGCGGTGGAAAATGCCGCAAAAGCCCGCGCACTTCTGCGGCGGCTCGATTTTAAAGTGACCGCTCCCCGGATCTTCGAGCGGAACCTCGTCCTCGATGACGACCAGCGATCGCTGCGGGAGCGCGGTATGCTGCTGCGCGTGCGCGAAGCGGGGAAGACCTCAACCTGCACATTCAAAGGACCGGATATCCCGGGCCGCCACAAGCGCCGCACCGAACGGGAGTTCACGGCATCCGACGCCGACTCCTGCCTGGCGGTCTTCGCAGGCGTGGGTTTTCGCGAGTCGTTCCGCTACGAAAAATACCGCACGGAATTCGCACGTCCGAACGATTCCGGGATCGTCATGCTCGACGAGACCCCCATCGGCGTCTTCATGGAACTGGAAGGCCGCGCACGATGGATCGACACGACCGCGCGGGCTCTCGGGTTTCAGCCGCGACGCTTACATCACGGCGAGCTATGCGCGGCTCTACTTCGAGTGGTGCGAGGCTTACGGCATCCAGCCGACTGGCATGTGTTTCCCGCGTTAGCGGATCTGCAACTGGACCAGTTTCTGTTTGTCCGGCTGCGCGGCGGCCGGTGCGGGAATCGTTTGCGGCGCCCGCCAGAAATCCATATATGACGTGTAGTGAACGCAGGCCACTGTGCATCGTGGTGCGCAGCCCTTTTCCGTGATGAACTCGCGCCGGATGTCTTCGACGGTGTAGCGGTCGAGAGGAGTCGCCGGATACCCTCGCTGCTGCGAACAATAGTGCACCAAGCCATCCTCGCAGACATAGAGATAGCGGGCACCGGACCGGCACTTCCATTTGTTCTCTTTGCCCGCCGCAATATTGTCCTGGAAGTAATTCATGCGGGCGTAGTTCTTCTTGCCCATGTCCCTTACTTTCAGGAAGATACTCTGCTCTACTTCGGAAAGCGGTTGAAGCTGGCCGTCGCTATCGTGGATGATCCCGACGCTCGATGTGAAGCCCGAGCGCGACCGCGCGCCTGGCCACCTCGATCGCATCGTGCGGATGACGAATTCCACCGCCTACCACCGAATTGATATTGACGTGAAACTCGGCATGTTCGGCGAGCAATCGCAGCTTGAGGTCGAGAACCTTGAGGCTTTTCTTCGAAACTTCGTCCGGCTTGACGTTATCGATCGAGATCTGCATGTGCTCGAGACCGGCGCGATTGAGGCGCTGGATGCGATCCGCCGTGAGCAGATAGGCCGTTCGTGATCATGCCGGCGATGGCTCCGCGCTGCCGGATACGAACGATCAGGTCGTCGAGCTCGGGATGCAGCAGCGGCTCGCCACCGCTGAACGCGATAATGCTGGTGCCGAGATCGGCCAGAAGGTCGATGCGCCGCGACATTTCCGCCGCCGGAACCGGCTTCGAAAAATCGTCAAACTCGTTGCAATAGGTGCACGAAAGATTGCAGCGCCGGGTGGGAACGATGTGGGCCAGCACGGGGTGATCTGTGGAGCGTAACCCCTTTGCCAGCATCAGCCCTTCGCGGACCCGGCGACGTGCGGCAACGAGGCTTCTCCTGAAGCGGACTCCCAATGTCGGCATAGAACGATGAAACGACTATTACAGCATATGGCTGAGTAACTTGGCGCACTTTGACGTGGGGTTTGCCAAGAGGCGATTCTAATCCGCATCCCGATGTGCCCCATCCAGCGTGAAAGCAGGACGGCAAACGGCGATATACTCGGCGCCGTCAGGGCCGGGCGTGCTGTACCGGACCCATTCTCCCCGCGGCGCTATTACCGCCTGGCCGGCCGGAACGTCCATCGCGCCGCCCTGATATTCCACGCGCAGGAGTCCCTTGAGAACAACCGTATATTCCTCGAAATCGGGCGTCTGCCCGGGCTCGATCCAGCCGCCCGGGCTGCGCATGTGCGCGACGCTAACCTCTGTCGTTTCAGAGTTAACGCGTCCTATATACTCATCGATCAGTTTGGGTTTATTACCTGCAGCAGTGACGCGCGCGGGCTTGGGTAAAAGAACCGGAATCATCACTCTCCCCGTCATAATACTTGATCCCCGGCCCGAACCATGGCTAAAATGTCTTTTTTACTGAACGAGTCTTTTCTGAACGAGTTCGCCAAATGACTCCGCGAGACGATTCCGATCCGCTGGCACCCCAAAGGGAGGCTGCTTTCTTCTACGGCCTCTTTCTGCGCGGGCATTCGCTCGACGCGCTCCGGCAGGATATTGACGTGCCGCGGGTAATCATCGACAAGTGGGTGCACGCGAGGGATTTCCAGGGAGCCTTCCGCGCCGATCTCGATCGGGTCTACCAGTACCGCAAGCGGGTGCTTGCCATCTTTGATGGCCTGGTATCGAGCGAGCAGGCCCATTTCCGGCTTCAATAGCCAAAGGCCAATCCATTTTCCGCTTGGGGGTTCGAATCTCAACCCTACTCGGCTTGCTGACGCTTAATGTTCGTAATTTGAACGAAAATTAAAGATGAAAGCTGAAAAATAACGGCGAGTGGGGTGATATTCCAGCAACCGGGCTCGCTCCAGCGAGCAAAGTCAATTGAACGCGCGGCGCAATTTCGATATATTACCGGATACTACAACTTACTTTCCCGCCTTTCAGGGTGGTGCACCGCTCCTTCACTGTCGCGGCCCGGAAACGAGGGTCCGGAGGGAAGGTGCACCGTCGCGTTGAGGACTACAGCCAGCCACCGCTGAAGCCGAGCCGTCGAAGTCCCTGCGCGATGTGCGGACTTGAGCGCATGATGTCCCAGACGAAGCCCGACTGGAAGTTCTCAATCATCAGAACAACCGGACCTTGATTCAGCCCGAGAATCCACGGCGAAGTCCACCCGTAACGGTTCTTTCCTTTCGAGGGAAAGGTCGCGTTGAAGCTGGCGTCCAAACCGTATTCGCTTTGGCCCTGTAGCTCCAGACGTTCGACGGCATGCCGGACGGTGTCGACGACAATCTCGGGCGCAAATGGTATGGACGCCACCACAGCCCAGGGCGATACCGTGCCATCATCCGGGCCATAGGGCGCTCCGCGCGCCCGGTACCCGAAAAATTCACGCTGCTCGCCATCCACCTTGATGGTTGCGGGCCCGGGACCTTCGCTCGCCGTCAGTCCCCACACGTACTCGCCGTATTGCTTGAAACGTCCCGGGTTCTCGATTCCGTATTGCCGGTGAACGTAGGTCGCCCGCCGGCTGTTCTCGAAGTAATCAAAACCCAGTCTGCGGTTCAGATCATCCTGCACGCCGCGCAGATCGAGCCATATTTGCGATAGCTGGTGGATAAAAAGCGGTCCGGCGTAGACGTATTCCAGACCGTAAACTTTCCTGACTTCAAACGATGCTGCCCATTGGCGGTAGCCGTCGGGCGCTATCGGATAATGCGGGGATGCTGCCGCCAGCACATAGAGAATCAATGCTTCGCTATAGCCGCTGTCCCATCGGTCAGGAAGAAATCCGTATTCCGGCTTCCAGCCGTGCGTGATGGTCGCTGCGCCATCCTGCGCCCATTGAAAGTCGACACGCGCGTAAAGCGCGTCTGCCAGTTGCCGGACTTCACGCTCGCGCGCGGTGTCGTGAGTAAACCACGCCGAGACGCTGAGAATCCCGGCCAAGAGCATTGCCGTATCGATTGTGGAAAGCTCGCAATTCTGCGCCCTCCGTCCGGTCTTCATATCGAGAAAGTGATAGTAGAAGCCCTTGTAGCCGGTGGAATCAGGCTCCGGTCCCTGCGGACTGGAGTAAAGGAATCGCAGGACTGTCAGGGCTCTCGCCGCGGCTGCGGCACGCGATAACACGCCGCGCTTTACCGCCGCGATGTAGATGCTGAGTGCGAGGCCGGTAGCCGCGATGCTCGCCGGCGACCCCGGCTGGTTGCGGTCGGCGATCAGTCCGTTCTCCGGGCTGCATTCCTTCAGGAAATAGTCGAAGGTCATGCGCTGCAGGGTATCGAGGGTTTCGGCATCGCCCTTTGGTTTGCCATTCGATCCACGCCTGCGCGATTGTTTCGGCTTCTCTGGCATCTCTCGACGAAAACCCTATGCGAACTCGAACGTGATCGCCGCCAGGCTTTGCGGCGGCAACGACGCTGAGAAGTGCACTGCGCCCGACTCGCGCTTCCACGCAACATCTTCCTGATCGACCCGCGAAGCCGTCTCCAGCCGACGGACCTGCCAGGGAGAAAGATATTCGGGCTTTCCCATTTCCTCCCAGTCCCGGCGCGGATTGGCGTGCTCCTCGTCGATCCGCTCGATCCAGGAGCGGCGTGGCAGAGGGGCGCCGGGGAGCGTTACTTCCACCATCTCGGTCTGAATCGCATGCCGCGGCATCGCAAGGTTGCACAAGAGGATCGTGGCGGCGTGATCTTTTCTCACCACCCAAACGTCGACGGTAGAGTGGCGGCCTTCCACCTCGAGCTGGTTCTCGCCCAGATGATGCAGCAACTGAAAGGCGCGGTAGACGGGTTTTGGCACGCCGTAGAGATTAAGCAGTCCGAAGCCACCGTGGAAGGGCACGGAGGGAAAGTAATTCTCCTCGAAGATGTCGCTGAATGTCCAAAAGCTGTAGCCCCGCGCGCGACCCTGCGCGTCCATGATGAGTCTAGTGGCGAGGGCTGCCGCGAACGGCTCGTCGTGCAGAGGATCGCGTGGATTTGAAGAACAATTCCATTCGGTGTAGTACAACGGCAGCTCGCGAGCCTCCCGGCGCACGGCCGCTGTCTTCTTTTTCAGCGACTCGCGCTGGAAGTGCTGAAGCTGCGTCACCGTGTCCGTGCTGGTTTTGCCGAAGGCGTCCGTCGGGTAGTGGTGGGTGGTAACGAAATCAACCGGTACGCGATGGCGATGGCAGTAATCGAGAAAGGGCGTGACCCATTTGTTGTCTGCGGTCGCGGGTCCGCCCACCGGACAGCGCCGCATCCACGCGCTTCAGGGCCGAGGGCGGTTTCGCGATAAAGGCGGAAATAATCCTGCTGGCTGCCTTTCCAGAAGCTGCTGAGATTCGGTTCGTTCCATACCTCGAAGAACCATTGCCGGACTTCAGCGGCGCCGTACCGTTCCAGCCCAGTGGCCAGCGAGTTTGCGAATCAGCATTCCCCATTGCCGGTAGTCAGCAGGCTGCGTGACGTTGGCGCGATACCGAAAGACCGTCTGCGTCCCCGATGCCAGCGCTTCGGGCATGAACGATAGCTCGACGAAGGGCCGCATTCCAATAGAGAGGAGGAAATCCATGATTCGGTCAGTGTTGAAGAACGAATAAATGAGCTTGTTCTCCTCGCGAATCGAGCGTCCCCATGGAGTCGGAGAGCAGGGCATGGAAACGGACGTGGCGGAACCCGAGTTCATTGTGGCAGCGCAGCAATTGCTCCTGCCAGTCGGCGCGGAGCGCCAGTGTCGCATGGCCGCTTCCCGCCGTGTGCTCCCAGTAATGATCGAAGACTTTCGCCTGTTGCAGAAAACTGCATTTGAAGGTGGGCATGTTAGCCTGCCGGCGGCTTGTGAATGTGCAAGTGCATTGCCATGACGATCGCTTTGAACGCCGCGCGAAAGTATATCGTGGCACGATATGTTTGATTCGCCACGTCAGCATCAATGTGCCGACGGCCGTGTAAGCAGTGGCCACGAGCGTGCTCGAAATCTGACGGGAAATCAATGAGCGCGGAAGACCATCGGCATGAACGCCGATCACCTAGCGATGTTGACCGCAATGGACGTATCAGCGTATACAGTCCCTACCGAAACCCCGGAAGCCGACGGAACACTGGCAGTGGAATGAGACCACGCTGGTGATGGTTCAACTGGCCGCTGAAGGGCAGACCGGGTTCGGATTTTCTTTTGCGAATCTGGCGACCGCGCATCTGATTGAGGATCACCTGAAGCGCGAGATTCTGCGCAATAACCTCGATATTCCGGCGCTTTGGGTGCGTATGCTGCGCGCTGTGCGCAATCTCGGCAGCCCCGGCGTATGTTCGATGGCGATCTCAGCGGTCGATAACGCGCTGTGGGACCTGAAAGCGCGTCTCCTCGACATCACAGTGGCAGATTTACTCGGGCGCGCGCATCGGGACATCGCGGCTTATGGCAGTGGCGGCTTCACCTCATATAGCGAAGTCGAGTTGCAGCGCCAGCTTGCCGGATGGATCGAGCAGGGAATGCACAGCGTGAAAATGAAGATCGGAAGCGACCCGCCCAGCGATCTGACGAGAGTTCGCGCCGCCCGGGCGGCGATCGGACCGGACGCAGCGTTGTTCGTGGATGCCAACGGCGCCTATGGCCGCAAAGAGGCGTTGGCGAAGGCGGACGCGTTTGCCGATCCGGGCGTCACATGGTTCGAAGAGCCGGTGTCTTCCGACGATCTGGAAGGCCTGCGTCTGATACGGGACCGCGCACCCGCCGGAATGCGCATCGCAGCCGGCGAGTATGGTTACGACCGATTTTACTTCCGGCGCATGCTCGAAGCCGGCGCCGTCGATGTGCTTCAGGCGGATGCGACACGCTGCGCGGGTGTTACCGCTTTTGTGGCTGCTGGGCATCTCTCCGCCGCTTTCTCGATTCCGTTTTCCGCGCACACAGCGCCCTCGATCCACGCGCACGCCGCATGTAGTCTGCCGGGCGCGATCAACGTCGAATACTTCTTCGACCATTACCGGATCGAGCAGATGTTCTTCGATGGCGCTCTCAAGCCTTGCAAAGGGCGTCTGCAGCCGGACGCCTCCCGCGCCGGCTTTGGGCTTGAGTGCAAAGCCGCCGACATGGAGAAATACAAGGTCTATGGAAACGCTGCTGCATGAATCGCAAATCGCGTGGGTGAGTCCGCATCGTCAGGATTATCAGGCTGCGGAAGCGCGAGAACTGGAAAGCGAGCTTCGTAAGTCCATTGAGGGCGAAGTGCGGTTCGACACCAGCAGCCGCGCGCTCTACGCCACTGACGGGTCCAATTACCGTCAGGTCCCCATCGGTGTGGTGGTACCGAAAACTGTCGAGGATGTTCTCGCAGCGGTGGAGTTGTGCCGCCGCCATGACGCGCCCGTTCTGGCGCGCGGCGGGGGCACCAGCCTTGCGGGACAATGCTGCAACGTCGCGATCGTCTTCGATTTCAGCAAGTATCTGAATAAGCTCATCGACCTGGATCCGCACGCGAAGACTGCGCGCGTTCAGCCCGGCATAGTGCTCGACTGGCTGCGGGGTGAGGCGGAGCGTCACCAGTTGACGTTCGGACCTGACCCTTCGACGCACAACCACAACACGCTCGGAGGGATGATCGGCAACAACTCCTGCGGTACACACTCGGTGATGGCGGGCAAGACGGAAGAGAACGTCATCGAACTCGACGTTCTGACGTACGACGGCCTGCGCATTCGTGTGGGCGAAACACCGCCCGAAGAGCAGGATCGGATCATCTCCGCGGGCGGCCGGCGCGCCGAAATCTATGCCGGATTGAAAAACATCGCCGCTCGCTACGGCGAAGAGATTCGCCGCCGCTATCCCAACATTCCGCGGCGCGTCTCAGGTTATAACCTGCCCGATCTTCTTCCCGAAAACGGTTTTCATGTGGCGCGCTCTCTCGTGGGCACGGAATCGACGTGCGCGCTCACGCTGGAGGCAACCGTGAAACTGGTCTGGAGTCCGCCGGGCAGAACGCTCGTGGTGCTGGGCTATCCGGACATTTATAAGGCCGGCGATCATGTGCCCGAAATTATGGAGTTCCGCCCAATCGCGTGCGAGGCGATCGACGCGCTGCTCGTCCAGAACATGAAGATCAAGGGCCTGCATCCCAAAGACCTGAAGCTGCTGCCCGATGGACGCGGGTGGCTGCTTGTCGAATTCGGCGGCGAGGACAGAAAGGATTCCGATAATCAGGCACGCCGCCTTATGGACAGCCTGAAGAAGCATTCGGGCGCGCCCTCGATGAAGCTGTTCGACGATCCCGGGGAAGAAAAACTGGTCTGGGATGTGCGCGAGGCTGGTCTGGGTGCGACGGCCTGGGTCCCGGGCGAGCCGGTCACGTGGGAAGGATGGGAGGATTCGGCGGTCGCGCCGGAAAAACTCGGGGGCTACCTTCGCGAGCTCTGCGAACTCTATGAAAAGCATGGTTATGAAGGCGCCCTTTATGGCCATTTCGGCCAGGGCTGCGTACACACGCGGATCACCTTCGATCTGCTGACTGCGGCTGGTATCGCGAACTATCGCTCTTTCATGGACGACGCGACGTCGCTCGTCGTCAAATACGGCGGATCGCTCTCCGGCGAGCACGGCGACGGTCAATCCAAGGCTGAGTTCCTGCCAAAGATGTACGGCGCGGAAATCTGCGAGGCGTTTCGCGAATTCAAGTCGCTCTGGGATCCGCGCGGCAAGATGAATCCGGGAAAGATCGTCGATCCCTATTCGATCACGGATAATCTGCGGTACGGCCCGCACTTCGCGCCCGTGGAGCCCGAGACTTATTTCCATTTCGCGAACGACAAGAACAGCTTTACGCATGCGGCGATGCGCTGTGTCGGGATCGGGGAGTGCAGACGGCAGGAGAAGGGCACGATGTGTCCGAGCTATCGGGCCACGATGGAGGAAAAACACTCCACGCGCGGCCGCGCGCATCTGCTGTTCGAAATGATGCACGGCGGCGTTGTCCGCGATGGTTGGAAGAGCGAAGAGGTTTTCGACGCCCTGGACCTTTGCCTTTCGTGCAAGGGATGCAAGAATGATTGCCCTGTCAACGTGGACATGGCGACCTACAAGGCCGAGTTCCTCGCGCATTATTACGAGGGCCGGCTACGCCCGCGCCATGCCTGGGCGATGGGCTGGATTCATCGCTGGGCACGGATGGCTTCGTATTTTCCCGGGGTCGCCAATGCCATAGGAACGACTGCTCTGGCGAAACACCTTGCGGGACTGTCACAAAAACGAGCCGTACCACAGTTCGCGCCGGTCACATTCAAGGAATGGTTTCGGCGGAGGAGCATCCGTAATCAGGGCAAGCCCGAAGTAATGCTCTGGGCGGATACGTTTAACAATTACTTTCATCCCGAAGTGGCGGCGGCCGGAGTCGAAGTCCTGGAAGACGCCGGGTATCGCGTGATCCTTCCCGCCGGGGACTTGTGCTGCGGGCGCCCGCTTTACGACCACGGGTTTCTGAAACAGGCCGATGCGCTTCTGGGGAAGGTCCTGCGGCGGATGAAGGCCCCGATCGAGGCCGGCGTACCCGTGGTTGCGCTGGAGCCAAGCTGCCTCGCGGTATTTCGTGATGAGATGCTCGGTCTGCGCCCACACGATCAGGATGCGAAGCGCCTGCAGGGACAGATTTTCACCCTCGCGGAATTTCTCTCCCGCTCCGGCTATCAGCCGCCGGTTCTGCATCGGGATCTTCTCGTCCATGGACACTGTCATCAGAAGGCAATCATCGGTCTCGAGGCGGAGAAGAAGCTCTTTGAGGCGATGGGCGCGCACGCTCAGATTGTGGACGACGGCTGCTGCGGAATGGCCGGCAGTTTTGGCTTCGAAGAGCGCAAATACGATACGTCGATGAAGGTCTACGAACATCACCTGGGACCGCGACTGCGCCAGTTACCGGTCGAGACGGTGGTACTCGCGGACGGGTTCAGTTGCCGGACACAGATCGACCAGGCGACTGGCCAGCGGCCCCTTCATCTGGCACAGCTTCTGCGTATGGCTCGAAAGGGCGATACCCAGCCCATTGGAAACCTGCGTGCGGTGCCGAAGGGCAGGGCAAAGGGAGCCGTGCTGGTGCTGGCCGGAGTTGGCGTCGCGCTGGCGGCATGGTATCTGAGGCGGCGGTTTTCAAGATGAAAAGCAAGCAGCTGCAAAGCGCGACCGTTCTGATCTTCGAGACGGGTGAGGAATTCGTGTCCACCTTGACGCAATTCGCCAGGGAGCGCCGGATTTCCTCCGGGCATTTCACGGGCATCGGTGCTTTCAGCGAAGCCGCGACCGGCTATTTCGACTGGGAAAAGAAAAATTACCTTCGCAACGAGGTGAAAGAGCAGGTCGAGGTGGTCTCTTTGATTGGCGACATTGCGCTCGATAAGGGGAGCCCGAAGGTGCATGTCCACATTGTTCTGGGCCGTCGCGATGGCTCTGCTTACGCAGGCCATTTGATGAGTGGTCGCGTTCGGCCCACCCTGGAACTGGTGCTGGAAGATTCCACGGACAAACTGCAACGCCGCTTTGATCCGGAAAGCGGGATCGCCTTGATTGATCTCGATTTGCGATGACAAAGAAAGTCCAGCCGCGGGTGGTTGTTGTCACGGGAGCTTCGGCAGGCGTGGGCCGCGCTACGGTGCGGGCGTTCGCGGCTGAAGGTGCGCACGTAGCTGCAATTGCACGCGATACGGAAGGTCTGCACGAGGCAGTTCGCGAAGCGGACGAATCAGGCGGACGCGGTCTGGCGGTGCCGGCCGACGTGGCTGACGCCAGCCAGGTAGAAGCGGCCGCGGCGCGCATTGAATCCGAACTGGGGCCGATCGACGTCTGGGTCAACAACGCAATGGTCACGATCTTCGCGCGCGTGATCGACACCACGCCCGATGAATTCAAGCGCGCCACGGAAGTAACCTATCTCGGCACGGTCTACGGCACGATGGCGGCATTGAGCCGCATGCAGCCACGGAATTCGGGCCGGATCATTCAGGTCGGCTCCGCTCTCGCTTACCGGTCGATTCCTTTGCAGGCCGCCTACTGCGGCGCCAAACATGCCATTGCCGGGTTTACGGATTCGCTGCGCACTGAACTGATCCACGAGAACAGCCGGATCCGGCTCACCATGGTGCAGCTTCCCGCTATGAATACGCCGCAATTTACGTGGTGCCGCTCGAAAATGCCGCGGCATCCTCAGCCTGTGCCGCCGATCTTCCAGCCCGAAGTGGCGGCCGAGCGAATCGTCTGGGCATCCCGCCACAATCGGCGCGAAGTATTCGTCGGCGCTCCGACGGTGATCGCAATCGAAGCCAATAAGGTCGCGCCAGCCCTGGCCGATCTCTACCTGGGGAAAACGGGCTTCGATTCGCAGCAGACAGATGAAGCGGTCTCTCCAGGCCGCCGCGACAATCTGTTCGAGCCGCTGCCGGGAGACTTCGGCGCGCACGGGGTATTCGATGCGCAGGCGCGCAGTGCCGCGGGCACTACCTGGCTCGCGAACCACAAGAGTGTCGCGGTCGCGGGTGCGGCTGCGCTGGGAATTGTCACGTACGCAGTGAAAAAGAGAGCGTTCTAGAGAAGCGGGAGGAGAATCACAATGGCTAAAACGACGGCGGAATTGCTTGTCGAGAGACTCATCGACTGGGGTGTCGAGGTTGTCTTCGGACTTCCGGGCGATGGAATCAATGGAATCTTCGAAGCCCTGCGTACGAATCAGGAGAAGATCCGCTTCATTCAGGTCCGGCACGAGGAAGCCGCCGCGTTCGCCGCCTGTGGATACGCCAAATACACAGGCAGGCTGGGCGTCTGCATCGCAACCTCCGGGCCCGGCGGGATTCACCTTCTTAACGGGCTCTACGATGCGAAGTGCGACGGGCAGCCGGTGCTCGCCATCACCGGCCATACCTTTCACGATCTGATCGGCACCCACTACCAGCAGGACGTCGATCTCGACAAGCTTTTCATGGATGTCGCGGCCTACAACCAGCGCGTCACTGGTCCCGACCACGTCGTGAATTCGCTCGATGAAGCGATCAAGACGGCGCTCAGCTATCACACCGTCGCGCACATCACGATCCCGAAAGACGTGCAGGACTGGAAGTCCGAGAGTAAACGCTCCGCCGCGAATGTTCCGGAGCACAGCGCGGATCTCTTTGCCGCCGCGCGGCCCGCTCCGCCACAGGAACTCCTGAATCGGGCGGCTTCCCTGATCAACGATGGCTCAAAAGTCGCCATCCTCGCCGGGCGCGGCTGTCTCCGTGCAGGCACCGAGGTTTCCGAACTCGCCCGGCTGGTGGAAGGTCCGATCATCAAGGCCCTGCTCGGCAAGGCCGTGGTGCCCGACCGCGATCCGTACACGACCGGGGGCATCGGGCTGCTGGGCACCGCGCCTTCCCAGGACGCCATGCAGGAATGCGACACGCTGATTGTCGCCGGCTCCAGCTTTCCTTATCTGGATTTCTACCCGCAGCCCGGTAAAGCGCGGGCGATTCAGATCGACGTCAGTCCGGTGCGGGTCGGGTTGCGTTACCCCGCCGAGGTGGGACTAGTGGGCGATTGCCGGACCGTATTGCGCGCACTGTTGCCGCTGATTCGCCAAAAGACGGATCGCTCGTTCATCGAGACTTGCCAGAAGCGCATGGAAACCTGGAACAAGATGCTCGCCGGGCAGGGCCAGAACACGGATTCGCCGATGAAGCCGCAGGCGGTAACGTATCACCTGAATCAGCTTCTCGAGCCCGATGCGATCGTATCGGCAGACAGCGGAACCATTGCAACCTGGGCGGCCCGCTATATCGAGATTCGCGACCGGATGCAGTTTTCGCTCTCGGGATCGCTTGCGACCATGGCGAACGGCCTTCCTTACAGCATCGGTGCGGCCGTCGCGTATCCGAACAGGCAGGTGGTTTGCATTGTCGGAGACGGCGGCTTAACGATGCTGATGGGAGAACTCGCCACGCTCGTCAAGTACAAGCTGAACGTCAAAGTGATCGTCATCAAGAACAACGCGCTGGGCCAGATCAAATGGGAGCAGATTGTGTTCGAAGGAAATCCGGAATTCGGCGTCGAACTCCAGCCAATCGATTTTGCGGGAGTCGCGATGAGTTGCGGCGCCGC
This sequence comes from Terriglobia bacterium, assembly GCA_963809655.1. Taxonomy (GTDB): domain Bacteria; phylum Acidobacteriota; class Terriglobia; order Bryobacterales; family Bryobacteraceae; genus BOG-234. The sequence continues at coordinate 235,547 of CAWEKQ010000005.1, read as the reverse complement.
TGGTTTCACGATCGAACGAGCCGACGAGGCAGCAGAAATTCTGCGCCAGGCGCTTGCCCACGACGGGCCTGCCGTGGTTCAGGCGGTAGTCGATCCAAACGAGCCGCCGATGCCGGGCAACGTCAGCACGGATCAGCTTCTGAAATTCAGCGAAGCACTTCTGCGAGGCCAGAAGGATGGCTGGGCAATTCTCAAGACCGTATTGAAAGACCGGATTCGCGAGATCATTTGAACTTTTCCGATGCGGTTGCTATTCCGGTTAGTGCATTTTCGCGAAAAGTGTAGAGTAAAAACGGATTGGTAATCCAATGCCCCTCATCTTTCGCTAGCCGAATTGTGTCGGTCTCTGATTAAGCAATGTGTGGCAGCCAATCGTGCGGCATGCAGAATGGCTTGCCCCTGGAGTTTCTACACTTTCAGGAGTCACGTGGGCAGACGATCGGGTTGTGTCGTCGGCCCTGAACCGTGCACTGGGCCAAGGCCATTGCTCAGCGGCTTTGACCAGACCGGCCTTCACTTGAGCGAATCCGATGGTCGTACGACTTATCCTGCCAGAAGGTCAAGCCCGTGCGACCGAGGAAAGTACTAGGCAATGCGGCCTTCGGATGGAAGACCGCGTGAATGTGGTTGGGCATTATGACCCACGCGTAAAGGGAGCAGAGGCCGGCGACGCGTGGCTGGCGTAACCATCGGGGACGCGTGCGCGCGCAATCCGTGACCTCGTCATGCCGTGGCGTGCGACCGGTATTCTCAGGTCAGGATGGCAGGGCGAACGGGAGGGCCGGAATCGGCCAGACGCCAGGTTACGAAGACCCGGCGTCGTCCGGGATCCAATGCGGAAGTCTTCTTCGGTAATAGAGCACGTCTCGGCGGAATACGTGGCCACATAAAACGATGGCCTGCCCCACGGGTATAGCGCAAACAAGGCGAGAATCTCTCCAGAAATGTAGAAACTCCAGCGGCAATCTGCTTATAACTTCGCCGCAGCCGCGGATTTCGCCAGCATTTCTTTAACAGCTGAACCGACCGAACCCAGAAACTCCTGCAACTGTGAAGGCTTCTCGATATAGCGCACGCCATGCGCAGCGGCACGGGCGTGATCCAACGGCGCTCGCGAGGATGTGAGAATGGCGATCGGCACCTGCGCCAGACGAGGCGTTTGCTGCAGTTTCGCCAGAATCTCGAACCCGTCGCTGCGCGGCGTGTTCAGGTCGAGCAGAATAATTTCCGGGCGTGGGGCATTCTCCGCGGCAATCGGCACGCAGAGCGCAAGGACCGCTTCCAGACCGTTCCTGAACCAGGTCAGGGTGTACTGGACGGCATATTCGTCCAGTGCCAGCTTGATGAGAAACACATCGGCCTGGTTATCTTCAATGACAACAATCTCGGCGGGCCTCATGATGGACCATCCGCCACTGGCAACGTGAAATGAAAGGTCGAGCCCTGGCTTGGAACAGACTCCACCCAGATACATCCCTGATACCGCTCCACAATGCGCTGGCACATAGCAAGTCCCAAACCGGTGCCCGGGTATTCACCGGCGTGGAGACGCTTGAAAGGAGCGAAGATCGCCGCGAGATCCTGGGCCTCGATGCCGATACCATTGTCCGAGACCGAGAACCGCCAGACCGTGGTGTCCTTCTCAGCCGAAACCCGGATACGGGGGACCGTTCCCCGACGCGCATACTTAATCGCATTGCCGATCAGATTCTGGAACAGCAGTGTCAAGGGATACTGTTCGGCGCGAACAACGGGAAGCGGGTCGCTAGAGATCACCGCGCCAATCTCTGAAACGGCCGACTGCAGATACCCCAGCGTTTTGGCGAGGACCTTATTGGAGTCGCTGGTGGCTAGTTCGTCCACTTTCCCCTCATCGACCGACCAGTATTCGCGCAGATCGGTGAGCAGCGATTCCATCCGCCGGGCTCCGGCGACGGCATAATCGATCAACTGATGGCCACGGTCGTCCAGAGCGGCGCGATAGTCTCTCGCCAGAAGCTGTGTGTAGCTCGTCACCATGCGGAGCGGTTCCTGCATGTCGTGGGAGACAGCGTACGAAAAGTGCTTGAGATCGGCGTTCACACGCAGCAAGGCTTCGTGGGCATTGCGAAGGCGCTGTTCGGCTTCGCGCGTCTGGGTCTCGACCTTCCTGCGATCGGACGCATCGATGCAGTATTCGACGATGGTCCCGTCCCCGAGAGCAGAGCCCGCGAACATCGCGCCGAGCCGCTTGCCGCTCTTGAGTACATACTCCTTTTCGTAAGGACCGATGTGTCCCGTTTTCGAGAGGACCTCCAGCTGCTGTTCACTCACCGGCATGTGTTCCGGCGACGTCAGGTTGCGCCAGGTCAGCTTGCGGGAAGCAACCTCTTCGCGGGTGTAGCCGGACATTGTCAGCCATGTGTCGTTGGAATCGATCAGCGTCCCGGATTCGTCGAAGATCAGGACGCCCACTCCTTCCACGTTCACCATCAGTTTCAGCCGCGCCTCGCTTCGGCGGAGCGCGTCTTCAGTGCGTTTGCGCGTGTCGATATCGATAAACGTAATGACGACACCTTCAATACGGTCTTCGGAGCTGCGATAGGGCAGCACGCGCGTGAGATACCAGCGCCCGGCATCGTCCTGAACCTCGCGCTCCACCGGTATCAGGGTGGCGAGAACGGATTCCGCGTCCTTGCGAAGATCGCCATAGCCCAGCCGGTGCGTGAGGTCCGATATAGGCCTTCCCCGGTCGGTCTGCCGAACATTGAACAGATCGCCGAGCTTAGGCGTAAAGCGGAGAATACGGAGTTCGCGATCGAGGAATAAAGTAGCGATGTCGGTGGCGGAGAGCAGGTTCTGAAGGTCGCTCGGTAAGTTGCGCGAGTTCCTCCACCCTGTGCCTGTTCTGCTGATTTACGGTCTGAAGTTCCTCGTTGATGCTTTGCAGTTCTTCCTTGGAGGTCTCCAGCTCCTCCATTGTGGAGCGCAGTTCCTCATTCGTCGACTGCATCTCCTCGCTGGAGGCTTTCATCTCCTCCTGACTCGTCTCGTGTTCCTCGATGACCGCCTGAAGGCGCTGACGCGCAGTGTTGATTTCGGACTCGAGTTCCAGAATGCGCTCCGCGCTCGCGCCATCCGACGGCGCGGTTCCCGTGTCCGCTTTCGGCTCCCGTTCTTCGAAGATAATCAACGCAAAGCCCTCGCGCTCCGATTCCAGCGCGGGGCGCACATGAATGACCACAGGGAGGGGGTGCCCATTGAAACGCACCGGTATCGGATTGGAATCAAAAGCCGCCTTGCGTTCGCGGGCCGACTGTAGAGATGCTTGCAGTTCAATGCGAAGCTCCTCCCGCACGAGTCGGAAGGCATTCATCGTAGGCTCGCCACCGGGATGGACCAGATACCGTCCGGCGTGTTCGGAGAAGTGGACGACTTTGTTATCGGGGCTGACGAGAATGCTGGGAGGGGCATACTGCTCCGCCATCCGCTGGTGGAGACGACCATAGATAACCGGCTCAGCGGTGTGTTCGCTGCGCAGCCCGATCTCACCCGGGAGGCGGCTCCGCATGAACGGAAACACCGGCAGGCTGGGTTCACGCACAGGGACGTTGCGCTTGCGGAAGAAGCAGAGCTTCTTGTCTTCCACGCGGAAGAGGTCGTTGGATTCGACTGTTTCGGCCGAACCGAGTACCAACAGGCCTTCCGGAGCGAGGGCATAGTGGAACAGTTCGATAATGTCGTGCTGCACATCGCGTTCCAGATAGATCAGGAGATTACGGCAGGCAATCAGATCCAGACGGGAGAAGGGCGGGTCGGCTATCAGGTTATGGGGCGCGAATACCACCAGATCGCGAATCTCTTTGACGATTCGGTAGCCGCCGTTTTCTGCGTGAAAAAATCGCGTGAGGCGCTCGGGGCTCACATCGGTCGCGATGTCTCCGGAGTAGAAGCCTTCGCGCGCCTTTTCGAGCGAGCGAGTGTGCAGATCGGAAGCAAAGATCTGGACCTGCGGAGGATCGTCGTGCCTGGCCAGTTCTTCCACGAGCAGGATTGCGATTGAGTACGCCTCCTCGCCGGTAGCGCATCCGACCGACCACACGCGCACCATGTCCTGCGCGCGCTTTCCGGAGACCAGCCGGGGAAGCTCTTCCTTTCTGAGTTTGCCGAACACCTCCGGATCACGAAAAAAGCGCGTGACCGTGATCAGGAGATCGTCGGCAAGGGCCGAAATCTCGTCCGGTTTTTCGCGAAGCTTTTCGAGATAGCACGGAAGGTCTTCCAGATAGTTCAGCTGCATACGGCGAGCAATGCGTCGCAGGACGGTAGAGCGCTTGTAGCGGCTGAAATCGCGGTCTGTGCGCGCACGGAGCTGCGCAAACACCTTCTGCAGAAGAGCGCCTTCGTCCTGAGGAACGTCCTCGCCTTCCTTCAGGAGAGGGATCCTGGGCCGGGTCCGGTCGAAGCGCAGAATAGCGTCCGGGATTTGCGCGACGGGCAGAATCAGGTCCGCCAGTCCGGTAGCGATGGCGCTCTGCGGCATGCCGTCGTACTCGGCCTCGTTGGGGTCCTGCACGATCACGAGGCCTCCGTTCGCCTTGATATCCTTTACGCCGAGCGTGCCGTCGGAGCCGGTGCCGGTAAGGATGACGACGATCGCGTGGCCATCGTGCGTGTCCGCAAGAGTGCGAAAGAAATGATCGATGGGCGCCCGTCCGGACCGGCGCTTCTCGAGCTTCGAGAGGCGAAGATGAGTGTCGATCGAGTTGAGATTCGCGTTGGGCGGAATCACGTAAACGTGATTCGGCTCAAGCGGAATCGTGTCGGTCACCTGCTCAACGGAAAACGGAGCGTAGGGTTGGAGGAGTTCTGCCAGGTGACTTTCATGGTCCGGAGAAAGATGAACTACGACAACGAAAGCGAGGCCGCTGTCAGCAGGAACCTGGTTCAGAAACTGTTTGAGTGCTGCAAGGCCGCCGGCTGACGCTCCGACACCGACGACGGTTGGCCCGCTGTCGGGCGGCGGTTGCAGCGAATCCATGAGGGGCCCCCTTCGCGGTTTGAGGCTTGTCCGAATTGAACCGCGAGTCCATGCAGAAATTTGATCATATCGCCCTGTTGATAATCAGAACGAAAAACCGTTAAGAAACTATTTCTCCCTCCCCCCCCGGGGGAGTTGTGCTTTTCATAACAAGTTTCGGTGTTACCTCGAAGCGCACGTGGCAAGAGGAGACCTCTAAAACCGGATTCCAGATAGATCATTGGCTTGCTCACGTGCAAATTCAACGCGAAGAGAAAAATCTGCATGAAATCCAGTTGTGTTCAGGGTCAGGCCGGTCAGCCTGATTTCCACGTCAGATAAGTTTCAGTGCGGCTTTGAGATCGTCGACAAATCGCAGGTACTCAGCGTCCCGCGCGTGTTTATCCGGCGCACGGAGAATTGCGGAAGGATGGATCGTCGCAACCACGTGCGGTGCCCATCGATGTTCCAGCGGTATGCCGCGTTTCTCGGTAACCCGGAGGGCGCTTCCAAAAACCGTCTGAGCGGCGGTGGCTCCCAGACACACAATCACGCGGGGCTTGATCAATTTCACCTCGGCTTCGAGCCAGGGGAGGCAGGCGCGAATCTCCGTGCTCACCGGCTTCTTATGCAGGCGCCGTTTTCCCCGCTCCTCGAACTTGAAATGCTTGACCACATTGGTTAAATACACTTCGGTACGGTCAATGGAAGAATCCTGAAGGGCCCGGTCCAGCATTCGTCCGGCCGGTCCCACGAATGGATGTCCCTGGATGTCCTCCTCATTCCCGGGCTGCTCGCCGATCATAAACATGCGGGCTTTCGACGGCCCTTCGCCAAAGACGGCCTGAGTTGCATGCAAATGAAGATCGCATCCTTCGCATGACTGAACTGCCTTGCGGAGAAGCGGTAGTGTCGAATTCGGCGGAACCCAGATTTCGGCGCCAGGCGTCGGCATATCCCGGCTATCGCATGCATGTCTCCGACCAGGAACGGCGCAATACGCTGCGAATACGCCGTTCCGGTATGCCGATTGCAGCGCGAATACGCGAGGTGGATATGCCTGAGAAAGAAGTTCTTGAGCGCGCGCAAAAAGATGCGCGCGAGGGTAAATCTCCGTCCACGCAAGCGGGTGAGTTCGTCCACGAAGAGATCGAACATGTGAAAGAGGGCAAGCACGGCGCGCGTTCCACGAAGCAAGCCATTGCTATCGGATTGTCAAAGGCCCGGCGCGCGGGTGTGGACCTGCCGCCTCCCAAAGCGGGTTCTGTCTCCGCGAAAACCCGGAAACAGATCAGCCGCGATTCCGCCAAAGGGAAGGGCGAGCCGACGCAGAGAGTTTCGGCCGAGAGGTCCCGCTCAGCGACGGCCGCGCTGCAGCGCGAACCGAACGACGCTGCGTCCCATGAGGCGCTTTCGCGCCAGGCGCGTTCCAGCGCAAAGCAAAGGAGCTCCGCCAGCCGGAAGAACTCCGCCCAAAAAGCGGTACGCACAAAAGGGGAGGCAGGACTGAGAAGCGCATCGCAAAAAGCCGCGCGCACCAGGGCTTCCCACCAGTAATGAAAGAAAACAGGAATGAAAGACAAGGAGATGAGCGATGGCTGGCGGTAAGACGAATAAATGGGTCGCAACGGTCAAGACTGATTCCACTCATCCGCCTGAAGGGCTGTTCACCAGGAGTGCTTCTACGATCGACCGGACGCTCGCGTCGAAGAAGGTTTCGCCGAAGGGGCCGGCCTCAGGATTAAGGATGCTGACGTACTTTATTAATCGCGGGGGTAAAGGGCTTTCAGAAAGCCGGCGCGCGGAATTGGAAAAAGCGAAAGCACTGCTCTCCAAACGACTGCATCAGAACGGATAGCAGCCCATGCCATTGCGGCGTGCTCCGTAATGTGTATCTCACCTGACATGCAGCGGAGGCTAGAATCGGGGCAGATCATGAATATAGGAATCATTGGAGCTGGCAACATTGGCGGCACCTTGACGCGCCGCCTGAGCGCGCTGGGCCACAAGGTATCGGTCGCAAATTCACACGGCCCGGAAACACTCGCTGATCTGGCGCGCGAGAGCGGCGCCAGCGCGGTTCCAGCGGCGGATGCAGCGAAAGCGGGTGAGGTCGTGGTCGTCACTATCCCGCTAGGCAAGGTTCGAAACCTTCCTCGAAATTTGTTTCAAGGCGTCGCTGATTCCGTGGTGGTTGTTGACACGTGCAATTATTATCCGCAACGTGACGGGCAGATCGAAGAGATCCAGAGCGGCACTCCGGAGAGCCGCTGGGTTTCACAGCAACTCGGGCGACCGGTTGTCAAAGCATTTAATAATATTCACGCAAAAGACTTGATGGAACGCGGCCAGCCAGCCGGCACGCCCGGACGCATAGCTTTGCCGGTCGCGGCCGACGGCTCGCGCGCGAAAGCAATCGTTCTGCAGCTGGTGGACGAACTCGGCTTCGACGGCGTGGATGCGGGCAGTCTGGATGACTCATGGCGCCAACAGCCGGGAACGCCCGTCTATACTGCCAATCTGGATGCAGAAGGCGTCCGGCGCGCGTTACAACAGGCGCACAGGGCACCGCGGTTGCAGTTCCGTACAGCGTAGTTCAAACGAAACCCGCGCTTACACCTATTCAAGTGCCTTCATCCGCTTATCGCAGGCGTTTTTGTAATTTCAGGCGCGGGTTTGCCTTCCAGACTGAGCACGCCATGGCGTTGCGAATAAACATGGGTGAATTCCGCACCGAAGAGAAAAATCTGGGCTGAATAGTAAACCCAGACCAGCAGGAGGACAAGCGATCCAGCCGCTCCATAAAGAGACCCGACACCGGACCGGCCGAGATAAATCGCGACCAGAGATTTTCCGGCAGTGAACAGAACGGCAGTGACCAGAGAGCCGACGGCGACATCCCTCCAGGGTACCCGGCGCTCCGGAAGAACCGTATAAACCAGGCCAAATAATAAGGTGGTCGCCAGAAAGGTAGCGCCGGCGTTTGCCGCCTCGAGCAACAGCGGAGGAATTTTCACATAGCCTGACGCATATTTCTCAGCTGCCTGCATGACGACGCTCATCGAAAGACTCGCTGTGATCAGCAGCCCTGAGCCAAGCACCAGAGCGAACGAAAATATGCGATAGCGAATCATGCCGCGCCACGCGGATACCTCCGGGGCCGGAATGTCCCAGATGTAATTGAGATCATCGCGCAGTTCCCCAAAGACGCTTGATGCGCCGAGCACCATGATCGCGAACCCCACGATGGCCGCCAGAATGCCCGAAGTGGGGTGCATGCGCGCGCCCTTCAGCAATTCCTGAATGAAAGCAGCCCCTTCAGATCCTGCCAGCGCGCGAATCTGCCAGTAGATCTGGCCGCGCACTGCGTCGTCGCCGAAGACCATGCTCGCGATCGAAACCAATACCAGCAGCAGAGGGGCAAGAGACAAGATGGCGTAATATGCCAGCGACGCGCCTAGCCGCTGTGCATTGTGGGCCGACCACGCAGCCGCAGTTGCCTTGAAAAGAGACCACTCTACGCGCAAAGGCTGCCACCGTGACACTGGTTCGTGCGAGTGCATTTTGACGGCCAGACGGGAGCGGGACAGTTCAGCGCAGCAGAACATGACAACGGAGAACTTCGGCAACACTCCATGCCTGAGCGATGCAGGCGCGCGGCGTGTGCGGTTTCTCCGCATCGAAAACTTCGCTGATGGAGCCGATGCAGGCGTCGTTCAGACCGGATTCAAATCCGCTGAGAAAACCGCGCGCTTCCTCGCGCCGGTCCGGATATACCTTGAGCCATGCGTCAATGAACGGACCGATAAGCCACGCCCAGACCGTGCCCTGATGATACGCTGCATCGCGCGCGCGCAGATCGCCGTCGTATCGGGGCTTGTAATCGGGATGATCCGGCGAGAGCGAACGCAGCCCGACGGGCGTCAGAAGTTTCTCTTTCACTGTGTCGAGGACCGCCTTCCATCGGCCCGCGTCGAGAACGGGATTGGGCAACGAAATCGCGAACACCTGATTCGGGCGGCACGATGGATCGTCGCCACCGTCGCCACCGTCGCCACCGTCGCCATCGTCGCCATCGTCGCCATCGTCGCCACCCTCGCCGTCGACTACATCAAACAGATACCCGGCCTGTTCGTTCCAGAAGCGTCGATTGAATGATTCGCGCGCCCTCTCCGCCATTTGCCCGAAGCGCGTGGCATCGCCTTGTCCCGGATCTTCTGTCAGCCACGCCTCGAGCAGCCGCAGCGCGTTGTACCAGAGGGCGTTGATTTCGACGGCTTTTCCGCGGCGGGGTGTCACCACCCAGTCGCCTACTTTTGCATCCATCCAGGTGAGCTGATATCCTTCCTGGCCCTGTATGAGCAAGCCATCCGAGGGATCGACGTGAATGCCGAACCTGGTCCCCGCTACGTGGTGATCGACGATGTCAATGAGCTTCGGGATCAGCAGACGCAGCGTGATGCGGTCGTCCGAGGCGGCGACGTATCGCGACAGGGCGTGAAAGAACCACAGGGTCGCATCGGCGGTATGGTACAGCCCTTCCTGACTGCCTTCGGGAAACATGTTGGGAATCAGGCCGTCCCTGATGTGCTGTGCGAACGTCCGCAGGATCCAGCCGGCTTCGGGTATGCGGCGGGTTGCAATCGTCAGACCTTCGAGGCTGATCATGGTGTCGCGGCCCCAGTCCGTGAACCAGTGGTAGCCGGCGATGACCGTCCGCAGTTCTTCTCCCGCGGCATGAGCGCGTGCGGCATCTTCCGTACGCCCGGTCGGCAAAATCAGGAACTGATCCGCGGCGAGCGTCAGTTCCGCGCCGAAGCGATCCTCCGTGGCCTCAGCGGCCGCGAGCAGAGTTTCACGCCGCGCAATCTCCGCATCGGCCGCCGCCTCGCGGCGTGAAAGCGTTCTGAATTTCCCAGGTTTCGGTTGTAGCGACGAAGGTGAAATCACTCGCCGGGTTTGAGATCGAAACGAAAGTAGCCCGGACTCCACATCGAACCCTGGGACTCATAGCCGCGGGTCTGCTCGGTGCGGAAGAGGATATCGTCGATCTGTTTCCTGTCCGCGGTAAACGGAACCGCCGGGACGCAGCAGATTCGCAAAGGCGGGAAGCCGGTGTCGCTGGGGCAAATCTCGTACTGGTCGCCTGTAATGGTCACAACGTACTTCTTCGCCAGAGGCGTGTTCACGGGTGCATCGTGCGATCGAAAATCGACGCCTGGCCGCAGCGCGAGGCGGATGGGTTCCGGGCCCGAGATCAGCCGATATCTTACGTGCACCGTGTTCTGGCGGTGAACCATGAAAACGCTTTTTTCGAGAACAAATCCGCCCAGTTGATAGCGCCAGACGGGAAGGCCGCCCTCGAGGCGAAATTCGCAGGGTGCCAGCGTGCCGGGAGGATTTACGCCAACCAGCTCATTGGGGCCCGTGAAGAACACATCGCGATTGGGCAGCCGGATCCGCTCGGACAAAGCGTTGAGCGTCATAGTTCGCCCCAGGGGATTCGGCAGCGCGGCAATCAGAAGACCGTGGTAACGACGCGTGAGCGCGCCAATCACGGTCCCGGAAGCATATCCCCCGAGGCCGTTTGTGACCAGCCATTCCTCGTTCAGATGCGGGTCGCCCTCGACGGGGCGCCTGTTGATGCGATCCAGCTTTCGACACGGCAGCGTCATTCGATCTGCTCCGTGGCCATGCGGGGCACGAGCAGCAGAGCCGAATATGCGGGTACGCGCCAGTTCTCGTCGGAATCCGGGGGAGGCGTGCCATTGCCGCCGTACTTAGGATCCTCGCTGGACCAGCGAATGCTCCAGACTGCGCCTTGGGGCGGCGCGAGAAGAGGTTCGGGAGCGGGATCGAGGTAAAGGTCAGCACCCAGATTGAAAATCGCCAGCCGATCACCGTGCCGGGAATCGAAATGCCGTAGCAGAAAAGCCTGGTCCGAAAGGATGGCGCCATCCATACCTCGCGGTTTTGGAAGGCGAAGCACGGGGTCGGAGCGGCGGAGAGCGATCAAATCCTTATAGAGGCTGTAAGTCCGGTGGTTCTTTTCGCGCTCACGAAGGTCGAGCTTCGATTGTTCAAACTCCGCCGGGCTATTGGGATTCGGAACCTCCTCCTGAATCTCCGGTTGCGCCAGGCTGCGGAACTGCGTAAGAAATTCGCGCCGTCCGGAATGCACCTGGTCACCGAGACCCACGGCGTGGTCGCAGAAGTAAACGAACCGCCGGGTAGAGCCGAATTCCTGGCCCTGGAAGAGCATCGGCGTGCCGGGACTCAGCATGAGAAGCGCGCTCATTGCGCGATAGAGCGCCGGATGCGTCAGGGTGATTAATCGTTCGCCCCGCGCGGAGTTCGCCACCTGATCGTGGTTCTCGAGATACGTGATGAAATGCGATGGATTCAGGTCCAGTGCCGGCGTACCGCGACGCTGCTGCTGCCATTTGTAACGCTGCCCCTGGTAGAGGTAGCCGTACTTCGCGGCGGATAGAAACTCCTGGGGCGAACCGCGATAGTCCGTATAGTAGGCCTCGCGGCGACCAGTCATTGCGACCAAAGCGCTGTGATGAAAGTCGTCATTCCAGAGCGCGCTGATGCCGTAGCCGCCGGACTCAGGCGCTTTAACCATCCAGGAGTGCTGCGGTTCGTTTTCGGCAACCATATAGACCCGGCGGTCTCCTGCAACCTTCCGCACGCGTTTCACGATCGCCGCGAGAATATGCTCTGCGCTCGTGTCCCGAATATCCTGCGTGGCATCGAGGCGAAGCCCGTCGAAATGATATTCCCCGATCCAGTAGGCCGCATTGGCGAGGTAAAACTCCCGAACGGGCCCCGATGAGAAGTTGATCGACTCGCCCCAATCGTTCTTGTACAAACTGGTGAAGTACTCATCGGCGAAAGCTCTGACATAGTTGCCGTCTGGCCCGAAGTGGTTGTAGACCACGTCGAGAATCACACCGAGACCGAGTAGATGCGCCTCGTTGATGAAATTGCGGACATCGTCCGGAGAACCGTAGATATGGGTGGGGGCAAACAGGTCGACCCCGTCGTAACCCCAGTTGCGCGTGCCGCCGAATTCGACGATCGGCATGAGCTCGATGACGGTAATTCCGATAGAAGCGAGTTCCGGTAGTTGCTTCCGCGCTGCATCCCAAGTCCCCTCGCGGGTGAATGTGCCAATGTGCAGCTCATAAATGATCTGGCCCTCTGCATCAGGTCCCGTCCACTTGTCGTCAGTCCACTGGAAGACGGCGGGATCGACTACCTGGGAAGGCCCATGCGGGCCTTCGGGCTGAAAGCGTGATTCGGGATCGGGGTAAAGGCTGCTTTCTTCATCAAGCTGGAATTTGTACAGGGAACCCGCCCGGGCGGAAGCTGCAGTTCCCGCAAAATATCCTTCACCTTGAGGTAATAGCGGGAAGCAACGATGATCCACGATCACATTTACGTGCTTGCGTTTGGGCGCCCAGACCTTGAAGTGGACACCTCCCCCAGGAAAAAGTGTGGTCAACGGGGAATTTCAGCTGCGTGAGGGCTTCCGCTCACGCAGGTCCCTTTCCGCGCGGAGCCAGTCTTCTTCTGCGGAGCCGCCGCCGGCATCTTCGGCTCAAGTGACGGATTCGAGGCGGTAACGATCGCTCGGGAGGTCATTTCCCGGGAGGACATCGGGGCGATTCTTGCCATGACGCTTCGATGATAGTGGAGGGGGGATGTGTACTTCCGTAACGTCCGTAACAGTCCTAATATTGAATGTGCGGTCTATCACTAACTACGGCTTTCGGTCTTCTGCATGCTAGGAAAACACACTTGCGACGCAATGTGACGACCGCGATCAAAAAAGTCAGACGCAGGGCCGCTCCACGAACGACCGCCAATGGCGCCGGTGGCGCGCCCGCAATCCGGCGGAACCGCATCCGTGAAGGGTTGCCATATCCGCGCGGCGCAACATGGGATGGCACAGGCACGAATTTCGCCGTCTTCTCTGCTAACGCTACAAAGGTTGAAGTCTGCATCTTCGATGGCAAGGCGGAGCATGAAATTGACCGCATCGCGCTTCCCGAATACACAGATGAGGTCTGGCATGGATATTTGCCTGACATTCATCCCGGCGCGCCTTACGGATACCGGGTGTACGGCCCGTATGAACCCAGTGAGGGCCACCGGTTCAATCCGAACAAGCTTCTGCTGGACCCCTATGCCACGGCGCATGTGGGACGGCTTGAGTGGGATCCGGCGTTGTTCGGCTACCAGATGGAATCCGGTGACGACCTCACGTTTGACGAACGCGACAGCGCGCCGTTTCTTCCGAAATGCACGGTCGTGGATCCGCGATTCGACTGGGACGGACCGCGAGACCGCAAAATACTGCCGTGGGAGAACACGATTCTCTATGAGTTGCACGTGCGCGGCTACACGAAGCAACACCCGGCTGTCCCGGAGGCGCTTAGGGGAACCTACGCGGGGCTGAAGACGCCTGCGGTGCTCCAGTACATTAAATCCCTCGGCGTTACAGCAATCGAACTGATGCCGGTCCACACGTTCATCACCGACAAGCACCTCAAGGAAAAAGGCCTGACAAATTACTGGGGATATAACAGTATCGGCTTTTTCGCGCCCGACCCGCGCTATGCCGCGAATCCACTGGACAGTCTGCGTGAATTCAAGGAACTGGTCGCGGCGATCCACGATGCCGGGATGGAAGTGATCCTCGACGTGGTTTATAACCACACTGCGGAGGGAAACGAACTGGGGCCGACGCTTTCGTTCAAAGGGATGGATAATTCGAGCTACTACCGTCTGATTCCCGAGAACAAGCGTTACTACATCAACGACACCGGAACCGGCAACACTCTCAACCTGAGCCACGCGCGCGTAATCCAGATGGTCACCGACAGTCTCCGCTACTGGGTGCAGCAGACTCGCGTCGATGGTTTTCGGTTCGATCTCGGCACGATCCTGGCGCGCGAAAATAGCGGCTTCGACCAGGAAAACGGATTTCTCAAAGCGTGCCGTCAGGATCCGCTGCTGGGAACGGTCAAACTCATTGCAGAACCGTGGGACTGCGGGCCCGGCGGTTACCAGGTCGGTGAGTTTCCTCCGGGCTGGGCTGAGTGGAACGATAAATTTCGCGACGACGTGCGCGATTTCTGGCGTGCCCAACTCTCCGCTCAGCAGGTGGCGGACCGGCTCTGCGCTTCCGAAGCCTTCTTCAACCGCCGCGGTCGAAAGCCATGGGCCTCGATCAACTTCATTACGGCTCACGATGGATTCACGCTCAACGACGTAGTTTCGTACAACGAAAAACACAACGAAGCCAATGGCGAGGACAATCGCGACGGGACTTCCGACAATCGCTCCTGGAACTGCGGCGTCGAGGGACCCACTGGCGACCCCGGGATCGTCGCGTTCCGGAAGAGGCAGATGCGCAACATGCTGGCGACGCTGCTGCTCTCGCAGGGCACGCCGATGATTACCGCGGGCGACGAATTCGTACGCACCCAGCAAGGCAACAACAACGCCTATTGTCAGGACAACGAAATCTCATGGGTCGACTGGACCCTCCGCGAAAAAAATGATTCCGAGGTGCGCTTCGTTCGCCAACTGACCGAGCTGCGGCACAAGTATCCGATTCTGCGGCGGAACGTTTTCCTGAACGGGCAGTTCATCGACGAGGTGGGCATCCGCGACGTTACCTGGATCAATGAGGCTGGCGTGCAGATGGCGGAAGAAGACTGGCACAAGCCCGACCTCCATTGCTTCGGAATGCTGCTCGACGGACGCGCGCCGGCATCGGCCATTCCCCAGCGCGGCCACGAAGCAACCCTGCTCCTCATGTTCAATGCGAACCCCGCCGACGCCGATTGCCATCTGCCGGCGTGCAACGGCGGAGGCAATTGGCGGTTGATCGTAGATACGGCGAACGACGAAATCAGCGACACGCTGATTGGTCCTCCGGGCACGAAATGTCCCGTCGGGGCCCGGTCCGTAGCCGTTTTCGTTCTGGAATGCGATCACACCAGGACTGACTGCGGCGCATGAGACCGCGAGCGACCTACCGGCTGCAGTGCAACAAGGATTTCGATTTTGACGACGTGGCGGGGATTGCCGACTATCTCGCGCGACTGGGAATCAGTCACGTCTATGCTTCGCCATGGCTGAAGGCAAGGCCGGGGAGCCTCCACGGCTACGACATTGTTGATCATCTCAGCATGAATCCGGAACTCGGCGACGAATCCGCATTCGAGCGGGTGATCGCCACGCTCGATGCGAAAGGCCTGGGGCGCATCCTCGATTTCGTCCCTAACCATATGGGCGTCGGCGGTGCTGATAATCCCCTCTGGCTCGACGCGCTGGAATGGGGCCGCGACTCCAACACCGCGGGGTGGTTCGATATCGATTGGTTCCCGGAGCGGTTCTCTCTACAGGACAAGGTTCTTGTTCCCCTGCTTGCGAAACAGTATGGCGTGGAGTTGTATGACGGCAAGCTGTCGCTGAAATTCGATGCGGACGAGGGATCGTTCGCGGTGTGGGCCTACGACACGCACAAGCTTCCCGTTTGTCCATTGCACTACTGGCAGATCCTCGAAGAGGCCGGCCCGGAGCTGGAACGCCTCGGCGACTCGTTTGCGTCAATTACCGAGTGGCATCCGCAGATGTCGCGACGCGCGCAGCATCTGAAACAAAGCCTGGCTGCGGCGGCGCGTGACCGCCCGGCGGTTCGAGCTGCGATTCGGTGCGCGGTGGAGCAACTTAACGGAAGCCCTGGTTCGAAGGACAGCTGGACGAAGCTCAATCTTCTGATCCAGGACCAGCACTGGCGAGTGGCTCACTTTCGCGTCGCCGGCGACGATATCAATTACCGCCGATTTTTCGACAACAACGAGCTTGCAGGTTTGCGCATGGAACTGCCGGACGTGTTCGACCATGCGCACACGCTGGTCCTCCGTCTTCTCAAGGAAGGCAAGCTGGATGGCCTGCGTATCGATCACATCGATGGCCTTCTCGATCCGAAGGGCTACCTGGAGCACCTGCGGGCTGCCGGAGGGAATTCGTTCTATCTCGTGGTGGAGAAGATCCTCGCCGTGCATGAAAGCCTGCGCGACGACTGGCCTGTGGATGGCACAACGGGCTACGAATTCCTGAACCTCGTGCTCGGCCTGCTCATCGATCCGGCCGGTGAGGCCGCCTTGACTTCGCAGTATGCGGATTTCACCGGCGAGCGCAGGCAGTTCGCGGCGATCGTTCGCGAGTGCAAGTTGCGCATCATGCGGAACGAAATGGCGAGCGAGCTGAACGTGCTTGCGCGAGAGGCCGCGCGGGTCGCATATGAGCGGCCTGAGACAGCGGATTTCACCTCGAACGTGCTTCGGCGCGCGATCCGCGAGATTGTCGCCTGCTTTCCCGTGTACCGAACGTACGTGGACGAGGCATCTTCGCCATCGGCGGAGGACCGGCGCGATCTGACGTGGGCGATGAAAGTCGCGCGAGCCAACGAGACCTATATCGACCCCAGCGTCTTCGACTTCCTGGAAGCGCTGCTCTCGGGCGACCTTGTGGCGAAAGGCCGCAGTGGATTCAGCCACCATGCAGTCCTGCGATGCGCCATGAAGCTGCAGCAATACAGCGGTCCGGTAATGGCAAAAGGTCTCGAAGATACGGCTTTCTATCGGTACAACCGATTCGTTGCGCTGAATGAAGTCGGCGGCCATCCCGATCGCTTCGGCACGACGGTTGCGAATTTTCACAAGACGGTCAGTCAGCGGGCTCGCCGCTGGCCGGATTCGATGCTCACCACCTCGACGCATGATACAAAGCGAGGCGAAGACTCCCGCGCGAGGCTCGCCGTGCTCTCGGAGATGCCGGAGCAATGGGCGAAGCAGGTACGTTTGTGGAGCCATGCGTTGCGCGCGCGGCACGGCGACATCGGGGCGACGGCGCCGCCGGACCGGAATGACGAATACTTCTTTTATCAATTGCTGGCGGGCTCGTGGCCGACCGAAGCCCTTAGCCGTGACAGGATCAATGAAACAATGCTTCGCGATTATTCGGAGCGGGTAAAAGGGACTATGCGCAAGTTCATGCGCGAAGCGAAGGTGCGTTCCAGTTGGGCGGCGCCAGACATCGAATACGAGAACGCCGTGCTGGCATTTATCGATGGCGCTCTGGATTTCCGCGAATCGGAGTCTTTTCTTTCCGTATTTCTGCCGTTCGCGGAGCAGCTCGCCCGCCTCGGGATCGAGAACAGCCTGGTTCAGACCGTGGTCAAGCTGACTGCTCCGGGTGTGCCGGACGTTTATCAAGGTAGCGAGTTATGGGATCTAAGCCTGGTCGATCCGGATAACCGCCGACCGGTTGATTTCGAAAAGCGGATGCGGCTGCTGACAGATATGGACGCACGACAGCCATCGGTCCGGGAATTGATGACGCACTGGCACGACGGCGCCATCAAGTTATTCGTCACATCGAGTATTTTGCGCTTTCGCGCAGCTCACGCGAGCCTTTTCGAGCGCGGCGCCTACGAGCCCATTCTGAGCGCGGGCCCGAAAGCGGACTGCATCTGCGGCTTTGCTCGAATCGAGGAACACTCCGCCGCGCTGATCATCACAGCGCGTTTTCCCGCCCGCAGGGAGATGGATCCCGAATGGCGCAGCACAAGGCTGGCGCTCCCGCCCCAGCTGGCGGCGGGAATATTTCGGAATATCTTGACCGGCGCACGCCTCACTGCGGGCGACATCGAACTCGGCCTTGACCTTGTACTCGATGCCATCCCCGTCGCGGTGCTAGTGATAGAAGCACTGTGAAATGAACTGATGCGCCCGACCGTCTGGCATCATGCCCGGCCCTGGTCGCGCAAGTCTGTATTCCACGTCTGTCGCCCCTCTATCAATAGGAAGTGGCGGTTTCTTAATCGCCTGGATAGTGCCAGTTTGTGCAGCCTGCCGGTATGAGCGCGGTACCCCAAGGCTCTGCAATTCGCTTTACGCCACGGTCCATTGTCACTAAGTTTGTGATCGGTCGTACGCATTTGTCTGGAAGCGAGTAGTTTGGTGGAAGGCGGCGGAGTCGAACTATCAACCTTTGCTCAAGATACATAAGCCGCTGATTCTGCGATCTCGTCGATATGCATTTGCGTGGATTGCGCGTTTGGTGTCACGATTTGTGACAATTTCCACCCTTTGGTTAATATTTGAGATTTAACTTTGGTTAACATTGACATCGCTACTTCCGCTTTGATATCCAACAAGGACGGATTTCAATTCATTGCGCAAGAACGAAGCGCCAAGTGGGTCTCAGCGGCGCTGGATTGCGTCTTTCGAAGCTAAACCCACCGCTCAGGAGGAGCAATCTACATGCAACGAATCGCAGCTGCACTTAAGATGGCGATGCGTCGCCCATGGCGCTTGTTGGCACTCATTCCGCTACTCGCAGCTGCCCGTGCGTTTGCCAGGCCTGCGTGTATTTGCACGTTCGCGCTTCTGGTCTCTGTAACCGCCTCCGCAGCAGAAGATGCAGCAAAAGGCTTGGAGGACGACCCAGGAATAACGCGTTCGCAGGCGGATGCGATCCTCGATGAGTTAAAGCAGATCCGGCGACTGCTGGAGAGCCAGGTTAAGCCTGCCGCTGTTGCTCCGGGTCCCCAAAAGCGCACCCTCAAAGTTGAGGGCGGCTACAGCCTCGGCTCTGACACGGCTCCTCTCACGCTGATTGAGTTTACCGACTATCAGTGCCCGTTCTGCCGTGGCTTCCAAAACAACACTTTCGATCAGATTCGCAAACTCTATATCGACACCGGACGAATCCGGTTTATTAGCCGCAATCTCCCTTTGGACATTCATCCCGACGCCATGCGCTCGGCGGAAGCGGCTTTGTGCGCCGGTGATCAGGGCCAGTATTGGCCGATGCGGGATTTTCTGTTTAAGAGCCCGAGTCTGGGAATGGAACCAATTCTCGCGTTCGCTCAGAACCTGAAGCTGGACTCGGTGGTGTTTCGCTCTTGTCTGGACGGTGAGAAACACAAAACGGAGATTCTCAGCGACCTTAGTGACGCCCGGGCACTCCAGATTAACGGCACGCCGGCCTTCGTGGTTGGAAAAACTACGGCCTTCGGGGTCGAAGGCTATGTAACGGTCGGAGCGCTGACACTCGTACAGTTTGATGCGGCGCTGCGGGCGAGTGAAATGCCCTGATTCCGAGGCATTTGCTTAGCGATTGAAGCGGCGATCGTGTGTGACGAAGATCCCGCCACCAAACTGGCGCACTGCTGGAAGAATCGATGGCAAAGGAGTTATCTCGTATGCACCGTAGCACGTATTTTCATGCCCTCCTGCGGCAAAATCAAAGCTTGTGGTCGCCATCATTCTGTGGCCGCCTGATCGCGATTTCGATTCTTGTTTGTTCGACAGGATTCGGGCAAACTCAAGGCCTTTCTATTACGAATTATCAACTCGTGAGCCAGCAGACCATACAAAGAACCGTGAACGTCACGTACCGTGCAGATATCGTGAACACCGGGGCGGCGCTTCGGGCGGTAACGGCCACCGTCACGAGTCTGAACCCATCGAGCGTTCAGGTGGTGGCGGGACAAGATACGCTGGAGTTCGCGACCGTGCCCGCAAACAGCCAAGTCACCAGCAGCAACACGTTCACGCTTCAGCTCGAGAATACTCTTCCCGTTGATTTTTCCCAACTGCAATGGACCTTCCAGACAGCGGCTATCCTGATACCTGGCAATGTCCCCATGACGCCAGGCGATACGGTCAGCTTCCCCGTAACGCTGGGCACTCCCGCGCCCGCAGGCGGCGTGTTTATCTCGCTGTCGAGCAGTAATCCCTCAATCGCGAATGTGTGGCCGTCGACCTTCTTCGTGTCGCAAGGCGCGACGACTGCCGCTCGAGTCGTGACGTCGGTGACCGGCTACAGCGCCGGATCGGCTACGATTACGGCATCCGCGCCCGGCTATGCAACCGCCAGGTTCCCAGGTGCAGGTCACATCGGGCGGCAGCACTGCGACGACAATGAGCTTCTGGCCGGGAAGCCTGACGGTTAACGACGGCGCGACGCAGAACCTCACACTGAATCTGTCGGTGCCCGCCACGGCCGCGCTGAGTGTCAACCTGAGTTCAAGCGACCCGACAGTGGCCTCAGTTCCAGCAACGGTGAACTTCGGGACTGGCAGCACCAGCGTGTCCGTGCCCGTCACGGGCGTGGGTGCGGGATTGGTGACCATCACGGCCAGCGCACCGAACATTGCGAGCGCGACCGCCAGCGTGACAGTGACGCAATCGGCATCTGCTACGGGGGGCATACTCCTACCCGCGAATATCACCGTGGCGGCTGGCGACCGATCAGTTTCCCCGTGCGTTGGGAACTGCCGCGCCCACCGGTGGCGTATCCGTCACGCTGACGAGCAGCAATCCCTCGACGGCGACGGTATGGCCGGCGAGCTGTCTTCATTTCGGAAGGCGCGACGAGCGCGCGCGTGTCGACGACCGTGACCGGTTAAGCAGCGGAATCGGCAACGATTACGGCATCCGCGCCCGGCTATACAACGGCGAGTTCCCAGGTGCAGGTGACAGGCGGTGTCACTGCCACGACGATGAGCTTCTCACCAGCCGTTCGTGACGATCAACGGATTACGGACGCAGAACCTGACACTGAATCTTTCAGCGCCCGCGACAGCCGCGCTGACGGTCAACCTTAGCACCAGTAACCCGAAGGTGGCTACGCGTGCCGGCGACGGTAAGCGTCGCGACCGGCGCGATCAGCGTGTCCGTGCCCGTGACCGGCGTAGCGTGCGGGATCGGTCACGATCACGGCCAGCGCGCCGGGCCTGGGCAGCGCGACCGCCTCGGTGACCGTCGCACAGGCGGCGGCTGGGGGCATCCTGTTACCCGTCAACGTGACGGTCCCATGTCCGGCAATACGGTGAGCTTCCCGGTGACGTTGGGAACCGGCGCGCCCGCGGGCGGCGTTTCCATTACGCTGGCCAGCAGCAACACCTCCATTGCGACGGTGTGGCCCTCGCAACGTCTACATTCCGGAGGGCGCAACGAGCGCACGCGCGTCGACCATTGTCACTGGCGTAAGCGCCGGGTCCGCAACCATTACCGCGTCGGCCTTCGGCTATCCAACCGTCAGTGCACAGGTGCAGGTCACAGGGCCGCGTTACCCCAGACAACGATGAGCTTCTCGCCGGCCAGCCTGACGATCAACGGGACCGCGACCCAAAACCTGACGACTGAATTTGTCTTTGCCCGCGCCAGCCATGCTGACGGTCACCCTTACCAGCAGTAACACGAGCGTAGCCACCGTACCGGCGACGGTGAGGCGTCGCGACAGGCGCGCCAGCGTGATCGTACCGGTCACGGGCGTGTCGGCGGGCTCGGTCACGATCACGGCCAGCCTGCGAACCTCGCCAACGCGACGGCCAGTGTGACGGTAGCGCAACGACGCCGGGCCGATACAATCGTACGTTCAGCCCGACGGTAGGGCTGAATCAGTCGGCACTGATCCCGGTGTACGTTATCGTCGCCGGCGCCGGCAGGCGGCGTGACCGTTATCGTTGACCAGCAGCAACACCTCGATGGCGACGGTGCCCTCCAGTGTTTTCATCACAGCCGGGACTACCTTGGCCAACCCGCAGCCGCAAGTCAACGGCGTGAAGCTCGGATCGGCGAACATCACTGCGTCCGCGCCGGGCTTCACGTCGGGCAGCGTCCAGGTGCAGGTGACCGCGGGCGGTGGCAGCAGCTATTTTGTCCCGGTGGGCGGCCTGACCATTAACACCGGCACTCCGCAGAATCTGACCCTGAACCTTTCGGCTCGCGCCGGGCAGCGCGAGTCACGTCCACCTGACTTCAAGTAACCCAAGCGTTGCCACTGTGCCGGCCACTGTGACTTTCTCGCAGGGCTCGGCCGGCGTCGAACGTGCCGGTGACCGGCGTAGCAGTCGGTACGGTCACGATAACGGCCAGCACACCTGGGTTCGGGACCACGAGCATCAGTGTCACTGTCGCTTCGCTGAGCTGGCGTTTCGGTCAGCTGGAACGGCGCCTGCTGGGCCACCTTGACCATCAATGGATTCACCGGTAACTTTCAGGCGATAGATTTTTCCCTGGCAACGCCCGCACCCGTAGTCGTAAATGGCAGCCTGTTCTTTACGCCGAATTGCACCGGAGGAGCCGATAACATGAACGACACAGGCGCTGACTGACCGGATCGACGACATATGATACAAGGGTTTATACACTATCCGAATGTGATACCTTCCTCTGCGATTTATTGGATAGGTAGCGCCAGCAGGATGGTACGTCTTGTCCCGCGGGGAGTCTGTGCTCCGGATGTGTCACCTACACCCGACGACTCCTAACTGCAGTATGTTGCCATAACAGGCACACGCATCTGCGGCAGAACCGATACGGACGCGGGCAAAGACAACCTCAGGCGCGCTTCGGCCGTCATCAGCCTGGCTTCTCATACGCGAGGATCGGCAGGCGAAGAGGGCTCTAAGACACTTGCCGTTAATGGCCGCTGACACTACGCCTGTTTTCACAAAACAAAAAAGTGTGGAAGACTTACTCGTCGTGGCCCAATCAGGTCGAGATCTGGCCTGCTGAACGATCCAGCGCGACGTGATCGACGGGGCGTCTTCACCCCTCCCGGATTTCCTCTGGAAGCTGGTGAAGTACTTCGGGCCTACGGACAAAGCTCGCGCTGCTCAACGAAGCTATGCCTCCATCGCTGCGTCTTTATCGGAAGTTTCCGCTGTAAGGAATTGATACAACTGAACAACCGCCTGCTTAAAATGGTCATGCGCCGCTTTGCGGCCCGAGTAATCTTCAGTGCTGCGAAAAGCCATGTGAGCGAATACAACGCTCAGCAGCAGATCCGCTTCCCAGCGGTCAAGGTTGCGTTGTGCCTCAGCATGCGCAGTAACCCTGGGTCTGGTTGTCATTTAGTAACCTTAAGTCGATTCTGAGAACCGTTGCAACTACCAGCAACGCGTAGTCCAAAAGGGGTAATCGCGAGAGTGGAACGCGGACACCACTTCTGCCGAATCGCGAGACTCACCCTCCAGTCGCTTCGAGTCCGCCGCAATCGCGAGCGGTGTTTCCGCCGGAAGAGGAACAGATGCCGTCGATCAGCGGCAAAGCGACCATTGGCTGCGGGGCGTGAACACCATACGAAACAAGGAACTGCAACAGTTCCAATCTCGCGTCTGTACGATCCAGCACTTTTGACATGAGTTCCTGATTAGACAAAAACAGCTTAACCATATCGAGGGAGACCTCTGGCAGAGAGGGCGTCCAAGTCTCTTGCATGGTCAAAACGATGACCGACAACCGTATTAGATTCATGGTCTACCGTGCAATAACCTTATGATCGCCGAGCTCCTGGAGAGGCACCTTCCAATCCATTTTGTGCAGCTCGATTACGTCTTTGGGCTATGTCGTTTAGGCAATTGTAAGGGGGACTAACCAGTGTTAACTTTCACAAGGGAGGAATTACCCAATGTACCTGCGCAACGTTTTTCTGGCGGCGATCGCCACTTCTATCGTCGCTTTCGCTCAAACCCCGGTCACAACGGACGCACCTTTTCAGGTGCGGTACGCGGCCAACCTCAATCTCGGCGAGTCTTACATCAACATCGTCAACACAGGTGCCAACGGCGCTGCGTTGCTGGGCCCCGGCTTCGGCACTCAGGCTGGCAACATTTGTGTCAACGTGTATGCATTCGATCCGGCTGAGGAATTGATCTCGTGCTGTTCCTGTCTGGTGACACCCGACCAGGTCGTTAACCTTGGTGTAAACAGGGATCTCACGGTGAAAACGCTGACCGGCGTGCAACCAACCTCGGTCACGGTAAAGCTGCTCGCCACCCTGGCGGGGCCGAACGGCGCCCTCGGCGGCAATATCTGCAACAATTCGGCGGCAAACGTTGGAGCTACCACGACTGGCGTTCCCGGATTGGCCGCATGGGGTACTACATTACATGCTACGCCGGTCGCTGGAACAGTCGCGACCACAGAGACGGCGTTTACGCCCTCTACTCTGAGCGCGGGTGAAGCGGCCAGCATCGGTGGCCGGTGCGCCGCCATCCTCGGCAACGGGAGCGGTTTCGGCATTTGCAGTTCGTGCCGGGCCGGTGCTCTCGGGGCGAACAAAACAAATTAGTTGATTCTTTTCCGGGTAGCCGGCTGTACCGCGGTTACCCGGTTTTTTTAAGTTCGGCGGAGAGCTTACGCCGAGCGTAATTCTGAAAAAGCTGCGAGGAGCAAGCATGACACGAACTATTTTAATTCCATTACTGGCGGTGTCTGCCGCGGCATTATCGCTATTCGGCGCCGATCCGCGTGTCGGCGCGGCCTCGGACAGTGCTGTCGTCCTGGTGGAAGGCAGCGGCTTAAAGCTGACGTTGAAGGATCTGGAGGAGAAGCGTGCGGCGTCGATGTTTCAGGCCAGGACCAACTATTACGAAACCGAGCGCAAGGCAATCGAAGATCTGGCCGACCAGTCCCTGCTTGACCAACAGGCGAAGAAAGAGGGGCTGACTGTAAAGGAACTGCTCGACCGGCACGTCGATGCCGTGATTGCGAAGGACCCGTCAGATGAAGCGTTGCGTGTCTATTACGAAGGCGTCGACACAACTGAGCCGTTTGAAGCGGTCCGCGGCAAGATCGTAGACGCGCTCCGGCAGCGGCGGATTGCGAAGGCCAAGGCTGCTTACATGACGTCTCTCCACAGTCAAAACCCCTTGACCATCCTGCTGGAGCCTCCTCGCGCGCCGATTTCGATGCAGGACGTTGCGGTTCGGGGAGCCCAGGGAACCGGTGTCATGCTGCTGGAATATGCGGATTTTCAGTGTCCTTATTGCCAGCAGATTCAGCCTTCTCTGAACAAGATAGAAGAGGAGTTCAAAGGCAAAGTCACGTTCGCCTACAAGGACTATCCGCTGCCTATGCACCCCGACGCTGAAAAAGCGGCCGAGGCATCACACTGTGCCGCCGCGCAAGGGAAGTATTGGGATTACCACGACGTGCTGTTTGCCAGCAAGCAGTTGGACCAGCCAGCGCTGAAGAGTTACGCCAAAGACCTCAAACTCGACACAAAGGCGTTTGAAACATGCCTGGATTCCGGGCAGATGGCTGGTGTCGTAGGCGCCCAGAATTCCGAAGCCCAGGCTCTTGGCCTGCAGGGGACGCCGACGTTCTTCGTCAACGGCAGATATGTCAGCGGCAATGTTACTTACGAGAGGCTTAAGAGCGTCATCGCCGAAGAGCTTAGTGCAGTGGAGGCGCAATCGGGGTCTGGCGCCAGGAAAGAGCGATAGTGCCGGGTATTGCGATCCCTTGCCTCACGCTGCCACGGCGCAGCGCGGTTGTTCTGCCGCTCTCTAAATCGTCATTGGATACGGGTGAGCTGTGAGAGCCGTGAGGCATCACCATGATAAAAAACGGCTCCTTGAGCCGGAGAACGATTCTACAGATTTGTCTTCATAACCGGGGGGGGGGCTTTATGCGATACGTGCAGGGTGCGGCAATTGCCATTGTCTTATTGGCGCTGAGTCCGTCTCCAACGCTCGGGCAGAGCGGGATTTCCAACCTGTCCATACCACCGAACAACTCAAGTTACCAGTTAGTGAGCTCAACGCGTTTTTCGCTAACGCAATTTTACTATACGTATCGACCAGTTCTTTCAAATAGCGGTCCCGCGGTGACGGGCGTGACAGGTACGGTTACCAGTTTGGCCCCTGGTGTATTGGTAGTTGCCGGTCAGGGCACGGTGCATTTCGATCCAGTGCCCGCGAACGGCCAGGTTACGAGTACCGATACTTTTACGATATTGGTGAACCGCACAGTTGCGTTCACGTTCAATGACCTGCAGTGGTCGTTCCAGAATCCGTTCGCGGATCCAGGCCCGAATCAGACCGTGCCACTGAACACGCCAGTGACGCTGAACGCCGGCGGGTCGACCAATCCAGGAGGGATCGGACCCCTGACCTATAGCTGGACTTTTCAGAGCGTTCCGTCCGGGTCCGCGGCGACTCTGACGAATGCGAGCGCGATGGTCGCGACGTTCGTGCCGGATGTGAGCGGCACATACACGGTCCTGCTTACCGTGAACAATGGTGTTCAAGGCGATAGCGCCGTCGTCGCTATCAGTACGGAAAATTCGCCGCCAGTCGCGAACGCAGGTCCCAATCAAACGGCCGCGGCGGGAACGACGGTGCAATTGAACGGCGGCGGGTCCTCTGACGTCGACGGAAGGCCTCTGACCTATACATGGAACTTTGTCAGCCTTCCCCCAGGCAGTGCGGCTACGCTAACGAATCCCAGTTCTGTAACCCCTTCGTTCGTAGCGGATGTGGCCGGGGCGTTTATTGTTCAACTGATTGTCAACGACGGCCTACGCAACAGCCAGCCATCGACCGTTACTGTGACCACAGGAAACACCCCACCAGTGGCGAATGCCGGCTCAAACCAGCAAGTCAACGTCAATTCGCTTGTACAACTGCACGGCTCCGGTTCAACCGATGTAAACGGCAACCCGCTCACGTACGTGTGGACTTTGAACACTACTCAGGCTCCCGGAAGCAAGGCGGTGCTGAGTAATCCGACCAGCGTAAACCCCACATTCACTGCGGATGTGCCCGGCACATATGTGGCGCAGCTAATAGTAAATGACGGGTTTTCGAGCAGCCAGCCGGCGACGGTCACGATATCCACAAACGCCGTGCAGGCGCCGACCGCCAATGCGGGTGTCCCCCAGACCGTTGCCCCCGGCACCACGGTAACACTCAACGGGGCCGGCTCGACCGACCCTCAGGGACTTCCGTTGACGTACAGTTGGTCGTTGATTACGCGCCCAACAGGCAGCAATGCCTCATTATCGGCTTCCAATATCGTTAACCCCACGTTCGTCGCAGATCAACCTGGGACGTATGTCGCGCAATTGACCGTTAACAACGGATTCCTGTCCAGCATAACCCCCGCAACGGTTACCATCGCGACGGCAAGCACGCCGCCAGTAGCAAACGCCGGTCCGAATCAGACTGTACCTGTGGGAGGCACCGCGTTCCTGAACGGCAGCCAATCTTCCGACCCGAACAATCAGCCGCTTACTTACTCGTGGGCGTTTCTCAGCGTCCCGACAGGCAGCAATGCCACGCTTAACGGACCGACCATGGTAAATCCCAGTTTCGTGGCGGATCTGCCAGGCACCTATGTTGTGCAATTAATCGTCCACGATCCATCCCTGAGCAGCAATCCTGCCACAGTCACGATCACTGCTGGCACGTTTACGATCACTTTAGCTCCCAATCCGCTGAATCTGACCAGTGCGCCAGGAACTCTGACACTCACCTTGAACCCGCCAGTGGGCGCCAGCCCGGTTTCCGTCAGCCTTAGCGGGTTTGACCCCACGGTCATCTCTGTTCCGACACCCGTAACGGTTCCGGCGAACGCAAGTGGCGCTAACGTAACGGTAACGCCACTCGCATCGGGCACTACCGGTGTCATCGCCCATGCATCGGGATACACGTCCGGAAACGCGCTGGTAACGGTCGTGTTGCCGTCCGTCTCAATCGCATTCAACAACAACGCAACAGCCGTGGGTCTCACGCACAGCCTCAGCGGTACGGTTACGCTAAGCGCGCCGGCCCCGCAAGGCGGTACGACCATCGCACTTTCCAGTAGTCCGGTGGGGTCGGTCAGTTTCAATCCCGCCGGCGTCACTATTTCCCAGGGAGGCAGTTCCGGCACCTTCAGTCTCACCGGGGCGGCCGCAGGTCCGACGACCATTACGGCGAGCGCACCCGGCGTTACCAGCGGCACGGCAGACATTCTGGTGGTATCGCTTGGCGGCATTGGGCTACCCGCGGGCGTTATCGCGCCGGTTGGGCAATCGGTAACTTTCAATATATCGTTGCAAAACCCGGCGCCGCCTGACGGCGCAACCGTCACCCTTGCCAGCAGCGACCCTGGAACACTCACTGTCTCGCCAACGAGTGTGGTGATTGCGCCAGGCGCCAGAAGTCCGAGCGTGCAGCCGCAGGTCACCGGGGTTGCGGTAGGGTCGGCGACCATCACTGCGTCGGCCGGAGGCTACACGGGAAACAGCGTAACCGTTAACGTGACCGGCTCAATCAGCTTATCGCCGCAGAACCTTGGGGTGGCCGTGGGCGGCCAGCAAAATCTCACCGTAACTCTGTCATCGGCTGCGCCCGCCGGCGGCGTGCAAGTCAACTTGAGCTCGAGTAACACGAGTGCTGCTACGGTGCCGGCGAGTGTCAATGTCACCGGCCAGAGCGCCACTGTGCCGGTCGCCGGCGTGGCTCCAGGCTCGGCAACCATCACTGCGAGTACGAGCAATCCATTATTCACCGTTACAGGCACAGGTGTTGCGGTGACGGTCACTGCCGGCCTCGCGATAACCTGCCCAACGAATACTACGGGCACGCAAGGGGTTGCCTTTAGCACCGGTCTCCTCACTCTCGTCGGGGGCACGGGTCCTTTCACGTTCGCGATCGTCGGCACGCTGCCGATGGGCCTCAGTCTGAATACGAGCAACGGGACCGTCAGCGGTATTCCAACCGCGGCCGGCACCTTCAGCGTTAAGGTGACCGACTCAACCAACGCCACAGCGACCAGTTGCGCCTTCACCATCAATGGACCAATCGCGATAACCTGCCCAGCGAATACCACGGGTACGCAGGGGGTTTCTTTTAGCATCCCTGCGCTGAGCGTCACAGGCGGCACGACTCCCCTCACGTTCTCGATCGTTGGCACCCTGCCGACGGGCCTGACGCTGAATACTACCAGCGGAGCCGTCAGCGGTGTCCCATCCGCGGCCGGCACCTTCAGCATTAAGGCGACCGATGCTCACGGAGCGGTGGCGACCAGTTGCCCTTTCACCATCAATGGACCGATCTCGATAACCTGCCCGACCACCACCACGGGCACGCAAGGGGTGCCCTTTAGCATTTCCGCGCTGACCGTTGCGGGGGGCACGGCTCCCTTGACGTTCTCGATCGTCGGTACCCTGCCGGCGGGCCTGAGCCTGAATACCGGCACCGGGGCCGTCAGCGGCACGCCAAGCGCCACCGGAAGCTTCACCATTAAGGTGACTGATGCCCAGGGCGCCACAGCGACCAGCTGCGCGTTTACCATCAACGGGCCGATCTCGATAACCTGCCCGACAACCACTACAGGCACCCAAGGGGTTCCCTTTAGCAGCCCTGCGCTGGTGGTCGGTGGAGGCACCGGGCCCTACACGTTCTCGATCGTCGGCACCCTGCCGGCGGGCCTAAGCCTGAATACCGGCAACGGGGCCATCAGCGGTACCCCAGGCGCCGCCGGCAGCTTCAATGTTAAGGTGACCGACGCCAGCGGCGCCACAGCGACCAGCTGCGCCTTCAACATCACCGGGACGATCTCGATAACCTGCCCGACCAACACCATGGGCACGCAAGGGGCTTCCTTTAACAGCCCTGCCCTGACGGTCACAGGGGGCACGGCTCCCTTCACGTTCTCGATCGTCGGCACCCTGCCGGCGGGCCTGAGCCTGAATACCGGCAACGGGGCCATCAGCGGTATTCCAACCGCCACCGGCAGCTTCACCGTTAAGGCGACTGACGCCCAGGGCGTCACAGCGACCAGTTGCCTCTTCACGATCAACGGGCCGATCTCGATAACCTGTCCGGCAAACACCACGGGTACCCAAGGGGTTTTCTTTAGCAGCCCCGCGCTGGTGGTCGGTGGAGGCACCGCGCCCTACACGTTCTCGATCGTTGGCGGGGCGCAGGGCCTGTTGGACCGGCGAATACGCGGTCAAATTCAACGGCGCTCCTCCGCCCAATTACCCGCGGGCCTGATCCTGAACACCGTCACGGGCGCCGTCAGCGGCACGCCCAGTGCCTCCGGCACATTTACCATCCAGGTGACCGACGCGAACGGCGCCGTGGCGAGCAGTTGCGTCTTCACTATTAATGCGGCGCCCTCGATAACCTGCCCGGCGAACACCATGGGCACCCAGGGGGTTTCCTTCAACACCGGTGCGCTGACCGTCACTGGGGGCACGAAGCCCCTCACCTTCTCAATCGTCGGCACCCTGCCGGCAGGCCTGAGCCTGAATGCCGGCGACGGAACCGTCAGCGGTATTCCGACCGCCGCCGGAAGCTTCACCGTTAAGGTGACTGACGCCCAGGGCGCCACAGCGACCAGCTGCCCCTTCACCATCAATGGACCGATCTCGATAACCTGCCCGACAACCACCACGGGCACGCAGGGAGTTTCGTTTAACACCGGTCCGCTCACTGTCGTGGGAGGCACGGGTTCTTTAACGTTCTCGATCGTCGGCGGGCTTACGAACCTGCCTGCCGGCCTGACGCTGAGCACTACGACTGGCGCCGTTACCGGTATTGCAACCGCCACCGGCAGTTTCACCGTTAAAGTGACGGACGCCACCGGCGCCACAGCCACCAGTTGCCCCTTTACCATCAATCCCGCTGCCGGACTCACGGTCACCTGCTCGACCACCACTACGGGCGTCCAGGGCACCGTGTTCAACAGCGGGCCGATAGTGGTCACGGGCGGCACGACTCCCTACACCTTCTCAATCGTGGGCGGGCTCACAAACCTTCCGGCGGGCCTGAGCCTGAGTACCAGCACCGGGGCCGTCAGCGGCGCGCCCAGTGTCTCCGGCACTTTCTCCATCCAGGTGAAAGATGTCAATAACCTCACAGGCACGACCTGCGCGATCACCATCCAGCCGACACTCGCCATCACCACGACTTCCCTCCCGCAGGGAGCGCTGGGGGTGGCCTACAGCTTCCAGCCGCAAGTTGCAGGCGGCACATCTCCGTTCGTCTGGTCCTTCTCCGGATTGCCCACCGGACTCAGTGGCAATACAGTCTCTGGCTTGATCAGCGGTATTCCCCGTAGCCTCGGCACGTCTATGGTCACGATCAGCGTCTTCGACTCAACGAAACCGACGGGACAAAGCTTTACTACGCAGCCTCTCTCACTCACGATCGCCCAAGGCACGCTTAGTCTTAGTACCAACCCCTCACCACTGCTCGACGCGAAGATTGGTGTGGCCTATAGCGCTCAAATTGTCGCCAGCGGCGGACTACCGCCTTACAATTATTCGGTGAATACAACCTCACCGACCTTCCCCGCCTGGTTAACCTTCGATGTTTCTGGTTCCACCTGCAACACTGCGGGGCCCAGCGTGTGCGGGACTCCCACCAGTGCGTTCATCGGTACGAACACTTTTACCGCTACAGTCATCGACTCCGCCAACACGACGGTGAACCAAACCTTCTCCTTTATGGTTACGCAGCAGAGCGGGACGGGCGCGCTTGTGGTTCAGAGTGTCACGGTGGGCCAGGGCCTGCAGGTGCCCATGATGATCACGTTCAACCCGGCGCCCACGTTCGGCGTCACCGACCCCGTTCATGGATGTGACAACCCCACAACCCCCGGTTGCCTGACGGTCAGCTCGAGCAATGCGGCGGTGATGATCCAGGGCCACGGCGGCAGCAGCACGCAGGTTGTGGTCCCTGTCGCGGCCGGCACGACGAGTTTGTCGCTCCTGGTCCAGGCCGTCGGGTCACCCGGCGCCACCTCGACGATAACGGCTTCCGCCGCCGGTTATACCAACGGTACCGCTACTACCACGATTGCCAAGTCCGGATTCGTGCTCTCGGGGCCGAACTCGATCGGCGGGGACTTCACTAACCTTCCAGGGTGTCTCCACTACTCTCACCGTTTATGCGGCGCGGCTCGATGCAAATAATTTGTTTGTCGAACCGGAAGAGGTAATGTCCAATGTCACGGTGCCCATCGCCGTTGTGCCGAACACCATCGGCACGGTGTCGCCGACGTCTCTTGGATTCATCGCAGGAACAAGCAGTATGACGGCCACGTTCCAGGCGAGCGCCGTGAACACCGGGGGCGCCACGGTGATGCTCACGCAGCCCTCACAGCCATTCCAGTTCACCACTCCCGCCACCGGAGGGAGTCTCAATGTTACCGTCTCGCAGAGCGGTTACGTCGCCCCCACCCTGACCATCGGTCAGAATCTCGAGGTACCGGCAAATGTCTCGATCACCGGGAACGCTCCGAGCGCCACCACGATTACGTTGACCAGTTCCGATAGCACCAGGCTCCAGTTTGCGTGCCTATCGACAGTCGAAATATCCAAGGGCGTCATGCACTAATGGTCCCGCCGGTACCACCACTCCGACGGCGTCGGGCACCATAACCGTGTCGCTCCCCCAGAACCAGAACCAATCCGCGAGTTTCAACGCGATCGGATCAGGCGCCCCGGGCTCGGTCTCATACACCATATCCGGAGGGAGCTTCGGCAGCCTCCCGGCCGACGGCAACAGTGGTGCCCTCCGAATTGGTGGTTCAAACGAACTCAGCCACTCTGGGGGAGAGCCCGCAGGTGACCGTGTCCACGGCGGCCGTGATCGGCGGTGCACCCGTCATCGAGGAGGTCGCCCTCAACCAGACGGTGACTGTTACTGTGACCAGCAGCCCGCCGAATATTGGAAGCATTACCAACCCGACAGTGTCGATCGCTGGCGGTTCTTCCTCCGGAACAACCTTCTTCCAGCCCGCTGCTCTCGGCCGGCCACGATTACGGCAACCGCAAACGGATTCTCCTCGGGCACAACGCAGCTGACTGTTACCAACGGCGCCACTCTGCAGATAAGTAACGGGGCGACTGTGGGACAGTTCCTGGAGAACCAAAATAGCCTGACTTTGGGTACAGCCGGCCCCGAGCGGAGGACTGCCAGTAACCCTGAGCGTCGCCTCAGGCTCGATCGGCCTCATGCAGCTCGCAGTCAATCCGACCGATCCCGGGTCGAACAGCATAGTAGTCACTGTGCCCGCAGGCCAACACAGCGCAAGTTACTACGTTTATGCGCTGCAGCCGTCCGGCACGGCGACGTACAGTGCCACGGCACCGGGCTTCGGGAGCGCAAGCGATACCGTGACCCTGGCCCCGTCGGGTATCGATATTTTCGAAACGACTCCCCAGGGTTCGCCTATCTGTGCGATCAACTGTAACGTAAGTCTGGCCGCAGGCCCTCAAACCTTCTCGGTTCTGGTCAACCAGCTCTCGACCGACGGTAATAACACGATAGTCGAGCAGCAGAATCTGGCCGGGCCGACCGGATCAAGTGCGGCGGCCACTACCGGAACTGCATCGAGCGGCAGCACGGCTCTCATTGTCGCTTCAGGCACCGGGCTCGCCACGGGTCAGCTTGTGATTGGATCCGGAATCGCGCCGGGAACCTTCCTCGTATCCGGCGGCGGCACTTCATGGGTGCTGTCTCAAGCCACCATAAGCGCCCTGAGTTCCACCAGTCTGGCCTTCTATAACGCCGGGTTGAGCGTGACGGTCAACAATTCACCCCCGGGAGCCGGAACTCTATCCTCTGGCGCGGCCATCGTAACTCCAGGTACAGGTTTCGGGTCGCTTACGTTTACGCCCGTAGCTTCTGGAAGCACGACTCTTTCGGTAACCCAGCCGAATGGATTCTTATCGCCCGGAGGATTCCCCGGCAGCCAGTTAACCCAGGTCGCGGTCACGGTGGGCCCGTGACGCAGCCACAACGGAAACAAGGGCGAACAATGCGATTCATCGGTCTGACAAACGTATTGATCGGTCTCGTGGCCGTGCCGTATGCCCTCCGGGCGGCGACTGATATCGTCGCGCCGAATGTTACGGTGGGCCGAAATCTCCAGACTTCTGTGTCGGTCAGGCTGCCGGAGGCAGTGGGCGAGTCCGCTCTGCAGATTACGGTGACCAGCAGCGATCCGAGTCGTTTGCTATTGTCGACCGCGGCTGACAAGGCAGGTTCGGCCGCGATTTCTCTATCGGTCCAGCCCCACTTTGTCAACATTCCGGAATTCTGCATACAGGGAATGGCGGATAGCGGCACTGTCACTTACACTGTATCCGCCGGGATTATGGGTGCTGCGAAGGGTACCGTAACGCTGACGCCTTCCGCTATCTTGATTCTCGGGCCGTCCCGAGTGCCTAAATTTCCCACTACCCCGCGGGGCACTCCGGCCAGGATCACTATTGTCTCCGCGGCGCTCGATGCGTCGCGGAAGGTGACCGATGAACAACAGGTAGCGGGGGGCCTGGAACTGAACGTAACTTTAGCCAACTCCAATCCCACCGCCGGCAAGCTGGAAGTTCCGAAGCTGACGCTGGGCGGAGGCTTGAGTACGGCGAAAACATCCTTTACACCGGCGGCCGTGGGCGAGACTGTTATCACGCCTGTTCAACCGTCCGGTTTCACCGCCTCGACGGAATTCGCAAGCGTGATAATGGCAGTCGCCAAGCCGGGTTTGGCCCCCGTGGGTGAGGTTACTCTCGGGAAGGATCTTCAGATACCGGCCGTACTCGCCTTGGGTGAAGCGGCGCCTCCCGGCGGTCTGAAAGTAACCATGACGAGCGCTGACGGTTCTAAACTCCTCCTGTCGGCCAAAGAAGACCAACTGGGTTCGCCCTCCCTTACGCTTACTGTTCCAGCCGGTCAGCTGATAGCGACATATTATCTCCAGGGGCTCGGCAACGCCGGTACAGTCGCCTACGATTCGGCAGCGCCGGGATTTCGGAGCAGGACAGCCGAAATAGAGCTGGCCCCTTCCGGATTCATCGTTGCCTATGAGTCTTACGGTCCCCCGGATGAGGCAGCCGTGCGCCGGAAAGGCGCCTATAGCAACTCGCGGGAGTTCTACGCGTCCCTGTCCGATGCGAAGGTGCACCCGATGCATGTTACCGTCTATTCGGCCCACCTCGATCCTGATACCAAACGAGCAGCGGACATTACGATCCAAGAGCTCCGTCCCGGCGTAACTGCGACAGTGTTTTTAGAGAGTACCGACCCTGCGGTGGGGACGGTGGAATCTCCTGTAACAATCGGCCCCGGAGCTAGTCAGGCAAAAAGCCTGTTCATTCCGATGGACAAAGGCCGGACGGTGATCACGGTTAGCACGCCAGCAGGGTTTTCGACCCCGGCGAACGCCACTGCCGTACCGGCTACGGTGAGTAATTGAGTGTGCTGTTATTGTCAGTACTAAGCGTAATAGTATGAATGGTAGATGGGCCAAAAATAGTTAGCATAAAGGTCTGCGGTCCTTATAGGCCAGGCTATACTTAATCCTATAGCTTGGCGACGTGAATGCCAAAGTGATGACGGAGGGTTGTTGTGCTTCTTAGAGCTTGTTTTTTATGCGCGTCCCTGGTTTTTTTGTCTTTTCAAGCAACTGCTGACAGTCTGCCGGTCGCCTACAGTCTGATTAATCTGGGCGGTGGAGAATATCAGTACGACTACTCGATCTACAATAATGGAACGTTGGGAGGGGGCGCTCCTGTACAGCTTTTTGACATCGCTTTCGATCCTGTTTTCTACTCCGGACTTTCGATCGTCACGCCCAACCCGCTGGCATCGCAATGGACCGAACAGATTCTCGCCCCTGTGGGATCCTCTCCGGCGGATCTCGATGTCTCGGCGCCGCAAAACGGCGGAATCCAGGTAGGAAGCACCGCTAGTGGCTTTGCCGTTGATTTCAAATGGCTAGGACAAGGGCAGCCCGGCTCACAGGCATTTCAAATCTTTGATCCCAACAGCTTCGCTCAGCTTCAAAGCGGTAACACGATCACCGCGGTGCCTGTTTCTAACCTCCCGGGCGGAACTCCATCCAGCCCAACGCCTTTGCCTGGTGGACCTTTGGTGGGTGGCGTAACCGCAGGAATTGGGGGCAATGGGTCGGAAAGCTATTACTCATTTCTGTGGGCGGGGGGAGCATTTAACGTTACTGCCTCGTTAGGCGGCGCATCCGGCGGCTCATCTTATATCTTTTCGTATGGTGTCAGCGGCAGTGGCGGCTGTAGCAACCTGGGCAGCGTAGTGCTGAACAGTGCTGACGGTTTTGCCGGTACACTGGGAAGCAATAATGCTCCCCCCCTGGCTGCGGGCCAATACTGCATAGGGATAGACGCTAATAGCGTTGCTGATCCCGCTTCCGGGGTTACTTTAAGTCCCCTTACGTTCAACACCCCGGTTGAAGGGATTGGAGCGGCGGCGTCAGCGCCGGAGCCATGTACTTTTGGGTTGCTCTTTGTGGGCATGGGGATGCTGATCAGCGTGCTTCGCCGCAGAAGAGCTGCCCCGAAAGGCGCAGGGGAATAATCCGCCGTCAAAGGATGGGTGCCAGCCTATCCTATAGTACTGTAACCATTTACAGTGAGAGCGTAGCTTTAAAGCTGGCTTTGCGGCGCAAGTTAAGATAATATTCCAACCATGAAAACATCTGCGCGGTCACATCAAAAGTCATCATTGGAGATTCGGCTGCGAGAATGGGATGACGTCGCCTCGCAAGCCGTCAGCCGAACTGACCGCAGGAGCAGAAACTGGCTTCTGTACTCAGCGGCGGTAGGTTCCGCCTTGGCTATGGCGACGGACGCCGGCGCCCAGATCATGAAACTCAGCGGGCCTCCTATCACCTTGACTGCCGGATTGGGTGGCGTCAATGCTACGGCCTTCGGTGTTGGGCCCGCCGTGTTTGACCTTTTTGGGGTTCAGTTTCCCAGTTTCGGCGCGGGAGCAGTGGGTTTAGGTGCAGCGGGGAAGGCCCGTATTCTCCTGAATTCGAGTGGCTACGTCCGTCAGCTTGCATCGGGCGCTAAGATCTCAAGCGGAGCCGGTTCCTTTATCGGTGGCAACAAGGATGTGAAGTTCGCCGGGTTTTACGGTTCCAGGTACGGAACCTTCTTAGCTGGTGTTCCGGGGTTTGCGGGCTTCGAGTTCAATACGGGTGGTCGCGGAACTTCGAGTTCCACTGCTCAACCCAGGATCCACTATGGATGGCTCAAGTTGGAGTACCTCGGCAGCCCCTTCCCGACCACGATTTGTACACCATTGTGTTCTACTGGCTCCGAATCCTTGCAGACGGGGGTTATCTTCGGGGCATACAATACCGTAGCGGGCGAGGCAATCAACGCCGGCCAGACCAGCGCCGCCGCACCCTCCACACCGGAACCCGCCTCAACCGCGTTGGCGCTATTGGCTATGGGCTCCGCGGGCGTTCTGGCATGGCGGCGAACCAGAGCTGCACTCAACGCCGTTTAATAGCCCGGGTCAAAAGCCGCTTCTTTCATGATCGCGGCTCGGTAAAGCATGGATTTTACTGAACCGCGCGTGTTAATAAACGGTGGTTCGCGAGTTTCGACACGAGCTGTTTATCAAGATATCATTTAGCTTAAAGAAGTGTTCTTAAAGAAGCCTCGCACCGAATCATGCCCTCCGCTGCCGGTGTAGCGAAGGGTCTACAGCCGCAGCCATCCGGCTTACATTCGGTTTTCCACTCAGGAATGCGCGGATACGCCCGGCCTCCGCGAGGGGCTGCCCCAGCACTGCGCTGCGCGCCAATACCAGCACTCCCGTTTGGGGGCGTCGTGCCAGCCAGACCTTCGTCTTATGAAGAGTGCGTATGTATTCCCCTTTCAGCCGTTCGCGCCGCGCCGGTGTATCGGGAATAGTTTCGCCGCGCCTTTCGATCATCTTTGCCTGCGAATCCAGGATCTCGTCGAGGTCTCTTTCGATGACGATAACTCGCAGCGGGATACCGCTGGGAATCGCCTGAAGCAGCGGCACGACAATTTTCACGGCCTTTCCCCTTGCGCTGTCCAGCCACTCGGCATTCTCCAGCAGCTTCTTCGCGGGCTCGAATTCGAAGTATCCGCGAGGATTATCTTCGTCTCTCTCGCGCAATCCGTCCGTGACTGGGGTTACGTCCCCGGCCGCGAGCATCTGCATCAACATAGATGTCCCGGAACGCGGAAGTCCCGTAACCACTACCACCGATTCACCTAATGCCGTGGTGCCCGGCCGCTCGATCCAATGGGCCGAATCCTGCACGCCTGCATCCTTCGTCGGCGTCTGAACGGCTCCGCGAACTCTCCGGCGCATCCTTCGAACATGGCTGCGGTGTTCGCTCGCGCCATTCGGATCGCCCAACTTCTCTTCGAGCAAAGCTGCCAGGCGCAGGTGAGCCGCCGGAAAATGCGGGTTCTGTGAGACTGCAAGCTGGTATGCCGCGACGGCGCGCGGGTAGTCTTTCATGCCGGCTAAAGACTGGCCCAGGAGATAGTGTGCCATCGGGAAGTGGTAAAGCCTCTGAATGCAATCCAGCGCGTGTTCCGTCGCGCGTTCGAAACTCCGGGAAATCAGAGCCATCCGGCACATACCGAGATGGGCATGGGGATTATCGGGATCGATTGTGAGCGCCCGCTTGTACGTTTCGCGCGCTTCGCGAAACCGTCCCAGCTTCGAATAGAGATCGCCGGTTTGCAACAGCAAACCGGGCTTGGTCAGATGCTCGCCGGTGATACGGTTGAGACACTCGAGCGCTTCGCCGTACCGCTTTTCAGCCGTGAGAATCTGGCCCTTCAGGTAATCGACCACGGCCGGCTGGTAGCGTGTCAGTTCGCGCCACCGGGCAAACTCCAGCCACTCCGCCTCGCTCATCAGCGGCTCCATCTTCTTGTCCGGATCCGGATGAACGTCTTCTCCGGTCTGATCGATTGGATCGCTCTTGCGAAGGGCGAGTCGCTCTTTAGCCGTCCGCCGGAACTCTATGGTTTTCTGAATCGCCTCTTCGTAGAGCAGACGACGCCGGCCGTCGAGGTCGTCCACGATACGCTGCATTTCAGATATGAGCGACAAGGCCTGGCACGAGACAAAATAGCGCACCGCGAAGCGCTGCTCGTCGGGCTCGTGATCGTAGAGGTCGCGAAATATTTCGGCGCTTTCGTGATGGCGATCGTCATTCTGGTACGCTTCGCCGAGGTTGTAACGCAACTCGTGGACAGTCTGCGCAACTGCTTTCTCGCTGTTTTCGCCAGGATCGGCGATATAGCCCAGAGCCACCATCTGCTGCAGCGCCTCCCGCGCGGCGATGGGGTCGAGCAACGTGTGCGCGGGATGCCGGCCCGCATTTCCCGGCACGTCTTCCCAACTGGGAATCTGCTTCACCACGGGTGGCGCTTCGAACGCAGCCGACAATACCTTGCCATCCATGTCTTCGCCAACGGGCAGGCCATAGAGCGTCAGAAGCGTAGGGGCTATATCCAGCAGGTTCGTGCCATAAAGCAGTTCGTCTTTCCTGATGCCGGGTCCGGCCATGACGAAAATGCCGAAATCGCGGTGCTCAATGGCTGGACCTGCGGGGATGTCGGGGATCTGGCGGGGACGCAGATGGTCGGCGTGAAAGCCGTGATCGGATATGAGTATGACCGTGGTATCCGGCCCCGCTTTTTCAAGGAGTGTTCCCAGCATCTGATCATGTAGCTGATAGGCGCAGTTAACCACGCCGCTGTAAAGTTCGAAGTCGTGTTCGCTGATCCACTCCTGCCGCGGCGCGTGATAACGCATGAATCCGTGGCAGAAATGGTCGATGGCATCGAAGTAGACGGTGAAAAAATCCCACGGCTGATTATCCAGCAGCCATGTCGCCGCTGAATGCATGGTGACGCATTCACAGAGCGTCTTCATAACGCTCGCAAGCCGGCGATCCTTATCCTGATCGATTTCCGCGGCTTTGGGGACAAACGGCTCCACCATCTCCGGATGCAGTTCGTCGGGGTGGAATCGAAGTTCGGCGAGAGTTTCCAGCAGGTCGGGAGGGTGGACCGAGCCAGGCGGCGGCGGCCACGTTTCGTTCAGTGTTCCCGGTTTTCCCCGGATCGGACCCGGCGCGCGATGGAAGTGATCGGAAACCATGACCCCATTCAACGGTTCGGCAGGATGGCTCGGCCACCAGCCAATAACCACACTCCGCAAATCGTTCTGATTAAAAATGTTCCAGACTGCTTTGCAGGTTCGCGAGAGGTTGGACACAGGCTGAACCGAGCGGCCATCCGGCGCCGGTTCGGAGAAGCCGTGAATGCCATGCTTGAAGGGCCTCTTGCCGGTAGCGATTGAGGTCCAGAGCATCGGAGAAAGAGGGGGATGCAGGGTGGCGAGTTGCGCCATGCAGCCGTTTTCGATCAACCGCTGGGTATTGGGCATCTTCCCCGCGTCCATCAGCGGATTGATGACTTTCCAATCGGCGGCGTCCCAGCCGATCAGAAGAACTTTACGACGCGGAGGATCAGGCATCTCTCTCTTTCCGGGTATGTTGATTAACGCTCAATCCCGATTGTAGGCGTGAGCCGCGTTTGCGGAAATGTCAGCTTCAGGTATCCAGAGTGTAGAGGCAGAGAGAGTCAACTGATGGCCAGCGGCAAATCAGGTTGTGGCGGATCTTTCCTTTTCACTCCCGCCCCGAAGCATGCATAGCCAACCGGCCGCTTTTATCGATCAGCTTGCCCACAATGCCTGCTCGGGTAGATGAGCCCATTTTGATCTTGACCAAACGCAGGAATGCTTTGACAGTGTGGGGGCTGATATTCATTCGCACGGCGAGTTCCTTGCTGCTGAGCCCCATCGCCACGCCGATCAGTGCTTCCTGCTCCCGGTCGGTGAGGTGATATTCCTCGCTTACCTGAAATACGGTTTCAACCACAGATCTCTCCTGTTTAAAATAGAGAGCCAGAACCGGCGGGATAATATCATCGCTCCAGGTTCTTAGCTCAAACACGCGACAGCTATATTCACGGCCACGCGCTGTGAGGAATATAGGTGCCGTATTCGATTCGCTCCGGGCATTCAGCAGGGTGAGGAGATTCGGAGAAAGACCGGCTTTTCCATCGGGTCCGTCAGGCGAGCCGCCGATGGTGTAGAGAATAGCCTCTGCTTCGGTGGAGATCGCGATTGGTCTGAAATTTCCATCGACCAGCGCGATGCCCTCCCCAGCCGGGATGCTGCGCGGAGTGTCCGCAGAGGCCTGCTTGGTTGTTCTACTCACCTTGGCTGCACCTCATTGATAATCATTATTGGTACTGAAACACGTAGGTGTTCCAATTGGCATTTTGGGTTCTCGGGTAATTTCCGATATATTGAACTACCATCTGGATCGAGCCATCGCTGGCCGCGACTGCCGTGTTGTAATCGCCCCAGCGGGCAACGCCGTCGCCACCGAACGCGGCATAGCCGGTAAATCCGTCTTCGGGGAAAGCGCCGGGCGCGGCGACCTCCAGTGTGGAAGGAGCGGAGGACGACGCGAACGGGATGAAGGCCGCGCTGGGATACCAGGCCTGTCCTACGAGGGTTACGGCAATGGCTCCGACGCCTTGGGCGTTTACCGCGATCGCCGGTCGTAACAAGTGATTACCTGTGACCAGAAGGTATCCCTGTTTCACGACTTTTGCCGCCAGTGCGCCGCCGCGATAAGTGGGGGACAGGACCATGTAAGCACCGCCCACCACCGACTTCCCATTCTGATCGATGACGGCGGTCGGGAGTGTAAGAAATAGTTGCCCGGAGGCGTACGACAAGGCCTGCACCCGGGTATCTCCTCCATCGATAAATTCAAGCTGCGCAGGGGGAACCTGGCTGGATCCTAGTGGCGTCAAACCTGGCGGTTGCGTCGCAACGCCGGGAGGAATGTAAGTTTCGGTGGGGACAGTGATCCGCGTCAGCGCCACAGCGGGACTTGGAGTAGCCAGCGAGCTCGTATTGTACATGGCCCACAGCGCAACCGCAGTGCCTTGCTCACCGTCGGATTGCGAACTGACAAAGTATTCCAGCCCTCCGCTTGCCACGAAGTTGCTTGCTCCCGGCGGGGTCGTCGCGGGCTGAATTGCGAACTCGTAACCGCTGACGAATGGCATGAGGAACTGGACGGCAGTCGGCTGACTTGCGCCCGAAGCCAGGGCAGCTTTCGAAAGCGTCAGTATGGACGCGCCGACGATGGATATCCCGCTCGTATTGAACTCGTTCCAAGCGACGTGGAATCCGAATTGATCGGCCCCGATCTGCGGATAATCGTCGATGCAGGGGCACCCGGGGTTGCTGCCGTCGGTGGTATTCATGACGTAGATGTTGTAGTTCGCGGTGGGATCGGCAGTCTGGCTGACGGCAATGTAAAGGTGAGAACCGTTCAGTTCGTCGCCAAAAATGTCGTTGTCCTGCGAGCGCTGCAGCACGATCCAGCGCGCGATGCCCGGGTCGAAGTACACGCGCATGTCCGTGGGAAAAACACCGTTCGCCGACGAAGCATAGTTGATTTCCGGAGGCAGACCAAACAGCTGGTTTGATGCCAGGACGACAGGCAGAAGCGGCGTCCCGGACGTGTTGAAGATCTGGATAGCGTTGTTCACGCCTTCGAGCACATAACCATTGCCGACGGCAATGCTTTGATTGGGCGGTTCAAGACTGAACTGATTGCCGTTATAGGCGAGTCTCTGGTCTTGATGGGAGAGAGCATTGAACCCCGTAACGCCGGAGAGAGGAACAATTGACAAACCCGTCATGGGGAGCGACAGTGCCGAAGCACCCTGCGCTCCCCTCGCCGAAGCGGGGGGATGCAACCGGGGTAAGGACCTCGGTATCTCGGCCCCGCTGAGGGAGTTGACCGCTCCCAGTTGTTGCGTACTTTGTGTCTGCTGACGCGCATTCACGACGTTCGTTAGCAACACTTGCCCGGTGACATTCCTCCCCGTGTAAAAAACTTGTTGTGCCGGCAGTTGTGCCGTAAAACAAATCGCGCCCGCAACAACGGTTACAAGTCCCGCCATTACTCGGCGAACCCTGAAAAGAAAACGCAGGCGCCGGCGGTTCCGGGCGAAGCCGGCCAGGGCCGCCGCGACCAGCAGGAACTGCAGGGTACCGGGTTCGGGAACGGCGGAACCAAGGGAGGCTATGACATTGTTTTGGCTTTCGCCGTCGGTGTCGGCCAACTGATAGAGGATACCTTGATATGCCTGGCCATTTATAGATAAGGGAATGCTTGTGCCGCCCGACTGGCTGGAGACACGATTTGAGACCGGAACCCCTATCAGGTAACCACCGTACTCGTTCCCAGGATCGTCAATAGTCGCAAAGCTGTAAGAGAACTGAAATCCACTACCAAGGACACTAAAGTTCGTAACATTAAGGACCCCGGCTCCGCCCGTATTGTCAAAGCTCCCGACATAGAAACCGAAGATATCGCCGGAAGGCAAAGGAATGGTGAAATCGGTCATTCCCGTCAAACCGCTCCCATCGTTTGTACCCGTCAGGATCAGCGTATCTGAATTTGGGCACGAAGTTATCGAAAGGCAATCGGGAGACCACGCATAGCCATTCGGCAAGAGTCCACCGTTATTAGTAAGGGTGAAATTCTGAAGCGCATAGTCTCCACTGAATTGCGCCTTAGCTTCGTGAGCAGCACCGACCAGCAGCAACGCGCAACAGAATGTGGCGGCAGAACACAGCGACGCCCGCCCGGGCCATACTCTGCCTGATCTGGAAAATATAGAATTCGTAACGACCTCCTCCCGCCATCTGCGAATCTGGATACAATAAATATATGTAGCGACTTACTGTATTTTTTGATACAGTATGCTCGACAGTGCAATCAATCACTGTTTCTGCTGAAAAACTAGTCCAGATTAGGCTAATACCTAACCTCTGTCAAGACACAATTCCCGCTAGTACTGGATTTTGCGCGCGAAGGCTACCTGGTTACTCCTTTTAGGCTAGCTCTTTTGGGTGGCTGTTCAACTACCTCGGAAATCATATACGCAATGGCACCTGGAACGATATAAGTTCAGTTCGTC
This sequence comes from Terriglobia bacterium, assembly GCA_963809655.1. Classification (GTDB taxonomy): domain Bacteria; phylum Acidobacteriota; class Terriglobia; order Bryobacterales; family Bryobacteraceae; genus BOG-234. The sequence goes on along the minus strand of CAWEKQ010000005.1, from coordinate 191,818 downwards.
GCCTTAGCTCGTGGCTGATATGAGTCCGCGCTTAACCCGGCATGAACCTTGACCCCTGTTGGAGTGGTAGTCAAGGCGGAGACGTGCTGCGCCGATTCGGAGTCGGTATGGGTAGATTTACCTGACGTAGACTCCGCAAAGATCGTCGTTGAATGTTCTTCGTTTTGCATCGATGTTTACGTGGCCCGGTTCAGGCTTCTAACTTTCAGCGAAGAGGCCGCGGACACACGGGAGCGTATTCGATCCCAGCCGCGTGCAAATCGGTGCGATCAGAGGCGGCGAGGATTGCTCATTAATTATGGTTACGCTTTCCACTATCCGCCGGACGGAAACGCCGATATACAACTCGGTTTCGAGGAAGGGTCTTCTCAGCAGCATTACAAGAGATGGCGGGGAATCATCCCTCTCGCTCTTGAGAATTCCGAGCCGCCGCGGGCGGCCTCAATTATCGAAAGTTACACGGACGGAGAAGTCGACGGCTGATACCGGCAAGATGATATCCACGCTGGTCAACAGCCGATTCCGCCGACCGCTCCCGCCAAGACGCGGGAACCGCGACCTCACTGACTCCGGCAAAGGTTGCTGTTGTCCTACCCTTTTGGAGACTACCAAAACGATTCTTCATCGACGTATAATCGGTTTCCTGCATTTAAGTGGAGGTTCTTATGCGATATGTGTACGCGGTAGCATGTGCCCTGGTCCTCTCGACGCTGGGTTCACCTCCAATATTTGGACAAACATCTCCAATATCCGGGCCAGGTACCGGTGCTTCCCACCTTTCGATTCCGCCCTCGAGCTCAAGCTATCTGTTGGTGAGTTCCCAGCGCGTTACGCGAACTCAGTTTTATTACACATATCAGGCCGTTCTCGTAAATAACGGCCCGGCGCTTCCGGCCGTGACAGCTACCGCAACCAGCCTGGCATCTTATCTCAGCATCGTCGCGGGCCAGGGCACGCTGCATTTCTCTCCCGTGCCGGCAAACAGCCAGGTAACCAGCACTGATACGTTCACGATATTGGTCAACTCATTTGCGTTCGCACCTGGCGACCTCCAATGGTCATTCCTGAACCCTGTCGCGAATCCAGGTCCGAATCAGACCGTGGCCGTGGAGAGCACCGTTACGCTGAACGGCAGCGGGTCGACTAATGGCGCCGGTACCGGCTCCCTGACATACAGTTGGACTCTTGCAAGCGTTCCCCTCGGGTCGATGGCCACGCTGTCGAATGCGAATGCGATGATTGCGACCTTCGTGCCAGACGTCTCAGGAAAGTACACCGTGCGGCTTACCGTGACCGATGATTCCGGAAGCGATAACGCCATCCTCACTGTCAATACGGAAAATTCGCCGCCGGTTGCGAACGCCGGTCCCAATCAGACGGTCGAGGTAGGAACGACTGTGCAATTGGACGGCAGCAAATCCTCGGACGTAGACGGCGACCCGCTGAGGTATTCATGGTCCTTTGTCAGCCTCCCTCCGCAAGTTCGGCTGTAGTGTTCAATCCCCGAGCACGTCACCACTACGTTCACAGCGGATGTGGCAGGAACGTATATTCTTCAGCTGGTTGTCAACGACGGCACATTCAACAGCCAGCCGTCTACTGTTACTGTGACCACGGGGAACACTGCGCCGGTGGCGAATGCCGGTCCAAACCAGAGAGTCAACGTCGAAGCGCTCGTGCAGTTGAACGGCTCGGGATCAACCGATGTGAACGGCAACCCGCTCACGTACACGTGGAGTCTGAATCTGACGCAGGCCCCCGGAAGCACGGCAACGCTGAGCAACCCGATATCGTAAACCCGACGTTCACTCCGGACGTGCCGGGCACATATGTGGCGCAGTTGATCGTAAATGACGGCGTTGTGAATAGCCAGCCCTCGACGGTAACGATATCCACCAACGCCGTGCAGGCGCCGACGGCCAATGCCGGACCCAACCAGTCCGTTGTCCCCGGCTCAACGGTAACGCTCAGACGGCTCGGGCTCAACCGACGCCCAGGGACTACCGCTGACGTACACCTGGTCGTTAATTACTCTCCCGATGGCGTAGCAATGCCACATTATCGGCCACCAATATCCCCAATCCGACCTTCATCGCCGATCAATCCGGAACATATGTCGCGCAACTGACGGTCAGCAATGGATTCTTGTCGAGCGTTCCCGCAACCGTTGCCATTGCAACTACAGACGTGCAGCCTGTAGCAAACGCCGGGCCGATGCAGACTGTATTTGCGGGAAGCACCGTGACTCTGGACGGCGGCCAGTCGTCCGACCCGGACATGCAGCCGCTCACCTATTCCTGGGCGTTTCTGACCATTCCCGCCGGCAGCAACGCCGCGCTTTTAGCACCAACGACGGTAAATCCTACCTTCCTGGCGGATGTGGCCGGTGCATATGTCGTGCAATTAATCGTCAGCGACGCGTCTGCCAGCAGCAATCCTTCAACGGTCATGATCACGGCTGCCCCGATGGCGATCGCTTTGTCACCTGATCCGCTGAACCTAACCATGTCGCCGGGAATTCTGACGTTAACTCTGAACCCGGCGGCCGGCGCCAGCCCGGTTTTCGTCACTCTGAGTGGGTTTGACCCCTCGGTCATCACGGTTCCGACCTCCGTAACGGTTCCGCCGACCTCAAACAGCTTCGACGTGAATGTAACGCCGCGGGCAGCGGGTGCCACTAAGGTGTTCGCCTCTGCACCGGGATACCATCCTGGAAGCGCTTCGGTGACGGTCACGGCGCCATCCATCTCAATTGCGTTCAGTAACAACACACCTGCCGTGGGGCTGACGCACAGTATCACGGGCGCCGTCACACTTAGCGCGCCTGCGCCAGCCGGCGGCGCGGCCGTCGCCCTTTCCGGTGATCCCTCGGCAGCGGGGCAGGTCAGTTTCAGTCCCGCCATGCGTTACTATTCTGGAAGGAGCCACGGCCGGCACTTTCAGCCTGACCGGCGTGGCTTTAGGTTCGACGACCGTCACCGCGAGCGCGGCCGGCTATAACAGTGGCACGGCAACCGTGCTGGTGGTATCGCTTGGCGGCATTGCGATTTCCCAGAGCTTGACTGTTCCGTTCGGCCAATCGGTTCCTCTGAACGTGCAATTGTCGACGCCGGCGCCGCTTGGTGGTGCCACGATCTCGCTGACCAGCACTGACGTCTCCACACTTACCGTCACGCCGACCGTCTTCATTCCGCAGGGCTCCACCACTCCGCTCGTGCCGCCGCTGGTATATGGGGTTGCAGTCGGATCGGCGAGCGTCACTGCGTCGTCCGGAGGCTACACGGGAAACAGCGCAAATGTCAGCGTGGTCTCCGCAATCGCCTTATTGCCTCAGAATATTTCGGTGGCCATAGGCGGAACGCAAAATATCGTTGTCCTTCTCTCGACGCCCGCGCCCTCGGGGGGCCTGCTCGTGAACTTGAACTCGAGCAACACGGGTATTGCTACCGTGCCGCCCAGTGTCACTGTGACCGGCCAAAGCGCGACCGTACAGGTCACCGGCGTGGCCGTCGGCTCTGCCATTATCACCGCGAGCACAAGCAGCCAATTCTTCTCCGCCGCAGGGGCGGCTGTGTCGGTGACGGTTACGGCCGGGCCTTAGCCCGCCAGCCCGAGTTTATTGCGGGCGAAAAAGGCAAAGTTGATAACTGCCCATGCAGCGGGGAAGTTATGCGCAGCAACCGGTATTACTCGTGTGGGTAATATGCACCCGCTCCAGCCTGTGACGTGGTTCGGAGTGCGTCCGACGGTGCTTCGCAATTCCATTTCGGTCCTTTTTGCCAGTCCTGATCGGGGCAACAAACAGCGAGCGTCCCTCTTCTGGGGCGATTCCATGATCGGGGGAATCAGTCCCTCGCATTGCGCGAGCGGAACGTCAGCGAAGGGCTGCACGAAAAGGAGGGTGTAGAAAGGTCTCGGACCACCCCAGCGGAGGCGGGGGCGCAGGAAAACGAATGGTGGAGGCGGGGGGAGTCGAACCCCCGTCCGAAAGAGCCCGAAATGAAGAGCCTACGTGCGTAGCGCGGTTCTTTTTATTCGGTCAGCGCTTCGGAACCGCCAAAAGTAGCGCCACACCTAGTCCGGTTGATCTCGGGTCTCGGCTCCGGACCGAAGCCTGCTCCCTATCCCGCTGAATGACGCTCACTGACCAGCCCGCGGGCTGACCGGCCGGAGCGACGCTCACTTAACTTTAATTAAGCAGCGTATGCAAACTGCATGTTATTGGCAGTTTTGTTTTTCCGATCGTTTTACGGGAGCTCGGAACCCGGCACGCCTCTTCATCGCGATTCAATCCCGTCGAAGCCGTTGCGCCCCCATTGCGCCTCTTGATTGTACCATTTAAAAACAATGCCTTCAGCGTCGCACATCGAGCATCACTTCACGGCGAGTGACCGTGCGCGACGTCGTCATCGGCCGCTGGCCTGTGCAGTTTCGATCGCCACGGGGACTGGGCCGGATTTCGCGAATCGCGCGAGATTCCGGTAGAAGAAGCGGCGGAAATAGCACGTGCCCTTGAGGGCTGGGGTTTGAGGACCCGTGAGGATCCGGATCCGAAACGTGCCGTGCGCAGCGCTTCAATAATGGATTTTCGTTTCGCAACGATCTCCGAGAGCGGCTGTTGACGTCCATCGCCGAGGCCCTGAGCGCGCCGTTCGTTTCTGAATGCATCGTTTTTGGATGCATCAAGGCGCGGTTCACCGGCATCCTTTGGTGGCGCGGCGGTTTCCAGACCACGCTGATCGGCGGCGCTGCCGCGGCTGCGGCGTTTGGTATTGCACGATTTTTTCAGCCACTCAATTAATGCTGCGTTGCGCCCGTTCGCCGTCGCCAGATAGACTGAAACCTGACGTTAGTATGCAATTTTTTCAATTCATAGTTTGGAGGCCGCTCAGATGAGCATGTGGAACAAGAAGGAAGAACCTCCGGCGCCGCGCCCGGCCACTGCGCCACCGGCGCCCCAACCCGCACCAGTAGCAGAAATCAAGAAGGAGACTACACCAGTGTCGTCAACACCTTTCCGGACCCCGGATCCAGAGCCGCGAAGCAACGCCATGATTGGCAAGTCGGTCAAAGTCAACGGCAAGATCTTTACCAAGGAAGATCTTTACGTCGATGGAGACGTCGAAGGCACCATCGAATCGCAGGACAACAAGGTCACCATCGGGCCGAACGGCCGCGTCCAGGCCGACATCGGAGCCCGGGAAGTCATCATCCTCGGCCAGGTGCAGGGCAACGTGATCGCCTCCGATAAAGTTGATATCCGCAAGGATGCCAAGCTGGTCGGCGACATCGTCGCGGCGCGTATCAGCATCGAAGACGGCGCCCTGTTCAAGGGCAGCATCGACATCAAGAAGCCCGAACCCAAGGCTTCCACGCCAGCTCCGGCGCCGAGCTCCGCGGCAGCGCATCCCGCACCCGCCGGTGGCAGTGGGCGCGGCCGGTGGGCCACGCACCTAATAATCAGGAAGGATCGGGCTAGGGGCGCCGGCCGCACCTGCCCGCGAAAATGCTACCGGAAAAACTACGTTCCATTTTTCGCAGGGAGAGCGGTCCGGCTTACGGATCGCAACTGGCAGCCCAGGCGGCGGGCGGCGTCCGATCGGCCGCAACCGGATTGCAGATCCGCAAAGCCGGCAGAAAAGAACCACCCGTGCCGCGCCAAAGCCGGGGGCTGGAACAGTTTTTCTTCAATATCCGGGACGTGGTGGGGCTGTCGATACTCGACTGCGCCGCCGCGAACCAGGAAAACATCGACGTGCTGTCGATCTCGGCCACAAGATCTATTCGCAGGATCTGGTTCGCAGTCTGGATGAAGCCTTTGGTGTCGACCCGGCCGAACAAACCAACGTCGGCCGCATCGATTACTTCCTGCGCCAGAACTTCGACTACCCGAGCGGAACCTTCGATGGCGTATTGCTCTGGGACTCCCTGCAGTTCATGTCTCCGGCGCTGCTGAATGAGGTGGTCGAGCGGCTTTACGACGTGATGACGCCGAAATCGTATCTTCTGGCGTTCTTCACCGGCAAAGGAGCGCGCCACGGAAGCGCCCTCGTACGGTTTCCGCATCGTCGACAACAAGACCATTCTCCTGTCGGACCGAGGCACGAGGCCCGTCGGCCAGGTTTTCAACAACCGCAATCTCGAGAAATTGTTCGGCAAGTTCGAGTCGGTCAAATTCTTTCTGACGCGCGAAAGCCTTCGGGAAGTAATCGTCAGGCGCTGACTACCGATCGGATTCCACTTCCTACCGTTGGTCCGAATCCGCATGCATTCCCGGCGCAGGTGGCACACACTGGGATCATGCGATGGCTACTATCGATCTGGCGCATCCGGCGCCCTCCTCCCACCTGGCGCGAGTTCCCGATTCTTTTGTTGAAGGCCGCTATCTTCGGCGCGATCTACGGGCCCGTTTCTGGCAATCTTCTTCACGGGAATCTTTGACCCTCACTCCCTGCCGGAACTTTTCCACCCGATGCAATTCGTCTTCGGGTCGGCCGAGTTGACCAGGCTGCACCTGATGCTCCTTCGTGTCCCGCTGATATTGGGTTTGGCTCCACTGGAGGGAATCGTTTGGACCCTTTGCTTCTTCATTGCGTGCGGCCCTGGTAACTGGTATCTCCGTGCCGCGGTTAAACGGTTACCCTCCATCCATCATCGGTTGGGTACACATCGTTTACAATTTCATCGCCTGCTCGCTGGCTTTCGCTCTGGCCAATGAAATCGTCAAACAATCTGATCGGCGAGGAGTTGATGCCCTATTTCTGGCGGGTTGTGCTCCTGGACGGTATTTTGGGCGCCATTCTCGCCCTTGTGATCGGTGCCTTCGTGAAACTGAAATCACAGGTGGAGCGCACACAAGCGGCGCTCGGCGAAAAGGAAGTGCAGCAGACCCAGCTCGTCGCCGAGACCGCGCGCGCTCAATCGATGGCGCTGCAGTCGCAGATCAACCCCCACTTCTTCTTCAACACCCTGAACACGATTTCGGCGCTGATCGAGATCGATCAACGTGCGGCGCAGCGCATGATCGGCCGTCTTTCAGATATGTTTCGGTACACGCTGGGTTGTACGCAGTCAGGCCCGGTGGCGCTCGAACAGGAGGTGCAGTTCGTGCGCGATTACCTCGCCATCGAGCAGGCGCGATTCCAGCGGCGGCTCCGCGTCGAACTGCCGGCGAGCGGATTAACCGACATCCCGGTCCCCGGCCTGGTGCTGCAGCCCCTGGTCGAGAACGCGGTCAAATACGGCATCGCCGAGCGCCTCGACGGCGGCACCGTTTCCGTCAACGTCGAGCGGAACGGACGGACCGCCCGGATCAGCGTTCGCAACACGGCCAGCGGGCGTACCGGTCTCGCGGAAGAGGATCTGTTCCGGCCCGGTCACGCGCTCGAAAACGTGCGTGCGCGCTTGCGACTTTTCACGGGCAATCCGAATCCTCTGCGTTTCTGCAGCGACGAGAACTGGGTCGAATTCAGCTTCGATCTGGAGGCGGCGAAATCATGATCCGGACACTGCTGGTCGATGACGAAGAACTGGCGCGAGCGACTCTGAAACGAGCCCTGCTGGCCGCTCCCGAATTCGACGGGTTCGAAATCGTGGGCGAGGCGGCGAATGGCGTGGAAGCGCTGGAAGCGATCGAGGAATATCGGCCCGACCTGATATTTCTCGACATCGAGATGCCGGGTTTTGGCGGCTTTCGAAGTGATTCAGCAGCTGTCGAACGTGCCCGCGATTGTGTTTGTAACTGCCTATGATGAGTACGCTGTGCGCGCCTTCGAAGCGAACGCGCTCGACTATCTGCTTAAGCCCGTCCAGCCCGAGCGGCTACAGCGGGCGCTCGGCCGCATCAGGCAGCGGTTTACGACAAACGCGGCGGAACGCTCGCGCGAACAGGACGCGCGCATGGCGGAGGTCATTGCGCTTGCCGCGAACCGCAGCGGTCCGCTGAAGCGGCTCGCGGCCCGGCGCGGCAAGCGTATTGCGATCGTGCCTCTTCGAGAGATCATCCGCATCGAAATCGACGACAAGCTGGTATTCGCGTGCACGGCGAAGGAGCGGTTGCTCATCGAGAAATCGATCGGCGAGCTGGAAGAAATGCTGCGGTCTTCCGGCTTCCTTCGCATCAGCCGGAGCGAACTGGTCAATCTCGAAATGGTGCGGGAACTGGCGCCTTATTTCTCCGGCACCTGGCGTGTCAAACTGGCCAACGGCGAAGAGCGCGACGTCAGCAGGGAGCGCGCGAAACAGCTGAAGGAAGCGATGGGAGTGGAATAGCAACTCGTTGCAAGATCAAAAAGCACTTCAATGGGTACGGAGCCGCGGCCGCGAAGGAGCGGATGTGTAAGCCGCGCGGCGCAGGACCGACTACGCGTCGAGCACGTCGCGGAGCTTGCGCCCGAGGTCCTGGGCCGTAAACGGTTTCTGAATCAGCTGTGTTTCGCCTACCAGCACCCCATGGCTTGCAAGCATGTCGTCGGTATAGCCCGACATGAAGAGCACCTTGAGACGGGGTTTTTCCGCGCGCAGTTGGTGCGCCAGTTCGCCTCCGCTCATTTGCGGCATGATGACATCGGTCAAAAGCACGTCGATCGAATCGCGGCGTTCCTGCCAGATCTCGAGCGCGGCTCTGCCGGAACCGGCCACCAGCACTTTGTAGCCGAGTTTCTTTAATACCGTTTCCGCGAGAGCCCGTACGCTATCTTCATCTTCAACCAGCAGGACCGTCTCCATGCCCGCGGGCGCCGCTTCGCTGACGAGTGGCGGAAGATCCTCGACTTCGCCCACTGCCGAGGGGAAATAGATCCGGAACCTGCTGCCCTGGCCCGGCGCGCTGTCGACTTCAATCTCGCCGCCGGCCTGTGAAACCACGCCATAAACGGTCGAGAGCCCCAGCCCCGTTCCCTTTCCCTTGTGTTTTGAGGTGAAGAAGGGCTCGAACATGCGCGTCTTGACGGCTTCGTCCATGCCGACGCCGGTATCCCGCACCTCGAGGAGGATATCCACGGGCGGCAGGCCGGCCCGTTTGAACGGCTCGGGAAGGAGGCGGCACTCGATCTCGAGCGTGCCACCGAGCGGCATGGCGTCCCTCGCGTTGACGGCAAGATTCAGCAGAACCTGTTCCATCTGATGCGCGTCGGCGCGTATGAGGCAAGGGTCGGGTCCGTGTGCGCACGGTCAGATCCACATGCTCACCAATCATTCGCTGCAGCAGCCGCTCCATACTTCGCAGCAGGGCGCAGAGATCGAACACTTTGGGCTGAACCGTCTGGCGGCGGCTGAACGCGAGCAGTTGTCCGGTCAATCCGGAGGCGCGCCTCGCTGAATTCAGGACCTCCTGCAGGTAGGTCGTAAGACGCGGCACGGGAACGGAGCCGAGACCTTCGAGCGCGAGTTGCCCGTAACCGGAGATCACGGTCAGCAGATTATTGAAATCGTGCGCGACGCCGCCCGCCAGCCGGCCGAGTGCCTCCATCTTGCGCGCCTGCGTGAGCTGGTCTTCGAGCGTACGGCGTTCGGTGATATCGATGCCGATACCGCCCACCAGTTCGGTCTTGCCATCCTGGATGATGGGAAACCTGAACACCAGCCAGGAGTGAACGCCGTCGCTCTGCGTAACAGGCTCGACAAACTCGATCGGGCGTCCGGTTTCGATCACTTCGGCGTCTCTCGCGCGATGCCGGGCAGCTTCTTCGGCGGGCCAGACCTCCTCGTCGGTTTTTCCGATAAGGTCTTCCGGATGCTTCTGGAAGTGGGTCCAGGACGCCTCGTTGTAATAGATGTACTTGCCCGTAAGGTCTTTAATGAAGGCAACCCCTGGAAGGTGACTCATGAAGGCGGTGAAGGTGCGCTGGCTTCGCCGCAGACTCTCTTCCCAGAGCTTGCGCTCCGTAATATCGACAAAGTTCGTAACCAGAGTGCCGCCGACCTCGCCAGGACGGGGATCCAGCAGCCGCGTGCTGAGCAGCGCCCATCCGCGTGTATTGTCGCGTCGCCGGAATGCAACCTCCAACTCGCGCACATCGGGCGATGCATAGACAAGACGCAGCACGCGGTCCCGCTGAGCCTGATCGAAATAAAGCTGCTGCGCGCGGACAGCCTGCAGTTCCTGCCGCGAAGAGTATCCGAACATGCGCACGATCGCATCGTTGCAGTCGAGTATCCGGCCATCCACGCTCGTGTGCAGAACTCCGGTCATGTTCGCCTTTGTATATAAAGTCGCGAAGCTGCTCGGCCGACTCGAGCGCCAGTTCGCGATTCTTGCGGATGCTGATGTCGCGGAAGACGAAGACTGCGCCTCGAACTTCTCCGTTGCCTGCCGGCCGCGCGCTGCATTCGAGCCAGAAAGAGGCACTGCGGCGGATGGGCCGCACGGCGTAATCCACGGGACCGACCGATTCGCCCGCGAGCGCGCGCGCCACCGGAAGTCTGCTCGGGCGAAAGGATCTCCTGCGTCACCGAATCGAAAACCATCACACTGTCGAACGGACGGTCAGCAGCCATGTCGTGTTCGTTGAGGCTGCGGACGGCAGCGGAGTTGGCGAAGAGCACCCGCTGCGTGCTATCGAAGACGAGCACGGCGTCGGGCAGGGCATCCAGCGTGGCTCTGACCAGGTCACCGCGGCATCCATCGGGTCCGGTGAGGATCGTGATCAGGTCGGAAGCGGTCGTCTGTTCGAAATTGTTCAATTTACGACCTTTCGGAGAGAGCCCGCTTCCGCCCATGTATCTTTTATACTCCGAATCGCGCCAAACGCTATTGCGCTATATGCCGGAGGTGGGGCGCAAGGTGGTTCGACGCAATTTGATATGCTGGCAGTTCAGGGGCTTTTCGCACCGGCTCGCGTCTCTTGAGATAGTGGGCGCGCCGGTCATCTCTTCCGGAGTTCTTTCAAATGTCAGGTCATTCAAAGTGGGCGACGATCAAACACAAGAAAGCCGCCACAGACGCCAAACGCGGAAAAATATTCACTCGGCTGATTAAGGAAATCCAGATCGCGGCGCGATCCGGGGGCGATCCCGACGGCAATCCGCGGCTGCGCACGGCGATCCTTGCCGCCAAGAACGTGTCCATGCCTTCCGACAACATCAAGAAGGCCATCATGCGCGGAACGGGCGAACTGGAGGGCGGCCAGATCGACGAAGTGATGTTCGAAGGCTACGGTCCGGGCGGCGCGGCGGTGCTGGTTTCCGTCGCCACCGATAACCGCAACCGCACGGTCAGCGAGATCCGTCACATGTTCTCGAAGAACGGCGGCAATCTCGGCGAGCAGGGAAGCGTCGCCTGGATGTTCGACCGCAAGAGCCAGATCGTTGTCGAAAAGGACAAGATGGCCGAGGACGATCTGATGGCGCTGGTGCTCGACGCGGGCGCGGAGGATCTGAAGGACAGCGGCGATTCGTGGGAAGTGATCTCCGATCCCGCCATGCACGAGAAGGTGCTGGAAGCGATCCAGAATGCGAAGCTGGAAACCGTTTCGGCGGAAGTCGCCATGGTGCCGCGCAATCTGATGAAGCTCGAAGGCAAGACCGCGCAGGGCATGCTCAAACTCAGCGAGGCGCTCGAAGAGCATGACGACGTCCAGAACGTATATTCGAATTTTGACGTCGACGAAGAAGAAGTCGCGGCGCTGGCGTAAGCAGATCTTTTCGAGCCGCGACTGCGTTTAAGCAGGAAGCCAGGCATCGAATGCGGGTTTTGGGAATCGATTGCGGTACCGAGCGGACCGGCTACGGCGTCATCGATAGCGACGGCCGCTCGCACCATATGGTGGCAGCCGGATGCATTCGCTCGTCGGCGCGGGATCCACTGGAACGGCGGCTCCTCAATATCGCGGGCGGTTTGCGCAACCTGATCGAGGAATTTCGTCCCGATGCGGCGGCCGTGGAAGAGGTTTTCTTCGCCGTCAATGCCAAGAGCGCGCTCAAGCTTTCGCATGTGCGCGGCGTGGCGCTGCTGCTGATCGCGGAAGCTTCTGTTGCGCTGGCCGAATACTCTCCGCTTGAGGTCAAAATGAGTGTCGTGGGCTATGGCCGCGCGGAAAAATCGCAGGTGCAGGAGATGGTGGCGTCGTTGTTGCGGCTGGCCGCTCCTCTGGCATCGGAAGACGCGAGCGATGCCCTGGCCATCGCCATCTGCCACGCGACGCACGCGCCTTTCCGGGCGCTGGAGGCTCTGGCTTGAGAAGCGGTCCTGCTGTTCCTTGCGCTTCAATCGTCTTTGCAGCCGGACCGGACGGGCCGAACGCTTCGCCGCGCCTGACGTTCTCGAAATCGTTTCCCGGAAGCCTCCCGGCATGGGAAGAAATCGTCGTCGATAAGAACGGCGCCGGCCATTACAAAGACGATCCGAAGGACGAAGACCCTTTGAAATTTCAGCTCACGCGCGACGAGGCGGACCAGATGTTCAGCCTCGCGGATAAGATGGACCATTTCGCGCACCCGCTGGAATCCCACCTGAAAGTGGCGAACATGGGGATGAAGACTTTTCGCTATGAGGCGGACGGCGCGACATCCGGCGAGGTCAAATTCAACTACACAGAAGACCTCGATGGGAAAGCGCTGGCCGACTGGTTTGAGCGCATCGCCGACACGGAACGCGGCCTGATCCAGCTCGAAACCGCCGTCCAGTTCGACAAACTGGGCGCGCAGGACGCGATCCTGAAGATCGAAATCATCTGGAACCAGAAGCGCCTCGTGGGGCCGGAGCAGTTCCTGCCGATGCTCGACCGCGTGGCGAAGAACGAAAGCTTTCTGCACATCTCGCGCGAGCGGGCGGCCGGGCTGGCCGATAGCATCAGGGGGATTCCGAAATGAGGGCCCTGGTCGCACTGCTGTCGCTCTCTGCGCCTTCGCTCTCGCCGGCGCAGGAGCCTCCGCCCGATCCCGAACTTCAGGAACAGTACGAGTTAGCCCAGGCGGTCAACGATGCGGGCACGAGCTCAGTCGACCAGATTCGCGCGCTTGAAGCGCATCTGAAGAAATTTCCCGCGACGAAGCAGCGCGCGGCGATCGAACAGAACCTTTCCAAAGCGGCGATCGATGCGAACGACAACGCCCGCATTATTCTCTACGGCGAAAAACTTCTGCAGGCCGCGGCGGCAGCAAAGATAAAGGACGATCTGACATTGCTCGATCGTGTGACCCGGGCGTTGCTGGAATCTTCCGACAGGACGAACGACCAGGAGCAGGCGCGGAAGGCGCTGGGATACGCGAAACGCTACGAAGCCGATGTCGTTGCGATGCGGGCGCAGAATCCGCCGGGCCACCTGACGCCTGGGCAATGGTCCGATGAAGTGGACCGGGCGCTGGCCCGTGCGCTGGCTCTCGAAGCGCGGGCAACCGGCGACGCGGGCGAACTTGAATCGGCAGCGAAGATCGCGCGCAAATCATGGGAAGCCTGGCCCACGGGCGAAGGTGCGCGCGAGGTGGCGTTCTGGGAGAAAAAACTACAGCATGATAAAGACGCGATCGAGTTTTACGCCGACGCCTTTACGCTCGAAGATGCCCGCACCACCGAAGCCGATCGCACCCAGGACCGCAAGCGTCTCGGGTGAGTTGTACTCGAAGCTGAATGGGTCGGAAAAGGGTCTGGGCGAGGTGATCCTCGAAGCCTACGACCGTACTTCCGCTCTGCTGAATGACCGCCGCGCCAGCCTCAAGGCCAGAGATCCCAATGCAGTTGCAGTGAATCCGGCGGATTTCGTTTTGCCGCCCGTGGTGGGCGCAGTTGCACCCGCTTGCCATTTCATCGCTGAAGGGCAAGACCGTGGTGATGGACTTCTGGGCCACCTGGTGCGCGCCGTGCCGCGCGCAGCAGCCGATCATCGAGGAAGTCAAGAAGCGTTTCGAGGCCTCGCCGGACGTGGTCTTCGTGGCCGTGGATGCCGATGACGATCTCTCTCTGGTGGCTCCGTTCGTCAAAGAACAGGGCTGGAAGAATGCCGGCTATTTCGAGGCCGGGCTGGCGCAGAAAATGAGCATTACCGCGATCCCGACGGTGGTGGTGTTCGATCCAGCCGGGGGAATCTACAGCAGAATCAACGGCTTCGCTCCGGATCGCTTCGAGCAAACGCTGATGCAGCGAATCGAAGAAGCCCGCCAGAGCCGATAGCGTTCTACAAGCTGTGAAAGCGGATCTCGACCGTGATCCGCACCGCGACCGGCTGGCCGTCTTTCCGCGCGGCTTCGAATTGCCATTGCTGCACCGCTTCGACCGCGCTCTGATCGACGGCTTTTTCCAGCGACCGCACCACATGGACCTCTTTCGGCTCACCTTTGGAACTCACAACCAGGCCGACGATCACGCTACCGGTAATGCGAAATCCCTCTTCGTCTTTGTAGACCGGATTGACCTGATGCGTCACCCGCGGCGCCACGATCCCGGGGCCCATATCGATAATGGGTTCGTCTTTGCTTTCGGCTGCGCTGCCCAGCCCGGCCAGGAGCAACATCAAAGGGAAAGCCAGCGCCCGTCTGTTACACAATTCCGCCATACCGTGCAGAGGTAAACGGAATTTGACGTATCAGGCTGGTCTGGACGCCGGGTTACGAAGAGCTGGACAGCGCTAATTGGCGGCGACTGTCAGGTAGACGGTTGCGCTCGGCACTCCGCCGACGGTTACCACCACCGGCTGCCTGCCCGCCGGGACTCCGGCAGGAATCGTAAAGTTGACCTGCACCACGCCAACCAGACCCGGAGTAATGCCGTTGAACTCGAGGGGAACTGTCACGGGCTTGCCTGCCACTGTGATCGTCGTTGGTCTGAGTGGGGGAAGGCAAGGCGTTCAGCGCAGTGCCGGGGAGCGGCGCCGCGCCGGTCGCGATCGAGGGCGAAACCGCGCCCGCTCCGGTGAGGTAGAGCACCGTCTCCTGGCCCGCGGCGACAGCGGGTAAACCATTCGAAATATTGCTGTTCGCATCCGTGAACACGCCGGGCGCGGCGGCAGCCACGGTGATGGGCTTCGTGCGTGACCTGCCCGTTGTTGTTGATTTCGAGGTCACGCGTACCCGGCGCGGTTTCGTACGGGATCTGGATGTTCCACTGCGTCGGCGACACATACCACAAGGGCGCCGCTTCGCCGTCTATCGTTGCCGCAACTCCGGCCATCGTGTAGGGAAAAGGAACGAAGTTGGCGAGCGCGGCATTCGGCGCGGTAAAGGCCGGCGGCGCAAGCTGCGATCCGAAGATCGGCGAGAATCATTCCTGGCGCATACACCTGCTGGAACGAGCCCGCGTTCGTCGAACCCGATATGAGCGGCGTTGTTCCCACCGAAGCCGCCAACGCATTGAGGGTTACGTGCGCGGTCACAGTGGCAGAGCTTTCTTTGTACGTCGCGGTAACGGTCTGCGACGTCTGCGATACGGGATCCAGCCCGATATGGCTGCCGGTCACGGCCAGGGTCGCGGTGGCGATTCCGTTCGATCCCAGGAGTTGTGCCGATCCCAGTGCCGTGCCTGCGCCTGTGGTAAACGTCACGCTACCCGTGGGGAAAGCCGTAGTGGAATCGGTCGCGGTGGCTATCAGAAACACCGTGTCCTTCGCGGCCATGGAAGTCATGTTGCTCGTCAGTTGGAGAATCGCGGTCGGCGCGCCACTCCACCCGGCCGCGAGGTTCGCCGGCATTTACCGATCCCAGTCCCGTGACCAGGTCATAACCAGCGGTCTGCCTGGTAGCCAACCGATGTACAGTTCCCGATGCGTCCGGAACAGGCGCAACGTTAACGATGTTGTTGCCTGTCGTAATGTCATTGAAAATCCCCGTGGCTCGTTTGCGCCAGCGAATAGAGCGTCATATTCGCGTTTCCCAAGGCCCGGAGCCGCCTGCTGGCCGCTCGAAACCAGATAGTGGTTTACGAGAGCCACGATGCCCGCGAACGCCTGGGCGGAAACGGAAGTGCCTCCGTAGACCTGGGTAGAACCGCCGGTTTGCACCAGGTATCCGTCGTGATCGGCCGAAGCGGTCAGCGATATGTCGGGGACATCGCGCGCGCCGTCTGCCGGCACGCCCGGTCCCGTCTGCCACGAGGGCTTGGCGAAAATAGATGCTCACGCCACCGCCGCTGGCTGACGGGCGTTCCGTCGTTCGCGCTGTCGTTCCAGGATGTTTCCGGAATGTAGGAAAGAGCGCTACCGCCCGTCACCGGATTGTTGGTCGTGTTCCAGTAAGTTCCCGCGCCTTCCGCGAACTCAGTCCCTCCCACGCCGGTTACTTCGGGGACGTCGGCGGGTGAGTCCACGGTCAGTCCGGGGTTTCGCCTGTCGTCGCAGTCGGCTGCCGCCACTATCACCCGAGGCGTTCACCCAGGTGATACCCTCCGCATTGCCCTGCTGCGCCCAGCCCTGAAAAGCCAACGCATCGGCGCGCCCGTTCTCCACCTCGCAAAGCCCATAGCTGGAACTCACTACGGGCGCCAGGTTCTGGTCGATGGCATACTGAACCGCGTCCATCACATCGTTCGCGTACACGTAGAGAATGTCGCATTCTTCGCCACCGCCCCCGGACCATTCGATGTCCAGATCCGCCTCGGGCAAGCTCATCCTGCCTGATACCCGGGTCGGCCGAGCCGGGAATGAGCATGATTTGCGGCGGATTCGCCGGAAGCCCGTAGTTGCTACGGAAGGTTGCGATGTCGGAGGGGTCGATTCCGGTTTGTCCGACGACGGCGATCTTCTGCCCGGTTCCGTCAATGCCCTTTGCATAGAGCGGCGCGACGTTATAGATAGTCGCAAAATCGGCCGGCGCAAGACAGTTTGCCGCCCTGACAGACCGAAAAGGAGTGTAACGCGGCTTTGCATTGAGCGGACGCATGCGGAAATTGTGCAGCCCGCGAATTCCCAGCACCAGCGGCCCGATCGCTGCGGGCACCGAAGGCTCGGTCGCATTTGCGAAATGTCTTTTACCGTTGACCAGATACTGGTGAATCTCAGTTTGAAATGCCGCTTCAACCTGCGCGGCCGAGCCGTTCACCGCGACCCAGCTTCGTCCCCGTGCAACATTCGCGATCATGAGCCCCTGGCTGCGTAACCACGACGTTATCTTGTCCAGATCGCTCGCACTGACGCCAAAGCGATCGGCATATTCTTCCGGCGTGAGCCAGCGATGGTAGCTTGCCGACTGAGGATTTTGCTGTTCCGCCAGCAGCTTCTGAAGATCTGCGTCCTGGCTCGGAGAACGCGTGAACGTGAGCGTCACGTAAGAAAGTTGCAGAGATGCCGCCACGCGGCCCTGGTCATTCGCGGCCGTTGCTTGAGGATGTATGTGCCCGGTCAGCGTGAAACGTTCTCTCAGCGTTAACCGGTCTGTTGAATCCGATTCTGCTGCGCATTCGCGAACCCTGTCAGTGAACACAGCAGGGTTGTCAGGATCGTTAACTTCGCTAATCGCATTAATTCTTGGGATGCCTCTAAGCGGAGACGGGTTCCACCGGGCTATTGATTCCGGCGTAAGGCGTATGTAAACAACGAACTGCCGGCCGAAACCGATACATATTGCCGTCCCATTTACAGCATATGTCATGGCCCCCGAAGCCACGTCGCCGCCGACGTTCGCACGCCACAGTTCCTGCCCTGTGCGCGCATCGAGCGCCCAGAAATATCCTTCGCGCCCGCCGGTGAAAAGCAGGTCCGACGCGGTCGTAAGAATGCCCGCGCTAGTGACGTCCGCCATCTTGAACTCCCACTTCCGAACGCCTGTTTTCGGATCGAAGGCCCTCACCGCACCATAGCCTTCCTCCTCAGTGCGGTTGATGACCTGTGGTCCCCGTAGCGATGCCACCGGACTGCGCGGTGCCCCCGCGGTGTAGCGGCGGCCTTCCACATACTCCGCCGGAAGCTTACTGAACACCGACGAATAGTTATCCCAGGCCGGGATGTAAAAGAGGCCCGTATGCGGACTGTAGGACGGCGAAAACCAGTTGGTCGCGCCCTGCACGCCCGGATAAACCAGCGTCCCTTCGCGCGTTGGGTGCCGCAGAGGCAATGCGCACCGGCTTGCCGTTGTCATCGAGTCCGGTGGTCCATGTCACCTTGCTGAACGGCTTGCCTTGCAGGAACTCGCCGGTGGTGCGGTCGAGCACGTAATAAAAGCCGTTCCGGTTCGCCCAAAGCATGACGCGCCGCATCTTGCCTTTCCATTCCATATCGGCCAGCACCGGCACCTGCACCGAATCGTAGTCGAAATCGTCATGCGGCGTGAACTGGAAATACCATTTCAGTTTGCCCGTATCGGCATCCAGCGCGACCACGCAATCGCTATAGAGATTCGCGCCGGGGCGCACGTCGCTGTTCCAGTCAGGTCCCGGATTGCCGACGCCCCAGTAAGTCAGATTCAACTGCGGATCGTAGGAGCCGGTGACCCACACCGACGCGCCGCCGTGCATCCAGGAATCGCCCGCCCATGTCTCGCTGCCTGGCTCCCCCGGACCTGGGATCGTATAGAACTTCCATGCTTGTTTACCAGTGCGCGCGTCGTATGCGGCCAGGAATCCGCGTATGCCGAACTCGCCGCCTGCGCTGCCCACAATCACTTTGTCTTTGACCACCAGCGGTGCGTGCATCAGCGAGTAGCCTGCTCCGGCGTTGGCTACGGTGACGTTCCAGATGGGCTTGCCGCTCTTCGCATCGATCGCCAGCAGGTGGCCGTCGATCGTGCCCATGAACAGCGTGTCGCCAAGGATGGCGAGGCCGCGGTTGACGCGGCCGCAGCACACGTGCGCATCGGGCGACGTGAGCATATTCGTAGACCCAGAAGACGCGTCCCGTGACGGCGTCGATCGCGACCACGTCATTGGGCGCCTGGACGGTGTACAGGATGCCATTCACCACCAGCGGCGTGGCTTCGAACTTCTCGAGCGAATGCGCCTGAAACACCCACTGCAACTCGAGATCCTTGACGTTGGCCGGTGTGATCTGCGTGAGCAGACTATGCCGCTGGCTCATCTCCGTGCCGGAGTACGTCAGCCAGTTCTGCGGTTCTTTATTGGCTTCGAGAATGCGATCGAAGGTGACTTGCGCCCAGGCGCTGGGAATGGCCAGCAAGAGTAAGATCCAGCGGGATTTCATTTGAGTTCCACACTCTTCAGCGACACGAGGTAGCTCACCAGATCGGCCAGTTCGCTTGATGTCAGCTTGTCCTTGTAAGACGGCATCAGACCTTTCTCGACAATCGTGGATTCGCGCAGGTTCCGCCGCTCGACCGAGACCAGACGATCCTTCGCATCCAGAATCTGCACGCTGTATTTGTCCTCGTTCAGAAGCGTGCCGGTAATGGTGGCGCCTTCTTTCGTCACGCCCCGGAAGTGCCGGTGCTGTGCAGGCACATCGGCATCTGGCGTAGTTATCGCGCGCTCCAGTTCACCGCCGAGCCGCAAATTACCGATCTCGCTGAGATCCGGACCAGTTCGGGATCCCGTGCCGCGGATCCGGTGGCAGCTCGCGCAGTTGCCTTTGCCATCGTAGATCGCCTTGCCGCGCGCAGGGTCGCCGCCGGAGGTAGTCGCGGCGGTTGCGGCCGCGATTGACCGCAGGTAGGCCACAATGGTCAGCGCCTGGAAATCGCTGAAGTTATTCGGCGGCATCGCTGTACCCGCAATTCCGGTCCGGATGATCGCCGCGATATCGTCATCGTCCTTCGCGCGGCGAAATTTATTGTGGGCGAGATCGATTCCGGGCACGCCGTTGCCCTCGGCGCCGTGGCAGATGGTGCAGTTTGCGCGATACAGGCGTCCGCCGTCTTCCACATCGATCACGGTGAAACTGTGCTGACCAAGCAGGCACCTGCACGTAATCGCCAGGCAGAGCAAAAGCCGCGTCATTCATGGCACAGTATATTCCAGATGGAAGACATCACAGATGGAAGACATCAAACTGGCGGAGCTGAAACCTTACCGGGACGCATGGCCGCCCGATGATCCCCACGCCAACTTCAAAGCCGAAGTCGCCTGCTACACCGCCGCCGACCCGCTGCCGACGATGGAGAACCTCGGCCGCGTGACCGGTATACCGGTGGGATCCCTGATCCGCTACGTGCTCGTCAAGTATGCTGCTTCAAGTTCCGATGCCCGGATGGCGCTGCTGGCGAGAGACCCAATCGTGTTTCGCCAGATGCGCGAACATGTGGAGCGCGCCGAAGCAAACGGTCGGGATGAGGCGAAACTCAAGGCCTACGCGGCGCTGAAGGATATGATCGCCTGGCTACATGTGGAACCGTAAGCAAGAAAGATCAAGCGCAATGCTTCCTGCCGCGCTAGATTCGAAATGATATGGCAACGCGGCTGAAACAGGTGCAACCAGCGATCGCGTTTGCGGCAGCGCATCTCGACGAAGATCTTTCGCTCGACGCGCTCGCTGACCGCACGGGATTGTCGGCATTTCATCTGCACCGCGTCTTTGCCACCGCGGTTGGCGAAACGCCCAAGCAGTTCACCCTGCGGCTCAGGCTGGGGCGCGCCGCTGCCCTCTTGCTTTCGGGGAAGGAGACGGTTCTTGACATCGCGTTGGCGTCCGGGTTCCGGAGTCATGAAGTCTTCTGTCGGGCTTTTCGGCGACGCTTTGGTATGAGTCCGAGCGCTTATCGGGAGCGGGGTTTTAGTACGGCCGTAGACGCCGCGGAGTCAGGGCGGCACGCTGCGTTGGTAGGCAGCATCGGCCCCTGTATCGGGCTCTACCACACGAACGAAAATCAGAGGAATGGAATGACCTACTCGATCACGACGAAGGAAATTGCACCGCAGCCGGTATTGGTCGTGCGGCGCCGGGTGAAGCGGTCTGAGATTGCGAAGATGATCGGGGAATCACTCCCGCTGGTCTTTATGCATGCGCAGAAAACCGGGGCCGCTTTGGCTGGGCCTCCTTTTGCCCGGTATCTCGACTGGGGGCCGGGGATGACGATGGAGGCCGGAATGCCGCTGGCGTCACCGGCCGCGGGGGAAGACGACGTGCTGGCGGACATGTTGCCGGGCGGCCTCGTGGCGACCACCATGCACGAAGGCCCGTACGATTTGCTCTCCGATGCCCATGCTGCGATTCAGCAGTGGATTGAAGAACAAGGCCTCAAACAAGCAGGCGCACCATGGGAGTCCTATGTGACCGACCCCGGTGAATATCCCGATCCCAAAGATTGGAAGACTGAAGTCTTCTGGCCCCTCGCTCCCCGCGCAGTCTGATTATCGGGTGCCGTGTGGGAGCGGGACGGGGTGCCAGCCGCGCCGGTATGCAACTGAATCAAACTCTCGTCTGGCCAGATCCATGAGCTTATTGAGAGTGGAGTACAAGGCCGCGTCCCGACTTCCCGCGACTGCCGCTTCCGTAAGACTACCTCGAAATCGATACAGCATATAGTTCACTGAGACGCCTTCGACAATGGAAAACTGAACATCCCACGCGAACGATCCTGATTCCGGGTCATCCACAGATTTGATCACCACCCATGCGTAATCGTCAAAGTCTGGATCCTTGTCGAGGCGGTTGTCATTGATGCCCCGGATTCCCCGGGACGCGATACCATCGGCAATATACCGCTCGACCGCCTTCTTCGCGCCATCGGAAGCGCCGTCGAAATACACAGACACATCCATCCGCTTGGGTGTCTGGCCCGCGGCGACGCCAGCAACAAGAGCGATGAGAGCCAAAAACCCGGTGCGCAATCGGTTTTTCCAGCGATGATTTTATCAAGACCGTTACAATGAAAACATCCGTGGAAAAGACCTTCTACATCGAAACCTTCGGCTGCCAGATGAATGCCCACGACTCCGAAAAAGTCGTCGGCACGCTGCTGCAGAAGGGCTATACGCAGGTCGAAACGGTCGAAGCGGCGCACTACGTTTTCTACAACACCTGCAGCATCCGCGATAAAGCCGAGCAGAAGGTCTTCAACCGCCTGCAGCATTTCAAGCGCGAGGCAGGGAAGGGAAAAGTCTTCGCCGTGCTCGGCTGCGTGGCGCAGCAGGAAGGCGAAAAAATCTTCGAACGAGCGCCGCACGTGAGCCTGGTCGCGGGCTCGGCGAGCTACACGAAGCTTCCCGAAATGCTGGTGCAGCTCGAAGCCGGCAACAGGCGCGTCACCGGTCTGAGCCTTCGATACCGACGAAACCTTCGACACGCCGTTCACGCGCCGCGACAATCCGCATCGCGCCTACATCACGATCATCGAAGGCTGCGACAAAAGCTGCGCCTATTGCGTGGTGCCGTTCACGCGCGGACCGGAGCGCAGCCGCACCAGCGCAAGCGTGATGGAGGAAGCCAGACGCCTCGCCGATTCCGGCTACACCGAAATCCAGCTGCTGGGCCAGAACGTCAACAGCTATCGCGACCCCTCGCCCGCCGGTTGGGATTTCGCCACGCTGCTCGATCGCGTCGGCACGATCGCCGGCATTCGGCGCGTTCGCTTCACCACCTCGCATCCGCGCGATTTCGTCAAGCCCATCATCGACGCGATCGACGCAGAATCCGAAGCTCTGCAATCACGTGCATCTGCCGGTGCAGTCGGGTTCGATCGCGCGTGCTCGCCGGCATGCAGCGGCTCTACACGCGCGACGAGTACATGCGACGCATCGAGTGGATGAAGAACGCGCAGCGCCCGATCGCCATCACGACCGACATCATCGTCGGCTTCCCCGGCGAAACGGAAGAGGATTTCGAAGAGACGCTCGGCCTGCTCGACGAAGTGCAATACGATTCGATCTTCAGCTTCAAGTACTCGCCGCGCCCGAACACGGCGGCGCTGGAGATGAACGATCATATTCCGGAAGAAGAGAAAACGCGCCGCCTCACCATCGTGCAGGAAAAGCAGCGCGCCATTCAGATTCGCAACAATGCCAGCCTCGTCGGAGCCGTGGAAGAGGTCAACGTCGAGGGCCGTCACGAAGCGCTGGGCCAGTGGATCGGACGCACGTCGCGCAACCGCACGCTGAATTTTTCGCATGATGGCCCCGAGACGGCGGACCAGTTGATCGGCAAATACATCAACGTGCGCGTGACGCGCGGCGGCCCGAACTCGCTGGCCGGTGAGAGCGTGATGTAATAAACACATGGAAGTCGAAATGAAGATCCGCGGCCTGATGATGGACCCCGTTACCAACATGCCGATCGTCATCCTGAAAGATGTCGGAAGCGCCAACGTGCTCCCCATCTGGGTGGGAATCTACGAAGCGAACGCCATCGCGCTCGAAATCGAGAAGGTCTCGACGCCGCGGCCGATGACGCACGATCTCATCAAGACCCTGCTGGTCGGTCTCGAGGCGGGAATTCAGAAAGTGGTCGTGAACGAACTCAAGGACGACACCTTCTACGCGGTGATCTGGGTGGAGCGCGAACGGCGAACTGATCTCCGTCGATTCGCGACCGAGCGACGCGCTGGCGCTGGCGCTGCGGCTCGATTGCCCGATCTTCGTGGATGATTCCGTGCTCAAGTCGTCGAAGCTGTCGGCCTCGGTCGCCGAAAAAGGCAGCACCAGCCAGGAACTCCGGCGCATGCTGGAAAACCTGGGCGACGAAGATTTCGGCCGCTACAAGATGTAAAGCGGTTATTCCGCCCGCAGTTACTCAATAAGAGCCACCTTAATTTCGAGTGTTTCCTGTTGACCTTCCGCCAGCGTTACTGCTTTGCCATGGTCTGCGACCGCCTTCAATAAACCGGGATCGCGATGATCGATCTGCGGATCGTCCGGCATCGCATAGAGGTGATAATCGCCTGGCGTGATGCCTGTGATCCTGCAGGTTCCATCCGCGCTGGTTTTGGACTCTCCGTGAAGGGCAAGCCGGTTGGTCTTCGGCGTGTCTGGCACCAGCAACACACGCGCGGAAGGAAACGGGCTGCCCTGATCGTCACGGACGGTGCAGGCGATGGCTGCACCGTTTGGTTTGAAAGTGATAACGATTGAGTCTGGCGCTGCTTCGCCAATATGGACCCCTTCCGCGAGCGCGTCGGCTTCGCCCATTTTTATACTCGCGAGGTAGAGATCATCGTCCGAGGCCGCAATGGAAGCAATCATGGCATCGTAATCGCCCGGTGCGACATCGCGCATGTCGAACGTGCCGTCTGACGCCACCTGTCCGATCGCATTGGCTTGTTGATCTCCAGGCACGCGCGATTCGAGCACAACAATCAATCCCTGTGGCAGTGATCGTCCTTCCGGCGCCACCAGGCGGCCAGTGAGCTTTTGTCCCGCGCCCAGCGCGAGTTGCAGATCATCTATGTCCTGGTCTCCGATTTGCACCAGGCGCCGCGTGATGGACCTGCTTGCGGAGTCGAGCCCGCCGCTTGCAGCGCTGAGCCAGTACGATCCGGGAAGAACATCCGCCAGTTCAAATCCGCCTTTCGGAGACACCACCGCATCGCGCCCCTGGCCGGTCGAACCCTGCCCTGATGGCTGAAGAGTGATCATTGTGAAGAGTCCCGCCGGGCCGGACACGTGTCCGTGTACGCGCACTGCATGGACACGGACCATCTGGAAGTCGATTCCGCGCAAATCGGAGCCAGGTTCCACATTTACGGCGAGCGCCTGGTCCGCATCCACGGTTGAGGGATAGTAAACCGTCGCATACGCGTCACGAGTCGGGCGCCCATCGGGGCCTGGAAGCGTTTGCATCCGAATTCCGTTTTCCTGTCCTCTCGCCTGATGACTCGCCACGACCTTGTACTTGCCCGGTGCAAGATCAAACGCCCGATATTCACCGCCATCGTCGGTCGTGGCGTACGACCCTCCCGCCGCGCCCTTCCGCAGAGGCAACACCTGAATGGATACTCTCCCGAGCGGTTCGCCGTCGGTATCGAATACACGTCCCGAGATGGCTCCGGTTCGCAGAAGCGTGAGCCTGACGTCGGACGTATTTTCCGCCGCCTTCACAGTAACGGTCTTGCCTTTGTTCTCGGGAGCAGACACGTACCCTGCTCGCTCGACTGTGATCTGGTATGTGCCTGGCTCAAGATCGCGAAAGGTAAACGCACCGGACGCGGAAGTGCGTGTGCCGATACCTGCGTCGCCGGCACCCGCTCTCTCGTTACCCCGCAGAATGACGAGGACCTTCGGTACCATGTTCCTGCAGGCCGAGGACGAAGATGCCTTTATGGCTGGTGACGGCATGTGCAAACTCCGCGTCGAAGAGGTCGGACTGGATCGTGTTCGCGTGGCAGCGCAGGTAGTCTTCGAATTGATCGAGAAGAAGGACAACCGGCTTGCGGGTATGCTGAGTTGCTCGTTCGAGGAGCTCTGCGAGATCTTCCCCTTCCGAACAAAAAAGATCGTCAGCAGTCCGGCGCACCGCCTCGGCGATCGTCTCTTTGAGATTCGTGCCGACGAAACGCCCTTGCCAGTCGCGGAACGTCGCGACGATGGCGCCCTCAGTTTTCAGCGCGGGGACAACCCCTGCCTCCAGCAGAGATGAAATACCCATTCCGGGTTCGGCGGTCACAACCGTAAAACGTCCCGCGCGGCAGTTCTGCACGATCTCGCGGACCACCGCCTCCCGGCCGCGCAATAACGTCTCGTCGATCTCCGTCAGCGTCTTCAATGCTCCAAAAAGTACCATAGAACGGGGCTTCGCGGTTATGTCTATACGCGTTTCCGCCGAGGTGAGTTACGCGTCGACCGGTTGCCCGGCGGCATAGTGCGCCCGGATCTTTCGGGCGGCGCTTCGGCCGACTTTCTTCGCCAGTTCCTCTTCCGTAGCCTGCGCCACCAGCGCGGAACTTCCGAACTCCTTCAGCAGTTTGCGCACGGTGATCTCGCCGATCCCCGGAATTGCATCCAGTTCCGAGGTGAGCGTGCGGGCATTGCGCCGCGTGCGATGGAACGTCACCGCGAAACGATGCGCTTCGTCGCGAATCGTCTGCACCAGATGCAGGATCGGTGAAAACTTGTCCAGCACGACCGGCTCATTCTCCTGCCCCAGCACGTAGATGATTTCCTCCCGCTTGGCGATCGAGGCCAGCGGCTGATTGATGATTCCGATGGCTTCCAAAGCGTCGGCGGCAGCGTGCAACTGGCCCAGGCCGCCATCGATCAGGATCAGGCCCGGCATCGGCGTGCCCTCCGCGAGCAGGCGCGAATAACGCCGCGTCACCACTTCCGACATGCTGGCGAAATCGTCGTTGCCTTCCACCGTGCGGATGATGAACTTGCGATAATCCGCCTTCTTCATCCGACCCTCTTCCCAAACCACCATGCTCGCGACTTTGTCGGTCCCCTGGATGTGGGAAATATCGAAGCATTCGATGCGCTTCGGGGCCTCTGGAAGATTGAGCGCGTCCTGAACCGCAGCCTGAATGGCAAGCGACGAGGGCTTCAGCACGCGAAAACGGCCGTCGAAACTGTGCTTCGCGTTCGTCTGCGCGAGATTCAGCATGGCCTTCTTCTGGCCGCGCTTCGGCGTGTGAATCTCGACCTTGCGATTCTTCTTTTCGCTGAGCAGTTCCTCCATCACTTCCTGATCTTCGAAGTCGATGGGGACGTGGATGATGCCGGGAACGTATTGCTGGTCGAGATAAATCTGCAGCAGGAGCGACGAGAAAAACTCGGGCGGATCGAACTCATGCTGGTCCTCCCAGAAAAAGTCGCGCCGGTCCACAATCACGCCGTTGCGGAGATGGAAAAGGTTCACGGCAACCAGCGGCGGCTCGGCGTAGTAGCCGAAGATATCGGCATCGTCGCCCGAAGCCGCGGCCATCTTCTGGCGCTGCTCCATCTCTTCGACCGTGGTCAGGAGATCGCGCAGGCCGGCGGCTTCCTCGAACCGCATCGCATCCGCCGCTTCCTGAATGCGGCCGCGCAGTTCATTCGCCAGTGCGGCATGTTTCCCTTCGAGAAACAAACGCACCTGACGGACCGATTGCGCATACGTCTCAGGCGTCGTCAGACCTTCCACGCACGGCCCGGAGCAGCGGTGAATGTGGTACTGAAGACACGGCTTTGGATGATATCGTCGCAGGTCGACCTTGCAAGAGGGCACCAGAAAATGCCGGTGAATGAAATTGACCAGCCGGTGCGCGAGATTGCCCGGGAAGTATGGGCCGAAGTATGTTGAACCGTCTTTGATCAGCCGCCGCGTCACGTAAACACGCGGAAATCGTTCGCTCGTCAGCTTGATGTACGGATACGTCTTGTCGTCGCGCAGCAGCACATTGAAGCGCGGCTTGTACTGCTTGATGAGGTTGTTTTCGAGCGCCAGCGCTTCCTTCTCGTTGTCGACCAGGATGTAGTCGAGATCGCGCGCATCGGCGATCAGCGAGCCGGTTTTGACATCGGAAAGCTTGTCTTCGTTGAAGTAGCTGCGAACCCGCGCGCGGAGAATTTTGGCTTTGCCGACGTAGATGACCTTGCCGCCGGCGTCCTTGTACAGATACACTCCGGGCGCAAGAGGGAGCTGCGCGACCTTTTCCCGGAGGAGATTCTGGGACAATAGAGTTTAATTAAATTATGTCACGCTGGTGGATTAGCCTGGTCTTTTGCGCGGTCGTTTGCGCGGAAGCCGCGGCACAGCAGGTACCCCCTCCCAAGGACGAAAGCAAGGAAGAAGTCGAGCTCCCGCCGGAAGAGGACAAGGCGGCCAACCAGCCGAAAGAATATAAGTTCAATCCCCTGCAATCGAAGAAAGAAATGCTTCCGGGCGAGTATTACTTCAAGAAGGGCGATTACCGCGCTGCCGCCGGCCGGTTCCGCGAAGCCACGAAATGGAATGAGGGCAACGCCGAAGCCTGGCTGCGCCTCGGAGACGCCGAAGAGAAGTTGAAGGATGCGAAGGAAGCGCGAGCGGCGTACACGAAGTACCTGGAACTCGAGCCGAACGCGAAGAACGCTGCGGAAATTCGCAAGAAGCTGGAAAAGCTGAAGCGTTAATAATCCAAGGGCTCCGTTACGGCTCCTGACATCGCGGCTTCGAGTCCCGGACTCAGTTGGCAGTTGAAGTGCAACGTTTGCCCGGGTGGTACGCTCAGCAGTTCGCGGCTGCGTAGACCGTTCGCTATCGTTATGTCCCAGCGGTCCGGGATTGCTCCGAATCAAGACAGTTGCGATGAACGATATCCGGATCGACGTGACGCCTGCGTTGATGACGTGAAAGACACTGCAGCTTCACGTTTCTTAATTGAAGGACGGATTGCGGAACGCTGATTGTGGCTGAAAGCCGATCTCCGAATCGGGAGAAGGAAAACGCCCTCCGCCTATGTATACCTGGATGGTGATGCCCAACCATAGATCTGAGGGCGGGCTCTCCAGAAAACCCAGGGCCAACTCGTTGATTCCGTTGAACTGTACCGAGCGCCGGAAAATTCTCTGGAATCTCCTTTTCTCGCCAGTGCTGCCCTGGATTTCTGTGACGGGCCGCAACGGCCCGGATTTGCTGAAGCCCGCAGCAGGCTAAAGCGCTGCGCCATTGTTGGTAATACGGCGCTAGGGTGTTCACTTTACGCGGAAGTTCCAGAACACGTTGCACGTATCGTAGAACTCCTGATGGTTCGCGTAGAGCTTCAGCAGATCCTCATCCTTCAGCTTGTAATTCTTGTCGCAGTTCACCACCGTGCTGAAGCGGCCCTGCTTTCACCTGCTTGATCACCTCCGATTCCGGCAGCAGGTGCAGCCGTCTGGCCCGATCCGCCGGAAACTCGAGCTTGTGCGAATCGGCCAGTTCCATACCCGTGGGAGGCGGGCGCCGCGTAATGAAGTAAACCTGTTCGTCGCTCAGGACCACCCCATTCGGCGGAGTCACCTGGTCGACCTTGGCTGCGATCTGCTCCAGATCCGGCCAGTGCAGATTCGTGCCCCTATCCTGCACGGCTTTTGCAAGCTCCAGGGAAAAGATGAGGCTGAGAGCCAAGATGGGCCAGAACGGCCGATCCGCCCAAAGTCTGAGGGTAAGAGAATACATCCCCGCGGCAACCAGAATCACCACGAACGGCACCGTGAAAACGTAGTAACGCTGAAATGTAGGATGCGCGCTCGAAACATGAAAGCCGACCGCCAGCGCAAGCCAGCCGCATAGATAAAATTCCGACCGTTCCTCTTTCGTCCAGCGGCTTTGAAAGCGAATGAACAGGATCCCCGCCAGTCCGATCAGCCCGAACAGCAACGCCTGCGCGGAATTCAACCACGAAAGCATCACGGTGAAAATGTCGTGGACAACCGCCCCGGACCACTCCACCTGCCGGTATACCAGGTTGAACTGAATGATGTTGAACAGCGTCTGTTCCGGCCCTTTGACAAACAACCAGACAACCGGAAGAAACGGCGCTACAGCCGCTGCAGCAAACGCCCCGATCTTCGCCCACCGATTCCCGACCCGGTTCTGAAAAACCAGCCAGATCGCCAGCACGGGACAAACGGGAGCGGTCAGCAGCGTCGCTCCGGCGGCGGCAGAGGAAAGAAGTCCGGCGAGGGCAGGGAGGACAATCCCGCTCCGCCCCGCAGATGAAATAGTGCTGCGAAACGCGGCCACAATCAGGAACAGACCAAGCGCATACGCCTGTCCGATGGTCCCGAACTGCACCACCAATACGTTCAAACCCATCGTGAGCGCTGCGAGGAGCGACACCGCGAAACGCCACCGCGGCGCTGGGAACCTGAAGTAGAGGAAATCCGCCGTCATCATGATGGCGCCTCCGGTCATCACCGAGGCTACGGCGTGAGCAACCCGCCAGCTTTGGCCGAAGGCCACAAGCCACAGCGCGTTCCAGTACTCGTTGAGCGGCGTCTGGGTGTAGTTGAAATCGAGATACGGAACCTTGCCGCGCGTGATCAGCTGCGCGGTTAGCAGATGGAAGCCTTCATCCCACGCGAAGGCGTCGGTTTGTGCGTAAACCATAAGCCCGGCGGTCAATATGGCTACGGCACCCGCCAGCACCAGCCATGACTTCAGAAATCGATTTACAGGCCCCTGCCCGGTCGTCATTTCGAATTTGAGGTTAGCATTCACTCCGGGGCACCTCCCATCTGCATTTCGATGATGCGAAATACGCGCTGCAATCCGCCATCCCAGTCGGGAAACAGATCGACATACTGGGTTTCCTTCTGGATGCGCACCGGCACACGGCAATCGTCCAGCCGGACGGGAATGATGAAAACGTCATCCAGCGGCACGCGCTTCGCGCAGTCCAGCGCATAGCGAACCTCAGCCTGGAATCCGCCTCGCTTCCGTACCGATTGGCTGGAGAAGCAGGCGACGAAGAAGTCCGAACCGATAATTGCGTCTTCGATCCGCCGCGGCCAGTTTTGCCCGGGGAGAAGTTTCCGCCGGTCGAGCCACGCGGCGAAGCCCCGCGCGGTGAGGGCGCTGAAAAGCTCTTCGGCACGAGCCCTGTCCTCCACAGCGTAGGCGATAAAAACGCGCGGCCTGCGGGCCTGAAACGAGATGTCTCCCGCGCCGTTGCGGGCGAAGATTCCCAGCCCGTCGATCTCCACGGCCTTCGACCGCTTTAGCGAGCGCTGGATCAGCAGCGCCAACTCGTCAAGGCTCATTGGTTTCCTGCTTAAAGCTTTCCTGTTTGAAGGTCCAGCGTTTTCCGGGAGTGATCGTCCCGAGTCCGGGTAAGCGGGCAGGTCTGCCGGCTTTGAGTGTGCGAATGATCTGGTTTACGACGCGATCCATCTGATCGGCGGCGTCGCCTGTCTTGAGGCCGTGTCGCTTCGCGACGTGTCTGGCCAGGTCGGATTTCTTCATCTCGCCCGGAGGCTAACATGCGGTGCAATGCAAATAACGTCAAGTATCTGATTCTATTGATGAAGATTGTTGAACTGCGGTTATGAACTGTTTTTAATCACCGTTTAAGGAATGATTCATGTGGGCTTGGATATGATTCTGGAGACGGCATCTTTCAAATCCCGTAAGGAGATCTATAAAACCATGAAGAAACTTCTCGTATGCGCAATCGGCCTCGGCATCGTTCTCGGCTCCGTTTCGTTCGCTGCTGACGACACCGCCACCACCAAGAAAACCAAGAAGTCCAAGAAGACGAAGTCGACGGACGCCAACACGGCCCCCAAAGGCTAATTGGCTCGTACCGAGCATTTAAGAAAATGAAGAAGCTTCTCGCATTCGCCATCGGCCTTGGGGTGGTTCTCGGCACCATTTCCTTCGCGGCGGACGACACTACCGACACCACGAAGAAGATGGACAGCAAGAAGAAGACGAAGAAAACAAAGAGCACCGATTCCACCACGAAGTAATTCCAAGGGCTGATTTTCTCGGAAAACCGGGGAAGTCAGCCCTGTTCCATTTTGATCAACCCTTCCTTCCTCATCAGCAGCGCGCCCACCAGGGCAACGGCAATCAGCGATAAAATCCAGCCAACTGAACGCCCGGGAGTTGCATAGCTCAAGCGGACAATATGCCTGCCTGCGGCAACCGGGACAGCGATCGCGAACCCTTTTGCCTGAGAAACCGGGACCGGTGCGCTATCCACGGTCGCGCTCCACCCTGGATCCCACGACTCCAACACAATTGCCAGACCCGGTTGAGTTGCCGTCGATATGAGTTCAATGCGATCGCTCGACGGGCGGGAATAGGTAACCGTGCCCGCTCCAGAGAATATCGCCCTTGGCGCCGGCTCCGGCACGCGATACAGAATCGTGTCGTGATCGCTCGCGACTCTTTCGAGATCACTGCGTGGCTCATCGGTAACTACGAAACCCACTGCCGTTGCACGCAGGGCCGGGATGGGAAAGCGTGACGCATCCAGTTTTTCCTGATTGAGCTTTGGGTTGTCGCCAGCCAGGCTGAGAAGCGCGCGATAGGTACGGGCAAGAATGAGCGAGTCGAAGCCGCCGGTGTCATCGAATCGCCGTTGGAACCACACGTCGAAATCACCCGCAGCCACTCGTTCGCCGTCGGTCTCCTGGGGAATCATGGCTGCAAATGAAGGCGGTCCGGTCACGTCGCTCCACGGCACGGTTTGGACGAAGGTTCGCGCGAAACCACCGAGGTCGACCGCATGGAGTATTAGGCACGCGGCTATCGCAAACCGCCAGGGTTTGAGCAGGTCGATACCTGCTCCGAGAGCGACCGCTGCGGAAAACGTCGGAAAGTAGAGCAGTCGTGCAGGGCTGCGTAGCACGGCAACGGGAACGATTTGGTGCAGGAAATCACCTGCTGGCAGCGCGAAAAACAGCCCGCCCGCCCCCAGCACCGCGAGGAATCCCCAGGGCCACGTGGGAAGCCGTTTGCGTGCCACCATGCGCACCAGCAGCCATACGATGATCGCGATCGGCAACAGTCCTACATACGCCGTGGTGTCCCAAAACCACGCATCACTTGGATAGCCATGGAAATCCGGTGTTCCCGTGATGTCGAGACTGCCGGGCCATCCGTCTATCCCCGGACGAATAAACGCCAACAGCCGGTGGTACGGCAACGTAACGTCATTCGATGGTGGATTGAGTTGGAGCACGCGCGAACTGCGCCGGATGAGCAACAACATCGGCCACCACGCCGCCAGCGTCGCACCGACGCCCAGCGCCATCGCGGCCATCGCCCGGAATCTCTCCTTCGCGCCGGGGCGAAAAGCAAGAAAGAGCGCGGCCGCCGCAAGTGAATAGGCGGGAAGCTGTGGATGTCCCGCGACAGCGAAACACCCGGCCGCGACGGCCAGCATCGCGAGATCCCGCCTTCGGCACTCTAACGCGGTCGCCCGATCCGCAAGCCAAAGCAATAGGGGGAGGGATGGATACGCCTCAAGCAGGGGAAGGTGTCCCGCGAATATCCGCGACGCGAAATAACCGGCTGACGCGAACGTCCAGCCGGCCGCAACCGAACCGACCTCCGATAGCCCAAAGTGCCTGCAGAACAAGTAAGTAAAAAGCGCAGAGAGCAGCGCCGCCAGAAGCACCCCAACTTCAAAGTGGAACCTCGCACTTGGAATGAGCAGCAGCAGCAGGCGCGTTGGTATCCACGGGAAGCTCTGAAGGTTGGCCGAAAACGGCTCGCCCAGAAGTTCCCGGGGATACCAGGCGGGCAGAAAATGTTCCCGCCCGAACAGTGCATCCTGCGCAAAAGCAATGCGCTTGATGTGCAACTCAAAATAGTCCGAGCCCACCAGCGCATGGTCTCCGAGGAAGATGGACGGGCACAGATAAACGGCCGCCGTCAGGGCCAGCAGGATCGAAACACTAATCGCCGACCGGCCCTTGAACATGCTTCAGATTAACGCGTAGTTCCCGGGATTCCTGAGGTTGCTGCGACGGATTGTTGCTATTTCAGCTCCACCATGACGGCGCTGCCCGTACCTCGAATCAGAAGTTCCGAGTGAGTACGATCGCGCAGGTTGAATTTCGTCTGCCCGGATTTGTATTCGTTGATCACGACTTTCCCATCGGGCGATGTTGATTTCAGCGCCGTGTCTTCCATATAAACCACAACAACATCCTTGTCGTGGAAGTGCATAGGCGTGGGCTCGCCGGGATTCCACCGGTAACTCCAGACAGTGAAGCGATCGGTATCGATCAGCTTCTTGACGTGCGGCCGCGGGAACGCGTTGGGGTATCCCGTCTTGTTCTCGAGCGGCGCAACAGGATGGTCTTTCAACTCGACCACGACCGTACGCGCGCCCTCCTCTCCAGGCGCTTCGCCTTTGTGTTTGAAGACCGCGGTGCCGCGTTTCGTGAGCGAGACGTCCACAAAATCATGCTGCATGCGGGGCAGGGGATTGGGCTGGCCTTTTGTCCACGTCACGTCCCAGACAGTGACGCGCTCGTTATCGACAATGGGTTTCACGTCTTGAGCGGAGGCAGCGACGCAAAGCGCGAGAGTCAGCAGGATGGTTTTCAGCACGTGGTTGATTTTACAGCAACCGCCTCAACGTAAACTGATCCTTGATGGCGGATGCCTGATGGAGGAAAACCAGGTCCGAATCGCAGCGGGAGATCGCGGCTTCGAGGAACGCGTGCAGCGCCTCGCCGATCAGGTTCACGCGCGCTTCCGTTACCACTCGATCGAACTCCCGGATGGCAGCGTTCTGCCGGGCCTGCAGACGATCGACCACCTGCGCTGGCGGCTCGATCATTTCGGACTGCCCGCAGACCTCCGCGGCAAACGCGTGCTCGACGTGGGCGCCTGGGACGGCTGGTTCAGCTTCGAATGCGAACGCCGCGGCGCCGACGTCGTGGCGGTCGATTGCGTCGCTCTCGACACGTTCATCGAGGCAAAGCAACTGATCGGTTCGAAGGTCGAATACCTGACGCTCGACGTGAATGAACTCTCGGCGCGTCGGCTGGGCCGTTTCGATATCGTGCTGTTCTTCGGCGTGCTCTATCATCTGCGGCATCCTTTGCTGGGGTTGGAGAAGGCGGTCGAGTTGTCGACCGATCTGGCATTGATCGAATCCTTCGTCATCGAGCCCGAGAGCCGACAGATTCCCTCGGTGATGGAGTTCTACGAGCGCGGCGAGTTAGGCGGCCAGATCGACAACTGGTGGGGGCCATCGAGCGAGTGCCTGGTCGGGATGTGCCGGTCAGCCGGTTTCGCGCAGGTCGAATTGAAAGACGTCACCAACCAGCGTGCCGCAGTGGTCTGCCGTCGGCGCTGGCCGCAACCGGATACGAATGTTGCCAGTCTCGCTCCGCAACTCCATTCCGCGGTAAACAACCGAACATATGTGTCTGTTTTTCATCCCTCGAAGGACGAATACCTATGCTGTTACTTCAAGAGCACCGAAGATAACCTAACAACGGATTCCGTGTTCATTGAAGTGGATGGATTCGGAATCCACGCGCTCGTGGTCGCAAAGAGTGAGGGTGGATATCAGGCGAACTGTCTGCGCCCGCCGGGACTTGAGCCTGGCCGCCATGAGGTGCGGATCCGGACGCGAAACAGTGCACTCAGCAATGCGGTTCACTTCACGATGCTGGACGAATCGGGGCAGGATATTTCTCCGGCGCGGAAGTGTCTGCCGGTCGAAGCGCCGGAACTTTGCAGTGTCGAATTTCATCCGTCGGGCGATCTGCGGCTTGCGGCGGTCCGGGGTGGATCGCTGGTGTGTTACTTCCGCTCCCCGGCGCAGTCGGTCGAACCAGGCGATGTCACAATCGAGCTGAAAGGCCAGGCACGAACAGCACACACCATCAGTCCGCTCGGAGACGGGGTGTGGCAGGCAAATATTATCCTGGACGAAGCACCGCCTGAAGGGAGTGCGGTGCGCCTCCGCCTGACTGACGGCGACTGGAGTATCGCCTTGCCTGCGTTACCTTCAATATAATGTCGGGCGTGCGTTTGTCTTGCCTCTTGTTCGTCGCGACGGCTGGTCTCACTACCGCTCAGACCACTACTCCCCACCGGACCGTCTGGGATGGTGCGTACGCAGAGGCTCAGGCCGCCAGTGGCCTGACGACCTTCGGCCAACACTGCTCAGGTTGCCACGCGCTCACGGCAGAAGGGAAGTCCCCCCTCGTCGCCGACGCGTTCTGGAAGAGTTTCTCGCAGAAAACCGTCGGCGACCTGCTCGAGTTCGTCAGCACGAGCATGCCGAACGGCACCCCGGGTTCGCTAAGCGAATCCGAATATGACAACATCGTCGCGCTCATGCTGAAATCAAATGGCTTCCCCGCGGGAAAAACGGACCTTGGGCGTCACACCAATTCCAACGTGCGAATCGTCCCGAAGGACGGAGGCACCGAACTCCCGGCCAACGCGCTCGCTCGCTTGGTCGGCTGTCTCGCGCACAACGGATCGGAGTGGGTGGTGACGAATGCGACAACACCCGAGCGGGCGGAAAACGCCACGCAGAACGGGGCAGATGCCACGCGCCCGCTCGGCAACCGGGCAATCCCGCTGAAGTTCGTCCTGACCCGCCTCGATGCCCTGGCAGGCTCACGCGTGGCGGTAAGCGGGCTGCTGATGGGCGCCGGCGGTGCGGACGGCATCAACGTGACGGCGGTGAACCGCGTCGCCCCAAAGTGCCCCTGACCACACACGTGTTCGGGGCGAAACTTCTTCCGTACCTGCGAGGCGCGAAACGAATCGCGCCAGATGGAATGTAACTTTGCCTCATTTGCGACTGGACAGGTCGCTCTTTGGGCCTTCACTTGCTCTACTAAATCCTCGCCCCAACATGATCGCCGGAGATGCCTAAGCCCAAGCCAGCGCGAGCAACGCCAGTAACTACTTATATGCCTCATTCTTCTCATCCGCCAGGGGCCGAACAGAAAACGAGATCGACCGGACCGGAGAACTCGCGGGAAGCCGATGAATTCGTGCTCGACCTTGAGCGCCGGGAACGAGATCTGAACGATTTCATTGAGAATGCCGCCGTCGCCTTACATTGGGTTGACGAGGACGGAACCATTCTCTGGGCGAATAAAGCCGAATTGCAACTGCTCGGCTATGCGCGCGCCGAGTATGTCGGCCACAACATCGCCGAATTCCACGTCGATGAAGCGTGTGATCGGCGAGATGCTGAGCCGCCTCAGGAACCACGAGGAGCTGCACGGGGTAGAGGCGAGAATGCGCTGCAAGGACGGAACGATCCGCTACGTCTCGATCAATTCCAGCGTGTACCGGGAGGGCGAGCGCTTCGTTCATACGCGCTGCGTCACGCTCGATCTCACCGCGCAAAAGCGCGCCGACAGAAGTTCAGCAGCGTCTTTCGGCGATTGTCGAATCATCCGATGACGCCATCATCAGCAAGGATATGAACGGTATTATCCGCAGCTGGAACCGGGGCGCGCAGCGAATCTTCGGCTATACGCCGGAAGAAATCATTGGCCGCCATATCTCCACGCTGGCTGTGCCTGAGCGCGTCGACGAGATTCCCGATATCCTGGCGCGGCTGGCGCAAGGCGAGCGGGTCGATCACTATCAAACGAAGCGTCAAGACCAAAGACGGCCGGGTGCTGACCATTTCGCTCACCGTTTCTCCCATCCGGGACGCGCGAGGGAATCATCGTAGGCGCTTCGAAGGTAGCGCGCGACATTACCGAACGCGAGATCCACGAACGCGCGCTGGAACAGGCCAACGCCGTTCTTCTGCCAGGCCAATGCCGATCTGCAGCAATTTGCCTATTCCGCCTCCCACGATCTTCAGGAGCCCTTGCGAATGGTCTCGACCTTCAGCGAGTTGCTCAAGAGGGAATTCGGCTCGAAGCTGGGACCCACGGGCGACGAGTATATCGGCTACACCTTGCAGGGCGCGCTGCGCATGGAGCAACTGCTCAAGGATCTGCGAGCCTACACGCTCGCTTCCACGTCGGACCCGGTTCCGGTGGAGGACGTTGATGCGGTGGCAATGCTCGACAAGGCTCTGGCAAATCTCGGGGCGTCGATCAGGGACAGCGGTGCTTCGATAACAAGATCCGACCTTGCCGCACGTGAAGACTTCATGAATTTCAGATGGAGCAGCTTTTCCAGAACCTGGTCGGCAACGCCATCCGGTACCGGAGCGAGGCGCTTCTCCGCGGATACATGTCGCGGCGGACCGCCAGGATCGCGACTGGCTCTTTTCGGTTCAGGATAACGGCATCGGCATTGAGCCCCAATACAAGGAGCAAATCTTTGGCCTCTTCAAACGCCTTCATAGCGTCGCCGTCTATCCCGGCACCGGCATGGGGCTCGCTATTTGCAAACGGATCGTCGAGCGCGCCGGGGGACGAATCTGGGTCGAATCCGAACCAGGCCAGGGTTCGACGTTTTTCTTTACGATCCCCGCATGACACGAGACGGACCGGCCCGGCCGCCGGCCGCACCTGACTTCCATTCTGCTCGTCGAAGACAATCCCGCCGATTCCGATCTCGTCCGCAAGGCCCTCGAAGAGCACGGCTTCTCGGGCGAACTCACCGTGGCGGATGACGGCGAAACGGCGATCCAGCTCATCCAGTCTCTTGACGAGCAACCTTCTCGTCGAATTGTCCGGATCTCGTGATCATCGATCTCAGTCTTCCCGAGGATCGGGCCGCGAGGTGCTGGAGACCATGCGGCGCAGTGAAAAATGCCGCCACATTCCCGTGGTGATTCTGAGTTCGTCGGATGCGCTGCAGGACAAGGCCGATGCCGCCCGGCTTGGCGCGAGCCGGTATATCCGAAAACCTTCGCGGCTCGAAGATTTCCTGGCGGCTCGGCGCAACCTTCAAGGAGATTATCGAGTCCGGGTCCTGATAGCTGCCGCAATCCAGGGCTACAGATCGATCTTGCCCGTACTCGCGCCGAGCTTATCGATCTCCGCGCCGCCCACGTGCGCCATCGCCAGCAGCAGGTTCGCGGTTGGCGTATCCTTCGCGACGATGTGACGGTTGCCTTTCAGCCGGCCGCTCGCCGCCGCCCACGATCACCGCGGGCGGATTGTTCCGGTCGTGCGCGTTGCCGTTGCTCATGCCGCTGCCCCAATAGAGAACCGAGTGATCCAGCAGCTTGCCGTCGCCCTCTTTCGTCGCCTTCAGCTTGTCGAGGAAATCCGCGAACTTCACGATCTGGTAGGTGGCGATCTTGGCGTACTTCGCGAGCTTCTCCGGATCGTTGCCATGATGCGAGATGGTGTGGTGCTGCTCGGGAATGCCGATGTGCGCGTAGCGCGCGGTCGCTGGCTTCATGACCGGTCATGAACGTGAAGACGCGGCTGATGTCGCCCTGATACGCCAGGTGCATCAGGTTGTAGGTCATGGTCATGTGATCGTCGAACGCATCCGGCAAGCCGACCGGCGCTTCCGGATTGCCGGTGATGGTGTCCGAGACGGCTTTCCATGCGGTTCGAGCTGCTTCTCCACGTCGCGAATGTTGCCGAGATACTCGTCGAGGATGGCGCGATCGGGCGCTCCCAGCGAGCGCTTCAGTTTCGCGGTTTCCTCGGTCACCGAGTCGAGCAGGCTCTGCTTTTCCTTCAGGCGGGCAAAGCGCCGCTCGGTCGAATCCGTCTCGCCGAACATGCGCTCGAAGGTAACGCGCGGATTGATCCCGACCGGCAGCGGGCTCTCATCGTCGCGCCACGACAGCGTGTTGAAGAACGTGCAGGCGAAGCCGTCGCAGGCCCCGACGGCGGTGCCCATGTCCTCGGTGCCGACTTCGATGCGACCGCAGCGGCGTATCGCCGGCCACTTTATCGGCGATGTACTGGTCGACGGTCTTCTTCGATTCGATCTTTCCGAAAGAGTCGCCCTTCCCGTCGCGGCGTGACGGCCGGCCCAACGCCATTCAGGAACGCCGAACTGGCGCCGAGATGAACCGACTGAGCCCCACGGCGCCTTCATCTTGCTGACCGTCACCAGCTGATTGCGGAACGGCTCCAGCGGCTGCATCACCGGCTTGAACGCGAAGTTGCTGCCTTCCGTATCAGGATGCCAGGTGTCGGGCCACACGCCGCACGGAAAGTAGACCGCGCCGAAGCGGAACGGCGAGGTCGGCGCCGCGGAGAGCGCCGGAATCATGGCGTCCAGGAATGGCAGTGCGACCGTGGCGCCCAGGGTGCCTCGCATGAACGTGCGGCGCGAAAGATGCTTCTTCGTAATGATCATGGCTGCTCCTTATTCTTCGGTCGTTCAATTTTAGCGGAATTTGTGGCCGATCGCAGGCGCGCTGGCAGTCTTCGCCGGTTCCAGCTTGGTGCGCATCTGGAACGGCGCGCTCTCCACAATTCCCATGACGATCGAAGAGAGCCGGTAATTGTTCTGCGCGGCTTTCTTCACGATCCGGCGAACCACCGGCATATCGCTGGGCTCCAGCCCGCGGCCCAGCGCGTAGGTCAGCATCTTTTCGGTGACGACGGTCACGAAGGCGTCGGGCCGGCTCAGAATCGCCTCCCGCAGCGCCACCGGACCGTTGACCTTCGATCCGTCCGCGAGCGTGCCCGCGACGTCGAGCGGCGCGCCATCGGCACCTTTGTCGCGCCACTTCCCCACGGAATCGAAGTTCTCCAGAGCAAACCCCGGCGGATCGATCACGCGATGGCAGCGTCGCACAGGCCGGATTCTTCCGGTGCAATTCCAGCTGCGCGCGCACCGTCTTCGGCAGCTGTCGGCGCGCCCTTGTTGCTTTCTTCGAGCGTAGGGACATTCGGCGGCGGCGGGGGCGGGGGCGTGTTGAGGAAAGTGCTCAGCACGTACTTCCCGCGGAAAACCGGCGAGGTTCTGGTCGCGACCGAAGTCATCGACAGGATGCTCCCTTGCCCCAGCAGACCGCGGCGGTTGGGATCGGTGAGCTTCACCCGCCGGAAGCGCGGGCCGTAGACGCCCGGGATGCCGTAGTGCTTGGCGAGCCGCTCGTCGACGAAGGTATAGTCCGCGCTCAAAAGCTCCAGAGTGCTGCGGTTGTCGCGCAAAATGTACCCGAAGAAGAATCTCGGTCTCCTTGCGGAATCCTTTGCGCAGTGTTGTCGTCGAAATCCGGGAACAGCAGCAGGTCGGGAACGACCTTCGCCTCCAGATTGCGCAGCTGCAGCCACTGTCCGGTGAAATTTTCGACCAGCGCGTCGGTGCGATCGTCCTCGAGCATGCGGTGCACCTGCGCGGCGAGTACTCCCGGCTCCCGCAGCTTCCCCGCCGCCGCCAGGTCCAGCAGCTTTTCATCGGGGATGCTGCTCCACAAGAAGAAGGACAAGCGCGAGGCCAGTTCGATATCGCTCACCGGATGCGCCGCGCCGGCGGGCGCGCATCGGCCGGATCTTTCTCGATTCGATACAGGAAGTACGGGCTCGAAAGAACGCGCGCGACACCGGCGCGAATCCCATCGTCGAAATTGCCGCCGTTCTGCCGTGTCTGCTTGTAGAACGACATCGGCGCTTCGACGTCCGCCGGCGTCACAGGACGCCGGTACGCGCGGCGCGCGAGATTCGTGAGGATCTTTCGCCGCGCAGTCTCGTCCGACGTCATCCGACGGGATGGCACACAAAGAGCCGCTTGCCGGCTGGGGCCTTCGCTGACGCCGCGCACGTTGTACGGGCCGTCGATCGACACGGTCCGCAGCTTCGGCATGCCTGCCACCATGTGGACTTCCTGGCTGTCGCGCTTCGACGGCTCCCAGACGTCCTGCAACTGGAACGGCCGCTCCTTCCACGTGAAGCCGACATCGTGAGGACCGGCCGTGACCCGCACGCGTCCCGTCATCCGCTTGTCGATCAATGGGCTGCGCCGCGGCCAAATCGGCGGCCTGAATCTCGTGGTCCTTGGGACCGCCCACCGGCGCCGAATACACTTCGGTGCCATCCACAGTGATCACGAACGTGTACGGCATGTCATTTCCTTCTACGCCGGCGTAGCCTTCCTGCACGCCGCGGACCAGCCGGCCCGACAGTTTATACTCGGCGTCCGCCGGAAAAACGTGACGGACCACCGTGCCGC
Source organism: Terriglobia bacterium (assembly GCA_963809655.1). Taxonomy (GTDB): domain Bacteria; phylum Acidobacteriota; class Terriglobia; order Bryobacterales; family Bryobacteraceae; genus BOG-234. The sequence continues at coordinate 150,584 of CAWEKQ010000005.1, read as the reverse complement.
CCACCGTTCCGAGCGGCAGGCCGTCGATGTATCCGTTCTGGCTGAATTCGCGGCTGATCGAATGCTCGACCGTCGTCGGGCCTCACCTGCGGATCGCCCACGGCCATCGCGCTCACGCGCTGCGCCGCGTTCACGTATCCCTCCAGCAGCAGCGGCGACGTTTTGAGCGCCATGGCGATGTTGTCGAAACCGAACTCCGCGCCATCGGTCGGCAGCAGATCGGACACGTCGATGTCGACCGCCAGCAGGTCACGGACCGCGTTCGCATATTCGGCGCGATTCAGACGATGCACCACGTAGCGGCCAGGCGTGCTCTTGCCTTCCCAGGCACGATCGAGCGAACCAGCGAGCCAAGTCGTAAAGCCCGCGTACTCGGCCTCGGTCGGACGTGGCATGCCCGGAGGCGGCATCGCCCGCACGCTCAGCTTCCGAAGGACTCTCTCCCAAACCTCGGCATTGCCGTCAGATCGTCAAAGCCCGCGTCCAGGCGCACCGGATGCTCTCCCGGCGACGCCGTTTTTTTGTTGTGGCACGTGACGCAGTACTTATCGACCAGGGCGCGGTATTTCGCAGCATCCGCCCCGTTTCCCGTCTGAGCAGCGAGCGCCGAGGCAAAGCCGAGCAACGTTACTGTAAGCGTGATCCTCACTGCGCGCTTGCTCACTCCGGTTGCGTCGGCGATTTTTTGCTCCTTCGCATCGCCATCCTTCTTAGTGACTGGGGCTGGAGGAGGCGCAGGCGCCGGATCGTCCGGACCAAGGTGCATCAACTCCCGCAGGGCCGCGATGACGTCCTCATTCGAATCGCGCGGCGGCGATATGCACCCGGATCGCCCATGTCCGCAGGATCCGGCGTCTTCTTCTGTTTCTCCGCCAGAGCGAGCGGCGTCAAATTATCCTTGTTGACCGCATCCAGCTTCGCACCCGCGGTGGCCAGGGCACGAATCATCGCCACTTGCTGCTCCTGCACGGCCTGGTGGAGCGGCGTCGAGCCATCGGGCGCCTTCGCATTTGCATTGGCCCCGGCGGCGAGAAGCAACTGGAGCGCCTCGAGCGGATCGCGGCTGCCGGGCTCGCGGAAGGGCGGCGGACCGATGCGGCTGAACCCGGGACCACCCTGCGATCGGTGCGCCGGTCCCGCCTTTAATCGCGGCCATCAGCGGCGTTTTGCCGACGTTCGCATTCGTGGCGGGTCCAACCTTCTTGCCATCCTTCGCCTTGACCTTCGCCGGACTCCACTCGAGCTGTGCGCCCTTCGCCAGCAGCAGCTTCAGAACCTCCACATCGGCCGCAGTCGCGGCGCGATAAAACGGCGAGCTGTTGATAGTGGTGCCGCAGCACAGCGTCGTCGAATGCAACGCGCCGAAGAACGGCTTGTTCACATCTGCGTTGAGGTCGAGCAACGCCTTGACCAGGGTCAAAGCGGTCAGCTTGTTCGGATGGTTGGGCTGCAATCGCGTAGCGTCCTGCGCGCGCATGTCGGTGGTCGCGTCGTGCATATCGACGGCGAAGAACAGCGAACCGTCGTTGGGATCGGCACCGAGATCCAGTAACTCTTTTGCCAGATCGAAGCGGTCATTCACGATGGCGATCATGGTTGCAGTCGCGCCATCGGCGTTAGTCAGCTTGAGGTCGGCGCCGCCTGCGACCAGCGCCATCACCACGTCCTCGTGTCCGTTGCGAACTGCGAACATCAGCGCGGTAAAGCCACCAGACGGATGGTCCGCATTTTTGCGCTCCGTGATCAGCGAGACATGCCCCTTGAGATTCGGATCCGCGCCCGCAGCGAGCAGCGCCTTCACCACATCCACATGACCTTCGGCGGATGCCCACATCAGCGCCGTCTCTTCCTGAAACGGATCCACTGCATTGACGAACGAGCCATGCGAAAGCAGTAACTGGACCGCATCGACCTTGCCCGTTCGCGACGCGGCCATCAGCGGCGTCTCGCCTTCCGGATGCCAGCGCGTCGGGTTGGCGCCCGCATCGAGCAACGCCCGCATGACCGGCACGTCACCGTTGCGGCTCGCCTGCAGAAGAGGGGTTACGCCGTAATGGTTCGCGACGTCGACCACGGCTCCCGCTGCAGCAGCGCCTTCGTCATCTCCTCGTTGGAATGAAATGCCGCCCACAGGAGCGCGGTGGAGCCGTCGTTAGCAGCCCGATTGACATCCGCCTGCTCTTTGATCAGCTTGCGAACCGCAGGCAAATCATCGGCCCGTGCGGCATCCACCACAGGCGTTACGGGCGCCGCGGCCTGCAGAGAGGCTGTCGGGCATGCCAACACGAAACCGAGCATCAGAGGTACTTGCCACCACCGCAGGTGCCGAGACGATTGCATTGCTTGTTCCTCGCATCTAAAGATATAGGGTGGCCAGGACCAGTGCAAGCCCCTCGCTTGACGCGCGCCGTCCACTCTAATGGATCGCTTGGCGTTTCCTGAAAGCCTCCGAACAACTTCCGGCCGTCCGGCAGACTGACGGTCGTCGCATTCGCTACCCCGGTGCCGTTTCTCGGGCCTCCCTGGCGCAGTGTCTGCGAAATAAGTAAACAGGGAAGAGGTACTTGCGGGACCGCTTGTCAGAGGAGGATACCAGAAATCGCAGGCTTTCATCCCGCAGCGGAGCCCGCCGACGATCGTAGTTATAGACACCCAGGACATCCTCAGTTGACAAAGGACTGTTCACTTTCGTCGAATTGCAGGAATTGAACAGGGCCGACATACTATCTAGTACCGTTGGTGATCAATAGTGCTCAGAGTCTCTATTTCTTTTCCCGGCCGCACTTCTTACCAACGCCAGCGTCCTGACCCCTGACGCACGTTGTCGAAGCTTTGATCGGCCTGTAGCCGAGCGGTTGCTTTCCGTCCTGATCGGGAGAATCCAGGAATTGTCGTACTTCCGGCTTCTGAAATGTCCTCAATAGATCTGGAAAATGTCGTGCCGAGTGCACCGCGAGCCGACTCATTCACACTGGACATCGAACGTCCCAAACGGGATCAGGAGAACCCCTTTGCCACCGATCACTACGAGATCCTGAGAGTCGGTCCGCACGCCGACGAAGACACCATCGAGCGTGTATACCGCACGCTCGCCGACCGCTTTCACCCGGACAACCCTCTCACCGGCGACGCGGAAACTTTTCGGCGCCTCAAAGAGGCCTACGAAACTCTCTCCAACCACGACAACCGCGCGAAGTATAACGTCCTGCGCCAGTACAGCAGGCGCTCAGCGCCCTTCGGTCTGCGCGGCCGTGAATTTTTCGATGGTGTGCGTGGCGGCCAGAATCGCAGGCTGGCTCTGCTGTGTCTCCTCCATCGCCAGCGGATCATCTCCAATGAATTCCCCGGCCTGACCGTTCTCGACCTCGAACAATTGACCGGATGCACGCGCGAAGAAGTCACCTCCGCCCTCTGGTATCTGTGCGCCAAGCACTGGGCCAGCCTCGGGGAATTCACGTCGTACAGCATCACCGCCGCGGGTTTTGATTTCGTCGAGAGCAAGCTGGAAGACCGGTTGGAGTTTCGCGCCCTCGCTACGACACGCTACTACCGCAGATCGACTGACAGCGATGGGTCGGATGGCGAACCGCGCTACACGAAAGACACGCTTCCGCTGGACATCGAACCCGCCATCACGAGCGAGGGAAACGTTTCCCTCGCCGATCACTACGAGATCCTGGGGCTCGGCCCGCAGGCGGATGAAGAGGCGATCGAGCGGGTATACCGCACGCTTGCAGGCCGTTTTCATCCGGACAATCCCAGCACCGGCGATCCAAAAACTTTCGGTCGAATCAAGGAGGCCTGGGAGACGCTTTCCGACCCGTCCCGGCGCGCTCAATATAACGCCTTTCGGCAGCGCTCGAAATATTCTGAACGGTTTCGCCTGCGAGCGCGCGAATTCTTTGAGGGATCAAAGGCGAACAACTGCGCAGGCTGGCTGTGCTTTGTCTCCTCTATCGCCAGGCGGCGTGTGAAGGTCCCGGACTTACCGTTCTCGATCTGGAGCAGTTAACCGGTTGTACGCGCGAAGAACTCAGTTCACCGCTATGGTACCTGCGGGAAAAGAATTGGGCGCACTACGGGGAATTCACGGAGTACAGCATTACCGCCGCGGGTTTCGATGTTGTCGAGAACAAACTCGATGATCGGGAACCCGGGAGTTCCCAAGCCTGGCGTGGTTCTGACGAGACCGCGCGCATCTCATTCGGATATCCCGAGGGGCAGGGTCCACAGTACCTGATTGCGAGTTCCGCTCCCGCTTCGGAAAACGGCGACTCTCCCGAGGTCGACAAGCGGCCGGAGGCAAATGCCCCGGAGGCAAACACAGACGTCGCGCGCGGACTGATTCAGCTCGAAGAAGCGTTTGGTATGGCGGAGCAGGATACTCGATCGAACGTCTCCGCCTCGAACGTTCCCGCCGAATCGCCCGCTACGCCTCAGGCCGTAATACCGAAGGCCATCACCGCCCCTGAGATCCGCAATTTGCAGAATGCCGGAATCAGCGCGACGGACATCTTTCAGCATTTGTTGCGGCTTCACAGTACCGGGGGATCATCCGGGTCAGCCTGGAGCGAAGAACCCAAGCGCAAGGAGAATCGTGCGGTCATGCCTGAGTCCCTGATAGAGAACACCGTTGAGACCGTGGAGAAGCAGCAGCACGAGCCTCCGCCGGCAAACGCCAATGAGGAAGGCAGACTCGAGAACACCAATCGGGGCAGGCCGTGCGGAGCTTCGTCCGGAAACTCTTCGGCTTTGACGGAGGAGCAAAACCAAGCCAGGCGAACAACCGAATCTATCAGCTCACCCCCGACCACCCGATAACCCAACCACCAGCCCCCACCGTTCCGAGAGCGGAACCGGGCACCCCCATTCTGAGCCGCGACTTTCATGGTAGGTAAATGTCAAGCGAAGACGCAAAATTCCCGGGGCTTCCGTGAGGAAGACCATAATCAGCAACTGGGCGCAAGCACGGAACAGTTTTTTTGATCTTTGCCGAAGGGGATCCGGAACAGGCCGGTCACCAGACATTCATTTGCCGGATCGTGTCCCGGGGAACACGTCACGGAAGATTGAGTCGTAGCTAAACCCTCCAGCCCCAAAACAGTAAAAACGGCGGCATAACAGCGAGACTGTTTGCCGAGTCGCGGCTCCGCGGGGTCTGGAGGGAACCTGTTCACAACGGCTGCGCCATTGTGCGAGTCAGACGCCGAAGCGCTTCACCCGGATGAGTCTGGCCGCCTATTCCTCAGCGAGTTGGTCGCCACCAGTGCTCGCCTCCGCTTCACCGGCAAGAGAACTGATTCACTCGGATAGATCTGCATGCCTGAAAAAACGCACGCTCAGGCCGCCTCTATATGTTCGCCGGCGGCTTCACGCTGGCCGGCGAAGAAAGCCCGGTCGGCCGCCATCAGATAAGCCACCAGTTTGCGCGCCACCGCCAGCGTCGCCCGATTGCGATGTCCGCCTTTTGCAATCGCTTTACGATGCACTTCTTTCAGCTTCTCGTTGTACATCGGCGCCAGTTTCGCAGTTTCGATCAGCGCGCTCTGCAGATGCGCGTTGCGTTGTTTGGAAAGCGGCCCGCGCTTCTGCTGGCCGGCCGATTCGCGCAGCGCGCTGGTCAGCCCGCAATAACTCATGGCATGTTTGATCGAAGGAAAACGCTCCGGCGTGGCTGCTTCCAGTGCCCAGCCCAACGCCGTCACTGTCCCCACTCCGTCAATCCGGCATAACGCTTTCACTCGCTCCTCCAGGGCAGGATGACGCGCCAGCATACCCTTCAGCCGCCGGTCCATGGCCTGCAGGGTCGTCATCTGGGCGCGATTGAACTCCAGCAGTGGCCGCAGTTCCTGGCCGATCCACTCGTTGTCCTTCACCAGGCTCTCGAAATAGCGTTTGCCGTGCAGACGGCGTCGTTCGTATTCCACCCCGGCCCCCATCAGCAATCCCGCCGTCTTGTTCTTGAACATCACGGTTTCTTCCACCAGCAGGCGCCGGAATCGCAACTGCTGCCGTAACGCGCCCAATTCCGGCGAAATTACGAAACAGGACGGAAACAGGTTGCACCGCAGCAGGTCCGCAATGGTGCGGGCATCGATCTTGTCGCTCTTTTTCTTCCCCGCGCAGATTGCTTTCATGCGCGCCGCGTGCCCCATCTCGAGCTTTGCGGCATGCGGCTTCAGATGCTCGTAAATCCAGTGGCTGAATATGGTCGCTTCCATCGCGCCATGCCATGGCCCCGGCAGCGTCTTTACCCATTCGTTCAGCGCCGTTCGCGTGGCCGGAATGCTGCCCTCCTTCACGATTGCACCCTCTGCTGTCTTAACGCAGAAGGCGATCAGTTGCTTATGTACGTCCAGTCCGACAAAATAAACTCGCATAGGTAGTTTCTCCACAATCGGGTTTGAGGAACCTTCGGGCTCCTCCCTCGATTGTGGAGGATCCCGAACTCCCCTCTACCTACGCATTCAAACAGTGAAGGAGCGGTAAGAAGCCTTCCTGAACAATCAGCCGCCCCTATTCCGAGCCGCGACCGCGAGGCAGCGGAAACAAGCCTCCACGAACAGCATGCCAGGACACCCCCGAAAATTAAAGAAGCAACGCCCATCCCGGAGCCAGTTTCCGCAAACGAGCCAGTACCCCACAACCAACCAATCATCGAGGTCACCTCTCAATCTCCAGGAGCCACCGATATGAGAAATTCCACAAGCGCGATCGCCGACCAACCTGGCCCGCTTGCCGTCAGCGCCGCGAAGAGAGTCATTTTCTCGATGGGTGGCAAAGGCGGCGTAGGCAAAACCAGCGTCATGGCGGGCCTCGCGGAATGGTTCGACGAGAATCAGATCCCGGTCGCGCTGCTCGATCTCGATACCGAGAACAAAGCGTGCGGCTCACTGACCCACTTCTTCAGCGGCCGCGCGCCGAAGATCAATATTCATACACCGGCCGGCCTCGATTCTTTCATTGATCCTCTGGGAGGCGCCGCTCCGGTGATCCTCGCCGACATGGGGGCGGGCGCAGGCCAGGTCACGCACGAATGGTTCGACAGCATGTATCCCGATATGGCTGAGCTGGGTGTCGTCTTTACCGCAGTCGGCGTGGTGACGCCCGATCCGGCGAGCGTGGAAAGCGTTCTGAACTGGTCCGGCGCTCTTCAGGATCGCGTGGATTACGTCATCGTCGAAAACAATCTCATCGAACACGCCGATTTCACTTATTGGCGGGATGGCGATCTTGCCAAGGAGTTCCAGCAGCGCTTTCACCCTTCCATCGTCCGCCTCGATAACCGGCTTGCGGAACTGGAGAACGCCGCCCGCAACCATGGCCTCACGCTGGGCAAAGTGGCGCGCAGGTCGACCGGCGCACCTGAGTTGCAGAAAGCCTCGCTGGTCATGCGGGCACAAAGCTACCGGCGGAGAATGTTCGCGGAATTCGACAAAGTCAAGGAACTGCTGCTGCCGTGACGCCCGCCCTGGCACGGATCGTGACAAATGTGATCGAGCCCGTCGAAACGGGCGGGGTCGAAACAGGCGCGGCCGAGCCGGATCTGATCGACCGAATTGCCGGCGCCCTTCCCGAAGAAGTGCGCGCCGAGTATTATCGGGAGCTTCTCCACTGCCGTTCTCTTCCCGAGAGCGACGAAATGCTCCGTCTGCTCCGCGCGATGCAGTTTCTGGTGCTGTTGATCGAGCAGGCGCCATCACGTATGGCCGACGAACGCGAACGGCTTGACAAGCTTCTTGCGACCGCCATCGTCAACATGACCAAAATCAGCACGGCGAGCGAGACCTTTCACACCTCCCTGCAACGAAAAATCACGCGGCTGCCGGCTGAGATCGCGAACAGCATCAGCCCGGAGGCCATCGCCAGCAAGGTTAATGAAAATCTGCGGCAGGAGTTCGTGCGATCAACCATCCCCAAAACTGCCGAGGCTCTAGCCATGATCTCCGACCGGATGAAAACCGTTTGCACCGAGTTCTCCACCACCTCGGACAAGCTCGGGAGCGCCTATCGGGGCGCGGCGGAGGACGCGCGAAAGGCGATCGCCTCCCTCGAACTGGAAATATCCCAGGCGACGGCGACCGCCGCGCGTTTTACAACCGAGCGGAAGCAGAAGTTTTCGAAGGCCCACCGTCTGTCCCTGGTCACGCTCGCGGGCGGAGCTCTTGTCATAGGCCTGTCGATCGGGATGATGTTCGAGCGCTTCCTGCTCTCGCCGCCGGCCGTCCAGCCGGCCGCGCCGCTGGTCCAGGCCGCGCCACCACCGGTTGAGGAGGCGCCGGCAGCGCCGAAACCCGCTAATTGACACGCGCGTGGGCTTGGGGAGTGGCAAGACGGTAGCACAGCGCGGCATTGGCGCAAACTTCTTGTTCCAGCAAGAGTTTCTACATTTTCAGAAGTCGCGTGGGGCAGACGATCGGGCTGTGTCGTCTGCCCTGAACCGCACACTGGACCAGGGCCATTGCTCAGCGGCTTCGACCAGACCCGCCTTCATTGGGTTGTTTTCAATGTATGCAATGATTTCCTGCAGTTCCTCGCTTGAGCGAATCCAATGATCGTATGACTCATCCTGTCAGAAAGATAAGCCCGTGCGACCGGGGCACGGTTGACAACCCGGCCGGTTCGCCCTTTGAGCCAGCGCATAGTGCTCGGCAATGCGGCCTCTGGCTGGAAGGCGGTGGGGACGTGGTTGGGCATTACGAGGTTGGGCATTATGACGCACTGTAAAGGGAGTAGAAGCTGCGGGGCCCTCTCCCCGTGCCGAAGGGCATTCTCAACGATTCGGGCGACGCGTGGCTGGCGGAACCACCGGGAACCCGTGCGCGTCATCCGTGACCTCGTCATGCGACCGGTATTCTCAGAGGTTAGGATGGCAGGGCGAACGGGAGGGCGGGAATCGGCCAGACGCGAGGTTACGAAGATCACGGCGTGGTCCGGGATCCAATGCGGAAGTCTTCTTCGGTGATAGAGCACTACTCGGCGGAACGCGTCGGGCCGGCCACCAGAAAACGATGGCCTGCCCCACGGGCATAGTGCAAAACAAGGCGAGAGTCTCTCCAGAAATGCTTCAGCCTCTGGGATGCTTGCCTCCGGGTCAGACGCATTGGGCCCGCATTGGGCCCGTTGACTTTCCATCATTAATGTGTAATATCAGCCTCGCGGGTGGAAGCTGTAGTTTTCGGCGTGCAACTCATATACCGGTAACACTTTGGGAGTAAATCTGACGGAATGAAAAATTGGTTTGGATCCTCGCGGATCGCCTTGCTGGCTTCTGCCGGTTCGTCTCAGCTTGCCATTCCCGTTCTCCCTGTCGCTGCGCAAACTCCCGCCTATAAACCCGTCCGCACCGCGGACGGAAAACCCGACCTCAACGGAATCTGGCAAGCAATGAACACCGCCAACTGGGACATCCAGCCGCACGCTGCGTCGGCCGGTCCCGTGTATTCTCTCGCCGCCGATTTCGCTGTTCCCCCCGGCATCGGCGTCGTGGAAGGCAACGAGATCCCTTATCTCCCCGCCGCGCTCGAGCAAAAGAAAAAGAACTTCGCCAACCGCTTCGTCGACGATCCCGAGATCAAGTGCTACCTCCCGGGCGTGCCGCGCGCCGAGTACATGCCGTATCCGTTTCAGATCATCCAGTCGCCGAAGACGATCATGTTCTCGTACGAATATGACAGCGCCGTCCGCGTCGTCAATATAGCGGCGCCCACGCCCGCGCCTGTCGATAGCTGGATGGGTTGGTCGTCCGCCAAATGGGAAGGGTGACACGCTCGTGATCGACGTCACCGGCCAGAACGGCAAAACCTGGTTCGACAGGGCAGGGGATTTCCATAGCGCCTCCCTGCATGTGGTCGAGCGCTTCACGCCGCGCAGTGCGGACACCCTGATGTACGAAGCGACCATCGAAGACCCGAAGGTTTATCTCGAAGCCGTGGAAAATCAGCATGCCGCTTTACCGTCACGTGGAAAAGAACGCTCAACTGCTCGAATTCAAGTGCGTTGAGTATGCGGAAGAACTAATGTATGGCAACCTTCGGAAGAACCCGAAGGGCAGTAAATGAAAAAGAATTAGAATAGTGAACGAGAAGGAATAAGGAGCGTCCCATGAGCAATCGGTTTCTTGCATCCTTCAGCGCGGCTCTCGGCCGGTGTGACCCTCGCGCTGGTCCTCGCAGTCGGCGCCCGCAATCGCCCAGACGAAGTCCAGCGCGCTGCTCGCAGCCAAGGAAGGCGCGAAGACGTGGACTCCGCCCAAGACCGCCGACGGCGTGCCCGACATCTCCGGCATCTTCACGAACTCCGTCGTGACGCCGCTCGAAAGGCCGAAGGATCTCGGCGCGAAGGAATTCTTCACGCCCGAAGAAGCCGAGGCCTATGCGAAGAAGCAGCTCGCCGTCAAGGAAGCGACCGGTCCCGGGAACCTACAACGACGTTCACTACGACATGGCGCAGTTCGGCCTCGAGAAGAAACAGAACAAGGTTGCCAGCTCCATCCGCACTTCGATGATCGTCGGCCCCGAAGGCCGCGTTCCTCCCATGCTGCCCGAAGCGCAGAAACGCCAGGCGGCCAAGGCGGCGGTAAACCGCGGTCATGAGTTCGATGGACCCGAGAATCGCGGCCTCGCCGAGCGCTGCATCATCTGGGGCGCGGAAGGTCCGCCCATGCTGCCCATCGGCTACAACAGCAATCTGCAGATCGTGCAGGGCGAAGGCTACGTGGCCATCATGCAGGAAATGATCCACGACGTCCGCATCATCCCGACCGACGGCCGTCCGCACGCACCCTCGAACATTCGTGAGCTGATGGGCGATTCGCGCGGTCATTGGGAAGGCAACACGCTCGTCGTCGACACCACGAACTTCACCGACCGCAACCCCTTCCGCGGCTCGGGCGAGAACCTGCACGTAGTCGAGCGCTTCACCCGCACCGATGCCGACACCGTGCTCTATCAGTTCACCGTCGACGATCCCACCACCTGGGCGACGGCGTGGTCGGCTGAAGTCCCCATGACGAAGATCGACGGCCCGATCTTCGAATACGCGTGCCACGAAGGCAACTACGGCATGCCGAACAACCTGAGCGGCGCGCGCGCGGACGAAAAGAAACTCGCAGAAAAGAAATAACAGGAGTCCGGAAATGAAAAAGCTACTCTTCGCCCTTGCCGGCGTGGGTTTGTTGCTGGCTACGGCGCCAGCGTGGGCGCACCATTCCTTCGCGGCCGAATTCGACCCGCAGAAGCCCATCAAGCTGACGGGAACCGTCACTGAGATGGAGTGGATCAATCCCCATTCCTGGATCCATATGGATGTCAAAGGCCCCGATGGCAAAGTCACCAGCTGGATGGTGGAAGGCGGCAGCCCGAACGCGTTGCTGCGCCGCGGCTTCACCAAGGCTTCGCTGCCGGAAGGAAGCGTGATCGTCATCGAAGGCTATCAGGCGAAGGATGGCTCGAACCGTGCGAACGGCCGTGACATCACGTTCGCCGATGGCAAGAAGTTGTTCCTCGGCTCGGGCGGCACCGGGAGCTCCTGACGAGAAGCCTGAGAAATGAGGCGTCCGACATTCCTGCTGACGGCGCTCTCTGAGTGCCGTCCCGGCGTTCGCCGCAACCTGTGAGAGCCTCGCGTCCGCTGACGCTGCCCGATACCACGATCACATCCGCCCAAACCGTGGGCGCAGGCCTCTTCGCTCCGCCCGCCGGCGGACGCGGTGACAACTCCGCATACAAGACGCTTCCTGAGTTCTGCCGCATCACGGCGACCATGAAGCCTTCGAGCGATTCCGATATCAAACTGGAAGTCTGGCTGCCGACTTCAACCTGGAACAAGAAGTACCAGGCGGTTGGCAACGGCGCATGGGCCGGGTCCATTGTTTACGGCGATATGGCCAAAGCCCTGCACGAAGGCTACGCCACCAGCTCGACCGACACCGGGCACACCGGCGGCAGCGGCAGCTTTGCTCTGGGCCATCCCGAGAAAGCTCGCCGATTTCGGCTGGCGCTCCGAGCACGAGATGACCTTGAAGTCCAAGTCCCTGATCGCGGCCTTTTACGGCAATGCGCCGCAGAAATCCTATTGGGTCAGCTGCTCCTCCGGCGGCAAACAGGGCTTGAAAGAAGCGCAACGCTTTCCCGCCGATTACGACGGCATCGTAGCCGGCGCGCCCGTGGTCAACTGGACGCACCGCGCCACCGCCGCCATGTGGGCCGGCACGGCTGCCTTGAAGGACCCGGTCAACAACATTCCGCCCGCGAAATACGACAGTCATCCACAAAGCGGCGATCGAAGCCTGCGACTCTCAGGATGGCGTCAAAGACGGCATCATCAGCGATCCCGCGCGCTGCAAATTCGATCCCAAAGTGCTGCAGTGTCGAGGATGCCGATGGCCCGGCCTGCCTGACCGCCGGTCAGGTGGAAGCGGTCCGCAAGATCTACACGCCGGCCACCAATCCCGCGCACCGGTGAAATTCTTTCCGCGCGTTACGAGCCCGGCAGCGAACTCGGCTGGCGCGCCATCGCCGGCGGCCCCGCTCCTTTCGGCGCAGCAGTCGATCACTTCAAATTCGTGGTCTTCAAAAACCCGGATTGGGACTGGCACACGCTCAACTTCGATTCCGATATCGCGCTCGCCGATAAGATCGACGACGGCACCATCAACGCCATCGACCCCGACCTGAAAGCCTTCACCGGACACGGCGGAAGACTGATCATGTATCAGGGCTACACCGATACCAACATTCCTCCCGGCAACGCGATCACCTACTTCAATTCGGTAGAGAAGACCGTGGGAGCGGCGAAAACCGCCGAGGCAATCCGTCTCTACATGGCGCCCGGCATGAACCACTGCGGCGGCGGCGAAGGCCCGAATTCCTTCGATATGGTGAGCTCGCTTGAGCAATGGGTCGAGAACAAGAAAGCGCCGGACCAGATCATCGCCACGCACAGCGCTGAGGGCAAAGTCGATCGCTCACGGCCGTTGTGCCCGTACCCGCAGGTCGCGAAATACAAGGGAACCGGCAGCATCGACGAAGCCGCCAGCTTCTCCTGCAAGCTCCCGTAGTTTCGATCGCTCACCTTTCGCCAGGCCGATACTCCCATATCGGCCTTTTTTTATCTCTTGCGTTGCGCATATGTAGATAGTAGAATTACAAACACCGATAGTAGACCATAAATGCCGCTGCCCAAACTGACAAAACTCGAACTGCAGATCATGGAAGCTCTCTGGAGCGTCGGCCCCTCCTCGATCCGCGAGATTCAGGAGGCCTTCCCCGAACGAGGCCGGCCTGCCTACACGACAATCCAGACCACGGTCTATCGTCTGGAAGAGAAGAAGGCGCTGCGGCGGGTGAAGAAGATCAGCAACGCCCATATCTTCGAAGCCGTGGTGTCGCGCAACGCCGCGCAAAGCAGGCTGATCGACGAGTTCCTCGCATTATTCGGAGGCCGCGCCCAACCCGTCATGGCGCACCTGATCGAATCCGGCAAACTCACACTGGACGACGTGCAGGAAGCCGAGAAAACACTGCGCAACCTCTCAAAGAAGCCGCCACAAAGGAGGCATCGAAATGAATCACCTGTGGCAATCGACGATCTTTGCCCTTGCCGCCGCGCTCTTAACCCTCGCAGTTCGAAAGAACCACGCGCGCATACGCCACTCGATCTGGCTGGTGGCATCGCTGAAGTTCCTCATTCCTTTTTCCCTGCTTGTTTCCGCAGGCAGTCACCTGCAATGGTCGAATCCACCGGTGCCGCTCACCCCGCGTCTCGCACGCGATTCAGCGGATCAGCCAGCCTTTTTCCGCGCCGATGCAATACATCCCGCCTCCCGCGACGGCGGCGCCTTCGTCGCTTCTGCCGATCGTCTGGTTCTGTGGATTTGTCGGCGTTCTCTTCTTCTGGTACATCCGCTGGCGCCGTGTGCGATCGATGGTTCGCGCCGCCTCCCCGATTGACCTCGGAACGCCCGTCATCACCATGTCCTCCCCGGCGCTTCTCGAGCCCGGCGTCTTCGGCATCTTCCGCCCCGTGCTCTTGTTACCCGAAGGCATTCTCGAACGCCTGACGCCGCACCAACTACAGGCAATCATCGCGCACGAACTATGTCACGTACGTCGCCGCGACAACCTGGCTGCGGCGATCCACATGGTCGTCGAAAGCATTTTCTGGTTTCATCCTCTCGTCTGGTGGATCGGCTCGCGCCTGGTCGACGAACGCGAACGCAGCCTGCGACGAAGACGTGCTGCGGCAGGGCAGCGCGCCCGAGATATACGCCGAAGGAATCCTGAACGTGTGTCGGTTCTATGTCGAATCGCCGCTCAGTTGTGTCTCCGGTGTAACCGGCTCGGACCTGAAGAAGCGAATTGAGGCGATCATGACGCACCGGATCGTGCGCAGCATGGGCCTCGGCAGGAGACTGATGCTGGCGACCGTGGGCTGCAGCGCGATTGTCCTGCCGATCTTAATCGGGATTCTCAACGCTCAATCGACTGCAACCCGTCCGCAGTTCGAAGTCGCGTCCGTCAAACTCAACACCAGCGGAGCCAATAACCAATTATTCGGTTCGCATTCGCCCGGAACATTCAATGCCGATAATTACCCGCTGCTGGGCCTCATCGCGGGCGCGTACAATGTAAAACCTTTTCAGATTACCGCCGCCCCCGGCTGGATTGAATCCGCGCGGTACGACGTCGTGGCGAAGCCAAATGTCAATCCGGTAAAGGCACCGATAACCGGAGACTCGATGGTGAAAGGGCAGGCGGAGATGAAGGCTGATGCTCCAGTCGCTTCTCGAAGACAGATTTCAGCTTCGTCTCCATCGCGAGACGAAGGAACTCCCCGTCTATGCGCTGACGGTCGCAAAAGGCGGTCTCAAACTACCTGAGGCAAGTTGCACCACCTACGACTTCAATAACCCGCCGCCCCGACCCGCACCGGGCCAGAAGCGGCCCGATTACTGCGGCAACCTCAGTGCAGGAGGAAGCGGTCCAAAACAGACCGTCAACGCTTTTGGATCAGCGATGACCGATTTCATCGGTCTCCTCTCGGACTTACACCGAGCGCGTCGTCATTGACAAGACCGGGTTCACAGGAAAGTTCAACGCCCATTTCGAATTTATGCCCGACAGGGGTCTTGGCCAGCAGGATGACGCCTCAGTTCCGTCCCTCTTCACCGCGCTCGAGGAACAACTGGGGCTGAAGCTCGAATCAACCAAAGGTCCGGTTGAGGTTCTCGTCATCGACCACGTCGAAAGGCCATCGGAAAACTGACTTGCAAGGAACAAAGGAGCCAGGCCGGGAGTCCAACAGCTAACCATCAACGCCATAACTCAACTGGGCCGAAGCTTCACAACGCGTCGTCCGGCGGCACAGTCAAATGACAATTACGATAGTAGTTTCTATATATCTTTCAGCGCGCTCGTCGTGGGCGACGCCCGTGCTATGAAAAACCACGCTCAACAAAATCGTTCATTATTACGTCCTAAGTACAACGATTGCGCCTAACGAAACCAGGGGTAGCCGCGTCGAACGGATACCCCTCGTCAATTTAATTGATGGAACTATGAAGTACCAGAAAACGTAAACTCGGAGACAAGACCCGGTTGATCATTTCTCCCTCGGTCGAAGAATGCATGAAAAGCCACCGGCATAAACACTTCCGCAGCATCTTATCCGCGCTCCTCTGCTTTGCCCTGTGGCTGAATGCGCTTCCTCTTTGGGCGGCCGAGATCCACGGCCAGGTCAAGTTCGGCGGCCTGCCGCTCCCCGGCGCGACGGTTTCCGCATCGCAGGGCGACAAGAACTTCGTCGCGCTCGCCGATCGCGAACGGCAACTACTCCATCCCCGATCTCGCCGATGGCGCCTGGACGCTCAAAGTCGAAATGCTCGGCTTCACTCCCATCACGCAGGATCTGACCGTCGCGACCAACCCGGCCATCCCCGCGCCGCCCGCGGATTTCGAGCTGAAGATGCTCTCGCTCGATGAGATCAAAGCCATCGCCGGACCCGCCGCGACACAGGCGCCCACCATCTCCTACACCGCGCCCCCGGTCGAGCGCACCGACGAACACCGCCATCCCGACCCTACCCGCGGGCAAGAAGCAAGCGGCTGCGAAGAAGGGTGCTGCCACTCCCGCGCCCGCCAACGGTCAGAACAGTTTCCAGCGCACCGACGTTAAAGCGAACGCCGCGCCCCCGGCCACGAATGCCGTCCCGAACCCCGAGACCACAGCCGCCAACTCCTTCAACACGCAGGACACCGCGGAACTGAGTCAGCGCGCCAACGACGGGTTTCTGGTCAACGGCTCGCAGAACAACGGCGCCGCCTCGCCCTTCGCTCAGGCCGGAAGATTCGGCAACAACGTTCGCGGCCCCAACAGTCTCTACCAGTTCCAGGTGGGCTTCATTATCGATAACTCCGCGCTCGACGCCCGCACGTATTCGCTCACCGGCCAGAACACCATCAAGCCCCAGACGAATCGCTTCACGGTGCTGGGCAACTTCGCCGGGCCGCTGCGCATCCGGCACTGGTTCAAACAGGCGCCCACGATTTTCCTGAACTACCAGTTCAACGCGGACGACGCTCCGGTACCACGACGTCGGCCCTGATGCCCACTGCCGACCAGATCGCCGGGAATTTCGCCGCCTCTCCCGCCGTGATCTACGACCCCACCAACGGCATGCCGTTCGCCAACAACACGATCCCCGCGAACCGGATCAGCCAGCAGGCGCAGGCGCTGCTCAAGTTCTACCCGCAGCCCAACTTTACGACCGGCACGACCTACAACTATCAGGTTCCGATCGTCAGTCTCAGTCAGAGCAACAATCTCCAGGCGCGCTTCAACAAATCATTGACCACGAAAGATCAGCTGTCCGGGCCAGTTCGGCTATCAGTATCAGTTCCAACAACAACCCGAATATTTTCGACTTTATCGACACAGGCAATGGTCAGGGAATCAATGTTCAGTTGAACGAGCAGCACCGGTACACGCCGCGCACGTTCGGCAACCTGCAGGTCCAGTTCAGCCGCCAGTCCAACCGGCTGAATCCCTTTTTCGCAAACCAAGCAGAACGTTTCGGGCGACGCCGGGATCACCGGCAACAACCAGGAGCCCGTGAATTACGGCCCTCCCGGTCTTTCCTTCTCGAGCGGTATCAACGGGCTCTACGACGGAAACTCCTCCTTCACTCGCAATCAGACAACCGCGATATCCTACACCACCACGTGGATTCACGGCCGCCACAACGTGCAGTACGGCGGCGATTTCCGCTGGCAGCAATTCAACTCTCTCGCCCAGGCGAACCCGCGCGGCAGCTTCGGCTTCACCGGCCTGGTAACCAGCAACGTCGTGAACAATGTGCCTCAGCCCGGCACAGGCAACGCATTCGCCGACTTCCTGCTGGGACGTGCCGGACACCAGTGGCATCTCGTACGGCAACGCCGACAAGTACTTTCGCACGAAGATGGTGGACGCGTTCGTCAATGACGACTGGCGGATCGGCCCTTCACTCACCCTGAATCTCGGTGTGCGCTGGGATTACGGTTCGCCCATCACGGAAAAATATAACCGCCTGGTGAACCTCGACGTCACGCCCGGCTTCACGGCAATCTCTCCCGTCGTGGCGAACGAAAACCTCACCGGATCTCTGACCCACGAGACCTATCCCGATTCGCTCATCCGCCCCGACCGGAAGGAATTCCAGCCGATTCTCGGCTTCGCGTGGCGCCCGATTCCCGCATCGTCGATCGTGGTGCGCGGCGGCTACAGCCTCCGCTACAACACGTCGATTTACCAGCAGATCGCTACGCAGATGGCTCAGCAGTCGCCGCTCTCCACCAGCCTTCAGGTGCAGAACCAGAACGTCCAGACAGATACCCCGCTCAACACGCTGCGGAATGGCTTCAACGGTCCTCCCGGATTAACGACGAATAACTTCGCAGTCGACCCGAACTTCCGCGTCGGCTATGCGCAGAACTGGTATACCTCGATTCAGAAGGACCTGCCCGGCTCGCTGATCATGACCGTCGACTACTACGGCACCAAAGGCACCCGTATCGCGCAGGAGTTCTATCCCAACACCTATCCGATCGGCGTCACCAACCCCTGCGCTTCGTGCCCGTCCGGCTACATCTACGAAACCTCGAATGGGAATTCCACACGCGAAGCCGGCCAGTTGCAGTTGCGCCGCCGCCTGCACAACGGGTTTACGGCCCAGCTGCAGTACACCTATGCCAAGGCGATCGACGACTCGAACGCAGGCGGCCGGGGTGTATCGAGCCTGGTCGCCCAGAACTGGCTCGATCTCAGCGCCGAACGCGGACTGTCGGCGACCGACCAGCGGCACTTGCTGAACTTCACCGGGCAGTACACCACAGGGCAGGGAATCGGCGGGGGAAGCTTTGCTCAACGGCTGGCGCGGCACGCTCTTCAAAGAGTGGACCGTGGTTTCTTCGGTCAACGTCGGCACTGGTATGCCTCTGACGCCGATCTATGCGGGAACCGTGCCAGGCACCGGATTCAGTGGCATCCGGCCCAACTACACCGGCCTCGATGTCTACAGCGATCTGCCCGGGCAATTCCTGAATCCCTTGGCTTATACCGCTCCACTCACGGGTGCATGGGGGACTGCGGGACGGAATTCCATCACCGGACCCATGGTGTTCAACATGAACGCGTCGTTCTCGCGCACGTTCCGGCTGAAAGATCGCTACAGCCTCGATCTGCGCATCGATTCCGTCAACCCCATCAACCACGTTACCTACACGAGTTGGAACACCACCATCAACAGTCCGCAGTACGGGACTGCAGTAGCGGTCAACGCTATGCGTAGCATCCAAACCACTCTGCGTCTGAGGTTCTAAGTATGCGACTTACTTTATTCCTGATTCTGTGCGCATTTGCCGCTGCCCAGCAGCCGCAGCAGCAAAACCCCCAGCCCCCGCGGAGGCCGCCACTTTTTCCACCAGCACGCAACTGGTGATCGAAACCGTAACGGTCAACGATAAAAGCGGCAAGCCCATCACGAATCTCGAGGCAAAGGACTTCACGGTCACCGAAGACGGTGCGCCTCAGACCATCAAGTTCTTCGAATATCAGGAACTGCCCGATGCCCTCGAGCCGCCCTTGCCGCCGGCGCCTTTGAAAGCGGACGTGCTGAACCGCTTTCCCTCCACGAAAATTTCGGCGGAAACTCCCGGCAACACGAAGTACCGTGACCATCGCCTGCTCGCTCTCTATTTCGACCAGACCGCGTTGCCGCCAGCCGATCAGATCCGCGCTCTTGAGGCTGCGCAGAAATTCATCAGCACGCAGATGACGAAGGCGGATCTCGTGGCAATCATGCTGTTCGAAGGTGGCGCCGTGCGTGTCTTACAGGATTTCACCGACGATCGCGACCGGCTCTCGACCATCATCCAGACCATCGCTGTCGGCGAAGGCCAGGGCTTCGACGAGACTGCCGCCGACGCGGGCGCCGCCGATACCGGCGCGGCCTTCGGACAGGACGACAGCGAGTTCAACCTCCTCAACACCGACCGCCAGCTTTCCGCGCTGCAGACTGCCGCGCGCATGCTGGGCCAGCTCAGCGAAAAGAAACAGCTGCTCTATTTCGCCAGCGGCATCAGGCTCAACGGCGTCGACAACCAGGCGCAGTTGCACGCGACCGTGAACGCCGCCATCCGCGCCGGTGTTTCCTTCTGGCCGTTGGATGCGCGCGGATTGGTGGCACTCGCGCCTCTGGGCGACGCCACGAGGGGCGCGCCGGGCGGAGCCGGTATGTATAACGGCCAGTCCGCCATGGCAATGAACGCCGGCTTCCAGCAGTCGCAGGATACGCTGTATGCGCTGGCGTCGGACACCGGCGGCAAAGCCTTCCTCGACAGCAACGATCTTGTCAGCCGGTATCGTCAAGGCGCAGAAGGCCGTTTCCAGTTACTACATCATCGGGTATTACACAACGAACCAGGCGCTTGACGGAAAGTTCCGCCGCGTCAAGATCACGCTGAATAATTCGATCGCTGCGAATCTCGATTTCCGCCAGGGCTACTTCAGCAACAAGACGTTCAACAAGTTCACCGTCGCCGACAAAGAACGGCAGCTCGAAGACGCCCTCATGCTGGGCGACCCCATCACCGAGCTGACCATCGCGATGGAAGTGAATTACTTCCAGCTGAACCGGGCCGAATACTTCATCCCGATCGTCGTCAAGATTCCCGGAAGCGAACTCGCCCTCGCCCGCAAAGGCGGCGCGCAGCGCACGCTGCTCGACTTCATGCTCGAAGTGAAGGACGACTACGGCACCACCATCCAGAACATGCGCGACAAAGTGGATATCTCGCTGAGCGACAGCACCGCCGCGGAACTCGCCAAACGCCCCATCGAATACGACGCGGGCTTCACGCTGCTGCCCGGCAAGTATACAGTGAAATTTCTCGCCCGCGACGCCGAAACGGGCCACATCGGCACTTACATGAACACGTTCGTCGTGCCCAATCTGCTCAAGGAAGAGAAGCGCATACCGATCAGCTCGGTCGTGCTCAGCAGCCAGCGCGTCGATTTGAAGGACGCACTGTTCAACGCCGAGAAGGACAAGGAACGCGCCAAGACCCAGGCGGTCAATCCGCTCATCGCCGATGGCAAGCAGTTGATGCCGAGCGTCACCCGCGTGTTCAACAAGAACCGCGACATGTATGTCTACTTACAGGCGTACGAGCGCGCCGCGACAACCACTCAGCCCATGGTCGCTTTCGTGACTTTCTACCGCGGCCAGACCAAAGCCTTCGAAACCGCTCCGGTTCCAATCACTGACGGACTGGATCCGAAGACCAAAGCGCTACCGATCCGATTCAACATAGGCCTCGACAAGCTTCCCGCGGGCGAGTACAAATGTCAGGTCACCGTGCTCGATCCCGGAAATCAGAAAGTTGCGTACTGGCAGGCGCCAGTCATGCTCGTCCAATAGCAGAAGATGGTAGCATAGGTTTCAGCCTGTGTATTTCTGGATTGCACTACCCGTAGGGCAGGCCATCGTTTTGTGCGGCCTGCCTACTTCCCGTACGTCACGCGCCAGATGACCTTAGCGCCATCGTCGCTGACCAGCAGCGAGCCATCCGCAGCTGTCGCCACGCCCACCGGCCGGCCCCACAAATTGGTATCCGTGTTGAAGCCCGTAAGAAAATCCTCGTAAGCGCCGGTCGCCCTGCCTTTTTCGATCGGGATCCGAATCACTTCATGCCCCGATCCCTTCGCATGATTCCACGACCCATGCTCCGCCGCGAACGCATCGCCCGAGTAATCGGCCGGAAACATCTTGCCATCGTAGAAGGTCATGCCCAGCGAAGCGCTGTGCGGCTGCACCAGAACATCCGGCACAATCACCTTGCTCTTCAGCTCCGGATGCTTGCCCTGATGCGTCGGATCGTAGTTGCCGCCGATATAGAACCACGGCCACCCATAGAATCCGCCGCGCTCCACGTGCGTCACGTAATCGGGCACCAGGTTGTCGCCGTACGTATCGCGTTCATTGATCGACGTCCACAATTCGCCCGTCTCCGGATTGATCGCCAGACCCACCGGGTTTCGAATCCCGGAAGCGTAGACCCCCACCAACTTTCCTTCAGGCGTGTATTCAAGGATATTGGCGCGATGAAATTCCTTCTCGTCGTCATTGTTGTTCGACCCCGACCCGACCGCAAGGAACAGACTCTTGCCGTCTTTGGAGAAGACGATATCGCGAGTGGAATGGCCACCCGAAGGAATATCGGAGATCAACGTCTCCGGCTCCCCGCTCGCCTTGAGATCGCCGTTCTTATACGCATACCGCACCAGCTTGGTCGTACTGGTCACATACACCCATTGCGGATTCGGCCCCGGCGGATAGAAATTGATCCCGAACGCCTGCGGGAACGTCGCAAACAGCGAACTCTGCTCCGGCTTGCCGTCGGCCGTCATGCCGCGGAAGATCCTGACGCCACCCTGGCCGCTCGTATCGGCGACAAAGATATCCCCATTCGGAGCTCTCCGCATCTGGCGCGGTGTATTCAATCCTTCCGCCACGAAGATGCCAACCTTGAAACCCGCGGGAGCTTGCGGCATGGCGTTCGCTGGCCGTACAGCACCACGGCCGCCGGGAGTCTTGCCCGACGGCGTGTCACCCGGCTTGGGAAGATCCTGCGCCGTGATCTTCCGTGCCTGCCCAGGCTGAAGCGAGAGCGTATTGGAAAACGCCTGCTGACCCGTCAGTATCGTCAGGCCATCCGTCTTCGCCGCCTGCAACAGTAAAGCCGCGGCGAGGCCGCTCACACCGGCAACGACCATCCAGCGATAGCTTTTCATATCGCCCTTAGGCTATCAGAAACCGTTCCCGAACAACCTAAAGAGGCTGTCGCTCGAAAACCAATCCGTACCGCCACGTGGACCACCCATAGCCCGCCGCACAAAGAATGATCACGACCGGCATCGCCTGAACCGCCGCCGCGCCTGCCGTCATGACGGCGACCTGAAGGACGCTCATCCCGAACGAGACGCCGCTCGAGAACCGCCAACGCACCTGATCACTGTGATGAATTACCGAAACGTGATGGCCCATCGCCAGCGCACAAAGCGAGGCCGCGAGACCGGCGGCGGGAGCCAGCGGCAGCGTCATCACAACGGACACCAGGAGGAACGGTGTATCTTTGGCCGCCAGGATCTGCCATCCGGGCGCCGGCAACAGGCAGTAGCGCGTCATCCCGCCCTCGCCATCGAGCCCGAAGAGCGTCTGCGAATGCGTAGAGAGGGCGAGCATCGTCACGATCGTCATCGGCAGCAGTGCCTCGGCCGGCAGCAGTCCCGCGATCCGCAGACCCAGGCAGAAAACGCTCACCACCGCGCTGCACCAGAAATCGAGTGTCGAAAGTGTCTCGCGGAGGTTCTTCCGGATGAGATGATTCAAGCGGCCCGGAAAGCCCGGCAGGTGGTGCCAGATTCCCTTGCGGGCGGCGGGAAGCGATGGCAGCAGGAACCCGATCCCGAACACCCCGGCGGTCAGCGCCCAAAGGCCTGGCGTGACATGCTTCCAGATTGCCAGCACCGCGATGAGCCATGTTACCGGATTGAGCCACGGGCTCAGAATTCGCAGCCAGCGGCGCTCAGCCCTGCTAATCGGCCACACGGCGAAGCGATCGGGCGGCAAAACCCGCAGCGGGTCGGCGCTCAACGGAATAAAAAGGATCAGCCCGATGAAGGCCGCCACTCCGGTGAAAACACCGGGATCGCCGAGGAAGAGAAATCCCACGCCCGTTACGAACAGATTGTTGCCGGAGAAAGATCCCACGGTTTTGAGATCTCGCCGCACGGCGGTCAGGAGCGCGGCCAGAATCGCGCGAATTCTCAGCGATCGCCCAGCCATCCCAACTCCTCCGAAACGGGCGGTTCCGCGAGTTCGAGATACAGATCTTCGAGCGCGCGCGGCAGTTCGGCCGCCGAGGAGTTCCAGACGATCTTTCCTCCGCGTATCATCACGAACTGGTGCGCGATGCGCTCCACCACCGGCAGAATGTGCGATGTGAGGAACACGGTGATCCCGTGCGCGGCAGCGGAGACAAGGATGTCGCGCATGATCTTTGAAGTAGCGGGATCGATTGCCTCAAAAGGCTCGTCGAGAAAGAGCACCTCCGGGTTTGGCAGCACGGCCATGGCAAAGGCAGTCTTCTTTCGCATGCCGTTGGAACCCTGGCCGGCGAAGGTATTGCGTCCCTCGGTGAGGCCGAGCACCCGCAGAAGTTGCTCGATGCGTTCGTGCGACTGTTGCTTGCCGAGACCGTAGATCTGAGCCGTGAGAAGCAGGTGCTCTCCGATGGTCAGGTCGTCGAACAGGCCGAGGCTCTCGGGCAGCACACCGATGCGGCGCTTGACCTCCATCGGATGCGTGGTGATATCGAACCCGCCGACGTATGCTCGGCCGGAAGTAGGGATAAGCAGCCCCGAAAGCATCTTGACGGTGGTCGATTTACCAGCGCCATTAGGGCCGAGAAAGGCGCAGATCGTGCCCTTCTCGACCTCAAGGGACAGCGAGTCCACCGCGGTTACGCCGCCGAATCGTTTTGTGAGCTGGCGGCAGGAAATCAAAGGTTACTTTTCTGAACTGCCGCTGCATCTTCTGATCCGCGACTGTAAAGGAGCGGGCGAATTCGGAGCACCCGCGTCCGCCCACCGTGATCCGGCTTAAGCCAGAGCTTTGCCGTAGAGCACCAGCAGCCGGCTCCACGCCTTCTCCGCCAGCGGTTCGTTATAGACTCCCGAATCCGGCGGGCACCAGCCATGTTGCGCACCCGTGTAAACTTCGATTTCCGCGGGCAGATTCAGCCTTGGCAAACGTCGTCTTTCAAAACGTTCTTCTCGTCGGGTGCCGTCTTGTCGTCGTTGTCCGCAATCGCCACCAGAAACTGCGCGTGGGACATCGCGGCCTGCAGGTGCGGACTGTTCGGCATATCGGTCACGAGACCGTTGCCGCCATGGAATGTGGCCACTGCCCCGATACGGTCCGGCACCGCATAGGCCGTGCGAAACGCCATGGGGCCACCCATGCAATACCCCTGCGTGCCGATCTTTCGATTTTTGGCAACCGACGATTGCTGATCCAGCCAGGCGATGAACGCCTTCGCATCCGTCATATGCGTGGTTTCGTTCAGGCCTCGCGCCAGCGGCATCACATCCGCGATCGGAGTTGCCGCGCCCTTGTCAGCGGTCGGCGCTTTCTTCACGCGATAGAACGGATTCACCACCAGCACCGAGTATCCCGATTCGGCCAACCGCTTGCCCATCTGCCGGAACGCCGGCCGCAGCCCGAAGATATCCGGCCAGACCAGAACTCCCGGAGCGGTGCCTGTCGCCGGATGCACGAAGTAGCAATCCGCGGTGCCGTCCGGTGTCTTCACGGTCACTTCCGATTCGACCACCGTAGCTGCGTTCGCCACCCTCGGCAGCATCATCGCGATACCCGCGCCCAGCATCACGCCGAATTGCTTTCGCGTCACCAGTCCTCGGGCTTCTGCATCGAGCCGGTCCTCTTCAAAATGATCCTGATCGCACATGTTTTTGCTCCTTTATTCACGCCCGCAGAGCGCACTCGCCATTCTATATCAGTTCGCCGATGGCTTATCTTCAACGTGATCGATCACCAGCACAGGTAACGGCCGCTTCCCCATCTCGAGCTTCAACCCGAGTTGCTTCTGCATCGCCTCGGGCAACGTGAGCGAGCCGTTCGGATCCGTCGTACCCGAAGTCGCATTGGGGTCGAACGCCCTCCCGGGAAGCAGCCCGACGCCGCTGAAGTTGACGCTGAAATCAAAGTTACCTTCGATTCCTGTCGCGTCCTTGATCGGCGCCTTTACATAGCCGTTCGCCATGTTCCCCAGCATCGCCGCGAACTGCGTCATATTCATGTTCTGACAGGTAATGAGTCTGTTGAGCATCGCATTCGTCCCCGCGCCCGACTTGCAACTCGTTCGATTCTGCGGGTCCGCCTTCTGCAACTTCGTCTGCTTTCCCGCCGTCATCGTGTACGCGCTGACCGGCCGATCTTCCATATGCGTCTTCAGCCCGAACCGATCCTCCAGCAAGCTCCGCAACATCAGCAGCAGCGAATTCTCGTCAATATCCCGAGCGTTTACAGTCCCCGAAGTAGCCACCTTCGCAACAACATCGTAGTGCGCCGACTCCGCCGATTTCGGCACGCCCACAATCATCTCGTTATTGTTGCCCAGTTCCCACGCAAGCTGGATAAGTTGGCTCAACGTCCAATTCTGCAGATCGAGCCGGCCGTTTTGAATACGGCCGTTGTTCGGTCCCGTCGCGTCCGGCGGGCTTGGCTTGATAGTGGCGACTTCGAACTCGGCTGGCGGCGCCGCCGGAATCTTCGTCGCCACTCCCGGCTCGTTCGGCGTCGGTTTCTGATTCACACTGTCCACGATGAGCACCGCGAGGGGCGCCTTCTTCGCCTCCAGCTTCAACCCGAGTTGTTTGTCCACTGCATCGAACAGGCTGATCCCGTCGGACCCCGCCTGCGCCAGCCGGTTTCGCGCCGTGTACTTAAGATCGAAGTCCCAGGCTCCGTTGAGTCCGGTCTGATCGACCACCGGATCGGTGAGATAAGTTCCGCCGCCGTATCCTTGCAGGACGTCCGCTAACACCGCCATCGTCAGGTTGTGGCACGAGATCATCACATACGGCACCGTGCCGGGCTCAGGCTTCTGCGGCACGTCCTTGCACTCCGGCTCCCCGGACCCGGTCGCCTCCTTCATCTTTGGCTTGCCCTTGCCGGCCGTGAGCGCGTAAGCCGGCATCGGCTTCGTGTCCTTGTGGACCACCAGCTGGAATCGCTCGGCCAGAAGCTTCTGCAGCATCAGATTGAGGTTCTCCCGCGTCGTGGCCGGCGGCGCTTTCGCCGCTACGTCGAACCGGTCCCAATCGAGCCAGCTCGGGCCCGCCAGAACCTTGTCCGATTCCATTTCATACGCCAGGCTGATCAGACTCCACCATTGTCGCCGTACGAACTTCGAACCGGCCCCCGCGCAGCGCGCCGCCCCTCAGTTGTGGATTCGTCGCCGGCGCACTCACATGAACGTCCGCCGACTCAAATGCAGTCTGGCCAAGAGCCGCGCTCGACAAAAGCGAGATACATAACAGCGCCGGATTGATCTTCGCCACGAGTGACCTTCGTTGGGTAGGATATACAATAATTACCGCCACGGAGGCTTTCGATGAAAAGAATCTACACAACTGCCATGACGCTATGCGCCGCGCTGCTGCTCGCTGGCGCCGCACAAGCCCAGGTGTCCCTGAACTCAGTACGAATCGCCGCGAAGGACACCGTCGCGCTCGCGAAGTTCTACTCGGCCGCCTTCGGCATGCAGGAAACCAATCGCATCGATTCCCCCGGAGGTCCTGAAGTCTTCGTGAACTTCGGCGCCACGCCCGAAGCCGCCAAGGCCAACAAGAGTGAGCCGATCGTGATCATGCATCGCGACTCCGACGACGTGAAAGATCCCATCGCCCACGTCATTCTCAACGTGAAGGACATGAACGCCACAGTCGCCGCCATCAAGGCCGCCGGTGGCTCCATGGCCGGCGATCCGCGCCCGTTCGGCAAGACCGGCATCGTCATCGGCATCGCAATCGATCCCGTCGGCAACCACATCGAAATGATCCAGCGCCCCTGATCGGCCCCTTACTGAGCCGCGCGCATCGGCAAGCGGTAACGAAAACCCCTGCGAGGAATCACGATGAGCAAGACAAGAATGGCGATCATGATCGCCGCGGCCGTCTTAACTGCGAATGTGGCATGGGCGCAGCGCGGCGGCGATCCCAACCGCTGTGCAGCCCCGAACGGCATGGGCACCGCCAACTACAAGTCGGCGGAACAGCTACCCGATGGACGAGTCACCTTCCGCATCTGCGCCCCCGACGCGACAACCGTTTCCCTCGGCAGCAGCGACAACGAAGATATCGCCCCCAACGTCTTTACCGGCGGCAGAGGCCGCGCAATGACCAAAGACGACAAAGGCCTGTGGAGCGTCACCACCCCGAGCCCCCTCCAACCCAACACCTATCGATACTTTTTCTTCGTGAACGGCGTGCGCGTGCCCGATCCCGCCGCGCGCGAATTTTCGCTCGAGCGCGCCAACGTGGATTCTCTCGTCGAAGTCACCGGCCCCGCCGAAGATTTCGAAGCCTGGCACAACAACATTCCGCACGGCAGTGTGGCGACGGTCGAATACTTCTCCGAGCCGCTCGGCGTCGTCCGCCGCATGCATGTTTACACGCCCCCGGGCTACGAGAAGAACAACAAAGCCTACCCGGTACTTTACCTGGTGCACGGCGCCGGAGACAGCGACGATAGCTGGACTTCGGTCGGCCGCGCCAACAACATTCTGGACAACCTGATCGCGGCGGGCATGGCAAAGCCCATGATCGTCGTGATGCCGAACGGCCATACCCCGGATCGTCCCAACGCCGCCCCGGCCAACATGCTCCAGAACACCGATTTCGGTGACGACTTGTTAAAGGTGGTGATCCCTTACATCGACGCAAACTACCGGACCATCGCGAATCCCAATAACCGCGCGATGGCGGGCCTCTCCATGGGCGGCGCGCACACCATTCAGAACGGACTGCCGCATCCCGAGGTATTTCACTACATCGGAGTCTTCTCGATTACGGGCGGCGGCGATCAATACGAGAAGGCCCACGATGCGGCGCTCAAGCAGGCCGCCGCGTCGATGAAGCTGGTCTACTACGCGTACGGCGGCCAGGATCCGGTAGTGCGTACGCCCGAACAGCTGAAAGGCACGCTGAGCAAATACGCCATCAAACTGACGTTGCACGAAACCGGCGGTGGCCACACCTGGATCAACTGGCGCGAATATCTGAACGACTTCGCCCCCAGGCTGTTCCGATAGCTTTTACAGCACCCCGCTCGCTCACGCGCGCGCCCCCGAAACAACATCCGTTTCCGAAACAACATCTGTTCCCGAAACAAACATCCATTTCCGAGCCGCGACTGCGAAGGAGCGGTACACAGTAATGGAAAGCACTCTACCGTACGCCGCTCGCTCACGCGCACGGCTCTTTGCCAGCCTCCGTTTCCGAAACAACATCTGTTTCCGAGCCGCGACTGTGAAGGAGCGGTGCACAGCAATTGTGAAATGCTCTAATGTACACCGCTCGTTCACGCGCGGCTCTGTAACAGCATCTGTTTCCCAGCCGATCAGGCCGTCGCGGCGCTGGCACCGCTCAGCGCCTTCATCAGATTGATGCCGTAAGGAGTGCCCCAGCCGCAAACCGCATCATAGCCGGGCCCTGCGCTATACCCGCCGGCAGCGGCGGTCTCGTTATCGCCGGCGGTAACATCGACGCATCCCGCCGTTCCCGCCCCGGCGCCGCCCGTCGAAGATTGATACAGCTCCGGCGTGACGTATCCCACCCTGTTCCCAGCGCCGCGACTCGCATTGATCAGTGCGATCAGTGATGCGACCAGTGGCGTGGCCGCGCTGGTACCCCCGTTCGGCTGCGATTTCCCGTCCACCACGAGCAGATACGGCGAAGCATTCCAGTCTGCATTCGCCGCGATATCCGGAACGATTCTTCCCGTGATCGCTCCGGCATTCACGGAAGGAATGTTGATCTTCGATTGCCATGTTGGGCGCGCAAAGACCGCACTCACACCGCCCCCGGTCGAGCCGCCGTTATCGGAGCGCAGACCGTCCCCTTCTTTCCATGTGATGTCGGGCTGGCCGGTGGTCTTCGAGCGGACGGTCGTTCCGCCGATAGCCAAAGCATACGGGCTCGAGCTCGGAAAATCGGTGTGAGCGTTGCCGTCGCTGATGGCGTCGCTCGATCCGTCGTCGCCGGCCGCCACGCAGACGGTAATTCCCAGATGAGCTGCTTCGAGCAGCGACTGGTTTACCTGGTTCATAGTCTGCGCCGTCCAGATATCGGCGTCCTCGGCGAATCCCCAGCTGCACGACACCACGCCCGGATTGTTCGTGCTGTCCTGCATCACGGCATCGAGGATCGTAATCCAGCCCTGTTCCGTGAAATCCGCAAAGTAGGCCACGATGTTAGCCTTGGGGCAAACTCCCGCGACCACTTCGACGTCCAGCATCACTTCGCCTTCCGCGCCGTCGCGGGCGTTGGTAGCGGTTCCGTCTGTACTGACCGTCTTCACGTTCGGGACTGGCGTAACCTTTGCCAGCGAACAGAACTGGGTCAGATCCGCGGGGAAATAACCGCCGCCGAATTCGAGAACAGCGACTGTCTGCCCGGCGCCGTCGCCTGCGGGATAGTTGTAATGCTTCGCCAGTTCGGCCGGCGTGAACCAGGTCGAAGGCACTTTGCTTACCGGCCGTGCCTCCGCGCCCTTCTGCGCCTGAGGATGGCGCTTGCGGTGCGCGACCCGGCGGTTGTCGAGACCGACCACGGCTTCGACGATATCGCTGACTTCCTCCGGAACGTGCACGTTGCCTACACGCCCGCGGTAATTTCCGTCCGCGTGTGCGTAGTCAAACAGTTTCACGTTGAAGGCGTTCTGCATAGCTTCGACCGTGCCCGCGAGGCGAACGCTTCTCGTGCCGGCATCGGCATTCACGGTTTTGAGTCCGAGGCCTTCGAAGACGGATTTGACCTTATTGACATCATCCTCAGAAGCTCCGTAGGTCTGCGCCAGTTGATCCCGGCTGAGGAGTTTTGCCGGACGCTCGTTCAGTTCCGGAAGAGCCTGTTTGCGCCGAAGTTTGAGGGTGACTTCAATCTCGGCGTGGGGATGAGTTCGACCAATTAGCCGCGAGCCCGCGAGCGGGACGCGCTTGCTCCCTGCAACAGCGACGTGTGTGAGGGCCATTTGTTTGTTTCTCCTATCTACTCGGTGACGCTGCGATGCGAAGCATATCACCGAATAGCGAGAAATATTCATCGGTATTTTCAAAGCTATTTTCAGTGAATAAACATACCGAAACATGATTTTCAAAAATGATGCTGACCAGAGCCGAACGGCGGCCCGATTACGGCCAATCCCGCCGGATGCGCCGAACCGTCAGGTTCATCATGTGCTGCGGTGGCCGGTTCCCGATGGTCAGTTCGCCAACTTCGGTCCACTCATTCTTTTCATTGATGTGCAGCGCGGTAGCCGTCTTGATTTCCCCTAGGGCAAAGCCCCAGGAGATTGAATCTGCGCCATCCGCCAGCTTGACCTCCGTGTCAAGCCATCGTCCGTCGTTAAACGCCCGCATCCGATAGGCCTCTGTTTCATCGTCGAACGAAATCAGCCCAAGAGCCTGCAGCACTGGCTTGCCATCAGTCTTTGCTCGTCCGACACCCTCGATCATCAATACCAGGCCATCGAGTTTGAAATGTGCCGACTCCGTCTGAGACAAGTCTGCAAACTCACCGGGGCCCCGAAGGACCGACGCCTCGCCAGACCAGTCGCCAACGAGGAAGCTCAGTTTCTTCATTGCCATCCGCTGGGCCTCGACGTCCGGCGTTCGGGGTACTTGTGCCATTCACGCGACTCCTGACAGGGCCGCGAATGTGAGTAAGAAAATCGTGCGGACCATGGCGATATTTGACACCGATCCTTGGGGAAAGTTCCCTCTGCCAGGAAAATGCTCATCAGCACATTGATTTTGGGTATCGGGTCAGTTTGAGATCGAGGACTACCTGGAAAATTTCGGGCTTTTTCTTTCCGGGAATACGAGACCCAGAACCAAAGCACGTAGCTGCGATGCAATGAATGGCTTAGCCAGAAAATGCCATCCTTCATTCAGCACCAGCATTCCTCCATCAAACCCGGACATCAACAGCACCTTCAGATCCGGACGTTCCAGCGTCATTGCGCTAGCCAAATCGATACCGGACATTCCGGGCATTTGGAAGTCAGACAGCAAGAGGTGTATCTCGCCGGGATAGTCCCTGGACTGCTGAAGGGCTTCTGTCCCGTTCGTGGCGGTATGAACGTTGTACTCCCTGTTGGCCAGCAATGCCTTAACGGTTGCAAGGATATTGGCGTCGTCATCAACGACAAGAATAGTCTTTTCTTTTGGAGGGACCTGCACGATGCCTTCTCTCCGTTCTCATCAGGAGAGTTGGCGGGCCAGTCCTTCTGGGAAGACCGCGCTCGGGTGGGGAGAACTGGTTAAAGTATATCCGCTTGATGTATCCCGGGGATGTTTGTTTCGTTCGCCCTGGGAACTTGCGTGCGGGTTGTGCGGTGACAGTTGGCCGGGTGATACCGCTTGAGACCGTACAAATCCGATTCTCTGTTTGGCTCGAATTCGGCTATCCTGATTCCCAAATGGGGTGCTACGTATGCTCCCGGCTCATAGCCGAAAATGAGCGGTTGTACGCGGACTTGCCGGTCGCCAAACAACGGCTCCAAAAGGGATTATGCAACGGTTGCGCTTGGCGGAGCGTCGAGCACTTCTGAAGGCAGCAACGGAGGCCCTACTGGAAGCGGAGCATGTCCAGACGGAACTGAAACGGCACGAGCGGATTCACCCCGATGCGGATTGACCGATCCAAATCTTTCCGGTTACTCACCATTTTCCCGGAGGCCGCGCCCGCGCGGTGGCGGTAACTCGGGCTGAGCGAATCAGGATCGCGAGTAAGCGGTTGTGCGGGACTTTCGACACAGCCCGATTGGCCGGTTTTCAATCACAACCGCAATCCAACTTTCGTGCGCTCGGAATCAACGACTTACAGAATTTCCGCCCGCCAGCCCCATTTCCCTCTGCTATCAAAATAGCCGAGGAGCATCATAATGTCACCAGCCGAATCCACCCACCAATCTAAATCCACCGGACCCCGCACGCCCGAAGGCAAAGAACGATCCAGCCACAACGCGCTCCGCCACGGCCTCACCGGACGCATCGTCGTCCTCCCCTCCGAGGACATCTCCGTCTACCAGGCCTTCTGCAAAGAGCTCATGGCCGATCTTGCCCCGGAAACCCCCGTCGAACGCCAATACGCCCAAACCTTCTGCGACACCCAGTGGCGTCTGAACCGCGTCCGCTCGATCGAAGACAGCATGCTCGCCCTCGGCCATTTCGAAGGCGCTACGGTTTCCGGCACCGAACGGCCCGAAATCGAAGCCGCCCTGACCGCCGCCAAAGTCTTCCGCCAGGACTCGAAATCGTTCATGAATTTGACCCTCTACGAGCAGCGCCTCCAGCGCACGCAGAAAGAAGCGCTGCGCCAGCTCCAGGAACTCCAGGCCAAACGCCTCGCCGCAAGGCGAGCTGCCCTTGCCGAAGTCGTAGCCCTCCGCAACCCACAGAAAATGAAAGGCGAACCTTTCGTCGTCGACACCAACCAGTTCGTTTTTTCGACCGCCGAAATCGAACAGGAAGCCCACCGCCAGAACCGCTTCCCTGGCCGCGAATCGGCCCAGCGGCAGGCCGCCTGACGGACATGCATTTTGCCTTTATCCGTGCTTATCGGTGTTCATCCGTGGCCAAATTGCCTTTTTCTTCCCCCGGTATACGGAAAAAGTAACCGTAGTGGAAGCGTTTCCGCCGAATAAGTCATCGGATATGGTGTGGGGCGATGTGCGCCCGCTCCGCGCGAAGTTCGACCGCCGGCAATCAAAGCAAACCAGATAAAACATGTGGATCGTAAGAGTAGCCCTGGCCCGACCCTATACCTTCATCGTGCTGGCGCTCGTGATCCTCCTCGGCAGCCCGCTCGTAATTTCCCGCACCCCGACCGATATCTTCCCCGACATCGACATCCCCGTCATCTCCGCCATCTGGTCCTACACCGGCATGAACGCCGAGGAGATGGAAGGCCGCATCACCTCCAACTTCGAGCGCAGTGCCACCACCGTAGTCAGCAACATCGAGCACACCGAATCCCTCACGCTCAACGGCCGCGCCATCATCAAGACCTTCCTGCAGCCCGGCGCGAGCGTCGATACCGCCAACACCCAGATCACCGGCGTCTCCGTAGCCCAGCTTCACAGCATGCCGCCCGGCACGTCCGCGCCGTTCGTGATCGCCTATAACGCCTCTACCGTCCCGGTCCTTCAGCTTGCGATCTCCAGCGACACGCTCTCCGAATCCGAGCTCAACGACTGGGCCCAGAACTTCATCCGGCCCGACCTCGTCACCATCCCCGGCGCCGAAATGCCCTATCCCTACGGCGGCAAGCAGCGTCAGGTCAACGTCAGCCTCAACACCGGTCTGCTCCAGTCGAAAGGCCTGTCCCCCTCGGACGTCGTCACCGCCATCGGCAGCCAGAACATTATTCTCCCTGCCGGCAGCGCCAAGATCGGCCGCTTTGAATATGATGTGGATCTGAATTCCAGCCCGTTCACCGTAGCGGAACTCAACGACCTGCCTATCAAGCTCTCGGCGAACAACTCGCCCATCTACGTGCGCGATGTCGCCCAGGTGTCGGATGGCTTCTCGCCCCAGACCAATATCGTCCGCCTGAATGGCGAGCGCGGCACTCTGATTACGGTCCTGAAACACGGTGACGCCTCCACGCTCGGCATCGTCCAGGGCGTGCTCGACGCCCTGCCGCGCATCCGCAAGGCATTGCCGCCGTCGATCAAAATCGAGCCCATCGCCGATCAGTCCATCTTCGTGCGCGCCGCCATCAGCGGCGTGGTCCGTGAGGCCATTATTGCCGCCTGCCTCACCGGCCTCATGATCCTGATCTTCCTCGGCAGCTGGCGCAGCACCATCATCATCGCGGTCTCCATCCCGCTTTCGATTCTGGTCTCGCTCTGCTGCCTCAGCGCCATCCACCAGACCATCAACATCATGACGCTCGGCGGACTCGCCCTCGCCGTCGGCATCCTCGTCGACGACGCCACCGTCACCATCGAAAACATCGAACGCTACCTTGAGGAAGGCCACGAACTCAACATGGCGATCCTCCAGGGCGCTGCCCAGATCGCCGTGCCCGCCCTCGTCTCCACGCTTTGCATCTGTATCGTGTTCCTGCCCGATGTTCTTCCTGAGCGGCGTGGCGCGCTTCCTGTTCGTCCCCCTCGCCGAAGCCGTAGTATTCGCGATGCTGGCGTCGTACATTCTGTCGCGCACGCTGGTCCCCACGCTCGCCATGTATCTCCTGCGCCGTCACGATCACGAGATGCGCCCGACGCGCAATCCGTTCGTCATGCTCCAGCGTCTGTTTGAAAGCGGATTCGAGCGCGCTCCGCCTGGCCTATCAGCTTCTGCTCACCACTTTCGTTTATCGCCGCTTCATCTTCGTGCCGGTTTTCCTGCTGCTCTGCGCGGCGGGCTTCTTGCTGTTCCCCTGGCTCGGCAATGATTTCTTCCCCACCAGCGACAACGGCCAGTTTCGTCTGCACCTGCGCGCCCGCACCGGCACGCGCATCGAAGAAACCGCCAGCCTGAACGACAGTGTCGATAAGGCCATCCGCCGCACCATTCCCGCCGCCGAGCTCGACAACATCGTCGACAACATCGGCCTGCCCTACAGCGGCATCAACACGATGTACAACACGAGCGGCGTAATCGGTTCCGCCGACGCGGATATTCTGGTCTCCCTCAAGGAAGGCCACCACCGCCCCACTCAGGAATGGGTCGATGCCCTCCGCCCGATGCTCACCAGCGAATTCCCCGGCGTGACTTTCTACTTCCTGCCCGCCGACATGATCACCCAGATCCTCAACTTCGGGCTGCCCTCGCCCATCGACGTACAGATCGATGGCGCCAATTCGGAAGGCAACCGCAAGTTCGCCGATCAGCTTCTGAGCAGCATTCGCCAGGTGCCCGGCGTCGTAGACCTTCGCGTGCAGCAGCCCTTCGATCAGCCCAAGCTGCACATCACGGTCGACCGCACCAAGGCCGAGCAGGCCGGCTTCACCCAGAACGATATCGCCGGCGGCATGCTGGTCTCGCTGAGCGGCAGCTTCCAGACCACGCCCACCTTCTTCCTGAACCCGAAAAACGGCGTCACCTACAACGTGGTCACCCAGACCCCGCAATACCGCATCAATTCCCTGCAGGATCTGCAGAACGTTCCCATCACCTCGCCCCGCAGCACGCACCCGGAAATTCTCGGCGACGTCAGCACCATCTCGCGCGGCAATGGAATGGCTGTCGTCAATCACTACAACATTCATCGCGTGATCGACGTTTTCGGCTCCATCGAAGGCCGCGATCTCGGTTCCGCCGGCGCGGACATCACCCGCATCGTCGACGCCAGCCGCAAGGACCTGCCGCGCGGCTCCATCATCACGATTCGCGGCCAGTTGCAGACCATGCAGCACGTCCTACAAGGGCTCGCGGCAGGCCTGCTGGTCGCCATCGTGCTCGTCTACCTGCTGATCGTCGTCAACTTCCAGTCATGGCTTGACCCGTTCATCATCATCAGCGCCCTGCCCGCCGCCCTCGCCGGCATCGTGTTGTTCCTGTTCCTGACGCAGACCCGGCTCAGCGTTCCCGCCCTGATGGGCTCCATCATGTGTATGGGAGTCGGCACCGCCAACAGCATCCTGGTTGTGGCCTTCGCGAAGGAACGTCTGGAAGAACACGGCGACGCTCTGCAGTCCGCCATCGAAGCCGGTTTCACGCGCTTCCGCCCCGTCATCATGACCGCGCTTGCGATGATCATCGGTATGGTCCCGATGGCGCTCGGCATGGGCGAAGGCGGCGAACAGAATGCGCCCCTCGGACGCGCCGTGATCGGTGGTTTGCTGTTCGCAACCGTAGCCACCCTGCTTTTCGTACCGCCCGTATTCGCACTCATTCACAATTTCATGAAGACCGGAACGAAGGGAGCGCCTCATCGACGCTATGAGCCAGCTCACCAATAACGAACCAGCAGTATAAGGAAGCCTCCAGGCGCGAAACCGTTTCACACGCCGCCCCGCGGCGTGGAATCGGCCCGGGCCTCATCCTTCTGCTGCTGATTGCCGCAGCCGCCATCGGCTGGTTCGTCTACAAAGGCATCTCGACGCGTGTCTCTGCCGAAAAGGCCCTCGTGGTCCAGACGCATGACGCCGCCACACTCACCGTCTCGGTAACACATCCCAAAGAAAGCTCCGCGACGCAGGAACTGGTCCTGCCGGGCAACACGCAGCCGCTGATCGATGCGCCCATCTACGCCCGCACCAGCGGCTATCTGAAGAAGTGGTATTCCGACATCGGCACGCGCGTCCACAAGGGCGACCTCATCGCCGAAATCGAAACCCCCGAAACCGATCATCAACTGCAGCAGGCCCGCGCCGATCTCGAAACCGCGCAGGCCAATCTCAACCTCGCTCAACTCACCTCCGACCGGCTCGTGAATCTGGGGAAAAAGGGCGCCGTCGCGCGTCAGGATGTGGATAACTCGGTAGGCGATCGGAATTCGAAGAAGGCCATCGTCGATTCCGCCGCCGCCAACGTCAAACGCCTCGAAGACCTCCAGGCTTACGAGAAAGTCTACGCTCCCTTCGATGGCGTC
This sequence comes from Terriglobia bacterium, assembly GCA_963809655.1. GTDB lineage: Bacteria > Acidobacteriota > Terriglobia > Bryobacterales > Bryobacteraceae > BOG-234. The sequence continues at coordinate 113,633 of CAWEKQ010000005.1, read as the reverse complement.
ATCACCGCGCGAAACACCGATATCGGCGCTCTGATCGATGCCGGCTCCAGCACGGCGAACGGTAAGGAACTGTTCCACATCTCGGCCACCAACCGCCTGCGCGTCTTCATCAGCGTGCCCGAAAACTACGAGCAGGCGGCGAAAAACGGTTCCCCCGCCTCGCTCACGCTGAACGAATTCCCGGGTCGCAGTTTCCCGGGCACGATCGTGCGCAATTCCAACTCGATCGATCTCGCGTCGCGCACCCTGCTCGTCGAAGTCGATGTCGATAATCCCACCGGCGAATTGCTTCCCGGCGCCTACGTTTCCGTTCACCTCAAATACACGGGGGCGTCGGCGAATGCGCTCACGATTCCCGTCACCACCGTGATGTTCCGGTCCGAAGGCATTCGCGCCGCCGTCGTGCGCGACGGGAAAGCGATGCTCGTTCCGATCACCGTCGGCCGCGACTTCGGAGATTCTCTGGAGATTCTCTCCGGCCTGCGCCCGCAAGACCCGCTGATCCTGAACCCACCCGATTCGCTGATCTCCGGCACGCCAGTCAAAGTACAAGAGGCCGCGAAATGAAGACCGAAGCGCCATCAGAGGCCATGCTGGAGTCTTTTCGGTTCAACAGCCGCCTCGGAATCACGACCGATTTTCCGAGCCGCGACTGTAAAGGAGCGGTAAGAAGCCTTCCGAGCCGCGACCGCAAGGGAACGGTGTACAGCAATTGCGAATTTGCCCTAAATGCCGTCATATCGATGGCAGGCGGCTTTTACACCAGAGTAGAGCTGGTCACGGAATGACTCAAAAAACCGCAATTGTGACCGGCGCAAGCCGAGGCATCGGCAACGCGATAGCCCTGCGCCTCGCCGCCGAAGGCATGCGCGTGGTTCTCTGCGCCCGCGATGAACAGTTGCTCAATGACACCGCCAAAGTAATCGGCGAAGAGAAATCCCTTGTCGTCGCTTCCGATCTGCGCTTGCCCGACTCACCCGCCAAAGCGGTCGACGCTGCCATCGCAAAATTCGGCTCCCTCGATATCGTGGTCAACAACGCCGGCGCCACCAAACGCGGCGAGTTCGAAACCCTCACCGACCACGATTTCATTGACGGCTTCGCCCTGAAATACTACGCCGCCGTTCGCTTCACCCGCGCCGCCTGGCCGCATCTCAAGAAGCAGTCCGGATCAATCGTCAACATCGTCGGCGCAGGCGGCCGCACTCCGGGTGCTCTGTTCACCATCGGCGGCTCGGTCAACGCGGCGATTCTTTCCTTCACCAAAGCCATGTCGGAGAAGGGAATTCAGGATGGCATTCAGGTGAACGCCATCAATCCCGGCCCGGTGCGCACCTCGCGTCTCGCCAAACAGCTGGAGTCGCAGAGCGAACCCGAATTCCTGCGCACGAACCGGATCGCACGTATCGGCGAGCCTGCCGATATCGCCGCGCTCGTCTCGTTTATCCTCAGCCCGCACGGCCGGTACATGCAGGGTTCTTTGGTCGATTTCGATGGCGGCCAGACCAAGACCATCTAACATGGAACATACATGACTCCCAAACTGCCGATCGCTGGCGTACAAAATCTGATCGCCGTAGGAAGCGGCAAAGGGGGCGTCGGCAAAACCACCGTTGCCGTCAATATTTCGATCGCGCTGGCGCAGCTCGGCTACAAAACCGGCCTCCTCGATGCCGACGTTTACGGCCCGAACGTGCCGCTGATGATGGGCACCAACCAGACCCCCGCCGCGATCGGCGAGCGCATCCAGCCGCTGCAGAACTATGGCGTGAAGCTGATGTCGATGGGCTTCCTGAGCCCCGGCGACAAACCTCTCGTCTGGCGCGGACCCATGCTGCACAGCGTGATTCAGCAGTTCCTGCGCGGGGTCGACTGGGGCGATCTCGACTACCTCGTGATCGACCTGCCGCCCGGCACCGGCGACGTGCAGCTGTCGCTGATTCAGTCCGCTCCGGTCACCGGCGCCGTCGTGGTCACCACGCCATCCGACGTGTCTCTCGAAGATGCGCGCAAGGCCGTGCGCATGTTCGAGCAGGTGAAGGTGCCGATCCTCGGCATCATCGAAAACATGAGCTTCCTCACCTGCCCCCACTGCGAAGAGCGCATCGACGTGTTCAGCACAGGTGGTGGACGCCGCACCGCCAAAGATATGGGCGTGGACTTTCTGGGCGCGCTTCCGCTCGATCCGCACGTGCGCATCGGCGGCGACACCGGCCACCCGATCGCGACCTTCGGACCGGACGACAAACGCGCCAAAGCGTATTACGATATCGCGGAACTGGTAATGACGAAGGCCCGGGAGGCGGCAAACGCCCCCGGACCCACGATGACTGTTACAGATTGATAGTGAGTTGCACATAAACTCACGCGCGCGGCTCAGCAACGACTTCTGAGCCGCGACTGTGAAGGAGCGGTAACGTGAACCGCTGCAACGAGCCGCGGCCGTGAGGGAGCGGTGTATTAGATTTTGGGTTTCGGCGCAGGCAAATCGCGCGCCGCTACCTTATCCTGGAAGCCGGTCCGCGCATGCGAACCGTCGCAGAAGGGTTTGTTCTGGCTCTGGCCGCAACGGCAGAGGCCAATAACCGTTCGGCCTGCGAAGCCGAACTTCTGTCCCATCGGGTCGAGTATTTCAAAATCGCCTTCAATACGGACCGAGCCGTCGTTGTTGATCGTTATTTTGGTATCGGGCATTATTTTTTCGGTTTGGTGTCTGTGACCTCGTCGCCGAAAGTAACGCTCGTTTCGGAGCCGAATCGCTTGTAATTCTCGTATTTCACGGTCATGCGGATGCGCTGGTTCATGTCTCTGAAGTGCAGCGTATCGTTGGCCCGGGTGTAGGTGGGGAACCAGTATTTTCCGTCGATCTGTTCGCGGTAAGTTTCGAACCGGGGAAACTGGTTATCGTCGCTTTTTTTCTGCACGCCGACGCCTTTGCCGAAGGTTTTCACGATCTGGAGATCGCGGTCGTCGACCCAGATGTCGCCTTCGAAGTAGCGTTCGCCCTTGACCATGGTCTTCGGGTGGACGGCAAATCGGTAGCAATCGATCTCGTCGAGCTTCTCTTTGCCGGTGTACTGAATGTCGTATTTCGGAAGCTCGTCCGTGGTCAGGACGAACGGTTGAACATTGCGCAGGTCCTGAAGATCCTGCGGTGTGAGTGTGAGATTGCGTAGCGTCACCATGGGTGCGTATACGACATTCTCTTCGCGCTTTTTATTAGGCCCGAAGATGATGTCGTCGACTTCTTCCCATTTGCCCTGGACGGAACTGCCGCTCGGATCGAGTTCCTCCATCTTTACGGACTGGCGGTAGGTGTAGTTTTCCCGCGCTTTGCGGAACTCGGCCTCTTTGGCCGCGAATTTCTGGATGACTTCACTGGGAGGCAGATCGGCTGCAATCGCTGTAGCCGCGACGGAACCAAGCATGCAACAGAAGATCAAACCACGCAGGATCAAACCACGCATATTTTTATTTTATCGCCATGTCAGTGAAGGCGCGCATCTGCGATTCCGCCACGCCGCGATGCGTCACTTCGCCGCGATACGTGTTGACGCCCGCGCGAAGGCCGGCATCCTCGCTCGCCGCCCGGGCCAGGCCCTTGTTTGCCAAGGCGAGCAGGTACGGGAAAGTGGCGTTGGTCAGCGCGAAGGTGGAGGTGTGCGGCACCGAAGCCGGCATGTTCGACACGCAGTAGTGAATGACGTTGTCGACGGTGTAAACCGGATCGCTGTGGGTGGTCGCGTGCGACGTTTCGAAGCAGCCGCCCTGATCGATCGCGACATCGACCGCGACCGAAGCCGCGCTTCATCCGCGCGATCATGTCGCGGCGCACGAGCTTCGGAGCCGACGCGCCCGGAATCAGAACGCCACCGATCACGAGATCGGAAAGCCGCAGCGTTTCCGAAATGGTCCACGCGTTGGAGGCGAGCGTCACCACCTGGCCATTGAAAATGTCGTCGAGAGCGCGGAGACGGTCGAGACTGCGATCGATGATGGTGACGTGTGCGCCCATGCCGATCGCCACCTTTGCCGCGTTGGTGCCCACCACGCCCCCGCCGATGATGGCAACATTCGCGGGCGCGACGCCCGGGACGCCGCCCAGCAGGATGCCGCGGCCGCCGTTGGGGCGTTCCAGATATTGCGCGCCGACCTGCACCGCAAGCCGGCCCGCGACCTCGCTCATCGGCGTAAGCAGCGGCAGCGAGCCGTCGCGCTCGACGATAGTCTCATACGCGACGCCGCTGACGCCCGACTTGAGCAGTTGATCCGTGAGGTCACGCAAGGGCGCGAGGTGCAGGTACGTGAAGAGGATCAGTCCCGGACGGAAATGCACGTACTCCGAAGCCTGCGGTTCCTTCACCTTGACCACGAGATCGGCTCGCGACCAAACCTCGGAGGCGTAGGAAACGATGGTGGCGCCGGCTTGAGTGTACTCTTCGTCGGAGAGAGTGCTGGCTTCACCTGCGCGAGTCTCGACAAGCACCTCATGGCCCGCTTCACGCAGAACGGTAGCGAAGTTCGGCGTCAGGCCGACGCGTGTTTCGTGATCCTTGATTTCTTTCGGGACGCCGATGATCATGAGGTAGTGCCCCCTCTGTATTGTGCAATGAAGCTGTTGATCTCTGTCATCTCGGCGCAGAACGTTGGCGCACCGGCATGGACGCCGATCATGCTGCCGGGCGAAGAAGTCGAGTATGCGCTGTATTCGCAATCCGGCGTCATTGAGAACTTCAGCCCGGCTCCGATGTGGAAGGGCACCGGATCAAACATCTACTCAGGCAAACGCCCACCGATAACGTACAACTTTTCAGATATCAGCTTCGGCGGCAGTTCCACCATCAATCGAGGCGTGTGCCCGGCCGGTAAGCGCAATCTGGACAGCTATTGGTGGCCCAACTGGACCGGTCGATATTCCGGTCGGCCGCTCGTTTACTACAACCCCGGCGAGTTTCAGCTGCCGGGCGGCTACACTTACGCGCCGCCGAGTGAATTCAACGAGAGCCAGATTCTGTCCGGCATCACGGGCATCGAGGTCGAAGGGTTCATTCAACGGGAACTCTTCGGGTACCAGTTCTTCCGGTGCGCTCGAAGCGATCTACGTCACCGACAATCCCTGCATCTTCGGTGACAACGAATACGGTTTCGTTTACGATGCTGCGCAGGTAGGCGGCCAGACCTTCGGAACGCTGATCTTCTACTATTCGACAAAGACCAACTGCGGAGACGCTGCGCCTCACTGCTATAAGGAGAGCAGCTTCCGGAATGGCATCGAGTATCAGGCTACCTCGCCGCTGACCAACATTACCGGCCTAATCGGCGGAGCCACTTATGTCGTGCACGCATACCTCGTTCCCGATACGCCTGGCACTCATTCCGAGAGCTATAAGTTCCGCGTCGAAGTCCTCAACCCCGATAAGACTTTTGCGACATGCAGTATTAACGGAGGAATCTCCGACAATTGCACGATCGATGTCCCTATCGATCCATCGTATGTCTGGGACCATTTCGCCGATCAGATCTATGGCGAAAGCTACGTCAACGTAGTCACCGGCATTGAAGCTTCAGGCAACCCGACCAACATCACCAGCGATTCCGGGCTGACCATCGACTATGTGAAAGTGGGATATGAGCCCGGAACTGATTGAGCATTTCAGGAATCCGCGCAACGTGGGGGAACTGCCGCCTCCCGCAGTCACCATCGAGGTGTCGAATCCGATCTGTGGCGATATTCTGCGGCTCTCGGCTCTCATCGAAGATGGGCGCGTCACCGAATCGCGATTCAAGGTGCGCGGCTGTACAGCGTCCATTGCGTCCGGCTCGGCGCTTACGGAACTGATAGCCGGGTGCGACAAGGCCGCGCTGAAGAAGCTGACCAACTCCGATGTGGAACTGGCGGTCGGCGGGCTTTCCAACGAATCGAAACACGCAGCCGCGCTTTGTATCGACGCGGTGCGCGCGCTACTGGCTCAGTTTCCGGTGTAGAAGATCGAGCGCCATCTGGGCGGCGAAGGCGCGCACCCGCGCGCGATCGCTGGTGGGCCACTGGCGATGAAACGAGACGGTCTCGTTCGGGCCGCTGATCCCGACGTAGATCATGCCGATCGGCGCTTCGTCGCCGTCCGCCGTGGGTCCGGCGTTGCCGGTGATCGAAACGGCCCAGGTCGCGCCGGTGCGACGGCGCGCACCCATCGCCATCGCCTCGGCCGTCTCCGCGCTGACGGCGCCGAGGCGATCGAGAATGTCCGCCGAAACGCCCAGCAGTTCGATCTTCATCCGCTTCGTGTAGGCGATGAAGCCGCCGACGAACCATGATGAACTGCCCGGGATGCTGGTGATGCGCTCGGCAAGCCCGCCGCCGGTCGCGCTCTCGGCAACCGCGAGCGTCGCGCGCTGACTCAGGAGTTGCTTCCCGACCACCGCTTCGAGCGGATCGCCGTTGCGCGAGTAGATCCGGTCGCCGAGCACCGCGTCGATCTTGCCCCCGACTTCGGCGAGCAACTGCATCGTCTCGCCTTCCGTGGCACAGCGGGCGCGCAGATGAACCTGCATGTCGCCGTTGTGGGCGAGGATGGTCGTGACCGGGTTGCTGTAGTTCTTGTAGATGGGCGAGATGGCCTGGTCGAGTTCCGATTCCGACATGCCGGCGATGCGCAATTCGAGCGTGCGAATCGCGGACTGCGGCACGATGCGCTGCAGGCGCGGCAGGCAGTGGCGCGTGAACATCGATTTCAATTCGTGCGGCGGCCCGGGCAGCATCATCGAGCACCGCGCCCGCTTCTTCGATCCATTGGCCGGGCGCGGTGCCGCGGTCGTTCGAGAGCATGTGCGCGCCCTCGATCAGCATGGCCTGGCGGCGATTGATCTCCGGCATGGTGCGCTTCATCTGGCGAAAGCGCTGCTCGATTCCGTCGCTGATCGCGGCATTGAAAACGAGGCGGCGGTCGAGCGCGAGCGCGACGGCGTCGCGGGTGAGATCGTCTTCGGTGGGCCCGAGTCCGCCGGAGATCACGACGACGGGAACGGCGCCCAGAGCGCGCCGGATCGTCCCGGCGAGGCGCTCAAGATCGTCGCCGATGACGTGTTTCGCGGTGACTTCGATGCCGAGGTTGTTGAGCTGCTCCGTGATGAAGAGCGAGTTGGTATCGACCCGTTTGTGCGTCAGCATCTCCGAGCCGACGGCGATGATCTCGGCGTTCATTACGGGATCTGAGCGCCGCGGATTCCCACGTCAACCCGGAAGATCGCGTTCGTAGTGGAGACGATCATGGCGCGCGCCGGTGAGAATGCCAGCCCGACGATCCCCGGTCCCGAGACGAAAAGGTTCACCTCGCGGTCGGGCGTGATCTTCACGACACCTTTGCGTCCCATGTGCGAAGCGGCGGAGTACAGGTTGCCATCGGCGTCGAAAGCCATGCCCTGCGGGCGGCCGAGGCCGCGGTAGAACGTATCGACATCGCCATTGTGCGCCACGCGGTAAATGGAGTCGAAACTCGACGTGGTGGGTCCGCTGACGTAGAGGTGCTGGTCGGGTCCCCAGGCGAGATGGTAGGCCGAGATGGAAGGCTCGATGGTGGCGAAGACGAAGATCTGGCGGTTCGGGCTGATCTTGAAGATGGTGCCGCTGCGGTCGCCGACGTACAGGTTGTTCTCGTCGTCGAACGCGAGCCCGGTCGCGACGCCCATGCCTTCGACGAAAACCGACATGTTGCCGCTGGGGCTGACCTGGTAAACCACGCCGTCGAACCGGCTCGAAATGTAAATGAAACCGTCGCGGCCGACGGCGATGGCCGTGGCGTTCATCATGTCGTTGACGAACGGCGTCATGTTGAAATTCAGATCGATGCGGTAGACGGCCACCGGCACTTTCTGGCCGCGCGAGCCGCTGAAAGTGGTGTAGATGTTGCCGATGGAATCGACGGCGGGGCTGGTGACGGGATGCAGGTTTTCGGCGATCTGGAGGCCGATGTCGCAACTCCATGCATCGCTGAGCTGCTTGCCGTTGCCGACTATGAGTTCGCCGGCGGATGCGCCTTCGGGCACCTTGACGATGACGAGCGAATTGGACCCGATGACCACGGGCGCGGCCACATCGCCGATGGTGACGCTTGGCCGGTCGAACGCTTTTTCCGTCGTTCCCGGCAAGGTCAGGGCCTTGCCCCGTATGTACAGTTCCCCACCTGTAATCGCTGCTTCTGGCTGAACCTGGGAAATCTGCGGTCTGCCGTTGGAATCTTTGCGGATTGCCATCGTTATTGATGATTGAACCATCCCATCAGAAATAAGACAAGTGCGCCGTAGGCTCCGGCCATCATATCGTCGAGAATTATGCCCGCGCCGCCGGGTATCTGCTCTATCAGACGTATGGGCGGCGGCTTCCAGATATCGAAAAGGCGGAAAAGCGCGAAGGCCATGAAGAAGGTCAGGAAGTCGAAGCGGAGGGCGCCGGCGAGCGTGAACCACTGGCCCAGAACTTCATCGACCACAACGAATTGCGGGTCTTTTCGCTTCGATTCGGTGGCGACGATGGTCGCGGCGCGGATCGCCGGGTAGAGGAGCGCCAGCGAGAGGATCAGGAAGTGAATCCGGCCGAACCCGATGCGGGACAGCGGCCAGGCGATTACGATCGCGGCCAGCGACCCAACGGTACCAGGGGCGAAGGGCGAGTATCCGCAACCAAACCAGGTGGCGAAAAGCCTCGCGGCTTTACTCGTCATCTTCACTCGAACCGGGCTCGCGGTTCGGCGGTGGGTGCGCGGGTGTCGAGATGACGTACTTTTCCGTGGCCCAGTTGCCCAGATCGATCTCGCGGCAGCGCTCGCTGCAGAAGGGCGCTTCGGGATCGGTGAGTTTGACCGGCTTCTTGCAGATGGGACACTTCATCTTCTGTGATCAACGCGCAGGAATCAGGTTCGGGATCACGAATCCCGGCGCTTGTGCGATATGGATCAGGTTGGAGAAGGCCGTCGTCGTGTTTTCGGTCGGGGCGAGCAGCGTGCCGATCAGGTCGTAATCGTGCGCTTCGGTGATGCGCAGCAGTCGCATCTGGCCGGGCGCGGGTTCGGCGCCTTCGAAATCGTTGATGAGCACCGTGCCGTCGATCTCGGGCGCCTGCGTCGACATGCGCGCCTGCCAGAGCAGATCGGTATCGGGCGACGTGCCTTCCACGAGCACCGGCACTTCCTGACCCACCATTTTGCGGTTCTTGGCGCGGGAGATTTTCCGCTGGATCGCCATCAGATGGCGTTTGCGGTTCGAGATGGTGCGTCCGTCGACCTTGCCATCGAGCGCGTAGCTCTTGCTCGAATCCTCGTCGGAATAGGAGAAGACGCCGAGGCGGTCGAGCTGCGCGGCTTCGACGAACTGGCAGAGCGTTTCGAAATCGGCATCGGTTTCGCCGGGGAATCCGGCGATGAAGCTGGTGCGGATGGCCACGCCCGGAATGGTCCGGCGGATGCGCTCGATCAGTTTCAGGAAGATGTCGCCGGAGGCGCCGCGCTTCATCCGCTTCAGCACCGGTGCGCTGGCATGTTGCAGCGGCATGTCGATGTACTTGACGAGGTCGGCGTGCTCGGCGATGGTATCGAGAAGTTTCTGGGTGACTTTGTTCGGGTAGGCGTAGAGGAAGCGCACCCATTTCGATTGCGGTGTTTCGATGCTGCGCGAGGCGGGCGAGAAGTTGCGCGAGGCCGTCTTTGAGGCCGAGGTCTTCGCCGTAGCAGGTGGTGTCCTGGCCGATCAGATTGATCTCGCGCACGCCCTGTTTGAAGAGGCGAGTGGCTTCCGAGATCACGGATTCGAAACGGCGGCTGCGGAAGTTGCCGCGATACTGCGGGATCACGCAGAAGGTGCAGGGGTGATCGCAGCCCTCGGCGATCTTCAGGTACGCGAAGTGGCGCGGTGTGGCGAGAATGCGCGGCGTGAGGTCGTGATAGAGGTACGGCGCGGGTGCGGCGGCAGGTTCGTCAATGCCCTCGCAGACGGCGACAATGCTCTCGATTTCGTTGGTGCCGATGAGCGCGTCGACTTCCGGCATGTCCTTTTTGATGTCGCCGCGATAGCGCTCCACGAGGCAGCCGGCGACGACCAGGCGCTTCGCCTGGCCGACCTTCTTGTACTCGGCCATTTCGAGAATGGTGTCGATGGATTCCTTCTTGGCGGGGTCGATGAAGCTGCAGGTGTTGACGACGAGGACGTCGGCCTGATCGGGATGAGGGGTGAGCTCATGGCCGCGAGCGGTCGAGCTGGCCCATCATGACCTCGCTATCGACGAGATTCTTGGGGCAACCGAGACTGATGAAACCGACTTTCAAGGGGATGCTCCTATTCTAACGCGGCACCCCCAAGGGGCTTTACTGCATCTCGATGATACCGATATTCTTGCGGAGTATCTCAAGGGCCACAACCCGGTAGTCATTGGACCACGCGCCGCAGTATGCGTATGAACACCATGTGTTCAGCTTCACCAGCGTTACGGTCTACGAAATTCTCTATGGCCCGGAAGTGAAGGGCGCTTGTGTGGCGTCAGCAGAACGATGAAATCGCACCGGTTGAGCAGGATTATCGGGGCAGCGGCCTCGACTCGGGCGAGGGCCGCGCGACAAGATTTTCGAGCCATCCAAAAAACAGGGGTGCAACTCGTCATAGTGATATGCACCTGCGAGTTGTGGGAGCCTTACTTGCCTTTGGCGGCCGTCTCGTTTTTTTCGGAGATCGCCCAGGCGAGATTGTTCCTCGCCAGTTGGAAATCGGGGTTGATGCGGAGGGCGTGCTGGGCGGCGCCGATGGCCTCATCGAAGCGTCCCAGTGCGACGTCGGAGACCGCGATGTTGTTCCACGCCTGCGCGTACTCCGGGCGGAGCCTCAATGCCAGCCGGGCGGACGCGATGCTTTCGGTGTACTGACCGTGTCTGGAAGTCCTTCAGCGATTCGTTCAGGTAATCTTCGGGAGTTCCCGGGGGACGGGACCTTGCGAGAGGCGGATGAGCGGGTAGAGCAGCAACGCCGGCGACGAGAATCGTCGCTCCTGCCCACGCCCATCCGCGGTTCAGGGAAGGCATGGCGAACAGAGCGTCGAGATCCGGCGGGAGCAGCGCGCACAGCGTCAGCAGCATGGCGGGCCAGATCTGGACGATGAGCCGGTCCATCGAAGTGGCGATGTGCCAGTTCAGATCGAGCGGCGTCACGAGATAGGCCGCGAGATAGGACGCCAGCATCAGGAACAATGCCGTCGCGGCTGTCCAGAGGGCGGCGGCGCGCGGACGATCACGCTCGATGCGAAGCGTCACTGCGAGCAGGGCCAGCAGGACGAGCGGGTGTCCGGGTAAGTGATCGATGACGGCCCGGCCGATGATCGCGTAGCGGTCTCGGATCGGTCAGAAGAGCCAGTTCGGCGGCGCAGGGCCGTGGGGCAAAAATGCCAGGCGGCGCGATCCGGAGATTAAACCAGGCTGCCAGCAGCAGCAGCGGAGCCGCTCCCGCCAACAGGCGCCACCAACGACGGGGCTGCCACGCAAGGAAGGCCAGGATCACGGCGGCGGCGAAGGGGCCGCCTTCCTGCTTCGTCCATGCGGCCATGCCCATGCAGAATCCGGCCCACACGAGCGCATTGGGTGAACCGATGAAGATGAGAGCCAGGCTGCGGTCATCAGGCACGCCAGCGGAACGTCCGCATATTGCGAGGCGGCCCAGTATAAGAGCGGTTGCAGCGACAGCAGGATGACGCCGCCCACCGCCGCGGCGACGGTGCCCCGCAGGATGGCCACGGTGCTTACGAACAGGCCGACCAGTGCGGCAAAGAAGAACAGGCCGACAACGATGGGAACAGCGTTGGCGGTGTCGCCGCTCATCAGCCAGACGCGTGCCACGACGGAGGGCAGGAGCATCGGGTATTCCGGGTGCGTCGGCGCCGAGCAGGGGAGAGGCGGCATCTCGCCAGTTATCGGACGTGGCGAGGAACTTCGCGTGCTTGTTCCAGATTGCCCAGGCGTCCCATTGGCCGTTGGGATTCGCCGCGGCCATCTGGACGACACGGATGCCGCTCGGAATCAGGATCGCGGCGAGGATGGCGATAGCGATCCAGTTCGTTCCCGCGGACTCTTGCGGGGCGATCTGAATGCGGTTGTCGCACGCGGATTGAAGCGAGGATCGCGAGCACACACGACATCCACCGTTACGAACCAGAGCGGACGCGACACTCCCGCCATGCGCAGCAGCAGAAAGGTGAGCGAGGTGAAGCCGAGGCCGCCGACGACGGCCAGGCTGATCCGGAACAAGGATCGTGCCCAGCGCGGGCCGGAAGCGAAGTCTCGCAGGGGGTCGAAGCAGAGGACCATCAGCCAGCCGATGGCGAGGGCGAGTAGAAATGAAAGCGCGGTCATGGGCGGCGAAAGAGCACTACGCCACCCCCGAAATCCTCGACGACCTGGATGCCGTTGGCTTGTGCGATGAGCCGGGGATCGATGGGCGCGGTGAAACTTCCGGCTATGAACTCAGACGGATGGTTGTCGTTCAACAGGACGAAGCGGGGCGCGAGTTCGTAGGCCGCGTCGTAATAGAGCGCTTCGCTGGTTGCGGGATCGGCTCCTGCGGTGATGAAGCCGAGGGTCTTTACCGTGCCCAGCTTCGCCGACATGGCGGCGAAACGAGCGTGGCGTGCGGCGATGCCCCAGGGATCGGCGGGTTGCGCGAGGCTCGCTGAGTTACTCCAGAATTGCGGGATGTTCCACAGCGAGAGCAGGGCGATGGCGAGGCACGCGGCGACCGTTAGTCTCTGCGTCCACGCGTGCATTATTTTTTCTGCGCGGTGGGCTTATGCTGGATCGCCCATTGCAGATTGTTGCGCGCGAGTTCGAAGCCGGGGTTGATGCGGAGGGCGTGTTGCGCCGCTTCGATTTCCTCATCCCAGTGACTGAGGGCGCCCTGGCAGGCGGCGACGTTGTTGTAAGCGAGGGCGTCCTCGGGACGGAGTTTCAGCGCGTCGTTTGCCGAATTGATGCAGCCCTGAAAATTGCCAGCCTGGTAGTAGGCGAGGGAGAGGTTGATCTGGGAATCGGCCGTCGGAGTGGCCCGGGCGAGTTTTTCGGCGGCGGCTACGCGCGCGGCCGGGTCGTCCGCTGGTGGTTTTGATTGACAGGCAATGAGGAGCAGACACATCGTTGCCATTGCTGCCAGGATTCCCGTGAATCGCATGGGGACTATTCTACCGTTGAAACCGCATGGAAACCGCTCTTCTACCCGGGCCATAGGTATGAACAGCGCCGTCGGCGGTGGTACCCTTTTCCAGCGTGGGGATCGTATCTATTCGCCCGAGCACGCTGGCGTCGCCCGACGCGGCCCGGCTGATCGGCACTGAATGCGGAACTGACACTTACATTTCCTGAACCAGGCGCCACCCATTTCTCGCTCAGCGATGCGCAAGTGATGGCCGGCGACGGCGCCTTCCTGATCGCCTGGGTCGATGACACGGCGGTCGGCTGCGGCGCTGTGCGGCGGATGGACGAGGCAACCGCCGAAATCAAGCGGATGTATGTGGACCCATCCGTCCGCGGCCGGGGCATCGGGCGCATGCTGGTCGAGGCCCTCGAGCGTGAGGCCCGGCTGATCGGCGTGACGAGGATCGTTCTCGAGACGGGGATACGTCTCGCACCTGCGATCAAGCTGTACGAGGCGATGGGGTTCGTGCGTATCCCGCTCTTTGGCGAATATCTTTCGTCGCCCGGCACGAGCCTGTGTCCTGGCAAATCGCTTGTGTAATCGCGCGCCAGGGCGCCATCCCGGTCACTCCACCTGATCTAATCATTGTCAGGTTTTATCCGAAACGAGATACGGTAACCGCGGTCAATTCAGTTTGCTTTGGATTGCGGCGTCGCGTTTGACTGGCTTTCCGTAGACTTCGATGCGTCCGACGTCGGACCATCCGCCTGGGCCATGGCCGCTGCCTGCCATCAGATCGGTGAAGCCGATTTCGTCCACTTTGCTGAGGTCGGGGTGATCGATCCACTTGCCGTCGGCAGCTTCGATCACCTTCTTGATGTCGAGCTTGCGCCAGCGGACGTCGCCGAGTGAGATTTCATCGTCGTGCCAGTCGACACTGAGACCGACTGCATGATCTCCGACGAGCCAGGTTCCATCCGCCAGTTTGATGATGGGCCGCAGCATGTGGAAACCCGCCACCTTGTATTGATAACGGATCTTTCCCAAGCCGGTGAGATCGACATAATTGTCTTTGTCTTCGAGGGCGAAGGCGCAACTGGCGTTGCATTGGCCGGTCCATGTGTGCGTGGGCTCGACCGCGGGCGGGATTACGCTTGACGATCCAGATGCCGTGGTCCGGTTTCATGCCGCCGACGCCATCGCCGTAGAGCTTGATGAGCAGATTCGGGCTGGCGACGGAATCCTGCGCGACCGGATGCTCCACGTCGGAAGGCGCCTTCCATTCTTCTTTGAGAAAGAGCGGCGGGGGGCCGGCGGGCGCCTGCGCGAATGCGATCGCGGACATGAAAAGCGGGATAGTCAGAGCAAGATGTCGGGGTCTCATGCGGCCCCAATTTTATCAGGCAATTGATTTCCAGTTTTTCGTGAGATAGTCCGCCGTTCGCCATGCCAGCGCCTGAACGGTGAGGGTCGGATTGCGCGCGCCGCTGGTTCCCATGACGGAGGCCCCAAGGATGCCGAGGTTCGGAGCGTCATGCGCGAAGCCCCAGCGGTTGACGACGTTCGTTTCGGGATTATCGCCCATGCGCGTGCCGCCGAACGCGTGGGTGCTCAGGCCGGGCGCGAAGGGTTGTTGCAGGATGACATCGGTCGCACCGGCAGCGCGAAACCACTCCTCCATCTTTTTCTGTGCGTAGGCGATGGAGCGCATTTCGTTGTCTTTGGCGCTGGTGGTCACGCGGCAGACGGGGTCGCCGAGCGGATCACGGACGTTGTCGTCGAGATCGAGGAAGGTTGCTTCGTAGGGGAGGCTGGAGGTCTGCATATACGCGGAAGTAAAGCGGGCCGCGTTCTGGCGGATGAAGCGCTTCCATTGCGAGCCCCATGCGGGCGCGCGTCCGAACGTCGCCATGCTCGCGGCGTCGATCGGATGGAGTTCGGTGTGGGCGTGGAGGCTGGTGCCGCCGATGAAGCCGAGGCCGGAGTGGTCGTAGTTATCGTCGGCCCATTCGTCGACGGTCGCGCCCTGCGCGGGTAGACCGTACCAGACGTTGATGTCGAAGGGAAAGAGCGCGGTCGCGCCGACCGAGGTGCCCCAATGACCGAAATAATGTTTGCCTACCTGGCCATGGTTGTTGGCGAGTCCGTTGGGATGCGCTTTGGATTTCGAGAGCAGAAGCAGGCGCGAGTTTTCGTAAGTGTAGGACGCGAGCAGCACCACTTTGGCCGGCTGAAAATACTCCTTGCGATTTCTGACGTAGGTGACTCCGGTGACGCGCCCGTCGGCTCCGGAGACGATGCGAGTCACCTGCGCGTAATCGAAGATCTGCAGATTTTTGGTCTTCTGCGCCGAGGGAATAGTGGTGACGGCGGTCGAGTTTTTGGCGCTGATGTGGCATCCGCCGGTCGCGCAGTAGCCGTGATAGGCGCAGCCGGGGCGGCCCTGGTATGGCTGCGAATTGATTGCGGCGGGCGCGCGAAAGGGCTTCCAGCCGAGTTTGCGGGCGGCTTCGGCCATGTGCTCGGAGAATTCGCTCGCGCGCAGCGGCGGCATGGGATATTCGCGGCGGCGCGGTCCTTCGTAGATGTTGCCTTCGGGATCGAGGCGTCCCTGGATATTTCCCGCTTTGCCGGAGACTCCGATCTCGTACTCGACCTTGTCGTAGAAGGGTTCGAGATCGTCATAGGTGAGAGGCCAGTCTTCGAGCGTTGAGCCTGCCGGGATCGCGCTCGCGCCGTAGCGGCGGATGGTTTCCGAGCGCGTCTTGAAATCCCAGGGTTTGAGGCGCCAGCTTTGCGCCCAGTAGTGGATCGAGGTGCCGCCGATGGCGTTCATCATGGGGTGCGCGGCGGCCTGGCGGGCGGGGGCATCGGGGCTGCTGCGAATGGTGGGGATTTCGCGCTGGGCCTTGGGGACTGAAGTGACCAGGCGGCGGACGTTGTTGTGAATCTCGTCGGGGCGGAAAGTGTGCGGATCCATCCAGCCGCCGGCTTCGATTCCGGCGATTTTCAGCCCGGCTTGTGCGAGCGGGAAGGACAGCGACGCCACCGGCCGCGCCCAGTCCGATGACCGCCACGTCGACTGGTTTCAGGGTGATGGCCATCTCGGGTTTCGGAAGAATGCTACCACATCGCGCCAAAGACGCCGTACAAAGAGAGAGCAACATAATTTTGCGCGTAATAACCTGGTTTGGCAGAAGGAGAATCAATCGTGCGAAGCGTGGATTTCGAGCGGATCATGATTCTTCCCTACCGGAACGTTGGATCGCGGGCGTTCCGGCCTGCGCGACTCCGGTCGCATTTGTTTTCGCGCAAAAACAGAAATGTACTAATTAGCACATTAATCTGGGTCTAAATACCAGCGACAACTGTGTGGAATCATACGCGGTGAGCTGGTTGCCGCCGATTTGGGGCGTCCGGATCGTTTTTTCGGGTCGACTGAGGGGTCCCTGGCGGCCGTGCTGGCCAACCTAATTGTATTGGAAAGTAACCTCAGTTGCCTATGGTTATATATATTTCCGAGCTGCACAGCCCGCTGTGATGTAGGACAATAGGAGAAGTACTTTTTCTATGTTTAAGAAATATCTTGTTTTGGCGCTTGCCGCAATTTCTCTCGTTTCGTGTAGCCGCGATCCGAATTACCTCAAACAAAAATACCTGCAGAGTGGCATCAAGTACTACGATGCCGGTCGATTCAAAGAAGCGAACATCATGTTTCGGAAGTCGATCGAGGCGGACCGGAAGTTCGGGCTGGCTTACTATCATCTGGCGCTGACGGACCTCAAGGAGAGTCAGGTGACGGCCGTCGGTGGGCACGCTGCGCCGCGCCGTAGAGCTGATCAAGCCCGGCACGGAAGAGGCGAACGATTCGGTTCTGAAACTCTCCGAGATCATGGTGATGGCCGCGCAGGCGCAGGCCAACAACGATGCTCTGATCAAAGAAGTCCAGACCAATGTGGACGGGCTGCTGAAGCGCAATCCGAACAGCTGGGAGGGGCACAAACTCAGCGGGGACATCGCGATGCTTGCGACTGCGAAGTTGTACCGCGGCGCCGACGTAACCGGCGCGAAGCGGGAACTCGGCGTCGCGATCACCGAGTATCGCAAGGCCCTGGCTTCGAAGCCGGCCGATCCGGTGATCAATCTGGCGCTGGGTCGCACCCTGGTAGTGGATGGCGAGTACGACGAGGCGACGCGACTGTTCCGCGGCCTGATCGACAAAGACAAGGCAAATCTCAACGGTTACTACGAACTCTACCGGCTGGACCTTGCGCAACGGAAGATTCCGGAGGCCGAGGCGATTCTGAAAGAAGCGATCAAGAACAATCCCGAAGGACACGCAGCTGCGCCTGACGCTGGCCCAGTTCTACTACGGAACGAACAAGCGCCCTGAACTGGTCGCGCTGCTGAACGAAATGAAGGCCGATCTCAAGCAGTTTCCGGACGCCTATTTTCAATCGGGCGATTTCTATCTCCGTGTCGGCTCTTTCGACGACGCCGTCAAACAGTTCGAGGAAGGCATCCAGAAGGATTCAGCGCGCAAGACCACGTACCTGAAACACGAGATCGAAGCTTATGTGCGCTCCGGCAAGACGAATCTGGCGCGGGAGAAAAACGAACTGATTCTGAAGGTCGATGCGAAGGATCCGGAAGCGCGCGGGCTGAAAGCCACCTTCCTGCTCGACAAGGGCGACGTCAACGAAGCGATGTCCGAACTGCAGTCGGTGGTGACGGCGAGGCCGAACAACTTCGTGGCGCGTTTCAATCTGGGCCGCGCCCACTTTGCCCGGCAGGAGTACGAACAGGCGCGGCAGGAATTCGACACGGCAGTTCAGCTGCGGCCGGATTACATGCCCGCGCGGCTCGCGCAGACTCAGGTGGCGCTGGTCACGCGGTAACAACGACGAGGCGCTCCACGCAGCCGACGAAACGCTGCGGATTGCGCCCAACAGCGTACAGGCGAGAGTGATGAAGGCTGCAGCGCTGCAGCGGCTGAACCGCTATGATGAGGCGCGGGCGCTTTTGACGGCCGTCCTCGACAAAGATCCGAACCAGGAAGAAACACTGCTGGAGTTGGGCGTCCTCGATCTGAACCAGAAGAAGACCAAGGATGCCGAGGATCTGTTCCGGCGGGCCTATACGGCGCAGCCCAACAACCTGCGAGGGCTGCTCGGCGAATCGCGAGCGCTGCTGATCGATAAGCCAGCCCGATAAATCAGTGCAGCTGATCGAGGAAGAAGCGCAGAAGAAACCGGCCAATCTCGATCTGGCGCGTGAACTGGGCAATGCCGAAGTAGGCGCGGGCCAGTACGACAAGGCGATTGCGACTTACTCGGCTTTGCTGACGAAAGTGGCGGACCCGAAGCTGCAGGCCGACCTGTGGATCCGCATCGGGGAATCTTACCTGCGCAAGGGGGATGTTCCGCAAAGCATCAATTCCCTCGAAAAGGCGCGCCAGGGCCAGACCTCAAATACCGCCTTGCTGACCAATCTGGCCACGCTTTATGAGACACAGAACCGGAAAGATATTGCGCGGAAGTACTATGAGGAATCGATCCGGCTCGATCAGAACAACGCCTTTGCGCTGAATAACCTCGCCTATCTGATCAGCGAGTCGAACGGCGATCTGAACATGGCGCTTACTTACGCGGAGCGGGCGAAGCAGAGGCTTCCCGGGCATCCGGAAGTGAACGATACGCTGGGTTGGATTTACCTTAAGAAGAACCTGACCGACAACGCTGTGGATACCTTCCGCACGCTGGTGGTGCAGGCCCCGCAAAACCCGGTCTACCATTACCACTATGCAATGGCGCTGCTGCAGAAGGGGGATCGGGATACCGCGAAGAAGGAATGCCTGTCCGCACTTGGCTACAAGCCGACCAAAGAGCAGGAAAACCAGATTCATCAGTTGATGACGAAGCTGGGTTAGCGGCCGGTCAAGTCCCGAAGAACCGCTTGTTGGCACGCGCGGCTCAGAAAAAACCAATGCGGAGTGTGGGGCAGACGATCGCATTGTGTCGTCTGCTCTGAATCTTGCATTGGACAAGAGCCATTGCGCAGCGGCTTCAATCATTTGAGCGAATCCAAGGGTCGTACGACTCATCCTGCCAGAAAGGTAAGCCTGTGGGACCGAGGACGCGGTTGACAACCCGGCTGGTTCGCCCCTTGGCCCAGCGCATGGTGCTCGGCAAAGCGGTCTTCGGCTGGAAGACCGCGTCGACGTGCGCAGGGTCGAAAAACCCTTCCGGTTCACGCCGGAATGGCCAGTGGTCCGCCTTCTATGCGATAGCCGAGCTTTTTGAGTTCTTTGATCATGCGAGCGGTGCGTGTCCGTTGAGACCTGGCACTCACGGCCGGACCGCGTTCCTCGTAGCGGACTTTCTTATGCAAGATCAGCCAGAGCAGTCGACAGAGTCGGTGGGCGATGGCCCAGATGGCCTGTTTGTATCCTAACTGCGGCAGCAGTTTCCGAAACTTCACCTCAAATATGCTTCCTTTCGTCTTGACGGCAGACTGTGCGGCTTGATTCAAAAGCCGCCGCATGTTCTTGTTGCCCTTGGGCGAACGCGTGCTGTGCGATTCGCCCGCGCTTTCCTCGTCGCCGGGAATCACGCCGACCCATGAAGACAGATCCTTCGCCGACGCGAAAGCCGCTGCCTCGGGTCCTACTTCGGCGATCATCTGCAGCGCTGAGTCGGCCCCGAAACCCGGAACTTCCGCCACCCGTTGCACGGCATCCTGATGCTGCTGCAGCAGCTCCGCTGCCTCCCGATCCAGTTTTTCGATCTGCCCTTCCATCAATTGCAACTCCTCCAGCGCCATCTTCAGCAGCCGCCGGTAAACTGCATGCAGTTCGGCGCACGCACCCAGCGCATCCTGCAGTTGTGCCGGCGTCGCCCGTAGCCGGTGGTCGGCCAAAGCCGCCAGAACTGCCGGATCACTCTCCCCTTCCGCCAGAGCATGCAAGATGCGCCGCGCACTGAGGCCCAGCAGATCCGACACAAAGCTCGACAACTTGATGTGCGCTTGTTCCAGCAGGCTTTCCAGTTGGTTCCTGAAGCGCACCTTGTCGCGTGTCAACTGGTACTTACGCCGCGTCACGGTTCGCCAGAGCCGTGGTTCCGGATCCGGTACGAAGCTCAGAACCAGTTCCTGCGCCACCAGCCGCCTGATCATCCGTTCGCCGTCGGCGAAGTCGTTCTTGCGCCCGCGCGCACCGCGATTGGACTTCGCCTGACACAGGTGCAGCGTTCCGGACATCTTCCTCGCCCTGTCACGCTGCTGGCGCGCTGGCTTCCAGTATCGCTCCAGTGCCGCCCACACCGGTTTCCAGTACTGCGCCGTCGATTCCATGACGACTTCCTCAATCTCCTGCTGGATCATCCATTGCGCCAGCAGCTGCCACTGATCGGGGGTGGCGCCGAACTTCCGCCGCTCAAACTGATACTCGTCTTCTGTCTCAACGTCAGCCACTACTACCGCTAACATCTTCTTGTGAACATCCACTGCCGCCACACGATATGCCATCCGCTTCTCCTTAGGCGGCGCGGAGAACACGCGAAAAAGTTACCATATGCAGGGTCACGTGGCTATCGCCACTCTTCAAAAACAGAGATCAACGATGCCCAATTATTCGCTCAACGCGCGCATGTTCCGGATCAAACAGGCCAACAGCCTCGACTTATCCACTGCCTTTATCGACCTCGCCGAGCCGCCGTTGCCATTCTGCCACTCTGACCGTTTTTCATAAAATTTCGCGGCCCGGAGGGCCTGGGAAACAGGCCACTGAATAACGATGGCCGCCCCACGGGCATAGTGCAAAAACAGGTCACCGCTTGCGGTGATAGCTCTTGAGTTGTTCCAGTTGTCCGCGGATGGTTCCGTTGTCGGGTTCGATCTCCACGGCCTTTTCGAGTTCGGCGATTGCCGCTTCGTCGTTGAGGCTGCGCGTATACGCAAAGGCGATTTCGGCGTAGCTGCGCACGGACTTCGGATAGAACTCGAGATTCAGGCGCAGGATCGGAATAGCGGTCTGGGGCTTAATGCGAATCAGCTTCTCTCCGGCATCCAGCAGCGTGTCTTCGCGGAAATCATAGGCCTGACCGCCGTAATAGCGCTGACGCAGGTCGCGATATTGAGCGACGGCGGCGTCGGGGCCTGTCGGCGAGAGCAGTCTTTGCGATGATGTCCGAAAGCTGACCCGGAATCGCCACACCGCGATGACAGGTGACGCATGTGACCTGGGTGGCTTCGGTGGGCGCTTTCCCTGTTGCGGTCTGGACCCTGGCGTTGAGATCGCGGGTCATAGCGATCATGGCGCTCGCAATCTCGTATTTCGAGGGCGTCTGGCCTTCCACTTTTGATTGCGTGCGTGGGCCCGCGTGGCAAAACGCGCACTGGACGCCGAGCGACTGGGCAATCGCCGGCATGTTCGGCGGGGGACCCGCATTGGAGCCGGCAGCCGCTCCGTCAGCCTGTTGAGCGATTGCTGACGGAACGAAGGCAGCAATCGCTAAAAGGACGACGGGTTTCCATGATTCCATGGGCGCGAGTATACACCTTCTTCGCGGCCTGACACGTCAGGAAATACAGTTACTGCGCTGCCGGGGGCTGCCGGCGCGGATTGCCACCGGGCCCTCTTCTCCCGTCGCCGCCGAAGCCGGGGCGTCCGCCACCGCTCCGTCCCCCGGTCTTGATCGTGTAGCTGGAGGGCACAGTGAACAAGGCCGGGTTCGGATCGGTGGTGACGATGTTTGTCAGTTCCAACTCGGAGGAGCCGAAGCGCGGGTCGGAACTCTTGATCTGGACCGGAACCTTGAGATCGTTCGAAACCCAGGTTAGGCGGGTGACCTGAATCGGCTGCGTATTTCCGATCGCTCCCGCCGGGATGGTTTCCGTGATCTGCGTGCCGGTGGCAGCCACACCGTTGACCGAAGAGATTCCGAGGTTGTTCGTGGTCTCCTGCGGGTTCGCTGGCCGCGTGCGCTCCGGAGGCGTGCCGGTGCGCGGTCTCGGCAGAGGCATCTGAACGGCCGTCATGGTCGACGAATTGAGCTCATAGCGATAGCCCGCAACCGGATCGAAGATCGTCTGGATGGTATACGCGGGTTTGCCAGAGGCGGCGGACGGCGTGATTGTCTCCGAAGTGCTGATGCGCCCCTGGCTGTCGCGGGCCACGACGGCCGATTGCGTATGGACGATCTGATTTCCATTGCCGAGAGTCTGCTGTCTGGTCACGGTCTCGGTGGCGGAATACGGAGCGCCTGGCACCGGATTTCTCGTGCCGGCACCAAGAAGGCCCTCCGCGGCCTTCGAAGCCGCCGAAGCCGCCGGGCCCGTGTCCACCACCGCCCCGGGGCCCCTGGGCAAAAAGCGTGGCGGCGCACAGTGGAAGAATGCAGAGCGTGAGTGTCTTATTCATAAGAGTCCTTTTAAAGAGTTAATTCTGTGAACCGTCGGTAATGCGCACCGCGCGGGGAATGCCGTCTTCACCGATCACCACGTCGGCCGGTACATCACCCGATCTGGCGGGATCGACATCGATGCCGAGACTGGCGAGCGCTGCCGGCACCAGATCAGCATGCACCACCCGGACCAGTTCACCCTGCGCCAGAGGCGGCGTGTAAGGGACGGCGATGAAATCGTCGCTGGATAACTCTGCCGCGTCGCCGCTGAATTCGGCACCGCTGGATTCGGAATCGCTGGAATTAAAGCCGTCCGCGCTGGCTTCGATGGCAGGCGCCGGCGACCGATGCCAGCGCGTGCCCGCGATCTGGCCCGCAAATACGGCCAGCACCACAGCCGCCGCAGCGGCGAGCCCCAGTCCCCAGGAACGGGCCACGGCCTTCCTGTGCTGCCCGGCGAAATCGTAGGCGGCGAACTGGCGCATCAAATCCTTGCGCTTGGCGTCGCGCCACGGGTTATCAGCGGTCCGGGCGGCTGCCTCGGCCCGCATCGCCCCGAATTGATCGGACAACCCGCGCTCGGCGTCCCAGCGCTCCGCGCAGCGGGTGCAACTCATCAGATGCTCCCGCAGATCGCGCGCCGGACCTGACACCTCGACGCGCGCATTCCACCAGTTCGTCCCATCCGCTCCGTACAAGTCATCTCGAAAACACCTCCACCGGCGCATTCAGCCGTTTGAGTTTTGCCGACAACAACGCGCGGCCGCGATGCAGCCGCGAGCGAACCGTTCCCACCGGACGCCCGATCAGAAGCGCTACTTCCTCGTAGCTTCGTTCTTCCAGTTCGCAGAGGACGATCACATCCCGGTAGCGTTCCGGAAGATCGCGCAGCGTGCGATGCAGCGCCGCGGTTTTTTCACCGCTGATGAGGTCGCCGAGAATGTCGTGGTTGAAGGGGCGATCGACCACCGCTTCGACCGGACCCTGGCGGCGCACAACTCTCACGAGGTTGCGCGCAATTCCGTAAAGAAAACTTTCGAGCGTGCCCTTTTTCTCGTCGAACCCGCAGGCGGGCGACATCAGCTGCAGGAAGACCTCGTGCGCGACCTCTTCACCCACCGTCGGGCTTCCGGAGGTGTGGAACGCGTAGCGGCGGATGGCTGGCGCCCGGCGCGCGTAGAGTTCCGCAAACGCGTCCTGGTTGCCTTTCTTCATCAGCCGGTAGAGTTCCTCGTCGCTTCGTTGCATCAAGGCGATCACTCTCCATTGACTCGCGGGAAGCGAAAAGTTCCCGGGTGCCGCTACTAATTCTACTGGCGGAACAGGAAAAAGGTTTCTTTACGCGCCTAATTCAGGCCGACGACGGGTATGCCGGCGCGCTGCAGGGCGGTTTCCACTTCGGTGGTGCGGAGGCGGCTGGCGTCGAACTCCACGGTGAGTTCTTCGCGTGAGGGGGCGATCTGAATGCGCTCGATGCCGTAGATGGAATGGGCGTCGGCGATCTGCTGCATCAGAGATTCATCAAGGGGGCGTTGCAGGCGGAAGTGCTTCTGAACTTTCGTCATCGCGGGGAAAACAGATTATAGCGAACCGTTTGCCGGGGTCTGCCCAATGATTGACCGGGCCCGCGCCCGCGCCGAGGCCGGGATTGGTTCGAATCGCCTCGTCGATGAAGCGTTTGGCGCGCGCGACCGCATCCGGAATGGGGAAACCACGGGCGAGGAACGCCGTGATGGCGGCCGAATAGGTGCAGCCGGTCCCGTGGGTGTGGCGGGTATGGATTCGCGCGGCGCGGAATTCAGTGAAGACGCCTTCGTGCAACAGGACGTCCACGGTTTCCTCGTCGAAACCGGGGCCTTCCAGATGGCCACCTTTGATGAGCACGGCGCGCGCTCCGAGGTCCGCGATGCGCAGGGCGGCATCCTTCATCTGGTCGACGTTATGTACGGCAAGGGATGCCAGTTCGGCAGCTTCGGGGAGATTCGGGGTGACGATGGCGGCTCTCGGGATCAGCAGTTCGCGCAAGGCCGTGCGCGCATTTTCGTCGATCAGGGACGCACCGTGTTTGCCGATCATCACCGGGTCGACCACGAGGGGGAAGTTCGGCGTTCCCACCTTCCGCGCGGCGACGGCTTCGATGATGGCCGCGGTTCCGAGAGCGCCGGTTTTGGCCGCCAGGGGAGGGAGATCCGCGAGCACGGCATCGATCTGCGCGCCGACGATGGCCGGGTCGAGCATGTGGACCAGAGACATGCCGGTTGTGTTCTGGACGGTGATGAGCGTGATCGCGGTAGTGCCGTAGACGCCGAGTTGGTGGAAGGTCTTGAGGTCGGCCTGGATGCCCGCGCCACCACCGGGGTCGGAGCCGGCAATGGTGAGCGCGATCGGGATCATCCGCCCCAGCGTAGCGCAGAGTGCAGGAAGATATTCCCGGGTACTACGCAGGATAAGCGCGGGGAGTGCGGGTCATGACGCACAGGGCGCCCGCGGATTTATGTAGATTCAATGACTTACAAATGGCGGTTCAGATGCATTTCCAAGGGCATGACGAACTCCGCAATCCCCTCCTTCGACGCTAGCGGATGCCTTAGCTGCGAGCAGTGCGTCCGGTCTGCTGCTTCGAGCACGAAGCCTTGAAGGCCGAGCAGACGAAAGTTCGTCATGAACTCGATGAGGTGAAGAAGCACCTGCCCGGTTCCATCTCGGCACGGCAGTTGCGGTGGAAGGCCGAAGAGCTCAATACTCTGCGAATGGAAGCGTGTGAAGTCTATGCGGAGCACCGGGCGTCGCATTGTCCGGAGGAAGGTGGGTCGCGCGCGGAGGGGTTGCTGGCCGCGTAGCCACTTCCCGGAGAAAAGTCAGGCCCTAAAAAAACCCGCTACGCATGCGTTGTTTTCCATCCGTCGCAGCGCCCAGCACTAGGGAATGGTGGCCGATGTGCTGCTCTTGATTGTGTGGGCTTCGGAGGCCATCCGAATCATCGCGCAAGGTTGCGGAATCGCGCAGGGTTCGCACGCAGCACTGGGCGATCCATCCAGAGGCGGATGTGTCCTCGTGCGCCGCTGGATGGGCCGAAGTCCGCTTCTGGTTTTTTCAACCCCGTTTTTCTCAAACGATGACCTCACCCGCGATTAAGTCACGGGCTTTGAGTTTTTACATTTTCAGGGTCACGTGGGGGGAGACGATCGGTTTGTGCCGTCTGCCCTGAACCGCGCACTGGACCAGGGCCATTGCGCAGCGACTTCGACCAGACTGGCCTTCACTGGGTTGCTTTCAACGTTGCAATGATTTCCTGCAGTTCCTCGCTGGAGCGAATCCGATGATCGTCCGACTCATCCTGCCAGAAGACCGAGGACACGGTTGGCAACCCGGCCGGTTCGCCCCTTGAGCCAGCGCATAGTGCTCGACAACGCGGCCTTTGGATGGAAGATCGCGTGGCGTGGTCGGGCATTATGACCCGTGCGTAAAGGGAGGTAGAAGCGGCGGACCGTCTCCGGTTAACGAAGAGCATTCTCGACAATTCGGGCGACGCGTGGCCGGCATAACCACCGGGTACCCGCGCGCGCGTAATCCGTGATCTCGTCATGCCGTAGCGTGCGACCGGTGTTCTCAAATGTCAGCATGGAAGCGACTGATTCTATTCGAGTTATAGCCAGCGAGCATTGATGCCAAGACAGTCTCGTGGGCCAGTTTGGGCTCCGTGGCTCTGCCGGGCGGTTCCGTTGAGCTATTTTGCCGACACTCGAAGAGACGAAAGGATTCGATCGTGATATTTTGAACAATTGGAGGAGCATTGTTCAAAACGACACCATTCATGCGGTTTGCCGCTGGTGCGGCCATCGCAACTATTTTCCTATGTGTGCCGACGTTCGCACAGGATACGGCGCAGCCTGAGTTGAAATCCGCCAGGATCGAATTCGTTCCGGGTGAGCGCACCATTTTTTTCGACGATTTCAGCGACATGGCGCCCGATGAACCCCCTCCACATTGGAAAGTTCGCGACGGCAAGGTCGAATTGAAAATGGGGGGCGCCGTCCACGAACTCTACAACGATGGCGGTGTCCAACTCACTTCTCCTAAAATCTCCGTACCGTCGAATTTCACCTTTGAATTGGTTTGGACCGGCGGTGGCGAAATGACCTGGGCGTTCCGCGACAAAGATGGCGAAGAGGCGCTCCATGTTATGGTACGTGGCGAAGAGGATGGCATGACGGCGTCGACGAACGTCACGGCGAAAGAACAACTCGGCGAAGGCATGATTATGACCGACACGTCGAAGCCGGTAACGTTTGCGTTGTGGGCGCAACAAGGGCGCGTGCGTGCTTATCTGAACGGCGAGCGCTTAGTGGACGCGAATCAAGTGGATTTCAGTCCCATCGTATCGATAGAAGCCAGCATCGGCGGATATCGCCCGAATGGCGTTCACTCGGTGCGAATCGCCGAGTCGGCTCCGGATTTTTCCACCGTGATCAATGCCTCCGGAAAGTACGTCACCCACGGAATCAACTTCGATACGGATAGCGATCGCATGAAGACTGAATCGGGTGCGGTGCTGAAGCAGGTCGCAGTGGGACTGCAAAAAAATCCGAGTTTGAAATTGGAGATCGATGGCTACACGGATTCCGCAGGAGACGCCGCGCACAATATGGATCTTTCGAAGAGGCGCGCACAGGCAGTGTCCTCGGCGTTGGTTTCGCAATTCGGAATCGACGCGGGGCGCATCACCGTCAACGGTTTTGGCGCGGCGAAACCCATCGGCTGGAACGACACTCCCGAAGGACGCGCGTCGAACCGGCGCGTGGAATTTCTGAGGAAGTAATCGGCGCGGCGGCCGCATGAAGATCCCGGCGCGCCGCAGCGCCGGGCGGCTAACAACGCCTATCGCCGGAAAGTGCGAATAAGTTCAGGAAAACTCCGCTTTGAAGTGAATGGCCAACAGGTCCCGGTGGGTCGGCGGCGGAAGTTGGCCAAAGACGGCTGTCAGGGAGATTGTACCCCTGAGCCCGATTGGCGCAACAAGGGCCTCAGTACATCCGCGTTGATTGAAGGACGGGTTTCTGTCGAACACTGGCATACGGCCCTTGACCGTCGAAGTCGGGTACCGGAACGGTCCAGCGCAGACCGTTATCGTCGGATCGGTTTCGCGGAGGCGTCCGATCGTCAGCTATTGGTGCTGGCGCTTGCTGCTCCGGCGCACATCCTCTGACCTCCAGACACTCGTCCGCATCGTTACGAAGTGGCGGTCGAACGTCCAGACCGGCGCCTCCAGTCTGCGGGTTATTCGTGCGAGAAGAGCGTCTAGCAGAGTAGACTTCGGTATGGTGGCCCGCCTGTCCACATCATCATAATCCCGCAACACAATCCACTGAAGATCGGGACGTTACACGGAATCCTCGCTGAGGTTGTTTAGATGCGGTTGGTCACCGCGGAGTCGCTGGCAGAATCCGTTCGAATTCTCAGTGGGCCCAGGGTGACCGACGGCGGATTCGTCATCCGCGGAATCGAAGAACAACAAAGGCGGCTGAATAGGGCCGCGTCTCCGAAGTGCGCGATAATCGGTTTATGGAGCAGGCCGTCGTTCGCGATCCCGAAATCATGCATGGCACGCCCGTTTTCAGGGGTACGCGCGTTCCGGTCCAGACCTTGTTCGATTATCTCGAAGGCGGTGAAACGCTGGAAGATTTCCTGGAAGGCTTCCCGACGGTTACTCCCGATCTCGCTTTTCAGGCACTCGAAGAAGCGAAGCAACTGCTGCTTTCGCGCGCCTGATGCGCCTTTTGATCGAGTGCATTGACGAGCGATTACGGCACGAATTCCGCGGTCACGAGTGCCAGAGTGCTCGCTACGCGCAACTGGCTGGATTGAAGAACGGTAGCCTTCTACTCGCGGCTGAGGCTGCGGGCTTCGACGTGATCATTTACGGTGGATCAGAGCATCCCCTCGCAACAAAATCTCGCCGGGCGCAACATTTCGCTTCTGATCCTCTGTGCTCCAACCAACCGACTACTTGACCTCCAACGGCTCGTGCCGGCGAGCCTGGCCGCGTTGGCGGATATTTTGCCAGGACGTGTCGTTAGAATCTCGTAGCACTTTGTAGCCTGCGCTTTTATGGCTACATCGAGAACTACAGGGCGAAATTCGATCCGTTAGACTCGTATTCAGCGGAGGCCTACAGCAATTGCGCCCCTGACCGATCATGCCGGCGCTTTACGTTGACCATTTGCAAGGTTTTGTCGAGAGTGACGCAGAGCAATTGCTCGGCAGGCTCACCGTGCGCCTGGCCGAGGAGGGGTTTCCATCCACTACTGACAATACGTTTGCATGGGTGCAGGAAATCGCCGAGTTGCAGGCAGCTTTTCGCCGTCTGATCGAACTCATGCCTCGATCGGAAAACTGGCGAATACTTCTGGAATATGTCTTGCCCGTGGTAGGCAAGCGGGTCGACTGTCTCCTTCTGGCGAACGACATCATATATGTTATCGAATATAAGGGCGGCAGTTCTTCCAGTGCGCGAGCTGCTCTGCGACAAGCACAAGACTACGCGCTGAATCTCGCGGATTTTCACGAGGCATCCAGAAACCGCGCGATAGTTCCTATTGCCGTCGGCGCTTTCGGGGCACCCATCCTATTCCAACTCAACTCCACTCTTCAGGGTGCGGCAGTTGGGGCGGTCGACCTCCCTTGCGCAATCGTTCTCAGCTATACCGGCTGTAGCGCGAAGAGCACTGCTATTGATCACGAAATGTGGGAACATTCACGTTATTTCCCTGTTCCTGGAATCATTCAAGCTGCATCCGCTATCTTCAAGAATCACGATGTCAAGGATCTTGCTCACTCGCGAGCAGGCGCCGACAACCTTGAAATCACACAGAAGGCCGTCACTTCGGCAGTACTCGATGCGAGGCAGCGCGGCGCAAAGAAACTCGTAGTAATCACCGGGGTGCCTGGGGCAGGTAAGACTTTAGCGGGACTTAATGCGGTTCAACGGGTGATCCAGGAACTCAACCTGGAGTCGGAACAGGCCGCATTTCTATCAGGCAACGGTCCGCTGGTCGCGGTCCTGCAGGAGGCGTTGAAACGGAGCATAGCATCGGGAGACAGGCGTGCCGGACGTGCCC
This sequence comes from Terriglobia bacterium, assembly GCA_963809655.1. Classification (GTDB taxonomy): domain Bacteria; phylum Acidobacteriota; class Terriglobia; order Bryobacterales; family Bryobacteraceae; genus BOG-234. The sequence goes on along the minus strand of CAWEKQ010000005.1, from coordinate 83,956 downwards.
TGCGTGCGCGAGTGCGGGAAATTCATCGATTCGGCAGGGATACATATAAGGACAATCGACCGCCCGCCGATCGGCTCATTGTCTTTGACGAGGCCCAGCGAGCGTGGACAGCGGCGAGGAATAAAAAGAAATTTGGACTCAACATTTCGGAGCCCGAGTTGCTCCTTGAAATTATGGGCAGACATACAGGGTGGGCCGTGATCGTGGCCCTTGTTGGCGGCGGACAGGAAATCCATGGTGGCGAGGCCGGCTTGGCCGCGTGGGGGGATGCGATCGCCAACAACATTGCGTGGGAAGTGGTCACTTCGCCTGAAGCAGTCCTGGGCGGTCCATCAGTGGCGGGTTCTCGCTTGTTTCGTGGCGAATCCCCGGACGGCGCGAACATAACGCGCGTCCCCGCGCTGCATCTGAGCGTATCGAAACGGTCTTACGAAACTGAGGTGACCGCAGGATGGGTAAATGCAGCCCTTGATGGACGGCCAGAAGAAGCGGCTGCGCTCGCGAATTGCGGAGACCTTCCAATTTATCTCACGCGAGATCTCGCGACCGCCCGAGCCTGGCTGCGTTCAAATACACAGGGGCATCGGCGCGCAGGTCTGGTTGCCAGTTCAGGGGCGGTGCGACTCAGGGCGGATGGCGTCGAAGCTCCGACGTTTGATTTCCTGGGAGGCATCGATTACGTGCGATGGTTCCTTGAGCCTGCGGGCGATTACAGGTCTTCCAACCAGCTGGAGGTTGCTTTGAGCGAGTTTGAACTTCAGGGACTTGAACTCGACTACGTCGGACTCTTATGGGGCGGCGACCTTGTTTTTCCAAACGGGAGCGTAATAGCTCGAAAGATTCGAGGCACAGAATGGTGCCGCGTCAGCGGGATCGGCGACCCGCAAGCATCAGCCGATGACCCAAGGACCCGAATACAAAACAAGTATCGGGTATTGCTGACGCGTTTTCGAAAGGCTATGGTGATCTTCGTCCCGAAGGGATCTCCAGATGACCCGACCCGCGCTGAAGCGGATTTTAACGGCGTCGCCGACTATCTTATAGGATGCGGCGTGCGTTCAATAGAATCGTCGTAAAGCCCTGCCGTTCGCCAGCCACCTAATGTGTCATCGCATAAGTGATGTAATTAATCCCGATCCGAATCCCCAGCGCCGAAAACTTCTCGTCATACCCCGGATCGTCCGCCCACTCCCACGAATCCCCCAGGTCCGACTGAAACGTCATCGCCACCACCACGCGCCCGCGATCATCGTAAATCCCGCGCCATCGCGCCGGGCAACCCTTCGCACTTCTCCGTCACGCCAGTCTGTATATACCGCGCACCGGGCACCTGATACCGGTCGCTCAAATCATAAACAACATGGAAAATCGGATCGTCATCCGGAATATCCACCACCGGCCGATCCGGAAAAACGCGCCGCATGCTCTCCATGAAATTCGCCCACTGCGACTCGCCCCAGAAATCGTCGCACATGAAAAACCCGCCGCGCAGCAGATACTCGCGCATCTCTTTCGCCTGCGCATCGGTCAGCCGCCACTGCCCCACCTGCACCGCGTAAAGCCACGGCCAGTTATCCACATCGTCGCCATCATCCAGATTCACCGGCTGCTCGGTCGACCGCGCATGAATCCGCGTCAATCGCCGCATCGCCAGCGAGAAGTGACGGTCGGCGCGCGGATAATCCTGCGTCCACATCGAATTGCCTTCGCGCCAGTCGCCGCCGCGCCGGAAACCGAAAGTCCGCCCATATCCGCCGCTCGCCTGCGGATACATCAACCGCGCGAACGCCCACTCCGTCTTTTCCTTGTAATCCTGCGGCAGAGGGAAAGTCGTTGTACTCAATCCCCGGATATTCGCGGAACGGGCGCTGCCACGCATAGACGGCGGTCAATGCCATCAGCCCCAGCCCGCAACGCCAAAGAATCGTCCTCTTCATACAGCCAATCCGCGCAACCAGAGATTATCACGACTCTTTGCTATCCTGATTTCTTCACATCCCCGTAAGATCTGATTCTTAAGGAGACACACCCCACTTCATGTCTGTCAAAGTAGGCATCAACGGTTTTGGCCGTATCGGCCGCAACGTGGTTCGCGCAGCGCTCCACAACCCCGAGATCGAATTCGTCGCCGTCAACGACCTCACCGACACCAAAACCCTCGCCCATCTGACGAAGTACGATTCCGTCCTCGGCAACCTCCACGAGGATGTCAAAGTCGACGGCGATTCCATCGTCATCGGCCACCGGAAGATCAAGGTCTTCGCCGTCAAGGATCCGGCCGAACTCGACTGGAGTTCGCTCGGCGTCCAGGTCGTCGTCGAATCCACCGGCCGTTTCACCGACGCGAAGGATGCCGCGAAACATCTGCGCGGATCGGTCAAGAAAGTCATCATCTCCGCGCCCGCGAAGAATGAGGACGTCACCATCGTGCTCGGCGTCAACGATGCCGCTTACGATCCCGCGAAGCACAACATCATCTCGAACGCCTCCTGCACCACCAACTGTCTGGGCCCGGTCGTGCAAGGTGCTCCACGAAAAGTTCGGCATCGTCAAAGGATCGATGACCACGATCCACAGCTACACCAACGATCAGAACGTTCTCGACTTCCCGCACAAAGATCTGCGCCGCGCCCGCGCCGCCGCCCTCAACATGATCCCCACCACCACCGGCGCCGCCAAAGCGATCGGCCTCGTGATGCCGGAACTCAAAGGCAAGCTCGACGGCTACGCGATGCGCGTCCCCACGCCCGACGTCTCGGTGGTCGATCTCGTCGCCGTGACCCAAAAGAAAACCTCCGACGCCGAAGTCAACGCCGCGCTCAAAGCCGCGGCCGAAGGCGAACTCAAAGGCATCCTCGCCTACACCGAAGACCCCGTGGTTTCGACCGACATGCTGCACAACCCCAACAGCTCGATCGTCGATGCCGGCCTGACCAAAGTGATCGACGGCGATCTCGTCAAAGTCGTCGCCTGGTACGACAACGAGTGGGGCTACTCCTGCCGTGTGAACGACCTGATTCTCTTCCTCGAGAAAAAAGGCCTCTAACCCTACACCGTTGTTTCCGAACCGCGACCGCGAGGGAGCGGTGGGCGCTGGACCGTCAACGGCTGAGATCGCATAGCCCGGTACCATGAGAAGACTTAGCGAGATGTCTCAGCCGCGCGCAGCCAGCGACCCTCAATACCGTGAATCGGTCCAGCGCCAGGTGGAGAAGTTGCTGAGAAGCACGCCATACCACAGTCTTCAATTGCCGGACGGCACCGTAATTCCCGGTCTGATTGGCATCCCCGAACTCGAAAAACGAATCGCATCTTTCCCCATACCCGCGTCGCTTCACGGACGCCGCATATTGGATGTGGGCGCGGCCTCCGGCTGGAATTCATTCGCGATGGCGGCGCGCGGCGCTTCTGTAACGGCTGTCGACTGCGTGGAATTCGAAGAACTCACCGCCTTGCGGCAGATCATCACGCCGGAGATCGACTACCGAATCCTCGATGTCGATGAATTATCGCCCACCGAACTCGGCACTTTCGACCACGTCTTGTTTCTGGGTGTCCTTTACCACTTGCGCCATCCCCTGCTGGCACTCGAGCGAATCTGTTCCCTCACGACTGAATCCGCCTGGGTCGAATCCTTCGTTTCCGATCCCGTCGACGGCATGAGTGATGCCTGCTCGCTCGAGTTCTACGAAATCGACGAACTCGGCGGACAGATCGACAACTGGTACGGTCCCACCGCGCGATGCCTCACAGCCCTGTGCAGAGCCGCGGGTTTCGTGCGCGTACAACTCGAGTACGTAACGAACAGGCGCGCCGGTGTAACGTGCCACCGGCGCTGGGAGCCTGAGCCGGATGCGCCGGTGGCCGAACCGACCCGGCTATTGTCCGCAGTCAACAACCGCACAAACGATGTCACCTTCCATACCGGCAAGGATGAATATCTGTGCGTCTACTTCTCGTCACCCGAAGCCAATCTCGTGCGCGATGACGTTCGCATCGAGGTCGATGGATACGGGGTCAACGCCCTTACGGTTGCCCATCGAAAGGGGGATGAATGGCAGGCGAATGCGCACCTTCCTCCGGGAACCGCGCCCGGGCAGTATTGGATTCGCATCCGGACGCGGACATCCCGCTTCGGAAACCGCTTTCAGATCCACGTCACCGATGGTCGTGCGGCCTTACCTGCGGCGCCGGATCGGATCGACAACTCTGAGTTCCGGGGCCTCGTTCCCGCGATCCACGGTATTGAAAATAGTCTCGACGGCTCGACTGTCTTTCATGGCTACCGGACCGAGCGTCTTTGTTGCAGATTCGCCGCTCACTCTCCCGGACTTCCGCGCGAGGCGGTCCGAGCGGCGATCGACGGACAGGAAACCGCAATTGCGTTTCTCACGGATCTCGGTGGAGGCGAGTGGGAAGCAAGCCTCGCCGTACCGCGCAACCTGACGACGGGCTCACACCATTTTCAATTATGCATCGCCGACAACGAATGGAGCGCACAAGCAGGTTTCGCCTTCGAACAAGCCTGAAACGTAATCCAATCGGAATAGGTACTTACCTTTCTGAGCCGCGACCGTAAAGGAGCGGTAAGAAGCCTTGCTCCGCAGCACGCTACGGCAAATCCACGCACTCGTTTCCACCGATCTCATTCGAAGCAAGCTGTACTCCCGGGCCCGCCCCAATGCACCACCGGCGCGCCCCGAAACCACTCACAAAATTATCGCGAATAACGTTCATGCGCGTCTCAGCCGGCCGGGCCGCATGACCCGAAAGATAAATCCCGCTGCGAAGCAAACCAGGCTCCTCCAATGCGTAATTACACTGCGGCGGCGTCGGGCCGCCCGTGCACCGGTTCCGGTTGATATCCACGAATCGATTGCCAATAATCAGGTTGCGCTCGCCAATCAGAAAGATGCCGCCGTACCCGAATCCCTCGATCACGTTTCCCCGCACCACGACTCCCCCGGCGTGCATCTCGGGAAACGAGTTCCCGAACACAATTCCCTCATGCAGATGCGGATACGCCTCGAGCGCTTTCTTGTTGACACACGAATTGTCAACCACGGACCCGTCATGAAAACCATCGAGGTCGATGCATTGACCGTCAACATCACTAAATCGATTTCCCGAATAGACCGACGCTTCCACATTGCCTGATGAATCGAGGGCGACCGGAGTCGCTAAAGCCGGCGTATCGACCTGGCTCGCGGGCACGCCGATCTGCGATCCGGAGTTGTTAACCACCTTCACCCGCACGGCGTGACCCACCTGAATCGCATCGCGTGGCGTCCCCACGATTTCGTTGCGGTCTATGACGCCGTCACGATTAAGCGGCGATCCATAGTTGGAGTGAGTCCAGACTCCATTGCCGCAGATACGCTTGATGTGGCAGCTTTTCACCGAAAACTGCGCGCAACCCTCCTCCAGCAGGACGCCGCCGGTTGTATTACTGTGGCCTTGCTTATTCAGCGTCCCCGAGTCTTCGATCGAGACGCCGTCGATCGACACTCCGGTGGAACGCGAAATCAAAATAGGGAAACTCTTGATCCTTGTCAGGGAAACATTCCGAATCTCAATCGAACGGGAGTCTGCGAATAACAGACCATTGGCGTCGTAATACGCAGCGAAAGCGACATTCGACGGCGGCAGATATCGATCGCTGGCAAGCGCCTTTCTGGCTCCGACGATCTGGAACTCGGAAACGCGAATACCCGTAACGTTGATCCCGAGTATCGCCGCCCGGCCCTGAAAATCCTCACCCATCCGGAGAATCGAACCGCCCGGGTCCCCGACAATTGAGATGTCGCGCGCCCCGGAAGCGAACTCGAGCGGAGATCGCAGTTCGGTGATGCCGGGAGGCAGTCGGATTGTGTGATTGCGAGGGTCCCGGAACGCCGAGCGCAGCATGCTTTCTCGCGATCCTCGTATAGAGTTACAGCCTGTGAGCATCGCGCTGGCGCCGAGCAGGCACAACGCCGCGAGGCCCCGCCGTTTTCGTTGAAATGTAATCCTCGCGCACATGGAAACGCACGCCGATGGTAACGCATACGCCGCGATTCTCACCGCTACGCCAGCCCCGATGCCGGTGCTTATCGGGGAATCGCCAGCCGGACCAGCGGCGGCCCATGGAACAACTCGTTCTCGCCGATCTCCGGTGAGAAGCTCGCCCCCACGTGCGCATAGACGAAGCCCAGGTCCCGCGCATCGGCGGGCACATCGAATCGGCGCGCGGAAATTACCGACTCCCCCGGCTGAAGCTTCGTGTCGAACGGAACCGTCCCGGAGCCAGGCATCGGATCATACCGGTGGCCCTGTCCATCCACCAGATACGCGACTGTACCCTTCTCGCCCATCGGCCTTCGTTTCGCCCGGCTGGAAAGCCGCAGCCCGACTTCGATCGTACGAGGTGCTGTTCGCTCGGCTCCGGTAACCGTAATGCACCAGTCGTCGAAACACTGCATATCGCCGACGCCGTAGATCTTACGTTGCGACGCGGCCCCGACCACGAGGAGAGCGGACAAATATACCACCGCGCACATTCCCAACTTCTTTAAACTTGCCACGGCTCTGGCGCGATTCCCGCGGATCGCAGACACAGCAGCGACCACCAGAGTCACAACCGTTGCCAGAAAACACAAAATGAACAGCGGTTCAAAAACTGTCATCATTGGCATAAGTACTTTTCATTATAGAGTACTTTTAGTTAGTGGCAGTGGCCTATTGTGGAGGCCGATATCGAAAGCTCCATCCTTGACCCGGGTTCGTTCCGACAACCTGAAAACTGACAATGGTAATTTGTGCGAGAATAGCAACAAAGATGCGGTAGATTTTGCTGGGAAACCAGGCTTTAGCTTTCCCAGATACCGTTGAGCGGTAAAGGTTTGTAAAACGGGGTAACCATAAAGGCGCGTAACCGCCTTTACTCACCATGAAAACAACTCTCTTGGCCTTGATGGCCCTTCTGTGCTTCACATTTGTGGCTTCGGCTGCAGACGTAACGGGTAAATGGACTGGTGAAATCACGACTGGCCGCGGTCCGCAACCCTTCAACCTCGAACTCAAGCAAGCCGGTACCGCCTTGACTGGCGCGATCACTGGCGGACGTGGCGGCGACGTCATGATCGCGGACGGTAAAGTCGACGGCGACACCATCACTTTCTCGACCTCAGCCCCCGGACGCGATGGTACCCCCCAACGTGCAGAAGTACACCGGCAAAGTCAACGGCGCCAGCATCGATTTCACTCGTGAAGGTGGCCGCGGCCCTGTGATGTTCACAGTGAAGAAGCAGTAATCGGCGGAACTTTTATCCACTCGATCGTCAATCATAGTTAAGGGACTGATTCGCGGACAGAGTTGCCTTCGATCGATGCAGCAAGGCCGGTTTGTGCGAATTTGAACTACTAAGAATTCAAGGTGATCATGTTTCGCACAACCGGCTTGTTATTAATCGTCGCAGCGCTGCTCGCAGCGAACGCGTTCGCGGAAACCCAGAGTGGAGTTGTACGTTCCGGCGGGCAGTCTATCCCCGGTGCTGCGGTAACCGCGATCTGCGGTACCGACAAGATCACGCACCGTTACCGATGACGCCGGACAGTTTCAGCTCGGCGGCCTGCCCTCGACTCCCTGCAAGTACACCGTCACGATGTTCGGGTTCGAACCCGCGCAGCGCGACTTAACCGCGTCAGCTACTTCCGCAACCTTCGATCTCAATCTTCAGACGCATGCGACTTTGACCGCTGAGCCTGCGGCGCCAAGCGGTACCCCAGCCACCCGACGGCTACCGCTCCAGCGACTGCCGAACAAGCCCAACCAACGCCGCCGAGCCAAACGCCAGCGACACCCGGAACCGGGCGTGGCCGTGGACGCGGTGCAGGTGGCGGTGGTTTTGCAGGCGGACCAGGCCGGGGCGGATTTCCCGGTGCACAGGGTGGCGGACAGACTGCGGCGGCCGCACCTAACGGGCGCGGAGGCGGCCGCGGATTCCAGAACCTCAGCCTGATCCAGAATGGTGACAATCCGCTCGATGCCGGCGATATAGCGCCATCGCTCAACGGAAATACCGACGACGCCAACGGCGCCAACGAAGCCTTCACGGTGAGCGGAAGTTTGAGCCAGGGCGTGCAGGCGCAGGCGGGCGACAACAACGGCTTGGGTGGTCCGGGCGGCTTCAATCCCGACGGACTTTGGAAACCAGGCGAACAACCCGTTTGGCGGCCAGAATGCAACGGTGATGGCAACAACCAAACGTTCAACGCAGACGGGGGCGGCGGATTTCCCGGCGGCGGCGGTGGTGGCCGCGGTGGCGGTGGCGGTGGCGGCGGCAGAGGTGGTGGCGGAGGCGGATTCGGCGGCGGTCGCGGAGGTCGCGGTGGCCGTGGTGGCCCGCCGGCCAATCGCAATCTGCAGTTCGGCAACAGGATCAATCGCGGGCGCGGCCGGCAGTTCTCCGGCAACGTTTCTTACACCATCGGAAACTCGGTTCTCAACGCCCGGCCTTACACCTTCACCGCGCCGACTACGTTGACCGGCGCCCTGCAGCCCAAGGCCGCATATGCCGCGAACCGCTTCACTGTCTCGATGGGCGGACCGCTATCGATCCCGCATATCTTCAGCAGCGATAAGACTTTCTGGTTCGTGAACTACACCGGAAACCGGTCGAAGAACGGCTTCAACGACATCACAACCGTCCCGACGCTGGCGGAGCGGCAGGGCGACTTCTCCGGCATCAGCACCATCGTGAACATGCCTTTCACGACGACTCCGTTCCCGAACAATATGGTGCCGTCGAGCCTGTTCAATTCCGCGGCGCTGGGGCTGCTGCATTACATACCTCTGCCCGAATACGCCGGGCACGCGGAATAACTATCAGCTGATCGGCGCGAACCCGACCAACAGCGACAACCTGCAGACCCGCATCAACCAGACCATCACCACCAAAGACGCGCTCGACGTTAACTTCAACTACCAGCACCGCAATTCGCAGAACGTCCAGCCATTCGGATTTCGCGATCCCACGAGCGGTTACGGGCTCAGTACGTCGTTGACCTACCGGCGAACCATCAGCCGGACTCTGATCAACAGTGTGGTCTGGAACTTCAGCCGCAACTGGAACCAGACGCTTTCGCCCTTCTCCTTTGGCCCGAACATCGCGCAGGAACTCGGCATCACGGGTGTTACGGCAGACCCCGAGGCATATGGGCCGCCGACCATCAGCTTCACCAACTTCGGCTCGCTGAGCGATGCGACGCCTTCGCTGATCCGCTCTCAGACCTCCGCGGAGAACGAGCAACTCATCTGGATCCACGGCAAGCAAACCGTCACGTTTGGTTTCGGCGTACAGCGCCGGCAAAACAACACGGAGACCAATAACAATAGCCGCGGTACATTCGGCTTCACAGGCCTGGCAACCGGCTACGACTTTGCCGATTTCCTGCTGAGCCTGCCGCAGTCGACTTCGGTCGCGACCTACACGAATAACAACCGCTATCTCCGCGAGACCACGCTCAGCGGTTTCGTGACCGACGACTACAGATTGCGCCCGAACCTCACGCTGAACCTCGGTTTGCGCTGGGAATACTTCGCCCCCTACACCGAGAAAAACAATGACATGGCGAACCTCACGGTCACGCCCGACTTCACCGGTGTGCAGGTGGTGTTGCCGGGCCAGAATGGCCTTCCGAACAGTCTGATCTATCCCGATCACAAACTCTTCTCGCCGCGAATCGGTATTGCCTGGAAGCCTTGGAAGTCGAAGCAGATCGTGGTGCGCTCAGGCTACGGCATCTATTACAACGGAGGCGTCTACAGTCAACTGGCATCGAACCTGGTCGGACAACCGCCATTCGCCACAACCGCAACGCTGCAGACGAGCGTCGCAGCTCCTCTGACGCTCCAGAACGGCTTCCCGGCCGTCCCCTCGCTCGAGATTGCCAACACGTTCGCAGTCGATCCGAACTATCATCCCGGCTATGCCCAGCAATGGACCACTTCCATTCAGGAGTCGTTCGGCAGGAGCTACGTCGTTTCCATTGCCTACAATGGAACCAAGGGTACGGATCTGGACGTGCTGCAGCTTCCGAATCGTGCGCTTCCGGGCAATCCGCTGACGGCGCAGCAGCGGCTGCTGATCGCGAACGCGTCCGAGTTCACCTATGACACCTCGGTCGGGAATTCGACCTACAACGCCGCGCAAGTGAACTTTCAGCGGCGATTCGCCCGCGGCGCTTCGTTCCAGCTTCTCTACACGTTCTCGAAAGCCATCGACAATTCGTCCACCCTGGGCGGCGGCCCGGTTTACATTCCCAACGACCTTGCTGCCGAGCGTGCGCTCTCGCCCACCGATCAACGGCACGTTCTGCGCGTGCAGTACAACTACCAGTCGCAGATCGGAAACATGCGCACCGGATTCGTCGCGAACATGCTGCGCGGCTGGCAGGTCAACGGCGTGTTGACCGCGACGTCGGGCACGCCGTTCACCGCGGTCGTAACCGGCGACCCGTCAGGCACGGGTTACACCGGCAACTCGCGCGCTGAGGCAACCGGACTGCCCGTGACTTCGGGCTCAGGGTACTTCAACCCGTTGGCGTTTACGGTCCCCGCGACCGGAACCTTCGGCGATGCGGGACGCGACACGATTCCGGGCATTCCGAACTTCTCGTTGACCGCATCGTTCCTCCGTACGTTCCGGCTCGACGACAAGCGGCGCATCCAGTTCCGCATCGACAGCACCAACCCGATCAATCACCCGTATGTAACGGGAATCAATACAACGGTCAATTCGCTTCAACAATATGGATTGCCGACTCGCGCAGGAGCGATGCGTTCCATGACGGCCACAGTGAGGCTTAATTTCTAATGAAACGATCGTTGATGGTCCCGGCTTTGTTTCTGTTGCTTGCCCGTGTTGAGGCCCAGCAGCCTGATTTCACTTCGAACACGAGTCTCGTAATCATCGACGTGAACGTTCGGGATAAGTCGGGTAACGTCATCCCGAATCTCACGAAGAACGACTTCACGCTTTTCGAAGACGGCAAGCCTCAGACGATTTCGGTGTTCGATTTCCAGAAGCTCGAAGGCGATGCCCACCTGGCGCCCGTGCCCGCCATCAAGCCCGTAGCGGAGAAGACTGCAGGGACTGCAACGGTGACACCGGCTGCGCCGAAAGCCGCGGCCAACGCGCCGTCCGCTGCGACCGCCGCGCCCATCATCCGCTACCAGGATCGCCGCCTCGTTGCCATGCTGTTCGACTTCAGCACGATGGCGATTCCGGAACAGAACCGGATTCAGGTGGCCGCGCTTCAGTTCATCCGGCGAGCAGATGAAACCGGCCGATATCGTGGCGATCCTCTCGGCCAGCACCGGGCCGCTCAAGATCGTTCAGGATTTCACGGACGACAAGGATCGGCTGGAAGAAGTGGTGAAGGGTTTCACGATCGGCCAGGCCAGCGAACTGGCGGGAGTCGCCGGCAACGGCGGCGACAGCACCACCGGCGAAGACACCGGCACCGCCTTCAACGCCGACGAAACCGAGTTCAACGTCTTCAATACCGATAAACAACTGGCCACGCTCGAATCGGCCGCGAAGATGCTGGCGGCGTTTCCGGAGAAGAAAGCGCTGCTGTATTTCTCCAGCGGCATTTCGAAATCCGGCAACGATAATCAGGCGGCGCTCGACGCGGCGGTGAACGCCGCCAAGCGGTCGAATGTGGCGTTCTATCCGATCGATGCGCGCGGCCTGGTTGCATCCGCTCCGTCCGGCGACGCGAGCTCCGCTTCGTCGCGCGGAACCAGTGCGTTCACCGGCGGTTCGATGCAGAGCGGGCGCGACAGCTTTGCCGCCTCGCAGGAGACGCTCTCGACGCTCGCGGTCGATACCGGCGGCAAGCTCTTCGTCGACGACAACGATCTCGCGCTCGGGATGGAGAAGGCGCGCGACGACATCGCGAGCTACTACATCGTCGGCTACTACAGCACCAACATCAAGATGGACGGCAAGTACCGGCGCGTCGAAGTGAAGCTGAGCAAAGACCTCCAGGCGAAGCTCGACTATCGCAGCGGCTACTTCGGGCAGAAGGAATTCAAGAAGTTCACCAACACGGATAAGGAAGATCAGCTCCAGCAGGCGCTGATGCTGGGCGATCCGGTGACCGATCTTTCGCTGACCGCGGAACTCGATTATTTCCGGCTGGCGCGCGATCGCTACTTCGTGCCTTTTTCGGTGAAGATACCGGGTTCGGAGATCGCGCTCGCGAAGAGCAAGGGAAACGCGCAGACGGAATTCGATTTCATCGGACAGGTGCGCGACACGCACGACAAGCTGATTGCGGTGGTGCGCGACGGCATCAAGATCAAGCTGAGCGAGCAGACCGCGGCGCAGCTCAGTGCGTCTCCGCTGGCCTATGACACCGGGTTCACGCTGCCGCCCGGGAAGTATTCGTTCAAGTTTCTGGCGCGTGAAAACGAGACCGGCAAGATGGGGACCTACGAAACGAAGTTCACCATTCCCGATCTGGCGCCCGATCAGGCTGCGCTCAAAACCAGTTCCGTGATCTGGAGCAATCAGCGCCAGCCGCTGAACGATTCGCTGGCGTCCGCCGACAACAAGAAGAAGCTGGTTGAATCCGATCCGCTGGTGCAGGACGGCAAGAAGCTGATCCCGAGCATCACGCACGTGTTCCGCAAGGACCAGAACCTCTACGTGTATCTGGAGGTCTACGATCCGGCCGTGACGGGTGCCCAGACGATGCCGAGCGTTGCCGCGACACTTTCGTTCTATCGCGGGAAGACGAAGAGCTTCGAATCGCAGCCGGTGCGGCTGGACGCCTTCGCGGCGAAGCGAGCGCAGACTCTGCCGATCCAGTTTCAGGCCCCGCTGGCGCAGCTCGCGCCGGGACGCTATACGTGCCAGGTGAACATCGTGGATGAAAACGGGCGCAAGTTCGGATTCGCGCGGACTGAGATTGTGGTGCTGCCGAATCAGAAACCCGCCGCCTGAGCGGGCTCGCCAGATACGTACACCGCTCCTTCACAGTCGCGGCTCGGAAATGATGGTGCGAGTACCGAGCCGGGGTCGCACGGGAAGTCGGTTAGAAACCCGCTGCCTGAGCGTTTTCGCCAGATAACGCACACCGCTCCCTCGCGGTCGCGGCCCGGAAATGAGGTCGGTGAGGATCAGCGGCATGCTGCCTGAGCGGGCTTGTGGATCTCCTGCAGACTCCAGACGCGGATCGGGTCGCGCTGACGTGAGGTGATTGCTTCGACCGTTGCTCGGGCTCCGCTCATCGTCGTGATGCAGGGAACGCGGTAGGTGATCGCGGCGCGGCGGATCGATTTCTCGTCTTCGAAACGACAGCGCTCCTGTGGTGGTATAGACCACGAGCTGGATGGTTCCGGCCTTCAGGAGATCGACCGCGTTGGGGCGGCCTTCGTTGACCTTGAAGACCACTCGGCACTTCAGTCCGGCGGCTTGCAACAGCGCGGCGGTGCCACGTGTGGCGACGAGCTCGAATCCCAGTTCGGCGAAGCGCTTGCCGATGGGCACGACCTCAGGTTTGTAGCGGTCGTTGACGCTGATGAAGACGGTGCCCTTTTCGGGCAGGGGAGTGCCCGCGCTCAGCTGTGCTTTCGCGAAGGCCTCGCCGAAGTTGTCGCCGACTCCCATCACTTCGCCGGTCGAGCGCATCTCGGGTCCGAGCGCCGGGTCCACGCCGGGGAATTTGTTGAACGGGAAGACCGGCGATTTGACGAACACCAGCGGCACCGGCAAGCGTCCGCGGTGCGTGGTCACTTCATGCAGTTTCTTGCCGAGCATCAGCTGCACGGCGAGTTTCGGGAGCGGCACGCCGGTCGCCTTACTGACGTAAGGCACGGTGCGAGAGGCGCGCGGATTCACTTCGAGCACGTAGACAACGCCGTCCTTGATCGCGTACTGGACGTTCATCAGGCCGATCACGTTCAAGGCGCGCGCGAGCTTGATCGTGTAGTCTTCGATGGTCCGGATTTCGGATTCGGGGATCGAGACCGGCGGCAGGACGCACGAGCTGTCGCCCGAGTGCACGCCCGCTTCTTCGATGTGCTCCATGATGCCGGCGATCAGAACGTCCTCGCCGTCGCACAAGGCGTCGACATCGACTTCGATCGCGTCTTCGAGGAAGCGATCGACGAGCACGGGGCGATCCTGCGAGAAGGTGACGGCTTCGCGCATGTAGCGGCGCACGCTGTCTTCGTCGTAGACGATGACCATGGCGCGGCCGCCGAGCACGTAGCTGGGACGAACCAGCACGGGATAGCCGATGCGCTTCGCGATTTCGACGGCCTGATCCGCGCTGGTGGCGGTGCCGTTTGTCGGGCGACGGAATTTTGAGGTCGTCGAGCAGTTTGCCGAAGAGCTTGCGGTCTTCGGCGAGATCGATGTTCGACGGGTCGGTGCCGATGATGGGCACGCCGAGGCGCTTGAGCGGCAGCGCGAGAGTGAGCGGCGTCTGGCCGCCGAACTGCACGATCACGCCATCGGGCTTTTCGGTATCGACGATGTTGAGGACGTTCTCGAGCGTGAGCGGTTCGAAGTAGAGGCGGTCGCTGGTGTCGTAGTCGGTCGAGACGGTCTCGGGATTGCAGTTGACCATGATCGATTCGACGTCTTCATCCTGCAGCGCGAATGAAGCGTGGCAGCAGCAGTAATCGAACTCGATGCCCTGGCCGATGCGGTTGGGTCCGCTGCCCAGGATCATGACCTTCTTGCGCGTGCCGGGGTCGGCCTCGCAGGATGTTTCGTAGGTGGAATAGAGATACGGCGTGAAGCTTTCGAATTCGGCCGAGCAGGTGTCGACGCGATTGAAGACGGCGCGTACGCCGAGTTCCTTGCGGTTGTTGCGCACGTCGATCTCGGTTGATTTCCATGCGTCGGCGATCTGGAGATCGGAGATGCCGAGGCGTTTGGCCTGCGTGAGCGTCGCGGCGTTCTGTTCGAGCGTGGGCGAGCGACTTGCTCGAACTCGTTGATCTGGCGCAGTTGCTCGAGGAACCACGGATCGATCGCGGTCATCTCGTGGATCTGTTCGCGCGTGTAGCCGTTGCGGAGGGCGAAGCGGAGATAGCTGAGGCGATCCGGCGTGGGCGTGATGAGCTTGTGCGGAATCTGATTGACGTCGAAGGTTTCCGAGCCGAACTTCTTGCCGGTTTCGAGGCTGCGGATGCCTTTTCCCAGAGCTTCTTTGAACGTGCGGCCGATCGCCATGACTTCGCCGACGGACTTCATCTGCGTGCCGAGCGTGGTATCGGCGCCGGGGAATTTCTCGAACGCCCATTTGGGAATCTTCACGACCACGTAATCGATGGTCGGCTCGAAGGAGGCGGGCGTTACCTTCGTGATGTCGTTGCGGATTTCGTCGAGCCGATAGCCGACGGCGAGCTTGGCGGCGATCTTCGCGATGGGGAAGCCGGTGGCCTTCGACGCCAGCGCGGAGCTGCGCGACACGCGCGGGTTCATCTCGATGATGACCATGCGGCCGTCCTTCGGATTGATGGCGAACTGCACGTTCGAGCCGCCGGTATCGACGCCGATTTCGCGCAGGCAGCGAATGGCGCCGTCGCGCATCATCTGGTATTCGCGATCGGTGAGCGTCTGGGCCGGAGCGACGGTGATGGAGTCGCCGGTGTGCACGCCCATGGGGTCGAAATTTTCGATGGAGCAGATGATGATGACGTTGTCGGCGAGATCGCGCATCACTTCGAGCTCGAATTCCTTCCAGCCGAGCGCGCTTTCTTCGATGAGAACTTCGTGGACGGGCGAAAGGTCGAGGCCGCGTTCGAGGATGGTGACGCAGATCTTCGCGGTTGTAGGCGATGCCGCCGCCGGAGCCGCCCATGGTGAAGCTGGGGCGCAGGATGGCGGGGTAGCCGTGTTTGGCGGCGAAGGCGAGGCCGCCTTCGACGTCGGTGACGAGCTGCGAGGTGGGCGTTTCGAGGCCGATCTTGCGCATCGCGTCTTTGAAGAGCAGCCGGTCTTCGGCCTTCTTGATGGCGTCGATTTTGGCGCCGATCAATTCGACGCCGTAGCGATCGAGGACGCCGGCTTCGGCCAGTTCGACCGAAAGGTTCAGGGCGGTCTGTCCGCCGACCGTGGAGAGCAGGGCATCGGGGCGTTCTTTGGCGATGATCTCTTCGAGGTAGGCGCGGCTGAGCGGCTCGACGTAGGTGCGGTCGGCCAGTTCCGGATCCGTCATGATGGTGGCCGGATTGGAATTGACGAGGATGACTTCGTAGCCATCGGCGCGCAGGGACTTGGCGGCCTGGGTGCCGGAGTAATCGAATTCGCAGGCCTGGCCGATGACGATGGGGCCGGAACCGATGATCAGGATGCGGTGGAGGTCGTTGCGTCGTGGCATTTATTTCGCCTCCGCCATGAGTTTTGTGAAGTCGTCGAAGAGGTAGTGCGAGTCGTGCGGGCCGGGCGCGGCTTCGGGATGATATTGCACGCAGAAGACCGGCTCGCGGCGATGGCGGAAGCCTTCGAGCGTCTGGTCGTTGAGATTGACGTGGGTGATGTCGACGTCGTTGTCGCGGAGCGAATCGGGATCGACCGCGAAGCCGTGATTGTGCGAGGTGATTTCGACGCGCTGCGTCAGTTTGTTGATGCACCGGATGATTGGCGCCGCGGTGGCCGAATTTCAGTTTGTAGGTTTTGCCGCCGAGGGCGAGGCCGAGAATCTGGTGGCCGAGGCAGATGCCGAAGATCGGCGTCTTGCCGATGAGTCGGCGGACGTTGTCGATCTGGGTGTGAAGCGGCTCGGGGTCGCCGGGGCCGTTCGAGAGAAAGACGCCGTCGGGTTTGAGCGCGAGGACGTCTTCGGCGGAGGTGAGCGCGGGCACGACGGTGACGTTGCAGCCGGCGTGGACGAGGCGGCGCAGGATGTTCTGTTTGATGCCGAAATCGTAGGCGACCACGTTGAAGCGCGGGCTCGGTCTGCGCGGTGAGCACTTCGGACGGCGAGCAGGGTTCGACGGTTTGCGTCCAATGGTAGGAGTGCGGGGTGGTCACGCGGCTGGCGAGATCGAGCCCGGCCATGGACGGGATGTTGCGGGCTTTTTCGACGAGCTTCTGCGCATCTTTTTCGATGGCGGAGAGGACGCCTCGCATCACGCCGCGGCTGCGCAGATGGCGGACGAGCGCGCGCGTGTCGAGATCGGAGACGACGGGGATGTTGGATTTGGAGAGGAATGCGCGGGCTTCCTCGTCGGATCGCCAGTTGCTGGTGATGCCGGAGAACTCGCGGACGACGAGGCCTTCGATGTACGGCTTCGCGGCTTCGTTATCGGCGGCGCTGGTGCCGTAATTGCCGATTTGCGGGTTGGTGAGAATGACGATCTGGCCGGTGTAGGAGGGATCGGTGAAGATTTCCTGGTAGCCGGTGATGGCGGTATTGAAGACAACTTCGCCGGAACGTTCGGCGGGCGCACCAAAACTCCTGCCTTCGAAGACGGTTCCGTCTTCCAAGGCCAGGATTGCAGAATCCAACAGCAGTTTCCTCCTGGGTGTGGGGTTCGTTCCATTGTATCGGACGGGTTTCGCCTGGCTCGCGCGTCGCCGTGTTCGGGCGGCCGCGTTTGGCCAGGTCAGTTTTGGGTTCATTTCGTTTTTGGTTCGTTTTTTCTTTGCCGTTTTCCTTTCTCTTTCAGTGCTTTTCGAATTTTGATCTGCCGCACAACCTTTTCGGGCTGTGCGGCAGACTCGCGAACATGGAGCGCTCCACCATCTGATTCGCTCAGACCAGCGCCCTTTTGGTTTCTCCGAAGGTACCGGGGCCGCGTCAATGTCGGGAGCGCCTACCGCCTATTCTTGGGCATTGTCCCGCTCAGAGGCTCGAGCACTGAAGGGCTTAGCGGTCAGTACACGATAGGTGCGACTGACTCTTACGATTGAGAAAGTAGCATGCGGGGTTGGAGGATCGGGCTTGAAGCATTGTTGAAATAGCCAGTAAGTTACTGATGGGGAAACTGCTTAAAAATATTTGCGTGTTTTGTGATGGTGCTTCGACAGTGCCCACAACGCCGTACCCTGGGAGCGAGCCGACAGATCGGTGGGCTGCCGGCCAGACGGCCATTCGATGACGTGCCTGAATGCGCGAACTGATCACTCCGGCACGCGCCGTTTAAGATCTCTCGTCACCTTCTCGCCGGCACCCACGGTCGCGCTGTCCATCTGATCCTCATAGCCGAGGACGTGATTCCCCTGCGTGGCCGGATCGCCTTCTCCGGTGGCGACAAGCTTGTAACTGCCGGGAGGAAGATTGCTGAAAACGTACACGCCCACGGCGTTGGTAGTCGCGTGGCGCGGCTCAAAACCGGTCTCCATGCCAGCCGCAACGAGAACAACTTCGGTGCCGGCTGCGTTTCCTTTGTCATCCTGCACAACGCCCGTGACGACGCCGGCGGCCGCCCTCAGGACCAGGGTCAGATCCGCACCGGCCGAGCCGTTGCTCAGATCGAGGATGGCGCCATCGATCGACATCGAGCCGAGGCGCATCGATTTCACGTAGAGCTTGTCCTCCGCAACGCCGAGCCAATATTTTCCCGCCGGCACGCTTCGCAGTTCGAAAGTGCCGTGAGCGGTCACGTCCTCAGACTCCAGGTTTCCCGAGTCTGCGCTGATCTGGAAAAGCCTGACTTTAACCCCGTTCACATACTTCGTCGCCATCGCCTTTGCTGAGGCATCTTCGTACTCCACGTTTCCTTCGATCTTCGACCGCGGAACCACACGCAGTTCTATGTTTTCGATATTTGAATCGGCGACTTCGATCTCGAGACGAGCGGTTTCGACCTGTTCGCCGTTCGGTGCATTCCACTCCCCGGTGAGCCCATATGTGCCGGGGGCAGGCGGCCAGAAGTCGAACGCACCGTCATTCCCCACTCCCATGCCACTTCCGCCGGTTCGCTCCCAGACGGTGACGACAGCGTTCTCCGCCGCCCGGGGGATCCCAACAACTCTGCCAATCACGTGCACGAACGGAAATCGGATCAGTTGTATATCGACGCCGGGCGACTCGAGGCCCGGCCGAACTATGATGGCTCCGGCCGCCTCTTCGGCGATGACACCTGGATAGTAAGTGTTCGCGTCATGATGCTCGACTGTTCCGTCAGTGCGGATCTCGGGCTTTCCGCCAAACAGGCGGGAGTGTGAAGCTTTCACGCGGTATCTGCCCGGCGCGAGTCCACCAAGACGGAACATGCCGTGCTCATCGGTCGGGCGGGAATCGACCACGTTTCCATTGGCCTCCGCCTCGACAATTGCCGACTCCACGGGTTCGCGATCCGAGTCAGTGATGCGCCCGACGATTGCGCCGGTTGGAGTCAATCTGATTTCGAAGTCGGTCTTCGCTTCACCGGCTTGCAGCGCAACTACGGAACGGCGGCGAGGCGCCGCGTATCTCGCCTTGATCGCAGTTAGCGGGTAACTGCCCGGCGGGACGCCGCTGATCAGAAATTTCCCGTCCGCGGCAGCAGACGTGCCATACCGCCCCATAGTCACATGGGCGCGCGGCACGGGCGCACCGGTTTGGGAATCCTTCACTGTGCCCGCTAAACTGGCGGGTTTTGCGGGGTCCGTCTGGGCCGCGAGCGGCAGCGTGGCCAGCAAAACGAAGATCGCCGGTTTAAGGTTTCGCATCGGGATTCCCCAGAGGCGTCACCTTCAGATCTTTCACGATGCGGTCACCCTCGTGAACCTCGAACTGCGCGACTTTCGCGAGAGTGTCCTGGATCTCAACCAAATCGCCATCGAATTGCCGCGGGTCGACGGCGATCAGCCTGTACTTGCCGGGGCGGAGACCCGTGTAGCGGAATTTCGCCTCGAGGTCGGTGCGGCCCTGAATGCCGTCGCCCGGATTTTCCGCAGCGAGAATGACAAAGGGCAGAGGACTCCCGATGGGTTTTCCGTTTTCATCCGCGACCGTGCCCTCCACAGTAGCGCCGTTGAGGCTCATGACGACAGTGGCTCTGGCGCTGCCCACTCCACCCGTCAGATCCAGCATCTCACCGGGCGACCCGGCGCCGCCCAGAGTCACCGATTTGATATAGGAGTTCTCCGGCATCGGTTCAACCGACACGCGAAACGTATCCGGAAAGACCCTCTCCAGCCGGAACACGCCCTCGGAATCGACGTTGCCGCCCTGCGGCCGGGGCACATCCCCGGATCCCGGTTCGAACTCAACCGTGAGAGCTTCCGCCGCTGGCGTTCTCGGGGAGCGGCCCTCGATCACGACCGTTCCGGACAATGCCTCCGCCGGCGCCAGTTTCAGGCTCACACCGTCCGCATCCGCCGCGTCGATCCGAAGTTTTATCAGTGAGCTGCGGAATTGCATCGCGCCGTCAAGCGCAGATACGCGATAGCTGCCTGGAGACAGCCCGGGGACGGTGAACTTGCCATCGGAATCAGGGCGCGTCCACCTGGACGTCAGTTGCAGGCCCTCCAACGTCACGCGCACCAGCGCCGTTGCGCCCTGGGGTATTCCCGTCACCGTGCCGCTGATCTTCAGGCTGAGGGTTCGGGAGAGACGAACGTCAATGCCCGCAACATCGCGCCCCACTGCCACTTCTACGGCTTTCGCCAGATCGCGATTGGCCGCGGAAGGATAATACGTTTCGGTGTAAACGGGCTGCTCTCCCTCGCTGCGAATTTTCGCCGCTGCGCGATTCCGTGGCGTTACTTTGATGAAGAATTTTCCGGGCGCACCGCTGAGGCGAAACTGACCTCGCTCATCGGTGCGGTCCCACGCCCCGGAGCGCTCGTTCTGCGCCCCGCGGGTCGCCGAAACGGAAATTACCTCGGCGTTCTGCACGGGGTCGCCGAATTCATCGGTTACCCTTCCCGAGATTGAGACGCGCGCCGTCATACCGACAAGGAAGCCGGTCAGGTGTTCACCATTTTTCAGCACGACCTCCGCGCCTTCGAGCCTCCCGGCGTTCTTACCGGGCAAATAGAGATAGCCGTTGCGCTGAGCGGTGAGGCTGTAATCGCGGGGCGGCAGATTCGATATGGAGAAATGGCCATCCTTCCCGCTTATCGCGCCCCAGGTGTCGTCCGAACCGGTACGCAGGGTGATGTGGACGCCCGGGAGCGGTTGGTGAGTCGTGGAGTCGATTGCGGTGCCTTCAATGCGCGCGGCGCTCTGCGCGGCCAGGCTGCCACAGAAAAGAATGCAGCAGATGGCACTCCTCATAGGCTTAGTGTATGGCGGGATCTGGCGCGCTACAAGATGTGAATCTCAGACCACAGATGAACGCGCATCGACACATATGTTTGCCAGGTTCACATGTAATTCCCAAACCGCGGAAGTGGGGCGCGATCCCGCGAGGTCCGGTTGGAAGAAGTCAACCGCACTGAGCTGATTCGGTGGCTGAAGGAGTGGTTCGCGCAATTCGCTCCCCGTGCCGGAGCGGCTGATGATTTCGGAATTCAGGCGCGCGAATGACGTGCTGCAGCCCGCAATTCTTATCCCACATTACCTCTCGCAACGCTGCAGAAAATCACAGGACCTGGTTGTTTAAGACAAAGGCAAGTGCAGGCTTCCAAGTTAATGCCGTTGCGTCGGAATCACGCGCCGAGTGGGGCACTTCCGCTGCCAGTGTAAGCGATTATCCGCTCGCAAACGCCAGTCATCCGATGGTCATTCAAGGTTGATCCCGCTGTTACTTGCAGGGAATATTCTCAGTTGGAACCGTTAAATAACCGGGTCACAATCGCCCCGGACTCTGTTCCGGCAACCAACCAGCGGGAATAACGACCGAAAGGGAAATGCAGAGCATGAAAATATTCAAGTGCATCAGATTGCTGAAAGCGAGTCTTCTCGCCTCGGCCGTTCTAATAGCGCCATGCATCGCTGACGCTCAGCTCAATACGGCCATCGACGGTAACGACGGCAAGCTGCCCACGCCGCCCGGCCTCTATGTGACACCGACGGCGCCGCTCACCGGCGCGATCCAGCAGCCGCTGAACCCCGGACTTACAAATTATCCGAACTATATTGCCGGTGAGGCGGTGAAGGCCGTCCTCAGCCCGGACGGCACGACTCTCGCGATTCTGACCGCCGGATTGAACTCGCTCATCAACTCCGCCGGTACGGCGGTCGACACGGCGGCTTCGACTCAGTTCATCTTCCTGTACAACGTGGCGGGCGCCAACAAGACAAACCCGGTGCTGAAGCAGGTCATCCAGCAGCTCAATTCGTACGTTGGTCTGGTCTGGGCGCCGAACGGCCAGACGCTATACGCGACGGGCGGTTGCGACGACGCCGTATATGCTTACACCAACAACGGCACCAGTTTCGTTCAAAGCGCCAAGATCAGCCTGGGCCATGCCCCGGACGGCTGCCTCTCCAACGCCGCCAACCAAACGGGCCTTGGCTTGAGCGTCGAGCCGAACGCGGGGGGCCTCGCGATCACCGCCGACGGCAAGACGCTGGTCGTTGCCAACAATTACAACGATTCGATCAGCGTGATCGACACCGCGAGCGGCAACGGTCCGTTATGAATACGACCTGCGGCCCTATTCGACCTCGGGCGCGGCCGATGGCACCAAGGGCGGCACGTTCCCCTACGCCGTGGTGTTGAACGGCTCGATCGCCTATGTCGGCGCCGATCGCGACCGTGAAGTCGTGGTGGTCAACGTCTCCAGCCCGACGGCCGGCTCATTCGTTGCGCGCATCCCGCTCGATGGCAATCCGAACGGCATGACGCTCAGTGCGGACGGCTCGACTCTGTATGTTGCGCAGGACAACCAGGACCAGGTCGCGGTGATCAGCACTGCGACGAACACGATCACCCACAAAATCGACACGCGCGGTCCGGCGTTTCTGGGTCTGCCCGCCGAACACCACCGGCGCGGCGCCGACTGCCGTGACAATCAACGCCGCCAACAACACTCTGTATGCCGTCAACGCCGGTTCGAACTCCGTCGCGGTGATCCCGCTGACCGGCCAGAACGCGTTTACCACGACTGGTCTTGATCCCGACCGCCTACGATCCGACCGATATCGCATTCAGCGCAGACGGCAGCTGGATGTATATCATCAACGGCAAAAGCGACCAGGGCCCGAACCCGGGCTATGGCTACGGTAACCTGGCCGTTATCACGTACCTGACATATCCCGGCGGCAATGCGGCAAAGTCCGCCAAGCTGAACGCCAACAACCAGTATCAGTTCCAGCTGGAACACGCGACGCTGGTCAGCGCGCAGGTTCCGGCGCCGGGAGACCTCTCGGCTCTGACGTCGCAGGTCGCGGCGAACAATGCTTACTCGGTCACCCCGCCCGCGTCCGATGCCGCGGTGATGAGCTTCCTGCATTCGAAGATCCAGCACATCATCTACATCGTCAAGGAAAATCGCACCTTCGACCAGATCCTGGGCGATCTGGGCAACGGTTCGAACGGCGATCCTTCGCTGACGCTGTTCGGCAAGCGCGTGACGCCCAGCTTCCATCAGCATGGCGCAGAATTTCGTGACCCTGGACAACTTCATGGATCCGGGCGACGGCTCGATGGACGGCTGGTCCTGGTCGATGCGCGGCCGTGTTACCAACACGGAAACGATAACGCAGCAGATCAACTACGCGCGCGTGAACCGCGGTCTCTCCTATGAGGGCGAAGGCCAGAACCGGAACATTCCCTCAACCTGACAGACCATCGCCGGCCGTGACTTCTTCTTTGACCCGACCGGTGCGACCACACCTTATTCCAGCCGTACCGCCGCGCTGAAGGGTGGCACGGCCAACATCCTGGCGGGCGACGGCGACCATGCCGCGACCGACGGCCCAACCGGCTACCAGCAGGGCTACATCTTCAACGCGGTGCTGAACGCAGGCGGAACGATTCGTAACTACGGCTGGATGGCCAACACTCCCGGCAGCATCGGAACCATTGCCAATCCGATCAACGATCCTTTCACGGCCGGCGTCATCCAGACCACGGCGGCAAATCAACTGATCTATCGAGAACGGCTTCTATGACCCCTACTTCCGCGCCTATGATCAGGCCTATCCCGATGTGTGGCGCTTCAACGAATGGAATCGCGAGTTCCAGCAGTTCGTCACCAACGGCAACCTGCCGCACTTGACGATGATCCGCGGCCTCAGCCACGATCACACCGGCAGCTTCGCGCAGGCGCTGGGAGGAGTCAACACCCCGGAACTGCAGCAGGCCGACAACGATTACGCCGTGGGCCTCCTGGTTCAAGCTGTCGCCCACAGCCCCTATGCCGCAAACACCCTGATCATCATCATCGAAGACGATTCCCAGGACGGAGCGGACCATGTCGATTCGCATCGCTCCACGACCTACGTCGTTGGCCCGTATGTAAAACAGCACGCAGTGGTCAGCACGCGTTACAGCCAGCCCAACGTGCTGCGCACGATCGAAGACATCCTGGGCACTGAGCACATCAACCTGAACACCTACTACACCCGGCCGATGGCTGACGTGTTCGATATCACTTCGTCGGGCGCATGGACGTTTACGCCGTCGCTTCGACACTCCTGAAGTCGACAACCCTGTTGTCGCAGGTGGAGCCGCGAAGAAGGTCCTGTTCGCCGAAGGTCCCGACCTGAAGCCGACTCACAACGCCAGATACTGGGCTGGAAGAACCCGCGGTTTCGACTTCTCCGGCGAAGACCGCGTTCCCGCCGACCTCTACAACAAGATCCTGTGGGAGGGTCTGAAAGGGACACCGGCTCCCCTTCCGCACACTCAGTTCCAGATGATCCAGGTCGCCGATAAGGGCGATACCAGGCGCGACGACAAGGACGATAAGGACGACAAGTAAGCCGCATTCAAACGATGCCGGCGTGACCATCGGGTTGCCCGGTACCCAAAACAAATATCTGTCAAAGAGGATGAAAACTCAATGAAACGCACACTTTCTGCTTTTGCAATCGCCGCGCTGGTTGCGGTTTCCGGCGCTCCTGCCAATGCGGCGGGAATTTACACTGCCAACTTCACGGGCACCGTTGACCTGACCGAGGGCGCCACCGGCGAATCCATAGGAAGCACCGTGATGGGCCACTTCGACCTCGATTCCGGCACCGGCAGCTTTCTTGACTTCGTGATCGGCGGCAAGTCCGTCGCGCCTGGCTTCCAGTCCTTTGCCGCCATCGGACCGGCCCTGTTCGATGCGATCTATACCGCGCAGCTGTCCCCTCTTGTTTCGGGTACACCCAGCGACGACTCGTTCACGCTTGATCTGTCGTCGCTATCCACCTGGCCGTCGACCGGTACGGTCTACACGTTGTTGACTGACAAGAACGAGCTCGCAACCAATCTCGATACAGTGGATAACCCGTTATCGGCATTCCCGAGCACGTTCGATTACTACACGGCGAATGCCGACGGGACCAACGTCGTGGAGCTGAGCGCGAACCTCACGTCGATCACGGTCACCGCCGCGGCCACGACGACGCCGGAGCCAGGCAGCTTCGTGCTGCTCGGGTGTTCGCTGCTCGGTGCGGGTATTGTCGCCGGCCGCCGGCGTGCTTCAAGATCCCGATGACGGCAGGGCCAATCGGGGTTAGCAGCCCGTGGCCCTTTTTTTACCGAATCCGCCTCTCTGAGAAACGTCCTGGAGCATTTTCGCAATTACCGTATACCGCTCCATTACTGTTTGAATGCGTAGGTAGAGGGGAGTTCGGGATTCTCCACAATCGAGGGAGGAGCCCGAAGGTTCAAACCCGATTGTGGAGAAACTACCTATGCGAGTTTATTTTGTCGGACTGGACGTACATAAGCAAGTGATCGCCTTCTGCGTTAAGACAGCAGAGGGTGCAATCGTGAAGGAGGGCAGCATTCCGGCCACGCGAACGGCGCTGAGCGAATGGGTAAAGACGCTGCCGGGGCCATGGCATGGCGCGATGGAAGCGACCATATTCAGCCACTGGATTTACGAGCATCTGAAGCCGCATGCCGCAAAGCTCGAGATGGGGCACGCGGCGCGCATGAAAGCAATCTGCGCGGGGAAGAAAAAGAGCGACAAGATCGATGCGCGCACCATTGCGGACCTGCTGCGGTGCAACCTGTTTCCGTCCTGTTTCGTAATTTCGCCGGAACTGGGCGCGTTGCGGCGGCAGTTGCGATTCCGGCGCCTGCTGGTGGAAGAAACCGTGATGTTCAAGAACAAGACGGCGGGATTGCTGATGGGGGCCGGGGTGGAATACGAACGACGCCGTCTGCACGGCAAACGCTATTTCGAGAGCCTGGTGAAGGACAACGAGTGGATCGGCCAGGAACTGCGGCCACTGCTGGAGTTCAATCGCGCCCAGATGACGACCCTGCAGGCCATGGACCGGCGGCTGAAGGGTATGCTGGCGCGTCATCCTGCTCTGGAGGAGCGAGTGAAAGCGTTATGCCGGATTGACGGAGTGGGGACAGTGACGGCGTTGGGCTGGGCACTGGAAGCAGCCACGCCGGAGCGTTTTCCTTCGATCAAACATGCCATGAGTTATTGCGGGCTGACCAGCGCGCTGCGCGAATCGGCCGGCCAGCAGAAGCGCGGGCCGCTTTCCAAACAACGCAACGCGTATCTGCAGAGCGCGCTGATCGAAACTGCGAAACTGGCGCCGATGTACAACGAGAAGCTGAAAGAAGTCCATGGTAAAGCGATTGCAAAAGGCGGACATCGCAATCGGGCGACGCTGGCGGTGGCGCGCAAACTGGTGGCTTATCTGATGGCGGCCGACCGGGCTTTCTTCGCCGGCCAGCGTGAAGCCGCCGGCGAACATATAGAGGCGGCCTGAGCGTGCGTTTTTTCAGGCATGCAGATCTATCCGAGTGAATCAGTTCTCTTGCCGGTGAAGCGG
Organism: Terriglobia bacterium; assembly: GCA_963809655.1. Taxonomy (GTDB): domain Bacteria; phylum Acidobacteriota; class Terriglobia; order Bryobacterales; family Bryobacteraceae; genus BOG-234. The sequence goes on along the minus strand of CAWEKQ010000005.1, from coordinate 57,118 downwards.
AGGCGAGCACTGGTGGCGACCAACTCGCTGAGGAATAGCCGGCCAGACTCATCCGGGTGAGGCGCTTCGGCGTTTGACTCGCACAATGGCGCAGCCGTTGTGAACAGGTTCCCTCCAGACCCCGCGGAGCCGCGACTCGGCAAACAGGCTCCTGTTATGCCGCCGTTTTTACTGTTTTGGGGCTGGAGGGTTTAGCTACGACTCAATCTTCCGTGACGTGTTCCCCGGGACACGATCCGGCAAATGAATGTCTGGTGACCGGCCTGTTCCGGATCCCCTTCGGCAAAGATCAAAAACGCTGTTCCGTGCTTGCGCCCAGTTGCTGATTATGGTCTTCCTCACGGAAGCCCCGGGAATTTTGCGTCTTCGCTTGACATTTACCTACCATGAATGTCGCGGCTCGGAAACAGAGCCGCGCGCGTCAGCAAGCGGTGCACACTATTTGGGAAAATGCTCCGGCCGGTCCCCGTCAGCGATATGATTCAGAAAGGCACGAGCACAAATAGCACGCGAATATGAAGCCAAAGAACACGATCTGCCTCTGGTTCGACAAAGACGCTGAGCAGGCCGCGCGTTTTTACGCCGCCACCTTTCCGGATAGTAAAGTTACTGCCGTTCACGAGGCTCCGGGCGATTATCCAGGCGGCAAGAAGGGCGATGTGCTGACGGTCGAGTTCACAGTAGTCGGCATTCCCTGTCTCGGTCTCAACGGCGGCCCGACCTTCAAGCACAGCGAGGCCTTTTCCTTCCAGATCGCGACGGACAATCAGGAAGAGACGGACCGTTACTGGAATGCGATCGTCGGCAATGGCGGCGCGGAAAGCGCGTGCGGATGGTGCAAGGACCGGTGGGGCCTTTCCTGGCAGATCACTCCGCGCGCGCTCACCGATGCGATGGCCGCTGGCGGCGGTGAGGCAAAGCGCGCATTCGAGGCGATGATGACGATGAAGAAGATCGACGTCGCCGCCATCGAGGCAGCGCGGCGAGCCTGACGTGAACGCCCCGCCGACACATCCTGCTGGAATCAGCGGTGGGCGCATCCGGGCCAACAACAGGGGCGCCGCTTTCCGTCCCTGAGGCTGGAACAGCCCCAATCGATCCGGTGGCTTCTGGTTTCTGTTTTCTTCGCTGACTCGATCCAACAGATCCATTCGTTGCGTGCGAGCGGTGTAATATCCTCCCATGTTGTCAACGCTTGCGGGTTGGAGGTAAGTGCTTTTTTCAGGTCTGCCGGCAGGTCGTGCACCACACCGCCGGGAATTGTTTTTTGCGACGTCTTTTTGGGCGACATGACCCTCACAGGTTAACAGCCTGTGTCGAAAACTGCTCCTTCGCAGTCGCGGCTCAGTAAAGCATCGATCTTACAAAGCCGCGCGTGTCAACAACGGCGGTCCGGGAGTTTCGACAGAGGCTATTTTCAGCCGGCGTTGGCCTAACGAGACGCCCGCGTTTCGTCCGCACCTGGAACAAGCCTCTGCCACAGGGCGGCAGGAGTCAACAATCTGCCGGATGGCTCCAGCATTCCGGGGAACCGGAGCAAGCGTGGCTATAGCGGGGAGGCGGCCGGGGCACTCGCGGGGCGCTTCCAGCGACCCAAACCCGAACATGTGCTTTCATTGACAGTACCGCGGCCCGCTCGATATAATTCAGCACGGCGGGCATAATGCATGCATTTTAAACGATTGCCGCCAATCCTCAATCATGACTATTTACAACGACCGTTTCGAGCCAGCCAGGCTCGGTCCATTCAACGCTGAACCTCGCTCACACGCCAACACACCCTGGTGGTGCTCGCTATGAGCGGCCGCAGCCTGGAATCGCTCCTGGAGAAAGCCTCGCCGGTGGAGCTGCTGCGCAATTCCGTGACAGGGCCTCACGTATATCCCGTGGTGCCGGCCGAATACACGAACTGGCGGGATGAGCAGCGCGCCTGGCAGAAGACGTGCATTTTGTTCAACCAGTCGTATCACATGACCGACATGTATGTGGAAGGTCCGGACGCCCTGAAGCTGCTGTCCGACCTCGGCGTCAACACATTCAAGAATTTCGGTCCGAACAAGGCCAAGCAGTATGTCGTCTGCAATTACGACGGTTACGTGATCGGCGACGTGGTTCTCTTTGGGCTCGAAGACGAACCTGTTCAACATCGTGGGACGCCCCTCGGTTCACAACTGGGTCCAGTACCATTGCGAGACGGGTGGCTACAACGCCAAACTGACGCGCGACGACAGAGCCGCCGAACAGAAGGGTCCCGTAGTGCGCAAGGCGTACCGGTTTCAGGTGCAGGGTCCGAACGCACTGAAGCTGATGGATAAGGTGCTCGGCGCCCCGACGCCTGAGGTCAAGTTCTTCCAGATGTCGACCTTCACGATCGCAGGGAAATCAGTCCGCGTGCTGCGTCACGGCATGGTTGGTCAGCCTGGCTTCGAATTGTTCGGACCCTGGGAGGAGGGCGAAACGGTAAAAGCGGCGATCGTCGAGGCCGGTCAGGAGTTCGGATTGCGGTTATCGGGTGCCCGGGCCTATTCCTCGAATACTTTGGAATCGGGCTGGATTCCTTCGCCTCTCCCCGCGATCTACAGCGGCGACAAGATGAAGGCATACCGTGAGTGGCTGCCGGCCACTGCCTGGGAGGCGACCGGTTCGCTCGGTGGAAGCTTCTACTCCCCGAACATCGAAGATTATTACCTGACGCCCTATGACCTGGGCTACGGGTCGGTCGTCAAGTTCGATCACGACTTTATCGGGCGGGAAGCGCTGGAGAAGATCGCCGCCAACCCGAAGCGTACCAAAGTCACTCTGGCGCTGGATACCCCGGAAGTCATGAAGGCGATCGGAACCATGTTTGAAAAAGGCGACCGCGCCAAGTACTTCGACTTCCCCTCGGCCGTATACTCTACGTGGCCTTACGACAAGGTTATGAAGAACGGCAAGACCATCGGTATCTCAACCTGGGTTGGCTACAGCTCCAATGAGGGCACGCATGCTGACGCTGGCGATCCTGGATAACGACGAAGCTTATCCGGGCAACCACGTAAACTTTCGTCTGGGGTGAACAGCCAGGCACGGGATCCAGGCCGACCGTCGAGAGCCACGTTCAGGTTGAAATCGGGGCTACTGTTTCTCCGGTTCCTTATTCGGAAGTAGCGCGCGTCGCTTATCGCTCGACTTAGTCAGGCGGGCATTACCTTTTTCGCGAAGTTCACTCGGGCCGGGTTCTCAGGAATCCGGCCCGACCTGTTTCACGACTCCAATCAATCAGACGTATCAATATGCGTGATGCCGTCTATCATCCCGCCGCCATCGACAAGCTGTCCTTCTGACTCTACAATTGCCACAGATTGAGAACGCTTAAGATCGCAAGCCTCAGCCGCAAGGGCGCGTTGAACTCGAGCATCCAGCCTCCGGCAACGGTGAGGTCCCGGTCATCGAGGAGCGGCAGCGGTCTTGCCCGTGCGGCCTACGAGAGCCTCCATCGAAGAATCATGCAGGGTGATTTTGCGCCCGGCGAGATCCTCTCGAGGCGAAGGATCGCGGCGGAGCTGGGCATGAGTTTTCTGCCCGCCTCAGAGGCCTTCCTGCGTCTGGAATGGGATGGACTGCTGGAGCGGCGCCCCCGCGCCGGCACCCGGCTCCGTATTCCCTCCCGGCAGGATGTAGAGGGCCACTTCGTTATGGCCGAAGCGTTGGAAGCTCAGGCGGCGATGTTGTTTGTGGAGCGCTCTACAGAAGAGGAACGTGCCGCCATGCTGAATCTGGCAGCGCGCGTGGAGACGCGGCGCGCCCGGCAGCATCGCGATCCGCTCGCCTACGCGGCCCTTCACCAGGAGATGCACATGCGCATCGCCGCCTGTGCGCGTTGTGACGCCCTGATGGATGCTATCGGCACAAGCCTTGCTCTGTCATCAGCTTGGCTGGGCACTCTGGAAGCTTATGAATCCGGGCCGCCGCAGGGCTGCCACACCGAATTGCTCCGGATACTGGCGAGCGGAACGCCGGCTGCTGCTGCTGAAGCCATGCGGGCGCACATCCGGCTCAACCGGGAGCGTTTGATGCAAAGCCTCGAGCCGTTCTTCCGGCTGCACGAACAGTACAAGCAGACGTTCTTCCGTACGAGTGGAAAGCCCCCGGGCCGAGTGAAGGCAAGAGCTCAGGCCGCAGCCAGGTAATCGTTCAGGGATTAAACCGTCAGGATGCGGTCCCGCCCGCCTGGGCAGCGCCGATCAGGCGGTAATGGCCGCGCTTGTATCGGGAAACAATCGGCGACCAGGTTACGCATTGATAGAAGCTTGGGCGCTTCATTCCCAGCGCCCGGGTCTTGCAAATCAGTTCCGCGTTCGACAGGCAGCCATTGTGCTCCGACAACAGGCGGAAGATAGCCCTCTCGGTCGGATTCAACACTTTGCCGGCACTGATCTCCGACTTTGCTCTCACCGTCTCTGCGTCAACGGAAAGCTCCGGCATCTGACGGCAGAATTCCAGCAGGATTGCGTCCGGCGCGGGAGGGTCTCCCATCCTCGCGAGGCCGGCGCGTATGTCGGCGATCCCGAGTGAGCCGGCGACCGCAAACATTTTCCTGATGCGGTTCACAACCCGGTTCATTCTGACGTCGGAAAGCCAGAACCACCCCGCCTGACGGTCAAGCCACCGAAAATCTTTCTGGGCCGCAAGGACCTCCTCAAGGAGTGCCGATTCCCGCTGTCCGTACCGCGCCTTACGATCTCCCGGCAGGCACTCGCCAAGCAGGGCCATCCCGTGGCGGCGAACGGTTCTGCGCGCCTTGCTGACGATGTCCTGGAACCGCGGATAGTCGATCCCCACCACGAATCTTTTTCCCTTGAGACGGGTCACGCGAAATGGCGCCTTGCGCTGCAGCAGAATTGCGATTTCGATGATTCCTTCAAGGCGAAACAGTTGTGAGGTGACTCCTTCGGCCCGCAGTCTCGTCTCCACGCTTGCGGCCGGCGCCGGTAAGCTTGTGGTAACGATCTCGATAACCCGTTCCAGTGCGGGGACACCACTTTGCCTGAAGTACCAGCGCGGATCCGCCTCCGATACGATCTGGCGCACTCTTTCACGGCTAAGTCCTACCTCGCGGCCTATGGCCTGGAAGTTGGCGCCGCCTTTCCCATCCAGCCCGTAGTGCCGCACTACGATACCGGAATTCCTGTCGTGCGAAGGTAGGACGAGTAACTCGGTTTCAAGAGGTAAAGTGGAAGTCGTCACAGTTATCTCTTAGTCAAGTGTTGTCAGGCATAAGCCTGAGGGTAGTTCTAGAAGACCAGCATAATAGGATCGTGGTCAGGAGTCGATGGTCGGCGACGGATAATGTGCATCAACGCGCTTGATAGTCACAAGCGAGTCGCCGATCAGAAAGACTGGTGCAGATTCCGAGGGGTTCACCTGAGCCGCGCGCGTCAGCAAGCGGTAACGAAAAGCCCCTTTTCAGTACCCGCTTACGAAGCCAGGGTTCTGCGTTCCAGCTGAGGATCCATGCTCGTCCGGAATGTCTCCGTCGCACCCGGCTGGCTTCCCGGTGTACGCAGGAAGAGCCCGGCAACAACCTTTCGGAACCACTGGCTCGCCGCATCGTGCATCAGCCGCTCATGCCACATCTGGTAAATAAAGTAGGGTGGGATCTCAAGCGGAAGCCCTACCAGTCTGACCTTCCCGGACTGCGCAAGATATACACCGAGTTGCTCGGGAAGAATGGCAATAAGATCGGTATTTGCCAGGATAGGTCCCAGGCCAAGGAAACTTGGCACGCGTAGTCCGATCTGCCGGCGAATCCTGTTTGCAGCAAGTGTCTCTTCCACGATCGAATGACCTGTGCCGCTGGTCGTTACCGCGACGTGGAACTCCGATTCGAACTGGCTTGTAGTCAGGGTCTTCCCGACCCGCGGGTGATCGGTTTGCAAGGCACAAACAAACCGATCCTGAAACAATCGCTGCCCGTAGAAGCCCGTGCCTTTGGGATGCACGAATCCTACCGCTAAGTCCACATCTCCCGATTCCAGCAGACAGGGCGTCTGGTCGGAGATATTAGATAACGTGACCGTGACGCCCGGACTGATTCGCTTAAGCCTCTTCAGCAGCGTCGGAAGCAGAGTCAGCTGCGCAATGTCGGTCGAGCAGACTCGGAACACGCGGTCTGAGTTCGCGGGATTGAAAGCAACTCTGTGTTCCAGCGCCTTGCGCAGATAAAACTCCGCGCTCTTCAACACTTCGATCAGCTCGGAACCCCGCGGGGTAGGCTCCATCCCCGCTGAGGTTCTTACGAATAACGGATCGTCGAAATGCTTCCGCAGTCTCGCCAGAGCCATGCTGACGGTCGATTGGCGGATCGAGAGGTTAGCTGCCGTCGTCGACACGCTTCGGCTCGTAACAAGGTCGCCGATGATCGCGACGACCTTGAGATCGAGATTCTTCAGCACGTCCTTCTGCATGTCGATAATTTCGTCAGTTGTTCGGCTGCAACCCGCGTCAGGGTTTGGCGAGCCCGTTAATATGACTCACGTCCCGGTTGTTCTCCTGGCAAATGTATTCCAGCATCTCGCCCTTTAACTGGGTGGGATGAGTGGTGAATTTCCAGGGCTCCGAATAAGCGCCGGGATCGTCCACCGTATGTTCGATCTCGAGGTGTCCCATGTCCACCCGGCGGAACCGTTCGATTACGTGCATCTTATCGGTCTCGGGCAGGCCCGATTCGTCGATCCAGGCTTTGCCGTTCAAGCCGATCGTATCGACCACGAAGGTGTCTCCATCCCACTTGCCGATCGAATCCCCGAGCCAGGTTGGATTCGGGTCTTTTTCATGCGGTCGGCCGTCGGTGAAGATCTGACGCCACACATGCGCGCCACCCTCATAGACGATCAGGGTAATTCCCGGCGACTGCATAATCCGAAACGGATACGGAGTCGTGCTCATGCGCGGTATTCCAGGCGGCAGGCAGTGGGCTTCCGGATCGTCCTGCGCCTTGGCTTCGTGATAGGCCTTCTCCGCCCACGGCAGAAACGGGGGCTTGATTCCCGCCCGAACCATGTCGACGTTATATTGAATCGCATTCGGATTCCAGGCTCCCGAAATGTCAGGATGCCCTGCGGCGTCTTTGGGCGCTGGCGCCGTCGAGGCTCCATCTCCACGCCCCGGTCCGCGGCCCCGTCCGGGACCTCCCGGGCCGGCGGGCGGCGCCTGGGCCATAAGGGTAGCGGCGGTCAAGCCAAATACTGTGATTGCGGCGAATAATCTGGTGCTCATCGAGCGAATGCCTTTCGTGTGCTTCGTCAGTCAGCGGGGTCTTTCAGCTCGGCGCCCGGAAGCTTAGACGCGCGATGCTGCAAAATGCATGCAATTTTCTGTTTGTGCTACAGTTTATACCTGAGGAAGACACACTGTCAACGTCAAGCACGCCCGATAACAATACTAGCGTGGAGTTGCAGAGCGGCAAACTAACGAACGACAGGCCGACTTTGGCGGTCCGGGACTCGGGGGCAGTCCGGGAATCGGGTTCGGCAGGCGAATCGGGATCTTCGTCGCAGACGGCGCGGGCGACGCTCGCGTTGCGCGAACTGCTGGTTCAGGGCAAGTTGCGGCCCGGCGAAAAAATTCGCGAAGTTCCTCTCGCCGCCCAGTTGAACGTCTCCCGGATACCGCTTCATCTCGCTCTCGAACGGTTGGCGAACGAAGGTTTTCTCGAAGTCATGCCCAAGCGGGGATTCCGGGTTCAGGCCTTTTCCGTGGAAGACATGTACGATTCGATCGAACTGCGGGGGGTGCTCGAAGGCGCCGCTGCCCGCATGGCCGCCGAACGGCTCACAGATCCGCGGACTCTCGAGCCGCTCGCTGCGCTCAGCCAGGAGATTCTCACTCTCATTCGCAAGCCGAAGATGTCGATCGACGCCTTCACGCACTACATCGATCTCAACGCGCGGTTTCACGCTGCGCTGCTCGATCTCTCCGGCAGCCGCATGCTGCGGCGCGCGATCGATCGCGCCTGCTGCCTGCCCTTTGCTTCCCCGAGCGCATTTCTGAAACGGCAATATATTTCGAACGACCTGCGCGAACTATTTCTGATCTCCGCCGACCAGCACGTCACCCTTGTCGACGCCATCGCGCATCATGAAGGAATGCGCGCCGAATCAATTGCCCGCGAGCACGCCCGCGTCGCACGGCGCAACTTCGAAGACGCGCTGCGGCACCGCGAACGGATCGACGTTCTGGCAGGCGCTAAACTGGTCAGTTTGTAGGCGGCGCACGGCACCGCGTGTTCGACGTCATTCGTTCCAATCCGCGACTGTGAAGGAGCGGTACTATCGCAGGTCTCCCAGCAGCGCGTGGTAAAAGTCCGATTTACCTTCCAAACATGTGACCTCTGAAATGTTTCAGACGTCATAAGCAGTATGGCGATGGGCAAGCGCAAGCCGAAGCAGAACGCGCTGTTTTTCAGCGCGCAGGAAATTCCCCAGGCGGCGAGTCACCCGTTCTACACGAAGGTCAACGACATCCTGGAGCGGAACAAGGTCGACAAACGCCTGGAGCACCTGTGCAAGCGTTTTTACAAGCCGGTCATGGGTCGACCGAGTATGGCTCCGGGTGTGTATTTCCGGATGCTCCTGCTCGGCTACTTTGAAGGAATCGATTCGGAACGGGGAATTGCGTGGCGTGTAGCGGACTCGCTTTCGTTGCGGGATTTTCTGGGCTTCAGTGTTATCGAATCGACGCCGGATCATTCGACAATGTCGCGGACGCGCCGTCTGATGCCAGTGGAAACGCACAAAGCGGTGTTCCGCTGGTTCGTGAAGGTACTGGGCGAAGAAGGCCTGATGGAACTTACCGCCGCATTGACTGACCCGCGAGCTTGGGACGGCAAGGAAAAAGAGCAGAAGCAGGTGTACGGGAATCGGCGGCGGATGAGAGGACGGCGCGGCAAGGACCTGCAGAAGCTGCGCACGGAGTTGACCGAAAGAAGTTTTGCCCACATGTACGAAACCGGCGGCATGAGACGAACCCACCTCAAGGGTCAAAAGAACATTCTCAAGCGGCTTCTGTTCCACGCAGTCGGATTCAATCTGGCGCTGCTGGTCCGGAAATCTTCAGGAATCGGCAAACCGAGGACCCTGCAGGGTCTCTCAGATACGATTTTGCTTGTCCAGATCGCGATGACGGCATGGACGGCGCGCTGGAACGAATTAGCAGGAGAAAACGAGCCCATCTCCGGCTCGTTTTCACTTCGTCTGGTTTTTCCAGCTCCCAGCCACAGCTGAAGGTTTTCGCACTTCTACCACGGGCTGCCAGGTAAACTTCCATCGGTTCCCCTTGTTCGTAAACGACGTAGCGAACCGATTCCTGTGCGTCCTCATCCTTCCATAACCAGCGCGTGCTGCCGTGGCGCGCCCATCGTTTCCGCTCCGGTTCGTCGATCCCCAAGCGGTCCAAAGCACGGCTGGCATAGGATTTGAAAGCATGATAACCTTTTCGGGGCGCACGTCTGCCTCTACGATCACATGAACGTGATTGGTTCGAACATGTGCGGCCCAGAGGCTCCAGCCTTGGTGCAAACAGACCTCGCGCAGAGCGTCGAGGACAGCCTTACGGCGCACCTGATCAAGGAAATAAGGGGGCTGATCCATCTCCTCGCGCATTGCCGCAACACGCCCTGCATTCGCCTCCGCTAATCGGCCGCCAAAAACATTGTGTTTCCGATCTACGGAGCCGGTTTTGTCGCCGTGCAGGCGCGATCCATAGCAGGAGAACGTGATGAAATACCTCATACCCGGGGATGCCGTTACCGCTCCTTGACAGTCGCGGCTCAGTTCAGCGCATCTCCCCAGCGGCCTCTGCTCCGTTGACTGGCGGTCAGGCCGGATGATAGAGTTTATCTGGCGAATATTGCATGCATACTGCAGTGCACGCGAAACAGCCACAGATACAGATTACTGGCAATTATTAATTCATCTGGAATAGAGGAATCATGGAGTATCCGTTAACCGGCTATCATCACATCACCGCCTGTGCTGGCGGGGCGCAGGAAGACGTCACTTTCTTCACTCAGGCCGTCGGCCTCCGTATGGCCAAGCAGACCGTTCTCATGGACGGCTCGATTCCGATCTATCACCTCTATTACTCGAACCGCAACATCGAGCCCGGGTCGGTGATGACCACGTTCCCGTACGGCCGCAAGACTGGACGCCCCGGATCGGGCCAGGTTCAGGCCACGTCGTTCACGGTCTCCAAAGGCACTCTGCCGTTCTGGAAAGACCAGTTCAAACGCCACGGCGTGGATCAGGATCCGGCCGCCGAGCGCTTCGGTCAGTCTTATATTCGTTTTCGCCATCCCTCCGGCCTGAGCTACGAGGTCATCGAAGACCCCGCGGACAAGCGCGAAGGCTGGACCACTCCTGAAGTCGGCAAGGGCGAGGCGATCCACGGCTTCTTCGGCGCAGTGCTCTCCGTGCGCGAGGTGGGCGAGATCCAGCACTTCTTCGAGGAAGCGCTGGGCTTCCGCAAAACCGGCACCGATGGCGCATACCATCGTTTCGAAACCGGCACAGGCGGCGCCAACAAGACCATCACGCTGGTCGAGGAGCCCGATCGCAAACAGGGAAGCTGGGGCTTCGGCGCCGGCACCGTGCACCACATCGCGTTGTGGGCTGCCGATGACGACGCGCTCGCCCAGCAGAAGGCCATCTACGAAGAACTCGGCTACACCGACGCCTCCGAGATCAAAGACCGGTTTTACTTCCACTCCATGTACTGCCGCAGCCCAGGAGGCATCCTGGTCGAAAGCTGCTGCAACGTCCCCGGCGGCTTTGAAAAGGATGAGCCCGCCGAAACGCTTGGCACGGACCTCCATCTCCCGCCGTGGCAAAAAGACCGCTGGGACGAAATCAGAGCGCAGCTGGAACCGATCAAAGTGCCGGAAACCGCCACACTCGCTGGCGCAGCATAACAGGAAAACAGTTTTATGAAGAAGGCAATCCTGGTAAGTCTCGCCGCCGCGATCCTCGGCGCCCTTGCCGTGCCGTCTGCGTTCGGCCATCATTCTTTTGCCGCCGAATACGACGGTACGAAGGCAATCACCATCAAAGGCAAAGTCACCAAGTTCGACTGGGTGAACCCGCATTCCTGGGTTTACCTCGATGTGGTCGATGACAAGGGCGTCACCTCGAACTGGGGCTGTGAAACCGCCCCTCCCAACATGCTCTACCGGCAAGGTTGGCGGAAAGACAGCCTGAAGCCCGGCGACGAAATCGTAGTCGACGGCTTTATGGCCAAAGACGGCACGCACACTTTGAACGCCCGCACCGTCACGACTCCCGACGGCAAGCGGTTCTTCACCGGCACCACCGGCGACGGCGGCCCCGTGGGCGGCGACAAGAAATAAATGCGTTCAGGAGTATTTTTGCTGCTCGCGGCGGCAACTTGTTTCGCCGCCGATACGGGCAGCGATAGCCACGATCTTCAGGGCATCTGGGAAGTGCGCAACTCGCCCGGCAACCTCGAAGCTCATAGCGCCGACGCCGGTATCCGCGCCGGCGAAAGCGTCATCGTCGATCCTGCCGATGGCAAGATTCCGTATCAGCCCTGGGCCGCGACACAGCAAAAAGAGAACTTTAAGAACCGGGCCACGGCCGATCCGGTTTCGAAGTGCTTCCTGCCTGGCGTCCCCCGCATCACGTACATGCCGTATCCGTTCCAGATCTTCCAGACGCCGGAGTTTGTCGCCATCACCTACGAGTACGTCCACGCCTCCCGCACCATCCACATGAGCAAGCAGGAGCACCTGCCGGATATCGATTTCTGGATGGGCGATTCGCGCGGCAAGTGGGTCGGCAACACCTTGGTTGTCGATGTGGCGGACAACGAGGCTTCGACGTGGCTCGACCCCTCGGGCAACTTCCACGGCGAAGGGCTGCATGTCATCGAGCGTTACACCAAAACCTCGCCGGACACCATGACCTACGAGGCCACCATCGAAGATCCCAAAGTCTTCACGCAAGCCCTGGACGATCAGACTCCCGCTCTACCGCCACACCGAAAAAAACGCCGAGCTGTATGAGTACGAGTGTCATGTATACAGAGAAAACGCACCCGGCCTCCATGAATAGTCTCGCGCGCGGCTCGGTAACGAGCCTTCAGAGCCGCGACCGTAAGGGAGCGGTAAGAAGCCTGGCCGTAATCGGCTTCGCGGCACTCATGGTTTTTCCCTGCTTGCTTTCCGCGCAGGCGCCCGCAGGCGGAGGTCGTGGCCGTGGCGGCGCGCAAGCCCCGGCCCCGCCCTTCAAACGTCTGGCCGATGGAAAGCCCGACATGCAGGGCTACTGGGAAACCGCCAACTTCTTCACGGCGTTCGACGTGGAAACGCACGAAAAAGCCGAGTTCGGCGTGCCCGCCGGCAGGGGCGTGATCGTCGATCCCGCCGATGGCAAGATCCCCTACCAGCCCTGGGCGCTCGAAAAGAAGAAGGATCTCTCCGCGCATCATCTCTTCGAGGACCCACAGGCGCACTGTTATCTCTCCGGCGTGCCCCGCCAGATGTACACGCCATTCGGATTTCAGATTCTGCAGCCCAAAGGCAGCGTGCTTCTGCTCTACGAGGCCTTCCACTCCTACCGCATCATTCCGCTCGACGGCCGCCCGCACATCGCCGACGCCATCCGCCTGTTCGAAGGCGATTCACGCGGACACTGGGAAGGCGACACCCTCGTGGTGGACGTGACCAACCAGAATCCCGGCACGTGGTTCGATATGGCGGCCAACTTCCATAGCGATGCCCTGCACGTTGTCGAGCGGTTCACCATGAAGGATTACCGGACCATCGACTACAAGGCGACGATCGACGATGTGAAGGTCTTCACCCGCCCGTGGACGATCCAATTCAATCTGGTTCGCAATCGCGACGCCAATTATGAGCAGATGGAATACGCCTGTGTTGAAGGCGAAAAAGATCTGCAACACTACACAACCGGCGAAGGCGGGAAAGCGAAGTAGTTGAAGCCGCTGACCCGGATCGCAGTTCTTCTCCTGTGTCTTGCCCCGGCGATGTTCGCCGGAGGCAAGCAGTGGCATTGGATCAAAGCACAAAACAATGCCGATCCACCGTGGACCGTATTGAAGGGCGATGCCGAGGTTGAGATCAGCGACGGGAGACTCGACGCCACGCTCTTTTGGGAGGGCTCGGCGAAAATCGTCCGGTTCTTGCCGAAGGGTTCGTTGGTCAACGGAAACCTGGTCGTTAAAGAGATAATCCATAACTCCGATTTCAGCGGCTCTACGTTTACCGGCCAGCTGGTCATTCAGGAGTGGAAACGGCCGAATCCTGGCAAGACCGAAGTCATCACGTTGTCCGACGGTTTCTCAATGATCGGACTGACGCGAACCAGCGGCAAATAGCAACTGAGCGAGCCGTGGGCTTGGGGGCTACAGTATTCGGGGCCGGCAGGATGGTGGCACAGCGCGGCATTGCCGCAAACTTGTTCCAGGCGTCTGTGTTGTCAGACGTGGGGCCGGCAATCCTGCCTGCGGACTGGCTTTTCAGCCAGTCCAGCCGCCTGAAAGGCGGCAGCGGCTACTATTGGCCGCCCACAATTGGCCGCCCCACATTTTGCAATATAGTAATGCCTCCTTAACTTGCCCCGCCGCGCGCGGCCGCCGCTTTCTGGAGATTCTCGCGCAGCTCCGGCTCACTTGCCAGAAGCCGGTCGAAGAGATCGCGCGGCAGCGAAAGGCAAACGCAATCCGTCAGGGTACGTACCGTGGCGTTGCGCGGCTGATCGCTCAACAAAGCCATCTCGCCGAAATAATCGCCATCCTGCAATTTCCCCAAACTCACGATCCGCCCGTCGTCCTCGCGCGACACGCCTGCCTCGCCGCGCACCAGGATGTAAAAGCGATCGCCCACATCGCCCTGCTGAACGATTACACGGCTGGCCGCAAAAAGCTCAGTGCCGAACCAGTGCGTCATCTTTCCGAGCGTTTCCAGACTCACGCCCTTCATCAACGGAATCTCGCGCAGCCATGCGGCGTCGACCGTGGCCCGGTCGGTGTCCGCCGCGCACCTGCACCCCGGATTGCTTCTGCCACATCTTCGCGTAAATGCCCCCGGCCTGCAGCAGGGCTTCATGGCGCCCCTCCTCAGCGAGCTTGCCGCGATCGAACAGAAAGATCCGGTCCATGTTTACGACCGGCCTCAACCTGTGCGTGACCGAAATCATCGTGCGCCCGCGCGCAATCCGCTCCAGCGTCAGATTGATCGCATGCTCGGTGGCCGGGTCAAGCGCGGACGTCGCTTCGTCCAGCAGCAGGATCGCGGGATTGCGCAGAACGGCGCGGGCGATCGCCACGCGCTGCCGCTGTCCCCCCGATAGCCGACTGCCGCGCTCGCCCGCCAGGGTGTCATAGCCCTCCGGGAGAGCCGCGATGAAATCATGGATCTCCGCGGCCTTTGCGGCGTCCACAATCTCCTGCTCAGTGGCGCCGCTTCGGGCCAGCGCGATGTTCTCCCGCAGAGTCGTATTGAATAGGAAACCCTCCTGGAACACAACCGCAGTCTGCGCCCTCAGCGACGCCTGTTTCGCGCTCCGGACATCTGCGCCGTCGAAAAGCACCGCGCCGCCGGCAGGATCGAAAAACCGCATCAGCAGATTCAGCACAGTGCTCTTGCCCGAGCCGCTGGCGCCCAACGAATGCAACCGACGCTCCGCGCGGGATGCGCAGACTGACTCCGTCGAGATTGCGCACTTCCCCGTTGTAGCTGAACTGCACGTCCCGCAGTTCGATCGCGTCGCGCAGAAGCGAGAGTTCGGTCGCGCCATCTGCGTCCACAACGCGCGCATTCTCCTGCAGCAGTTCTTCGATCCGCGCCAGACCGCCGCTCGCATTGATCAGATTCGGCGTATATTGCGCGAGATACATGAAGGAGTAACTGAGCGAAACAAACAGCGCCTGAAACGCCGCGAACGTGCCGACGGTAATCACACCGCGAAACGCGAGATATCCCGAGATCCCCATCACCACCGCCTGCAGCAGCAGCGTGCCGAAACTCGCCGACCGCTCCATAAGCGAACTCAGAAACCCGAGGCGGATGCCCGCACCGAACAGGGCTTCGTTCCGCTTGCGAAACCTGGCGGTGAAAACATCCTGCAGGTTGAACGCGCGCACCAGATTCGGCGCCATCAGAGTCTCCTGCAATGACGACATCATTCCGCTCTCGTGCTCCTGCCTGACGAGGCTCGCCGCCGTCGCGCGCTTCGAGAGGAGGCGCGGGCCCAGGACGCAGAACGGGCACAACAGAATTCCGAGCGCCGCAAGGCGCCACTCCATGGCAAATACCAGCACCGCTGAGAGGATGAGATCCATCAGCGGCTGCAGGCCCCACGCAACCCCGGCTGCGAGTCCCGTCTCGACTGTGCTGATGTCGTTCGAGAAGCGGGACATGATGTCGCCCGCGCCGTTGCGCGCGTAGTAGTCGAGCGAAAGCCGCTGCAGGTGCTCGAACATGCGTTCACGCAGCGAGCAGACGATACGGCTCACGATCTTCGTATAGAAGTAATCGCGCGCCATGGAGGTGATGGAGACCACGACGATCCCGGCCGCCAGTGCGCCCAGAATCAGCATCATCATGCGCTGGTCGTGGCCCGTCAGAGCGCGATCGATCATAAACTTTACGCTCAGAGGAATCTGCGCGTTGAAGAGCATCTCCAGAGCGGATGCCAGCACGATGGGGATCAGCCGCGCCCGGTAGGGCCGGAAGTATTGGAATATCCGCAGCAAGTTTCAATCCTACAGAAGGGCAATCCTACAGAAGCGCGTTGAAGCGGAAGCGGGAATTCCCGTAGCCCGGAACCTGCTGATCGGAAACGCGGCATGAGCGCCCGTGCTCCGCGGCGAAGCATTCGAAAAACGCACGCGGGTAATAGCAATGCGGCGGTTTCATGGAGGCGCCGGCTTCGCGGCGCGCGGTCTCGCAAGCCTCGCGCGTCGCCTCGTCGGGAATATCCATAATCAGCAGCGGAGCGCCGGGACGCGCCACACGCAGCATTTCCTCGATCGCCTGTGCCGCATAGGTGAGGTCCGGAAAATAAAGAAACACACCATAAAAAAAGACAGCGTCGAACGCGGCGGCATCGAACGGAAGCACCGCGGCTTCGCCCACACGCAGGTCAACATCCGGGAGCACTTTGCGCGCGATCGCGATGTGCGGTTCCGAGTAATCCACGCCGGTTAGCGCCGCGCCGCTATTCACCAGAAGAGACAGGACCGCGCCTGCGCCGCAGCCCACTTCGAGCACGCGCATTCCGCTCTCGATCCCGATTCTCGATTCGCAGATTGTCGACGATCAGGCGGCGCATGTGGCTCTGCGCAGCCGCGTTGGTCTGCGCCATCGAGCCGTCGAAACCATCGGCCGCGAACAGGTCGGCCGCCCGGTAAGTTGACCTGCCGGACGCAGCGCGCCCTTTTTTTCGCCAAACCTCCAGCCAGGACTCGGTGTTTTTGTCATCGGCGTGTAATATTTCCAATAGCGTCATGTTATCCGACGAGGTCCTCGTTTTTCGAAACGGCAAGTGGGTGGAGGGCGGCGCCGCACCCTCCGGTCAGACGCGATTCTCCGACATCAAGGGCTATTACGCCAACGTGATCGGCTACGCGCGCGTGATTTTGTGTCTGATAGCCGGCGTCACAGCGATCTCGCAGCTCCGCTGGCTCACCGCGATTCTGTTACTCAGCTCGACGCTGCTCGACTGGATCGATGGCCCCATCGCCCGCCGTGCGAATCAGTGCAGCATCTTCGGCTCGGGCGTCGACAGGTTCGCCGACATCATGGCGCAGATCATCACGATGGCGTGGCTGGTCACGGTTCTGCCTGCGGCGCTTCCGTGGATGGCCCTCGCGACCGCCGTCGAGCTTTGCAATTGCATTTTCGATTTCGCCACAACCGCGACCGGACGCTATCCGAAAGCGCCGGGCTGCCTGCGCGATCGCAGCTGGTTCTTCGCCATTCTCGACTGGAGCATGCCCGGCGGATCGTATACCTTTCTGGGTAACACGCTCTGGCTCGCTTATCCGGTTTGCCTGCTGGCCTTTTGCCTGCGATACGACCGGACCGGGCTGGCGCTCCTCCCGCTCGCTGCGCTCTACCTCTGGTGCGAACTTGCCTGGACCGTTTTCATCATCGCCAACTGGGTTGAGCTACCGCGAACGGAGCTCGTTTACGCCGATGGCCCGGCCGGCTTCCGGCACCTGGGCTTCGTTCCCGAACGCGCGCGCGAGTTGTTGCGGGCCGCATCACGCGGAATCGCCCGGGAAATGGCGGACGCCTGCGCCGGGAATAAAGCCGAAGGTCGCATCTTCTGGATCAACATCTGGCAGCGATCGCGCCCGGAAGAGCAAATGCGTATCGAGGGCGTGGAAGAGCTGGATCGGTGGGCCCGCGATATCGTTGCGCAGCACTACCCCGGCGAAGGCGTCGAGCTCGATGGCTACGGAACGATCATCAATCCCGTGGGCTCGCGCGCGCAGGAATGGCACATCGATTACGCCTCCGATTACTCCACGATCTTTATCCCGATGTCCCCGCTGACGCCCGAGAACGCGATGCAATATGCCGTGCTGCCCGACCCGCCCACGGAATTCGACGATCCCGATTGCGTCGATCTCGCCGCACTTTCGAATGCGCGCCCGTGGGTGAGCATCCGGCAATTGATTGCGCCGTGCTGGAGCATGCTACGGATGGATTTCGGCGCCGTACATCGCGGGATCGCGAATACCGGATCCTTCGACCGCCACATGTTCTGGGTCTCGGTCAAGAAGGGCGCACTGCTACCGCCTGAACCCGCGCTAGCCGCGATCCCCGACGAGATAGTAGTGGTTCAGGACTGACGGAAGCGCCAGTTCTCCGCTGAGAACCTTCGCGACCTCATCCTTCTCACGCACCAGTTCCCAGAGTGGCTGCTCGACCTTCGCAATACGGGGAAAAGCGCTCGCAGTCAACGCATCCCATTCTTCCGCATGCCGGAGCGGGTCGTCCGGACACACCGATCCGCGGCAGCGCGGCGAACCGCAGAGACAAGCGAACGGCTCCTCCAGGTTCAGCGTTCCGTAGTCATCCGTGATCTCATCGCCCGGGAGGATGTCGCGTGTCGCGATTTCAAAATCGAATCCCGGGCTCAGGCACGACGCGGCGCAGCAGTGATTCACGAATCGTCCGTGATCCCAGCAAAGCACCCGTTCGTTCCTGCCGTTCAGATAGGAATACTTGAAGACGTGGCCGCGCAACAACGGCTGGCATTGCGCGGAAACGATCGTGCGGGATGATCTGATCCAGCGGATCGCCCACCCAGGTGACAGTGCCTTTCGGAATCGTCCTGGTGGCAAAGAGGCCATATCCCATTACCGGGTTGATGAACCGAAGTTCGGAATCAGGATGGATCAATGGAGTACGTTAGCACATCCCTCAGGAAGCATCCGTCTCCTTCGACGAACTTGCGCAATCGGAGCAGAGCATCATCCCACCGCGCTGAGATCCCGTCGAGATAGTGGCGGGCATCTTCAATCCCGGGCTGTTCGAGCTGCCACAGCGTCTCTCGCCCGTGACGCGTGCACCGCACGAGGCCCGATTTTTCCATCACCCGCAGATGCTTTGTCACCGCCTGCCGCGTGATTTTCGAAGGCGCAGTGAGCCGCGTAATCGACGCAGGGCCGCCATCGCAGAGCCGAGCGACCAGACGCAGCCGCGTCTCATCGCCCAGCGCTGCGAACAACCGGGCCTGCGATCTACTTTGCGACATACTTCGCAATCAGGCCCACCACCATTCCCCAGCCTCCGTCATTCGCCGTAAATGCCTGCGCGCGCCGCGCCAACGGAATCTGATCGAAGCCGGACTCCGTCACCGTCAGCATGACGCCCTCCGGCACCTCTTCGAGCGTGAACTCGACGAGCGTCATCGGTTCCGCGGAATAGTCGAAGTCTGGTTCTACCGCGTGCGGATGCCAGCGGAACGAGAACAGCCGCTGCGCTTCCATTTTTTCGACGACGACCTCGAATCGCTTGCCTGCGTACGGCTCCTGCGCTTTCGCCACGGTGGCATCGACGGTCGTCGGTGTGATGACTCCGTGCACCGTAGCTCCCGGTGCAAACCCGCCGTCGAAGCGCACTCCAAACCAGCTCCCGAACTCTCCGGAATCCGCCAGCGCGCGCCAGACCCGTTTCAGGGATGCATGCAACAGAATCTTCTTCTCAATGCGATTTGTATCCATGAAACAATTATGCAACCTAATGGTTGCTTATTGTCGCTTGCGTGCGAGAGCATCCGCCGCAAGGTCCGAGGAAGCCTTCACGAGGGCAGCCATCTTGGGATGTATGGGAATTACATCGGCAGGCAGGCACGCAGCTTCGAGGGCCTCGGTCATGATCGGGCCCACCGACGCCACCACCACGTATTCGACCAGAGCCGCCCGTACATCGGCCGCAATACCCATCTCCTGCGCAATCTGAAACAGATGATCGAGCTGAATGGACGAAGTGAAAAGCACCACATCGATTTCACGCGCGGCCAGACGGCGCGCCGCTTCACGCAGAGGTGCAAGGTCCGGCGGAAGGTCCCAGCGATAGATCGCGAACGGCGTAACTGTCGCGCCAAACGCCTCCATCGCTGCCTTCATCTCGTTGTTCGGGCGCCCATACTCCTGTACTGCGACGCGCCGCTCCGGACGCGACGCGACCGCATCCACGACCTCTTTCCACGTGTTCGGTTCCGGCACCACAATCTGCGCGCGCGCCCCGAGTTCGCGCAGGATCGGCACGGGCTTGGGGCCGCGGGAAACGATGAATGTGTTGCGCAAACCCTCGGCCAGGAGCTCGAGCTTCGAATTGGCAATCGCCAGATCGCGCAGGAAAGACAAGCCCGCGCCCGTCATGCACACCACCAGGTTGAACTCGCCGGCGTGCAGACGCTCGACGAACCCCAATGCTTCACGATGATCGTCCAGCGCACGTTCCTGAACCGAAGGAGCGACAAACGGGTCGCCTCCTTCACGGCGGATCAGGGTTTCCATTTCTTTCGCGCGCCGGCTTTCCAGACTGAGGACTCTTAGTCCGGCAAATGGCATGATTTCCGAATGCGATCTCTCTCCAGTATGACCGTCTTACGTATTACAGCTTGAAGAGAGCTTCGACGTAACCGAATCGACCGTCCTTTCCCGCTGGGTAGACCTGTTCCATCGCGGCCAACCCCTGCGTGTAGCCGAGATATGCGGTGAAAGTCATGTGCCGGTTGGCGCGGTATTCCACGCTCGTGTCATACAGATTGCCGAGCGAGCGGCGGCCCGAGGTCGAACGGCCGGTATAGCCGAAAGTCCATGGCTGAAACGCGCCGCCACCCGAATACCAGAGATCGTTCGGGTTGCTCAGCCGCAGCGCATGAAACTCGCTTGAGATCGTGACCTTCGGGTGCGGTCGGAGCAGCATCGCGCCGAACGCATCCTCCGTGTTCATCATGTTGAAGAACGGGAAGCGCGCGTAGGGCCGGGGCGTAGGCAGAATCTGAAAGAACGTTTCGTGTTTGTTGTCGTTCGGATTCCTGTCGCCTGAACCCATCGTGAACCCACCGCGCAGCCATGGCTTAATCTTCGGCAGAATGGCGGGCTGATAGCCGGCCTCAACGTCGAACGCGTAGGCGCGCTGCGTCTGCGTGCCCCAGCGCCCGGTCTGCACTGCAACCCACCCGAGCGCGTCGAAGACGCCGGCACTCGTCGTGAACGCATGAATGCTGTGCGCGCCCCATGTCTGAATGTGGATGTTCTCGGTATCCTTCGCTTTCACCGCGGCAGGGCGATTGTCGGTCTTCAGAATATGCCTGAAGTCGTCATAATCGATGGCGAAGAAGCGCGTGTCGGCCGCGTGTCCGCCATGTCCCCATTCCTTCGTAAAGGACGCGTACGCAAACCCGATGCGATTCCATCCCCAACCATCCGTCTGAAACACACCGCGCGTCGGAGTCGCGCCCACGAACGTGAAGTCTGTCGTCGGCGCCGACCACGAATAGCGCGCGCCATCGAAGCTGCGGCCCACGTCGGAAAACCCGAACGTCCCGATCAAGCGCTGACTGATCCTGTCGCGCTTAAGTGTTGCAAGCGTTGCGTTCTTCGGCGCGAGTTCCGCGCCGTCGTTAAACTCGAAGCGCCCCGCCTGCACGCTCTCTTCTTCCTTCGGGCCGAAATGGTAGCGGGCGTAGAGCTGCTTCGCAAACGCCATCGCCGCGTACTGGTGATTGCCATTGGCCGAGAAGTAGTTCGACCCGAGGCCGAGCGCGCCCTGCGGCGCCGGAGCCGTCGAGGTCGTCGGCATGCCAAGGAGAAACGGCACGGCGATCTCTTCATCGAGATCGAGCCCGCCGAACTTCTCGGCGAAGTTCAGCCGCAGCAGATTACCGGAATAAGCGTACTGATTCTGATACGCGGTGTTGGTTGGGCTGAAACCAGTCCCACACATAGATCCGCGAACGCAGCGTGGCCGTGAAGGTGACATTGTCACCGAGCTTGATGCCGTCCGTCGTCTGGGCGCCGGCGCTCGCGGCTGTCAGGAGCGCCATCGTGACGAGTAGTCTTTTCATGTCAGTCTCCCATTGCTCCCGCTACCGCCAGACCGCCGGAAAGCCGCGCGGCGATCTCGCGTTCCGCCGAAGTCTCTTCGGCTTCAGAGAACCGCACGAACACCGAAAACAGCGAGATCACTACGATCGTTGCACCCAGCACAAGCAGTGCCTGAGTCCAGGGCATGCTGCCTTTGAAGAGGAAGCCCGCCAGCACCGAGCCGACGTTGCCGCCCGCACCCACGATCCCCGCGACCGCACCCAGCGCTTTCTTGTTGACGAACGGAACCACCGCATAAGTCGCGCCGTTCGACATCTTGATGAAGAGTCCCGTGAGCATCATCGTCCCGATGGCCAGCGGCAGCCAGCGCATCTGCGAGAACAACATCAGCGCGAGGCCCTCGCAGAAAATAGTGCCGCCCAGCAGCAACGCGCGGCCGCGCAATCCCCATGACTTGTGGCATCGATCGCTGACGATACCGCCCAGCGCCCGCGCGAAGAGGTTCATCATGCCGAACGACGAAGCCACCAGTCCTGCGGCCGTCAGCCCGAGGTGGAAGTTGTCGGTGAAGTAAAGCGCGGCGATGTTGTCGATCGTGAGTTCCATGCCGAAGCACGCGGCATAGATCACAAACAACGCCCACACGCGTGGATCGCGGCACGCCGCGGCGAAGGCTCCTCCGGCAGCGGATTTGCCAGTCATTTCGCCCTTTGCGCGAAGAGCGGCGAAATCGCCATCGGCCGTATCCTGCGTCAGCCAGTAATAAGCGATGCCGGTGATCAGCATGATCACGCCGGGAACAAACATCGCCATTCGCCAGCCCCACCACTTATCCGCGCCGAGGCTGAGGAACCCCGCGAACAGCACCGGCATCACGATCTGCGTCACACCTCCGCCCAAGTTGCCCCAGCCCGCGGAAGCGGCGTTCGCAGTCCCCACAATGTTGGGAGCGAACATCACCGACGTGTGATATTGCGTGATCACGAATGACGCGCCGATTGCGCCGATCGCGAGGCGGAACAGCAGGAACGTCTGATAGTCGTGCGCCAGCCCGACCAGCATCACCGGCACCGAGCCGAGGATCAGCAGCCAGGTGTAGGCGCGCCGTGGACCAATGCGGTCGCAAAGAAAGCCCATCAGCGCGCGGACAATCACCGTGATCGCAACCGACGCGATGGTCAGGTTGCCGATCTGCGCTTTCGTCAGGTGGAATTCCGACCGGATGACGGGCATCAGCGGAGCGAGGCCGAACCATCCGAAGAAGCAGATGAAGAACGCGAACCACGACATGTGGAACGCGCGCATGGGCACGCTGGTGAAGTCGGCGAGCCGGATGCTGGTGGCTTTATTTCTCAGTGTCAAAGTAGTCTCCTTGTGTTTTTTGGATCTGCTCCGACGGGGAGAAAGATTGAGCACAAGGGATGCCCGTTTGCATCCGCATCGCGATCGGTTGGGGTCCCTCAGACACTGAGGGGACTGCTTGAAAGAACCTATGCCGCTGCTTCCTCAAACGCCTTATGCCCGGCTTCGAGGTTAACCAGAATGATGCCGTCTTCCACGCGCGTGGGGAAGATGGCAAGACACGTCGGCTCTGAGGCACGCACCGGCATGCCTGTTTCCAGATCGAAGCGGCGTCCGTGCAAAGGGCACACGACAGCTGTGCCGGTCACGATCCCATCGCACAATGGTCCGCCTTTATGCGGGCACGCATTTTCGATCGTCAGGAAGCGCCCATTCAGATTGAAGATGGCGATCTCGATACCGCCGACGCTCACCGGCCGACCCTCGCGTGGAGGGATGTTTTCGGTGCGCGTGATCTTTGTCCAATTGCCGGAAATCATACGAGTTGCCTCTCCCTCACGGATTCCAATGCCTCTGATCTGTACGAACTGCGTGGCTGTAGCAGGCTTATCGCGCTCCAGCCACGCATCCTGCGAAAGAGCCTTCGACCGGTTCAGGCGGTCGAGCAGTTTGCGCTTCTCCTCTTCCGAAGCGTAGACCGTCTCCTTGCGAACCTTCTCGATGCCGAGCCGCTCCACGAAGTCGTAACTGCGCTCGAGGTAGTTGCCATTTTCGCGATAGTACTGAAAGAAGAGCTCGCCCGCTTCGAGCGCCTGCTCGGTTGTCTCGACAGTGATCAGCAGATCCGCCTTGCGCACGGACTTGCCCGCCGCGCCGCCCACTACTACCTGCCAACTGCCATCCTGCCCGACGAAACCCAGGTCTTTCACCGTGGCTTCGGCGCAGTTGCGCGGGCATCCCACCACGCCCATCTTGAACTTATGCGGCGTGAACAGATTCTCCAGACGCCGCTCCAGTTCGATACCTGTGTTGGTGGAATCCTGCACGCCGAAGCGGCAGAACTCGGTGCCCACACAGGTCTTCACCATGCGGACACCCTTGGTGTAAGCCTGTCCCGAAATCATCCCCAGATCGCGCCACACGTTCGGAAGATCGGCTTTCTTGATGCCGAGAAGATCGATGCGCTGGCTCCCAGTGACCTTCACCATCGGAACTTTGTACTTGTCCGCCACATCGGCGATGCGCCGCAACTCATCAGGCGACGTGACGCCGCCGCGCATGCGCGGAACCACCGAGAACGTGCCGTCCTTCTGAATGTTCGCGTGTACGCGGTCGTTGATGAAACGCGCCGAGCGATCTTCATCGTGATCGCCGCACCACAGCATGTCGAGCATGTAACTCAGCGCGGGCTTGCAGACCTCGCACCCTTTGCGATTGCCATAGACCGCCAGCACTTCTTCCACGGACTTCAGCTTCTGTGCGCGCACGATGTCGCGCAGGCGTTCATAAGAGAAAGGCACGCAGGCGCAGAGCGTCGTCTTCGTCTCTTCCTGAAAATCGGGCGCGACCGCGCGGAGCAGTTTCTCGCAAAGTCCCGTGCAAGTGCCGCAGCTGGTAGATGCCTTGGTGCATTCCTTCAACCGGCCCATCGTGGTGATGCCGTGTTTATGAATGGCTTCGATGATCTCGCCTTTGCGAACGCCGTTGCACCCGCAGATCGTTTCACTGTCCGGCATGTCTGCAACCTCAAGACCGAGGTCGAGCGATTGCGGCGGAAAGAGCAACTGACGCCGCAGCGGAGCGAGGTCGGTGCCGCTGCGCATCCAGTCCATATAGATGTGCTCGTCTTCCACATCGCCGACGAGAATCATGCCATGCAGCTTGTTGTCTTTGATCAGCAGCTTCTTGTAGGCGCCGAGCGCGGGGTCTTCATACTTCACCACTTCAACGCCCGGCTCATTTTCATCGATCGATCCGGCGGAGTAGATATCCACGCCCATGATCTTGAGCTTCGCCGCTGGAGCGCCAGCAGTGAACACTGGCCCGCGGTTTTCCGTGATCGTCGCCGCAAGCACGCGCGCCTGATCGTAGAGCGGCGCGACGAGTCCGAACGTCTGTCCCCGATGCTCCGTACACTCGCCTACCGCGAAGATCTTCGGATCGGAGGTCTCCATGAAATCGTTGACCACGATGCCGCGATTCACTTCGAGCCCCGCTGCGCGCGCCAGCCCCGAGTTGGGCTTGATGCCAGCCGCGATCACCACCAGTTCGGCTTCCACTTCTTCGCCGCTCGCGAAGCGAAGACCATCGACATGCCCATTGCCGAATAACGCCGCCGTCTGGCGCGGCAGCATAACGCGGATCCCCAGGCCTTCGATGCGCCGCTTCAGATACTCCCCGCCGGTCGCATCGAGCTGCCGTTCCATCAGCGAGTCGGCAAGGTGAATCACCGTGACATCGCAACCGCGAACCTGCAAGCCCCGCGCCGCTTCGAGACCCAGCAGGCCGCCGCCAATGACCACGGTCTTGAGCCCCTTGCGCGCTTTCGCGAGCAGCGCGTGCGTGTCGTCGAGCGTCCGGAACACATGCACGTTGCCCTTATCCACGCCAGGGATCGGCGGGATGAATGCGCTGCTGCCCATCGCGAGAATGAGCTTGTCGTAAGGTGTGCCGAGCCCCTGCTCATCAACGACCATGCCCGCTTGCCGGTCGATATGCGAGATCTTCACGCCGAGGCGTGCGTGGATGTTGTTCGAGCGGTACCATTCCACATCGTTCAGGATGATGTCGTCCGCCGACTTCTCACCCGCCAGCACCAGCGAAAGCATGATGCGGTTGTAATTCGCGTGCGTTTCATCTCCGAAGATCGTGATTTCGAAATCCGGCTTCTGCTTCAGGATGTGCTCGACGCAGGCTACTCCCGCCATGCCGTTGCCGACGACTACGAGGCGTTTCATACATGTACTCCAGACCGTTCCACGCGGACGGCGCATTGCTTGTAATTGGGCTCTCTCGAAATCGGATCGAACGCGCTCTGCGTGACCTCATTCACATTGGTTTCGAAGAAGTGAAAGGGCATGAACACCTGACCGGGCGCGGTGATCTCGGTGAGGCGAAGCTCCACGCCACGTGTGCGCCCGCGACGCGAGACCACGTCGACTGAATCGTGGCTGCGCAGGCCGAGACGTTGCGCATCCCGCGGATTGATCTCGAGCCAGGCGCGAGGCGACAGGCGTTCCAGGATCGGCACCTCTTTCGTCTTCGTGCGCGTGTGCCAGTGTTCGACGGTCCGGCCGGTGTTCAATACAAACGGATATTCGCCGCCTGGTTGTTCAGGGAACGGTGCCCAGTTGGCACAGATGAGTCTGGCGCGGCCGTCCGCGTGTTTGAACTTGCCATCCGCATAGAGCCGCGACGACCACTGCGTGGCGCCGCGCGTGGCAAGCAGTTCATAGCTCATGCCCGAGTAATCGCAAAGGCGCCCGTTCGATACGCGCCGCCATTCGTTGAAAGCGTCTTCGGGCCCGGCCCAGTCTGGAAAGAGCGACTCGCGGCATTCCAGTTCGGCAGCCAGCGCAAGGAAGATATCGAAATCGGGCCGCGCTTCGCCAGGCGGCTCGACCGCTTTGTTCACCTTGCTCACGCGCCGTTCGGAGTTGGTGTAAGTGCCTTCTTTCTCTCCCCACATCGCGGCGGGCAGCACCAGATCCGCAAGCTCTGTCGTCGGGGTCGGATGATACGCATCCTGCACGACGAGGAAATCGAGGTTCTCCAGACCGTGCCGCAGCAAGCCCTGATTCGGATAGGAGACCAACGGGTTGGTGCCGATGATCCAGAGCGCACGGATCTTCTTCGCGACAGTTGCCTCGACGATATCCGGATAAGCCAGTCCGCGTTTGGCGGGAAAGCGGCTCTCATCCACATTGAGCAGTGCGGCGAGTTCCGCGCGATCCGTCGGATCATCGAACTTGCGGTAACCCGGCATGCTGGAAGTAAAGCTGGCTTCGCGCGACCCCATCGCATTGCACTGGCCGGTGATGGAAAACGGCGCACAACCGGCGCGCCCGATCTTTCCGGTGAGCAGCGCAAGATTGCAGATGGCGTTGACGGTCGCGGTGCCGATGGTGCTGTGATTGACGCCCATCGTCCAGCCGATGAACGCCGGACTTTGCGCGGCCATACAGGAAGGCGGTCTTGAAGATGACGTCCTGGCTCAACCCGGTGAGAGCGGAGACGCGTTCCGGCGCGATAGGCTTCGAGGAACTTCTCCAGCTCGTCGAACCCGGTGGTGTGCGCCGCGATGTAATCGCGATCGATCAGGTTGTAGTGAATCAGGATGTGCGCGATGCCGTTGAGCAGCGCCAGATCCGAGCGCGGCTTGAGCGGCAGATGAAGATTGGCCATCATCGCTGTCTTGGTGACGCGCGGGTCGGCCACGATCAGCGTCTTGTTCCGGTTCGCTTCCAGATACTGGCAGAGGATCGGATGATTGTCGGCAAGGTTGGCGCCGATCAGCAGCACCACATCGGCAACCTGCATGTCTTCGTAATTGCCCGGAGGCCCGTCGCTGCCGAACGAGAGCTTGTAACCGGAGACGGCCGTGGCCATGCAGAGCGTGGTGTTGCCGTCGTAGTTGCTCGTGCCGAAACCAAGCTGCACGAGCTTGCCGAGCGTGTAGAACTCTTCGGTGACAAGCTGGCCCGTGCTCAGCACACCGAGTGATTCGCGCTCCGTACTTCGCCTGCACTTTGCCGAAACGATCCACCATCGTGGTCAGCGCTTCCTGCCAGCTGACGCGCTCCAGCTTGCCGTTCTTCCGCAGCAGCGGATACTTCGCACGATTCTCGGCTCCGATCGTGTAGTGCTCCGACAGGCCCTTCGGGCAGAGCTTGCCGCGATTCACCGGATGCGACGCAAGCGCCCGCGAGGTTACGGCGCGGCCTTCCTTGACACCGATCTCCATGCCGCAGCCGACCGAACAGTAGCCGCACGTGGTCGCCACCCACGTGTCCGGAATCTTCTGCGCCGACGTGTAGCCGGTCGAATCGCTGCGGCTGAACTTGTATTCCTCCGAAAGGTTGTCGAGACCGATGAGGCGCTTCAGGGTCGTCTTCATGCGGCCCCCTTTCGCCGGACGTGAATGCCGCGGCGATGTTCTTGGGCACCACGCTGACGAAGAAGAGATAGCGTCCGAGGAATTCGCCCGCAAGCGCGAAGAGGAACCCCGCGCCGAGAACCCAGGTTGACGATGCCGCGAGCGGAATGACGATCCCCGCAGCGATGAGAATCAGCAACCGAGCGACAAAGAGACGCTGCAATCGCCCCGCGAGCAGCAACGAAGAAGAGCGCAGCTCGAACACTTCCGATCTCGAGAGCCAGAGGAACTTGCCGGACTGCACCAGCAACTGCGCCGCTCCGCCGGCCACCGAAGCGAGCAGCAGAGCCGCGGGCGCATGCGGGATCGAGCAGATGTACAAACGCCGGGCCCAGCAGCAGCGCGGTCGAGAAGAACTCGGCGACCGTATAGCTGCTGAACCATGCCGGCCGTGCTCGCACGATATAGATGCGGGCCGAGCAGGTGACGCCCGCGATGCCCGCGACCGCGGTGGCAAGCCCCGCCAGATCGCGTCCACCGCAGGCCGAAGAACAACATCGTGGCGAACGCGCCGGCCGCTCCGGCGAACATCGAAAGCGTCAGCACTTCGCGGCTCAGCCACGAACGCCGCAGGCCGCGCAGCGCTTTCCACGCATGGATCGGCCGGCCCAGGTGCAGGGTCGAAGCGCCGAGGCTGAGTCCGGCGAGTCCCAGCGAAGCGAGTGCGGCGATCTTCAGGTCCGCGCCCGCGCGATCGAATCCGAGAAGCCAGAGCGCGATGAAAGCGCCGACGCACAATTGCGTCACCACCAGCATGAAGACGAGCGGCTAATGCGGATGCTCGGGCTGCACGCGGTTGATATCCACGCGCCCGAGATCGGGCACCATGTTCTCCGGCAACGTGACGCGCGTGGTCGAGATGCTGTCATCGGCCGAGGGCAAGCCCGGCGCGTTGGCGGAAAGATAATCGCGCCGCCACTCGGCGATGTTCACGATCTCGATCGCGATCGCGCCTTCCGGGCAGGCACTCACGCAGGCCGGCGCCATGCCGTCGCTCAGACGGTTGTGGCACATATCGCACTTGCCCACCACGCCGCGCGCCGGGTTGTACTGCGGCACTCCGTACGAACAGTTCCAGGTGCAGTACTGGCAACCGATGCAGGCGTCGGCGCTGTGGATCACGACGCCGGTAACGGGATCTTTCGTGTAAGCCTCAACCGGGCAGCCGATCATGCACGAAGGCTCGACGCAGTGGTTGCAGCCCATCGAGAGATAGTGGCGCTGCGTGTGCGGATAGTAGCCGCCTTCCACCTCGCCCACACGCCGCCAGTTGAGATCGGCGGGATTGCCGTTCTGTTCGTTGCACGCAACCACACAGCACTTGCAGCCGATGCACTTCGTCATGTCGAAGTGGAAGCGATACTGTTCGCCCTGCTTCGAGCGCGCGCGACGGGATGAGCTCACGCGGTGAGGTTTCGATCTGGACGAGGCCGTGAATCGACGGCGGGGCAGCGTAGAGCAACGGACTGTCCATGAGGGGCAGCGTCGTCACTCGTAGATCCTTTCCGGGTACACGTATACTCCAGGTTCCACAAGGGCTCCTTAATGACAAAAAGGCAAAGCGTTTTACTTGCGCAAACTAAACGAAGGTTGCGCCGAGTTACAAAACAGTGACTTGCTGATTGTCAGCTCCGCACGGAGCTTAAAGGTGGGAAGCGCACAAGGGTCCCGGGTCATGGCCCCGGAAAACCCGTTTGTTTCGCGGTCGAGCTAATGTCAGATTAGCATCGGACACCCGCTCAGGGCGACTAATTTTTCTGATCGGGCCGATTTTAATGTGCGGAAAAGCGACTGGCCGTCACCGCATTCGCGGCTTCATCGCGCCCGGATTGGCGGCGATCCGGAGCACGGAACACCTTGTCGCACTCGCGGCAGGTATATCGTCTCTTGCTGATGAAGAGCAACACGAAGAATTCCAGCCCCTTTGCCTGTTTGATCCGCAGATTGTTCGACGAGCACCGGGGGCACATATACATTCAGCGTATTGCGGCATCGGCAATGCGTAAAGATCGAGGATAGTTAACATCGGAGTTTCTAACGTTTGTGCTCCTTCGAGTAATCGATGAAGTTCAGTTCCTTGCACTTGCCCGGATTATAAGGAGCGTCGGCGACGAGGATTGTATCGGATCCCGTGTATTTGCCTTTGAGATAAACGGCATCTTCGGCGACATAGCTGCGCGTCAACGCCATCTTGTTCGGATCGAGCGCGAAGCGCTCCACCACGTGCAACTGATCGCTGTTCGCCACCGGCGTATTGAGGAAGCCCGGCAGGAATCCTGTCGTATCGACGACCAGCGTATCGCCTTCCCAATGTCCGATGGAATGTCCCGCGCGGCTGAGCTTTGACGTTGCGAGGGTGCTCCTTCATGTTCATGAAGATCGTTCGTTTCAGGCCGAACTGGCCGTACTCAATAACGATGGTGTCTTTGTTCTGCGTGATGCGGTTGACTGGGCCGTCGAAGGTCCAGTCGAAGACGATGCTCGTCGTCTCGCAGCGGAATCGCGGATTGTCTTCACGCTTGAACGCAGCCGCGGCCTTTGCTCCGGCCTCCGTCAGTTCGCTGCCGCCGTAGAGCCGCGGCCCGCCCGGCGCGCCGCGTCCCCGGCCTCCACCTGCGGGCCGCTCGCCGGGCTTGTAGTCGGGCAACTGATCGAGCGCCACTAATCCCGCCGCCCGTGCCCTTGGGATTCACCATCACCAGTTGCACGGGCGCCCAATCGCCCGAGATGTTCGGCTCTCCGGAGGGACGCCGGAGCGGCCGGTCGACCTTCGTGGCGACGATGGGCCCTCTGACCTCCTGCACACCTCCCTGCGGCGCCTTGATGTACTGGCCGTAGCGATCCATGCGGGTTCCATCCGCCGACACGATGGTCTGCAGGTAACACGAGTCGGGATCGGTCTTGTTGGGAGAAGCTTCGACGGTGATTTGCTGCCCGACGGGAAACCGTTCCTTCGTCCAGCCGGATCGCCGCAGGACGTGGACGGATCTCATCTCGCAGCGATGGTGGCTGACCTTGCCGTCCTTCTCCGTGACGTCGAAGTAGATCCACGAATGAGGATTGATCATGTCGACGCCGGTCAGTTTGCCCTTGAACTCGACCGTTTTCGTGAGGTCGTATTCAGCGCCGCCGTGATGAGCGAGGGCAAGCGCGGGAACGAGAATGGCGAGTAGGAATGAGGCTGTCAGTCGCATGAGAGCTCCGGGCAAGAGTATATATCCGAATTGGTATTCTCTGTAGGTAGGTCACTATGCATATTCTTCGCCTCGCCGCCATCGCTTCTCTTGCAATGTCGACCGCGCTCATTGCCGCGACACAACCACAGACGCTGCCGCGTACCGCCGACGGCAAGCCGGACCTGCAGGGCATCTGGCAGGCATCCGGCAGCGCGGGCGCCGATCTTCAGGATCACGCCGCGAGCCTCAACATGCCGGCCGGACGTTCGGTGGTGGCGGGTGGCGCGATCCCGTATCAGGCGTGGGCGGCGAAGAAGAAGGCCGAGAATTTTCAGAATCGGCAGAAGGAAGATCCGTACCTGAAATGCTGGCTGCCCGGCGTGCCTCGGGTGATGACGCTGGACTATCCGTTTCAGATTTTCCAGACGCCGAAGATGTTGACGATGGCCTTCGAGTGGGAGCTGGAGTATCGGCTGATCTACACGGACGGCTCGAAACATCCCGCGGATGACAGTTTCTGGATGGGCGATTCGCGGGGCCATTGGGAGGGCGACACGCTGGTGGTTGACGTCGCCGATATCAACGACAAGACGTGGCTCGACATGGCGGGCGACTTCCACAGCGACGCGATGCATGTGGTGGAGCGATATCGCATGACCGGGCACGACACGATTCAGTACGAAGCGACCATCGAGGATTCGAAAGTATTCACGAAGCCGTGGACCATCAATTTCACGCTGAATCGCCGGACCGATCGGGACCGGCTTTTCGAATATGTGTGCGAAGACGCAAACGAAGAGGTAAGCGGGGCGTTCACGCGTGAGGATCGAACGTGGTATCCGGGCAGCCCGGCCGCGCCGCCGGCGAAGATGCCGGATGTTGCGAGCAAGGCTCCGACGCCGGCGGCGCCCGGTGCCAACTTCGCCGCACGCGCGACGGCAAGCCGGATCTCAATGGGTTCTATGAGTCGGTTACGCGGGGCGCGAATCAGGGACTGGAGCGGCAGGGCCGCGGCGGCGGCGGGGCTTCGACCATCGTCGATCCACCGACCGGGATGCTTCCGATGCAGCCGTGGGCGGCGAAGGAGAAGGTCAGCCGGAATCTGCCGGAGCGCGGTTACGACGATCCGACGGCGCATTGCTTTCCGCAGGGAGTGCCGCGATCGATGTATGTTCCGCAGGGAATCCAGATCGTTCAGACGCCGGAGTACATCGTCATGCTGTATGAGCGCACCTCCTGGCGGATCATTCCGCTGCAGTGCAGGGCGCAAACCTCTTCCCGATTCGATGCGGTTGTGGCAGGGCGATTCGATCGGGCACTGGGAGGGCGACACGCTCGTGATCGACACCACCAACCTCAACGGCAAGACCTGGCTGAATGAAGGCGGCGAGATTGTGAGCTACGCCGAACACGTGGTGGAACGATTTACGCCGACTGCGCCGGATACTCTCACCTACGAAGCGACGGTGACCGATCCGGTGGTTTACACGCAGCCGTGGACGATCTCCTTTCCGGTGAAGCGCGAGAAGTTCGAACTGCGCGAGGCGGCGTGTCTCGAAGAAGAACACGATCTGCCGCATTTGAAAGCGCTCAAGGACGCGGCAGCCGCTAAATCGCATTAGAATCCTGTCGAGATGCTGACGCGACGCGGGTTTTCTGGTGCCTTGCTCGCAGCTGCCCGTGGGTAGCGCGCGCGCAGCAGACGTCCCGGCCGCGCGCAGATCAAGATCAATACCGAACGCGTGATCTCGGATATCGATCCGAAGATCTACGGGAATTTCCTCGAACACCTCGGGCGCTGCATCGAAGGCGGCGTGTTCGACGAAGGCTCTCCGCTTTCCGACGCGAACGGATTCCGGCGCGACGTTCTCGACGCGGCGAAGAAGCTGGGCGTGACGCTGCTGCGGTGGCCGGGCGGGAACTTCTCGTCGAACTACCACTGGAACGACGGCATTGGTCCGCGCGATCAACGGCCGCGGCGGCTCGAGATGGCGTGGGGAACGGTCGAGACCAATCGCTTCGGCACGCATGAGTTCATGCAGTACGCGGAACTGCTGGGCGCGCAGCCTTACTTCTGCGCGAACCTGGGCACCGGTACGTGGACGGAAGTGCAGCAGTGGGTGGAGTATTGCAACTCCTCCGAAGACACCGCCATGACGCGGCTGCGGAAACAGAACGGGCGCGCGCAGCCGTGGAAGGTGACGCATTGGGGACTCGGCAACGAGATCGACGGGCCGTGGCAGATGG
The DNA here is from genome assembly GCA_963809655.1 of Terriglobia bacterium. Taxonomy (GTDB): domain Bacteria; phylum Acidobacteriota; class Terriglobia; order Bryobacterales; family Bryobacteraceae; genus BOG-234. The sequence goes on along the minus strand of CAWEKQ010000005.1, from coordinate 23,650 downwards.
GGCATCGCAGCGCCGACGATTACGGGAAGTTCGCGCTCGAAGCCGCCAAGCTGATGAAGTTGACCGATCCGGACATCAAGCTGGTGGCGGCGGGATCGTCGAACTTCGGCGCGGGTTCCGACTGGACGGGGTGGAACCGGACGATCCTCGAATATCTGAAGCGCCATGCCGATTATTTGTCGCTGCATACTTACGTCGGCAATCCGAACAACGATTTCGGAGAGTTCATGGCGAGTTCGATCGAGCTCGACAACCGCACGAAGACGGCGGAGGGAATCATCAACGCGGCGCTGTCCGGTGAGCCCGGCAACCGGAAGATTTATATCGCGTGGGATGAGTGGAACGTCTGGTATCGCGCGCGCGGGAATCAGGAGCGCGGGCGGCGCATCCTCGAAGAGCGCTACAACCTGGAAGATGCGCTGGTGGTGGCGACGTTTTTGAATTCGTTCCTCAATCACTCGCATATCGTGAAGATCGCCAACATGGCGCAGATGGTGAATGTGATCGCGCCGATTTTCACGAGCGAGAAAGGGATGTTCCTGCAGACGATTTATTACCCGCTGCAATTGTTCGCGAACAACAGCAGGGGCAAGGCGCTGGATCTTCTGGTTGAGAGCCCGACCTATGCGAGCAAGCGCTTCGGCGAGGTGCGGTATCTGGATACCTCGGCGGCTTACGACAACGGCACGCTGGTGTTGAATGTCGTGAATCGGCATCGCGACCAGGCGATTGAAGCGGAGTTCACCGCCGAGGACAAACAGTTCTCCGGCGCGATCGAGGTGGCCGAGGTGAACGGGCCCGATATCAAATCGGAGAACAATTTCGATTCGACTACGGTCGCGACTGCGCGCAAATCGGCCACGGCTGGTGGGCGCAAGCTGATGTACCGGTTCCCTCCGCATTCCTATACGATGCTGAAGACGAAGCTGGTTTGAACTGCGCAGGCTTACCTTTCAGTCAACCCAGCGAACGGTGACCTTTCCGGGCGCGATTTCTTCGACGCAGTTCCAGCAACCGGATCAGGTGGCCGACAGCGGGGTTTGAGTTCGCCGCGCTTCACCATCTTCGCGAACTTCCCGATCAACGAATTCACCAGGCCGGGCACGCTTTGTGTTCCGTCCCGGCGATGTTTTAACGCTCTTTTCCTGGCCATCAGGCCCTCCCGAATTATTCAGTTGTCAAACAGCATGCGGGCATTGCCTCAGGATGCCCTCACAACTCTCCAAACTGATCCGCCGCGCAACCCTTGCGGGCTGCGCGGCAGATTCGCGAACATGGAGCGCTCCACCATCTGATTCGCTCAGACCAGCGCCTTTTTGGTTTCTCGGAAGGTACCGGGGCCGCGTCAATGTCGGGAGCGCCTACCGCCTATTCTTTGGCATTGTCCCGCTCAGAGGCTCGAGCACTGAAGGGCTTAGCGGTCAGTACACGATAGGTGCGACTGACTCTTACAACGCGAAGGTACACGACGCAGGGACGAAATCGAACCGCATTCGCGCGAAATTCCTCGTAATTACATGAATTAAATGGAAATATAAATCCTGGCGGCCTGGTGATTGCCGCTCCGAAAGGTGTAGGATTACGGCAAGACCCCATGCCGCTCGGAACCCAGGTCGTTGAGGGGGGCTTTATCCTGGTCGTGGTTGCAAGTTGTTGCCGTATCGAATTGGCATCGGCGGAAAGTTGCCCATTGGGCCGCGTCCGAATTAACCAGTGTAGAAAAGATAACTTCGTCGCTGATTATCGGGCGCTTCGGGGAGCATCGCTGCCGAATAGAGTTCCGTCCGGAGCGCAAAGGGTCGGTGTCGAAGCTCGATAGTTCGTTCCTCCTGATTACAATCGGATCGGGATCCACGGTTCCGTTCAGAGCGTTTCGTCAACATGCGCTGCCGTTCGTTACGGGGTCGGTTGCCTATGAATCGACCCGGCCGGAACGGTTCGAGGAAGTACGGCAGTTCCGGCGGCATCGAACCGCTGTTGGAATCACTCCTCGAAACTGCCGACTCGGTCGAGGTGGCAGGCAGGGTCTCGGTGCGGTTTTGCCCTTTTAAAGAGGAGTATCTTGATCCGTTTGCTCTGAAAGCGATCCTGGACAAGATGTCAACACTTGCGACCGCGCTGGAAAATGATGCTGTTCGTGCTGGCGTACCAAAAGTCGAGGTTGACCGCTCGCGTGCCCAACTGGAAGCACGGATCGCTTGACGAGCGTCCCGGTTATTTCCGGCGTACTCCTAGACGGCCAGCCCGCCGGTACTGCAGGGCCCTTCAGCGAGAACGGAACGATTTTGTGCGAGCCTTCCCCAAAGAGTGTTGCGTTGAATTTCCCGTCGCTGATCTCGATCCCGGCATCGCTCGACGCTCTGATCCAATGCCATTGCTTGTCGGCTGAACATACTTCGCTTTCCCGCCTGCGCCAGTAGTGCAGTGCTGCCGCGGCTGCATGGAAGCGGCTCTAAGCTGCCGGCGGGAAGCCCGGTTAGAATTGCTTTCGCGATGTGTCGGGGCGCCGATAACGGTTGATTCTCACAAGATGCGTTCCCAGTAACCAACATCGATCCACCGATTGAACTTGAATCCGACTTGTTGAAAGTGCGCGACTTTCTCCATGCCGAATTTCTCATGAAGAGCGATGCTGGCTTCGTTTGGCAGCGCGATGCCTCCGATGACAGCATGAACGCCAAGCGGCTGGAGAGCGGCGAAGAGATGACTGTAGAGCATCGAACCAATTCCACGGCCTGCCATGCCTGGGGCGACGTAAACGGTGATTTCCACCGAAAAGCGATAGGCGGACCGAGCCTTCCACAGGACTGCGTAAGCCGGGATGGCTGTGCCGGTCGGATTATTGGGAGTCACGAAAACCACCACGGCAGAGTCGTGCGCCGCTGATTCGATCCCCGCGACGGTTACCTGCCCATCATCTACGTAAGTTTCCGCATCCGGGAAAGCGGCTTTGTACTCCCCAAACGAGGGATTCGGGATGAGCGCGGTTGCGCCGGCAAAGCTCTCCCTGAGGAACGGATAGACCTGCGAAGCACCGTTCAGGGTTTGCAGATTCGCGGCGTCGCACAGCAGCAGCCACGAAAGTTTCTGATTCAAAACGAGCTGCCGCGATCCATAGTTCGTCAGCAGAGCGTGGGCCGAGTTCCGAATCTCGGCGTGCACAGCGGCGTTGGGAAATACATATTGCGCAGGAAACAGAAATCGAGCAGCCGGTGTGATCAGTAGCCGCCCATGGTGTGTTCGAGGATCCGCCGGCGCGCTCCGCGATCGAAGGCGAATTCCGCGGCGTGGAGATCGTTGGGATCATCCACCTCGGCCCAGACTTCATCCTGCACGATCTCCGCGTGGACCTTCGCCTGGCGCATGTAAATCAGCATGCCGAGGATGAGCTCGTAGTAGCAGTTATCGTCGATGAAGCGGGCATAAAAGACCAGAAGCTGACGGAGTTGCCCGGCGCAGAGCTCGCTCGAAAGCTTATACATATTGAGGGTCTTGTACTTGCCCGCGAACGAAAGTCTTCCTGCTGCAGATGCGGCGGAATCACGCTGGAAATCACGCCGCCGGAGATACTGACGACGGTGCCGTCCATACCGGTACGGTAGTGGTCCACCAGGGCCACATCGCGGTGCGGGGAGCGCAGCAGCCGCGCGATCACGGAGGGCTCGAAGATCAGGTCCGATTCAATCAGAATGATATCCCGATCGAGCGGAAGTTGTTCGAAAGCCAGTGCAAGCGAATGGATGTTGTTGGTTTCGCGATAGCGTGCGTTATGGATGAAGTGAAAGCGATAGTTCGGAAATTCGCGGCGAAGGTAACCGGTCAATTCGTCAGCCCGATAGCCAGTGACCACGGCTGCCTCGTCGACGCCGTTTTCAATCAGTCCTTCGAGATCCGCCCGATAATGGTCTTGCCGGCGACGGTCAGGAGGGTCTTGTGCGTGTGGTCCGTGAGGGGGCGCATCCGCCGGCCGTAACCCGCGGCAAGAATCACGGCCCTCATATTCGGGATATCAAGTAATTCAGCTTACCCTGAAACTGTAAGCGAATTGAAACGATCCCCGTCGCGGCTACGTGGCCGGCAACTGACGAATCTCAAGCAGCCGGCGGGCTGTGCCGTCGGAGGCAAAGTCCGACGATCACGCCCGCGCTCAGCCCGATACCGAGCGCGAGCCCGGGGCTGCGGCGGACCATAGTCCGTAGAGACTCAACCGCGCTGAAATCCCGGATGAATTCGGCGGTGGAGTCGAGGCGGGATGCCGTGGTTTCCGAAAGGTTATCGATCGCACTGATCCCCTTGGCGGCAGTAGATCTTACGCTGGCGGCGGCGCTACCGAGCGACCCCGCGGCTCCTTCCCGGAAGTGATCTATTTTTTCCGCAACGGTTTCGACGACGTGCAATACCGGGCCGTTTAAATGTTGAGTCTGTTCCATGTTGCCCTCTGCGTGCAATGAGCACGCGAACTGCCAGTTTACAGGAGCCTCGTTCTGGGAGAATAGCCCAGGATGTCTCTCGCGGATCTGCTGTTCGGCCGCCCGTTAGCCTCTTCGGAAGAGCGCGCCGAAAAAATCGGGCCCGGCGCGGGCATTCCGATCTTCGGTCTGGATGCGCTCAGCTCAGCGGCCTACGGTCCGGAAGCGGCGCTCACGCTGCTCATTCCACTGGGCGCGGCGGGGATCGGGTACATCGTTCCGGTGACGATCTGTATCCTCGTCCTGCTGACGATTCTCTATTTTTCGTATCGCCAGACGATCGCGGCGTATCCCAACGGCGGCGGTTCTTACACTGTTGCGCGCGAGAACATCGGCGAAGGCGCGGGGCTGCTGGCCGCATCCGCGCTGATGATCGACTACGTGCTGACGGCCGCGGTCGGGATCTCCGCGGGCGTGGGCGCGCTGGTTTCCGCGGTCGCCGAGCCTGCAACCGCACACGCTGCTGCTGTGCCTCTCGATCCTGGTGGTGGTCACGATCGTGAACCTGCGGGGAGTGCGCGAGGCCGGTGTGGTGTTCATGATCCCACTGTGGCTTTTTGCGGGCTGCCTGTTCAGCATGATCGCGATTGGGGTAGTGAAGGCGCTAGCCGCCGGCGGACACCCCACTCCGGTGGAACCGGTTCCCCATCTTCCCGCCGCGACAGCCGCCGTCACGTTCTGGCTGTTGCTGAAAGTCTTCTCCAGCGGATGCGCGGCGATGACCGGCGTCGAGGCCGTTTCGAACGGCGTGAGGGCCTTTCGCGAACCGACCGCGCCCAATGCGCAGAAGACGCTCACCGTGATTGTGGTGATGCTGATGGTGCTGCTGGCGGGCATCGCGTGGCTGGCGTCGGCTTATGGAATCGGTGCGACCGATCCGGCGAAGAACTATGAAAGCGTTCTTTCGATGCTGCTGCGCGCGATTGCGGGCAGAGGCGTTTTCTATTACGTCTCGATCGGTTCCATTCTGCTGGTGCTCTCGCTTTCGGCCAACACAGCGTTCGCCGATTTCCCGCGCCTCTGCCGGATCATCGCGCACGACAGCTACCTGCCGCGCGCCTTTGCGTCCACCGGTCGCCGCCTGGTTTATACGCACGGGATTGGCGTGCTGGCGGCGCTCACGGCGGCGCTGCTCATTCTGTTCCGCGGCGTGACCGACCGGCTGATACCGCTTTACGCGGTGGGCGCGTTCCTGGCGTTTACGCTCTCGCAGGCGGGAATGGTGCGGCACTGGAAGCGGGCGGGCGGCGCCCGGCACAACATTTTCGTGAACGGGCTGGGCGCTCTCGCGACCGGCGTGACCACGATCGTGGTGCTGACGGCTAAGTTCGTGGACGGCGCATGGGTGACGGTGCTGCTGATTCCGCTCATGCTGGCGACGATGACGTGGGTGCGGCGGCATTACCGGGCAACCGCTCGGGAAACGGATAGCGACGATCCCGCCGATTTCCAGAATCTGCAAAATCCGATCGTCGTGATGCCGATCGACAGATGGAGCAAGATCTCTCAGAAGGGGCTGCGTTTTGCCTACAGCATGTCGCATGAGGTGCGGGCGATCCACATCTCGGCGGGCGATGAGACCCACGATGAGTTCTGCAGGGACTGGGCGCGCTTCGCCGACGCTCCGGCACGCCAGGCCGGGCTTCCACCTCCGGAACTGGTGGTGATCGACTCGCCGTTCCGGTTTGTGCTGACGCCGATCCTCGATTACGTTCTGGAGCTGGAGAAGCAGAATTCCGGCCGGCAGATTGCGGTGCTGCTGCCGGAACTGGTGGAGCGCCACTGGTTTCACTACCTGCTGCACAATCAGCGCGCGGAGATTCTGAAGACGTGGCTGCTGCTGAAAGGCAATCAGCGGATTGTGATCGTCAGCGTGCCGTGGTACCTGCAGGATTGAGGCTGATCAGTCGACGCGTGTTAGTCTGGCGACGGAGGCACCCGTGCGAATCCGTTCGGCAGTATTGCTGATGGCCGGCGCGCTGGGGCTGCTCGGGGTCTTGTACGCGCAGCGCCCGTTCAAGCAGTATCAGGCGGACGGAGTACGAGGATTTTCCGCTACCCACCGACTGGAATCAGAAAACGGAATGGACGCGCGCGCGGCTGCGCTATCCGAGCGTATACGGCCAGTTCCGGGGTCAGCTCGATCTCAACTGGACGATCGATTATCCGCGCTCGGATCGCCATTTGCTCGAAGGCGTGCAGGCGGCTGACGCGAATCGAGACGCGATCGGTGGAGCAGGTGGTGGATCTCGATGGCACCGACGACGTTTACAACTGGCCGATGATGTACGCGGTGGAGGTGGGGCACTGGGCGCTGCCGGACAATCAGGCGGCCCAATTGCGCGAGTTTCTGCTGCGCGGCGGCTTCCTGATGGTGGACGATTTTCACGGCGACGAACCGTACCATAATGTTCCGAGCGAATGGCGTGTGTTTGTCGCGAGCATGAAGCAGGGTTTTTCCGGACCGCCCGATCGAGGACATCCCGAACTCGGACCAGATCTTCCATACGATTTACGATCTGGACGATCGCTTCCAGGTCCCCGGCTGGCAGTGGACGCGCAGCCGCCGGACATGGGAAGCAGGGGAGACAGGAAAGACTCCGCACTGGCGCGCGATTTACGACGACAAGCGGCGCGTGATGGTCGCGATCTGCCACAACATGGATCTGGGCGATGCGTGGGAATGGTCGGACGACGGGCGTTATCCGGAGAAGTGGGCGTCGCTGGCTTATCGGATCGCGATGAATTATTTCGTTTACGATTTGACGCACTGATTACCGCTCCCTTGCGGTCGCGGCTCGGAAAGGTTTCGTCGCCGCTCCGAAACGGCGTACGTTACCGAGCCGCGCGCGCCAGCAAGCGATACATTCACCAGAGCTTGCACTGCTGTTCGGGTGGGCGCACCATGGCGTCGCCCTGACATGCACTGGAAGGCGCTCTGGAATTCGGGCATGTTGCGGAGTGTGGCGATGGCGCGCCACTGCGCGAGGGGGTGCGCGTTGGTGTTCAACTGCAGGCGCATGGCTTCGTCGCGCATCTTCGTGCCCCAGACGCGCGCGAAGGCGATGAAGAATCGCTGATCGGCGGTGAAACCGTCGATGACGGGTCCGGGTTTTCCGCCGAGCGAGCGGTGGTAGGCGTGCAAGGCCACGGTGAGTCCGCCGAGATCGCCGAGCGCCTCGCCGAGCACCTGCTTGCCGTTGTGGTGCAGGCCGCCGCCGACATCGATAGCTGTCGAACTGGTCGACCACGCAGGCGGTGCGGGCGTCGAATCGGGTGCGGTCTTCGCCGGTCCACCAGTTCTTCAGGGCGCCTGTCGCGTCGAACTTCGAACCGCCGTCGTCGAACTGATGTCCGATCTCGTGGCCGATGACAGCGCCGATCGCGCCGTAGTTCGCGGCATCGTCGGCATCCATATCGAAGAACGGCGGCTGAAGAATTCCGGCCGGGAAAACCACTTTGACCTCGGAGGCGTTCGAGTAGGCGTTGATGGTGGGGGCGGTCATGGCCCAGTCCACGTGCCGTACCGGCTTGCCGATCTTCGAAAGTTCGTAATGGTCGCCCCAGGTCCATGCGGCGCGCACGTTGCCGAAGAAATCGTTGGGGTCGATTTTCATCGCGGAGTAATCGTGCCAGGCATCCGGGTAGCCGATCTGCACTTGCAAGGCGTTCAGCTTCGCGATTGCGAGTTTCTTCGTTTCGGGCTGCATCCACGCGGATTGCTGAAGCTGGTCGCGGAGCGCAGAGCGCAGGTTCTCTACCAGAGCCCGCATACGCTGCTTCGCTTGTGGCGGGAAGTATTTCGCCGTGTAGGCTTTGCCGAGGGCGTCGCTGATGTCGCGATCCACATAGTCGCCGCAGGTCTCCCAGCGCGCGGGGGCCTTCTCGAGACCGGAGAGCACTGCGCCCTGGAAATGGAACGCCTCGTCGGACAATGGCTTTGCCAGATACGGCGCCGCGAGTTGCAGGTCGCGCCAGTGCAGCCAGATCTTCCACGTTTCGAGCGGCACTTCAGACAACTGCCTGTTAACCTGCTTGAGAAACTCGGGCTCGGAGACGTTCACGATGGTCGATTCCGGGACTCCGGTTTCTCCCAGGAGGAGCGTCCAATCCACGTTCGGCGCGAGGGCTTTCAGGGCGGCGAGATCCATCGGGTGATAGACCTTGTCCGGATCGCGTTTTTCGGCGATGGTCATCACGGAGGGCGCCAGCGCCTTCTCGAAATCGAGCACGGCGGTTGCCTGCGCGGCGGCCTCGGCGGGCGAAGTTCCCGCCAGTTGCAGAAGCTTCGCGGCATGGTCGAGAAACGCGGCACGGATCTGCTTCGATTTATCGTCGTCGCGGAGGTAATAATCGCGGTCGGGCAGCGAGAAGATCGAAGACCCGTTGCGGCCGGCTCCGTCGCGCTCGACGACACGGGCGATGACGCGGTTCGGGTTCTTCGGATCCTGCCCGGCGGTGAGGCGGAATGGGCCGACGACGGCGCCGTTCACGGCTCCGAACGGCCGGCCTACCTTCTGAAATCCGGCCAGTACGGTCATGAGATCGGCGCCTGTTTTGATGGCGGCGATGCGGTCGAAGTCGGGCTGGAGCGGCGTGTAGCCACGCGCGTCGATCGCGGCGGTATTCATGCAGGCCGAGTAGAAGTCGCCCATGCGGCGCTGATCGGAGCCGGCTTGCGGCGTTCGAACCGGCGGCGGCATCGAGGATGGTGCGGAGACGCTCGCGGTTGGCGTCGGCGAGAACGCTGAAAGTTCCCCAGGAAGCTTTGTCGGCGGGGATGGGGTTCTTATCGAGCCAGCCGCCGTTCACGTATCGCCAGAAATCGGTGCAGGGTTTGCAGGTGGGATCCATGTCTTCGCGATGGATTCCGCTTCGGGCCGGAGTCTGGCCGGAGACCGCGGCAATCAGGCATGCCAGCAGAAAGAATCGTGCAATTTGCATGATTGCTCCATGATAATGCGGGGCTTCGCCCCTGGCTGTTCTATGTTTTCTTGCTTCCAGACATGGCGTATGAGAGATTAGGGAGCGTTATGAAACGGAACCTTCAGCGCACCCCCCAGCTCATGATTCTCGTGACGGCCATCGCGACAGCCGCTGGGCTTGGCTGGGTCAGCACCATGCGGGCGCAGGCGCCACCCGTGCAGGGCAAGGGTCCCGCGGTGGAACGGCCGATCGGCATGGAAAACGGCCTCACGTATTTCCAGACGAAGTGCATGAGCTGCCATCGCGAAAACGATTCGGCGAAAGCGCCGAGCGCGCGCCGTATCCGCCAGATGACGCCGGAGCAGATCTATGCGGTGGTGTCGAAGCCCGGACGTCCGCAGCACGACCAGGGGATGACCGATCCGCAGAAGCGTCGCATGTCCGAGTTCATGGGCGGCTACCGGCAGATCGGCAGCGTGGAAGCCGGCAATCCGAAGAATTTTCCGAACCATTGCGCTTCGAATCCGCCGATGACCGATCCTTACGCCGGCGCGTTCTGGAGTGGCTGGGGCGCCGACATCGCGAACACACGCTACCAGCGCACAGAAGCCGCGGGAATCACCAAAGCGGATGTGCCGAAGCTCAAGCTCAAGTGGGCGTTCGGATTTCCGATGGGGATCAGCGCCTACAGCCCTCCGTCGGTGGCGTCGGGGCGCGTGTTTGTGGGCACGGATATCGGATGGGTCTATTCGCTCGACGCGAAGTCCGGCTGCGTTTACTGGGGATTCGAAACCGGGATCACCGTGCGTCCGGCGATCAGCATCGGACCGGTGACGGGGCAGGGAAGTACGAAGTACGCGATTTACTTCGGCGACGCGAAGGCCAATGTTTACGGGGTCGACGCGCAGACCGGCAAGCTGCTGTGGAAGCGCAAAGTCGACGACTTCTTTCTGGCGCGCATCACAGCGGCGCCGAAGCTTTACAACGGGCGATTGTACGTGCCGGTATCGTCTTCCGAAGAGTGGCAGAGCGGCAATCAGGATTATGAATGCTGCACCTCGCGCGGCAGCGTGGTGGCGCTCGATGCCAATAGCGGCGAGCAGATCTGGAAGACGTTTATGATGTCCGATCCGAAGCCGACGGAGAAGAATCCGAACGGGGTGCAACTCTACGGGCCTGCTGGCGGTTCGGTGTGGAATTCGCCGACGGTCGACCCGGTCCGGCATGCGGTTTATTTCGGTACCGGCGATACCGAGACCGAACCGGCTCAGCCTCTGGGGGATGCGGTCGTTGCCGTCGATATGGATTCGGGCAAGATCCTGTGGTCCTACCAGGCGCAGGCGAATGATGCGTTCATGGGCGGCTGCAATGGTCCGAACAAGAGCAAGGCTTGTCCGACGACGATGGGGCCGGATGCCGACATCGGAAATTCGCCGATCCTGAGCACGCTGCCCGATGGAAAGCGTGTGGTGATCGCGGGCACGAAGGGCGGCGAAGTATTCGCGCTTGATCCGGATAATAAGGGCGCGCTGCTGTGGCGTGTGGCGGCTAATTCGGGCGGTGGGCGCGGTGGTATTGTGTGGGGCGGCGCGGCCGATCACGAGGATGTTTACTATGGCTTGGGGAGCGGCGGCATGGTCGCGCTCAAGATGTCGGACGGGCAGCGCAGGTGGTTCGCGCCGATCAATCCGGCCGGTATGCGTACCAGCACCAATGCTGCTGCGACCATCATTCCGGGAGTGGTGTTTGTGGCGGGAGCGGATGGCAAGCTGCACGCGTTGTCCACGACCGATGGCAGCGCGCTTTGGGATTTCGATACGGCGCGGAGTTTCGATACCGTCAATAAGGTGGCAGGCGCGCATGGCGGATCGATTTCGTCGGTAGGTCCGGTGGTGGCGGGCGGAACGATGTATATCGGCTCGGGCTATGGCGTTGGGGGCGGTCCTTTCGGAAACGTGTTGCTGGCGTTTTCGGCTGAGTAGGCTCGCGGACTGCAACTGTCCGCAATGGCGGTTATCGTTGCTTCATGACGATCTGCCAAACGATCTGCCTCGACTACGACGACGAAATGAATAACACGCGCAAGCTACTGGAGCGCGTGCCTCTTGACGACGCGCATCGGAATTACAAACCGCACGAGAAATCGATGCCGCTCGACCGGCTCGCTACGCATGTTGCGGAGATCCCTGCGTGGCCGAAAATGGCTCTCGACAGCGAACTGCTCGAGCTTCAGCCGGGATTCAAACCACATATCGCTGCATCGACGGCTGAGTTGCTGGAAATTTTCGATGCGAGCGTGGAAAAAGGCCGCGCCGCCATTGCCGGGGCGACCGATGAAGCTATGGGCAAGGACTGGAGCTTCCGGTACGGCGACCACTTTTCCATGACGAATCCGCGCACCACGGTGATCCGGAGCTTCGTGAATCATCTGGTTCATCACCGGGCTCAGCTTGGCGTCTACTTACGGTTGAATGAGATCGCGGTGCCCGGGATGTACAGACCTTCCGCGGACGAGATGTAACGAGCGTGCTCCGTTCCCGTGGTCTTTGGTCAGCTTCGTTCACTTCGATCATATCCGGACGCCGCCGTACAGTACATATTTCCGACGGGTCGATCAAATCGACAACGAGGTACAAGGCTCAGAAACTGTCTTTACAGGGATCCAAGCTTCGTCAATATGCAGCACGCAGATCTTTCTCCCGTGGGCGGTTTTCAAAACCTTTCACTGGTGCCATACTCTCTATTCGCCGCGCCGAACTGGATCGCAAAATCCTTCTGGCTGCGGCGCCGCGGACGCCATAGCTTAAACTCAAAACGACGTGCTCAACCGGGGCTATGCCTACGCAACAATCATCAGCAGCAAATACCATGGACAGATCCTGCTCTCCCACCTGGCAAGCCTTTATCCCCACTCAAGTCCACAAGCCTGGCAACAAAAACTGAACAACGGCGAAGTCACCCTCAATGGCGACACCGCCACCGGAAGCGAATTGGTCACCTTAGGCCAAACCCTTGTCTGGAACCGCCCACCCTGGATCGAACCAGACTCCCCTCAGCACTTCGAAGTGCTGTTTGAAGACCCGCATCTGTTGGCCGTCAACAAACCCAGCGGGCTCCCTACGCTCCCCGGCGGCGGCTTCATGGAACACACCCTCCTTCGTCTGGTGCAAAAGCGAACCCCCAATGCAAACCCTGTCCACCGGTTGGGCCGAGCCACCACCGGCATCGTCCTTTTCGCCAGGACACCGCAGGCGGCTTCTAATCTATTCGCAAACTGGAACACACCCAGCATTCAAAAAATCTACCGGGCGCTGGGACAGAACATTGCGGAGCACGACGCTTACGAAATCCTCACACCAATCGGCCTCGTACCGCACCCGCTCATCGGTTCCGTATGGGCCGCCAACCCAGGTGGCAAACCGTCAAAGTCATTGGCAAAGGTAATCTCACGCAGCATCAGCACCACAACCGGCACCACAACATTCGAGGTAAGCCTGAATTCGGGCCGCCCTCATCAAATCAGAATCCACCTGGCATCCATCGGCCATCCACTGGTAGGCGATCCTCTGTACGGCTTAACCGGCCAGCCTCTGGAAAATCTCCCCGGCCTGCCCGGCGATGGAGGATATTTCCTGCACGCCCAATATCTGAAATTCCACCACCCCGTCACCGGAGAACAAATCAATCTTGAGGCAGCGTTGCCGTCTGGATTCCCATCGCATCAGTAGGTTCACGGTGGTAATCAAATCAGCGTGACCGTTGAAACCTGCGCGATCCGGCCATTCCGCATCCTGACGAAGCGTCAGAATGCCGCTATAGGGACGAGTGATCCACAACTTCCAGGAGGGGACTTCACGGGAGCGTGGATCCATTCGACGGTTTGGGCATTTCTCGTCAACTTGACCGCCCTGCCCAACATCCGAATGTGTTCAACTCTGCGGCGGTTTGTCCTGATATGAGGTTGTGGGTCAGGTCTCGAACCCATCGCCACAGCAGTCTCTCCAATACGGCTACTTGAACTTCGTACGTGGTCTCGACCGGATTACGACATCAGGTAGCGTGGTCTCGGAGTCCACAGCGCTGTTTACATTCTTTAGCGCCTATATGCTGTTTCTCGCCCGCTGGGCACGCAAACTTTCGTGGAAGGAAACCGCCGAATCGTTTCGGACTACGTGGGACAAGGTGCATGAGGCCGTCGAATACGCCGTCGCCTGAGGATTGGAGCATCGTACGCTCGGGCCGATCGAGGGTAATTGATTAGCGAGATCGGGACTCAACCGGAAGCGGGCTGGGGGCTGATGAGAGCAGTGAGAGAAGCAGCCAGAGTTGAAGGCTCTGTTTTGCGGATGGTCTGCAGCACGCTGGTGAAGGCTTCGAAAGCTCTGGCTCCATTTGAATTCTTCGAGCAATGGGAAACCTTGCGCGCAATCACCGCCGGCCGGAGGTCCCGTTCGGCCCGATTGTTGGTGGGCTCCACGCCATCTTCGCTGAGGAAGCGCAGCAGGCTCCCGCGGTCCTGCTGTGCACCCGCGCCGTTCAGCAGTCGTTGACTGTCCGGATCGCGCAGCGTGCGGTCCCGGAGCAGGTTCGTGAGTTCGTCATTCAGAGCAGTGGATTGTCGGCAGTAATCTTTGCGTCGCATTTCCGCACCGCCGGCCGACAACCGCAGTGCGCGTCGCAGCAACTCGGTGAGCTGACGGGCGAAATGGCGGGCGCGCCCGTGCTTCTCTTCCGCCACTTTGGCCGCGTTGCGGATCAGGTGCGCCAGGCACTTCTGCTGCGCCACGCCTTCCAGTTCCACGGCATCGTAACTCCGTCCCCGGTCGCAGACCATCACACCGGCGAAATCCGCCGGGATCAGTTCCCGCACTTCCTCGTTGCGATGCCGCGACCGCACCTGATAGACCGACAGCGCGGGATTAACGAACGCCATCAGAAACGCCCTTTCGCCTCCCACCCGCCAGCCGGTATCGTCGGTATGCACCACCGCCTGCTCCCGTACCGATGCGCGCAAGGCCCGATAGCGCTCTCCCACCGCGCTCCGCACCTGCTGCAGCGCATGCTGCGTGATGGCTCCCTGCGTCAGCCGTACACCCGTCAGATCCTCCAGAATGGCGGGTGTCTTCCGTACCGGCACTCCGTGCACGTAGTGCAGCATATGCGCCAACGCTTTGACCCGTGGGCCAATCCGATGCGCGGTGGCTCCGTGCTGGCCAGGCGCGATATCCGGATGTTGACCGCGCACCTTTTTGCCGCACCCCCTGCAATCCCGAATCTCCACCGCATAACGCCGCACTTCAGGCAACGGCTGGGCGGGAATGTCCGTAGTGGATACGATTTCCTGCTTCGCCTTCCCCAAAGCTCCGCCGCAATCCGGACAGCACAGCAGCGCGACCGGCACATCGGCAGTTGCGGCCGCTGCCTCCGGCGCACTGCGAAACCGGAAAAAGCCCTGACCGGGCTTGCGTCCCGGCCGTTTCGGGTCGGGTTTGCGCGTGCCTTTGGAAAACGGTGCGGCGCCGCCTCTGCGTTTCAGTTGCTCGATTTCCGCGCGTAGTTGCTCGATCATGCGCTGCTGGTCCAGAATGATCTGAATCAACTGCTCACGACTGAGAGAAACCAGGTCGTCCAAGATCCAGGATGCACCACTTTCACTCTGAGGGCCAGGGCTTTTAAATCGGGTGACACAAAAAGTCGCTAATCAATTACGATCGAGGCCATCGGCGTGGATGAAAATCCAATATGCCAAAGGCCACAAGTCCCTGATGCTGGTTTACCAGATCGATCTCGGGATGACGCGTCTGCTCTGGATCGGCAAGGAAAGAACGATCCAGTCCTTCCCGGGATTCTTTACTCTGATCGGAGACGAACTGTCGTCGAAAATCCTCTTCGTCTGCTCGGATATGTGTCAACCCTATCTCAAGGTGAATGGCGAGGAACCCATTATGCGGAGGAGAGTGGCAGGGGGTTAGTGTAGACAGGGCAGCGGCACTATTTGCTCGCCATAATGTGAAACCGTGCAACTCTGGGCGGTCACCCCGGAGGTGCAAATGTCAGATCAGCTATTCAGCCGCGAAGTGTGGCTTTCAAAATTGAAGGATCATTTGGTTGAGGAACGGTATGCTGCCGGAACCTCGCGGCAGTGCCTTGCCGTGGCGCGTCACTTCCTGCGCTGTCTCGACGAGCAGCATGTCGACGTTAGCGTGGCAATGCCGGCAAACGTCGAGTGGTATCTACAACGGGCGCGGCGGATATATCGTCGCCGCCATGGCCATACACCAGACGGCAAAAGTTGGCGGTGTCTCCATAGCAACGGCATCCACATGCTTTTGCGCCTGGCTCAGGGGCAGTGGCCGCCGGTACCGACAGCAGTCACCGCTATCGAGATTTTGCAGAGCGAAATCCTCCGAGAGTACAGCGAATGGATGACCGGTCAGCGCGGCCTCGCCCAGGAAACGGTGTCTCATCGTTGTTCCGAAGCAGGGCGTCTGCTCGATTGGCTGGGAGAGAGACCTATGGAAAAGAACCTTGCGGCTCTCACCCCTCTCGATGTGGACGGCTACATGAAGTATCGAGCAGCGGCGGTAGGCCGGCGTTCGCTCCAAGATGTGACGACCAAAGTCCGCAGCTTCTTGCGGTGGCTGTACAGGACGGAGCGAGTCTGCCGCGACCTTTCATCCACCGTCATCGCGCCGATGCTCTACGCGTTTGAAAGTATTCCATCTGCTCTTCGGTCCGGGGACGTGGAGAAGATTGTGGCCGCCACTCGACAAGATTGCACGCCGAAAGGGATACGCGATTACGCGATCCTGATGCTGATCTCAAAGTACGGGATCCGCTCCGGGGAGATCGCGACCCTTCGGCTGGACGACGTGGATTGGCGCAAGGAAGTCATTCGGATTCGCCACAATAAGACTGGCGCCATATCCAATCTTCCATTACTGCGCGACGTCGGTGAGGCGATGTTGAAGTACTTGCAGTACTCGCGGCCGAAGACGTCTCTTCGGCAGATGTTTATCCGAGCCCGTGCCCCGTATCGAGCCTTCAAAAGCGGGTCCAGCCTATACATGCTCGTCCGGCACCGGATCGATGCCTCCAACGTGATCACTGCAGGCAAACGCGGCCCCCATGCTTTTCGTCATGCACGGGCTGTGAGTATGCTGCGCGCGGCAGTAACCGTGAAGGACATCGGGGATCTGCTGGGCCACCGCGCAGCGGATTCAACATTGGTGTATCTGAAGCTGGCGACGGAGGACTTGCGTGCAGTGGCCTTGGAGATTCCGACGGGGGTGAAGGCATGAAAACGACATCCATGTCGAAGGGGGCAACGCCCGAGAACTACGTCCGCGGACTGCGCTTGCGTAGCCCGGTGTCATCCCAGGTTTACCTCAGCATCCTGAATGGATTTCAACGCTTCGTCGCCGAGCAGGCGCAGGACAAATCGATATCGCAATCAACGATACGGCAGTGGCTGAAGGATCGAACACTGGCGTGGCCATTCCACATAGTCACGGATCGTGCGCGTCTTGTCGACCGCTTTCTGGACTGGAGGGTAAATAACCGAGCACTCGCCAAAAATCCATTCGCTGACTTAAGAATGGACTACGGACAACGAACCACCACACCAGTTGTGCGGGCACTGTTGAGTCCAAACCCAGAGGCGGCACTCGCAGCGCTACGCCCGCTTCCGCGCTTTGGCAGTTTTCTTGGCCCGGCGATGAGCGAGCACGTGGTCCTCATGCAGGCCATGGGTTACCGCTACAACACCCAGGCGGAGCGTTTTCTCCGACTGGACCGGTTCCTTCAAGGCCGGCCGGATCTCTCTGGCCGTCCGCTGACGGTGCTGATTCGAGCGTGGACCAATACCCGATCCACCCCGCAGCATGCGTTGGACTGCCACCAGACGGGCAGGCTGCTTTCCAGGTTGCTGTCTCGTATCGATCCAACGGTCGAGAAGATTACTTCGGACAAGCGGCTCTGGCAGCTCGCGAAACAAGGGTACCGGCGGCCATACATCCTCACCGGGCAAGAGGTTTTCGGCCTATTGGAGGCAGCACTCACTTTTCCGTCTCCCCGGTCACCCCTGCGGCCCAAAGCGCTGCACATGATGCTGGTGCTGGCCTACTGCGCCGGTCTGCGCATCGGTGAAATCGTGCGCTTGAATGTCGGCGATTTCGACATTGATGATCGGGCCATCGAGATCCGCGGCACGAAGTTCTTCAAATCGCGACGCCTGCCGCTCTCCGACAGCGTAGTGGCAGCACTTCAATCGTACCTTCGTGCTCGCAAAAAGGCGGGGGCCGCCCAGGCCCCTGACGCGGCACTGTTCTGGCATCAACATGCGGCCGGCCGATACTCGCGCGACATGGCCGGAAAGCTGCTGACCCGCGTTCTACGGTTGGCGAAGCTCAAACCTGCTCCTGGCCGCATGGGTCCCCGCGTACACGATCTTCGTCATGCCTTCGTCGCCAGCCGTATGCTCGCTTGGTACAGAGAGGGAATCAATCCTCAGTCGCGCCTCCCCTTCCTGGCCACGTATCTCGGCCACAAAGATATCCATTCGACGCTGGTGTATCTCACCGTCACCCAGGACCTGCTTCAGCAAGCCAGCGAGCGATTCCGTGTGCGGGGTGCCCAACTCCTGCGCAATCTGCCAGAAGGAGGAAATGCATGAAGCCAAATCCGTTTCCTCAGTTGCTGCACGCCTTCTTCCACGAGTGGTTGGTGCAACAACGTAACGTCTCCCATCACACCGTGTTGTCCTACCGGGACAGCTGGCGGTTGTTTCTGCGCTTCGTCGCTGCCCAGAAGACGAAGTCCGTTGCCAAACTCAGCATGGACGATCTGACCGCAGTCGAGGTTCTCGCGTTTCTGAAAGACGTCGAACAGGTTCGCAAGTCCTCGATCGGAACGCGGAACTGCCGATTGTCGGCGCTGCACAGTTTCTTTATGTTCGTTGCCGACCGTGAACCCTTGGCAGCTGCACAATGCGCCGCGGTCCTCGGTATACCGACCAAACAAGCACCCGTCGCGGAGATCCGAGATCTCGACGAGAATGAGATCAGCGCGATTCTCGCGCAACCGAATCGCTTGAAGGCCGAAGGCCAGCGCGATCACGTCTTGTTGGCGCTGCTCTATAACACCGGGGCACGGATCCAAGAAGCGTTAGACCTCTCTCCCAAGGCCCTTCGATTGGAATCGCCTTTTCACGTTCGCCTGTTCGGTAAAGGGAGAAAAGAGCGAATCTGCCCGCTCTGGCCCGAGACTGTCGAACTGCTGAAGGCGCTCTTGAAAAGAAGGCCGCGCCGGGAAGATGAACCCATCTTCGTGAACCGGTACGGAAATCCACTCAAAGCCTCCGGCGTCCGCTTCAAGTTGAAGCAATACGCGGCAGCCGCGGGCAAGAAGGTCCCCTCCCTGCTTAGCAAACGAGTCTCCCCACACCGGTTCCGTCACGCCACCGCGGTAAGCCTTGTCACGGCGGAGGTGGACGTGACAGTGATTCGTAGCTGGCTTGGACATGAAAGCCTCGACACGACCAATATCTACGCACGAGCCAATGTTGAAGCCAAACGCAAGGCTTTGGAAAAGGTGGGTGGGGCCGCCAGATCCGCCAAGCCTCCGCGGTGGAAACGCGAGACGGACTTGCTGACGTGGCTGGACTCGCTCTGACGGGTGGCCCATAATTATCGCAAGGTAAGACCAGCCGGGCACCAGCGAAAGCAGGTGTCCGGCCACTCTCCTCCGCATAATGGACTCCTCGCCATTCACCTTCTTGATCGGCATAGGGGCAGCGGTTGCCCGCTGACCCCTGCCACACCACCGTGCGTACGGGTCCGTACACGGCGGTTCGAGAAGTTACGCCGTTACTCGTCGACCAGCGAAGGAAGGCCGAGCGATTTGAAGTAGGCATTGGAAAGCCCGACAGAAAGGGCCTTGGCCTTTGCGAGATACCAGGGACCGAGTCCGCTGCCAGCGGTATTGCTGGCCAGCCGCGAACGCACCCCGAGTTCAAGCAGTGCCTCACGACGACGGCGGGGTGTTTTCCACTGCCGCCACATTGCTGCCCTGAGCCGCAACCGAACCCAGCGGGTTAGACCGAGCAACACTTCAGGCGTTTCGCAGAATCCGAAATAGCCGCGCCAACCCCGCATGTACGGAGCCAACGCCTCTATCGTGGTTTTCATGCTGACGCCCTTAGCTCGTCGCGTGATATCCCGGACTCGTCGCTTGAACCGATCCAGTGCCTTCGGCGCGATAACGCGCTTGATCTCCGGACCGGCGCTGAAGCTGAACCCGAGAAACTTCCGTTCCTGCGGTCGCGCCACCGCACTCTTTGCCTCATTCACCTTGAGTCTGAGCTTTTGCGTGATGAATTGCGTAACGCTCTCCATCACCCGTTGCCCCGCCCGTTCGCTGCGAACGTAGAGATTACAATCATCCGCATATCGAACGAAACGATGGCCCCGGCGCTCCAACTCCCGGTCGAGTTCGTCGAGCACGAGATTGCTGAGCAGTGGCGAAAGTGGTCCCCCTTGCGGAGTCCCTTCCACGCTCGGACTGACCAGTCCGTTCTCCATCACCCCGGCATTCAGGAATGCCCGAATGAGCTTCAACAGCCGCTTGTCCTCAACCCGTTTGGCGATCTGACCCATCAGTTTGTCGTGATTGACCCGGTCGAAAAATTTCTCCAGATCGAGATCAACGCACCAGCCGTGGCCTTCGGCGATATGCTTCTGCGCCTGCGCCACTGCCTGTTGGGCCGACCGTCCGGGCCGGAACCCGTAGCTGCTTTCAGAGAACGTCGGGTCCCACTGCCGCTGTAGAACCTGCATCACCGCCTGCTGGATTAACCGATCCAGCACCGTCGGGATGCCCAGCTTGCGCACCCCTCCGTCCGGCTTGGGGATTTCCACCCGCCTCACCGGCCTCGGCTCGTAAGTCCCACTCAACAGTTGTTCCCGAATAGCTGGCCAATGCTGTTTCAGATAGTCGGTGATTCCGCCGACGGTCATCCCATCTACGCCCGCGCTACCTTTATTCGCCTTCACCCGCCGCAATGCTTCCTTCAGATTCTCTCGCTCACATACTTCCTCCATCAGTCGATTCGTGCTGGCTGGGCTTTCGGGGTCATTCCTCGTCGAGAGCGATTCAGTCTCTTCCCTTCCCGCTTCGCGGGCTTCACCCGCTGGCGTCGAAGAAAAGTTCAGTTCGGCCTGAATATTCTGCTGCATTTCACTCCTGAGACTCATGTCCTACTTGCCGCTCCTCTCGTTCGGGCCTTCAGCCACCGTTCCCGGCTCGGCCTATCTGTTGACTCCGCCTTTCGGCATTGGAGTGCCTCACTAGCCTTACCGACGACATGGCCTAATATGCCCTCTGCTGACTTCTGCCCTGTGGTCAGGCTGCCTTTCGACAACCTCAGTCGCCATCGCGACACAGAACAGATCTCCTGGGGTAAGCTCAACCGTCTTCTGTGCGCAGCCGCCGGATCTACGCTTCGCATCTTTGATGGATATGGACTTCGCGGTAAGTTGCCCGCTCGTCCGACGCTAACGCCTTGTACCCGGTTCTTGTCCATCGACTCGCACATTTGCTACACGCTTCTTTCGGACCCCGCCTCGCGGCGGTAGCCCTTGCGTTCTCGCTAGCCCTTCACCTCCATCAGGTTGGGCAGAGGACTTTCACCTCCAAACTGCTGAGCATGCCCAGCACACGACTAAACCGCTACGCGGTAATCGGTGGCACGGCCTTCAAACCGTAGGCAGTGCCATCGGCCGGATTTGTGAGCTTTCGTCTGCGGAAGTATGGAGGGGCTGCTGTGCAGCAAATCCACTTCGCAAAGGAGCTCTCCATGACTTGCCTTCGACAACGCATGACGGAAGACATGCAGGTGCGGAATCTCGCCCTGAATACGCAAACCTCTTATCTGCAACAGGTCTCCCTGTTTGCACGCCATTTCGATAAATCCCCCGAACTGCTGGGCCCAGAGCAGATCCGCGACTACCAGGTTTACCTGACCAACGAGAAGAAACTGGCGCCGGGTTCCATCCTCATCGCGGTGGCGGCACTGCGTTTCCTCTATAAGGTTTCTCTCCACCGGAACTGGATCTTCGGGGATGTCATCCCCGCCCCGAAAAAGCCGCAGACACTTCCCGTCGTGCTGAGTCCCGAGGAGGTTCTCCAGTTTCTTGGCTGTGTGCATGGCAGGAAACATCACGCCATTCTGACGACCTGCTATGCTGCCGGCCTGCGTATTTCCGAGGCGGTTCGTCTCACTGTTCCCGATATCGACAGCGCGCGGATGGTGATCCGCGTGGACCAGGGCAAGGGTCAGAAAGACCGGTACGTGATGCTCTCACAGAAGCTGCGAGAGATCCTCCGTGACTGGTGGCGCGTGGAGAAACCCGGGCACTGGCTTTTTCCCGGCGATATCGAAGGGCGGCACATCAGCAAAGACGCCGTCGAACTGGCCTGCCAAAATGCGCGCTCCCGCTTCCCGGTTCGCAAGCCCGTTACCCCTCACAGCCTGCGGCACGCCTTCGCCGTTCACATGCTCGAAGCCGGCACCGATGTCCGCACGATTCAACTGCTGCTCGGCCACCGCAGCCTCGCTACTACGGCCCGCTATCTGCGGATCGCCACCAGCAAAGTATGTTCGGCATCGAGTCCCCTCGATCTGCTGCCTCACCCTGTTCCCTTCGAGCCTAAGCCCGCACCGCCGCAGCATTTTTGAACAGCGCGGCTCATGGATCGTCCGAAGCTGGAAGTGGCAGACGTGTTCCGCCGCTATGGCGAAGCTTACCGCGAACAACATGGCGCGTCGATGTCCACCGCACAACGGCGCGTCATGACTGCCATCGAAGTGTGCCGGACTGCCGCTCTCGGTGGCCACCTGGAGCGCTGCGACGATTGCGGTCATGAGCGAAACGCCTTCAACTCGTGCCGCGATCGCCATTGCCCAAAATGTCAGTCCCTTGCCCGAGCCCAATGGCTTGAGGATCGCAAGGCTGAACTTCTTGAGGTCCCTTACTTTCATGTCGTCTTCACTGTGCCGGAAGAGATTGCCGCGATGGCTCTCCAGAACAAGGAAGCGGTCTATAGTATTCTCTTCCGGACCACAGCCGAGACTCTGAAAACCATCGCAGCCGACCCCAAACACCTCGGTGCGGAAATCGGCTTCTTTGCCGTCCTGCACAGTTGGGGACAAAACCTCCAGTTTCATCCGCACCTCCATTGCGTTGTGCCTGGCGGCGGACTGTCGCCCGGCGGTGATCGCTGGGTTTCCTGCCGACCGGACTTTTTTTTACCGGTCCGGGTCCTCTCTTCTCTATTCCGCCGGCTCTTTCTGGAGTCCATCGAGAAAGCATTCGATGCCGGCAAACTTCAGTTCTTCAGCACACTGGAACCGCTCCGTAAGCGGCCTGCGTTCACGCGGCTTCTGGCAAACCTAAAAGAGCGCGATTGGGTTGTCTATGCCAAAGCTCCGTTCGCAGGACCCGAGCAAGTGCTCGACTACGTGGGCCGCTATACCCACCGCGTCGCCATCTCCAATAACCGCCTGCTCGACATCGAAAACGATCAGGTCCGGTTCAAGTGGAAAGACTATCGCGGAGGCGACCAGGTCAAAACGATGACCCTGAGCGCCGGGGAGTTCATCCGGCGTTTCCTGCTGCACGTGTTGCCGAACGGGTTCCAGCGCATTCGCTATTACGGGTTCCTGGGGAACCGCCACCGCGAGGAAAAGCTCGCTGTATGCCGCCACCTGCTCGGCATGCCGCAGGTCGAAAAGAACAACGCCGAACCGGTGACGGAAACAGACTACCGCGACCGTTACGAAGACCTCACTGGCCATTCGCTCCGCCAATGTCCCCAATGCAGGCAAGGCAACATGGTGGTTGTCCGGATTCTCCCGAGGTGTTCCGCCCAATCTCCGGCAATCGTGGATTCCTCATGATCCTCGGCGCCGACTTCGAACTCGCGGTGAACGGGTGTTGGTCTTTAGGCACCACAGGAGAGGTGCGCACGTTTCGCCGATTCGCCCACTCAGTTTCGTTGACCAGGCTGATAATCCCGCTATCGGCGGATACAGCCATATCTCAAACGGTCCCTGCGCCCACGTTCCGCGCCCACATGCACCTTCGGCACCCTCTCTTGCCGAAGGGAACGGACCATTCAAAACCCATAGGCGGAACTGTTGTGGAGCGGTTCAGTCCAACCCGTCTTTAGCTCACCGCCGCGGCGTTCAGGATTTT
>CAWEKQ010000004.1:0-6761 GCA_963809655.1 Terriglobia bacterium | reverse complement strand
GATCTGTGCCCTGAACGCACTCGGAGCGTATCTTTACTGGCGCGGCAAACGCCGGTCACAAACCGCCTAAATATTTTCAAGTGCCTTTGTTAACAGATCGGTTAGCGGAGATCTAACGGAGTGCCAAAACCGCGATTTCAACGTTCCCGATGTTATTGATGGGCCAGTAAGAAACAGTCGAACCTTACTGGAGGAAACATGAGTGGCGCAAACATGACGGGCGCAAATAAGGCACTGGGCCGAAAAATTATCCTGCTGGCCGCATTCTGCGGGCTGGCGTGGGGCCAGACGACGAGGATTGACCACGATTCAGGACACGCTGTTCCGCGCCGACGGCACGCGGTTCAACGGCACGCTCACGATCAACTGGGTGACGTTCGATGCCACGAACATCGGCACGATCGTGCAGCAGAGCCGAACCGTGCAGGTGGTGAACGGCAATCTGCAGATTCAGCTGGTCCCCAACGCGACGGCGACGCCGCCCGCGAACATTTATACCGTGAACTATCAGAGCAGCGGCTATCAGCAGTTCACGGAAAACTGGACCGTTCCGGTCAGCGCCTCGCCGCTCACCGTGAGTGTGGTGCGCACCGGCAACACAACCACGACCACCAGTGGCCGGGCATCGGCAACGCGACTACGCTCCCCGAATCGGCCGTCATCGGATTGCAGGCCGATCTCGCGCAGCGGCCGCTCGAAGGGCGTCGGGTTCGGCACCAACGCCGTCGCCGTGGTCGATGACAACGGCAACATCGTCACCGCGGTCGGCGACCCGGGCACATGCGTTTTCGTCGATGGCACAACCGGGCCGTGCACAGGAGACACGTTCGCCGACGCGGAGACGCCCGCCGGCACCGTCGACGGCATCAACAATGTCTTGACCCTCGCCTTCACGCCGCTCGGTTCGAGCATGCTTCTGTTCCGCAACGGTCTCTACATGACGCCGAACTTCGACTACAGTCTGTCCGGCCAGACCATCACCTTCCTCACCGGCGCCACGCCGCAGCCGGGAGATACCCTGACCGCGTCGTATCGCGTGGATACCACAAACTCCGGCAACCTCGAGAACCTGACCAACGCGGTCCTGACCAACGCGGTCCCGACCCACTCACCGCAGGTGATCTGCAGCTCGGCCGGGTCCACTGCCACCACAACGGCTTGGACGACGCTCGGAGGATGCGACATCCCGGCCACTGGCCTGAACCCCGGAGATCGCATCGAAGTCCGATTCACCTTCGCTCACACCGGAAACGTGTCGGGGTTCAATGTTCAGGTCAACTGGGGCAACGACGACAATTCTTGGCCGCACCGCCGCGGCGCAGGACGTCGCGGTTGCGGGCCAGGCTGAAGCCGCGGTCACGGCAACCGGTGCGCTGCTCAGTGCTCAAAGTTGGGGAACCGTGCTGCCGTTCGTACCGGCGTCTGGTCAACGCCCCGCTACAGCCAGGTCTCGAAGTCACCTTTCGGGCGGCGATGACAGCAGTGGGGCCGGATAGCGTCACGCTCACCAATTACACGGTGCTGCGTTATCCCGCCAATTAATTACAACTGCCGTTCCGTTATCGTCACGCGCGAAGTCAGGCGAAACCGGATGATCGTCTCCGAAGGAACGTTCACCGGTTTCTGCCGCACGGGAAGGCCCGGCCGGCGCACTGCCGGCGCGCGCCATAGAAGGATGTCTCCGCGCTTCGTCCACGGAGCGGTCGAGATCTCGACCTTCTGGCCGTCCGCCGTCTCAACCATGGTGAGTTCCAGATCGAGCGAGGACATTCCGCTCCTTCGGCCCGCCCGCTGGGTCCCGAGGATACGTCCCCGGGCGCGGGCGCCGCGCTCCGCGATCACCAGCCCATCGACAATGAGGGGTTCGCACAGCGACGCATTGAATGTGTCGCCGGCGATTGCGCGTTCGCTCGAGAGCCATTCGTTCAGCCGCACCGCGATGGTCATCCCCGCCGGGAGGGTGGCCGGCGTTGTGGGGCCGGCGGCGGGGGTTCAGGGGCGGCCTGTGGTTCCGGCTGCGGCGGGGCGCCCTGTGGCGGAGGCTCGTAGGGCACCGGCAGCAGCAGCGGAGGAGGCGGCGCTCTTGGCTATTACCACGGGTTTGCTTTTTCGAGGCGATCTGCTCGACGTGGACCGGCTCAACGGTGCAACGGCTCGACGTGGACCGGCTCGACGTAGACTGGCGCCGGGGCGGCGCGCAATCGCGCGAGGCATCGGAGATGGCTTCGGCGGCGCGGCCTCGACCGCTGGTTCGCTCGCTGGAGCTGTCTTCCTTGCGGGAACACGGAACGACTGGCGACGATGCAACCTGCATGGACGGAACCGGCTGCAGGTCCGTCATCTTCACCGCCAGCCCGCCGGCCAGAGCAGCCCCGACAATCAGCAGACCGATGTGCAGCGGTTTCATACCAATACCTCTCGACGCTAAACTATACTTGTGAGTTTCCCGCGAAACATCACGATCGGCAACCTCACGATCGCCCCCGCGACCGTGCTCGCCCCCATGGCGGGCGTAACCGACACAGTTTTCCGGCGCTTTATCCGCAATCTCGGCGGATGCGGTCTTATTATGACCGAATTCACCAGTTCCCACGGCGTGAGCGCTTCGCTGCGCGCCGACCACTCGAAAAAGCCGAACCGCACCCTCCAGCGCTACCTCGCCTTCGAGCCGCAGGAGCATCCGATTTCCGCACAACTCTTCGGCTCCGACCCCGAGACCATGGCCACCGCGGCGAAGGTCTGCCAGGATCTCGGCTTCGACATCCTCGACATCAACTTCGGCTGCCCGGTGAACAAGGTAGTGAAGTGCAACGGCGGCTCGGGCCTGCTGCGTGATCTTCCGCTGGTCGAAACGCTGCTTCGAACCGTACGGAAAGCCATCACGATCCCGTTC
The DNA here is from genome assembly GCA_963809655.1 of Terriglobia bacterium. Taxonomy (GTDB): domain Bacteria; phylum Acidobacteriota; class Terriglobia; order Bryobacterales; family Bryobacteraceae; genus BOG-234. Next base: position 3,868 of record CAWEKQ010000004.1, on the reverse strand, counting down.
ACGTGCAAGTTCCGCGCGGGCTGGAACGACCGCGAACTGGTGATGGTCGAAATGGCGCGCATCGCCGAGGATTGCGGCCTGCAGGCCGTGGCGCTTCATCCGCGAACGCGCGAACAGGGTTATTCGGGCCGCTCGGACTGGTCCCGGATCGCCGCCATCAAGGCCGCCGTCAAAATCCCCGTCATCGGCAACGGCGACATCCTCACCCCGGAAGACGCGGTGCGCATGGTCGATGAAACGGGTTGCGACGCGGTGATGATCGGCCGCACCGCTTCCTCGAACCCCTGGATCTTCCGCCAGCTCGAACAGTTCCTGGCCACGGGCAGCTATGATCATCCGACCCAGCGCGATCGCTACGACATGATGCGGACTTACTACCAGATGCTGCTGGCCCGCGCCGAGGATGATTCCGTCGGGAAGATGAAGCAATTCGCGACTTACTTCACGCACGGCATTCGCGGCGGCGCAGCGCTGCGCGTTTCGATCTATCAGGCGAAGGAAGCGAGGCAGATCCTCGATCTAGTCGATGGGTTCTTCGAGACGCATTGCGATGAAGTAAGTCCTGATCTCGTTCTCGCCTGAAGCGATCTCAGCCCACTCCACGAACGCTTCCCGATACTGCGCGAGCGAAGTCGCGAACCGCCCGGTCGTTTTCCCCGCCAGCGCCACGATGCCGCCTTCGCGAACACCGCGCGCGATTTCCGGCAGCAGATCCGGTTGCCAGTAGAGCCAGCAGACGATCAGGTCCCACACGTCGGGCTCGATGCGATATTCATGGCGTTCGAGATCGGCCCGCACGCAATGCGCGCCCGGTATATCGCCCGGTTCGAGATCGACGGCGGTGACGTCCCATCCCTGTTCGATCAGCCATCGCGCGTGCCTGCCCGATCCGCAGGCGAGATCGAGCGCCCGCCCCGGCGCGGCGTTCGAGAGCGCGTTCAGAAGCTCGGGAGCAGGCGATGTCACGCGCTCTGTCACACGACGCTCTTCTGTTCCAGAACCACCGTGCGGGTCGGAAACGGCATGGAAATTCCTTCCGCCCGCAGCCGTTTCACCACGCGTTTCCGCAGTTCGCTTTGCACCAGATACTGATCCGAAAACTCCGCCACGTTGAAGTTCACCTGGAACCCGAGCGCCCAGTCGCCGGGACCGGGCGCGAATCGGACGTAAGGAGCGGGTTCCGGCAGCAAACCCTTTGACGTGCCCCACCGCCGAACTGACCTCGTCGAGCAGTACGGCCTCGACGCGATCGATATCCGATTCGTAGCCCACGCCGAACGAAATGCTCACCATCATGCGCTGGTCCGGCAGATGGTAATTCGTATAAATCGCCTGCCCCAGCTTGCTGTTCGGGAATCACGACCAGGTTATTGCTGATCCCGCGCAGCGTGGTGCAGCGCCAGTTGATATCCGTGACGTAGCCCTCTTCGCCGGTGTTCAGTTTGAGGTAATCGCCGATGCGCACCAGCCGCGAAATGGAAACATAAAACCCCGCGAAGAGATTCGAAAGCGTGTCCTGCAGCGCGAGGGCGAAAGCGATGCCGCCCACCCCGAGAGTGGTCAGGATCGGAGTGAGGCTCAGGTCGAAAACCACCTTCAAAATCCAGACCAGTCCGAGTGCAACCACTACCAGTTGCACCAGCTTTTGCGTGAGACTGGTCACAGCCTGCACGCCCGCAACGCGGCCGCCGTAGAAACGCACCGCGCTGCCGGCCAGCCGGCTCATCGCAATCGTCAGCGAGAGAATCCAGAGCGCCTGGAGGGTGATCGAGACGTAGTGCAGGTAGTGCCGCGGAATCTTCGAATTCTGCGTCGCCAGATGGAAACCGAGGATCAGCGACCACAGCACAATCGGGCCGCCCAGGCTCCCCGTGATGAGGATGTCGAGCTGGCTCTCCGTGTGCGCGGCCCATTCCCGCACGATGTGGAACAGGACTCTCCGCAGAATCAGCCCGGCCACCACGGTTCCGATCAGCAGGGCGAGCGGCAGCACAAGCTGAAAAGGATCGCGCATGATCTGAGTAATCACGCTCTGAGCAATCACGCTCTCCATTGTTACAACCCTCTGCACGTCCGGTGGCCGGGGAGCGTCAAAGCTTCTTGAAGCCCTTTGCCGGCAGTGTTGCGTCAGTACTCGCGGCTGTACTTGCGTCCGGACCCTGTTTCGGCTCCGGAGGGCAGGAGGATTCCCCCAAAGAACAGGCCGCCGCCCTCGCCAAAAAGGCCAGAAAATCAGCCCGGTCGGGTAAGCCCGCGGAAGCCTATCTTCTGTATTCCGAAGCCGCTGCGATGGCAGCCGAACAACAAGAAGCTCTCGGCGCAAATGCAGGCGTTGCAGGCGCGCGCTACGGCTCAATCGCCCCCTGTCGTGCCCGAAACGGCCGGCGCGGCGCCGGATCCAGCCACTCTTCCGCCCGTATTCGCGCCCGAGGACGTCTTCGACAGCATCACCGCCGCCGAGTTCGCCCGCGCCCGGCAACCGCTGCCGCCGGTGACACTCAAAGCCAAACCCGGCAAGCAGGACTTCGACCTGACAGGCGATCCGAAGACCTTGTTCGACCAGGTCGCTCAGCGATTCGGGCTCGAAACCGTTTACGATGGCGATTTCCCCGTCGGAGGGCGGCAACTCCGCTTCCAGATTTCGGGTGTCGATTACCGCGAAGCCCTGCACGATCTGGAGGCGATGACCAGCGCCTTCGTCGTCCCCGTTTCCTCTTCGCTCATTATCGTGGCGCAGGATACCCCGCAGAAGCGCAACGATCTCGAACAGACCATGCTCGTGTCGGTCACGATCCCCGAGGGTCTGAGCACTCAGGAATTGACGGAAATCACGCAAGCCGTGAAACAGGCGATGAACGTCGACAAGATCTCCTGGGATACAACCGCGGGAACCATCGTCATTCGCGACCGCGTCTCGCGCGCTCTGCCGGCACAGGCGCTCCTCCAGCAGCTCTTTTCCTGGCGGCCCGAAGTGATGATCGAACTGGAGTTTCTCGACGTCTCCGACAGCGACATCATCAATTACGGCTTCAACGTCACGAATCAGTTTCCGGCGATCATCCTCGGGGACATCATGAACAACGTGGTGAATATCCCTGCCGGCGTGACGGCGCTGGCGACTTTCGGAGGCGGCAAGACCCTGATCGGCATCGGCGTCGCGGAGGTGGACGCGATGTTCAACCAGACCACCTCGACCGCGCGCAATCTCTATCGCGCCCAGGTGCGTTCCGTGGATGGTCAGCCCGCGACGTTCCACGTCGGCGAAAAATATCCCATCATCACGCAGCAGTACGCAGGCGCCGTGCCGGCAGGGCAACAGGCGAATGTCTTCGCTCCTCCGCCCTCGATCACGTTTGAAAACCTCGGGCTCGACAGTGAAGGTCACGCCCCGCATCCATGGAGTGGATGGCGTCACCATGGCCATCGAAACCAGTTTCGAGCTGCTGGCCGGAAGTTCGGTGAACAGCATTCCGGTGATCGGCCGCCGCCAGATCAACACACAGGTTCGGCTGCTCGACGGCGAATGGGCGGTGGTCGCCGGCCTCATGAGTCACTCCACCGCGAAGACACGCAGCGGATTCTGGGGACTCGAGCAGATCCCCCTGATCGGCAACCTGTTCCGCATGAACACCAGGGATAAAGAGAGCTCGAATGTTCTGATCGCGATCCGGCCGCACCTGCTTTCGCTGCCGCCCGATCAGGTGGTGACAAAAGCTCTCCGCGTGGGTAGTGAAACCAGGCCCCTGAATCCCCTCTAGCCCCCAAACGTGGGTTAGGATACAATTCCCCAATGACTCGTGCGGCTTGTTTCACCGTTTTGCTGTCACTGTCTTCTTGCTGTCTGTGTCTGGCATTTCAGGCCAGTGTA
>CAWEKQ010000003.1:0-293270 GCA_963809655.1 Terriglobia bacterium | reverse complement strand
CATGGCGGCGTGGAGTTCGGGATGGTCGGTGTCGATCTTATCGCCGTGGTCGAAGAGGCCGAGGGCGAAAATGTTGTCTTCGATGGCGGCGGAGCGGTTGAGACGCCAGGAATCGGTGGCGATGCGCTGGGCAAGTTGGAGTTCGAGTGCGCCTTCGGGGGCCATGGCTTTGATCAGAGCTTCGGCGAAAGCGTCGTGGGCGGTGCGGTCTTCTTCCGGCATCGCGGTTACCCGGCCCGTCAGATTGTGACGGCGGGCGTTCAGGCTGGATCTTCGTTTGCCTTCCTCGGTTTTGGGGCCACTGGAAAGCTGGGCGTTGGCGCGGTTTGCGGTGAGTTGTTTATCGGAGAGCTTCTTTTTCTCGAAGAGCATCGTTTTCCCTCGGCTCAGGGATAGCATGTCGGCCTTGAAAAACGGGTTGGGGTGGCAGGGAATCGGTGGGATGGATCAGCGATGAGACATTGCATACATTGGGGTTGTTGCCATCCAAGTATTTATTTGGCGATTTGTGATCGTATGAAGCCACTGCAGCAAGTCAGCGTTTCTGGCAGTGCTGAACGCAGGCGCTAACGGTATGCTCGGTCCACGTCCTCGGTCAATAACTACGTAGTTGCATTCGCGCATACGCTTTGCTCACGCCTTAGTGGCTATGGGTATTACCAGATCATCGGGATTGGATGGCAGCCAGCCCAAGCGGCTTCTGTGCGACCATGAATTCGGGGATTGTAGCTATGCCGACCGCCGCTATTGTCGTCGATGCGGCGCTTAAGGGCCGCATCGAAGACCTGGCCAGCCAAACGGGCCAGAAAGTCGATGACTTTGTGGAAGCGTTGTTGCGGCGAATCGCGGAAGGGGATGTCCGGTTCGACCGAGGCGTACCTGTCTTTCGACCACGCTTGGGTGCACCGATTCTCACCGTCCAGAATGTAGACCGATTGGACCAGGGTGACGACGCGTAGGACGCAGTTTGGCTAATCTCCTCGACGTAAATGTGCTCGTGGCGTTGTTCATACCTGAGCACGTACATCATTCGTTAGCCGTGGACTGGTTACGAGAAACGCTGCGAGTGAAGGCTGGGCTACCTGCACGATTACAGAATTGGGCGTGATTCGGGTCTGCGCGCAATTGCCTGGCGGCGGCTGGCCACCGGAAGCAACGGCGGATCGGCTGATCATGTTGATCGTTTCCAGTCGAGGTCACGAGTGGTAGCCGGATGCGGTGTCGCCCGCTGTGCTGCCTGAAGTGCGGTCGGCAGCAACAGGAAAACAGGTTACGGATCGTTATCTGATCGGCCTGGCCCGCCGAAACAACGGGCACGTTGTCACGTTCGACCGCGCACTGACAACCACGGGCGGAGACGACGTCATCTGTCTCCTGCATGGCTAAGTCCCCACGCATTAATTGCTCTGAAGTTGGTCGGGAGAGATACTGAAAGAGCCGTGTCCCGCGCAGAGGAAGTGATATCGAAAGTGTCGGAAGCGCTGGTTGAAGCGGCACGTCCGAAGAGGGTTATCCTGTTCGGGTCCCGTGCCCGGGGCGATTCCCGGAGTGATAGCGATTTCGACGTGATGGTGGTTGAGGAGCAGCCACCGGATCGTTTGCGGGAGATGGTCCGGCTGAACCACCTGCTCAGGAAGTTCGATGCGGCGATCGATCTCCTGGTCGTTTCCGAGGAGCGCTTTCAATACTGGCGGGATACGCCGGGCAACGTTTATCACGAAGCGGCCTCGCAGGGCCGGACGCTTTATGAAGCGCCGTGAACAAGCTCTCTTGTTGCTGGCAAAGGCGGCACAGGACGAAAGTCTGCTCGATGCGGTCATCGACGTAGACACAGTCGCCGACGAGGTCTTCGGATTCCACTGCCAGCAAGCGGCCGAGAAAATGATCAAAGCAGTCTTGTCTGACGCGGGAATGCCGTTTCAGAAGACTCACAATATCGCGGCACTGATGGAGACGCTCGCGGGCGCAGGTATGCCGCTGCCCGATTCATTCGAGGAACTTGAAACCTTTACGCCATTTGGAGCGCTGTATCGCTACGAGGATCTGGATTCTGCATCCAGGATCGACCGCCAGGGAGCCCGAACGATAGTCCGATTGCTCCGGGTGTGGGTCGAAAAGAAAATGGAAACTTCTCGCTAATATCGGGCCAACCCGAGAACTGGCGGAGGCAAGGCGTTCGCGAAATTCTCCGATTTCCCCAGCGCTGGGTGGCCGTGTGCGCGTTGATCTTGAAGCGGCCTGAGTTCCAGGGACGAGCATCGACCCGCCGCCGGAAAATTGCGTCGGGCGTTCTGCAGACATTTTTATTCCGTCGTAGAAAACTTGGCTGTCCTATACCAGCAGGGTCATGGACGAGCTTACGGACGAGCAGTTGGTTGCTCATTACCGCACCGCTCCCGCGTCACCTGCAGGCCAGGCGTCCCTCAATCGCCTGTTTCATCGCAATCACACGCGCGTGGCGGCCTGGTGTTACCGGTTCACGAGCGATATCAACCTCGCTTCGGACCTCGCCCAGGAAGTTTTTCTGAAGGCATTTCAACGCCTCGATTCCTTCCGTGGGGATTCGAAGTTCACCACCTGGATCTACATCATCGCTCGCAATCACTGCACGGACCATCTGCGATCCGTAACGGCCAGCGCAGAGTACGACGCTGCAGAATTGCCCGATACGCTCCCGGATCTGCGAATCGAGGATGCGGCGGAAGGAGTGGAACGGAGACAAACCGAGCAAGTGGTCCGAAAACTGATGCGCGAGACGCTGAACGATACGGAAAACCGGGCGATGACGCTCCACTACGTTGAAGAAATGCCGCTGGAGAAGGTCACGCGGGTTCTCGCGCTCAGCAACCGGAGCGGCGCGAAGGCTTATATTGTGAGTGCGCGGCGCAAGCTGTTGAAGGCTGTGAGTTTGTGGAAGTCGGAGCGCGTGGGGAGCAACAGTGATGTCCGATAAGCGGGCGTTCGCGGCGGATTTGTTGAGGGCTGCGCCGCTTGGGTGCCCAAGCGTTGAACGTTTACTCGCGGGTATCGATCAGGCTGACCCGGAAATCATCCGGCATGCCGGTTCGTGTACCTTCTGCGGGAGCGAACTGCGGATGTTCGAGTCATTTCGCTCCGCCGATGTCCCAGATAGTGACGCGAGCGCGATCAATGCGATCACGGCGCGCCTGAAATCGCGCGCGGGAGAGATCATTCCAGCTCCGCCGCCGGCCGCACCCCGGTGGAATGCTGTTTTCACAAGAGGATGGGGCCGCCCTGCGATGGTGGCGATCGGCGTGAGCGCGTTCCTGGTGCTGATCGCGATCGAGTTGCGCCCGATGCATCCGCCGGGGCTCGATACCGCGGTCGGAGGGGGCGCCGAGGTTTATCGCGCGCCGACGGTGGTGTCCATTGTGCGGCCCTCGGGCGATGTTGCGAAGGTGCCGGATTCCATCGCATGGATGACTGTACCGGGCGCCGCGAGCTACCGCGTCCGGATGACGGAGGTGGACGGCCACGAGCTGTGGAACGGGGTGACTTCCAACACAGCGGTTCCGCTTCCCGTGAAAATACGGGCGAAGATCGTGCCATCGAAAACGTTGCTGCTTGATGTGACGGCATTCGATCCCGCAGGCCGGAGAATAGCCGATCCGGAAATAACACGTTTCCGGTTTTTACCTTTTTACCGCCCTTGAACGACTCTTGCGGACAGACGGACCAGTGCGGATTCATGAAGAGTATTGTGAGTGTGGTCATGCTTAGCCTCTTCGCCGGCGTCGTGGCGGCGCAGAACGGAAGTGGCGGATCCGGAACCGGGAATGGCCGAGTTGCGGCTTCGGTGAGGGGCTTTCTCGCCTTCCCGGCCTGCCCGCGGGTTTGCAATTTCGCGGGCGCTGTCGCTCGGGGATGAAACGGGACAGACGGATTTCGTCCGCCTGTCCCGGTCCAGACTGGGCTTGGAAGAGCCTGTGTCAAAACTCCCCAGCCACTGCTTGTTGGCACGCGCGGCTCTGTAAAATCCATGCTCTACCGGGCCGCGACGCGAAGGAGCTACTGCACGTTTACGTTGACTACCAGATTCGTATTGACGGTAAGCGTACACGTCTTCTGTTTGTTGCCGCCGCTGCCGCAGGCTCCGGAGAAGATGGCATCACGTCCATCCGTAATGCTGAGGGTGACGGACGCGCCTGTCGGGAACTGCGCAGACTGATTCGATCCGACCGGAACGCTGATACCAGCGGGGCTTGACAGCACAGTCTCGCCAGTGCGCCCGCTGGTCTGCACGAGCAGAGAAGAGTTCGCGGGCGGCGGAGGCGGCGGGATGACCGTCAAATTCGCGGTTTGGGTGACGCCGCCGCCGGTGACCGAGATGGGCACTACAACCTGAGCGCTCACGAGACTGGTGGTGATCTCGAAACTGCCCCTTGTCGAGCCGGCGGGAATAACCACAGTGCCGGGAATTGTTATTGCCGAAGGATTCCCGTTCGTCAGTTGAAGGGTTTCGTCGGCGGAGGGAGCGGTTGCCACGGTGACGATTCCGGTTGAGCCGCCGGGTTCGGACGCAGTGGAGGGGCTTAGCACCAGAGACGTCGGCATTCCCTGCGGGAGAACGGTTATCTGCGTTTGCGCGCTGGTTCCATTCCACGTCGCGGTCAGCGTGGCGGCGGTGGGTGTGGTCACCGCGGCTGTTTGAACTCCGATCGCGCCGGTGGAAGCTCCCGCGGGCACGATTGCTGTTGCGGGCGGAACCACGGCTGACGAACTGCTCGAAAGATTCAAGATCGCTCCTCCCGCAGGCGCCTGGCCCGTCAGTGCGACATTCAGTTGAGCGACGGAAGATCCCGTGATCGAATTCGAAGAGAACGAAATCGATTTCAGGGCCGGCGGCACAACGGTGACTTGCGCGGACACGGTTGATGAGTTGAAAGTTGCGGTCACGGTTACCGGCGTCGAGACCGTGACCTGTCCCACGGTTTGAATAAACAGCTGCGTCCAGCCGAGGTTCGAAGGCATGGCAAGGGTCGCAGGTAAGGGCAGGGCAGTCTGATTGGAACTGCTTAGCTGAACGGTCGCGCCATTCGATCCCACGGCTGCGGAAAGCTGGAGTTGTAAGAATACTGAGTTGCCGCTGGGTATCGGGTTCTGGGTGAACGTGATCGATACCGGAACAGGCGGCGTCGCCGGCACGGTGAAAGTGCCGGCCGCGGACCACGCCGTCACGGCGCCCGTGGTGGGTGAGGCGTCACCCTGTGTCGATCTTGCCCGCCAGAACTTTGTTCCGGAAGTGAGCGACAGCGTGGTGCGCATCGGCTCGTTCAGCTGTGGGTCGTCTTCCTCGATTGTCTTGAACTGGGAGTCTTTAGCGATCTCTACCTCGTATCCGCTGGGTTGCGGGTTGGGAACGTCGGTCCAGGTCATCGTGATCGGTAGCGTCTGAGTGGTGCCGTTGACGGGCAGAATCGGAGATGGCGGCCCCGGTAGAGGATTGCTGTAGAAGATCGAAAACGTGATCACGTTCGACGGCTGGCTCAAGATACCCGTCGGACTTACGGCGAAGGCGCGGGCGAAGTAATTGCCCTGATCGGGAGTTGAGAATGTCATTGTGGGCGTGGGCAGATTGTCGAACTGACCTCTGGTTAGCTGCGGGAACGTGGAGTCGGTCGAATACTGCAGGATGTATGTCGCAGCGCCGGGCACCGTATTCCAGAGGAAGGTCATAGTTTCCAGCGGATGAAATGTTGAGTAGCCTTTCGTCGGTTGCTGAACCGGAGCCGCCGGTGAGTTGGCGCCGGCCCCTGTGACCGTGAAACTACCGGCGGCGGAAAATGAGCCCTGGTTCAACTGGGTGTCGAACGATTGAACGTGCCAGAAATAGTTACCGTTGGCGAGTCCGCTGACGGTTCCCGTGGTCGGTCCTTCAGTACTGCCCCGAAAGGCAATCGAAGAGAAATTCGACGTGGTGCTGACTTCCCAGTTATAACCGCCGATACCGTTCGGCGATGTGACTGCAGACCAGGAAAGCGTTACCGGCGTCTGCACGGGCGCGCCACTGGCGGGAGAAAGCAGATTGGGCACAGGTGGTCCCGCTGCCACGGCGCTGGCTGCGGCCGCGACGAAGTACGTAACGGCGGGCAGCCATTTTGAATTGAGTCGAGCTTTTTTGAGGTACATGAAATCTCCTTAAGCGCGCATTTACCGCGCCTTCGGAGGCATGAGACGAGCGACAGGTGTCTGCGGAACAGACGCTCGTCGAAAAAAGCTCTACGAAATAGCTGCTGACGGATTACGCGCGCAACAGCCCGAGCGAGGCGCCGGATTTGAAGCCCGGAAATACGGAACTCAGATCGCTCTGTCCCAGGTGGCCTCGCACCAGTTCACTGAGCACAGTGCGGAAATCGGTGGTGACGGCGAGATCGCGTCCTTCGAACAACTGCTCTTTCTGCAGCCCGGGCCAGTCGCCGTAGACCTTTCCGCCCGCTATCGGACCGCCCAGCACCATCATCATGCTGCCGTGCCCGTGGTCGGTGCCGCCGTTGCCGTTCTCTTCGACCGTCCGGCCGAACTCAGACATCGTAACGATCACGACGTCTTCCATCCCGTCTCCGAGATCCTCGCAGAATGCCGCGATCGCGTTGGAAAACTGATTCAAGAGACTCGCCAGCTGTTGATTCTCGTTCTGATGATGATCCCAGCCGTCGACTTCCGCGAAGGCCGCCTCGACGCCCGCATCCGACTTGATCAGCCGTGCGAGTTGTTGCAGATTCTTTCCCAATTGGCCGCCAGTCTGGTAAGCCGGCCGATTGTTTGGTACCGCCGGGCCTACGGCCGGGACGATCCCCGCTATAAGCCCCCCCGCGAATCCCGGATTCAGCCCTTGCTGCCCGCCCATTGGCGGCTTCTCCATCGACTGCAACATCTTCATCGCATCGAACGCGTCTTTGCCGGTACGCCTCAGCGACGCGTCCGGAGTGAGCGAATACATATTCTGCAGAATCGCCAGCCGGTCCTTATCCGAAATATTGAAATCCTGCACATTGCCCAGCGCGATCGCCTCGTGCTCGCCGCGCAGCGTCCGCGGAACCCGGTTCGACAGAGCCACGGCCCGCAATGGCGACGAATCCTGTTCGGCGTCGCTCAGCGCCCGATTGAGCCAGCCGTTCCCTGTCTTACCCGGGGTTCCCGACTCCATGTAATCCTGCGCATCGAAGTGCGAACGCGAAGGGTCCGGCGATCCCGTGGCCTGCACAATCGCGAGTTGCTTGCTGTCCCACAGCGGTTTCAGGGGCCGCAGGCCTGCATGCAATCCGAACTTACCGTCGAGGTCGATCAGGCTGCCAAAAGGACCATTGTTGTTGTTGTCGTCACCCGGGCGCGGAGCCTGGAGTGCGAGATTCGGCCGCAGTTCGCGATAACGTGGATCGCCGAAGGGCGCCACGATATTCAAGCCATCGGCCGCGCCCCGCATGAAAATCGCCACCAGCGTTTTGCGCTTCCTGCCTTCGGTCGCCGCCGCACGCGCGAGCCACATCGGCGCTTCGCCCATGCCCGCCATCGCGATTGCAGAACCGCGCAGAAAGTACGTAGAAAAATTCGTCGGGTCAACATAGCTCGTTTATCTCCTTTCGAAATCGGGCGAACCCAGAACCAGCGAAGCAATCACGACCGGCGACGGATCCTTGCCTTCCAGCCCGGCTCCGATCGCATCGAGCGTTTGCTTCGAGGCTTCGTGTCCCAGCAAGGCGCGCGCGATCGCCGCATTGTCCATACCGTTCCAGCGCGAAGCATCCACATTGACGCCAGGTATCTGTCCGGAAGCAAGAGACGCGGCGAAATTCATGCGCGCCGTCAGTGCCGCCGCGCTCAGCCAGGTCTCGGCGACATCGGGATAACCGGTCGGCTCCAGCTTGGCGTAAAGCGCCTGGCCCATATCGGCGATCTTCTGCACCACAGTCCACGCGTCGGTCACTTCGCCGCCCAGGGCGCGAATCGTACCGGCGGCCATTTCGAGAGGCGACTTGATCCGGGCCTGCCATGCCCCTTCCGAAAAGAACTCGGGCGAACGGAACATCGTCTCCATCACCGCGCGCAGGTCGCCATCAGTCTTCGTGAAGGTCAGGGCCATCCGGTCGACGAGCGCCTGGGGCGGATTATCCGCCACGAAATGCCGCGCCAGTTGCAGGGAAATGAACTTCGCGGTGGAGGGATGATGCGCCAGAATATCGATGACGGCAAGGCCATCCTGCTCGGCGCCGCCGGCGGGAATTTTGTGACCGAGCACAGTCTTCTCACCGTAATCGTGCATGAACGAGCGCAAACGCAAACTCGGGGCGTTCCGGATTCGTCACCGTCCAGCCGGTAAAGCAACGCGCCACGGCGATCACGTCCGCCTGCGTATATCCGCCCTTCACGCCGAGCGTGTGCAGTTCCATGACTTCGCGGCCGTAGTTCTCGTTCAGACCGTGCGCGAGATTCTGCAGGCCGTTGGGAATAATGGAATTCGGCACTCCGTTCACGTTTCCGCGTCTGGGTGCGAACGGCCCCACGGCAAATGAGTTCGGCGCCACGGACTCCCAGTTATCGAGATAGTAGAGCATCGCGGGATGGCGCGCGGTGGCGAGAAGCAGATCCTTGAAATGCCCCAGGACATGCGGCCGGATGGCATCCCGCTCATAGCTGCCGATCAGCAGTTGCCCGAGATTCCCTGCCATCCCGACGTTTTTGGTCGAATCGACATTGAAGTGGTTGAACCAGAAATCCACCAGCACCTCTTCCAGTTGCCGGTTCGAATAGACCGCGCGAAATACACGGGCCTCTTTCAGGTCTTCGCTGGGGACCATTCGCGGAGTGCGTTTGGCCTGCCCCTCGCGCCGGTACTCGGGAACAAGCGCCTGAGCTTTTCGGCGGGAAGCCGTGCGGCGACATCGGCGCGCTTAGCGGGATCGAGAGCGGCGAATACCGCCAGAACTCTGCCCTTGTCGCCGGAGCGAGCGTCTGCGATCTGGTCAGGCGGTCAGCAGATCGGGCAGCTGCGGGTTGAGTTTGCGATTCTGGGCCTGTACCTCATCCTGCCGCGCTTTCCGCGCCTTTTCGGCTTCGTCTTTGTATTTGGGTGTGTAAGAGATGACGTTCGGAGGGAGCGCTGCGAGAACCCGGGTGCGCGTTTCGGGATCCATCGCGTCGAGGACCGCGGTTCGTCTCTTCCGCGGTTCCGGTCATTACTTTGTTGCGCTCCAGCGGCGGCAGCTTGTTTAATCCCTGCAAGGGGCCCTGAAACATCATCACGTTCATGTTCATGTTTGTCTCAGGCGTGTATTTCGCGATCACGTCGGGCAAGGGCAGGCGCAGGCTTTCGAGCGGCTTCAGTCTTTCTTCGAGTATGGGGTTTTCGGTAATTTGCTCGGGATGCAGCTGCGATTCCATCCATTTCGTCAGGCCCGATGCGCTGTACTTCTTCCACATCGCCGGGGCGCGGTCCGAAGGTTAGCCGGTTTAAGGCGTGGATGATTTGCTGTTCCGAGTTAAGGCGCTGATCGAAGGGGCTGGTTGCATGACCGGGGCGGGGGAGAGTGACGGCCGCAATAGCGATTGCGGCGATCGTAAGTGTTGCAGGCTTCATCTACCCTGTACCTCCTGGGAGCAGAATCAGTTTCCTTAACTATAAACGTTTGGAGGGCCAAAAACGCGCAGGTAAAATTTTCAAGTGGTTGGGGTGGGAGAAGAGGGAGATAGGCTGTAATCCTCCAGTCACAGTGTTGCTGGAAATGCTGCGGAGTCGTCACGGATAGGATGATCTCGTTCTTAAATTCGGGATGAAGATATGGCGAATACCGAGATTCAGATTGTCTCCAGCGAGAGCGGCGAACTGACAGCGGTCATAGCGCCCATCGAACTGTGGTGAGGATCAACAGTAGGTTTGTCGCAAACCAGAGCTTTTAAGACATGTGTTGGTCCGGACGCACCGATCAGGCGCATCGACTCGCTTTACCAGGTCCTAGAAGAGCAGATCGGGATACTGGCTTGCTGTTTTCCTTACCAGGGTAAGAGCAATTCCCGTAGGAGCGTCGACAATGCATCCGAATAAAGAAGAAGTGGAATCTTCTAACCTGGCCCAAAAATCCGCCTGGTACGAAGATAGCTCTGTAGTTTATTCCGTGGACAGTAGCATGCATTCCGACCTGGCGGTCGGACCCGAAGCAAGTCTTCTGCGGTCTGTTGGATCGAGTCGAGCGAGTGGCCAGAGTTTATCGAGACCAGCAGTCCCGCCGCGCACGAGCCCGGGATAACCGCTAAGTTCCTTCGCTTGCGTCCTCGACTGGCCCGCGCTACTCGGTCGCGGGTTCAGGCTCGGCTTCCGGTTCCGGGGCAGTCTTCGTCGCTTTGTCGAAGAGGAAGTTCAGCGTTTTTTCCGTCTGGATGTGCGACGCGATGCGGTCCATCGTTCCGTCTTCGGTCAGCTTCTTCCGCACGGTGGGCAAGGGCTCGCGGTTCTGCTGCGCGATCCGCGTGACCTCTTTATCGACCTCATCATTAGTCACGCCGATCGCCTCACGCTCGGCAACTTTAGTCAGAATCAGCGACGCCTTCACTTCGCGGATCGCCGCATCGCGCTGGGCTTCCTTGATCTTCGCCCAATCCAGATTGAACGACCGCGGATCGACTCCCTGCTGCGAGAGCGAACGCAGCCGCTGCTCGACGCGATTCTCAATCTGCCGGTCGACGAAAAGCTCGGGCACGGGGAAATCGTTCAAGTCCACGAGCTTATCGACGAGCTTGTCCTTCGCCATGCGCTGCGCTTCCATCTCGCGCTGCGCGAAGATCGATTTGCGGAGGGCGTCCTTCAATTCGTCGAGGGTGCGGAAATCGCCGCGATCCTGCGCGAACTCGTCATTCAACTCGGGCAATTCCTTGCGCCGCAAGCCCTTCACGACGGTGTGGAACCGAATCGTCTTGCCCGACAGCTTCTCCTGCCCGTAGTCGGCCGGATAGGTGACGTCGAATTCCTTCTCGTCGCCCGGTGAAGCGCCGCGCAGATTCTCGGTGAAGCCTTCCATCGTTTCGGGGCCGCCGATCAGGACGGAAACTTCGTCCGATTTGATGGGATCGTCAGCGCCCGCCACGCTCTCGAGCGAAACGACGGCGTAATCGCCATCCGCGAGCGGACGCGGGTCCACATTGACGTAGGTCGCCTTGCTTTCGCGCAACTCTTCGAGGCGCTTGGCGACATCCTCATCGGTTACTTCGGGCTGCGCGTAGGGAACCTCGACGCCTGTGTATTCGGCGGGCTCAAACTCGGGATAGACCTCGAACTTCGCCTTGAAATGCACCGATTCGCCGTCATGGAAATGCACGTCGGAGATGCTGGGCGTGCCGACAACGCGGAGGTTCTCATCCTTCGCCTTCGCGTCGAAGAATTTGGGGACGAGGTTCTCCAGCACCTTCTGGCGGATGTCGCCGGCAAAATTCCGGCGGATCAGCGAAGCGGGCGCTTTGCCAGGGCGGAACCCGGGCAATTTCGCTCTATCCTGAAACGTCTTCGCGACTTTCGTGGTCTCGGCCTCGACTGCGTCGGCGGGAATCGAGATTTCCAGTTCGTGCTTGCAACCTTCAACTAATGACAACGCGGATTTACCTCAAGGGGGAAAAAGTGGAAAAGCCCAAACCTTCAGCGTATCAGAATGGCCAGCGGATCATTTCGCGAGAGCTTCGTCGAGCGCCCGCGCCAGGTCTTCGTAGACGATCGTTTCGACCAGCGCCACACCGCCGACGTAAACGGTCGGCGTACGTTCCACGCCGCGCGCCACAGCCGCCTGGCGATCCTGATCGACGAGGGTGTTGAACTTCGGGTCCGTCAACGAATCGATAATGCCTTTCTGATCGAGGTGGTTGCGATCCGCGAAGTTGACCAGCCAGCCGTTCAGGTTGCGGATAGTCAATGTGGTCCTGCTCGGCGAGAAGTTCGCGGCGGATGGCGATGCCGGCTCCATGATTCTGGTCCCAGACCCAGCGCGCGGCAACGGCGGCCTGGCGGGCCCAATCGTGTTTGCCCAAAGGAAAGTCGCGGTGGATGAAGGCGACCTTCTTGCCCGTATTTCGGCAGGATTTTCTCGTCGAGCATGACGCGGAAGCGGGCGCAATCGCCGCATTGCAGGTCATCGTAGATGAGGACCTTGACCGGACTGTCCGGATTGCCTTCCACCACATCGTTGCGCGAGGCGTAGATGCTTTGCGCGCCCATGACAAGCGCCCAGTAAGATCAGCGCCGCCGTGCGTCTCTCATAGCTGAAGCGGGATCTGCAGGCGGAAGCTCAGCCGGGTTTCGGATGGAATCCTGACCCGCTGCCCGTTGGTCATGCACTTCCGCGCCGGTTCCGACCGCCGCGCCCGAGGCGGCGCCGATCGCTGCGCCCTTGCCGCCGCCCGCGATCCCACCGATGATGGCGCCAAGAGCCGCGGTGCCGCCGATTACCTCACCGCTGCGCTGACCGCGTGAACTGCTCTCGGTGCGCACGCGCTGCTGGTGACGTCGTAGGTCCTGCCATTGAAGGTGATCGTCGCAAGCGCGAGCGTCAGGACCGTGCGGCCCTGGATTCTGCCCGACTGGCGATCTTCCACCAGCTTCGTCAGCACATCCACGCCGCGGGGAATCACTTCCTGGCCGTTCACGTAGATGGGTTCGTCGAGACTGGCGCGAAAGGTCTGGCCGAGACTGGCCCTTTCCGAATCCACGGAATCGATCATGCGGACGCGCACCTCGGTGTCGGCCGGGATCTGGGGTCCGTACGCGACGGGAGGATAGTCCCGCTGGCGGTCGCGATCGCGATCGGGAGGCGGATAGGCCTCGGCGCGCGGCGGAGGCGGTGGCGGGACTGGTGGATAAGACTGATCGGTGAAGATCACCGACTGCACCTGGGCAACGTCGTAAGTGCGCGTGTCGCCGTTCAGGTCCATGCGGACCTGCCGCGCGGTGCCGCCCAGATATGTGCCGGTTATGGTTTCGCCGGTGCGCAGCGTCAGAACATCGGCACTGAGCAACGCGGCGGCTGAACAAATAAGAATTGCCGTTCGTGTGATCATGTTCATCTTCGCTTTCTAATCTCTTATGACCGTGCCTGGCTCGGTTTCGGTTGCATGTGGAGACGCCTGGGCATGGGTTCCGTCTCGTTTGGCAACGTTCGGGGCAAGCTCGGCCATCACTTCTTTACCTTTTTCGAATGCTTTCGCGTAGGCGTCCTTCTTTTCGAGCTTTGACAAACCAGCGCCGGTTCGATTGAGCTTGTCGAGGCCCATTCCGACGACATAGGTTCCCGGCAAAGGCCACAGCCGCTTTCGGGATGAGACCGCCGCCGAGCGGAATCTTTCCCACCAGTTCGCGGGCCAGCGCGCGCCATCCGAAAGCGCCCGCCGCGATGACAGCGATCTGTGCTTTCTGCTCGCCGTAACCCACCGTCTGGCCGTGCAGCGCAGCCATGAGCAGCGCCATGCGGATCTGATTCATGGTGAGAAATGCGGTATCGGTGGCGAATTCGCCGACCGCCCAGGGCAGGTCGATCAGGGGGACCACATTCGGAAGCGCCGTCACCAGCGAGAATAAGGCATTCTCGCGGGAAATGCGGTGGATAATCCGGTCCGCGGCAGCCCGCCGAAACAACGGGAAATTGCGTCCAATCGCCAGTTCGAGAGCGCTATGGCCGGCGATAACGGCTTTGGCGACGGACTCCTGGTCGGCTGGATTGAAGGCTAACCGTTGTGGGGAAGCGGAACGCCGTCTGTGCAAATGACAAAGTCGAAGTGGTTCGCAGCGGTGCCATTGACGCGGCGAACGCAGCGGAGAGCGTCGGCCCGCGCCTCCACATCGAGCCAGAGCGGCGCGAGAAAGCGCTCCATTTCGGTATATCCCTCTTCGCTTGCCGCCATCAGGCCGACCTTGAGATCGTGATATGCGGCGCCGCGTATCTCGTCGGCGTTGAGGCCCGCGTAGATTCGGCGGATGTCTTTGAGTGCGGTCAGGCCCAGCATTAGATGTTGGTCACCATTTTAACTTGGCGTGCGGATCATGAGGTTTAACTTCACGCAACTAATCACTGTTTTTCCTAAGCACGTCTCTCTCCAAGCACATCTTCTCCAAGCACGTCTATCACCTATCGCACCCAAGTGGTACCGGGGGAGTGGCCGGTTCGTGCTATCTGATTGGAGCATGAAATATAGCGTCATAATTCTGCTGACTCTCTCGCCTCTGCTCCAGGCGGGAGATACGGGAAGCTGGGTCCAGTATATGGGTGGGACCGTTTCCGGTGTGCCGAACAAATCTACCGGGCGTATCGAAATTCGCCAGGACGACGTCCTCAAGCTGAGCCTGCACGGAAGTTCGCTCACGATCCCGTATAAGGACGTTACGACGATCGAGTACGGAATGCGCACCAGCCGCCGGTACCTGGAAGCGGCGTTGATTTCACCGATGTTTCTGATCGGAAAGCGGAAGGCGCACTTTCTGACTATCGGGTATACGGACGCGGAGGGCCGGCAGCAGGCGGTGGTGCTCGAAGTACCAAAAGACGATATTCGGCCCCTGCTGGTGTCGCTCGAAGCGCGCACGGGCCGGGTGGTCGAATTCCAGGACGAAGAAGCGCGCAAAGCGGGCAAGGGATGAGACTGCATGAATTACTGATCGGCGCGGCATTGGCGGTGCCTGCGATGGCCGGCAGTGGCGAGCCTGTTCCGACGCGGCCGGTTCCGGCGCCTGCAGATCTGGCTCACGTCACGCGGATTTATGTCGACCAATTGGGCGGCGGCCATACTTCCGACCAGATGCGCGACATGATTATCACGGCCCTGCAGAATTCGAAGCTGTTTGCGATCACGGAGAATCAGGACCGGGCGGACGCGGTGCTGCGCGGCTCGGCGGACGACAAGGTCTATACGGAGGATCACCAAATGAGCGATTCGATCGGGCTGCATACCAACTCGTCATCGTCCGATAGCGCACGCGCCTATTCGGCCGGGTCGTCATCGAGCAAAGCGGATGGCATCGGAATCACCGACAGCGAGAGCGTCCATAGTAAGGAGCGCAAACACGAAACCTCGGCGTCGATCAGACTGGTGAACACCGATGGGGACGTGCTGTGGTCGACAACGCAGGAGAGCGCCGGGGGGAAATTTCGCGGCGCGATGGCCGATGTGGCGGACAAGATCAGCCGGCAACTCGTCGACGACACGAAGAAAGCCCGCGCGCGGGCCACTGATTTTCCAAGGGGCGATTTGAGACAATAGTCGGTATTCGCTATGGGTATACCGATTTCACAGATGTGGACGGTGGTGAGCTATGTTCTCCGCCAGCGCATGGCCGGAAACCGGCAGTATCCGCTTGTCCTGATGCTGGAACCGCTGTTCCGCTGCAATCTGGCGTGCGCGGGCTGCGGGAAGATCCAATATCCGGCGCATGTTCTCAAGATGAACATGACTCCGGAGCAGTGCTTCCATGCGGTGGACGAATGCGGCGCGCCGATGGTGTCAATTCCAGGCGGCGAGCCTCTGATGCACCCGCAGATCGCTCAGATTGTGGAAGGGCTCGTCGCGCGGAAGAAATACATCTACCTCTGCACCAATGCCCTGTTACTCAAAGAAAAGCTGCACCTGTTTAAGCCGAGTAAATACCTGACCTTTTCCGTGCATGTGGATGGGGAAAAGGAACACCACGATTTCTCCGTGTGCAAAGAGGGCGGTTTCGAACTGGCGGTCGATGGCATCCGTGAAGCCGTCGCGAAGGGCTTCCGGGTCACAACCAATACCACGCTTTTCGATGGTACGGACCCGAAGAGTGTGCGCGGTTTCTTCGATGAGATGATGGCGCTCGGCGTGGAAGGCATGATGCTTTCGCCCGGTTATTCCTACGACAAGGCGCCCGATCAGCAGCACTTCCTGGGACGCGCCCGCACGCGGCGCCTGTTCAGCGCGATTCTTTCGAATCGGCGGCCTGAGTGGAAGTTCAATATGTCTCCGTTGTTCCTCGAGTTCCTGATGGGGAAGCGTCATTACACGTGTACGCCGTGGGGCATGCCGACTTACAACCTCTTCGGATGGCAGAAGCCGTGTTACCTGCTGCAGGATGGCTACGCGGACACGTTCGCGGAGTTGATGGCATCGACGAACTGGGAGAATTACGGGACTGAATCGGGCAATCCGAAATGCGCGAACTGTATGGTGCACAGCGGATATGAGGCGTCGGCGGTACATGATCAGTTCAGCAGCTGGAAGGGTTTCCTGGCCACGGTCAAAGGGCAGTTCGCTAAGTATCCCGATGCGGCGGCGCTCAAGCTGCTGGATGAGCCGGTGAAGCCCGTGCATGCGCCGGCGGGGCTGGTGCAGGTAACGATCCACAACGAAGCCGCCGAGCAGGTAGAAGCGTGAACGCCGAAGAACTTGAAGTAGCGCCTGGTTTCGAGCACGAGAATCTGCAGGGCCGTGTGTGGGAGCCGGCCACCGAGGCCGAGTTGCGCGAAGGGCTGGAGAAGGCTTTCGATTATCGTGGCGATGTTACGATCACGCGCAAGGACAAGAGTACGGTGGAGGGTTATATCTTCGACCGGCGGGTGGGCGCGACGCTGAACGATTCGGTTGTGCGGCTTTTTCCGAAAGGCGATCCGACGAAGATTTCGATTCCGTATTCCGACATCGCTACCCTGAGCTTTACCGGACGGGATACCGCGGCCGGTAAGAGCTGGGAAGCGTGGCTGAAGAAGTACTGGGAGAAGAAGGCGGCGGGCGAGACGAATATCGAGCTCACACCGGAGAAACTCGACTAGCAGGTTCTCCTGTCATTTCGTTCCCCACACCAACCGCTCTCTCGCGGTCGCGGCTCAATATTTCCGTGAAAGTGAGTATTGTCGGCGGTCGCGATGGACGTTCAGATCGTAATATTTCCTGAGACAAAGGTTGCGGCGATCGAGCATTTTGGATCTCCTGCACTGGAGCACGATACAGTGCGGAAATGGATCGCGTGGAAAATCGAGCAGCGCCTGCTGGATCCGGTGAAGTACCGCAGCTATGGCGTTCACTATACGGATCCGCGCACCGCAAAGCCCTCAGATCATCACGTCGATTTCTGTCTTTCCTTCGAGCAGGAAGTCAGGCCCAACTCTTTTGGCGTCGTCAGCAAAGTGATTCCACGCAACCGGTGTGCACTGGCGCGGGACGTTGGCTCTCGCTATAACAACAAGGCAGCGGTCTATCTTTACGAGGAATGGCTACCCCGGAGCGGCGAACTACCGCAATTTTCCGATCTTCCTCCATTACGTCAATGTCGGGCCTGAAGTTCGCGAAGAAGAGATGATCACTGATGTGTACCTGCCCCTGGACCTGAAGACCAATTGGACGTAATCGCGCGCCTACTGGCTTTTCGGCAAGCGAAATCAGCTGCGCGACTCGCGACCCGGTGTAGACCGGATCATGCGGTCCCGGGGCGGGTGGGCCATTCCTTGCCGCCGGTCAACGTCCGCTAAGTCCGCCGGGCCAGCCTGAGTTCAGATGATAAGTGGACGATGGACCGATCATTTCCACTCGCCGGATCTTGCCGTTTTCAATCAGGAAGGCTTCGTTAACCAGGATGCTCGACGGCCGGTTGAAGCCTTTGAAAGCGTACTTGCGGCCATCGGAGAGCACGCCTTCGTTCACGGTGCCCTGATCGAAGACCGCGTGTGACCAGACGACGCCGCGCTCGTTATCCACCAGGGGATAGCGGCGGTGGTGAATGTTCTG
Source organism: Terriglobia bacterium (assembly GCA_963809655.1). Classification (GTDB taxonomy): domain Bacteria; phylum Acidobacteriota; class Terriglobia; order Bryobacterales; family Bryobacteraceae; genus BOG-234. Next base: position 275,540 of record CAWEKQ010000003.1, on the reverse strand, counting down.
CACCACGAAGTAGTAGCCGAGCTTGAACTGCGACAGGCAGTCCATGGCGAAACCGTTGATGGTATCGGGCGGCTCGTTGGCGAGGCGGGGAACGTTGGTCGTCGGCGCGCCGTTTTCGATGCGATGGCAATCGTTGGTGAAGGGATAAGTGCCGGTGCCGTTGATCCCCTTGCCGTCATTCTTCTGCAGGCCGGTGAAGTAGCCGTCGGCGACCGCGATCATTTCCTGGCGCGTGGGGCGCTGCGCCGCGGGGATCGACTTGAACCACATCTCCTCGGGCTTGTAGCCGGGCGCGTCGAGAGTCGGGATGCCGGAGGGTCCGCCGCCACCCGTGCGGTAATAAACGCTTTCGATTTCGGTGATGCGGCCGAGTTCGATGCGCAGCCGCAGGCTCAGCAGGAGCACTGCGCCGGCCTCGCGCATGGTGCCCATCAGCGCCACCTGGCCGAATTCGGGGTCGGCGAAGATGTGTTTGTAGTTGCCCGGACCCTGGACCGTCTTCCAGAAGCCGTCGCCGATATCCATGATCTGATCGTTCTCGGTATAGACGGCGTCGGCCGAGAGCGGCAGGCGTTTGGGATCGTGCGCGACGAGCGCGGCGAGGTATTGATCCATCACGCCTTCGAGACATGCGCGGTTGCAGTTGAGCGGAATCGGTCCGGTGGAGGCGTGTACCCGCGGGATGACGTAGCCGGATATGGCGATCGCGGCAATACCTGATACAAAGCAGCCAAACGCAATGAGGGCGGAGCGCATAGGGCTCTTATTCTATTTCAGAATGCGCGCTTGTGCATTCTGGTATATCAGCCACGCGGACGCGATTACCGCGACCGTTCCCACGGCGAGTTTCAGTTCGAAGAGCCAGACGTTTTGGACCTCGGCGGTCGGCACGACGGAGCAGACGATTGCGAGTGCGGTGATGCCCCATCCTGAAACTGCGCTCACCCTGTTTGCCGCCCTCCACGAACTGCCGAACATATAGAAGTAGGGCAGGAAACCAGCGATTACCATCAGTGACACGAGGGTCTGATACGCGCCGCGCAGCGTGTCGCCCACCTGGCTCAGGATCAGTAGCGCGGATGCGAGTGCTCCGAAGACGACGATCGAAACATACGGAGTGGCCCAGCGCGGATGAATCTTTGCGAAGGCTGCGGGCATAAGATGATCGACCCCTGCAGCGAACGGCATGCGTGATACGGATGACCCCAAGCCTCCGAATTGCCCGATGGCGGTTGCCATTACCAGCAAGGCAATGGTGGGAGGGAGCCAGCGGGCGCCGAGCAACTGGCCCGCCGCTGTGCCAGCCTCGGCCAGTCCGTTGAGTTCACTGAGATCCCCCGGGCGGAGCAGGACCAGCAGCGCGATCGTAGTGCCCGCGTAGAAGAGAGTCGTGAATACCGACGCGATCCATGCCGCGCGCTTCAAATCGCGCTTCGGGTTGCGGATCTCTCCGCCCATCAGACCGATCGCTTCGAAGCCGGTCATCGCATAGGCCATGGTGGAGAGGAAGCTGACGGTGTCCCAGCTGAAGTCGGGCAGGAGATGAAAGGGGGTCGCGGGACCGCGCTTCTTCCAGACCATCCATGCGACGACGCCCAGCAGCGCGGCGAGGAACCATGCGGCGGCGGCTCCGAGGTTCTCCGTCCATTTGCCGATTCTCACGCCGACGATGTTGGTGCCCAGCGCGATCCAGATCGCGGCCAGCGACGAGAGGGCGAGGTAAGTGCGGTTATTCGCGAGGTGCTCGTATGACGGCCCGAGGGCGGACGCCGCGATGCTCATGTAAAACACGGACGCGCTCGGAAACCAGAAGGCGATGCCCACCCAGTAAGTCCAGAAAGCGAGGAAGCCGTGCCACGGGCCGAAGTCGCCGCGTGTCCAGACGTAGATGCCGCCGGCTTGAGGGTGTCTTTCCGTGAGGGATGCGACAGCGATGGCTATGGGAATCACGAGGAGGATCGCGGCCAGCACCCAGAGCAAAATCGAACCGGGCCCCGTGCGCGCGGCGCTGGCGATCCAGCGCGTGCCGACAATGCAGGCGATGGCGAAGAGTGAGATATCGCGGAGGCCGAGTTCGCGGCGCAACTCAGACATGTTCGGCGGTCTTGAAAATGACGCTGGAGCAGGTTACAGCCGCCTCGGCCTTGATCAGTTCCGAGATGTCGATGGTCTTTATGTTGAAGCCTCGCGCGCGCAGGATTTCCTCCGTCCGAGGGAAGGACGTGGGCATCAGAACCGTGTCGCCGATTCGCAGCACGTTAGCCGCGCCGGGTTCATCGTTCGCTACCGGGATGATCTCGAACTCATGCAGAGGGCCGAGATCAAGCCACGCCGGGTTGGCGAGAATCGTTCGTTCTCCTATCGGGCCTTCGCCCAGCGAACAGCAGGCGGACTTTAAATGCAGACAGCCGAGACCAGTGATGCGGCGGACGCGGTAGCCGAAGGGTTCAAGTTCGCCGGTCAGTTGCGCGATGCCGGCTTCGTTAGTGCGGCTGGATAATCCGACGAACACATCGCGGCCGATGCGCATCACGTCTCCGCCTTCGAGCGTGGCGGGTTCGCGCAACCAGCGCACGGGGCGGAAGGGCGAGATCGCGGCTGCCAGGCTTTTGCTCTCCGGACGCCGGCTGGCCGCGCCCATGCGGGTGACGATAGCCACTTCATCCACTACGAGGAGCGGATCTTCGACAAACGTTGCGTCGGGCAGGTCCGGCTCGGCGCGCAATGAGATTACGTGGAGTCCGAGTTCGGCCAGGGCGCGTCCGTAGGCGTCGTGCTGTTCGATTGCCTTGCGGATGTCGATTCGTTCGCGCGGAAGCCAGGTGAGTTCGCAGGCTTCGAGTGTGGGGCTTACGGCGCGGGTGAGTGCGGTCAAGATTCAGGGTCTCATGGATGACATTATCAATTATACTTTTTTCACTCCTCCTGGCCTCGTTCCGGCGTAAGATACGGATCATTCTGCTGGTGGTCGCAGGAGTCGCGATACTGGATGGCCGGGAATTCGGCGCAGCGAGATGTGGAGGCGCGGAGGGGACGGAGAGGTTGAAATTCACGCCCGGAAGGGTATCCAATTTCCCGGGAGGAATTACGGCGCGAGAGACCATTTAGCGGCATATCACCGCGGAGCTTATCAACTCCTCGGAGGATCGGCGGCGCTCGACTCCGATCGATTCGCGCTGGAGGCGGTAACAGCAACTCCCACGGATGAGAGGCAGATGAGGCGGATGCTTCGGACTTTGCTGGTTGAACGATTCAAGCTCTACCAGCGGTCCCGCCCGGTCGGCACGGCACTTCCTCACAACGACAATCGACCAGTGTTCCTGGCTATTCGTTGAGCGCGTTATGCAAAGCCATCCATTTCGCGGCGGCCGCGATCTGATCGGCGGTGCCGCGGACGATCACGTTTGCAGGAGTCGTCATGGAGAAAGTCTTTTTGATATTCAACTCGGAGCGCATGCTGTTAAGTGCTCCCTGCATCCATTGCGGGCCGGCGTTGAGCACGAAGAAAATCTGCGTCACATCGTCGCCCGTGGGGGCAGTGAATGTACCAGTTCCCGCCGGATGTCCGGCCGGCAGATCCAGTTGCTGAATCAGCCATTCCGCGCGCTGGAGATCGGTATCCCCGGCCCTCAACACCAGAGCGTGGCTGCTGGTGTAGCTGAAGACCTTTTGGATATCGCCCACCGTGCGCAGGACGGTGAGTAATTCCTGCATCGGCCGCGGCGAGGTCAGGCTCGCCAGAAAGTTCACTCGTGCACCATGGCCGAGACCCCTGAAATCCGGCCCGCCGGCCGTGAACTCACGTGGAGTGGTGTCCGTCTTCTGACCGGCAGGCACATTGAGTTGGTCAATAATCCACTGGGTGAACAGAATCTCCCACTCTGCGCCGCGCATGACCAGGGCGTGATTCGAACTGATGGTGTAAATTTTCTGCACATCGGCAACAGTGCGAGCGACAGTCAACAGTTCCTGCATTTCCTGCGGTTTCGTGACGTTCTGAACGAAAACCACACGGGCCACGTCGCCCGAGGGCAGCCTGTATTCGTGAAGTGCGTTGTCGCCGGTTGCCTTATCGATTTGCGGCAGCACCCATTCCGCCAACGCGACGCCCTCAACGCCCCCGCTGAAGGTCAGCGTAGACGTTGAGATGTCGAAAGACGGCTGCGCAAGTGCGCCGACGACTTTGACCGTCGTTGCCGCCTCCTGCATGCTTTGCTGGGTTTGCGGCGTAGTGAAGTGATAACTGCCCGACGCGGCGTCGGCTGTTGGGGGGGCGGCGACGGCGCAGGGGAAAAACGAACAGGCCACCAGGGCCGGAATCAATCGGCGAGCGGGCATATTTCACCTCGCACTGGAAGACGCTTCACCCGGCACCCGCGTGCAGAGGTTTAATTGCAACCTACTCGATCGCCCGCTTCTGCGCCAGTTCGCGAATCTCCGGCGGCACATCGAAAACAGCATCATCCACCAGCTCGTTCAGCTTCACTTCGTCGGCCGCGAAGATGGTGTCCTGTCCCGATGCAGTTGTGCGAATACGCGAGGGCCACCTGACTCCTGCAATCTCGCGATACTCCTCAAATGTCAGGACGACGGGCAGTTCGCCCATGTCGGTCTTCGTAGCGATGGACGATCGGTACAGCAGGCCGGAGTCGCGATCGTACCACCGGATCATGTCCGGTGAACCGTCGCGCGGCACGAGGCGGACGCGGTAGCAGTCGTGAGCGTCGACTCGCTCTTCCGCTTCTGTACGAACCTTGTCGATCAACACCCGCCACGCGATCATGCCGGCCGCGTCGAGCGTGATGCCGACGGCGCCGCGATTCTTGCGGGGGCGCACGCGCGGGCCGATCGACGGCGAACGGTCCCACGCGATGATGCCGTCGCTGCCTTCTTCCTGCTTGCCCATGCCGGGAATGTCGGTGGACTGGTAATACCTGCCGCCGTCCGCGGCCCACGTTTCCATGCGCCCTTCGATGTTGCGGGCGAGGAAGGTGAGCGTGCCGGTGATTTTCTGCGTGCGCAGCATTTCATAGGCTTCCGGGCCGCCCGATTCGAAGATGTGGCGCTCGATGATCTCCTCGGCGTTGGGCAGCGCTTTTCCCAGATGATCGGCCGCAAGATAGTCTGCTACCGCCGCCGGATATTTGAAATCGTCACGGCCGTGGTCCGTGTTGTACGCGATGCTGAGCACCGTCAGACGGTATTGGAGATCGCCACGCCAGGCGAGCATCACGCGCGGCTGCAGGATGCCGTCGTGCTGCCCCCATTGCTCGACCGTGTAGCCGGTGGGTGTATCGCCGTCCGGCGAAATTTCGGAAGACGCGCGGCGCACGAGCAGGCCGGTTGAGATGCTGAAAAATTCCGTTTTCGCGGAAGGCAGCAATTGGACTTTGTAGCAGTTTTCGCTGCCTATGGTCTCAATCCCCAGAAGCCGCGATTTCGGGTACAGGGAACGCCAGTCAGCTTCTTCGAGTATGCGGGCATCGCGCAGCGCTTCGTCCCGCTCCAGGCCGTGCTTGATGCGGACGCCAGAGAATTCGGACACAGCCCATGCCAAGCCTTTGTAAACACCCTCGCTTCCCTGCTGCGGGATCTCGATGTTGCTGACGGCATCGTGCGCGCGGGATGTGGCGACGGTGGCGCGCAGCACGATGCGTTCGCCATCGAGGGTGCGGCCTTCGATCAGATCGCGCTCGGAGTGGATGGAGTGCCAGGCGGTTGTGCCTCCGGTCACTTTAACGTAGCGATCGAGAATTGTGGCGGCGGTTGGAGTTTCGGCGGAAAGGGAGAGCGCGGACAGTAGAACACACGCAACGACCAGGGTTTGTGGGAAAAAACGAATCCGCGGCCCACCGCCAGGGGCGCTTCTTAACGCTCCTTGACAGTCGAGGCTCAGAAAAAGAGGCGTTGGCTCTGAAAGGATTAGTGAATCGCCGGCGTAAGCAAGGGGTAGGCTAGTGCCGACTCGCGCGAATCCAGTCGTCCGCGGCCTGGATGACCGCGTCCGGTCCGGCAGATTCCGGGACGAGGACATCCGGCATGACACCTGCTCCTTCCAGAACCTTCCCACTAACTGAAGTGTAAATGGCCTGCGGGTACTGGAAGCCGTCGCCGTTGGGGAGGCGGATGATGTCGGAGGGCAGGGCAGCGCCCGCGGTGCGCGCGCCGAAGATACGCGCGCGCTTGAGGTCCTGCAAACCTCCAGCAAGAATTTCTGATGTTGACGCGGAACCACCATCCACAAGGATGGCAAGAGGGCCCGCGTAGGTTTCAGGTCGCGGAAAGATTACGAATTTTAAGGTGGCGTCGCGCATCTTCATATCGCCGAGCTTCTCACCGCTCTTGTCGATGAAAAAGCCCGCGATTCCCATGGCCATAATGCCGATGCCGCCCGGATTTCCACGCAAATCGAGAATGATTCCGGGGGCTTTTGCAAAATTCTTGAGGGCGGCTTCGAATTTTGGCATCATTGAGCCGGGGTCGAGAAATTCGTTAAACCGGATGTAGCCGGTGGAGTCGGGTAAGGCACGGGATTCAAAGACCACGCGCGTCTCGGGCAGGTTTCCGAAGCGGACCGCGCTTTCGGAAATGGCGCCGGAAATCGCTCCAGGCTGTGCCACCGGTTGCGATTCCACGGTTGCCGCGGTTCCCTGCGAGGCACCGGTGTAAGCTTCGCTCGGGACGACAGCGAAATGCGAGACTTCGAGCTTTCCGATCATGTCGCGCAGAACGCGGCGGGCCTCATCCATCGTTTGCGCGTTCTCGATCGCGGGTTTGCTGGCGTCGTGAATCGCCTGCCAGTCCAGGCCGTTGAGTTTGGGGTCCGGATGGCGATCGCGCACGGTGCGCCAGATCAACTCGAAAGATTCCAGGTTCTCGGCCTTCTCTTTTGGCGTGAGTTGGGCAAGAAGCGGGCCGCAAAGAGCCGCAATACTCAGAAGAATCAGGATCGGCCGGCGGGGGAACACGTTGCTATCGCCCACGATAGCACGGCGAACCGCTAACATTGTTCGTAATGGCTGCACTTAGCTGGGAACAATCCGAAGAGATCGCCCTCGCGCTGATGGAAGAACATCCCGACGTGGATCCGCTGACGGTCCGTTTCACGGACCTTTACAAATGGATCACTGCGTTGCCGGATTTCAAAGAGGACCCGGCCAAGTCGAACGAGGGAAAGCTGGAGGCCATTCAAATGGCCTGGCACGAAGAGTACAAAGAGAGCCATTGATGCGATTGGAGCGATGATGCGCCGCCGGGATTTTCTTTCTGCAACCGCTGCTCCGCTCATGTGCGTGAGCCGGAGATCCCCTTCATGTATCGTGCTGCGCCTCACTGGAGGACCGTCGCACATCGACACATGGGACATCAAGCCCGACGCGCCCACCGGCGTTCGCGGCCCGTGGCGACCTATCCCTACCAATGTGTCTGGGATGGCGATCTCGGAACTTTTCCCGCGCATGGCACGCTGTGCCGATCGATACGCGATCATCCGTTCGGTCCATCACGATGTGACCACGCATGAAGCGGCCGAGGGGGCGATGCTTCCGCCGGATCTCGCTACGCACGATCGTGTCGTGACCATAAACATGTACCGGTCCGTGTTCGACGAAACCACCTGGGACATGCACGGATGGAAGCCCTTCAGCCCGATGCGGGTCTTATCGCGATGTAGTGGCGCCGGCGTTCGACAGGGCATTCACCTCGCTGCTGGAAAGCCTGCACCGGCGAGACATGTTCGAAAGCACGCTCGTGGTCGCGATGGGCGAATTCGGCCGCACGCCGAAGATCAATCCCGATGGCGGACGCGATCACTGGCCGCATTGCTTTTCGATTCTGATGGCGGGCGGCGGTATTGAGGGCGGCCAGGTTTACGGCAGTTCCGATCGGACCGGTGCGGAGCCGAGAGATAACCCCGTCACTCCGGCGATGATCGCGGCTACGATCCGCAAAGCCATCGGGATGGCATCCGCACTCGACGCGCCTGTTTTGCCTATATTAGGTTCATGACCACTGCACTGCGTCGCCAGACACCGAACTGGGTCACCTTTCCGCGCGCGTTGCGCGATGCGATCCCGGACTTCGAACCTTGTGGCGGGCGAGTTCTGCAACTCGAGAACGCCGAAGTCGGGCCATCCAACAGCGCATGGACCGGCCGCCGCGTAGGGATTAAGCTGACCGTTTGCGAAACGGGGAAACTCAACGGCGTCTTCGATGTCTGGGTCGACCTCAACCCGGAAGCCGCCCGGAAGCTGGCCGAACTTCTCCATTCCGCAGCCGAAAAAGCCGCAAAACTCTGACAGGCTGTGGTAAAAAACCGCTCCCTCGCGGTCGCGGCTCGGAAACGCTCGAACTTTCGCTAACCGCCCGGGGGTACCCGAGTCTAAACAAACAACAGGATGGACGCGCGCGGGGAGCTGGCGGTCAAAGAAGAGCTGGCGATCAAAAAAGCGCAGCGAGGCGACCACGACGCATTCCGGTCGCTCGTAGAGCGCCACACTCAGGCTGTCTTTCGCCTGGCCTGGCGCATTACGGGGAACACGATCGATGCGGAAGACATGGTGCAGGAGACGTTCCTGCGCGCGTGGAAACAGCTGGGGAAGTTCGACGGCCGAGCGGCTTTCGGTACTTGGGTGCATCGCATCGCCGCCAATTGTTCGCTCGATCACATAAGGTCACGCAAGGGCAAAGAGGAGGCAGCTGACGACCCGTTAGAACACCTCGCTCATGGCGGACCTTCGCCGGAAAGACTCGCGCAGAGTGTGGAGATCACGGGGATGCTGATTCCGGCGCTCGACGAGTTGACGGATATGGAACGGGCCGCTTTTATCCTGCGGCATTACGAAGGATTGCCCATTCTCGAAATCTCGCGCGTGCTGGGCGTGGAGACGGGCGCGGCGAAACACAGCGTTTTTCGGGCGGTACAGAAGTTGCGCCGGGCACTCGAACCGGCGGTGAGCGAATTGCGATGAAACATCTGAGTGAAGAAGATCTTGTGCTTGCTGTATTACGACGAACCGGGAGTTGCAGAGGGTTCGAAGACGGCGCTCGTACACCTTGCGGAGTGCGCCGATTGCCGCCTCGCGGCTGAGACGCTCGCGCAGACTCTCGACGCCTGCAATGAATGGACCCCTCCTGCGGCTGCTGCCGAACTTGGGCGCAGCGTATGGGCGAGACTGGCGCCACAACTGGATCGCCGTCCGGCAGCAGTTCCTGCAAGACGCTTCTGGTTGATGGCGGCGGCTGTTGCAGCGCTGGTCATCGCCGCCTTCTTCGCGGGCCGAATCAGTTCGCGTCCCGCTCCGGCGATCACGGCCGGACTTTCGGAGCCGGCCCGCGAGCGGATTCTGTCCATTGCGCTGACCGATCATCTGGATCGCGCACAACTCCTGCTGACGGAGGTCGCAAACATGAATGATGCGGACGCCACGGAATTCGAGGCGAGCCGGGCGCGCGCGAAGGATCTGGTGAACGAAGGGCGCTTGTTGCGGCAGGTGATGGTGTCGGGCAATGAACCCCTTCTCGACGAAGTCGGGCGATTTGTGCTCGAAGTCGCCAACGCTCCGGACAGCGTCAACGCCGGGGAAATCCAGAGGTTTGAAGCAGCGCATCGATGCCGAATCGCTGCTGTTCGAGGTGCGGATCATCGAAGCGAATTTACGAATACAAAACGCAGGCAAGTCAGGAAAAATGTCATGAAACGATTACACGGATTTCTACTCGCGATCATCGCCACCATCGCCGGGGCCTTGCCAGCCTTCCCCCAGACGCTCGCGCCCATTCCTCAGGTCGATCTGGAAAGAGCCCTGAGCGGGCTCGACCAGACCCTGGCGGCACTGGACAAGCCCCTGGTCGGGCTCGATCTGCAACTCCAGTCGCTGGGGCAGGGAGTGGGGCGAGGGGTGGGGCGGGGCGTGCTCTTCTCGGCGGACTACGAAACAGGAATGCGCCTGCTGGACGAGCGCAAGTATGAGGAGGCCATTCAGCGTTTCGACCGCGTGGTGGCTGCAAAATCGGACCGCGCGGATGGCGCACTCTATTGGAAAGCCTATTCGCTGAACCGGCTCGGCAAGCGCGACGAGGCGCTCGCAGCGATCGCACAGCTTCGGCGCGACTATTCCAAGAGCCGCTGGCTTGACGATGCGCAGGCCCTCGAAGTCGAAGTGCGCCAGAACTCCGGCACGCCGGTCTCACCGGAAGCCGAATCGAACGAGGATCTCAAGCTGATCGCGATCAACGGGCTGTTGAACGGCGCCCCCGACCGCGCGGTTCCTTTGCTCGAAGGCATTCTCAAAGGTACGGCTGCGCCCAGGGTCAAAGACCGTGCGCTTTTCGTTCTTGCGCAAAGCCGCTCGCCGCGCGCCCAGCAGGTTCTGGCCGATTACGCGAAGGGCACAGCGAATCCCGATCTGCAGAAAAAGGCGATGCAGTATATCGGCATGGTGAGATCGCCTGAGCATGAGCAGTTATTGAGCACGATCTACGCGGGGGCCAGTAATCCCGAGGTGAAGCGATCCATCATTCAGGCCTTCTTCATATCGAACGCCGGCGCGAAGCTCGTCGAACTTGCGCGCAGCGAGCGCGATACGGCGCTCAGGATATTTATCGTGAATCAACTTTCGATAATGGCCCCCAACAACAAAGACGCTGCCGATTACATGCTGGAGCTACTCAAATGATGAAGCCCGCGCTAATGGTTCTTATTGCCGCAGCGGCATCCGCGCAACAGCCGGCGATCGAAAACGCAAAGCTCGACACGCGCGCATTTTCCGGGTCGCTCTCCGCGCAGCTCGCGCAATTCGGCGCGGGGCCGTTTTGGGTGGGATACACGGAACCGACAACGGCCCGCAGGCAGGAATTCTGCCAGGGGTATGCGAACAACAACGCGCCCGTGCGGCTTGAGGGCGACACGGCGTTCGTCGTCCTCGTGCGCATCGAAGGCGGGCAGGTGGATCAGCTTCGCGTCTCCTCACCGGATTGCAGGCTGGATGGCGGAGGGTTGCCGTTCTACTGGATCACCGGCGTGCCTGCGGATGCCAGCGTCAACCTGGCTGAAATCGCAGACCGCGGGCAACCATTCCGATAACCATGCCGACCAGGCGATCTTCGCCATCGCGCAGCACTCAGGCCCCGCCGCCGATCGCGCGCTCGATGATCTGACCGCCCCTGGCCAGCCCGAGAAGGTTCGCGAACGAACCGCCTTCTGGCTCGGCACAACGCGAGGCGCGAAGGGAGTCGAAGTGCTGAAACGCATGCTTGCAAGCGACCCGAGCGATAAAGTTCGCGAGCAGGTGATCTTCGCCTTGTCGCAGAGCAAGGACCCCGCCGGGATGCAAGCGGTGATCGACGCGGCGCGTTCCGACAAGAGCCCTCGCATCCGCGAACGCGCGCTCTTCTGGCTGGCGCAGAAGGCCGGCGATAAACAGGCTGCGGAGGTCATCAGCAACGCGGTCCTGAATGACTCCGACCGCGCTGTGAAGGAGCGTGCCGTCTTCGCGCTGCAGCAGCTGCCGCCGGATCGGGGAATCCCGCTGCTCATCAATCTTGCGAAGACGAACAGCGACCCCGGTGTGCGGAAGAAAGCGATGTTCTGGCTGGGGCAATCGAACGATCCGCGGGCGCTCGAATTCATATCGCAGGTGCTCAAAGAACGTTGATAAAGTAGTGCGCATGCACCGGGCCGCGGCGAGCATGTTTTTCCTGCCTCTGCTGGTTTTTGCCCAGGCGCCGAAGGCCGCCTTCGAAGCCGCGTCCATTAAACCGGCCGACCCCAGGACATCGGGCTACTCATGGAATACGTATCCCGGGCGTCTCACAGTGCAAAACCTGAGCCTGAAGAACCTCGTCATGCTCGCCTGGGACATCAAGTCTTACCAGATCGCAGGCGGCCCGAAGTGGCTGGACGGCGATCGGTTCGACATCGTCGCAAAGATGGACGAGAGCGAGGCGAACGCGGCGCGCGGCAAGGAGGCCGACGTCAGGATACGGATGGCTTTGCAGGTGTTGCTGAGCGACCGTTTCCAGCTTCGCATCCATGCCGATTCCAAACCCCTGTCCGATTACTCTCTGGTTGCCGCTAAAGGCGGGTTCAAGCTCAGACCGGTGGAAAAGGTCCATGGCAGATCGAGCAGTTGGGGCCGGGGTCAATTGACCGCGAAAGAAAACACCATCGCCGAATTTGCCAGCGCGCTTTCCAACCAGATGGATCGGCTCGTGGTGGATCACACGGGCATCGACGGCATTTACGATTTCACGCTCAAATGGTCGCCGGGTGACGATCCCGATGCCGAGGATTCTGCGGGCGCATCTCTTTTCACGGTGATTCAGGAGACGCTCGGGCTCAAGCTCGAAGGCAAGAAGGTCCCCGTGCCGATGATTGTTGTCGACAGCGCCGAAAAGCCGGATGCGAACTGATCATGTCGCTAGTGACGCTTCGCGTCAGTGGGCCGAATCTGTCAGAATCTCAGGGATGAGAACTTTCTTTAGTACTCTCGCCGTGGCTTTGTTTGCCATGACCGCTAGCGCCGCTCCCGCGGACTGCGACCGCGCCTGTCTGTGCGGTTTCATCACGCAATATCTCGACGCGATGCTGACGCATAACCCGAAGACACTGCCGCTGAGCGACAAGGTGCGATTCACCGAAGACACGGTGGAGATGAAGCTCGGCGACGGTCTCTGGAAGAACGCTTCGAAGATCAGGGGCTACCGCCAGGACATTCTCGATGTGCGCCAGGGAGTCGCGGCGTCGCAGGTGGTAGTCGAAGCCGATGGCATGCCTGCGCTGTTCATGTTGAGGCTGAAGATCGCGGACAGGAAGATCGCCGAGGTCGAAACACAGGTCACGCGCAAGCAAAGCGAAGGCGCGTTGTTTGCGATCGATGCGCTTCAAACCCCCGGGCCGGCGATGTCATCGGTTCCTGAGAAGTCTCAGCTGATGCCGCGTGACGCAGCGATCAAGGTCGCGCAGTTCTATCCCGCGGGGCTTAAAATCGGCAGCTTCGTAACGGTCGACGCGCCGTTCGCTGCGGATGCTTACCGCATCGAGAATGGTGTTCGCACGGCGGGAGCGGGATGTGCGCGGGCGGGTTGCGAGAACATCAAAACGCAGAAGATCATGGAACATCCCGGGCATCACGACGCGCGTGGTGGCAGTTGATGAAGACCTCGGCATCGTGCTGCTGCGCATGAATTTCGGCCAGACGGGATCGTATGGGGCGGGTAACGCGCTCATCGTCTGGGAAGCGTTCAAGGTCTACGGCGGTCAGATTCACGGCGTCGAAGCGTTCATGAAAATCATGCCCGCCAGTCTGGGCTCCGGCTGGGAGTAGAGAATTTTCGGAACCGGATACCGCTCCCTCGCGGTCGCGGCTCGGAAAAGAGGTGCGGTGGCCCGGTTGGAGCTTATACGAAGGCGATTGCACGGCCCGCGATGGCCACACCGTACCAACACATAAGCGAAAGCACCGCGACCACTTTCAGGGCTGCCGGACTCACGCGCGAGCCGGGAGCGGTGATCCTGCGCTGCACAAAAAGGTAAAGCAGTATTCCCGCGAGAAGAAACCACATCTTGTACGGAAACGCAGCATTCTCGTAACACTTCATGACTTCCGAAAGAAACAGCAGGATGCCGGTGATGATAGTCACGACAGCGCCCCATATCGACCACGGCGCCATCTGAGTCGCGACCGTCGCCACGGATTGTCTGCGCATGCCGATCCCGAGCATGCGCAGATCGGTAATCGTCATCGTGCCGAGCAGCAGCGTGAGCCCGAAGAGATGAACGACCTCGACGACGGGGAATATATAAGTCGATTCTTTGATGATGTTGCCGATCGTCGTAGTGTCGAGCCACTGGGCCGCGTGAAGAAGAGTCATGATGGATTCCTTTTACTTCAGGTTGTAAGCCGTCCAGCGTCCGCAGAAGATCACGACCATCCAGAAGATCAGCCCAAACCAGCCCGCGAACTTCGCGCGCGCCGGAGTGGCCGCCAACCGGTTCCACTGATCGACGGTCTTGTAAATGCCCGAATGAAAGAGCAGCGCATTCACCCCGAGAAGGGCGATGCACACCAGCTTGATGCGAAAAGAATAGCTGGGGTAGAGCCGCCCGGCTTCGGACCAGAAGAGAAAAATACCGCTGATAAACGCCACGATGAAGCCCGCGGTGCTCCAGGGAGAAGTCTGTTCGATCACGTCGGTAACAGGCTCATTCCGCATGGTCGCTCCGATGAGCCGCAGGTCCACCAGGATGATGGTTCCGACCGAGAGCGCGAGGCTCAGGACGTGCGCGGCCTCGATGGCCGGCCACATATACGTCGATTCCCGAAGGCTCATTCCGATCGACGAGTCCTGGATCGCCTGGCAAATGCTTTCAATGGACATAATGAGGTGCGTTTTGAGAGTGGGTTCTGAAGACAACTATCGTATTAAAGGCGTTGGCGGCCCGTCAAATGTTTCCCGTTTGTTCCAGCGTTTCGAGCGTTCGTTTCAGCAAAGCCCGATTGATATACTCGGCAGTTGCTGCCTAGTCCCGTGAGGGACTCCATAGCCAATCATATCCCTGGTGATCGTCCGGTGAGGTCACCGAAGAGTGTCATGAAACCAAAAATCGTTCGAAACATTTGCCGTCCGGATGCCGCGGCAATCAAGCTTCTCGGTGAACTGGGCGTCGCGACGGTGCATGAGGCGCAGACCCGCACCGGGTTGATGAAGCCGTACATGCGGCCGATTTATCCTACGGCGAAAATGGCCGGCCCTGCGATCACAGTAATCTCGCAGCCGGGCGACAACCTCATGATTCACGCCGCGGTGGAACTCTGCCAGCCGGGCGATGTGCTGGTCGTCACGACCACTTCGGAATCGACCGATGGCATGTTCGGCGAGTTGCTCGCTTCATCGCTGCGCGTGCGCGGCGTGGCCGGGTTGATCATCGAAGCAGGCGTTCGCGATGTGGCGGATCTGACTGCCATGGAGTTTCCAGTGTGGGCCAAAGCGATCTCGGCGCAGGGAACGGTGAAGGCGACGGCGGGTTCGGTGAATGTGGACATCTCGTGCGCGGGCGCTGTGGTTCATCCGGGCGACGTGATTGTGGCCGATGTGGATGGCGTAGTCGTGGTCGAGCGCGACCGTGCGGTGGAAGTGGCGCAACTGAGCGATCAGCGCCGCATCAAGGAAGAAAAGAGCCGTGCACGTTTGAAGGCGGGCGAATTGGGTCTGGATATGTACGGGCTACGGGCGAAGCTCAAAGAGCTGGGCGTCGAATACGAAGGCTGAGCGACCGTCGCCATCTCGCTTATCCGCGGAGGAAGTTCTGTAGTTCCGCGAGCGTTTCCTTGGGAGCGCTTTCCTGAAGCGAGTGGTTCCCGGGAAGACCTTTGCCCGTTACCTTCGCGCCTTCGTTCGCTCCTTCGTTCTTCCAGATGCCGAGCACATCGTAGAGCTTGCCCATCGCGCCGTTCGCGGCCCAGAGCACAAGCGTCGGGCACTGGATCCTTTTCCCTGCTTTGAGGTCCGCGTCGTCGATCTTCAGATCAATCGAAGCCGAGGCACGGTAGTCTTCGCACATTGCATGGAGCATCGCCGGATCGGTGGTAACGCGCCGGTATTCGAGCTGCGCTTCGTCGGTAGTCGGCCGTTCCGCCTGAGCCAGGTTGGTCTTGAGCAATTCGTTCTCAGGACCCGGCGCCGGGCGCAGATAGTTGAACCAGTGGAAGTAAGCCTGCACGAATTCGATCGTGACGTGGCTGTAAAGATAGTGCGCCGGAACGATATCCATCACAGCCAGTTTGGTCACCACTTCCGGATGATCGATCGCCATGCGGCGTCCGACGCGGCCTCCGCGGTCGTGGCCCACCATGCGGTACTGGTTGAAGCCGAGGTGCTTCATAACTTCCACGCCATCGAGCGCCATGGGGCGTTTCGAATAATCGGAATGGTCCTTGCCGCCATCGGGTTTGCTTGAATCGCCATAGCCGCGCAGATCGCACATGACCACGGTGTAGTCTTTGGCCAGGTCGGGCGCGATGAGGCGCCAGGTAATGAGCGATTGGGGCGCACCGTGGAACATCAGCAGGGGCGGTCCGGAGCCGCCGATCACCGCGTTGATCTCCGCGCCCGAGGTCTTGATCCGTTCATTGCGGAAGCCCGCGGGAAACAGGCGCTGCCAGGCGGGCGTGCCGGTTGTATCGGCAGCCGTTGCTTTCTTTGCGACAAGCGCGGCGGCGCTTGCGGCGAGGACGGTCTTCTGCAATAAACTGCGGCGCGTTTCGGTCATGATCAAGCTCCTCAACCGTGAGTGGACGAGCTCACACCCACGCTGTCGATTATAGTCAAGAGCCAAAACGCAAACCGGGACCGGAGATGGTTTCTCCGGCCCCGGTGGTGAACTTCGCGAGTGCTTCACCGTTAGTTGCCCTGCTGTACCTGCAATCGGAACCGACGCGACGTATTCATGCGGACGGGGCTTGCCCTGCGTAATACCGTAGCCGCCGTCGGGAGTCCAGACTTCACTCAGCGCACAGCCTGTGTCGGCGCAGCGAAAAACCAGCCGGGGGTGAATCGCTTTTCCCGGTTTGGCAGAGAGCTGGAAGGTGACAGCGAGAGCGGAGCGGTGAGAGCCGTTGTTATAAACGTTCACGACCTTTCCAGTCCCGCCGTTCTCCAGTTGGATAAGGAAGTTGCCTGCATCCACTCCGCCGCCCGAGATGCGGAATGCGAAGGGAACGTCAGCCCTTAGTGTGGTCTGGCCAAAGGCTGTGGTCTGACCGAAGGTGGTTCCGAGAAACACCGCAGTTGCGGCAAATGCAAAAAACCGATTGGTGATGCGCTTCATTTTTGACCTCCTCCCAGAGGCTTTGGACGCAATGGATTAGTGCAATCCGCGTGCCTGGCGATTGTCCCTTCGCGCTACGTGCAAAGCATTGAAAACGAGTATTGCGAGCGTGGCTGAGGCCAGATTCTGAACTGACGAGTTCACGCCCGTGAACGTTGAGGATACTGGCTCTCTGCCGTGACAGCGGTTTCACTTCACAAACGCGGTTGAAGCCGGGCACACTGGCCGGTGGGAGCACGAAGACAGGAAGCCAGCTTAATCGAGTGCGTTCGAATCCCCATTTGGCTGCTGGGCCACAAAGCACCTCGTGCCTTCCAGGGCATTTTCGCAATTACCGTCCACCGCTCCATTACTGTCGAGGCTCGGAAACGAGGTGCCGTCGCAGAGCCGCGCGCGCCAGCAAGCGGTGCACACCATTGCAAATGCTCTTAAGGAAGTGATTTCGTCGGGCGCATCAAAGTCTCCGCTGCCGACGACAACACCCCTCGATTCGGCGTCCAGATCCGCAAGGGCACGGATGTCGCCGTGGATCTTGCGGAGCCCACGTTTGACGTGCGTCTCGCAGGGGAGCTTTTCTGCCGCTGCTGTTGGGCGTAAAAGGACTGGTTGGTGATTTTACCGCAGGATGACACTGTTTGTGGTTATGAACTCGGGGCCTTACGACCGGCAGTCGGCGCACATGTCGTGGCGCCTACGAGCCGGTAACTCCTCGCGCTCGTCAATTCACGCCAAAAGCCTCAGAGGTCGTGTTCGCCAGCATTTTGAGCTTTGAGTGCAAACCCATGCTGTCGCCACAGTCCTTGCCACTCCGCTGGTCGTTCGTCAGCCTTGCATGGCTCACTGCTATCAGCCAAACGGGCACGCTGCGCACGTTCGTCAGATCGCGACGCAGTAGTGGAACGTTTGAGCCCGATAGGACACAAATACCACGAGCAGCACCAGGATGCCCGCGATGATGGCCCACAGACCTGCGTTCTTTGCCCTGCATGGAAACTCCTTCGAATCGCAACCACTCGCAGTCCGATACCGGGACCGTCCTGACAGAAATTTATTACATATCAAGGACGAATTTTCGCGCAGGTTCGATCGGGTAGCCACGCACAAAAACCGGGGCCGGAGATATGATCTCCGGCCCCGGTTTGCAGCACCTCTGAGAGTGCGTCGATTGTCAGTTGCCCTGGTGGATGGTCAACGGAATCGAAGCGAGGTACTCGTGATGCCTGATTTTCCCGTGGGCGACCGCGTAGCCGCCGTTCAGAGTCCAGACTTCACTCAGAGCGCAGCCTTCATTGCCGCACCGGAACACCAGGCGAGGATCAACCTTTTCCAGCGGTCCGCCGCCGGCGCCGAACGTGATGGCCACAGCAGCGTGGTGGGTGTCGACGTTGTAAAGACGAAGCACTTTGCCGCCGCTCGTGGTTATCCAGGTTGATCACGTAGTTTCCCGCCGCCTCGCCGGCGCCTCCCGGGATACTGAACGCGAACGGGACGTCCGCCTTCATCGTGGTCTGGCCAAACGCCGTGGTTCCGAAGAACACTGCACTGGCCGCAAACAGAAAGAATCTATTCGTTAAGCTCTTCATTTTTTACCTCCTCCCAGAGGCTTCGAACGCAATGGATTAGTGCAATCGGCAGACCGGGCTTTTTTACCCGAGTACACATTCGCAAATCGTTGAAAACAGACGAGCCTCGACCTGTCGCCGCGCGAATTTCCGAACCTTCGGGTTCACGCCGGTGAACCGGAGGGTTCCGGCGCCATACTGGTACACTCACTTTCATGCCGGAAGCCGTTCGGGACACGCTGCTCAAGGCTTCGACGATGATCTACCTGTTTCGTGCGATGACCGCCGCCGAAGCCGTGGCGCAGAAGCGCGAAGTGGAGCTTCACCTCATCAGCCTGGTGAACGATGTTTCGGGAACCGACGGCGGCTTCGTCGTTCTGACGCAACCGGGCAAGCCGCTGGGCGAGTGCGCCCGCGAGCGCGATTTCCCGGGGCTCGAGGCCATTGTCGAGCGCGTATGCGCCGAAGGCATTGTGCACCAGGACGAGCTCACGGCGGGTCCGTTACATGTGCACAACCAGATTGAAGGCGTGCTCGGGCGTGATGGGACGCGGATTGCAGCGAGGTGCTGGGGGCTGCTGCTCACTCTGGCCTCGGCGGCGCTGGAAAGCGCCAGAGAGACCGAGGACCTTCGGACGGAGAACATCATCCTGAAGGCGCAGACCGCGGTCGACGATTCGGGCATCGTCGGCGAGAGCGCGGGGATCGTTCACCTGAAGAAGTTGATCGACCGCGTGGCTCCTCAGGATGCTTCGGTGCTGATTCTCGGCGAGAGCGGCACCGGCAAGGAACTGGTGGCGCATGCCATTCACACGCAGAGCAAACGCGCGAAGCGGCTTTTCGTGGCGATCAACTGCGCGGCGTTAAGCGAGACGCTGCTCGAAAGCGAACTGTTCGGGCACGAGCGCGGCGCGTTTACCGGCGCTGTCGCGTTGAAAAAGGGCAAGCTCGAAATGGCGCAGGGCGGCACGGTGTTCCTCGATGAGATCGGCGAACTCGCGCCGGGCTTGCAGGCCGAAACTGCTGCGGGTGCTGCAGGAGCGCACCTTCGAGCGTGTCGGAGGAACACAAACCCTGCCGCTCGACATACGGCTGGTCGCGGCCACCAACCGCGATCTGAGCGCCGAAGCAAAGCGGGGACAGTTCCGGCTCGATCTGTATCACCGGCTCAACGTGATCACGCTCAAAGTGCCTCCGCTGCGAGAGCGCGCGGAGGATATTCCCGTCCTCGCAGCGCATTTTCTCGACCTCGCCGGGGCGCGCTGCGGGCGGCGTCTGGCCGGACTGGCTGAAGAGTCGTTGCGGTGCCTCATCCGCTATCCGTGGCCGGGCAATGTGCGCGAGTTGCAGAACGCGATCGAGCACGCGGCGATCCTGGGATCTTCCGAACTGGCTGATGCCTGAGGATCTGCCGGAGACGGTGCTCGAAGCGGCGGATCCGGCCGATCTCGCGAGCGCTTATCAGTCAGCGCTGGGAGAAGCCAGGCGGGAATGCGTGATCCGGGCGTGGGAGGAGGCGAAGGGAGACCACGATGCCGCCGCGCGCATTCTGGGAATGCATCCCAATTCGCTGCGCCGGCTGATCCGTCATCTCGAACTGCGGGAAACGCTGGGGCGGCGTTCAGCCCGCATGGGCTGAGCGGTGTTGTCTGCAGGGTGAGAAGCCGCTGGCGGGAGAGTTCCTGGAAGTCATAGCGCGCAGACCTTCTCTCCGCCTAGGCTTTCGAGCGCGCTATCGAATTCGAGCGCGGAGGCTACCCCGCCCAGCGTCCGGCCATCGCAAAGCTTCATGAACGAAGCCGAGAGAGGCGTCAGTTCCACGATATCCGTGCCCACAGGATTTCGCTCCCTCGTGGCGATCGTCACGCGGCGTTTCGGAGGCACGGGCAGCCCTTCGCCGCGACGGAGCTGGTCGAGAATTGCGCGCACGTCGACGTCGAAATCGAGCAGGCGGACGCCGGCGCCGGGAAGCGGCACCATCCCTCGTGCTGGCCCGCCTGCGGATTTCTTCGGCGCCTTCCCGGAATGACTCCCCTTATAACTCAAAGCCATCCCGAGTTCCAGACGCAGCAAGGCGTCGAGAGAGGCGTCCGACTCACCGCCGCGGAGATAGACGGATCGCACGAAATGCGGGAAATCCTGCGCGGAATTGAGCGGACGCGTAATAGCTGCCTCGCTCTTCGGGCATCGTCACAAGTGCCGGAAATGCCCGCTCCCAAGCCTCGAAGACGGAGAGAATTCCGCCCCGCGACTGGTGCAGCGCCACCATAACGCTGCGAAAACGCTGCAGGCCATACAGCACAAAATCCCTTAAACGCTTCATCCACCGCCGGTCGAGCCCGGGGACCGGAATGCCGTAGAAGTTGGGGAAAATATCCGGGAATGCTCGCGATCAGGTCCACATCGGAATCTTCCTGCTTCTGGCCCTGATAGGAGATGTCCGAAAAGACATCGTCAGAGAGCAATTCGTTGCGGAAGCGGTTGTACAACGGTGTCCCGGCGAGCGGAGAAAGGATGTGAAGCTGCGGCTCGACGCGCTCGTAGCGCGCCGCGTCGAGCAGGAATGCAACGGTCTGGGATAGATCGTCGCTCGTTCTCTTCGGGGAAACCGGTGATCAGCGAAACCGAAGTCTCCATGCCGGCGGCAGTGCAACTCGCGATGCGCGCGGCGGCATCCGGCAGATTGAGATCCTTGTCGATTGCGCGCTGCAGACGGGGAGAGCCTGTCTCCACACCGAAGAACACGCTGTGGCAGCCGGCGCGATACATCAGCGGATCAGCTCGTCGTCGATGCAATCGGTACGTGCGCTGCATCCCCAGCGGTAGCGTGACGCCCGCATCAAGCAACGTGTTGCAGAACGCCGCAACCCTCTTGCGGTCCACCGTGAACATGTCGTGAACGAGGTCGAATCGCCTCACTCCGTACTCGCGTTCGACCCTTTGCATTTGGGCCAGCATGACCTCGGGCGACTTGAGGCGGAACCTGCGGCGGAAGAAATCGTTGGTGGAACAGAAGGTGCACGCAAACGGGCATCCCCGGCCCAGCTCCAGCGCGAAAAAGGAGGCGGATTTCACGTCTGGCAGAAGATCGAACGCGGGAAATGGCAGCGCGTCGAGATCCGCGACCAGAGGAGCCTCCGGGTTGCGCACCACCGAGCCGCCGTTGCGGAACGTGATCCCGGGCAGAAAGAGCAGGGCGGGCGATTTCAAGCCCGTTTTCAGTACCTTCGCCAGGGTCTCATCCGCCTCGCCCCGGACAATCAGATCGACAAACGGAAAAGCTTCGAGCGTAGCGGTATCGACCACTGAAGCTTGCGGGCCGCCGAAGATAATGCCGGTCTCCGGATACATCCGCTTGAGCAGTTCGGCCATGCGGATCGTCAGCGGATAGGAACTGCAGATGGTGCTGAAGCCGATCACGTCGAAGCCGGGCGGAACAGAGGCGGCGGCGTAGGCGCAAAAATCGCGTCCTGAGCGCGCGCCGCCTTCGGCAAGGTAATCGTAGTAAAGCCGGTTCAGCTCCAGAACCGCGGGCTGCTCGAACTGCTGACGCAGAATCGCGGCGAGCGTCAGAATTCCGAGCGGCGGATGCTCGGCTATCTCACGAACATGTTTGTTGTCCGCGTAATCGCCGAAGTCCGTTACCGTGGCCGCGCTAATGAGGCAAATACGCACAGCGGGCGTCTTCGTTGTTATATCGGTCGGCTAATATCGGCTGGTTAGTGCCGGCTAGCTGCCCGGCGGCCGTGTCCAGGCGTCGGGCCTTCGCGGCTGATCACCAGGGGCGACTTCGCACATTTGGTATCGTATTTTGCCCACGTCAACACCTGGTTATTGACGAACTCTTTCAGACGGAACAGTTCCTCGGGGCTTGCCTCGAACGTTCCGATGTCAATCGTGATCTTGATTTCCTCGCGCGCAGTGGGGGATTTTGCCGCTTCTTTTCGTTGCCGCGTTGTTGCCATCGTTGTCTCCGTCCATGAAACTATACTCGATCACCGTCTTTCCTACAAGAGCAAAAGCCTTTATATATCTGCGGAGCCGGCTGAGAGCTAACAGCCTGGATAAAAACCGCCGCGGCGCAGTAAAACATGGATTTTACAGAGCCGCGCGTGTCAACAAGCGGTGGTTCGGGAATTTCGACACGCTTTAATGGGCTTGCTGAGCCGCGCTGCTCTGCGGGGCGTCTTCCCGCACCCAGATGCTGCCCGTCGATTCGAGCGCGTTGAACAGAAGCTGATCCCCCGCCAGTGACAACGAAGCCAGATACGAAGCCAGTTCTTTCATGGAGAGGCGGATGCTGTGAAAAGGCAGCACTTCTTTCGGCGCGCCCTCGGGCCTTTTGGTGGATTGGTTTATCTGCCTGGCGCCAGATGCAGCCGAAGCCGTCGCGCCGCGAATAATACAGCAACGCATCGCCGCGCGCGGTCCACACGGGCTTGTCATCCCAGGACTCGCCGTCCGTGATGGCGACCCATGCTTCTTCCGGCGCCGGCTTTCCTCCTTCGAGAGGAATCGCGAAGATCTGCGCGCGGGCGTCTCGCTGGTGCACCGCGGTGACGGCCATCCAGCTCCCATCCGGTGACAACCGCGGCGTATCGAGGCTGTACTGCGAACTGCCGATCATGGTGCGGGCGCCGGAAGACAGATTCAGAATGCCGACGCGCGCAGGGCTGGAATGATCCACGAAAACGATGGAGTCGCCTGTGCGCGACCAATCCGCTACGTGCCCGCAATCCTCGCACACCTTCTCCGGAACCGAGACGGACAGATCGCTGTTGACGGTCGCCATAAACACCGGTTCCTTGCCCGGCCCGCAGACCGACCACGCCACTTTCGAACCGTCCGGCGATATCACCGCGGCGCACTTGTCCGCCGAGTCCGCAGCCACAGCCGCTTCGCGCCCCGTCGCGATCTCTCGGATCGACACATTACGGCTCGGCAGGCGCCCGATCAGAAAAACCAGCCTCGTGCCCCTGGCGTCCATCGACGCGCTGGCGTGATACGAGTCGCCCGTGGTCAGCTTTCGCGCCTCTTTGTCGATCACCTGGCCGTCTTCGCCCAGCTTTCGCGACCAGATATTGATCTCGTTCTGGTAACTGGTGAAAACGATCGGGCCTGCAGGCGATGGGTTGGGCGTGCCGTCCGTGTCCGGTGCCGAACGTAAGCGCGTCCGGCGGACCCTGCACCTTCCACGTCCGCGGCGAGATGGGAACCTCGTAGACCGATCGCCGTGAGTTGTCCCGCGCGGAAAAAATCACCTTCCCGCCATGCCAGCCCGCAGGCTCGTAGATGAAAGGAAGTCCGCTCCGGTTGATCGAATCGAACGCCCCGGTTCTGACCGCGGGCCTTCCATCCAGCGACGTCACCCACCAGTCCCGGTTCGGATCGGCGTCCGACTTCCACACATCGACGCCCTGGAAAAGAACGTGATCTCCATCGGGTGTCCAGATCGGAAACTGGGCCTCAGCAAAGGAAGGCTGCAACTGGGTCGGAGCTCCTCCCGTGGCCGGAACAATGTAGACACGCCCCGACGGCGTCGCATTCATCGCCTCGCCCACCCAGTAGACGATCCATTTGCCGTCGGGAGAGAAACGCGGGCTGTTTCCTCTCGGGGCGATGAGACGTTCCTGACCGCCGAAGCTTGGCACCACGTAGACGCCACCACCGCGGCGCTCCGAATGGAATGCGATCATGCTGCCATCGGGCGAAAAATTGGGATCCGTATCGTCGGCCGGATCGCTGGTCAGCCGAATTGGCGCGCCTCCGTTCAGAAGACGAACGTAGACATCCAGGTTATTGCCGTCGGCGTGATCGGAGGCGAAAGCAATGAAACGTCCATCGCTGGAGAGCGCGGGCCTTTCGGTAAGCCCGTCGTCCCAGGTGACGCGCCGTAGCGTGGCTCTTGCCATTTGTGATGATTTCGCATGCGGAAACACGAACACGCCCTGCGGCCCAGCCCGCGATCAGCGCTAGAGCGATGCCGGCGCCGGCGGCCATCCACCAGCGTCGTCTCCGCGCCGGGAGTGGCGCCTACCGAAGGCCGCTCCATCTCCTTCTCAGCCATTTCCAGCATGCGAGCCACGTCGTGCATGGAATGCGCGCGATCTTCCGGCTCCTTGCGGAGGCAGAACTGGACCACCTCTTCGAGTTCCGCAGGCATATCGGGGCTGACTTCGGTCAACGGCCGGGGCTGCGAACGCAGGATGTTGGCCATGATGCCTGCCTTGGACACCGCTTCGAAAGGATGCACCCGGGCCAGCATCTGGTAGAGAACGATGCCGAACGAAAAGATGTCTGAGCGCGCATCGACCGGAAATCCCTGGGCCTGCTCGGGCGACATGTAGGCGACGGTCCCGGAAACGTACCCTTTCTCGGTCATGAGCGAATCTACAGACAACGTCGTCGTTACGTCGAGGCTCGCCTCCGGGCGGCTCGAAGGCCTTGGCCAGGCCAAAATCCACCACCTTGACCTGGTTCTTGCGCGTGATCATGATGTTGGTGGGCTTCACGTCGCGGTGCAGTACGCCCGCGGCGTGCGCTGCTGCGAGCCCTCGCGCAATCTGTATGGCGTAGCGGATCGCTTCCGCTGGCCGGATCGCGCGCTGTGTCATCAAGTCGCGCAGGGTCGTGCCTTCCACGCGCTCCATCGCGATGTAAAGGGTGCCGTCCTGATCCGCGACGTCGTAGACCGCAACGATATTGGGATGGTTCAGGGCGGCTGCGGCGCGGGCTTCGCGGATCAGCCGGGCGACGGCGGCGTCAGTCCGGATTTCGCTCCTCGGCAGTGTTTTCAGGGCGACTTCACGGCCCAGCATGAGGTGGGTGGCCGCATAAACCTCTCCCATGCCGCCAGCGCCGAGCTTGCGGTCAATACGGTATTGACCAATGATCATACCGGAAGAGATCGCCATAAGCTTGCCCGAGTGACTTATTGTACTGAATCGTCTCTCCTGGGGTTGCCGGCAGGAGACGGGCTTGTTAGCTGAGACGCGTTAATGAATTTCCGGTTCCGGCATTTCGGCTTTGCAATCCAGAAAATCGAAATCGCAACCCTGATGCGCCTGCGTCACGCGATCGGCGTAGAGCGCCATGTATCCGCGTTGATAGCGCGGCGCCGGTTTTACCCATTCAGCCCGGCGGCGGGCTAGCTCCGTTTCGGAAACCAGCAGCTCAAGGCTTCCGTTTTCGGCGTCGAGCGCAGATCAGGTCGCCGTCTTCAACCAGCGCCAGAGGCCCCCCGATCCAGCTCTCGGGCGACACATGCAGGACACAGGTTCCGTAGGCCGTTCCGCTCATGCGGGCATCCGAGATTCGCACCAAGTCACGCACTCCGAGATCGATCAGCTTCTTCGGAAGCGGCAGCATTCCCCACTCGGGCATGCCGGGGCCGCCGAGCGGACCGGCGTTCTGCAATACCAGCACTGAGTTCCGCGTGACATCGAGATCGGCGCGGTTGATGCGCGCGTCCATATCGTTGTAGTCCTTGAAAACCAGCGCGGGGCCGGTGTGTTTGAGGAGCTTCGGGTCGGCTGCTGACGTCTTGATAACCGCGCCATCGGGAGCGAGGTTGCCGTAAAGGATGGTCGTTCCCCCCGTTTCGAAAAGCGGATGCGCGCGCGGGCGGATCACTTCCGGATTGTTAATCCGGCTTCCGGCCAGATTCTCGCCGAGAGTTTTCCCGTTTACCGTCCGGCATTCGAGGTGCAGCAGGTCCCGGATCTCGCTCATCAGCGCGCGCAGGCCGCCGGCGTAGAAAAAGTCTTCCATCAGAAAGCGGCCGGACGGCCGAATATCCGCCAGCACCGGAACGCGGCGTGAGATTTCGTGAAAAGCGGGCAGATCGAGCTTCAAGCCGCAACGCGCCGGCGATCGCGACGAGGTGGATGATGGCGTTGGTGGAACCGCCGATCGCCATATCGACCGTGATCGCATTCTGAAACGACTCCAGCGAAAGAATATCGGACGGCTTGCGGTCATCCCAGACCATCCCGACGATCTGCTCGCCGCAGTTCATCGCCATGCGGATATGGTTCGAATCCGCCGCCGGGATGGACGACGCGCCTGGAAGCGTCATGCCGAGTGCCTCGGCGAGGGCAGTCATGGTGGACGCAGTGCCCATCGTCATGCAGAACCCCGGCGAGCGCGCGATGCCGTCTTCGATCTCGCTCCAATCCTCCTGCAGTGATGTTGCCCGCGCAGCGTTCAGTCCAGAACTTCAGCGAGTCGGTTCCGCTGCCCAGCGGTTGTCCGTTCCAGTTTCCGCGCAGCATGGGCCCGGCGGGCAGATAGATAGCGGGGAGATCCATGCTGATCGCGCCCATCAACAGGCCCGGCGTGGTCTTGTCGCATCCGCCCATGAGTACCGCGCCATCCACCGGCAGGCTGCGCAGCGCCTCCTCGGTGTCCATCGCCAGCAGGTTGCGGTAGAGCATCGGGCTGGGCTTCATGTACATCTCGGTCACGGCGAACGCCGGGATCTCGACGGGGAAGCCGCCCGCCTGCCACACGCCGCGCTTCACCGATTCCGCGCGCTCGCGCAGATGCAGATGGCAGGGGCTGATTTCGCTCCAGGTGTTGATGATGGCGATGACCGGGCGGCCGGTGAAATCCTCCCGCCGGTAGCCGAGCTGCTTCAGGCGCGAGCGGTGTCCGAAACCGCGCAGATTGTCGGGCCCGAACCAGCGAAAGCTGCGCAGGTCTTCCGGTCTCTTCGCGATGTTCGCCATCCTTACGCTTCCACTGTTTCGAGAATATCCGTGATCTCTTCGAAAATGTAGGCCGAGGAACGGTCGCCCGAAATCTGGAAGTAGCGGTCGCTGGGGTAGTGATTCAGCACCGGCCGCGTCAGCTCTTCGTAGGTGCGCAGGCGTTCGCGAATGACATCCTCGCGGTCGTCTTTGCGCACGATCAGCGGCGCGCCGTCGTCGTCGCAGAGACCATCCGTTTTGGGCCGCATTGTAAGGACGTTGTACATCCGGCCGCATTGCGAACACTGGCGCCGGCTGACCATGCGGCCGACGAGAACGTCGGCGGGCACATCGAGATGGATGACGACGGGCGAAGGCAGCTTTCGCGCCGCGAGGAGCTGGTCGAGATACTCCGCCTGCTCCACGGTGCGCGGATAGCCATCGAGCATGAAGCCATGGACGCAATCCGGCTGCTCGATACGCGCGGCGAGCATGCGGTTGACCAGTGCGTCGGAGACGAGGCCTCCGGCAACGATGATCGATTGGGCTTCCAGCCCGAGCGGAGTCTTCGCCGGACGATCTCGGCGCGCAACATATCTCCGGTCGAGATGGACGGAATTTTCTGTTTGAGCCAGTCGATGATGAGCCGGCCCTGCGTTCCTTTGCCGCAGCCCGGTGGTCCGAAGAGAAGAATAATCAAGGCACGATTGTAAGGCATCGCATTGTATGGCAGTGCGTTCGAGTAAGCTGGAGTCATGGCACTTTCAGCGCGGAACCAGCTTCGTGGCGCAGGTAACGGAGATTCAACTCGGCTCGATCATGGCGCACGTCACCGTGAAGGTCGGCGAGAATGAGATCGAGAGCGTGATCACCCGGAGAAGTGCCGAAGAACTGAACCTGAAGCTGGGCGACACGGTACTAGTAGTGATCAAATCCACTGAAGTGATGATTCAGAAATAACGTGAGAAAGCTATATCTGACCGCATTTCTGTGCCTCATGGCAGGTGGATGCTCGAGGGGACCGGAGCCGGGAACGCAGGCCACCGCGACCGCGCCGCCCATCGAGATTTGACGGGCTGGAGCCGAGCTGCACCTCGGCGGGCAATAAGGTCGAGTTCAAAGTTACGGTGAATTAGTAAATCGTTCCGCCCATTTCGTTACCGCTCCATAACTGTTTGAATGCGTAGGTAGAGGGGAGTTCGGGATCCTCCACAATCGAGGGAGGAGCCCGAAGGTTCCTCAAACCCGATTGTGGAGAAACTACCTATGCGAGTTTATTTTGTCGGACTGGACGTACATAAGCAGGTGATCGCCTTCTGCGTTAAGACAGCAGAGGGTGCAATCGTGAAGGAGGGCAGCATTCCGGCCACGCGAACGGCGCTGAACGAATGGGTAAAGACGCTGCCGGGGCCATGGCATGGCGCGATGGAAGCGACCATATTCAGCCACTGGATTTACGAGCATCTGAAGCCGCATGCCGCAAAGCTCGAGATGGGGCACGCGGCGCGCATGAAAGCAATCTGCGCGGGGAAGAAAAAGAGCGACAAGATCGATGCGCGCACCATTGCGGACCTGCTGCGGTGCAACCTGTTTCCGTCCTGTTTCGTAATTTCGCCGGAATTGGGCGCGTTACGGCAGCAGTTGCGATTCCGGCGCCTGCTGGTGGAAGAAACCGTGATGTTCAAGAACAAGACGGCGGGATTGCTGATGGGGGCCGGGGTGGAATACGAACGACGCCGTCTGCACGGCAAACGCTATTTCGAGAGCCTGGTGAAGGACAACGAGTGGATCGGCCAGGAACTGCGGCCACTGCTGGAGTTCAATCGCGCCCAGATGACGACCCTGCAGGCCATGGACCGGCGGCTGAAGGGTATGCTGGCGCGTCATCCTGCCCTGGAGGAGCGAGTGAAAGCGTTATGCCGGATTGACGGAGTGGGGACAGTGACGGCGTTGGGCTGGGCACTGGAAGCAGCCACGCCGGAGCGTTTTCCTTCGATCAAACATGCCATGAGTTATTGCGGGCTGACCAGCGCGCTGCGCGAATCGGCCGGCCAGCAGAAGCGCGGGCCGCTTTCCAAACAACGCAACGCGCATCTGCAGAGCGCGCTGATCGAAACTGCGAAACTGGCGCCGATGTACAACGAGAAGCTGAAAGAAGTGCATCGTAAAGCGATTGCAAAAGGCGGACATCGCAATCGGGCGACGCTGGCGGTGGCGCGCAAACTGGTGGCTTATCTGATGGCGGCCGACCGGGCTTTCTTCGCCGGCCAGCGTGAAGCCGCCGGCGAACATATAGAGGCGGCCTGAGCGTGCGTTTTTTCAGGCATGCAGATCTATCCGAGTGAATCAGTTCTCTTGCCGGTGAAGCGGAGGCGAGCACTGGTGGCGACCAACTCGCTGAGGAATAGCCGGCCAGACTCATCCGGGTGAAGCGCTTCGGCGTTTGACTCGCACAATGGCGCAGCCGTTGTGAACAGGTTCCCTCCAGACCCCGCGGAGCCGCGACTCGGCAAACAGGCTCCTGTTATGCCGCCGTTTTTACTGTTTTGGGGCTGGAGGGTTTAGCTACTTTCCCACTTAAAATTCTGAAAGCTGCCTCAGCCTGAGTCGGCGTCCCGGAAATATTGTCCTGACGGGAGGTCTTCGAGGTCGAGGGGAGCGTTGGGAGTGGGATGAAAGGCGAGTTAAAGAATCTGTTTCCGGTGCGGACAGGAACGGAGAAACGTAGCGGTTAATTAAGAGGGTACTTCGCGCGGGCGTGTTTGCTCGGCCAGGTGCGTGCCGATATGAATGACGTTGTCGGCGATCACCCCGAGTCCGACCCAGCGCTGGATGCCGTCCGGTCCTTTGTAGAGCGATCGCCGCAGCCCATGGCGGCGTTTGAGAACACTGATACGGCCTTCACAGCCTGTGCGCCACTTCTGAAGCTCCTTAAACCAACGCTGCTTCTGCCGCTGTTTGCGTGCGGGACTCTTCGTGTCGTGGCTTGGAATCGAGACCCGGCTGACTCCCATTTCCCCGGCTTTGGATTCGTTAGCGGCTGAGAAGAAGCCGGGATCCGCCGCCACACGCTCCGGGGCGCGTCCGAACTGTTTGACATGTTGCTCCAGACATCCTCCCAGCAATGTGGAGTCAGCCGCCCGCTGTTCGCATACCTGGTAATGCGTAACGATCTGGTTCTCCGCCTCCTGAATCAGGACCAGTTTGCCAAACTCATTGGGCTTATGCGCCTTACCCTTGCGGATCACCTCGGTGTGCGTCTCGAATATGCTGAGCAGCTTTCCTTCGGCTTTGGTGTTGCCGCGCAGCACCCGCTCCCGTGTCTGGCGCAGCACCTGCCGGACCCGGGGAATCATTTCGTCCAGTTGCTTGCCGGCTTTGCGCAGGACTGACAGGTTGCCTCGCTTGACACCCCCGACGATCTCGCGCGAGAACTTCCAGGCTTGCCCCGTAACCCGGCTGGCGATTTCCAACAATTTGACGTACGCGTTCTTCATCTTCTGCCGCCCTTGCTCCGTCTTGTTGCGGCTGGCGCGAGCGATCGCCAAAACCTTCAGCTTTGCGGATCGGCTGCGATCGCGCATCTGCGTGCCGGCCTTCCCCGCCACAGCGGTAACCCTCTTCATGATGCGCGTCAGGACACGCACGCCGTCACCCAGTAACGTGCTGTCGGTCCGATAGTGGATGTCAGTCTCCACCACGGTCGTATCGACCCGCATCTTACGACCCGTTGCGATCTTGTTTTCCTGCGCGATCTCCACCACCCGCCGGTGCAGTTTTTCGATAACCTCCGGCCCCAGCTGACGCGCCAGGTTTCCCATCGTCCGGTCATCCGGAACCTTTTCACCGCCGACCCGGGTGAACTCGCGATAGACCAGATTGGCGCGCACTTCCCGCGACAGTACTTCGTAACTCCAGTCGCGTACATGCTTCAGCAGCAGCATTCTGAGCACGACCTCAGCGGGCGTCGCCTTGCGCCCACGAGTCTTGCTCTTCCTGCAGCGTTTGGCCAGCTCTTCCTGAATGACGAGAAGCAGGGTGTCATCTTCCAGTGCTTTATCGGCGTGCCGCATCCAAGGTTCCCAGAGATCCTCCACCGTCTCTGCGATGAAGCCATCGGCGAAATTTCGCTGCAGGCGGCGAGCGGCGATCACGACTGGCGTTCCTGTTCTTTGGCTTCCTCGCGATCCAGCCGGAGCAGGAATTGATTCAGTTCGCTGATTGCCTCCAGTGCCTGCTTGACATCGCGATACTCTTCGATTGCCTTTCGAACCAGCGGAACCTGCTCGGGACGCACGCTCACCTGGCGAGTTTTTCCGCCGGGATAACCCACCGTGAGCACCCAGAGCGGATGGCCTTCGCCACGAGCACATTTCAGACATCCCGTGGAGTGATGAATCGTGCGCTGGAGCAGCGAGCCGCGAAGGACACCCGAGGGGGAGGAGAGTTTGGCTGCCAACTTTTCCCTCTTGCGGATGGCTTGCTCACGTGTCATCAGTAACGATGATACATTTATCACACGGCGGAGTCAATACATTTTCTGAACAGAATGTTCTGATATTCAACAGCCGCCAGACGTCACCGATGGCGTCCCGCCCGAGGCAACGTTCGATCCAACAAACAGCCACCCGCCGCACCTATGAAAGTACGGAACTTACATCCGGAATTTTAAGTGGGAAAGTAGCTACGACTCAATCTTCCGTGACGTGTTCCCCGGGACACGATCCGGCAAATGAATGTCTGGTGACCGGCCTGTTCCGGATCCCCTTCGGCAAAGATCAAAAAAACTGTTCCGTGCTTGCGCCCAGTTGCTGATTATGGTCTTCCTCACGGAAGCCCCGGGAATTTTGCGTCTTCGCTTGACATTTACCTACCATGAATGTCGCGGCTCGGTAAAACCACGACTAATACTGGGCCGCGACCGCGAGGGAGTGGATACTTTGTTCCAGGTCATGCCCGCGGAGCCGCCAGCGCGCCTGGATTGAGGCTCGAACCCGCAATCGCCCGCGCGGCACGGCCTTCGCCCACCTGCTGCCGCCACATCGCGTAGTACAAACCCTTGCGCTCGATCAACTCGTCGTGCCGGCCGAACTCGACGATCTGCCCCCGCTCCAGAACGTAGATGCGATCGGCATGCAGCACAGTCGACAGCCGGTGCGCGATCAGAATCGTGATCGCATCGCGGCTGGTGGCGACATCGCGAATCGTCTGGCTGATTTCCTCTTCGGTCAGCGAATCGAGCGAAGAAGTGGCCTCGTCGAACACCAGCAACTGCGGTCTCCGCAGCAGCGCGCGGGCAATCGAGAGCCGCTGCTTCTCGCCGCCCGACACCTTGACGCCGCCCTCGCCGATCACCGTATCGAGGCCGCGATCCGCGCGCGCCAGCAGGCTGTCAACCGACGCCTGCCGGAGCACATCCAGACACTCCGCATCCGTGGCCTGCGGGCGCACGAACAGCAGATTCTCGCGGATCGATCCGGAAAACAGCTGCGCATCCTGCGTAACGAAGCCGATGCGCTCGCGCAACCCGTCGATCTCGATCTCGTCTTCGCGCGTGCCGTTGTAGTAGATGTGCCCGGTTTGCGGGCGGTAGAGCCCGACCAGCAGTTTCACCAGCGTGGTCTTGCCCGAGCCCGAGGGTCCGACGAACGCGATGGTTTCGCCGCGCGAAACGCTGAATGAGATCTCCGACAGCGCGGGCCGGTTTGCCGATTGATGCTGGAACTGCACCCGGTCAAACGCCAGCGTCTCCAGCGGACCGATCGAGACCGGATGTTCCGGCCGCGGCTCCGGCTCAAGCTCGAGAATCGTCTCGAAATTTTCGAGCGACGCCTCGGTCTCGCGATAGGTATTCACCACGTTCCCCAGTTCCTGCAGCGGTCCGAAGATGAAGAACGAGTAGATGAAGAGCGAAAAGAACTGCCCCACCGTGATGCGCTGCGTGAAGATCAGGTAGAGCATCAGGAACAGAATCGACGTCCGCAGCATGTTGACGAAGGTGCCCTGGACGAAGCTCAGGCTGCGCAGGTAGCGCACCTTCTTCAGCTCCAGCTTCAGAATCTTCGCCGTGGTGGCATTCAGGCGCTCGATCTCCTGCTGGGCCAGTCCCAGGCTCTTCACCAGTTCGATATTGCGCAGCGATTCCGTGGTCGACCCCGCCAGCGCCGTGGTCTCTCTGACGATGGTCTTCTGCACTTCCTTGATCTTGCGGCTCAGCAGCGAACTCAAGCCGCCGAGCAGCGGGATCGTCAGCAGATACGCCGGCCCGATCGACCAATGCATCCGCGCCGCATAGATCATCACGAAAATCACGCCGATCACGGTGGTGAACAGCAGGTTCACGGCGATGGTGATGAGCTTCTCGACATCCGACCGAACCTTCTGCAACTTGCCCAGCGTCTCGCCGCTGCGCTGGTCTTCGAACAGCGAGTAAGGCAGTTCGAGCGAGTGGCGGATGCCATCGGCGTAGATCCGCGCGCCCACCTGCTGGGTGATCACGTTGACGTAATAGTCCTGAAAATTCTTCGCCACGCGCGATACGAACGCCACGCCGACGGCCGCACCGAGCAGCAGCGAAACGCCGCGGAGGAACTGGCCGATGGTGTACTCGTGAAAGCGGGTCGCGTAGGAGTCGATAATGTGCCGGAAGATGCACGGGTCGAGCAGCGAGAAGACCTGGTTGATGGCTGCCAGCACGAGCGCCGCCGCCACCAGTGTCCAGTAGTCCCGCAAATACCGGTAAAGAGTCGCCATTCACTCCACGTTACGATATCGGCCCGTTGTACTGAAACAACCCGATGTCGTCATACACTATTCAAAAGGAGCATTCTTACCGGATGAAGATCGCCTTTCCCTGACCGCCAGCCTTGTTCGTCGCCACATTCACCGCCCATGCGGATTTCAGCTACACCACCACGCAGAAGGCGACAGGGGGCCAGATGGCTGCCCTGGCTGCGGGCCAGAATCAGAACTCGAAGTTCTATCTGAAGGGCCAGAAGATGAAGACCGAAAACGGGGACACCGCGACCATCCTCGATTTCGACGCCCAGACCATCACGACGGTGAACAACAAGCAGAAAACGGTCAGCGTGCGCAAGTTCAGCGACATGGTTGCCGCCGCCGGCGACGTGAACGCGAAGATCGACGTCAAGGAAACGGGCCAGAAGAAAGTCATCAACGGCTATAACGCGAGTGAACTCGTCATGACGATTCAGATGGACAGCCCGGCTGAAGCACAGATGGGCAAGATGCAGATGGAAATGGACATGTGGCTGTCGTCCGATCCTCCCGGGTGTGAAAGAACTGCGCGCGTTTTATCAGAAGAATATGAGCCGTTTCCCCTGGGCGGCGATGAGCGGCGTCGGCGCCGGCAACGCCAGCATGCGGGCGGCGATGGCCGAAATGCAGCGCAAACTCGCCGAGATGAACGGCGTGAACGTGATGCAAGTGATGAAGATGAAGGCCGCCGGGGCTGGCGGCGCTCCCGCGATGCCGCAGATGACTCCGGAGCAGATGGCGCAGATGAAGGCGGCCATGGCGCAGCTGCAGGCGCGAGGTGGGCCGGGCGCGGCACAGGCGCAGCAGGCGATGGCCCGCATGCAGGCCATGCAGGGCGGCAGCGCGCCGGGCGCGGGATCGGGCTCGCTGATGGAGATGACGATGGAATCCACCGACTTCTCCACCAGTTCCATTCCGGATTCGGTATTCGCGATTCCGGCGGGTTACCAGAAGGTCGATCAGAAATAGCTACAGCTTCGCGATCTGAGCCAGGATCGCAGCCAGTGACCGCCGAAATTCCCGCGGCGTTGTCACGTCAAACAGTCGGGGCGCGAGCGGCTTGAGCAGAGGCGCCAGCTGATCGTCGAGTTTGGCGGAATATGATCCGCGGCGGTCTGCCCTCGGGATTATTGAGAAGCCTCACCGGCTGAAGCGGCTGGTAGCGGATATAGAACACCGTCACATCCGGTCGCGGAGCGATGCCGATCGGATGCATCTCAACGCCCGGCTCGAAAGAACATTGAGGCGCTGAGGATAATGACGACACGCGAGGAATTTCCAGGTGCCGTCGTCGGCGCCTGGATTTTCTGCGCGATCTGATTCAAAAAGAAATCGGCGCTGAGACTCCGGTTTGCCAGCGCCTTGACATCGATCGTGCCCGCATTGGCCTCGGTCAGCGACCCTCTCGCGTCGGCCCAGTGGAGCAACTGCATATCGTCCTGGCGAAACGCGACGCGGCGCCGCGAAAGATCCAGTAACTCAATACTGAACTTCGCATTGTGCCAATCCACTTCTGAAATAACCTTTGTCGATGGCAGCAACGCTCCGAGATTGCGATTCTGAATGCGCGAAGAAGCCGCAAATGGTTCCGCGGGCGTCAGATTTACCAACAGGCTCACTTCTGTCGGATGCCGCGCTTCGACACGCAGCCGCAGCCGCCCTTCTATTGACGGAAGAAACCAGCGATCCGGAGCCGGCTCCGGCGTGAAGAATTCAACAGCGGGAAGGTCGCGCCACAGTTCCGGCAGCGGATCGTTCCGGAACGCGCGCTACGTGCAGGCTTCGCTTGATGATGTTGTGCTCCCCGCTGGCGGTGTCGAAAACGGCGACGGCCGCCTGATAATCGCCCGGAAGAACGAAGAACGACTGGGAAAAAACGACGTTGTTGTTCCTGATCCCCTCCTCGACATGTTCGAGATCGGTCTCCACATGATTCTGCCAGGTCCGGTTCTTCCCGTCCGTGAGTTGCGCGAGGACGAGCAGTCTGCCTTCGCCGCGGCGCCCGGCGAGTCTCCGCGCCGTCCACCCGCGCGTCGATTATGACGCCCAGGCGTTGATGCGCGGAGAGCGCGGGGTCGGAGATGTGCAGGGTCCAGTGAATCGGTGTCTGCTGCTTCTGCTTGAGCCACTGATCGAAGGGAATCGATGCGAATACGGGGTCTGCCGATCCGTCGCGGGCTGACAGGGCGGGAGTCGCTGTCAGCGCAAACACGATGGGAATCATGAAGCGGACCATTGAAGCCAAAATAGCATCGGGTGCATCATCGCGCCCGGAGGGTGCATCATCTAATAGAGATGGCCAGATCGAATATCGAACTCCAAGTCGCGGGCATGACCTGCGGAGGCTGCGTGCGGAGCGTCGAGATGAAACTCTCGAAGGTTCCCGGCGTTGAATCCGCGCGCGTGGATCTTGCCGCAGGCAAAGCGTCCGTCGCATATGACGATTTGCGCACGAATGTCGACGAGTTGATCGGGGCCGTCGAACAAATCGGATTTCGCGCCAAAGCATGAAGACTGCGGAAGAAGTTGAGCTGCCGATCGGCGGGATGACGTGCGCCGCGTGCGCCCGCACCGTCGAACGACAGCTCGCGCACTCGCCCGGCGTCGGCAAGGCGAGCGTCAACTTCGCCACCCGAACTGCTTCGATTTCTTTCAATCCGGCGCAAACCGGAATCGAGAAGCTGGTTGCCGCGGTAGAGGAGGTCGGCTACGATGTCCCCCTCGAATCGCAGGAAATCGCGCAGGCGGCCGAAGCCCGCGCCCTTCGCACCCATCTGATCGTAGCGGCCATTTTCGCGCTTCCCGTCTTTGTTCTGGGAATGCTGGAGCGAGCCCGCATCGCCCAGTTGTGTTAACGCTGCCAGTGTTGTTCTATGCCGGGCGCGGATTCTTTCAGGATGCGTGGACGGCCGCACGGCATCGATCGGCAAACATGAACACGCTGATCGCCATGGGAACCGGCGCGGCGTTCCTCTATTCGATCTGGGTGGTTGCTACTGGTGGCAAGGACGTTTATTTCGAAGCTGCGGCGGTAATCGTGACCCTCGTCCTGCTGGGCCGGATGCTGGAGTCCCGCGCCACGGGCAGAGCCTCCGATGCCATTCGGCATCTGATGAACCTGCAGCCATCCACCGCGCGCGTGATTCGCGATCTGCCCGAAGGAAGCGTGCGAGCAGGAAACTCCGTTGGCTGACGTGCGTGTCGGCGACATCGTCGTGGTTCGCCCGGGCGAACGCGTCGCCGTCGACGGCATCGTACGCGAAGGCGTCAGCGAGATCGACGAATCGATGCTGACCGGCGAGAGCCTGGCTGTGGCGAAGACACCCGGATCGCAGGTCTTCGGCGGAACCGTCAACGGCACCGGGGCTTTCCAGTTCGAGGCGAAGAAAATCGGGCGTGACACCGCGCTGGCTCAAATCATCGAACTGGTGAAACGCGCTCAGGGGTCGAAGGCGCCGGTCGCACGGCTCGCCGACGTGGTGAGCGGCTACTTCACCTTCGCGGTCCTGGCGATTGCGCTGGTAACCTTTGCCGCGTGGTTGTTCTTCGCGCCCGTCGGAGTGGCGGTGGTCAATGCGGTCGCGGTGCTGATCATCGCGTGCCCTTGCGCGATGGGCCTTGCTACGCCGACCGCGATCATGTCCGGCATCGGTCGTGGGGCGGAACGCGGAATCCTGTTCAAGGGCGGCGAAGGGCTTGAGACTGCAGCGAAGGTGGATACCGTCGTGATGGATAAGACCGGCACGATCACCACCGGCAAGCCCGTGGTTACGAGCGTGCGCGCGCTGAATGGTTTCGCCGAGGAAGATGTCGTCAGACTCGCGGCATCCGTTGAGCAATGGAGCGAACATCCACTGGCGCGTGCCATCATTGCTCGCGCGAATGGCGTGCATTGGAACCCGCAACCGCATTCCGCGCGATCCCAGGTAAGGGCGCCGAAGCACTGATCGCAGGAAAACGAGTGTTCGCGGGGCGCGGTGAAGCGGGCGCGATCGCGGTCGACGTCGACGGACTTCCGAGCCGGCGCATTCGAAATCGCCGATCAGGCCAGGCCCGAAGCGGCCGCGTCGATTCGTCGCTTGCAGCAAATGCAGCGTCGAGGTCTGGATGATCACAGGCGACAGTTCCCGCGTAGCTCGCGAGGTCGCCCGCGAAGTGGGAATCGATGAGTCGCGCGTGCTCGCGGAGGTGCTACCGCAGGATAAAGGAGCGCGAGGTCGCACGCCTGAAATCCGAGGGCAAACGCGTGGCGATGGTGGGCGACGGAATCAATGATGCGCCCGCACTCGCACGCGCCGACGTCGGAATCGCAATCGGCACCGGGACAGACGTCGCGATCGACGCAGCAGGCGTCATTCTGATGCGCGGCGATCTCCGTGGCGTGCCGGAAGCACTGGCATTGGCGCGGCAAACGCTCCGTATAATCCGGCAGAACCTCTTCTGGGCGTTTGGCTACAACGCGCTTGGCATTCCCATCGCGGCGGGGGTCTTGTATCCCTTCACCGGCTGGATGCTCTCGCCCATGATTGCGTCGGCGGCGATGGCGCTATCGAGCGTATCGGTCGTGATGAACAGCCTGCGGCTCAAGCGGTATCGCGTCCCGGAATGAGCTTTCCGAAGCCCAGATTGCACACAATCTCGACCAGACTTCCGTTCAGATTTTTCATCAGACGCCGTTTCAGCCCCGCATAAGGCTGCGTTCCCGCAAACAGATCCTGCATCACCTCGCGGAACTTCGGGACTGAGGCGCGTGAACTGCACCATGCGGCTCGGGACCGGGCCCCACAGGAACCTTCCGTGGAAGACGCGATTCGCGAGGCGCGATCCGAATTCAAGATCGGCCATGAAATCGCGCCGGATGAGTTTGCGGTAGGCGGCGCCGGCGAGTTCGGTGGATTCCGAGAGGATCGCTTTCGTAGCGAGATCCGCGGATCGCACCGCGTAGTACAAGCCTTCCCCCGTGATGGGATCGACCAGGCCGGCCGCATCGCCGATCGCGGCCCATCCGTCGCCCGCCACGCGGTTCCGCTTCCACGCGGGCGTTTCGAGGCTCGGCAGCAGATGGCTGTAGAACGTCGCGCCGTCCTTCGACAGCCCCTGCTCTTCCATGTAGCGCTCAAGCCTTGCGCGCAGCGTCGAAGCAGGTTCGCCCTTTCCGCAGATACCGACGGAAAGGTGTCCGCAGCGCGGGAACACCCAGATGTAGCCGCCGAGGCCGGGCAGGAATTGAATGTCGATGCGGTCTCTGTCGCCAGGAACGTAGTAACCGAGCGCGCTCATGGCGTCACTCGAAGCGAGCGCCGTGCCGAAGTCGCGCAGCGGATTGCGGGCGCCCGTCGCCAGCAGGCAGTAATCGGCGCGGACGGTGCCGTTCTTCGTGCGCAGTTCCCATCCCTGCGCCGACCGTTCGATGTTGAGAACCCGGGTTTTCTCAAGCTGCGCACCGGCGCGCTGAGCGCGATCGAGGATCATCCCGTTGAGGTCATACCGTGAATAGATCAGGATCGGCTGCTCGAGCGAGAGCGTGACCGGCTGGCTCTTCGGTGCGGCCAGCACGGTCTGGCGGATGACCTTCTTCGGTGTGTCGTTATCAGCGAGAAACGGATATTGCGAGTAAGCCTTGTAAGTGAGACCGCCGCCGCAGGGCTTTTCCCACGCCAGTTTCTCGTCGAAGACGATCGTGTCGACGCCTGCCGACGCCAGTTGTGCGGCTGCGAACGCGCCTGCCGGCCCGCCGCCGAGGACCGCGACTCTCATGGTTTGGGAAGATCGCCGGTGCTCGGATGTCCGGGAGGCAGAGGCGTCCCCGGTGCAGCGGAAGTACTTGGGTGGCCCGGTGGCAGGCCGGTCTGTCCGGGCTGCGCGTTATCACCCTGCACTCTGTCATGCGGCCTCAGCATGCTGCGGCTCTTGATCTTCCATTCGTCGCCCTGCCGCTCGAGCGCATAGCTCATGACCATCGGCTGCGAGCCGGGCGCTCCTTTGGGCGTGAAGCTGACCGTGGCATCGGCTTCCTTTTCGCGGAACGAGACGGAAGTCCACGGTGATGTCCATAGTTCCACATCGACTGTTTTCGAGATGTCTTTGATGATGCCGTCTCTCACCGCTTCGGTTGTATCGATGTTTTTGGAGCAACCCGCGAGCAACAGGGCGGCGAGACAGAGGGCGGCGGACTTCACGCTTCAATTATACTTGCCACCAGACCGGAAATCGTGTAGCTCGCCGCTTCGACATCCACTGAAACACCGCATTTGCGAAGCGTTTCGCTGGTGATCGGGCCGATGCTCGCCACGCGTATGCCGCTCAAAGCCTCCGCGCCAATCGCGTCTATCGAGGTTCTGCACTGTCGAAGAACTGGTGAAAGTGATCCAGTCGGGCCGTCGCGCGATGGCTTCATGCGCGCGCTGCGAAAGTTCGGGCGGCGCCACCGTTCGATACGCTTCCACCACATCCACGTGCGCGCCGCGGCGGGCGAGTTCGCTCGGCAGGACGTCGCGAGCGACCGCAGCCCGAGGGATCAGCACACGGGCGCCCTTCAAATCGTAAGCCGCAAGCGCGGCCAGCAATCCTTCCGCGACATACTGTTCCGCCACCACATCCACTTTGATATGGAAGCGCTCCAAAGCATCGCGCGTGGCAGGTCCGATCGCGCAGATGCGTCCTCGTATCGCACGAAGATCCGAACTGCTCGCATCGAGGCGCTCAAGAAAATAGCGGACCCCATTGGCGCTGGTGAAAATCAGCCAATCGTAACGTTCGCAGTTTCGCGATGGCCGCATCGAGCGGAGCATAATCGGCGGCCGGCTCGATCCGGATCGTCGGCAGTTCGATCACCTCCGCACCCAGACCATGCAGAAGATCGCCCAACGCGCTAGCCTGTTCACGGGCGCGCGTGATCACAATCCGCCGCCCGAAAAGCGGCAGCTTTTCATACCAGCTCAGCTTGTCGCGAAGCTGCACCACATCGCCCACAATGATGGTCGCCGGTGGTTTGAGCGCGTGCTCGTGAATCAGACCCGGAAGCGTTTCGAGCGTGCCGGTCACAACCTCCTGATCCGGACGAGTGCCCCAGCGCACGGCCATGGCGGGCGTCGCGGCGTCGCGGCCCCCGGCAATAATGCGCTGCGCAATTTCATCGAACTGCGAAAGCCCCATGAAGATGACGAGGGTTTCCGATGTCCCGACCTTCGTCCAGTCGATCTTCAAAACATCATGGCCCGTGATGAAAGTAACCACCGAAGTGTGATCGCGATGAGTGAGCGGAACGCCCGTGTACGCGGCGATGCCGAGAGGCGACGTAACGCCCGGCACGACCTCGAACGGCACACCGGCGCCCGCGAGCGCCTCGGCCTCCTCGCCGCCGCGCCCGAAGATGAACGGGTCGCCGCCTTTCAGCCGGACAACGTTGAGCCCGCGTTTGCCGCGGTCAACCAGCAACTCGCAGATTTCCTCCTGCGACAGCGCGTGCGCCGATTTCTTCTTGCCGACATAGAGCCGCTCGGCGGAAGCGGGCGCGAGATCGAGCAGACTTGCGTTGGCCAGGTGGTCGTAAAGAACGGAGTCCGCCTGAGCAAGAAGGCGTTTGGCTTTGAGGGTGATGAGTTCCGGATCGCCTGGTCCCGCGCCGACCAGATAAACCTTGCTCATAGAGAACCGGGGAGATCGAGCAGAGCCTGCGCGCCGCGTTTCAGCAGCACCTGTGCGACATTGCGGCCCAGTTCCGCGGGCTTCGTGCATTCACCCGTCGCCGTGTAGCGAATCATGGTGCTGCCGTCGGGCGCGAACACCGCTCCGGTCAGAAAGAGTTCGGTGTTGTCGAGCGTGCCGAATGCGCCGATCGGCACCTGGCAGCCACCGCCGAGTTCAGCCAGCATGGCGCGCTCCGCTGTGACCGGCAGCCGCGTCCACGGATCGTCCAGCGGTGCGCTGGCATCGTAGCCCGCGCCCTCCTCGCAGCGTCTCGATGGCGAGCGCGCCCTGGCCCACCGCGGGACACATGATGTCGGGTCGAAAGACCTCGCTGATGATGTCGCCCCAGCCCAGACGGCGCAGACCCGCGGCCGCGAGCACAATAGCGTCGAACTCGCCGCGTTCCACTTTGTTGATTCGCGTATCGACATTGCCGCGGATCGATTGAATGTTCAGATCGGGACGCAAACGCATGAGCTGCGCGATGCGGCGTAGTGAACTCGTACCGACCACCGCGCCGAGTTTCAGATTGCGAAGCTTTCCGCCGATGATGGCGTCGTTGGGATCGGCGCGCTGCGGGATCGCCGCGACCGTGAGGCATTTCGGAAGTTCGGTCGGAAGATCCTTCATGCTGTGAACCGCGAGATCGATGCGGCGATCGAGCAGCGCCTCTTCAATTTCTTTGGTGAAGATGCCTTTGCCGCCGGCCTGGCCGCCCACCTGGGCGAGAGGAACATCGGTGATCTTGTCGCCGGCGGTCTTGATGATTTCGATCCGGCACTCCGCGCCGCGCGCTTCCAGGCGTTCCTTCACGTAATTCGCCTGCCAGAGCGCAAGTTGCGAGCCCCGTGACCCGATCACCAACATAAGCCCAGTGTAACCACTCGCTTCCGGCGCGATCTGCGGCGCGAAACGGGGGCCGGCCTCTGCCGTCCGAAATAAACCGCTTGACAGCGTTTGACTCTTAGTACTAATTTATTAGTAAATGCGAAAGCAAAGCCCGACTCTTACCGGACAGGAACTCGAAATCATGAAGATCGTCTGGGAGCGCGATCACGCCACTGTCCGCGACGTATACGAAGCGATACTCGAAAACCGCAAAGTCGCCTACACCACGGTGATGACGATGATGAAGATCCTCGAGGACAAGAAATATCTGAAGAAGACGCAGGTCGACCGCGCCTATGTTTACCGGCCGGCCCAGCCGAAGGGCAAAGTGATCGGCGCCATGGTGCGGGAATTTGTCAACCGGGTTTTCAACGGATCGGCGGAGCCGCTGCTGGTCCATCTGGTGAATGAGCACGAACTCTCCGCCGACGACCTCGCCGAAATCGCGCAACTGAGGAAGAAGCCATGAGCCAAACACGGGACTTCAACAACCTTCTCGCCTGGAGCCTGCAGGCCGGCGTCCTGGTGGCGATTGCAGGTCTGGGTGCCGCGGCTATTTCGCTTGCGGGCTCCCAAAGCGAAGCTGCTCTACTGGCAGCTCACGCTCGCCGCCTGTCTGGTGCTGCCTTTCGTCAGGGCGTGGAAACAGGAATCGATCGTCCTGACCAATCACCTTTGTCGGCCCGATTCGGTGGTGGCGAGCGCCATAAACGCGGTGTCGATGGCGCCCGGATCCGTCTCCTGGGAAACCGTACTGGTCTATCTGCTCGCGCTCGTCTCGATCGCGCGGCTCGGATGGCTTATCGCCGGCCTGCTCCGAATGCGCAGCTACCGGCGGCGCTCCACGCCATTTCCGCCGCAAAGACAGTGGGGCGTCGACGCAGAGCTGCTGCTGTCTCCCGACGTCACCAGCCCCGTTACGTTCGGCTTCATGAATCCGGTGATCCTGCT
Organism: Terriglobia bacterium; assembly: GCA_963809655.1. GTDB lineage: Bacteria > Acidobacteriota > Terriglobia > Bryobacterales > Bryobacteraceae > BOG-234. The sequence continues at coordinate 232,155 of CAWEKQ010000003.1, read as the reverse complement.
GCCCGCGGATTTCGCGCAGATGGACGAGACGCATCGCGAGGCCATCCTCTGTCATGAGTTCCAGCATGTCCGCCGCCGCGACTGGCTTTTCACCGTCGGCGAAGAACTGATCCGGACTGCGTTGTGGTTTCATCCCGCCATCTGGTGGACGCTGAGCGAGATCCAGCTGGCGCGCGAACAGGTGGTGGATCAGGAAGCGATCGGCATCACACGATCGCGCGACAAGTATGTGGACGCGCTGCTCGCTGTCGCTGCGCCGGCAACTCAACCCGACCTGGCCACGGCCTCGCCATTCCTGCGCCGGCGCCACCTCAAGCAAAGAATTGTTTCGATTTTCAAGGAGAATCGCATGTCACGAACGAAGGCCGTGTCTGTCCTTCGCCGCCAGTCTGGTTTTGCTGGTCGCGTCCTGCTGGCTGGTTACCGGCGTGATCCCCCTCTATCGGCGCGCCGCAGGTCGTTTCCGACGGGCCCGGGGTCGCGGTGGATACCGGTGGCGCTTCGTTGATGCACCGGAGCGCGGTGGTCTATCCGGCCGACGCGGTAACGAAGCATGTTGAGGGCACGGTCACGGTGCTGGTCAAGCTGGATGGCAAAGGAAACGTTGCCGATGCCAGCGTCGTCAGCGGTCCGGATGAGTTACGCAAGGCGGTGCTGCAATCCGTGCTGAACTGGCACTTCACAAGCGACGCGGCGAACAGCACGCGACAAGTCGCGGTCTCGTTCCGTCTGACCGGGCGAGTCAGCGCCGCAGGCTGCGCCAGTCTCACCCGAGTTCCGCGCGATAGCCGTGCTCCGCACAGGGCGTGGCGAAATTATCAGTCAACCGCCGGCAGGCTCGCAAACGGGCACACTGACAAAAATCCTGATTCAGGGTTTAGGCGATGCGCAGCGTGGCGAACTTGCAGCCCTTCTGCCGGTGCACGAGGGCGACGCGTATACGCCGGACCTTCTCGGCAAAGTGATTCCGGTGGTGCATTCCTTTGACGAGCACCTCAGAGTTACGGTGGGCCGCCAGTCCCCCACGGAATTCATGCTGGTGATTTCTGCACCGGAATTTGCACCGGGCGAGTTCGTGCCAGTGCCGCCGCCTCCCCCGCCTCCTCCTCCGTCCTGACTTCAACCGCCGGCGGACAGGCACAGCGGATCGGAGGGGCGGTCATGGCATCGCAACTGGTGAGCCAGGAGAAGCCGGTTTATCCGCCGCTCGCGAAGGCTGCAAGGGTGCAGGGCACCGTGACGTTCGAGGCCCTCATCGGCACCGATGGACATGTGCAGAACCTGCAACTGGTCTCCGGTCCGCCGCTGCTGGTTCCCGCCTCAATGACGGCTGTGCAGCAGTGGGTCTACAAGCCGACGCTGCTCAACGGAAACCCGGTTGAGGTGATCACGACCGTCGACGTAAACTTCACGCTTACCGAGTAGCCGTTTCCGAGCCGCGACTGCAAGGAGCGGTTCAAACCCATGCCAATGTAGGGGCATGGATGTTCAAATACGTCCCATCGATATCGCCGATGCCGAAGCCGTAGCAGCGCTGAGCGGCGAACTCGGCTACCCAGCCTCCGTCGCCGCAATGGAAGAACGAATTCGCAACCATGCGCTTCTGACGGACCGCATCGTTTTCGTCGCGTGCCGTGATGGCGCTCGTCATCGGCTGGATCGATGTCGGCATCGTGCACCATCTACAGGTGGAACCGAACGGCGAGATCGGCGGGCTTGTCGTCTCGCACACCTGCCGAAGCTCCGGCATCGGCGCGAAACTGGTGTCGCGAGCCGAGGAGTGGGTCAAAGAGCGCGGCGTGACGAGCATGATCGTACGCTCGCAAATCTCGCGCGAAGCTGCGCACCGATTCTACCTGCGAGAGGGCTACGAACAAACGAAAACGTCCGCGGTCTTTTCGAAGACCCTGCCGCCCGCTCAATCCTGAAGGTGAAAGACCTTCCGCACCGCGTCGAGGAACTGATCGCCATCCGGCTGCCCGGCGTTGGTGCCGCAGCGCCGAAATCGGCAGATGGGCAATCTTGTTGACGATGGATTTTGACATCGCTTCCAGCTGTGCCTCCACCATCCGCTGCTGCTCGGGTGTCAATCCCGGCATGCGCCGCAGCGCACGCGCGACTTCTCCCACGCGAATTCCCTCGAACTGCTCCTGCAGGCTGATGATGGTCGGCGTAACCTCTTCGAGCTTCAGGCGCGCAACCATGCGCTCCACCTCATCGGTCACGATCGCCTCGGCCTGTTCCGCCTGCTTCGAGCGCTCCTGGAGATTGGCGTTGACCACGCCTTCCAGATCGTCGACATCGTAGAGGAACACGCCCTCCACATCATTCACCGCCGGATCGATATTGCGCGGCACCGCGATATCGATCAGGAACATCGGCTTGTTCTTGCGGGCTGCAATCGCCCGCTGCATTTCTTCCCGCCCGAGGATGTAGTGCGGCGCGCCGCTCGACGCGATGACGATATCCACCTCGTGCAGCATCGCGGCAAACTGTGTGTAATCGACGGCGCGGCCCTGAAAAACCGCGGCCATCTCCTGCGCGCGTTCCCATGTTCGGTTGGTCACGAAGATACGCTTGGCGCCGCTTCGGTGCAGATGTTTCGCGGCAAGCTCGCCCATCTTGCCTGAGCCGATGATCAGCACCGAATGGCCTTTGAGCGACCCGAAGATCTTGCGCGCGAGTTCCACCGCCGCATAGCTGACCGAAACAGCCATCTGGCCGATGCCGGTCTCGGTGCGCACCCGTTTGGCCACGCTGAAAGCGCGCGTGAGCACCTGTTCCAGCAGCCCGCCGACCGTGCCCTCCGTCTTTGCGATCGCATACGCGGTCTTGAGCTGCCCCAGAACCTGCGGCTCGCCCACCACCATGGAATCGAGACTCGCCGCGACGCGGAATAGATGCTGAATCGCCGCGCGCGATTCCATCTGATAGAGCTGGCCTTCGAAAGCCGCGGCTGACCCTTGCCAGATTTTCATGAAACGCTCCATGATGGCCTCGGGCTGTTCATCGTCTGGCGAAGTGAGTGCAATCTCGACGCGATTGCAGGTGGAAAGGATAACGGCTTCGGAAGCGCCCAGGTTCTGGAGTTCGTGCAGCGCGTCCGGCAGCGCGGTTTCCGGCAAAGCGAGTTTCTCACGCAGATCGACGGGCGCGGTCTTATGGCTGAGGCCAGTCAGCAGCAGCTTCATTGGATCAGGCGCCGCTCCAGTTGCGCATGCGCCATCCATGCAATGGCCGAGCAACAAAGCGCCACGATCGCGAGGATCGCGGCTTTCCGCCCGCGCCACCCGGCGCTCACACGGAAGAAAATCAGCGCCAGGTAAATCCCCCAGGTAATGCTGGAGGAACCGATCAGGCCGTTATCGATCCAGTTGGTGCCGCGGTCGATCCAGGTCCAGAGGATCGCGATGATGATGCTGATGGTGATGAAAACGAATCCTGCGCCGAGCGAGCGCGAGATCAGTTCGTCCAGAGTCCCGAGCGGCGGAAACAATCCGTAAAACGAGCGCGTCTGCTTTTGCTTGAGCTGCCGCTCCTGAATGAGGTACGCGATCGCGGCGATGGCGGTGAAAAGCAGCGCGGCATATCCCAGCAGCGCCAACACAATGTGAATGATCAGCCAGGTGCTGCGAACCGATTCGCTCGACCAGCGTGAAACCGGATTGCGCAGCGCCGCGACCAGCGTCATGACAAAGACCAGCGGAAATACAAAGACGCTCAGGCTCTCCGCTTTGTAACGCCAGTAGATCCCGAGGAACGCCACGGTGACCAGCCACGCGCCGAGCGACATGGATTCGAAGAAGTCATTGGCAGGAAAATGGCGCTGCACCAGACCCTGTTCGACGATCGACACCAGATGAAAAAGCGCGCCCAGTCCGAATGCCGCGAGGGCCGCTCGGAAAAGGCTCTGGCGGCGGCGCAGAATGGTGATGATGGCGTCGAGGAGGCCGAGAGAGTAGAGTCCAGCGGCCACACGAAGCCAGAGGATACTGGATTCGCCCATGTTCGGGGTTACGTCTTCAGTATAAGGCTCTGCAGTATAACGCTCTGCAAGAATAGAGACGACCAGATGACGCGGTTCTTCGTTCAAAATTTCGGGTGCCGGGCCACGCAGGCCGATGGCGCTGCGCTCGAAGCCCAGCTGGCCGAGCGCGGCTTGGCCGCGTCCGACGCGCGCGAGGACGCGGATCTGGTCGTTCTGAACACCTGCACCGTCACCGCGGAAGCCGATAGCGACGCGCGGTCGACCATCCGCCGGGTGCATCGCGAAAATCCGGGCGCGCGAATTCTGGTCACCGGCTGTTACGCGCAGCGCGCTCCCGATGAACTGGCGGCCATGCCGGGTGTCGAGTGGGTGGTCGGCAACTCGCACAAGACGCAGATCGCCGAAATTCTGGGCCGTGACTCTGGGAATGCGGCGCCCTATCACGGCCAGATCCTGACCGGCGATATCTTCGAAACCCGCGATATCCTGACCGCCCCCATTCTCGATTCGACCGGCGATCGCACGCGCCCCAACCTCAAGATTCAGGATGGCTGCCACAACCGCTGCTCCTTCTGCATCATTCCGTTCGTGCGTGGCAAGAGCCGCTATGTCGGCGCCGATCAGATCGTCGAACAGGTGCGTGCGCTCGGCGCGAAGTACCGCGAAGTGGTGCTATCGGGCATCAATCTGGGGCGATGGGGAAGGGAATCCGGCAGCACGATGAGGCTTCCCGATCTGCTGCGCCGCCTGCTCGACGAAACCGGCATCGAGCGCATTCGCCTGAGTTCCGTCGAGCCGATGGATTTTTCCGACGACCTGCTCGGCCTCATGGCGGAGACGCCGCGCATTTCGAAGCACGTACACGCGCCGCTGCAATCGGGCTCGGACACGATCCTGCGCAAGATGCATCGCAAGTACCGGCCGCGCCATTATGCGGATCGCCTGACGAAGGCCCGGCAGTTGATGCCGGACGCGGCAATCGGCGCCGATGTCATGGTCGGATTTCCCGGCGAGACGGATGAGTTGTTCGAAGAGTCGCGCCAGTTCATCGAGGCGATGCCGTTCACGTATCTGCACGTCTTCACGTACTCGGAACGCCCGGGAACGCCCGCCGCAACCATGCCCGGCGCAGTGCCGATTCGCGTCCGCAAGGACCGGAATCGCGTTCTCCGCGACCTCGCCGACGACAAGAACCTCGCATTTCGCCAAAGCCCTGCTGGGCCGCGAATTCACCGCGGTGACACTCGATCCGCCCGGCCTCGCGCTCACCGATAACTACGTGAAGGCGACGCTCGATCTGCCCTACACGCCCAACCGCCTGGTACGCTTGCGCCCGCGCGAGCTGAATTCCCAGGGCGTGAGTGCTCAAATTATCGGCCAATGAAGGTTGACCCGATCGAAGCTGCGCTGGCGCAGTTGGACGACGTTCCGCTACACACGCCTGAGGGCCAGAAGCAGATCGCGAAAGCTCTGAGCGGAAAATACAACCTGGTGGCTGCGAAAGCAGCGCGCATCGTCGGCGAAGCGCTTTGGCCGGAACTGATTCCCGATCTCGTAGCGGCTTTCGATCGCTTCATCGCGCGAGGCGCCCCCGGGGATAAAGGCTGCGCAGCGACCATCGCCATAGCGCGTGCCCTCTTCAATCTGGATCACGACGACGCCGATCGTCTACCTGAAAGGCATGCGCCACGTGCAGATGGAGCCCGTCTGGGGCGGCTCAGTCGACACCGCCGCCGAACTCCGCGCCATCTGCGCGATGGGCCTCGCGAACACCAGATACCCGGGCAAGCTGCGCGCAATGGTGGATCTTCTCGTCGATCGCGAGTGGCAGGCACGGGCAGGCGCCGTGCGCGCGCTGGCTGTGGCCGGCTCCGAAGCCGCCTTGCTGCTGCTGCGCTTCAAAGCGCTCTCCGGAGACCCCGAGCCCGAAGTGATCGCCGATTGCTTCACCGGTTTGCTCTCGGCCGAGGGCGCCGATGCGGTGCCGTTCGTAGCATCGTTCGCCGATTCCAAAGACAAAGAAGTAAAGGACGCAGCGATTCTGGCGTTAGGAGCCAGCCGGCGCGCCGACGCGATCGAATGGATGATCGCAGCGTTTCCATGCCGTCGCCGATATGGAAACGCGCAAATGTATTCTGCTCTCGCTCGCCACTTCGCGCACCGAAACCGCAGTCGGGTTTGTGATCGGCTTGATTCGGGAAGGCAGCGCGCAGATCTCGGATTTCGCCGTATCGGCGATGGAAATCAACCGCGGCGACGAACAGATTCAAGCGCGCATTGATGACGCCCTGCGCGGTCGCATCAAATGACAGCCGCGGCTGACCGGGCAAACCGCATCGCCGCATCGCCCGATTGTTCGGTCACGAATAGTGCACTCACCTTCCGATCCTGAAATCCCGCGACATGCTCAGCGCCATGGCTCTCGGCATGCACCCCTCCGTCGTGCGCATAAACAATGCGATCCGCCGGACGCAGAAAAACAGAAACCTTGCCCGTCTCATTCGCATACACAAGGTGCAGGAAAACCTTGCCGTCCAGAAAGCAAAGCTTGCCCTGCGCAAGATGGTATCCGGTAGGAGCTATGCGGTCGATAACCGAATCCGGAACGCCCTGGCGTTGCGCCAGCGCCGCGATCGAAGCTCTGTCAGTCGACCACTTCCTCGGCTGCAACTCAACAATCTCCAGCCGATGATCCTTCGCCGCAGCAGCATAAACCGGTCGCGCTCTCATCAGGAAAACAGCCAGCAGCAAAACCAAAACCGCCGCAACACCGGCCACGCGAACATCCATCGCCGTCGATCCCTGGCCGCGCGGTTCCCCTCCCACCAGGCGCCTGATCGCCAAACGAACGCCCCGCTCAACCCGCGAGCTATCCACATCCTCCGCGAGCACCGCCTCGCGCAGCATCGCATCGAAGGCTCTCTGCTGGCCGAGTTCCCACGTGCAGGACGCGCAATCCTTGATGTGCGCGGCCACTTCGCCGGCGCGTTCCGGCTCCAGTTCTCCGGTGAGATAAAGCGGCGCGAGGTTCAAAACCGCGGCACAGTTCATACGTTTTCCTTTCCGGCGAACGCCGCCCGCGGTGGCCTTTGCGGCGAGCCGCGTTCGCATCGCCTGGCGCGCGCGGCTGAGTCGCGACATCACGGTTCCCACCGGCACCGTCAGGACCTCCGCGATCTCGTGGCAGGTGAGACCTTCCACCACCCCCAGCAGCAGCACCGTCCGATGCTCGTGGTGCAAACCTTCGAGCGCGCGCGAAACGTCCACTGCCTCGTCGAGTGCGGGAGCTGGAAATACTGACATCAGCCGTCAATGGGATCAGGGCCGGAACCTTTCGCAGTTTCCGGCCCTGCGCATACCAGCAATTGAAGAGAATGCGAAACAACCACGCCTTGGCGTTACTGCCTTCACGCAGCTGATGAAAGCTGCGCCATGCCAGCAGAAGACACTCCTGCACAAGGTCTTCCGCTTGCGAAGACCCCGACGTCAACCGCCGCGCGACACGGAGCAAGCTCCGCGCGTGGCACATGGCGACGCGCTCGAACTCGTCTTGTCGCGCAGGCACGGTAAACTTTCTGAGCCGCGACCGTGAGGGAGCGGTAACTAGCCCTTCTTCAACTCGTCGATCGCCGCCAGAACTTCCGCGCTGTGCGGAGTCGGATTGACCTTCACGAATACCTTGCGGATCACACCCTTGGGATCGATGAGGAACGTATTGCGTGCCGCGACGACGCTATCGCCAAACTTCTGCGTCGAGCCGTACGTAGTAACAACCTTCTTCTCCGGGTCGGCCAGCAGCTTGAAAGTGAGGTTTTCCTTGGTGCAGAATTCCACGTGCGAATCCACGCTGTCCACGCTGACGCCGAGAATCGCCGCCTTCTTCGCGTCGTATTCCTTCTGGTCACGCTGGAAGTTGTGCGCCTCGATCGTGCAGCCCGGCGTCATGTCCTTCGGATAAAAATAAAGGACGACCCACTGGCCCCGATAATCATGCAGGCTGACTTTCTTGCCTTCCTGCGAACTGAGCGTGAAGTCGGGAGCCATCGTGCCGACCGTCGGCACATCGTCAGCCGCGCGAACCACCGGGCGGGACATCGTCAGCAACAATGCAGCGGCGGGTAACATGCCGGTCAGGATGCGGGAAATCTTCATTTGTCATTCTCCTCAATGTACGGTTAACCGCATTTGGGCGGTCTCTCTGATATTAGAATGCGCGCAGCGGGAAAAATCATCCCCTCCTCGGTTATCCAGTGTGCTGTACTGCATTTCACGCTTCGGGCAATTCGCAATCTCAGCTTGGAGCCCCAGGTGCAAAGCATTTGGCATGTTACGCAAACATGCATTTTCTGCATTCGCAATAACCGGAATCATGGCCCTTGGTATGGCGGCGATCCTGCCGGCTCAAACTCAACCGGACAACACGGGAGCCAATAAGCAGGACCGATCCGCTACGGCCGTAACAGCCGGATCCCAAAAGGAAAACCACAACGACCGGTATTTGACTCAGCAGATCCGCAAAGCCGTCATCGCCGACAAGTCGCTCTCAACCTATGCACATAACGTCAAAATCGTCAGTCAGGACGGCACGGTCACTCTCAAAGGGCCGGTTCGTTCCGATGACGAGCGCAAGTCGATCATTGCCAAAGCCGAGCAGATTGCCGGCACAGGCAAGGTCACGGATCAGCTCTCAGTAAAAGAAACGACAATAACCCACTCAATCGAAAAGGACTCAAATATGCAAGACAAAAAGACCGCGGTATTCGGTATTTACCAGACGTCGGCGCAAGCTGAACGTGCAGTTGACGAACTCGTCCGGGCCGGTTTCCCCAGCGCAGACATCTCTGTCCTGCTGCAGGACGCTCGTGGAACCAGGGATCTGGCGCATCAGAAAGACACCAAAGCGCCCGAGGGCACGACGGCGGGCGTTACTGCCGGTGGCATCATTGGCGGGACGTTGGGCGTTCTCACGGGGATCGGTGCCCTCGCCATCCCGGGGCTTGGGCCTTTCATCGCCGCAGGTCCGATCATGGCTGGTCTGGCCGGATTAGGCGTCGGCGGAGCCGTCGGCGGCGTGGTTGGATCGCTGATCGGTATGGGAATCCCGGAATACGAGGCCAAACGCTATGAAGGGCGCTTGAAAAATGGTGGCGTGCTGCTCTCCGTTCACTGCGACACTTCGAAAGAAATCGATCGCGCAAAAGAAATGTTGAAATCGACCGGTGCCGAAGACATCTCCTCGACCGGCGAAAGCTCCAGCGGAGTGCAGGAAAAAGTCCGCACCGGTAGCTCGTATTAGGCCCTCTTCCGCGACGACGGGAACCGGGCGCAATCCCGGTTCCCCAATTTACTGGCTTGAACCCTTTTTTCCCGCAATCCGCGCTCGGATATTAGCAAATTCCTCCCGCATCGCCGCAATTTCCTCGTCCGTACAATTCTCCAGATCCACCATCGTATTGCGTGCCGTCGAGATCGAGCGGATCAATTCGTTGAGCTTAAGCTGCATCGCCGCCGCATCGCGATTCTGCGTATTCTGAATTAGAAAAACCATTAGAAATGTCACCACGCTGGTTCCTGTGTTAATCACCAGTTGCCAGGTATCCGAGTAATGGAACATGGGACCGGTGACCGCCCAGGCCAGCACGATGAAAAGTGCGACCCCGAATGTTCCCGGCGCGCCGACCCCGTCAGCAATCCGGTTTGCATAATAACGAAAACGTTCTCTCAATGTTCGCTCCAGGGCGTACCCTTGTGCATGCGGGCTGCCGTTAACGACGGGGCGCAAACGGCACCGGCGTTGTTGGAGCTCGCCTCATACCAGCCGGTGGCATAACCTTCGAATCAATCCGTGTATCTCGCTGAAAATTCGGGTTGGAAAGATTAATGCCTCTATTGAAGGTGCGCAAATTCTGTATCATCAAAACACGCTGGCCCGGGCTTGAGGGGCATTTTGAGTTTTAAGGCATCCATTTCGCGGAGCATCAATCGCGTCACGCCGTTCATCGAGCTTCGCGGTCCGCTTGCCGGCGATCGGTCGGCAAGGATGCTGCACATTCTCCTTGCGACTCTCGCCCTGTGGATGGCCGCCGCGTTCATCGCTACCATACCGTTCGCTCGAGTGAGCTACCCACGGATCTTTTATCCGCTCGTGCTGGAAGCGAGCTACGTCATTGCACTCTTGGTGCTCCGGCTCGGTCGCTTCCGCGGCGCCAGTCTGGCGTATCTCGCTGGTACCTGGATCTGGGCGACACTCGTCTGCTTTTCCTACGGCGATTTACAGAGTCCGGGGACCCTGCTCTACGTGTCCTTGCCGGCGTCGGCGGCCTGGCTCCTGGGATCCACGGCCGCCGTATGGACAGCGAGTGGGTGCTTGCTGACCGCGCTGGTATTTACGGTTCTGGAGATGACCCACGCGAGCCTTCCGCTCCAGGCTAAAGCAACGCCGCTGGGAACCTGGGCCGTACTCGTGCAAGCCGTGCTGATCAATGCGATCCCTGTGGGGCAGATCATCGGCCGGCTGCGGGAAACGCTTCAGGAATTGCAGGGACACCAGCGGCACCTTGAGTCGCTGGTCGAGCAGCGCACGCACGAACTAGTGCAGGCTCGTGACCAGGCGGAGTCCGCCAACCGGGCCAAAAGCGCGTTCCTCGCCAATATGAGCCACGAACTCCGCACGCCCCTCAGCGTCATCCTCGCATCCTCTGACCTGCTGGGCGAGAGTAACCCGACCGCCGACCAGCGCGAAGACATCGACGCCATCGGCCGCAGCGGCGAGCATCTCCTGGGATTGATCGACCAGGTTCTGGATGTGGCCAAAATCGAGGCAGGCAAAGAAGAACTCGCGACCATAGCCACGGATTTGATCTCCACCGTGAGAACGGTCGTTGAAATGATGCGGGGCCGCGCGGAAGAAAAGCATCTGGCGCTCGTTTACCATCAGACACCTGAAGTGCCGCGCTACGTCCGCGTGGATGCGCCGAAACTCCGGCAAGTCCTGATCAACCTGCTCGGCAACGCCATTAAATTCACAAAAGAAGGAACCGTAAAGCTCCGCTTGAGTGCTCATCCGGCTGATGAACGCACCAGGTTTTGTTTTGATATTGAGGACACCGGCGTGGGTATGCAGCAACACGACCTCGTGCGCGTATTCGAGCCGTTCGAACAGGTGCGTAATATCGGGCCGAGAACGGGCACAGGTCTTGGCCTGACAATTACTCGCCGATTTGTAGAGTTGATGGGCGGGGCGCTGCAGGTGGAAAGCGAGGTAGGCCGGGGTTCACGTTTCGTGGTGGAACTGCCGCTGGATCTGGCGACCGAGTCGGAGACTTACGGTGTGGAACCGGCCCCGGAGCATTCCTTCATTCTGCAACCGGGCCAACAGGAGTGGCGCGTCCTGATTATCGAAGATGATCCGGAAAGCGCGACGGTATTACGAAAGATGCTGACTCGCTCCGGCTTTCAGGTAAAGGTTGCGGAGAGCGGGACACTCGGGATTGAGGTGTATCAGCAGTGGCGGCCGCACTTTATCTGGATGGATCTGGGACTGCCTCGGCTCAGTGGCACGGAAGTGGCACGGCGAATTCGCCAGCTTAACGGCGGGGCGGAAACAAAGATCGCCGCCATAACCGCGGGGGCCGATGCTTCAGAGCGTGACACGGCGATGCGCACAGGCTTTGACGACTTCACTTTCAAGCCATTTCGCCAGGCGGAGGTTTTCTCCTGCATGGCGCGCCACCTCAGCGTGCGCTATTCGCCTTCAGGCGGGGATAAGTCGCAGCAGGTGGCTGGCGGTCGTTCTATCTGATCCGGTGGTCGAAGGTGTCGAAATTCCGAACCACCGCTTGAAATCTATGCCTTACTGAGCCGCGACTGCACTTACTGAGCCGCGACATTCATGGTAGGTAAATGTCAAGCGAAGACGCAAAATTCCCGGGGCTTCCGTGAGGAAGACCATAATCAGCAACTGGGCGCAAGCACGGAACAGTTTTTTTGATCTTTGCCGAAGGGGATCCGGAACAGGCCGGTCACCAGACATTCATTTGCCGGATCGTGTCCCGGGGAACACGTCACGGAAGATTGAGTCGTAGCTAAACCCTCCAGCCCCAAAACAGTAAAAACGGCGGCATAACAGGAGCCTGTTTGCCGAGTCGCGGCTCCGCGGGGTCTGGAGGGAACCTGTTCACAACGGCTGCGCCATTGTGCGAGTCAAACGCCGAAGCGCCTCACCCGGATGAGTCTGGCCGGCTATTCCTCAGCGAGTTGGTCGCCACCAGTGCTCGCCTCCGCTTCACCGGCAAGAGAACTGATTCACTCGGATAGATCTGCATGCCTGAAAAAACGCACGCTCAGGCCGCCTCTATATGTTCGCCGGCGGCTTCACGCTGGCCGGCGAAGAAAGCCCGGTCGGCCGCCATCAGATAAGCCACCAGTTTGCGCGCCACCGCCAGCGTCGCCCGATTGCGATGTCCGCCTTTTGCAATCGCTTTACGATGCACTTCTTTCAGCTTCTCGTTGTACATCGGCGCCAGTTTCGCAGTTTCGATCAGCGCGCTCTGCAGATACGCGTTGCGTTGTTTGGAAAGCGGCCCGCGCTTCTGCTGGCCGGCCGATTCGCGCAGCGCGCTGGTCAGCCCGCAATAACTCATGGCATGTTTGATCGAAGGAAAACGCTCCGGCGTGGCTGCTTCCAGTGCCCAGCCCAACGCCGTCACTGTCCCCACTCCGTCAATCCGGCATAACGCTTTCACTCGCTCCTCCAGGGCAGGATGACGCGCCAGCATACCCTTCAGCCGCCGGTCCATGGCCTGCAGGGTCGTCATCTGGGCGCGATTGAACTCCAGCAGTGGCCGCAGTTCCTGGCCGATCCACTCGTTGTCCTTCACCAGGCTCTCGAAATAGCGTTTGCCGTGCAGACGGCGTCGTTCGTATTCCACCCCGGCCCCCATCAGCAATCCCGCCGTCTTGTTCTTGAACATCACGGTTTCTTCCACCAGCAGGCGCCGGAATCGCAACTGCTGCCGCAAAGCTCCCAGTTCCGGCGAAATTACGAAACAGGACGGAAACAGGTTGCACCGCAGGAGGTCCGCAATGGTGCGCGCATCGATCTTGTCGCTCTTTTTCTTCCCCGCGCAGATTGCTTTCATGCGCGCCGCGTGCCCCATCTCGAGCTTTGCGGCATGCGGCTTCAGATGCTCGTAAATCCAGTGGCTGAATATGGTCGCTTCCATCGCGCCATGCCATGGCCCCGGCAGCGTCTTTACCCATTCGTTCAGCGCCGTTCGCGTGGCCGGAATGCTGCCCTCCTTCACGATTGCACCCTCTGCTGTCTTAACGCAGAAGGCGATCACTTGCTTATGTACGTCCAGTCCGACAAAATAAACTCGCATAGGTAGTTTCTCCACAATCGGGTTTGAGGAACCTTCGGGCTCCTCCCTCGATTGTGGAGAATCCCGAACTCCCCTCTACCTACGCATTCAAACAGTAATGGAGCGGTTTGTGACATAGGTTGCTAACGTCTCTGGCATAAGGCACCGCACCGAAGAGCCGCGAAACCCTCTCCTCAAACTCGGAAAACCAAAACTCCCAGGAACGCCGCGATGATCCGCCTGGCCTCACCGGGATGCCTGTCTCGACATCAGCCCAGGCCGCCGCGCTTGCCTCCACATAAGCCGATCAAGCAGCACGTCGAGGACGACATTGGTATCGAAGAGATCCTCTTCATCGATCTCTCGCCGCCAGATGCTTCCGATACGCGTCGATATCCGCGTTCTTGAGAACTCCCCGCACGGAACGGAGAATCGAAGCAGCGCCTGCGGCGGAAGAACTCGGCTCGGCAACCGCACCAAGGTAAGGCTTCAACCATCTCCGAAACGGAGACCTCCTCGCAGTTTCGCGTACTGCTTTGCGCGCGAAACCACGCGACTGTCCACACTCAAAGTGAGTTTCGCCATATAAGTACAACGTCAAAAAATCAGCACGTATGATTAGCCACCGCTCAACTGGCTCCCTGGGTGCTGGTCAGATAAAGAGTTCGAGTCCACGGCGGGGGCCAATTTTCATCTACCGATTTCGGGGCGTTCTCCGCCGGTTCCCACTTGAGCCGGTTCGTTCGCAATACCGATCGATTTCCGCCCGAATCTGCGTTTGCCGATCGTGATGCTCGGCTGATTTCCGCTCGGACAAGGAAACATGAATTCTGCCATCCAGCCGGTCGTCGCACATGACATCGAGGCGGTTTTGGAATCGCGTGTGTCCCTTAGTTTGTGGCAACCGCCTCATTCCGAAACCGCTTTTGGTCCGTATGCGGGGGCATCTCCCGACGGATCGCGCCGCCGTCATTCCTCGGCCTCTTCATCATGATCAACCTCGTCGTCTTCGTCGGAACCTTCCGGTGCGAGGTCATCGAGGATGTCGCCGATCTTCCCGGCCATCTCCCGGCTCAGACGCGGATCGAACGCATCCTGGAGCCGTTCGTATGTTTCATCAATCAGATCCTCCAGATCGGTTTTGCTTGGTGAATTGCTCGTTGCCATTCGCTCTGCTCCGGCCCGACGGTCAGGCCCGAGACAAGATGTAAGGCGACCCGCCAACGACATTCAATAACGCCACGGCGTCGCCTCCTCAGCGACATCATAAAAGTCTTGACATATGCTAAGTTAAAACACCAAAGGATTGCCGGATGAATCCCCACATCGAGCGTTCGCTGTTCCAGCGTTTTCCTCAGGCCGTCAGGGCCACGCTCGGCGCCGTGCAGCCGCCGGCAGAATTAAAGCACCCGATGCCCGTGGCGCTAATCACGGCTGCGCTGGCGACGGCGATGCGGTTAGCGTTCGACCCCATCCTGCGAGACCACAGCCCGTTTCTTTTTTTCGCAATTGCCGTTGTGATCGCCGCGCTCTATGGAGGGGCTTGGGCGGGAATTGGCGTAATCCTTCTGGCCGTCCCACTCTGCGACTATTTTTTTATCGAACCCCGCTACACCTGGTTCATCCATGACGCCAGGGCTGATTCAATTACGCTGGCGCTGTTTGCCCTGCTGGCATCGTTGACTATCTTTATCATTTACCGTCTCCAGAAAAACAGAAGGCTTCTGAAGCAATCGCTCATTGACTTGCAGCGGAGCGAATTCAAACGGGAGATGACGACCGCCACGATTCCCGAGGTGATTTTTTCCGCCCGCGACCACGGCGACATGGAATACGTCAACGGTTACCTGCCGAATTATTGCGGCAAGGAACTGCCCGCCTTACTCGGAAGCGGCTGGCTTGATTTAATTCACCCGGATGACAGGGACGCGCTGATTGGCGGATTTTCGAACCGTCCGGAGCCCGGCAATGAATTTGAGGCCATCGTACGCCTTCGACGCACGATGGAATGTCCAGAATGTTCAAGTGTCATGCCAGGTGCATCCTGGACCCGGGGGAGAAAGTCGACAAGTGGTTTGGCGTATTTTCCGATATCCACAATGAACAGACGCTCACTGCAGCGCTCGAAAACCGCACGCAGGAGCTGATCCGGATCAACGAAGCTCTGGAGCGCTTCGCTTACACCGCATCCCACGATCTGCAAGAGCCGCTGCGCACGATCGGCGCAATGACGCAGTTGCTCCTGAGCAGTGCTGGAAACTCGCTGGATAGCCGGCCCTCGGAGATGCTCGCACTTGTCGTCAAAGCCGTGGACCGGATGAAATGCCTCATCCGCGACCTGATGGACTTGGCGAAGGCGACGGATGCTGCCACCCGGCCGGCATCTGAGGCGGACATGCGAGCCGTCGCTGAAATGGCGATTGCAAACCTCGGGCAGGCCATCCGGGAAAGCGGAGCCAAGCTGACGATTGACGCATTACCGCCCGTGCACGCGAATGAAACAGCGATGGTGCGGCTGTTTCAGAACCTCATTGCCAATGCAATCAAATACCGCGCCGACAAGGCTCCTGAAATCCGCATCTCGGCATCCTTACACGAGAAGGACTGGACATTCTCCATCCGCGACAACGGCATCGGCATAGCGCCTCAGTATGTGCATCAGATCTTCGAGCCCTTCCGCCGGCTGCACGGGCGCGCTGAATACGAAGGCAGCGGCCTCGGGCTGGCTGCGTGCCGGCGCATCGTCGATGCTCTGAATGGGAGGATATGGGTGGAATCGAAACAAGGGCAGGGTTCGGCTTTTTTTTCACGATTCCGCATGAAGCAAATCCAGCGCGCAAGCCGGCCGCCCGGGAGGAAGGCATCGCCGTTCCCAACGCGGTGCAACTTCAACCGCGGAACGCCCAACGGTCGGCCTGTGGCGGCGCGCACTGACTGCGCCGAGCGTTCCCATGCCGCATAACGTCTTGCAAAAGATATACCCCGTCGTGCCAGTTCAGCTTTTTTAAAGAAATCGACATCTTGTTTTCAATCGTTTACGGGAAAATGGCCACCCAGTCCATTTCCCGTCTGCTCTACTGTTCGCCAGGAAGGGAACTATGGTCTCAGAAAAACAGCTCGAAGCAAATCGCCGCAACGCACAGAAATCAACCGGTCCGAAAACCGCCGAAGGCAAATCCAACTCCAGCCGGAACAATCTCCGCCACGGCCTGACCGGCCAAATCAGCCTCCTGCCAACCGAGGACCGCGAAGCCCACGACGCCTTCTGCAACGAACTCATCGACAGCTTCAATCCCGAAACGCCCATGGAACGGCAACTCGCCAACTCCATCGCGGAGGATAGCTGGCGTCTCAACCGCGCCCGCGCCATCGAGAACAACATGTTCGCCCTCGGCCACCAGCACGAACGCCGCGAAATCCAGATCGCTCTGGCCGACGCCGAAACCTTCCTAGCCCAGGCCGCCGCCTTCAACCTCCTGAGCATTTACGAACAGCGCATCAACCGCAATCTCCAGCGCAACATGAAGCTCCTCCGCGAACTCCAGGCCGAGCGCAAACAGCAGCACGATCAGGCCATGGAAGAAGCCAAGCTCCTGGCCCAACTCAATCTAATGAACGGCTTACCCTACGAGCCCGAGCAAAATGGCTTCGTCTTTTCACCCGCCGAAATCAACCGCGCCATCGACCGCGACAACCGCCTGAAAGCCGCAAAACTGGCCGCAATGCCGCCCGCAAAACAGTCGCGACACGCCAATCCCCCATCGCAAAGGCAGCCTGACCTCCCGCCGCATGGGCGACAATCATGACGTGACCGACCGAGTCGCCAGAACCATCCAGCATTACAGGATGACTGCGTCCGGCACCCGCATCGCAATCGCCGTCTCAGGCGGAGCCGATTCCGTATTCCTCCTCCACGCCCTCCACGAACTCGCGCTCGCCGCCGCCATCCTCCACATCAATCACCATCTCCGAGGCCCCGAATCCGACGCCGACGAAGCCTTCGTCCGCGACCTCGCCCACCGCTTCAACCTCCCGATCCACGTTCTCGACGCCCCCATCGCCACCGGCAACATCGAGCAGGAAGCCCGCCGCGCACGCTACGACTTCTTCCAGACCCAAATCGCCGACGGAAACTGCGACGCAGTAGCCACCGGCCACACCCTCGACGACCAGGCCGAAACCGTTCTCTACCGCTTCATTCGCGGAGCCGGAACCGCCGGCCTCAGCGGCATCCTCCCCGTCACCGAATCCCGCATCATCCGGCCCCTGATCGAACTCCGCCGCACCGAAATCCGCGCCTGGCTCACCGAACGCCAGATCCCCTGGCGCGAAGACAGCTCCAATTCCGACACCGATTTCGCCCGCAACCGCATCCGCGCCCATCATCTGCCCGAGCTCACCGCCAGCCTCAACCCCGCGCTGCCGGAAGTCCTCGCCGCCACCGCCTCCTGGGCGCGCGCCGAAGAAGACTACTGGAACGCCGAACTCGAACGGCTCGCCCCCCTGCACCTGATCCGCACACCCGAAACTGTCCTCATCGACACAAAACCGTTCCTCGAACTCCCCGTAGCCGTCCAGCGCCGCCTCCTCCGTCACGCGATCGAAATCGTCCGCGGCTCCCTCCGCGCCATCGATTTCCGCCATGTCGAAGCCATCCGCGCCATGATGTTCACCCGCGAAGGCAGCGGCCGCATCCAACTTCCCGACCTCGACATCTACCGCTCCTTCGACTGGCTCCGCTTCGCCCCCATCGGCTACGACTCCCGTCTCGAGCGCGATTTCGAAACCCCGCTCGCCGTCCCCGGCCTTACGGACGTTCCTGAACGTTTATTAACTATAGAGACTGAACTGGCCCGTAAACCACCCGTATATAATGAGGGTGGGCAGAGTCTCGACCGCGGAGCGGAGCGAAAGTTTGGATTGGGATCGCTGTAGCGGTTCGCTTACGCTGCGAAACTGGCGGCCGGGAGATCAGTACCAGCGAAGGGGTCAGTCTGGCGCGGAAAAAATCAAGACGCTGTTCCAGGAGTTCCGCATTCCCCTTTGGGAGCGGCGCCGCTGGCCTGTCATTGTCCGGGGCAGTTCCATTCTTTGGACGCGGAAATTTGGCGTCGCGGGCGAATTCGCCGCGGGGCCGGAGAGCGGGAACGTACTGACAATCCGCGAAGTTATGGAATCGAACCCTGTATTCCCGGCGTCTATGCAGATGAGCACCAATTCGAACAAGCTTGATCCGAATAAGGTTAATCGCACTCGTATGTTCGCTGAACCGGGTGCGGGGGTTTGCAAAGAGGTATCGTGAATTCCAACTTAAAGACAATCATTTTCTGGGCCGTCCTGATCTGCGTGGCCGTCCTGCTGTGGGCCGTGGTCAAGAGCGGTCACGGAAAGCCCGATAAGGCCCTCAACTTCAGCGAATTTCTCACCGAAGTCGAGGCTGGCAATATCAAGTCGGTCAGCCTCAACGGCAGCAGCGTCAAAGGCGATTTCGTCAGCGGAGGCACCGCCTTCCACACCGAAGTTCCCGCCAACTACCCCAAGCTCTACGACATGCTGAGCGACAAGAAGGTCCAGATGACCTTCGAATCCAGCAACTCGAACGGTTGGGTTTCGATTCTGGTGAACGCGTCGCCGTTCCTCCTGCTGTTCGGCTTCTGGATCTTCATGATGCGGCAGATGCAGAGCGGCGGCAACAAGGCGCTCAGCTTCGGCAAGAGCCGCGCCCGCCTGCACTCCACGCAGCAGAAGAAAGTCACCTTCAAGGATGTCGCCGGCGTCGAAGAAGCCAAGGAAGAACTGCAGGAGATCATCGAGTTCCTGCGCGAGCCGCAAAATTCCAGAAGCTCGGCGGACGCATTCCGAAGGGCGTGCTGCTGATCGGCCCTCCCGGCACCGGCAAGACGCTGCTGGCGCGCGCCATCGCGGGCGAAGCCAACGTTCCGTTCTTCTCCATCTCCGGTTCGGACTTCGTCGAAATGTTCGTCGGCGTCGGCGCGAGCCGCGTCCGCGATCTGTTCGAACAGGGCAAGAAGAACGCGCCCTGCATCATCTTCATCGATGAAATCGACGCCGTCGGCCGCCATCGCGGCGCCGGCCTCGGCGGCGGACACGACGAGCGCGAACAGACCCTCAACCAGTTGCTGGTCGAAATGGACGGCTTCGAATCGAACGAAGGCGTCATCCTGGTCGCGGCCACCAACCGCCCCGACGTTCTCGATCCCGCGCTGCTGCGCCCCGGTCGTTTCGATCGCCGCGTGGTGGTCGGCCGTCCCGACGTCAAGGGCCGCGAAGCGATCCTCAAAGTCCACACCAAGAAGGTTCCGCTGGGCGACGATGTCGATCTTTCCGTGCTCGGCCGCGGCACACCCGGTCTCGCCGGCGCCGATCTCGCGAACCTGGTCAACGAAGCCGCGCTGAACGCCGCCCGCCAGAACCGCAAGGTCGTCATGATGATCGATTTCGAACTCGCCAAGGACAAAGTCCTGATGGGCGCGGAACGCAAATCGATGATCCTCAGCGATGCCGAGAAGCGCAACACGGCCTATCACGAAGCCGGTCACGCGCTGGTCGCGGTGATCATCCCGAACGCCGATCCGCTGCACAAAGTCACGATCATCCCGCGCGGCATGGCGCTCGGCGTGACCATGCAGTTGCCGATCGACGACAAGCACAACTACAACAAGGACTACTGCGAAGATCAGCTCGCCATCCTGATGGGCGGCCGCATCGCCGAAGAGATCTACCTGCACCAGATGACCACCGGCGCCGGCAACGACATCGAGCGGGCCACCGAAATGGCGCGCAAGATGGTCTGCGAGTGGGGCATGAGCGAACTCGGGCCGCTCAGCTTCGGCAAGAAGGAAGAGCAGATCTTCCTCGGCCGCGAGATCGCGCAGCATCGCGACTACAGCGAAGAGACCGCCATCCGCATCGACGAAGAGGTCAAGCGGATCATCTCCACCGCCTACAGCCGCGCCCGGGTCATCATCGAGCAGAACTCGCATGCCATGGTTCGCGTCGCCGAGGAACTGCTGGAACGCGAAGTCCTGGACGGCGCCGAAGTAAGGACGCTCATCGATGGCGGCAACCTCCCGCCGATGACGCCGAGCAGCAAGCCGAAAGATTCGGCCGATCATGCGCAACAGGTGATTCGCCCCGAACCAGCGGCGGCGGACGCCGGCTGCCCGGTCTCTCCGAAGGAGAGCGCCCCGCACCAGCTTGATCCAGACGTTTCGCGTTTACATCTTCGATCTGGATGGAACTTTGCTGGACTCCGCCGCGGACATTTGCGGCGCAGTCCAGCAAGTGCTTTCTGGGCATGTTTCCGAGCCGCTCGCGTTCGATTACCTGAAGAGTTTCGTCGGCCATCATCTCGATGCCGTCTTTACCGATGTGTTGCCCGCAGCCAACCGCGAGCAACTCGACGGCATGATCGAGGAGTATAAGAAAACGTATCTGGGGCGCGGTCACGTTCGAGACGCGCCTGTTCGCGGGAGTCGCCGAGGCGCTCGGAAGTCTCGGTGGCCGCAAAGCCACCGCGACCACCAAAGGCACGCCCACCACGCGTGCCGTGCTCGAGCAGTTCGGCCTGCTGCCGTATTTCGATCACGTGCAGGGGACCGATGGTTTTCCCTGCAAGCCCGCGCCGGACGTAGTTCTGCGATCGGTCGCGGCCCTCGGCGCAAAGCCCGAGGATTGTCTGTTCGTCGGCGATTCCGAGACCGACATGGAAGCCGGCCGTCGCGCCGGAGTCCGTACCTGCGCCGTCCGCTATGGATACGGCAATCCCGCCGCGCTCGCCAGATGGGAGCCGGATTACTGGATCTCCGATCTGCGCGAACTACTGTAACGCGATCGGCTTGCGCGTTGTTTGTCGGCGATTCCGAGACCGACATGGAAGCCGGCCGTCGCGCCGGAGTTCGTACCTGCGCCGGCCGCTATGGTTACGGCAATCCCGCCGCGCTCGCCAGATGGGAGCCGGATTACTGGATTTCCGATCTGCGTGAACTACTGTAACGTGATCGGCTTGCGCGCATAGAGCGGCGCGATGTAAGGCGACACCAGGCTCTCGTGTCCTTCTTTATCGATGGCCTTGACGCCCAGCACGATGTCGTCGATACTCAGTTCGGGCACGGTGTATTCGGTGACCTTGCCGACGAAGATTTCGTGCTCCCAGAACGGGGCGTGGTCGCGCGCGTGACCACCACATAGCCGGCGAGGTCGGCGACGGGATGCGGGTCTTTCCAGCGCAGCACGGCGTCGTACTTCGACTTGCCGCGCGCCAGGTTGGCGACCTTGCGGCCTTTGTTGGTGCCGGTCAGCAGTTCGCGCTCCACATCGGGCGCGGGCGGCGCAAGAGCGAGGTTCGCCACCGCGGCGGCGTTAACCCGCGCGACATTCGCCGTGTAGGAAGGAGATGTCTTATCGAGAGTATCGTCGGCAGTATGCTGCACGCCGAGATTCTCGGCGGGCGTTGTAAATCGCACCGCGGCGAATCCATCGGTCGAGAACGGCGTATGGTCGCCGCCGCGGCTGAAGCGATCGGCACGGAACACCAGATCCGCTTTGAAGGAGGGTACATAGCTCATCGCCATATCGCGAACGTAGCGGGCGAGTTCACGCGAAAGCGAATCGGCCGGCTCGTCGGAGAAAACGTGTACGAGGCCGTTTTCAGATCGTCCGTTGCCTGAGACGTCGTTTCCCACGATGTCGTTATTCAGCACCGCTTCGATCTGATCTTTCTGCTTTTGCGCTTTGTCGGCGTAAAGCGAACTGCCGATGAGACCGATCTCCTCGCCCGCGAAGGCGACGAAGACGATCGTTTTTTCGAACTTGTGCTTGCTCATCACGCGCGCCAGTTCCATCACGACGGCCGTGCCGCTGGCGTCATCGCTTGCGCCGGGCGCAGGCGCGTCAACGGATTTCTCGAAGTCGATGACTTCATCCACGGGAGTCTCGCTGCCATCGGGAGCGAGTTCAGAAGCGTTCGGCTTGCGCACCACATCCAGCGAATCGTAATGACCGCTGACGATGACGCGTTTCTCGGGCTGTGTGGTGCCGGGCAGTACGGCCACGACATTCACCACCTCCACGTCGCGGAGGATGCGCGTGCCCTGCTTCGCGACTTTGTACGAATCGAACGAAACCTCGAGACGTGGATCGTAGCTTCGCAGCTGGTAGTAGATCCAGCGGCGAGCGGCGCCGATGCCGCGGCTCTCCTGCGCCGGGTCGGTGAAGTTGCCGCGAGTCTCGAAGGAGGTGAGTTTTTTCAGCGTGTCCGCGATGTGTTCCTGCGAAACATCGCGAACGATCTTCTCGATGTTCGGATCGAGAGTGGCGCCTTGCGCCGAAAGAGCGAGGATGCTGGTCAGTAGTAGTACGCGCAATGTCTTTCTAGAATACGATTCGCGCGGCCACCTGTCCGGTCCGGGCGTTCTGGCTGACGGCACTATACTGTCCGAACTGCGGAGACGTGATGTTCGATGAAGTCATGCTCTGGAACGCATGATTGTTCAACAGATTGTAGAACTCCCCGCGCAGCTGGAAGTACGCGCGCTCGGAGAAGTGGAAGTTCTTGTACATGTTCATATCGAACTCGGTCTGGCCGTTCAGGCGCAGCACGTTGCGCCCGAGAGTTCCGTAATTGCCGAGTAGCGGCTGCGAAAGACCGAGGCTCTGGGCGTAAGTGCTGATAGCAACGCCGTTAACGATGGACGTACCGTTGGGAGCCCCGGCAGACCCGGCGGGCTGGGGATTGAAGTTGGTGATCGGTCCGGACACATTCGGGCGATCGACGTTGTTGCCTGAACCCAGATACTGGAGCGGATCGGTCAATCCTCCCACCGTGGAGCCGGCGAAGATGTTGACCGGGAAGCCGGTAGTGGTAGCTGATGATGCCTGCGAAAGCCCAGCCACCCAGCAGGCTGCGTGCAATGAAATTCTTGGAGTGGAGGAAGAAAGGCTCTTCCCAGGTGTGAGTGACCGACAGCGTGTGCCGCAGATCGAACTGGCTCGACGCCCGGTTATTGCGGTTGTCACCGGGATTCTGTTGCGCCGATGTGTCATTGGACAGCACGGCTAATACGTCGGAGTTGTTGTCGAGCGAGTGCGCCCAGGTGTAAGCGAGGTTGGCGAAGAAGTGCGAACCGAAGCGCTTCTGTACCTCGACCTGCAGCGAATTGTAACTGGAGTTGGCCGAACTCTCGACATAGTTCACGGCGTTGTAGCGCGGATCGTAGCGGTTGCTGTAGGTGGTCGAATTGCCGTTGAGCCCGAGGTTGGCCGCGGTGAATTGAGAGAGACGGGCCGTCTCATCGGCGAAGCTGGTCGCCGGAGCGGGCTGATTGGCGCTGGCCAGAAGGTTGATCGGCCGGGTTCGCGTGAGATAGGTGCCCTTCGTTCCAACGTAGGTTACCTTCAGCACCATGTTGTTCATGACCTGGCGTTCGACGCCGAGACTCCACTGCTGGACTTGTGGGTTGGCCAGATTCTGTGCGATTGCCGGGCTGATCGCGAGGAAGTTTTTGCTGGTAGTGCTCAGCGAGCCCACCTGAGATGCGGTCGAGGTCTGAACCGCTGCGGTTCCCGCGTAGAAATTGGCATAGCTGTTCGCACCCGTGAAGTTCCCGACGCCTTGCAGCGACGTTGAATAGATCAACGGCGGGAGAAAGCGCTGGTTGGTGATCGGGTTCAGGAAAACGAAGTCGTAGGCGATACCGTAGCCGCCGCGAATAACGGTCTTCAGATCGCCGAAAGGCTGATACGCAAAGCCGATCCGGGGGGCCGGATTGTAGTTGCCGTGAAACGACGGTTTGCCAGATTCGAGCAAGCCAAGCGGTCCAGAGCCGGCCGCGCCGAATGCGGTCTGGTTGTTGAGATTGAGGTTGGAGATCAATCCATTGGCCTCCGTCGGGCCGCCGGCGAATTCGAGGCGCGCACCGATGTTAAGGGTCAGATTGTGGGTGACTTTCCAGTCGTCCTGCACGAACCCGAACGCGTTTTCGACGCGGTTGGCGCGAACTGAATTGCCGAACGATTGTGTGTAAGTGCTGGGTTGCCCCGCTGCGAAAGCGGCGAAAGTCGCGAACGTCAGCGTCGAACGGACATTGTTGTCAAAGAAAGAATCGGCTTCGAGGTGATACCATTCGAAGCCCGCTTTAATGTTGTGTGAGCCGCGCGTAATGGTGAAGTTGTCGGTGTATTGATAGGTCCTCTGTTCGCGTCCCTGCGGCAGAATGCTTGAAACGCCGAGGCCGGTTACCGAGCCGTCGGCAAAGACGATCGCGGGTCCAAATGGGTAGGGGGTCTGGATCGGGAATGATGGTTTGCTTTGACCGAATCCGAACCGGAATTCGTTCACCATCGTTGACCCGAACACGTGGGTTTCGGCCAGAGACGCCTCCCTCGGGTGGTTGGCGCTCGCCGCACCGAAATAAGGCAGATTGCTGGTGATGAAAGTATTGCCCGCTGAATTTGCGAACGAATTATAAACGCCGTAACGCGCCCACAATGTGTCCTTCTTGCCGAGGACCACGTCGCCTCGTTCCGCGACTTCCCACGTGTCCGTCGTGTTGGGGGCGGAAAACGGCGTCGTGCCTGTCGGAGAGGAAGGCAACTTGTATTGGTTGGCGATGGCGAGCGATGTCGGATCGGTAATGGTCGCAAGCTGCGCGGGCGTGGGCAGATTGGCGATTACGGGCGCGCTGACACCGCGTCTCTTAAGTCCTTCGTAATCCACGTGCCAGAACAGCTTGTTACGCCCGTCGAAGAGTTTGGGAATGAAGACGGGGCCGCCAACTTCGAAACCATACTGGTTCTGGCGGACGACAACAGGCAGTCCGGTGCGGTCGAAGAATGCCCGTGCGTTCATCTTGTCGTTCTGGAGATAGTCGTACATCTCTCCATGGAGCTCGTTGGTGCCACCCTTGGTGATGTAGAGGACCTGTGAGCTCGAATTGCGCCCGTACTCCGCATTGAAATCGTTGGTGATGATTTTGACTTCTTTGATGGAGGAAAAGTTGAGCGGTCCGGTGGTACCGCCAGTGCCGGTGGTGCTGACGTCGGTTGCCGTAATTCCGTCGACCATGATATTGTTTCCGCGTCCGCGGCCACCGTTCGAATTAAAGCTGCCCGATCCGAGGAAAGGATTGTTGGCGGACACGGGCGCAACCCCGGGCACGCCAAGTACGAAGAGGTTGGCATTGCGGCTGACGGGGATTTCCTGAATCGCCTGACCGGTGAAAGAAGTCTGGAGTTGGGAGTTTTCGGTGTCCACCTGGGCTACCGCCTCGCTGACCTGGAGGGCCTCCGTTACCTGGCCTACTTTGAGTTTGAAAGCGACCGAGGAGGTTTCACCGGTCCTCACCTGGGCCTCAGCCTTCTCGGCGCTGAATCCTGAGGCCACGGCCTCGACTTCATAGCTGCCGATACCCAGAAGGTTGAAGCTGAACTCTCCTTCGGTGCTGGCCGTCTGAGTGCGGACTTGCCTGGTTTCGAGGTTAGTCAGGGTGACCGTGGCCTTCGGTATCGCCGCCCCTGTTGGATCGGATACTGTGCCCCGAAGTTCGCCGGTAATCTGAGCATGAAGAGCCAGACAGCCGAAGAACGAGAGTACAGCCAAAGCTGAAACTTTGCGCGATATTCGCATGATGTTCACCCCTACCCGGCGCTACATGCTGAGTAGAGCCGAAACGTTGTGAGTATTCTAATACGAATCGGGGAAAGATAAAGCCAGGAAATATACCGGAATGTACGGTCGAACTCTCTTTATGGGTTATGTATGGCAGGCCCTGCCCAATAGCGATCACGCGATTGGACGACTAAACCGGTCCGTTTGACTGTCAACTGAATTTTACGGAATTCGGCAATCTGCGCCGGGCGATCGGAAACATAGCCCACACTGTATTGGCTGCGCAGGTCTTCTTCAATCAAAGCAAACACCTGATCGATGCTGAGTTTCTTCGAAACTTCAAAGAAACTGCCGCCGCTTTCTTTGCCGAGATGCTGCATGATTTTCCGGCCTTCGCCGCTGCCGAAGCCGCCCTCGGTGAACAGAATCGCGTAGATCAGCGTCTCGGCGCGTTGCGCCGCATCGATTGCGGCATCCAGAGTGGCATCGCTACCGTTATCGCCGCCATCGGAAAGCACGATCAGCGCTTTGCGGCCTTTCTGTTTGCTCATCGTGTCGTTGGCCGCGTCCACGATGGCGTCGAAGAGTAGAGTGCCGCCGCCATATTGAGCGCGGAGTTGATTGCGCGTCGGAGTGTCGACCATGGTCAGCGCGTGATCGAGGTCGCGGCGGGAGGCAGTGAGTTCCTGGCGCGTCTGCACGGTCAGATCGAACTGCATGATGAAGACGTGATCTTTGTTCTCGCGAAGCACCTGATCGAGGAACCGGAAACTCGCACCGCGTTCGGCGTCGAGAACCTTGACCTGGCTCATGCTGGTGTCGACCATCAGGCCGATGGTCAGAGGCAGGTCCGATTCGCGCGCGAAATAGCGGATGTTCTGCGAGCGCCCGTCTTCCACGAGCGAGAAATCGTCTTTCGTGAGATCGCGAACAATCGCGGATTTCTTGTCCCGCACCGTGGCGAGAAGGTTCACGACCTGAACGTCAGATGAAAACGAAGGGTCTTCCTGCGCTCCCGCGTACCGGCCAGTAAGGTAGAGAGAAACGCCGGAAGCTACAAACTGGCGCCTCGAGTAGCTCATTACTTCTTACTACGGCTTCTTGCCCGCCGCGGTGTACAGTTCGGCCATCGTGACTTTACGGCCGTCGCCCGGCAGGTGGACCGGAACGATACGGTCCACATCCAGTTTCAGGCGCTCGATGTTCGCCAAAAGATTGGTTTGATAGGGGTTGATCTGCGCGGGCGTCGGAGCATTTGCGGCGGTGGCTACGTTGAATTCATCCGCTTCGAGCAGTACCTTCTGCTTCGGCAGATACACGATCAGCATGTCATTGCTGTGCGTGCTGCCCTGCAGATGGTAGATGTCGATGGTGTGTTCGCCATCGGTCATGACCTTCTTCTCGCCCACGCCTTCAATCCGGATCTTCGGAGGCGGCTTCATCTGGGAAAGCTTATCGGGAGCCATGGTGCGCGGCGCCTTGAAGAGCTTCTCGTAGTAAGCCTTGTTGCCCTGCCAAGTCACCACGGTGGCGCCTTCGGCGACAAAGGCACGCAAACCGCCGCTGTGGTCTGTGTGCGTGTGCGTGTTGATCACGTATCTGATCGGCTTGTTGGGCACCAGGCGCTTCGCTTCCGCGATGACCTGCTCGGCGCGCATCTCGTTTTGCGGTCCTTCAATTACGACGATGTAGTCCTTGAAGTCGGCCACGATGGCGCCGTAGCCGCCGGTGACCAGCCAGAAACCGCCGCCCAGATCCTCCGACATCGGTCCCGCTGGAGCAGCACCGCGTCCGCCGCCGCCCGGTCCACGTCCGGCGCCTCTGCCGCCACCGCGCCCTGCAGGCTGCGTGAGGTCAACGGGCGCGTTCACCTTCACATCGGCGACATTGAGCTCGAAGAAGGCGGGGCCGCCCTTATGCTGCAGGATGTGAGTGGGGAACTTCACTCCTCCGAAGTCTTTCCAATCGGTGTACTCGGCGTCCCAGACCATGTCGCCCAGCACGTCGTCGCTGATCATGGTTTCGATGCGATCCACATAACCCATCGCGTTGATGTAACCGCTCACGTTGGCCCTGTTGTCGCCGGCGAACGAGAGGACTGTGTAGGGCTTGCCTTTGATCTTTTCGGATTTTACGGCCGCGTTCTTTTCGAGCGCAACTTTGAGGAAACCTTCGGGCAACAGGATGTATTCGAGTTGCGTATTCCAGGGCGCAGTAGCGCCCGCCACCGTCACCTGATTCTGCGTCGTGTCCGGGATCGGGCCGGCGTTGCAACCGCCGCGGCCTGGGTTTTCGCCTTCGCCACGAATGCGTTGCAGTCGCCAGCCGCGGGTTTCGAAATCGATGGAGCGTACGTAGTCCTTATTGGAGAACTTGCGCCACGTGGGCGAGTACGGGTCATAGGTCTGGCCGACGCAACCGTCCCAGCCCTGGCCTGAGATCACGAGAGTCTTCACGTCCTGAGCGCCCATCGCCTTCAGCGAGGTGTCGACGACGGTCTTCAGATCGGGCCCGTTCGCCGCCCATAAGGGCGCGATGCCCGCCGCGATTACAACGTATTTGCTCCACATAGTCCGTGACAATTCTATACCAATCCCCAGACGCTACGTGCCGTATCGACCACCAGCTTCAGCTTGGCCCACTGTTCTGTTTCGGTGAGCAGATTGCCTTCGAGCGCGGATGCAAATCCGCATTGCGGGCTGAGCGCCAGGCGATCGAGAGGCACATACTTTGCGGCCTCTTCGATGCGGCGGATCACCTGTTCCGGCGATTCCAGTTGCGGCAGTTTGCTGCTGATCAGCCCGAGCACGACGCCCTTGTCTTTCGGCATAAACCGCAACGGCTCGAAGGAACCGGCGCGTTCGGACTCGTACTCAAGGAGAAACTGATCGACGTTGAGCTGGTTGAAGAGTTTCTCGGCGATGGGATCGTAACCGCCTTCGGCATACCAGCGGCTGCGGTTGTTGCCGCGGCAGAGATGGATTGCGATGGTCACGCCATTGCGATTCAATCCAGCAAGGCAGGCGTTATCGGCCTGAATCGCTTCATCGAGCGCCTGTTCGGGATCCATTCCCATCTCATCTTTGATGTAGTCGCGCCACTTCGGGTCGATGTAATAGCTGTATCGCGGCGCATCGATCTGGATGTACTTCACGCCCTCCGCGATGAGTGCCTCAATCTCGGATTTGATGATCGGCACGATGTCCCAAAGGAAGTCGGAGCGTGTGGGATAAGCCTGCTCGCTGATGCCTGTCTTGTAAGCGATGGCGGGGAACTGGTTGGCCGTCGGCAGGGTCATTTTGATATCGCCGGGGCTGTGCTGTCTGAGGAACGCGGTCTCGTGGCTGGTCAGGCGTTTGGTTTGCTTGATTTTCTTCGACACCACTCCAGCGAGACCTATGCCGGTCCGGCTCTTCGCGCCTTGCCAGGTGCGCTTGATCTCATCAGCGGAACTCAGGCCTTCGACCGAATCATAGAAGTCGCTCATGAATCCGCCGCGGCGGAATTCGCCATCGGTGAAGACTCTGAAGCCGAGTTCCTTCTGGCGTTCGAGGGCTCGCAGAATCGACTGATCTTCAAGTTCGGTGGTCCGCGCTTCCAGCAACTCTGCGGGACGCAGGAGGCTGCCGACGTGGTCAGCCCGGTACATGGTTACTTCCCTATCGCTTTCATCAGCTCCTCTTTGTTGGTGAGGCGGCCGTGCAGCGGGAGAATTTTGTCATAGTTCAGTTTTAGGCGATCGAGGTTTTCGACAAGACTCAACGTATAGGGACTCGGTGGATCGGGCGGCTTGGCGCCTGCCGCGGGGGGAGTAAAGAGGTCCGCTTCCACGACGATCTTCTCCTTTGGCAGGTAGGCGATGAGCATCCCTTCGTTGTGGTTGTTCGGTACGTGATAGAGCTCGATTGTGTGTGTGCCATCGGTGAGTACGCGCTTCTCTGGCACGGCTTCGATGATGGCTCGCTTTTTCGACTGACTGAGCTTATCGGGATTCAGTGTGCGCGGCAGGGCGAAGGTCTTCTCATAATACGGCTTGTTCATCTGATAGGTAAGGATGGTCGCGCCCTCGGCTGCGTAGGTCCGGATTCCACCCGCATGGTCGAAGTGGGCGTGCGTGTTGATCAGGTAGCGGATCGGCTTGTTGTAGTAGAGCTTCTTCACTTCGCTGATGACGGCGTTGGAGCGCGCTTCGTCGAGCGGCGCTTCGATCACGACGACGTAGTCATTGAAGTTCACGATGACGCTGTGGTGGGTGCCGCCGGTGAAGTAGTAAACGTCATCGGCAACCAGTTGTTCGTCAACTCCGAAGAACGGATTCGGCGGCGCTACTTCTTTAACCGGCGGCGGTACGCCCGCGACGACGTTCTTGTTGGCATCGGTAATCGTCAGGTCGAAGACAGGATATCCGCCCTGCTTCTCGACGATCTTCGTGGGGAACTTCAGGCCATGGAATTCCTGGTAGCCGGAGTAAGTTGCCTCCACCGGCATGTCGCCCAGTACCGGATTATCGACCCAGGTCTCGACCTTTGCCACCATGTTCTGGTCGTCGAGATATCCGTTGACTTTGTATTTCTTGTCGACGAGATAGGAGACGAGATTCATCTTCTTCCCTTCGACGGTTTTCGCCGTTACGGTTGCGTTGTTTTGCAGCGCGCCTTTGAGAAAGCCAAGGGGAGTCACCCAGACTTCGAACTGCGACGTCCACGGTTCCTTGAAACCGTTCACCTGGTTCTGGCTTTGCTCGCCGATGATGGGCTGCTGGCCGCCGCCGCGCGGAGGGTTCTCGGCCTGCGTGCGTACCATGATCTGGCGCGTCGCGCCCGCGTCGAAATCGATGACGCGCTCATACATGGTGACGTTGAACTTCGGCCAGGGAGAAGTGGGGTTGACCGCCTGACCCAGCGCGTAGTTGAAGCCACTGCCTGTGTAACGGACCGACCCAACGCTGACCGCGCCCATCGCCTTGACGGCACTGTCGACAACCGCCCTGGCGTCCTGCGCCGCCACGCCCGCAGGCAGGATTGCGGCGAATGCGGCGATAGCGAAATATCCCCTGGCACGAAGAAGGCTTCTTACCGCTCCTTCACAGTCGCGGCTCAGAACGACGGGCGTTGATTCCGAAGCGGTTTTCAGCATCCTGTTGGACATGTGCGTCCTACAGTTTATACAAGGCATACAATACGGGACATGATGAATCGGCCCATCGCCCTCGCGGCGCTCTGTTTGGTCACCCTGGCAGCCTCCGTGGAGGCGCGCCTGACGCGTTTTGTCATCGAGAAGCGCGAAGCCTCCGGTCAGTTTGAGATGCTGAGCGGACGCTTTTATGGGGAACTGAATCCAAAGGACTCGCACAACGCGATCATCACGGACATTCAGTCCGCGCCGCGAAATGCGCGGGGCATGGTGGAGTACTCGGCGACGTTCTCGATGGCGAAGCCCGCCGACATGTCGACGGCGAGCGGAGTGCTGATTTACAGCGTGACGAATCGCGGCAGCGGCGCGGCGACGGCCTCGGCTGCAGGGCACGTGAGCGTGGTTAGCGGCTGGCAAGGCGATGTGGTTCCGCGCGCGGGCGTCCAGACGATCGAAGTTCCCGTGGCGAAGGATCTCACCGGCCCGGTACTCGCGCGGTTCATCAATATGCCGGCGAAGTCGAATACTTTGTCACTCACGACTGCGGTTTCCGGACTGGTTTATCAGCGGCCTTTGACACTCGACACCAGCAAGGCTACGTTGATCAGGCGCGCTTCGGAAGATGGCGAGGTGGCGCCGATTGCGAGCGGCGATTGGGCGTTTGCGGATTGCGCGACGGCGCCGTTTCCCGGGACGCCTGATGCCTCGAAGATTTGCGCGAAAGGCGGTTTCGACCCTGCGTATCTTTATGAGCTGGTATTCACGGCGAAAGATCCGCTGGTGATGGGGATCGGTTATGCGGCGACGCGCGACCTGAATTCGTTCCTGCGTTATGCCGACAAAGATGACACCGGCACGGCGAATCCGGGGGCGAAGAAAATCCAGTGGGTGGTAAGTCAGGGAAATTCGCAGTCGGGTAATTTCATCCGCAGCTATATTCATCTCGGCTTCAATCAGGATGAGGCGGGCCGCATTGTGTGGGATGGCGCGAATCCGCATATCGCAGGGCGGCAGCTTGCGTTGAATTATCGCTTCGCGGTGGGCGGCGGCATTGCGAATCCGTATGAACCGGGCAGCGAGGCGGTGCTCTGGTGGAACGATTATGCGGATAAGACGCGGCATCGCGCGACTGCCGGGATGCTGGATCGCTGCCGTGCGACGAAGACGTGTCCGAAGATTTTTGAGACGTTCGGCACGCTGGAGTTCTGGGAACTGCGGATGTCGCCGAACCTGATCGGGACCGATGCGAAGGGGGATATTCCGATTCCGGATAATGTGCGGCGGTATTATTTCCCGGGCACCACGCATGGTGGAGGGCGGGGTGGTTTCAGCACTGCGGCGCCGGCTGTGCCGAATGGATGTGTGCTGCCTGCGAATCCGAATCCGGAGTCAGATACGACGCGTGCGCTGATGGTGGATTTGATCGATTGGGTCACGAAGGGGACGGCGCCGCCAGCGAGCCGTTATCCGTTGCTCGCGCGCGGGGATTTGGTGGAGGCTACTGCTGCGGCCACTGGTTTTCCTGCGATTCCGGGTGTGCCTTCTCCGGATGGTTTGGTGAATTCGCTGCTCGATTACGATTTCGGGCCGGACTTCAAGTACAACGATCTTTCGGGGTTGATTACGAAGTGGCCGCCTGCGATCAAGCAGGTGATTCCGACACTCGTGCCGCGTGTGAATAAAGATGGGAACGATCAGGTGGGTGTGCCCTCGGTGTTGCATCAGACTCCGCTCGGGACTTATGTGGGATGGAATGTTACGGCCGCGGGGTTCAATAAGGGACGCATCTGCGGGCTGAATGGCGCGGTCATTCCTTTTGCGAAAACGAAGGCGGAGCGGGTGGCGTCGGGTGATCCGCGGCCTTCGCTTGAGGAGCGGTATGCGAGTCATGAGGCGTATGTTGTGGCTGTGAAAGTCGCGGCGGCGAGTGCGGTGAAGGAGAGGTTTTTGTTGCCGGAGGATGCGGATCGTTTGGTTGCGCAGGCGGCGGGAAGTGATGTGCTGGTGGGGGCGAAGCCGTGACCAGATCAATGTAACGCCTTCCGTGCGCCGTGGCGGTCCGCTGAACGGATGACGAACCATAGAATGAGAATCGTTCTCATGTGCCTCTTATCGATAGGGTCCGCAGTCGGAACCGCGGCTTCGCCACAAGTTGTGCGGCGAATGGGAGCGCATTCATGAAATCGAATGACAATATCGAAAAGGTAAATCGGCGCGCCAGGCAGCTACAAGCGCACACTCCACGGGTAGTGTCCGCCCGCTACGACCCCAAGACGGGAAGGATCGTGATTCATCTCAGCTCCAGACTGATAATAAGTTTCGCGCCCGAGGATGCACAAGGACTGGAGATCGCGCGGCCTTCGCAACTCAGGGAAATTGAGATCAGTCCTTCCGGCTTCGGCCTTCATTTTCCGGCGGTGGACGCAGATATCTACGTACCAGGTCTTTTGGAAGGCTTTCTGGGCTCGAAATCCTGGATGGCGTCACGGCTGGGTCAGATCGGTGGCCAAGCGACGAGTAAAGCCAAGACAGCGGCATCTCGCGCGAATGGCAGACTCGGGGGACGGCCGAGGAAGGTGCTGCAGCGCTAATTGCAGACGGTCGACTGCAGTTTTGCGAGGGCGCAAATGAGAATCACGTATCGAACCACGAGCATCTTTGTTCTGGGCACTCTTTTGTTGCTCGTAGCCTCGGCTCTTTTTCCAGCGCTGCAACAAACCCAAATCACACCAGGCACTCAGGCTCGCTGGAACCCCTGTATGGCGTGGGTAAACTATGGCTCAATGCACAACCTGATGGCTTTCGTGTGCTCTGGTGCGTTCATCGTTGCATCTCACAAGGGTGGCGAAACCGTTCCGGACCGAGGTGGCTGGCGATTACAGGCGTGCTCGCCCTGATCCTTTTAGTAGAGGACGAGTGGTGGCAAATCTCTCGTCAATGTTACGGTCATTCCAGTCTGATCTTGTCGGGTCTCTATGTCGGCTCCGTCGTCCTAATGTTTCTTCATCATGCAGTTCAACCGCGGGCCGGGTATGAATCGTGGCGCCAACACAGCCTGATTGTGAGGCTGACATCTCAGGGGATTCTTTCGCTTTTCGTTTCGCTGTTGGGGGCGTGGTTCGTCCTTGGTCAATTCGCGTTCCTGGTTGCCGCAAAACAGTCGGAGTTCCCGGAGGATCTGATCGTCACCGTCCAACGCAACATCGGATTGCCTGCTTACGCCTTGTTCCTATCCGCCGTAGCCGTCACAGTGTACCGGCTCAGCGGAACGCCGCGCCGGCCAACTCGGATTAATCTGCCTTGACATTTTTGCCAACAAAACACCCAGTAATTTTGCCGAAGTCTACTGCTCAGTCTCGAAGAACCCGGAGTTTACCCAACCGGTACCTCGACCTGAGTTACAAAGACCTCGTTGTGAGCCCGGCGAGCGATTTCCGATGGTGAGGCCGTCTCGAAAAATAACGTCAGCGCTTCAATCAGATTCGTACGCGACTCTTCAATCGATGCACCCTCGCTTGCGATATCGAGTTCGGGGCACAAGGCGACATATCCATCGTCTTCGCGCTCGATAATTGCCGTTAGCCGGTGGGCTGCCTTCATGATCCGAGTCTACACCGGTTCGGTCGGGCCGCCAGAGGCTCTGTTATATAACTGGGACCGGTAGGTATCGATGATCAAATCCGTTTTGCTCGCTGCTCTGGTGATTCCGACTGCTTTGTTTGCGCAGGTCAAGAATTTCATCCCTGTCACGCAGGAGATGCTGCTCCACCCCAGTCGCCGACGACTGGCTTATGTATAGCCGCACGTATGACGCGCAGCGTTATAGTCCGCTCAAGCAGATTACGCGCGCCAACGTTGGCCAGTTGCGCATGGCGTGGACGCGGGGCTTGGGTCCGGGCACCTCGGAAACCATCCCGATCGTGCATGATGGCGTGATGTATGTGGTCGCGCCCGGCGCGATCGTGGAGGCTCTCGACGCGTCGAACGGCGATCTGCTGTGGTCATACAAACGCAAGCTGCCCACTCCCGCGGCGGGCAATTCGGCGCGAACGAAAGCGATCTCGATTTATCAGGACATCATTCTCTACGAGGCTCCCGACGGCTACGTAGTGGGACTTGATGCGCGCACGGGCGAACAGCGCTGGCAGGCGGCGACCGGCGAGGGTGCGAACATCTCGGGCACGCTGGTGGTCGACGGAAAGGTGATCAGTGGACGCGGTTGCGGCAAGACGCGCGACACATGTTTCATTGCCGCGCACGATGCACTGACCGGCAAAGAGCTGTGGAAGTTCTACAACGTCCCGGCCCCGGGCGAGCCGGGTTCCGAAACATGGGGCACGCCGTTTCTCGATACGAATCTCGCGTCGACGTGGGGATTGCCGGGCACATACGATCCCGTGCGCAAACAGCTTTACTGGGGCGTCTCGAACGCCATGCCGAATACGCGCCTGCAGCGCCACAACGGAAATCCGGACGGCACTTCGCGCAAGAGTCCGGCAGATCTTTATAGCAACTCGACGGTGTCGCTCGATCCCGCGACCGGCAAGCTCAACTGGTATTACCAGCACCTGCCGGGCGACGACTGGGATCAGGATTACACGCACGAACGGACGCTTGTCAGAACGCCGTATAATCCGGATCCGAAGTATGTGAAGTGGTTCAATCCGGATCTGAAGCGCGGCGAACAGCATGACGTGGCGGTGATGGTGGGCGAGGGCGGCGGGGTGTTTGTGCTCGATCGGGACAAGGGTCAGTTTCTGTGGGCCACGCCGTTTCCGTTCGACGATCCGGCGTTTCTGATTTCGAATATCGATGGCAAGACCGGGCAGACGACCATCAACTGGGATCTGGTGAACAAGAAGGCCGGCGAGCGGCATACGATCTGCTTCTACAACACACGGAGCTTCTGGCCTACTGCTTATCATCCGGGCACGAATTCGCTGTATGTGCCGTATATCGATAATTGCCTTGATATGACGTCGAAGTCGGATGCCGGGCCGGAGCGGAGGGTTCCTGTGCCACAGCCGGGTTCCGATCCGAACAAGCTGACCGGCATTGCGAAGATCAACCTTTCGACCGGCGAAATTCTGCACTTCAACGAAGGGCGGTCGCCGAGCGATGGCGCGGTGCTGACGACGGCGGGCGACCTGGTTTTCCATGGCGATATGAACCGACGGTTCCGCGCATTCGACGCTTATACGGGCAAGCAGCTTTGGGAAGGCATTGTCGGCGGACATGTTTCGGTCAGCACGATTTCTTATGCGGCGGGCGGGAAACAATACGTGGCGATCATGACCGGCGACGGCATGATGGATGGCGGGTCTGCTGGCTGAGACTCCGGAGATCAAGCCGCCGCGCGGGGCGAATTCGATTGTGGTTTTTGCGCTGCCGTAGAGCGAATGTGATAGCTTAAGCCCTATGCGAATTGTTTGTCTTCTGGCCGCGTCTTGTCTGATCGCGTCGGCGTCTCTTCTCGCGCAGCTTGCGCCTCCGAACGAGGCGGGCGTTACTCTCGGGCACCTGCACTACATGGTTACCGACCCGGACGCCACGAAGAAGGCGTGGGTTGACGTTTTCGGGGCCACGCCGGACAAGGCGGGCTCGCTCGATATGTTGAAGCTGCCGGGGATTTTCGTGATCGTCGGCAAGTCGCAGATGCCTCCGGCGACCGCCGCGAGCACGGTGAACTCATGTCGGCATCGAAGTGAAGGATTATCCGGCCACGAAAGCCAAAGCGGCTGCGGCAGGTTTGATGTGGCGCGAACTGACGCCGAATGTGCAGGCGTTCCTCTCGATGCCGGAAGGCGTGACGGTCGAAGTGATGGAGAACAAGATGCTCGCGACGCCGGTGGCATTCCATCACATCCATGAGTCGGTGGTGGATGGCGAAGCGGCGCGCGCATGGTACATGAAGGAGTTCGGCGCGGCCAGCGGTTCGCGGCGCAATCTGCCGGCGGCGATGATCCCGGGCGGCGAGGTGGATTTCCTGAAGGCGCAGATGCCGCCGGAAGGCAGCAAGGGACACGCGCTCGATCACATCGGTTTCGACGTGAAAGATCTCGACGCGTTCATGAAGAAGATGGCTGCGGATGGCGTCACGGTCAACATGCAGCCGCGGGACATGACGAAGCAGATCGGGTTGAAGATCGCTTTCATCACGGATCCGAACGGGACCTATATCGAGATCACCGAGGGTTTGGCTTCCAAGTAGAAGAAGGCGTAAGAACCAACGGGGAACTTTGCGGCGATATTCGTCGTAGGGTTCCCCGTTTTGTTTTCTGAGCTGTGGTTCTTCGAGGAGAACGACTACGACGTGGAAACAGATCCATACAATCAGTCCGTAGCTGAGGAAACCCTGGCCGAAGATGGTCAGCAGCACGCCGAGATACATCGGGTTGCGTGAGTAACGATAAAGGCCTTCGGCGACCAGCGACGGCGGGCGTCTCGCCGATGAGGAAGCGCAGAGGGCCGCGTGAAGAAGATCGCGGGCGTACCGCCTGCGGCGAGAAAGCGGATCAGGCAAAGCGCGTAGATCAGAATTCCGGGGACGATCAGGAGCCATCCGGCGAGCCAGACGGTTGGGTGAAACCCGAGCCAGCGGGGCAGGAAGTATGCGATGACTACGGGCACGAGGGCGGTGAAGATCAGGCCTCGCAGCCAGAGCATTTACTTGCACCCGTTTACATGACCCAGGTCGGCGCGACGTAGGCGTAGAACAGGGTCAGCAGGCCGATCACGACCGCCAGAAAAACGCTGTGGCCAAGGGTGAAGCGGAAGAGCTTGCCTTCTTCGGACCGCGTCATGCCGGTGGCGGCGGCGGCCACCGCGATGCTTTGCAGGCTGATCATTTTGCCTACGACGCCTCCGCCTGAGTTGGCCGCGGCCATGAGCACGGGATTCAAACCGAGCCGGTTCGCGGTAACTACCTGCAGCGATCCGAACAAGGCATTCGCCGCGGTGTCGCTGCCCGTGAGGAACACGCCCAGCCAGCCGAGCAGCGGGCTGAAGAACGGGAAGGCGACGCCGGTGCCGGCGATCACGAGTCCCAGGGTGGTGGTGGCTCCGGAGTAATTCATGAGGTACGCAAGGGCGACCATGCTGGAGATCGTCAGCAGCGGCAGCTTGAGCTGGTTAGCGGTGGCGCCCGTCCACTTGAGCAGCTTGCCGGGCGAGACGCGGAGAATCGCGGCCGAGACGAAGACGGAGAACAGGCACGAGGTGCCGGAGGCCGACAGGAGATTCAACTTGTACGCCGCGCCGTAGGGAGACGGCGCTTTCACGACGGGCGGAATTCGCTGCACCAGATTGTGGAGGCCGGGCCACGCGAATGTGGGGACCTTGGGGTCGAGCGAATGAAACCCGAAGATGTTCAGGATGTCGAGCGTGGTTTTATCGAGCCAGCCGCTGACGGGAGCGATGCCCCAGAGTCCGACGAAAACAACCAGCGTGAGATACGGTGACCACGCGAGAAACACATTGCCACCGGTATGCCGATGCGGCGTGGAGGCGACGGATTCTTTGGGCTTCCAGACCATCATCAGCAGGAAGAGGGCGACCAGAGAAACGATGGCAGCGAGAAGCGCCGCGACGTCCGGGCCCATGTAAGTGGAGACCAGGTACTCGGTCGCGGCAAACGTGATTCCGCAACCGCCGCCGCGGGGAACACGCCTTTGAGCGCTTTCCAGCCGCCCATGACCAGCATCAGATACGCGGGGACGAACAAGGCGAGAGGCGCGCAGATGCGGCCGACGTCAGAGGATAGCGGCAGAATATCGGTGAAGCCGGCTACCGACCGCAGCGTGTAAATAGGTACGCCGATCGATCCGAACGCCACGGGCGAAGTATTCGCGAGAAGGCAGATTCCGGCGGCGAAGAAGGGGTCGAAGCCGAGGCCCGCGAGCATGGCCGAGGCGACAGCGACCGGAGTGCCGAAGCCGGCCGCGCCTTCCAGAAACGCTCCGAATGCGAAGGCGATCAGCAGGGCCTGCAGGCGGCGATCGCCGGTGAGGCTGGCGATGGAATCCTTGATGATTTCAAAGTTGCCGGTTTCGACTGTGAGGCGGTAGAGCAGAATGGCGGTGAAGACGATCCAGCCGATGGGGAGGAGTCCGTAGGCGGCCCCGTAGAGTGCGGAGCTGACGACCATCGACGCCGGGCATTCCATACGCGAAGAGCGCGACCAGAGCGGCTACGACCACGCCCGCCAGCGACGCAATCCAGGCCGGCTTGCGGAAAATGCCGAGCAACACGAGCATGGTGAAGATGGGGAGTCCGGCAACGATGGCCGAGATGGGAAGGCTGTCCGCGATGGGCGTGTAGCTTTGTGGCCACATAAGTCGTTTTGTCAAGGTATCACAAAAGAATGTAGATAATATGAAACAATTGCGAGCGGTGACAAGTACGCGAATGGTTCATGGAAGATGGGTTCTGGTACTGCTGCTGGGCGCGATTCCACTGGTGGCGCAGAACGTGCCGGGCACTGCCCGCGTCAGACGGCCTGGCGGCGGCGCCGGGCTGGACTACAAGGCATACGATGCGACGACGCTCGAGCGCGGCAAGGCGGTTTTCCAGAGTAACTGCGGATTCTGCCACGGCGGGAACGCGCGCGGGGGCGAGACCGGACCGGATCTGCTGCGCTCTCAACTGGTGCGCGATGACGAGGATGGCAATCTGATCGCGCCGGTGGTGATGAACGGGCGTCCGGCGGCGGGGATGCCGAAGTTCGAGTTGCCGCGCGCGCAGATTCTGGAAATCGCGGCGTTCCTGCATGAAGGCGTGCGGGCGGCGGCGGAGCGCGGCACGTACAAGGTGCTGAATATCGTGACGGGCGATGCGAAGGCGGGCGAAGCTTATTTCAATGGCGCGGGGAAGTGCAGCATGTGCCATTCGGTTGGCGGGGATTTGAAAGGCGTGGGGACGAAGTACGATCCGGTCACGCTGCAGGGGAAGATTCCTGATGCCTGTGGGGCGAGGCCCGGCGAGGGCGCACTCCGCCGATTGCGGTAACGGTCACGCTTGCGCACGGGCAAGTCGTTTGATGGCACGCTCGAACGGATCGACGACTTCACGGTTTCGCTGACCGATGCGAAGGGCGAGTACCATTCGTTCGCGCGCAAGGGCGCTGTTCCGAAGGTGGTTTTGAAGGACCCGATTCAGCAGCATTTCGACATGCTGACGAAATATACGGACACGGATATTCATAATCTGACGGCGTATCTGGTGACATTGAAATGAAGAGCCTGATCGCACTTCTCATACCCTTCGCGCTCGCCGCGCAGGTTGCACCGCCATCCGATTCCTGGCCGACATACAACGGCGATTATTCGGGACGGCGGTTCAGTCCGCTGAAGCAGATCAATCAGCTCAACGTGAAGGCGATGACGCTGGCATGGATTCTGCATCCGGGCGCGGGGCAGAATCCTCCGGGAACCATCGTGGGGGGCTTGGGGCCGGCGACTCCGCCGGTGGCAGGAAGAGAGACCGGTTTCGGCGGCCTGCAAATCAAGGCCACGCCGCTGATGCTGAATGGCGTGCTCTATTTCGCTTCGCCGGATAATGCGTGGGCGGTGGACGCGCGGTCGGGCAAGGAACTGTGGCACTACTTCTGGAAGACCACGGGCGGGATTCATATCGGCAATCGCGGCGTGGGGATTTACGAGAACTGGCTGTTCTTCGAGACGCCGGATAATTACCTCGTATCGCTCGATCTGCACACCGGCAAGGAGCGCTGGCATGTGCAGATCGCGGACGTGAAGGAAGAATATTTCTCGACGCCGGCGCCGATCATCGTAGGCAATCACGTGCTGGTGGGGACGGGCGGCGATTCGCTGGATGTGCCGGGATTCATCCAGTCGGTGGATCCGGAAAACGGGGCGATGCAATGGAAGTGGTGGACGGAGCCGCTGAAGAAAGGCGACCCCGGTTCCGAGACCTGGCCGAACGAGAATTCCATGAGGCATGGCGGTGGGATGACGTGGGTGCCGGGCACTTACGATCCCGACCTGAAGCTCTATTACCTGGGGACGGGAAATCCGCAGCCGGTCGAAACGGGACATGGGCGCGAGGGCGATAACCTCTGGACGTGCTCGATTGTGGCGTTGAATATCGAGACCGGCAAGCTGGTCTGGTATTACCAGGTGTCGCCGCACGATACGCATGACTGGGATGCCACGCAGACGCCGATATTGATTGACGGCACGTTCAAGGGGCAGCCGCGGAAGCTGATCGCGCAGGCCAGCCGCAACGGTTACTACTTCCTGCTGGACAGGAAGACCGGCGAGCACCTGGTGACGGAGAAGTTCATCGAGACGATGAACTGGTCGAAGGGCGTCAATGCCAACGGGCAGCCGATTCCGGATCCGCGTAAAGAGTCGACAGTCGATGGCGTGCTGGTTTCGCCGAATTCGACCGGCGCGACGAACTGGCCTGCGCCGAGCTTCGATCCGGAGACTGGTTTGTTCTATGTGGGGACGAACGAGACGTTCAGCGAGTTTTATCTGACCGACACTGATCCGCAGCCCGAAGGCTATGGGGCGGTGGAGCGGAATTCGGGAACCTATGGCAGCACGCTGCGCGCGATCGATTACCGGACGGGGAAGACTGTGTGGAAGCATAGTTATCCGGGCGGCGGGGGTTCGGCGGGGATTCTTACCACGGCGGGAAAGCTTCTGTTCACGGGCGATGGTTCGCAGAATCTGATTGCGTTCGATCCGGCGACGGGGAAGATTTTGTGGCATGCGGGGTTGGGCGCGAATGTGAGTAACGGACCGGAGACTTACATGCTGGATGGCAAGCAGTACCTGATCGTGGGCGCGGGTGATTCGTTGTTCGCTTTTACATTGGAGCAATAGCGATGTATTCAAGACGCGATTTCGGAAAGATGGCGCTGGCTGGTTTGCCGGTGGCGGGGTTGCCGCTGGCGCGGGCGATTGCGCGCGGTGAAGGTCGCGGGGGGCGTGACGATCGGGGTGCAGACGTATAGTTATCGGGCGCTGCCGCACGGCAGCCCGGATGACGTAGACGTCGTAATTCGGCGCCTTGAAGGCCGACGATGTGGGTGACATCGAGCTGTTCTCGCCGGGTATTGAACCTACGCCTGGGCCGGGCGTGAACCGCGAGTCTTTGCGGCAGTGGCGCCTCACGACTCCGATGGAGCACTTCGTAGCTGTCGGGAAGAAGTTCAAGGACGCCGGGGTCACGATTCATTCGTACACGATGAATTACCGGGCGGATTTCACCGACGACGAGATCGACAAGACGTTCGAGCAAGCCAAGGCGCTGGGGACGAACATCATTGCTTCCTCAACGCAGGTGAACATGGCGAAACGGCTGCTGGCATTCGCGGAGAAGCATAAGATGCTGCTGGCGTTCCACGGCCATTCGAATACGAAGGACGCGAACGAGTTCGCCACACCGGAGTCGTTTCAAAGCGCGCTCGATCTGTCGAAGTATGCGCGGATCAATCTGGATATCGGGCATTTCTCGGCGGCGGGCTACGATCCGGTGGCGTTCATCGAGCAGCACCATGCCAGCATTACTCACCTGCACCTGAAGGATCGGAAGAAGAACGATGGTCGCGAATGTGCCCTGGGGCGAAGGCGATACTCCGATCAAGCCGTCCTGCTGCTGTTGAAGGAGAAGAAGTATCCGATTCCGGCGTTCGTGGAGTATGAGTATCGGGGTACGGGCACGCCGATCGAAGAAGTGAAGAAGTGTCTGGATTACATGCGGACGGTGTTGGCTTAAGGGCAGCCGCTACCTCGCGGTCGCGGCTCGGTAATGAGCTGGTGAGCGGTGCTCGGTAATGAGCTGGTGAGCAGGGGTTATTCCCGGGGCGCGAGAGTAGGATCGGCGCCCTTCCAGGAGACGTCGGCGGTCGGTCCGTAGATCGAGATCACCGGTTTGTCGAGCAGGCGTAAATAGACCGATAGCTGCGTCCGGTGGTGCGCCGAGTGCAGAACGCGCCGCCAGAAGATCCAGATGCGCTGACGCTCGACATCGAAGAAAGGGTGCGTCTCGAGCCACCAGGCGTCGGTCTGCGCCGCGAGATATTGAAGCCGCGGGCGCGCCAGTTCGAGTAGCCGGTCCGCGTACGCTTCCGTGGCAAGCACGCTCGCAGGTTCGGGCTCAGAGC
Source organism: Terriglobia bacterium (assembly GCA_963809655.1). Lineage (GTDB taxonomy): Bacteria > Acidobacteriota > Terriglobia > Bryobacterales > Bryobacteraceae > BOG-234. The sequence continues at coordinate 188,911 of CAWEKQ010000003.1, read as the reverse complement.
TGCCGAGGAATTCGCCGAAAAAACGGCGCTCGGAGAGAAGCTGGTGGCGGAAGATGTCGACCACGGTGGCCGATCTGGGGTGGGGGCGGAAGGCGAAATTTTCCGGGCCGAATTGCAGGAAGACCGCGGCTGTTTTGTTGGTTTCGCTGGCGTACGTTTCGAGTGCGTGCTGCAGGAGTGGATTCGCCGCGAGGGGAATTTCAGAAGGGGCGATCACAGTTCATAAAATACCCCGAACCGGACTCCGGAAACGCGAGGGCCCGGTGACGTAAGTCACTGAGAGACAAACAGGGCTATCGTACGCTGGGTACAGGTGACCAGGTTGTCTCCCAAGAAGCTATCGCGAAGAATTATTGCCAGCGGAATCGCGCTGGCCGCATTTTTGGCCGTAGCGGCCAGCTGGGCCGAGGAGCCGCGGGATCCCGACGATCCCATAGCGCGCCTCGACCGGCAGTTGCAGAAGGGCGAGACGACGCTGGAGTATCGCCCGGGCTGGGGCTATCTCGAGAGCCTGCTCGAACATCTGGACGTGAAAGTCGATTCGCAGATTCTGGTGTTTTCGAAGACCAGCTTTCAGGCGGAACGGATCGGCCCGAAGAAACCGCGCGCGCTTTACTTCAACGATGACGTGGCGGTGGGATATGTGCAGGGCGGCCCGGTGCTGGAGTTCATCGGGGTGGATCCCGCGCAGCGCGTCAACTTCTATACGCTCGATGTGACGAAATCCGACAAGCCTCACTTCGAGCGGCAGGACAGCAAGTGCAACAACTGCCATGCGGCGGGCGCGATCTCGCGGCTGGAAGTGCAATCGACCATTGCGGAAGCGGATGGCACGCCGTTCGTGGTGATCGGCGGCACGCAGCCTACCGATACCGACCACCGCACGCCGCTTGAGAAGCGCTGGGGAGGCTGGTATGTGACCGGCACGTCCGGCTCGCAGCATCACATGGGGAACGCGGTGGCGCCGGATCTGTTCCATCCGTTCGACCTCGAAACCGAGGGGACGCAGAACAGGACGAGCCTCGCGGACAAGATCGACACGTCGAAGTATCTGGCTCCGACCAGCGACATCGTGGCGCTGATGACGCTGGAACATCAGACGCACATGACTTATCTGATCTGTGACGTGAGCCGTTTGTTCCAGGCGGCTTCGGGCCAGGGCGGAGTGACTGCGCGCACGGAGCCGCGCGCTCGACGCGGCGGTCAGACGAGATGGTCACGTACATGCTTTTCGCCGATGAGATTCCGCTGACGGATCCGGTCAAGGGCGTCTCGCCGTTTACGCAGACGTTCGCCGCGCGCGGGCCGCGCGACAAACAAGGGCGGTCGCTGCGGGATTTCGATCTGAAGACGCGGCTGTTCAAATATCCGCTGTCGTTCATGATTTACAGCGAACTGTTCGATAACATGCCGGAGCTTGCGCGGCAGCATGTTTACCGGCGTCTTTACGATGTGCTTAGCGGGAAAGATACGAGCCCGGCGTTTGCCCGGCTTTCGAGCGAGGACCGGCGAGCGCTGATCGAGATCGTGCGGGATACGAAGAAGAATCTGCCCGACTACTGGAAGTAACAGCCGAGCCGTTATAGACTCATTGGCTGTGAATCGCAGAGACCTCTTTCGTTGCGCCTCGGTCGCCGCTGCGATGAGGTTGGGGGCGGCGGCGCCGGCGTCGAGTCAGATCGACGATCTGGTCGCCGCCGACCGCATCCTGGCTTCGCATGGGATCTTCGACGCGTATGGGCACGTCAGCGTGCGGAGTGAGAAGAATCCGCAGCATTACTTCATGTCTCGATCGCTTGCGCCGGATCTGGTTACGGCGGGTGACATCCTCGAATACGATCTCGATAGCAATTTGATCGGCGCCCCGGGCGCTGCGCTGTTTCTCGAGCGGTTTATCCATGGCGAGGTGTATAAAGCGCGGCCGGATGTGAAGGCTGTGGTGCATTGCCACACGCCGTCGCTAATTCCGTTTGGCGCGACTGATGTGCCGCTTCGGCCGATGTTCGGGCTGGCTGGTTTCATCGCAGAGGGCATACCGGTTTTCGAGATTCGGAAAACGGCGGGGATGACGGATTTGCTGATCCGCGATGCGGCGCGCGGGCGGGCGCTGGCGCAGACGCTGGCGTCGAAGCCCGCGGCTTTGATGCGCGGGCATGGGGCTGTTGTGACAGGCGCGTCATTGCCGCTCGCGGTCGGGCGATGCATTTATCTGGATATGAATGCGCGCGTGCAGGCTCAGGCGATGGCGCTGAGCAGGAACGTTACGTATCTGAGCCCGGAAGAGGGGAAGATATCGGTGGCTGATGATTACCGGCGCGCGTGGGAATTATGGCGGCGGCAGGCGGTGGGGAAATAGTAAGGGCTACTCAAACCGTTAGTTTCGGGAGTCCAAGCCGTCCAAGGCTGTGGTTCAATAAACCGCGATCGTATCGTATGCCTTGTTCCAGGAGGCTCAGATATATGGATCGCAGATCGGCCACTCGACCGAGCCTTGATCCTCTTTCGAGAATGGCGATTGAACCGGCGACAGTAAGTCCCACTCTCCTGGCCGCGCGCCGCGCCCGCTCTTCGTCGATCAGAACAAGGTCGGCAGGCAGTGCGGATGCGAGGTAGATGATGCTGCACTCGCCAGCGCCCAGTCCGGCACACGCTGACTGGACCTCAGCTACCGCTTCCGGGGGACTCGGCTGTACTCGAATCCAGTTTGCCCGTTTCATCTCCTCAGCACCGGGCAGCCCGGCACCTGCGACAGTAATCTCATCGTGAACTTCGCGCGAAATGATAATCTCGCTGTACAACTCGTGCAGTAGCTCGAAACATCGCGCCCGCGCCAGTGTGATGAGCGGAGAGGAGTCCGCGAGGACAATCACGCACTCAAACGCTCAAGCGTCAGTCGATCCTCGTCCAGATCTGAGACGCTATAGTGCATCGGCGCTTCGTGCTTCCCAGCGAAAACCATGAAAGCTTCGATCGGCATGTCGCACAACTCCGCGGCTCGTCCCATGGAGACTTTATTCTCGCGGTAGAGTTCGAGGGCCAGAAGCTTCGCCGATTCCCTGGAGGCATCCGCAGGATTCACACCGGCGGCTTCGAGCAACTCCGCCGGTACCGTGATTTGAACGCCGTTCATGCTTCTTCAGCTTAGCTCTTTGATGGTCACTAAGGCAGCGCGTAGGCGTGGATTGCACCGCCGGAGACGATTGCAACGTATTGCTTTCCGCTCTTGCCCTGGTATGTCATCGGATTGGCGTTCGCCGCGGCAGCCAGTTGCACGCTCCAGAGTTCTTTGCCGGTTTTCGAGTCCAGTGCGCGGAAGCGGTTGTCGGGCACTGCGCCGATGAAGATCAAGTCGCCGGCCGTGGCTGTCGGGCCTGCGAACGCACTGACCGAACGCCCGGTATGCTGCTTGGCTTCCGGCAGTTCCGGGGTGATACCCAGCGGCACTGACCACGCGATGTTGCCGGTCTTGACGTCCACTGCGTGAAGCTGGCCCCATGGCGGTTTCTGACAGGGCCAGGTCCCGACGGTCTTGCCATCGGCGTCGGTCACAGCGGCGCTGAAAGTGTGGAACGGACCGGGTCCATCGACACTGGCGCGGGCGTAAAGCAGATCCGGGCCGCCGCCTTCGCCTCCATACTCCACGCCAGGCTTCTTCTTTTCGGTCCAGCCAATCTGCGCAACGTTCTGGGTGTAGGCGAAGACGTAGCCTTCCTTCGGATCGCTCGCGACGCCACCCCAGTTAGTTCCGCCGGTTGCGCCCGGGAAGATGAGTGAGGACTTCGGCGGCGCGCCCTCCTCGTGATACAGGAAAGGCGTGAACGCGCCCGCGTTGTAGAAGCCGCCGGAATGGTCATAGAGCTCTTTGCAGGCCTTCGCGTGCTGGGGCGTCGTGTCTTCCGCGGTGACCATGTCTTCCGGCTTGAAATCGATGCGGCCCAGATGAGGCGGCTTCACCGGGAACGGCTGGGTGGGTGAATACCACTCGCCAGGCACGTCGCCCGCGGGCACGGACCGCTCCTCCACGCCGAAAACCGGCTTGCCGGTTTCGCGGTCGAGGATGAACATCCAGCCCGTCTTGCCGACCTGCGCGATCACCGGCACCTTCTTGCCCTTCATCGGACCCTCTTTGATAGTGACGTCCATGAGGACGGGCGCGGGCGGGTTGTCGTAATCCCAGAGGTCGTGATGAACGACCTGGAAATGCCACTTGTATTTGCCGGTGACAGCATCGACCGCGACGATCGAATTGCCGAACAGGTTCGCGCCCGGCCGATCGCCGCCGTAGTAATTCGAGGCAGGCCCGCCGATCGGCATGTACAGGATGCCGCGCGCCTCATCAACGGTCATCTGCCATGCCCAGACGTTGGTCCCGGAGCGCTCTTTCCATCCGTCATTCAGCCACGTGTCGTGACCCAGTTCGCCGGGCGGCGGAACGGTCTGGAACTCCCACATTTTCGCGCCGGTGCGAGCGTCATAAGCGCGGGAGTTGCCGGGCGGACCTTTGGGAATTTCGTTGACGCTCGCGCCGACCATCACGGAGTTTTTGAAAATTGTGGGCACGCCGCCGTAGCCGACCACCATGTCGACCATGCCTTCCTTGCCGAAACCGGGATCGAGCTTGCCGGTATTCGCATTGAGCCCCGACCAGATTGCGTCCAGACGTGAAGATGATGCGGGGCGGATTCTGTTTATCGCCCGGCCAATACGCGACGCCGCGTGACGACGCCTGGCCGGAAGGCAGTTGATAGCGCCAGAGTTCCTTGCCCGCATCGGGATCGATCGCGACCACAAGATTGCCAGCGGGCGCATACATCACGCCGTTCACCACGATGGGGGTTACTTCCGCGCCGATACCACGCCGACCGCCGCGGCCTCTCCCGGCCCACGTCCCGGCGGCGGAGTGGCAGGAGTGCTCGTGCGCGTGGTGAAAGTCCAGGCTTCGGTGAGCTTCGCGACGTTGGTCCGGTTGATCTGCTTCAGAAGCGAGTAGCGCGTGCTCGCCGGATCATGATTCCAGGTGGGCCAGTCGGCAGCGGTCTGGGCGTATAAGCACGGCAGGATCGCCGACGCTTGCGAGGATCGCGGGACAGACAAATTTCATGAGCAACGGCTAGTTTACTTCAACCCGCGGTTTGCCCGGTTTTCAAATCGTGCCAGCAGCGTGGTCAATATTTCGTGTGAGCCCCGACCATACGCGGGACATTTCCTCCACTCGCTTCCGGCCGCGGGGTGTCAAAGTGTAGTAGCGGCGGGGATGTCCCAGTGGCGCTTCCTGCCATTCGGAGATCACCCAACCGGCAGTGTTCAGCCGGCTGAGCAGCGGGTACAGCGTGCCTTCGGAAATTGGTCAGGCCGGAGAAGTACTCGAGGCGGCGCAGCATTTCGAGGCCGTAGAGCCGGCCGTCCCACAGGCTCGCGAGCACGGCCAGTTCGATACAGCCCTTTCTCAGCTGCACTTCCCACTTGCCGGTGGAATCCGTGGTATCCGCCACGAGATTATGGTGGAAAGACCGCGGGCTTGTTCTCAAGAAAATTACGCGATTAACGATACTGGGTAAAGCAGCGCAAAATGAGCACCGCGGTTCAAACGGAATTTCACACCTCGGGAATTGTCCGCCTGACGCGCTCTCAGCTGCTGGGCACGATGACGGGACTGCTGCTCTCGGTGCTGCTCGCCTCGCTCGATCAGACCATCGTGGGAACCGCGGAGCCGAGAATCATCGCGCAGCTCTCGGGATTCGACCGCTATCCGTGGGTCGCAACCGCGTATCTGCTGACTTCGACGCTGGCGATTCCGATCTTCGCCAAACTATCCGATATTTACGGGCGCAAGTGGTTCTTCATGACGGGCGCGGGGATGTTCATGCTGACCTCGGCGCTGTGCGGGGCGTCGGGCAAGCTGACGTTCCTCCCGCTCGACGGCATGAACCAGTTGATCGTCTCGCGCGGGCTGCAGGGCATCGCCGGAGGCATGATGATGAGCCTGGCGTTCGCCATCATCGGGGACGTTTTTTCGCCGGCCGAGCGCGGCAAGTACCAGGGATTCTTCGCGGCGACGTACGGACTGGCGTCCACGTTCGGCCCCACGCTGGGCGGCTGGCTTACGGACCACGTTTCGTGGCGCGCGGCGTTTTACGTCAACCTGCCGGTGGGGCTGATCGCGATCGCGGCGATCTATCTCGAATTCCCGTACTGGCGGCCGGAGGGCGTGAAGCGGAGTATCGACTGGAGCGGCGTGAGTGCGTTGATCCTGTGCATCGTGCCGCTGCTGCTCGCGCTGACGTGGGTGAGAGATTACGGCTGGGCGGCGGCGCGCGTGGAATTTCTGCTCGCGATGGCGGCGGTGATGCTCGGGGCTTTCCTTTATATAGAGACGCAGGCGGTGGAGCCGTTGATCCCGCTGGTGCTGTTCCGGAATCCGGTGATCAGCATGTGTTCGGTGGCGTCATTCATCCTCGGCATGGGGATGTTCGCGGTGATCATTTATCTGCCGCTGTTCATGCAGGGCGTGCTGGGCGTTTCGGCCACGGAATCGGGCACGCTGCTGACGCCGCTGCTGTTGTCGTCAGTCGCGGGAAGTATCCTGACGGGCCAGATGAATCTGCGCTTGAGGATGTATAAGCCTTCGGCGGTGGCCGGCTCGATTCTGATCACGGCGGGAATGATTCTGTTCGCGCGCATGGGCGCCTCGACGCAGCACAGCGATGTGGTCACAGGGATGCTGATCGCCGGCTTCGGCATGGGCCTGCTGATGCCGGTCTATACGGTGGCGATCCAGAACGCGGCCGCGCGCGAGCATATGGGCGCGGCGAGCGCGGTGCCTACGTTCTTCCGGTCGATCGGGAGCACGGTGGGTGTGGCGGTGTTCGGGACGATCCTGCTGACGAATTACCAGCGCGATTTCGCGAAAGGCGTCCCGGCGGGTACGCCCGCGAGTCTGCTGGCGGACTTTCTGAACCCGTTGATGCTGGCGCAGAAGCGTCAACAGCTCGATGCGGTCTTCGCGCAGACTTCGGGCGGTCTGGAGCTTCTGAAGACGCTGCTGGGCAATGTGCGCGGAGCTTTGGTCAGCGGCATCCATCTGATTTTCGTTTCGAGCGCGGTGATTATGGGCGTGGCCGTAGTGCTGAACCTGATGCTGCGAAACGTGCGGCTGAAGCACGGCGCGCCCAAGCCGGAAGCGCCGCCGCACTGAGAACTGCAGGACCGCTCATTCACATTCGCGGCTCAGCAAAACCACATTGATACTGAGCCGCGCCCGTGAGGAAGCGGTGCCGAAATGTCCAGACTACTGCCGCAACAGACCGCGCCGTTCGAAGGCTGCGGCGGCGGCTAACTGGCGTGCTCAGGCGTGGTGCAGCACGCGTGCGACTCCATTGGCCAACCGCTACCAGCTCTTCTCTTCCTGCTCCAGTTGTTTCCTGCAGAAGGTCTTCAGCGACTTCCTGGATCTGAGCGGTAATCGCGTATTCGTGCATCCGCTTTCTTGCCGCCAGAGTCTTCAGGACGAGCAGCGGCAAAGTGCCCTGGAGGATATGGTTCTTCTCGCCGCTGCCGTTGTCGAGAGCCGCGGATTATGATCTATGAGGGGCACGGCCCTGTTCCAACCGGCCTCAAGGAGAACTGATAGAAATGGAAGTAAGCAAGGACCGCATTCTTACCACCCACGTCGGCAGCCTGCCCCGCCCGCAGGACGTGGTCGATGTCTTATTCGCGCAGGACCGCGGCGAACCCGTTGATGCGGCGCATTTCGAAGACGTCGTCAGCAAGGCTGTGAGCGAGGTCGTCCGGCTGCAGGTGGAATCGGGTATCGACATCATCGACGACGGCGAGATGAGCAAGATCAGCTACGCCACGTATATCCGGCATCGGCTCACCGGATTCGAAGGCGATTCCTCGCGGCCCACGCCGAAGGATCTCGACGATTATCCCGAATATCGCGACCGCCTCGTCAAGGCCGGCCACTCGGCAACCTATCGCCGCCCGGTTTGCAAGGGCCCGATCGCGGTGAAGAGTCTCGATTCGTTGAAGGCGGATATCGCGCGCATCAAAGCCGCGATCGCAAAGACGCCGGCGAAGGAAGGCTTCATGAATGCCGTATCGCCGGGAACCATTGCGGTCTTCCAGCCGAACGAATACTATCCGTCGCACGAGGCTTATATCGGTGCGCTCGCGGAAGCGATGCGCGAAGAATACGAGACGATTGCGAAATCGGGACTGATTCTTTCGATCGACTGCCCTGACCTCGCCATGGGCCGCCACTCACGGTTCAAGGAACTCTCAGACGAACAGTTCCTGCGCAATGCCGAACTGCAGGTGGAAGCTCTTAATCACGCGCTCGCCAACGTGCCTTACTGATCGCGTGCGCATGCATATCTGCTGGGGGAACTATGAGGGTTCTCATGTCAACGATATGGATTGCAAATACATCTTCCCGATCGTGATGAAAGCCAAGCCGAAAGCATTCCTGATCGAAGGGCGCGAACCCGCGCCACGAGCATGAGTGGGAAGCGTGGAAGACGATCAAGCTGCCGGATGACAAGGTTCTGATTCCGGGCGTGATCGGGGCGAACAGCAACTACGTGGAGCATCCTGAGGTGGTTTCGCAGCGGCTGGTTCGTTATGCGGAAGTAGTCGGAAAAGAGCGGGTGATCGCGGGGACCGATTGCGGTTTCGGCACGTTCGCCGGGTTCGGCTCGGTGTTTCCGCCGTTCTGCTGGATGAAGATGAAGGCTCTCAGTGAAGGAGCGCGGCTGGCGTCGGTTAAGCTCTGGGGCCGGGCGGCGTCGAACTAGGCCGCTGTTTCGTTGATTTCGTAACCGCTCCATTACTGTCGCGGCTCGGCATCGATGTGATTCCGAGCCGCGACAGTGGACGTTCCGACACAGGTTAGCGGTCCTTTGGATCCCTTGTACGCAAAGACATGAGTGCCGCAAATGCGGCCCGCCTTACCGAAGGGTTAGCGTCGCGGATCAGCGGCTTGAGCCTTGCGCCCGCCTCCGCGGTCCCAGCCGATTTGATTACCCAGAAGCCCGATCGCCGGGCAACGGGATCGTAGCTCTGCAGCAACCGGTCAAGCCCCTCCACCCAGGCGTCGGAGCCCATCAGGTAAAGGCCATAGACCGCATTCGCGACCACCCGGTGATGCGGATCCCGAAGCGCCCCCTGCAGCACTTGTTCCACCTCGGGTTCGCGCCGGTCCCAGAGCGATTCCACGAGGTTGGCGCGAATCCTGTCGTCACTCTCCGCATGTATGCTCGCCATCCATGCAAGGCTGCGCGATTGTCTACCGAGTATCAGAACCGACTTTGACGCAATCTGCGAATCCTTTGACCTGAGAAAGGGCCGCATGAAGGGAACGAGCCTGACTTCGTCCAACATGCCACCAAGGACTTCGAGCCCTCGGAAAACCGTCGGATGATCGACGCTTTTCGCCATGCACTGATCTTGCAGGAACTTCGAAAGCTCGAATTCAAACCCCGGCGAAGCCTGGGCGGCCACGGCTGCGCGATGGACCGCATCGTCCAGTGGGCAATCCGAGTTACAGAGCTCCGCGATCCACGCTCCCATGCACACCAATCGGCACTTTCCGTACTGTTCTTTAGGGTTGTGGCGAGAAGGAAGTTCGCTTAATAGCTCCGACTAAGGTATAAGAGGATAAGGATAAAGACGGGAACGCGCTATGATCAGAGTTAGCCGACCTATCTGGTCACAGGAGTCAAGATGACGAACGGACTTACGGATGTTATAAGGGGACTGGAAAAACAAAAGACAGCCATCGAGCGCGCCCTGGCGGCTCTCCGAGATGTGGATGGCACGACGGTCGAGAGTAGTCCTTTGGCCGTGGCCGCGGTTCCTGCGCGCCGGGGAAGAGCTAAGCGCAAGGGCGGCATGACTCCCGAAGGCCGGAGAAGACTTTCCGAAGCGCTCAAGAAACGATGGGCGGTAAAAAGAGCGGCGTCGCAGGTCAGACCCCTGGCTAAAACGCAAGCCAGGGCTAAGGCAACAAAGAAGGGTGGTATGACCCCCGAAGGCCGGAGGAGGCTCTCGGAGGCCCTCAGGAAACGCTGGGCCGTGAAAAGAGCCGCGGCGAAGAAGTAGCTTCTTCTCAATCCTCAGGAAACGTGAAAATCGGCCGGCGTGATCCCTTACCTGCTCTCGCACACAGATGTATAAGAAATTCGACCTTCTCGCCGCCGCGCGCCGCGAGATGATCCAACAGGGCCTTGAGCCGGATTTCGCTCCCGGTACGGATGAGCAGGTGGAGGAGATCAAAAACCGGCCGCCTGTTGGGCCGGACGAGGGTATACGCGATCTCCGGCATCTGCTCTGGTCTTCGATTGATAACGATACTTCGCGAGACCTGGATCAGGTGGAATATGCCGAGCGCACCCCGAGCGGCATCCGGGTCTTGGTGGGAGTGGCCGACGTGGATGCCCATGTGCCGGCCGGAACGCCTATCGATCAGCACGCCGGGAAGGTGACCGTCACCGTCTACACTGCGGTGCACAACTTCCCCATGCTTCCGGGGGAGTTGTCGACCGATCTCACGTCGCTGAATGAGAACGAAGACCGGCGGGCCGTTGTGGTCGAAATGCTGGTGGATGATCAGGGCCTAATTGCGTCGTCCAGCATCTACCGTGCGATCCTTCGCAACAAATCGCAACTGGCTTACAACGGCACGGGCGCATGGCTTGAAGGGCGCGCGGCCGCTCCCGTGAAAATCACCCCGTCAGCGGAATTGCAGGCCCAGCTCAGACTGCAGGACGAAGCGGCCCTCCGAATGCGCCGGGAGCGTGACCAGCGCGGCGCGCTGCATTTCGATCGCGTGGAGGCGGTCGCCATGGTGACCGATGGCCGCATTCAGGATGTCCAGGCGGCGCAGAAAACGCGCGCCAACGACATCATCGAAGACTTCATGGTGGGCGCGAACGGGGTGATGGCGAAGACGTTGAAGGATGCGGATCGGAGTTCCATCCGCCGCGTCGTCAGGACGCCCGAGCGTTGGCCGCGCATCGTCGAACTGGCCGCGCGCTACGAGGAGAAGCTGCCGGATACGCCCGACTCCGGGGCGCTCAGCGCTTTTCTCCAGCATTGTCACAAGGTGGACCCGGACCACTACGAGGACATCGCTCTCGCGGTGATCAAGTTGATGGGGCCGGGTGAATACGTTATGTCGCGGCCCGGCGATACGGGCGACGGACATTTCGGGCTTGCCGCGCAGGACTATACGCATTCGACCGCGCCCAATCGCCGCTATTCCGACATCGTCACGCAGCGCCTGATCAAGGCTTACCTCGTCAAGGCTCCGGCACCCTACACCGATGACGCGCTCAATGCCATCGCCCGCAACTGCACGCTCATGGAGCATGCGGCGCGCAAAGTGGAGCGAGCCATGGATAAGCGCGTGGCCGCGGTGGCCATGCAAAGCCGGATCGGTCAGAGGTTCGACGCAGTGGTGACCGGTGTCACTTCGAGCGGCACGTTCGTGCGCGTATTCAATCCTCCGGTCGAGGGAATGCTGTGCCAGGGGCATGAAGGGCTCGATGTGGGCGACAGGCTGCAGGTCACGCTCACCGGCGCGGACCCGGTGCGCGGATATATCGATTTCTGCCGCTAAGCGGGTGTCGAAGACCGCTCCTTCGCAGTCGCGGCTCGGAAACGAGACTGCGGTTACTGAGCCGCGCGCGTAAGCAAGCGGTAAACATGCCTGGTATAATTCCCACTGGTTCGGGGTCGTCGTCAAGTACGTCGGGGAGAATACCAGCAGAGATGAGTTACGCAAGTCTGGAAGAAGCTTTGCAATCCGTGAAGAGTCCCGTGGAACTGTTGCGTAATTCGCAGATCGGCCCGTATGCCTTTCCAGTGGTTCGCCATGAGTTCACGAACTGGCGGGACGAGCAGCGTTCGTGGCGCGAAACATGTGCTCTGTTCGACCAGTCGCACCACATGACTGACCTCTATGTCGACGGTCCGGATGCGCTGAAGCTTTTCTCCGATCTCGGCGTGAATACCTTCCAGAATTTCAAAGTCGATCAGGCCAAGCAGTTTGTCGCATGCAACCACAGCGGGTATGTGATCGGCGATGCGATCCTGTTTTATCTGGCGGAGAACAAATTTAACCTGGTGGGCCGCCCGCCTTCCGCCAACTGGGTTCAATACAATCTGGAAACCGGTGGCTATAAGGCCACAGCAATCAGAGATGAGCGGTCGGCCGTCAATCAGGGCCGGCGGAAGGCGTACCGCTATCAGGTGCAGGGTCCGAACGCTCTGCGTGTGATGGAAAAGGTCACGGGCAAGCCCGCGCCCGACATTAAATTTTTCCGCATGGACGTCTTCAAAGTGGCGGGGCATGATGTCCGAGCGCTACGCCATGGCATGGTAGGAAGCCCGGGATGGGAATTGTTCGGGCCGTGGGAAGAAGCCGAGGCGGTTCGCGATGCGATTGTCGTGGCTGGCCAGGAGTTCGGGATCCGGCAGGTGGGCGCACGGACTTATCCCACGAGTTGCCTGGAATCGGGCTGGATTCCTTCGCCGCTTCCCGCGATTTACACGGGCGATGAGATGAAAGGCTACAGAAAGTGGCTGACGGGGAAAAGCTACGAAGCCATGGCGTCGCTCGGAGGCAGCTTCTATTCCGATGATATCCGCGATTATTATCTGACGCCATGGGATCTGGGTTACGGGCCTTTTGTCAAATTCGATCACGATTTTGTGGGCCGGGCGGCGCTGGAAAAGTCGGCCAGCAACCAGAAACGGAAGAAGGTAACGCTGGTCTGGAACGGCAAGGACGTCGAGCGCGCCACGGGCACCTTGTTCCACGCGGGAGATATCGAAAAATACATCGATTTACCGCTGGCTAATTATTCGACCTGCCGTATGACAAAGTACTGAAGAACGGCAAGACAGTGGGGATTTCCACCTATACCGGATACACTTACAACGAACGCGCGATGATCTCGCTCGCGGTGATCGATTGCGAGCACGCGGAGGTCGGCAACGAACTCACGCTGGTCTGGGGCGAGGAAGGCCGCGGATCGGCCAAGCCGACGGTCGAGCGCCACAAACAGGCCGAAATCCGCGTGACTGTGGGGCCGGTGCCCTTCGCCGAAGTCGCGCGTGTGGGTTATCGGCCGAATTAGAAAAGGAAACCAATGGCATACATCTTTCACGAGGATAAGCTGCCGAAGCTGGTCTCGGCTGTCCCCGGCCGTGAGCGGACTTTCTTCGTCAACAAAGAGCTGACGAAGATCGACGACATGCTGGCCGGCATCATGCGCTATAAGCAGGGCGCGTCTTCGCCCTATCATCTGCACGAGAACTGCGAGCACTTCTACTTCATCATGGAAGGCAATGGCACGGTGGAAACGCCGGAGGGCACACGTAAGGTGGGCCCGGGCGATATGGTGTTTATCCCGGCTGAGGCGAAGCATCGCTTGCGCGCCACCGAATCGCCGCTCTTCTATTTCGAGTTTCAGGCGCCGAACCGATTCGTCACTACGATCCTCGACGGCACGCCCGCGGATCTGGTATGGAACCGCATTGAAGGCGGCGTGTGGGTGCAAACCATTAAATCCAAGACGATGACCACGACAACGACTTTTATCGATACCAACAAACTCCCGCGCGTGCAGACTCCGCAGGGAGAGGCCACCGAGGTTCTCAATAACGCGCTCGTCGGGGCGAAGAATGTTCTCGGCACGCTGCGCTGGCTGAAATCAGGCGAGCAATTCGATGCCGCGCCGCTCGATAAACACCAACTGATTTATCTGATGGAAGGCAGCGGAACCATCCATCTCGAGAACAAAGATTACGACGTGCCGCGAGGCGCGGGCGTCTATCTCGGGCCGTCCGAAACCGCGACCATCAAAGCCGGCGACGAATCTTTAAAGCTATTTCACCTGGTAGTTCCGCAAATTCCGAAGTAAGTTATGGCAAAATCTGCTGCGGTTTCCGCAACTGACGAACTTTCGGCTGAGCTGCGATTGCGGATGTACCGCATCCAGGTCGAGCTGCGCGAATCCGAACAACGCGCTTACGATCTTTTTCTGCAAAACCTGGTCAAAGGAACAAGCCATCTTTCGCTCGGCCAGGAAGCGGTTGCGGCCGGTTTCGCCGCCGCCATGGAGCCGGGCGATCTCACGTTCTGCACTTATCGCGGCCACGCCCATACACTGGCGCGCGGCGTGCCGATGGATCGCGTGCTCGGCGAACTGATGGGCCGCGACAATGGCCTGCTGCGCGGCAAGGGCGGGTCGATGCATCTCACGTCGGTGGAGCACGGCGTGATGGGTTCTTACGCGATTGTGGGCGCTCACATCCCGATTGCCTGCGGTGCGGCATGGAGAGCGCAGTACAAAGGCGATAAAGACATCTCGGTCTGCTTCTTCGGCGACGGCACAACGAACATCGGCTCGTTCCACGAAGGCCTGAACTTCGCCGCGATCTGGAAACTTCCGGTCGTCTTCGTGTGCGAGAACAATCTCTACATGGAATACACGCCGATCGGAGACGTGACCGCAGTGGCCGATCCGGCCGCGGGACGCGCCAGCGCGTACGGGCTCGAATCGATCGTCATCGACGGCCAGGATGCCGACGTGGTTTACCGCGAGGCGCGCCGGGCTTACGACAAAGCGCGTTCGGGCGGCGGGCCTAGTCTCATCGAATGCCTCACCTATCGTTACAGCGGCCATTCGCGCGCCGACCCGGCCAAATACCGGCCCGAAGGCGAGCTCGATCACTGGCGCGGCCAGCGCGATCCCATCCGGATTTATCGCGAGCGTCTGCTGCAGGCCGGCGTCAGCGAAGCATCGCTCGTCGCGATCGAGCAGGACGTGCGCCGCAGAGTGGACGAAGCCACGGAGATCTGCAAAGCCGCTCCGCCGCCATCCGCCGATATTCTCTGCACCGATGTCTACGCCGATGGAGGCTTCGCGTGGCGGAACTGACCTACCGCGAAGCGGTGGCGCGCGGCATCGAACAGGAGATGGCGCGCGATCCCGACGTGGTGTTCCTCGGCGAAGACATCGCCAAAGCCGGCGGCGTGTTCAAAGCCACGGTCGGGCTCTACGAGAAGTTCGGCCCGTTGCGCGTGCGCGATACGCCGATCTCCGAACAGGCCATCATGGGCGCGGCCATGGGCGCCGCGATGACCGGCCTCAAGCCCATCGCCGAGATCATGTTCTCGGATTTCATCGCGGTCTGCTTCGACTATCTCGCCAACCAGTTTGCCAAGAGCCGCTACATGACCAACGGCCAGGCGAAATGTCCGCTGGTGATACGCACGGCCAACGGGGGCGGCTTGCGCTTCGGCGCGCAGCACAGCCAGAGCGTGGAGAACTGGTGCATGATGATTCCGGGGTTGAAGGTGGTGGCGCCTTCCACGCCTGCGGACGTGATCGGTCTGCTCGCGGCGTCGGTGCGGGATCCCGATCCGGTGATCTTCTTCGAACACAAAGGTCTCTACCCCACCAAAGGCGACGTGCCGGATGGCGAGATCGTCGACAAACTGGGCGTGGCGAAAGTGGTGCGCCCGGGTTCGGACGCGACCATTCTGGCGCTGGCTATGATGGTCCCGCGCGCGGTCGCCGCAGCGGAACGGCTGCAGGCGGAGCATGGCATCAATTGCGAAGTGATCGACGTGCGCTCGCTCGTGCCGCTGGATACGCAGACCATGCTGGGTTCGGTCGTCGCGCACGCACCGCGTGTTTACGGTGGAAGAGAATCCACGGCTTTGCGGCTGGGGAGCGGAACTGGTTTCGATCATCGCGGACGAGATTTTCTACGATCTCGACGGCCCGCCGGTGCGGATCACCACGCCGCATATTCCGCTGCCCGCGACGGATGTTCTGGAAGACCGCGCCATCCCGAGCGTGGACCGGATCGTCGAAACGATCCAACGGGCCATGGGATCTTAGATCGAATTCGTAATTACTTCGCCATCAGCATGCGCACGTTCACGAACTGATTGGGGAACAATCGGCCGTCTCTGTTATCGAACACCGCCTTAAGTTTCGCAGTGCCGGTCGCCGTATCAATCAGATTGTCGACAGCGGCGAGGCCGCCAGTCGCGAACCGGACCGTGTTGTCGCGATTCCACGCCTCAACAGGCACACTCGCGCCCTCCTTGCCGCGCGCAAGCACCTGTGGGAGCACGTCTTCCGGAATGCTGAAGATCACAGCGATGGGCTGTAACTGGGTAACGACCACGATCGGTTCCCCGGCATGAACAAAATTGCCGGGGTCGATCATACGCAGACCGGCCACGCCGGCGATCGGCGACCTGATACTGGCGTATGCCAGCTGCATTTTCGCCAGTTCCACGTTCGCCTGAGCGGCTTTGATACTGGCTTCGAGTTGCGCGATCTGGGCGGCTTTGATATCGGTCTCGATTTGCGCAACTTTGGGATTATCGCGTTCAGCACGAAGTTCGGCACGAAGACCGGGGGTGAGTTGCGCCTGGTACTCGCCGAGTTTGCCCTCAGCTTCGGTGACCCGGAGTTCGTAGGCGCGAGGGTCGATGGACGCCAGTAACTGCCCGGGCTGAACCAGAGCCCCCTCATCGAAGCCGACCGACATCAACTGCCCGTCAACGCGGGCTTTGATAACTACGGTGGCCGAGGCCGCTACCGTCCCCAGACCGTTTAAGTAAGCGGGCCCGGGTCTGGTCGGCTGAAAGGCGGCAGGCGCAGGTGGCTTTACGGTCGTCTGCGCGCGGGCGGCGGGAGGAACCGCTGGCTGTTGCAGCTGCGCCGCCGACACTACGTACGCCACGGGCGCTCCCAGCACAACGATCACGGCGATACTCCAGCGCGACACTCCCCGCGAGAGAGTCTTGCCGTCAAGAATGCGATGAATGCGCGCCTCCACCTTGCCATATCGCGCCATGGGAACGCCGATCCAGCTCGCCCGCCTCACTCCGCGCTGCATGAAGTCGAGCAGCACCTCCGCATACAAAGCGCGATCCTGAGTCACGAATACCGCGGCATCGTCGCTCGCGTCTTCCGCACTACGCACAATACGCCGATGCAGAAACCAGCTCATCGGGCTGTGCCAGAGCAGCGCGCGGTGAATTGCGGAAAGCAGTTGCACTGCTGGATCGAGGCGCTGGATATGCGACCGCTCATGGGCGAGTGCTGCCTCCACCTTTGCCGTGTGCCAGTTGCGCCAATCGGCGGGCAGCACGATTTTCGGGCGGATGATGCCGAGTGTCACCGGCGCCGTCACGTCGTCCGATTCACGCACTCCGATGTCTGTAGCACGACTGTTCCGGAGCAGTCGCAGGCTCAGCGCGAGGCCTATACACAGCCGGAGCAGGAGCGTTATGGCGACCAGGATGTACGCGATCAACGCGGCGCGCACCCAATCAAAGCGCCATCTGTGTGGCTCTTGCTGGAGCGTCGCCGGGCTCTGGATAGGTCCTGAATCAACGAGCGAAATCGGGGCCTCTACACGCGCCGGTGCCGCCTGCTTCATCACCAGGGGCAGCCTCGGCAAAACTCCGCTGAGCACCGGCAGCGCGAGCGAGGCGCACAGCAGCGCGGTCCACACCGCGAGCCGGATTGACGAATTCTTCGCTCGCAGCACCCACAACAGCAGGATTCCGGCCAGAATCAAAACGGAAGAGCGAATGGCCCACTCGGCCAGAAACTGTATCGATGTCATGCTTTCATCTCCTTACGTGATGCGATTTTCTCCGCCAGCTGCCGCAGCTGCTTCGGTTGCAGCAACTGGTTATCGACCATCCCTACCAGCAGATCTTCCACGGACCCGTCGCAGAATCGTTCGATAAGCTGCTGCGCCGCATGCACCGCGACGTTGCGCTTGGTATCGACGGCCCGATACACGAAGGTCCTGCCGTCGATCTTATGAGCCGCGTAGCCCTTCTCCTCCAGCTTCCGGAGAATTGTGCGAATCGTGGAATCCTTCAGGGCGCGCTGCTTCGCTACCCCTTCGCGGCACATCTCAGCCGTGCAACCTGGGTGCGCCCAGACGTATTCCATGATGAACTGCTCGAGTGGAGTCAGGGCTTGTTTAGCGTTAAACATTCTAGCGTTAAAAAATATAACACTAGAACATAACGGCGTCAAGCGATCGCGATTAACTGCGATTCCGCGGTTTGGGGCGTGGCGACCGCTTCACGATTCCGGAACACAGCGAGGCTTGCAAACTGACCGTCCATCTCGGCCATGAGCTTTTCGTCCAGAAAACGTTGAATCGCGTTCCGGACATCCGCCTCCGGAGTGAGCAGACGCCGCGCCAGACCCGGGATCTTCGCCGCCGTATCGCATTCGTGATACACACGCGCCGCGAGGCCCGTGAAAATGTGACGCGGTCTGGTGGCGCAAGGCCGGGTGTCCGCGATCACGATCATGTTCCCTACTTCGTAAGCGTCCAACCGGGCCGGCTTCGTCGCGAACATCGCGGCCCACTCCTCGGCACGCCGAACGACAGCAGCGGCATAGTCGCCCGGCCGCCGCCCATCGCGGTAATCGTACTCGAAGAAATAGGCTAAGTTCCGCAGCGCGCTTTCCGGCAAAGGATACACATAGGAATATGCCGCCATCGGACGCACATTCTCCAGGCCGAACTCCGCCGCCCGAGTGTAGAGAGGGCCGAAGCGATCCATCCTGACGCGCACGCAGAATGCCGGCGGAGGCAAGTGCATCAACAGTGGCATAAGCTCGGCCATGCAGTCGTACTCTGCAACCGGCTCGTCCGGAAATCCATACAGAATATTCCACGCCGGAGCGATCCCCAACTCGTCGCACCAGCGCAGCAGTTGGATATTCTGCAGCCCGGTACACCCTTTGCGCATGATCTCGAGGACGCGATTGCTCAGGCTCTCGATCCCCGGCTGCACGGCGGTGACACCTGCCTCGCGCATGATCTTCAACTGGTCAAGTCGCGTATTGGCCTTGATTTCGTAGAACAGGTCAAAGCCACGATCGCGCCGGATCAACTCCGGGAACAGCGTTCGGATATAACGCGTGTCGAGAATGTTATCCACAAAATCCACCCGGCGCAGGTCGTACGTCTCCGAGAGTTCCAGCAGTTCGGAAACCGCCCGCTCCGGCGATTTGCTGCGGTACGCCATACCCTCGCCATTGAGGCCGCAGAAAGTGCAGTGGTGTTTCTCGCCCCACCAGCAGCCGCGCGCAGTCTGCACGGTAAGAATCGGATTGACGCCGGTCAACCCGAAAGCCTTGAGCGCTTCGAAATAGTCGTGGAAATCGGGTACCGGCAGATCATCCATGCGCTCGACCGGCTTTGGCACGCTCAGTTCATCCGCAAAACCCTGGCGGAGGATGCCGTGCGGCGGCACGGGATCGTTGTGCCTGATGAAGCTCTCCAGAAACGCCGGCACCGCGTGATCGCCTTCGCCGGTGCAGATGTAATCGATCCAGGGGAATGACCGGATCAATTCCAGACCCATCTCGGCTTCGCAGTTCGCGCCACCGAAGATTACCGCCGGCGGGTCGGCCGTACGCTTCAGCGCCTTCGCGACGGCGAGACAACAGCACGTCTGATGGAACATCGAAGTGAATCCGACCAGGCGCGGCCGATGCTTCAAAATTTCCTGCGCCGCATATTCCACAAAGCGCGCCGCATAGAGCCGCCGCGCTTCCAGCAGCGCATCGATACGCTCGCGGCCCCGTGGATCAGGCGCGACGAACCGGGCAAGATATTCTTCATCCGAAGGAAGCTGTCCCGGGAACAGAACGCCGGCGAAAAACCAGTCGCCCACCAGCGAGATCGAAGGCCTGCTGGTATCGAGCAGGAGCTGATCGCCCATCTCCGTGATCCACTGGTACAGCTCGATCCCGATCCACGCCGCCAGCTGCAGATTCACATATTCAATACACGCGGAGAAGCCGGCGCTCTTCGCTTCCGCCAGAATCGTGCTGATGCCGATCGAGGGCCGTTTCAGATCGGCGAACGGCACAACCGCAAAGACGGCGTCCATGCGTCAGACTTCCGCTTTGGATTCCTGTGCCGCCAGCCCCATGCGGCGGCGCAACGCGGGAAAGCGTTCGTCGTGCCGCAGCGGGTCGTAGCAGGGCATCACATCGAGGTAACACATCAGACGAATCATGGTTCGTCGCGGCTTTGTCGAGCCATTCGAAGGCGGCATCGTGGTCACCCAGGCCAATCCACGTCAACGCATGGGAAATGGGCGCGACATACTGCGTGTCCGCCAGTTCCTCCAACCGTGCGAGGATCTTCCGCGCGTTCTCGTCCT
Organism: Terriglobia bacterium; assembly: GCA_963809655.1. Taxonomy (GTDB): domain Bacteria; phylum Acidobacteriota; class Terriglobia; order Bryobacterales; family Bryobacteraceae; genus BOG-234. The sequence continues at coordinate 168,669 of CAWEKQ010000003.1, read as the reverse complement.
GACCCGCAACGCCATACCCGTAACCGAGCAGCCCGAGAATGAGCGGATTGTCGCCCGATTGTTCACTGCACGCCTTCCAGATACTTCAGACCCTCATCGAACCGCGTGGTCTGCAGATAGATGAGCCCGAGGGCCGCGCGCATCTCGAAGTAGGCGGCATCCATTTCCAGCGTCTTCATGCCCTGCGCGATGGCCTTATCGAACTCCCGCCGATAGTAGTAAACCAGCGCGAGCCCCGTATTCACGTTCATCGCAAGCGGATCCAGCCGGAGCGCGCGGCGAAACTCGGCCAGCGCCTCGTCCGTGCGGCTCATCTGCGTCAGGTAAAGGCCGTGCGCGTAAGCGGCCTGCGAATCTCCAGGGTCGAGATCCACGGCACGCCGGAAGTTGTGGCCGGCCTCGATCCAGTCCCAATCGCAGAAGATGCGAACGTATCCGAGCGCGGTCTGTGCGTGCGCGAGATCGGGATCGAGTTCCACCGCGCGCTGCGCGTTGCTGCGAGCCTTGGGCCAGATCTCGTCGGCAGGCATCACGCCCCAGAACCCGACCGAAATGTAGTACTCGGCCAGGCCCGCCCAGGCCGGCGCGTAAGCCGGGTCCTCGGCGATTGCGCGCTCGAAAAGTTCCGCGGCCTTGCTCAGGCCGTCCGGCGTCTGCCGGTTCACGTAATAGCGTCCTTTTAGATACAGGTTCCACGCTTCCAGGTTCTCGGGTCGCCTGCGGTGCGCGATCGCCGCCTCCGGCACCCCGGCCGTCAGCTTCGCTTTCAGGGAGGCCACGATGCTCGCGACGATTTCATCCTGAATCGCGAAGACATCTTCCATGTGCCGGTCGAAGCGCTGCGACCAGACCTGATATCCGTCCGCAACGTTCACCAGCTGTGCCGTGATGCGCAGGCGATTTCCCGCCTTGCGCACGCTGCCCTCCAGCACATTGTTCACCCGCAGCTCCTGTCCGACCTTGCGCACATCGGCGGGCTTCCCCTTGAACTGAAACGCGGAATTGCGCGACACCACCAGCAGGCCGGGCACCTGGCCGAGATCCGTGATCAACTCCTCGGTGAGACCGTCCGCGAAATACTCATTCTCCGGATCGCTGCTCAGGTTCGTGAAAGGCAGCACGAGGATGGAGAGCCCCCCGCGCACTACCGACCGGGTGCTCCCCGAAAACCCGCCGGAGGGTATCGCATACGAGGTCTGCGTTACCGAACTATCCCGCGACCGGCCCGCGTACGCCGTGCTGCCGTCGATCTCGGCGCGCAGGTGCGACGCGAATTCGCGGGCTGTCCGGTAGCGCCGTTCCCTATCCTTTTCGAGGGCCAGCGCAAGAATACCGTCGAGGCCCGCGGCGAACGTCCGTGGCGCAGCGCGCTGGGCGGACGCGGGTCGCTGGTCATGATGGCGTGCAGCAGCGCATGTACCGGGCCGCTAGCGAACGGCAGCTCGTTCGTCAGCATTTCGTAGAGCAGCACCCCGAGCGACCAGACGTCCGTGCGGCCATCGCATACCTCGCCGCGGATCTGTTCCGGCGACATATATGCCGGCGTACCCACCGATGTGCCCGGCTGCGTGGTTCGAACCGATTCACCGAGCAGCGCCAGACCGAAATCCAGCAGCTTGACGCCGCCATCGCTCGTCAGCATCACGTTGCCCGGTTTCACATCGCGATGCACGATTCCATGATCGTGGGCTTTGGCGAGTCCATGCGCCACCTGGATGGCTACGGAGACCGCCTCCTTCACGCTCATCGACCCGCGTTCGAGACGTTGCCGCAGGTTCTCGCCCTCGTAACAGGACATCGCGATGAACATCTGGCCATCGTCGGTGTCTTCAATTCCGTAGATGGTGCAGATGTTCGGATGATCCAACGCGGAGGCGGTGCGCGCTTCCTGCATGAAGCGCACCCGGGCCGATTCATTTTGCGCGACGCCGGCACTGAGGAATTTAAGCGCCACCAGACGCTCCAGACGCACGTCGCGCGCCTTGTAGACCACCCCCATGCCGCCATGGCCGAGTTCCTCGATAATGCGGTATCGCGAAACCACGCGTCCGATCATGTCCCTGTCAGCCCCTGAAAGGTAAGCCCGTCAAAGAGCGCGGCGAGGTCGTGCATGGTCTGGAAGGCCACTACACCGAGTAAAGCAGTGTGCTCAGGAGCGAGCGGCAACGCGTCGAGCGCTTCATCCATTTCACGCGAATGATGCGGGTCGAGCCGCGCGTGTTTCAGGTAAGTGCGAAATCCTTCAGGTGAAATTCCCGTGCGCTGCATCGTGTCCACCAGGAACTGGTCCGAGGGAGGATGGCCTTCGGTAACCGCCGCATAGCCCATCCACGCCACCGGATGCGCGTGAAGCGCCCAATAGTAAAGGGTGCCCACCAGGGCAGCCGCCGTGGCCGGAGGGATCCGTGCAAGAACAGCGTCTTTTTGCGCGCCCAGCGCCACCATATCGTCCAGAAGCCACTCGTCGTGGTGAAGCTCTTCCGGAATGTGATGCGCCAGGTAGTCTGCAACGCCGCGAGCGACCCGATCTGATGCCGCCAGTTCCTCAGCGCGTCGGCGCGCGGCTTCCATTGCGGGAACCGTCGCCCGCACCACGCAGTGAATATGAAACAGCAGCTCGGGATATCTTTCGGTCAGATCGGGCTGCGACCAGAAGCGGTCGAGCGCGCCAAACATCGGGCCGCTGGCGAGCCGGATCTTCCGTCGCAGTAGCACGCTATGCCTGAGTTCCGCGCCCGCGGGAGCCTCGCGTTCGTTTCGCTTTAGAGGAAGCAATTGGCGACGTTTTGCCCGTTGCGCCGGATAAAATCCTCTCCCAGCTTTTCCTTCAGGCCGACCAGCGATTGAACTTCGTCATCGCTGAGGGAGTGAATAACTCCAATGTCGTCGTCTGTCAATGTGTGGTCCTGGGGCACAACTCCGGCTGACATCAACTTGGTTAGGTTATCCATGCTGGTCTCCTGCTGTTTCGACGCGCTTCAGGAATGAATCATACCGCAGCCTGTGCGGGCGAGCAACAAATGCAGTGCGGCGTGCAGTGCAACGGCTACAGGGAGGCTTCAAAACAGGGCTAGGTCTCTGACCGCCTGAAGCGGTTTGATAAAAACATTTGTATTCTAAAATGTTTCAGTTTAACCTGGGGTATGGCCCGCAGCCCCATACGTATAACCGTTTCGCGTAAGGACCGTCAGGAGATCAATGAGCTGTTGAACGCCGGAGTGCAGCCAGTACGTGTGATTCTGCGCGCGCTCGCCCTGCTCCATCTGGCCGATGGCGCCACTGCTCCCGAGACAGCCCGCTCTCTGAAGAAGTTTACGGCGAAGGCGGTACGATCGGTCGCCCATCGTTATCAAGAGGGAGGATTGAAGCGCGCACTTTATGAAAAGGCTCGGCCGGGCGCCGTTCCGCTACTGAGTCCATCGGAGAAGCAGCGTATTGTGGCGATGGTTTGCAGTGATCCTCCGGAAGGCCGGGCTCGTTGGACGATCCGTCTGATTGCCGAAGAAGCCGTGAAGCGAAAGTTGGTGCCGCACGCGGGCCGCGAAACCATCCGAATCCTCCTCCAAACCCACGAGCTCAAGCCGTGGCGCCACCGATGAATCATTCGAACAAGAGTGGGAGACCGCAGGCGGAGAGTGAGGAGGGAAGGCCGCTGATCAAGGAGAACATCCATCAATCCAGCACGCTCTCGACACAGAGCGAGGCAGGCGTGTCCCAGGGACTGGCGGGTGTGCGCAGGGTAGCAAGGGAAAAGAAGGAGATGAAGTTCACCGCCTTACTTCACCATTTGACAGTCGCACTGCTCCGGGACAGCTTTTACGCCCTGAAGCGTAAGGCAGCGCCGGGAGTGGACGGCATCACGTGGCAGGAGTATGAGACTGGGCTGGAAGATCGGCTTGCCGAACTGCACAGCCGAGTCCACCGCGGCGCTTATCGAGCGCAGCCATCGAGAAGAGTGTACATTCCGAAACCGGATGGCCGGCAACGGCCGCTCGGGGTCGCGGCGCTGGAGGACAAGATTGTCCAACAGGCTGTGGTCACCATACTCAATGAGATTTATGAGCAGGACTTTCGGGGTTTCTCGTATGGCTTCCGGCCAGGGCGCAGCCAGCACCAGGCGTTGGACGCGCTGTACGTCGGGATGACGCGGAAGAAAGTGAACTGGATTTTGGACTGTGACATTCGGGGCTTTTTCGATAATCTGTCGCACGATTGGCTCCTGAAGTTCGTCCAACATCGCGTTGCCGACCGCCGCATTCTTCGGCTGATCCAGAAATGGCTGAAGGCGGGAGTGATGGAGGAAGGCGAATGGAAGAACACAGAGATGGGTACCCCGCAGGGATCGGTGGCTTCGCCGTTGCTTGCGAACGTCTATCTGCACTACGTGTTCGACCTGTGGGTGGACGTCTGGCGCAGAAAGTGTGCGCGAGGCGACGTGGTTGTCGTCCGGTACGCCGACGACAATGTCATCGGTTTCCAGCACCTGGCCGACGCAGACCGGTTCCTGACGGAATTTCGGGAGCGGCTGAAAAAGTTCGGGCTGGAACTGCACCCGGATAAAACGCGCCGGATTGAGTTCGGGCGGTTTGCCGAGATCAACCGGAACAAGAGAGGAGAGGGAAAGCCCGAGACGTTTGATTTTCTGGGATTCACGCATATCAGCGGGAAGGACCGGAATGGGAGTTACGCGGTGAAGCGCAAAACGATCAGCAAGCGGATGCGGAGCAAACTGCTGGAAATCAAGCAGCAGCTTCGCAGGCGCATGCATGAGCCGGTTGCGGTAAACGCCAAATGGCTTCGATCAATCGTGCAGGGCTACTTCAACTACCACGCAGTACCGGGAAACACCGACAGTCTGTCCGCATTTCGCTACCGGGTCATTCGCCTCTGGAGGACCATGTTGATCCATCGGGGTCAAAAGCACCACCTGACGTGGGCGCGGATGCAAAAGCTGGCTAATCGGTGGCTTCCCCAACCGCGCGTTCTCCATCCATACCCCCGAGTTCGCTTTGACGCCATACATCCAAGATAGGAGCCTCATGCGGTAGTGCCGCCCGTGGGGATCTGTGCGGGGGGTGCCGGGTGACCGGCATCCCTACCGCGACCGTGGCCGATCTCACGGATGACTATCTGGAAAGCATGGAGGACGTTCTGGAAGTCTATGAAAGGCCCTATAATCCAGCCGAACCGGTGATTTGCCTCGATGAGAAGCCCGTCTCGCTGCATGCCGACGTAAGGCCGGCCAGGCCGATGGCGCCAGGCAAACCCAGGCGTCCGGACAACGAGTACAAGAGGTGCGGGACAGCCAATGTATTCTGTGCCGTCGAGCCCAAGGCGGGAAAACACTTCACCCTGGCAACCCCCAACCGGACCGCGCCGCAACTCGCTCAGGCGCTGGAGACCATCATCGGCAGCTACGCCGGCGCCGATACGATCCATCTGATTATGGACAACCTGAACATCCATGGCCCCAAGACGCTCACGGACTATTTCGGAAAACAGCGCGGAACCGAGCTCTGGAGCCGCCTTACGGTCCACTACACTCCCAAACACGGCAGTCCTCGGCGCTCTCGAGAATTTTCCCACCTCTGCTCTCCAGAAATGACCCAGGCATTCTGAACTGAACGCCCGTCGCCGGGGTGGCTGAAGTCGTGATGAAGACGATGGATCATCACGATGCCCGAGGCCCGGAAGAGACCGTGCACGATATGTCGCCGGTGGTTCCGGCCGAACCCGCGAGTGGGAGACCGGCAACGGGCCTGCGGTAAGCCGGAATGTCAGACGGCGCGACGTAAGAAAACCCAGGCAGACTGGCGAAATCGAAACCCTGGCTATGCCATCGCGTGGCGGATCGACCAGCGCGCGGCCGGGCCGGAGGCGCCGGAACCGCTTCGATTGCCGGCCCCGCTCAACCAACTTCCCTGGAACTTTGCGAAAGACCAGTTCGGGCCACAAGGCGCTGATTTCATTGGCCTTATGGGAGCACTAATGATCCGCACCGCGAAAGACCAGATCCTGCCGTATCTCATTGATCCGGCAGGAGTTCCCGGCACACTTCCCTTTTCCCCGCAAAAGACCAGTTCCAGCCTCCCGCATACTCGGACTCAGCCGGCAGACCATGCAACTGGAGTTTCACCAACTCGATCTGCGGTGGGAACATCTGCGGGTGCGCGAGCCGCACCGCCAGCGCCAGCTGCTGGCATCGCTGGCTGAGAGCGGCCAGCAGACGCCCATCGTTGTCGTCGTTGCGAAAGACGATAGCGACCGCTACCTGGTGATCGACGGCTACAAACGCATTGCCGCGCTCCAGCAACTGGGCCGCGACACCGTCGAAGCCACAGTCTGGCCGATGGGCGAAGCCGAAGCGCTGCTGCTGTCGCGGTCGCTGCGACTGAGCCCGCAGGAAAGCGCGCTCGAACAGGGCTGGCTGCTTTCGGAGATGGAGCAGCGTTTCGGTTACTCGCTCGACGAACTGGCGCGCCGCTTCGACCGCAGCGTGAGCTGGGTATCGCGGCGACTGGCGCTGGTCGAGTTGTTGCCGGAAGCGGTCCAGCGGCAAGTGCGCGATGGGAATCTTACCGCGCAGATCGCGATGAAGTATCTGGTGCCGATCGCGCGGGTCAGCGCGGACGACTGTGAACGCATGGCCGCCATATTCGTGAAGCACCGTTGCGATACACGGCAGGCAGCGCAACTTTATACCGCGTGGCGCGAAGGCTCGCGCGTGGTTCGCGAGCGCATTCTCGCTGAACCGGAACTGTTTCTGAAAACGCAGCGGCAGCCACAGCGGCAAAGCCCGCGGCGTCGAACAGGTCGAGCGCGATCTGGAGATGGCGCTGGCCATTCTGCGCCGTGCCGGCCGCAGGCTCACCGAAGCATTGCCGGAGATGAATGCCGCACAGCGGGAGCAGGCGCAACGCGAGATCGAAAGCGCGCGCCGGGAACTGAACCGGATGACGGAACGAATCGGAAAGGAACAGGAAGCGAAACATGCTGAGCCAGGCGCAGCGAACCGCGATTCTGGAACTGCGCGCGAAGGGAGTGAGCAGACACGAGATCGCGCGCGTGCTGCGGGTATCGCGTCCGACAGTGCGCAAAGTCCTGCGCTCGAACTCCGCCAGCGTGCCGGAGATCCCGCGGAAGGAGAAGGCCGAACCTTACCGGCAACAGATCCTGGATCTTTTGGCTTCCTGCAAGGGGAATCTCGTGCGAGTCCATGAGGAACTCAAGGCGGGCGGAGCGGCGCTGTCTTATCAGGCGCTGACCGCGTTCTGCCGCAGACAGGGCATCGGGCAAACGCCGGTTGTGCCCTCGGGCCAATATCACTTCGAGCCCGGCGTGGAGATGCAGCACGACACCTCGCCGCACGAAGTGGAAGTGGGCGGCAGGAAGTATAAAGCGCAGACCGCCTCGGCGGTGCTGTGTTATTCGCGCATGCTGTTCTTTCAGATCAATCCCACCTTTCAGCGCTTCGACTGCAAGGTGTTTCTCACCGATGCGGTGCGCTACACGAACGGCGCCCCGGAGCGCGTGATGATCGACAACACGCATGTGGTGGTGCTGCGCGGCACGGGACGCGAGATGATTCCCGTGCCCGAGATGGAGGCGTTCGCGGACCGCCTCGGGTTCCGCTTCGTGGCGCATGACCGTGGTGACGCCAACCGCTCGGCGCGCGTGGAACGTCCGTTTTCATTCATCGAAAACAACTTTCTGGCGGGCCGCACGTTCGCCAGCTGGGAAGACCTGAACCGGCAGGCGCGCCAGTGGTGCGACAAGGTCAACTCAACCTATAAGAAGCACCTTCGCGCCGTGCCGCGAGAACTGTTCGCCATCGAGCAACTGCACCTCAAGCCTTTGCCGGCATGGATTCCGGAAGTGTACCGGCTGCATCAGCGCACGGTGGACGTGGAAGGTTATGTCTCGGTGAACTCCATTCGTTACTCGGTTCCGGTCTCCTGGATCGGGCGGCGCGTGGAGATCCGCGAGACGCGGGACAAGATCGAGATCGAACTCGACGCGCGCCATATCGTTACGCACGACCGCGTGCTGACGCCGCTGTCGCAGCGGATCACGCTGGCCGAACACAGACCGCCGCGCGGCGCGGGCGTGAAGCGAAGCGATCCGCATCCGGAAGAACTGGCGCTCATCGAAGCCGCGCCGGAGATCGCACCTTATATATCGGCGCTGAAGCAGAAGGGACGCAAAGTGGTGGCTCTTGCCCTGCGGCAACTGTTGCGTCTGTTGCGGGAATATCCGCGCGAACCGTTCCTCGCCGCGGTTGCCGAAGCCGCCCGCTATGGGCTCTACGATCTCGATCGGCTGGAGCGCATGATTCTGCGGCGCGTGGCCCGCGACTATTTTCTGATCGGCGAAAAGGCTACCCCTAAAGCCCGCAGGAGCCGCAAGGCAATGACTGAAGAACTGGAACAACTGCTGAAGAATCTCAAGCTGCGCCGCATGCTGAATGTTTACGACGAGCAGTTACAGGCGGCGGAGAAAGCGCAGACGTCTTACTCGGAGTTCGTCGCCGGGCTGTTGCGGGCGCAATGGCACGACCGTCAGGAAAGCGCGCTCGAATGGCGCATTCACAGAGCGAATCTGCCGGAACGCTGGTCGCTGGAAACGTTCCCGTGGTCGCGCCAGCCGGGCGTGAACCGCAAGCAGATGCGCACGTTCGCCGAACTCGACTTCGTGGCCAAACACGAAAATCTGGTGCTGACGGGTCCGACCGGCGTGGGTAAAACGGGACTCGCCTGCGGTCTTCTGCTGAAAGCTTTGCAGAACGGATACCGCTGTCAGTTCGTTCGCGCGCAGGATCTGTTCGATGAAATGTATGCCGCGCTGGCCGACCGATCCACGCGCCAGTTACTGAACCGGCTGGCGCGTCTGGACGTCCTCCTGATCGATGAGTTCGGGTATTTAAATCTCAAGCCCGAACAGTCGAACACATTCTTCAAGCTGATGGAGGAGCGTTATCACCGCCACTCGACGATCATCACGACGAATCTCGGATATGACGAGTGGCAGAACTTTCTCGGCAACAAATCCATGGTGGAGGCGCTGCTGAGCCGCGTTCGGCATTACTGTCATACGGTGACCATCAACGGTCCGTCGCTGCGCGATCCGCAGGGCTGAGGCTCATCGTCGATGGAACAACGCGAGTATGTTCGGCAGGTTCTCGAAGCGTATCGTTCGACGCCCGGCACTGCGGGCGTGGTGCGCCGTCCGGATCGTCTCTTTGCCGCTCAGCTGTATGATCGCGGCGTGCCGCTGGACACGGTCGAGCAACGCGCTGACACTTGCGGCGGCGCGGCGTTCGGTGAGACCGGCCGATGCGCCGCCGCTCGGGATCGATTCGATCGCTGGCATACTTCTCGCCGGTGATCGATGAAGTTCTGCAACTGAAGGTCGGTCCGGAATACTTCCAGCACCTCCGCAACAAACTCCAGCGCGCGACCACCGCACGATAACTCCGCCCTCACTTTCCACCACAAACCGAGACGCGCCTTTCGGCGCGGATGATATCGAGCCACTCACATCTCCGCACAGCAACCGCACACGCCTGCGGCGTGGATGATGATGCGCGCTCCGACCGAAATCCTGTTCCCGGCTGGGTCACTTCTAACCGAGCCCTGCTGGGTCATTTTTCGTGAGCGCCGAAGCGGCAGTTGGCTCAATCAGGCTGAGATCGAAATCAGTCTGTTCGCCCGCCAGTGCCTGCATCGGCGTCGCATCCCGACTCTGGCGCTGCTCCAGCAGGAAGCAGCGGCATGGAACGCCAAAGTGAACCTCGACCGCGTCACCATCGATTGGCGGTTCACACGCAAGAAGGCGCGGATCAAATTCGGCTACCAACGAAAACGAAACCGCTTCATACGGTCAAAGACCTAGCGGCCCAGAAGTTCTTCGAGAGTGCCCGCGTCGAGAGGACGCAGCGCAGCGCTTTCGATCTTCTCGATCTGCATGCCGTCGAGTCGTGCTTGCACCCATTCGGGCGAAGGTCCGAAGCGCTTTTCGATCTGACGTCCTTCTTCCGCTCTCGCGTTTTTCACCATCGGACCCAGGTACCCATCGTCCAGGATGTCGTCCAGTATCGGCATCTTCTCAGCTTCCTTTCGCACCAGCGGTTTGAGCCGCCGGAGCCCGGCAAGAACAAATACCTCAGCCCGCGCGGCACCCCGATCTTCCGGACCGGGTTACCGCTGTGGCGGGGAAGGCCGGCACGCAGATGCGCGATCGCAGCCGATCCGCAAAGCTGAAGGTTTTGGCGATCGCTCGCGCCAGCCGCAACAAGACGGAGCAAGGGCGGCAGAAGATGAAGAACGCATACGTCAAATTGTTGGAAATCGCCAGCCGGGTTACGGGGCAAGCCTGGAAGTTCTCGCGCGAGATCGTCGGGGGTGTCAAGCGAGGCAACCTGTCAGTCCTGCGCAAAGCCGGCAAGCAACTGGACGAAATGATTCCCCGGGTCCGGCAGGTGCTGCGCCAGACACGGGAGCGGGTGCTGCGCGGCAACACCAAAGCCGAAGGAAAGCTGCTCAGCATATTCGAGACGCACACCGAGGTGATCCGCAAGGGTAAGGCGCATAAGCCCAATGAGTTTGGCAAACTGGTCCTGATTCAGGAGGCGGAGAACCAGATCGTTACGCATTACCAGGTATGCGAACAGCGGGCGGCTGACTCCACATTGCTGGGAGGATGTCTGGAGCAACATGTCAAACAGTTCGGACGCGCCCCGGAGCGTGTGGCGGCGGATCCCGGCTTCTTCTCAGCCGCTAACGAATCCAAAGCCGGGGAAATGGGAGTCAGCCGGGTCTCGATTCCAAGCCACGACACGAAGAGTCCCGCACGCAAACAGCGGCAGAAGCAGCGTTGGTTTAAGGAGCTTCAGAAGTGGCGCACAGGCTGTGAAGGCCGTATCAGTGTTCTCAAACGCCGCCATGGGCTGCGGCGATCGCTCTACAAAGGACCGGACGGCATCCAGCGCTGGGTCGGACTCGGGGTGATCGCCGACAACGTCATTCATATCGGCACGCACCTGGCCGAGCAAACACGCCCGCGCGAAGTACCCTCTTAATTAACCGCTACGTTTCTCCGTTCCTGTCCGCACCGGAAACAGATTCTTTAACTCGCCTTTCATCCCACTCCCAACGCTCCCCTCGACCTCGAAGACCTCCCGTCAGGACAATATTTCCGGGACGCCGACTCAGGCTGAGGCAGCTTTCAGAATTTTAAGTGGGAAAGTAACTAAGGCCTGGTGCCGCATCAATGACGATCCCTCCGCGACTTTAAGTTCGAGGAGGAAGACGCCGGCCTGGGTGACGACAAGGGAGTCGATTTCGTTTACGGAGCCGTCGTCGCCGATGAATTCGAAGTTTGTGTAGACGAACACCGGATCACGATCAGGCAGAGCCTCACGAGGAAATCGAGGGCCGCGCGCTCGCGCGCGTATCGCGGTTCGGCGAATTGCTTCCAGCGACGAGCCGATATAGGGGCATAGCCACGACCATCTGGCGATCAGCTTCGATTTCATCATTATGCGCCGCCAGCGTGCTTAATCGTACAAAAAAGGCGCGCGGCTTTTAATTGGCGCAGTGCTGCTGTTTTGGAGGATGCTTTTTCCCATCATCAATGTCGGACAAATGGACGCTCTTATACTGCCAGTCTTAATTTGATCGCGTCATTCGGGGTGGCCGCTGGCCCGGATGAAAACCAGTACGTTTGCCGAGTGCGCCGGCGTGATTATTAGAGCCAAAGAGCTGTCTGACGCATCTTCTTCACGTGATGATGATTTCAGAGTTGGCCCATCCGGGATCTGTGTAGCAAGGGGAATCGGCTTGCGCGGGCCTCCGGAAAGTCGGTTCGCGAAAGGAAGAAAACCCAATGTTCTTGAGTATTTTTCGCAGAAGATCTGTGTTGCTCACTATCGTGCTGGTCGGACTCAATCTGAGCACGGTTTCCGCTCAAGTCATGCCGAAGGCACAGGTCGGCAACCTGATCGCAAAGGTCGAAAACGGCGTGGACGAGTTTCGAAAGTACCTTGAGCGCCGCGGAGAGAGCGCCCCCACCGGAGCCGCGACTCCTGACGCGCAGTCGCGGCGCGGAACGCAGAAGGCCACAGCTGCTGCAAAGAAGGACGAGTTGGACGATGCCCTCGGCGATCTGAACCGCTCCACGAACCGGCTGCGGCGCAAGTTCGACGCCACCGACAAGTGGATGGAGACAAAGAGCTGAGGTCCAGCAGGTGGTCGACGACGGACGCAGAATCAATCAGGCAGTCACAAAAGGAAACTACGGAGCCGAAGCGGCCAAGCTCTGGGGCGTTCTAAGAACGGGGATCAATGACCTGGCGAGAGCGTATGGCGTAACTCCGCTCGGGATCTGAGCCACGTATGGGGGTGCGCCGTGGACGTCCGTACGACACCGCTTGGCCAGGATTTTCATCCGGTCCTATCTACGTGGCTACGCGCATCGTGCCTGGCATCGAGCTTGAATGACGCCACTCGGAGGAAGGCCAGGCACGAGCCCGGTCACGGACGGAGGGTGCTGATCAGGATGCTCTTTCAGGTCCCGCCAGGACCTCGCGAACTTTTCCCGCCAACGCCGCCTGGCTGAACGGTTTCCGCAAGAGCCCGACAACGTTATCGTCGATGCCACGCTGTAGGATCACATCGGCTGTGTAGCCAGACATGAACAGAACCTTCATCTCCGGCCGTTGTATCTTCAACTGGTCCGCCAGTTCACGTCCATCCATTTCCGGCATCACCACATCGGTGATCATCATGTGAATGACACCGGGATATCGGGCGCTCAGGCCCATCGCCTCAATGCCGTTGGCGGCATCGATCACCTGATATCCATTCGACTTCAGGGCTGCCCTCGCGAATCCGCGCACGTCTTCCTGATCTTCGACCAGCAGTATTGTCTCCGATCCGGGTTGAACAGATGCGCGGGTGAGCGCATTCTCTCCAACTTCACACCTCTCTTCCCCGCACGGCAGATAAATCCTGAACGTGGTGCCCAGCTCCGGTCCACTCTCGACATCAATCCAGCCGTTGAGTTGGTGGACAATCCCGTAGACGGTCGCCAGGCCAAGTCCTGTCCCTCTCCCCGGTTCTTTCGTCGTGAAAAACGGCTCGAACATCTTTTGCCGGGTCGTCTCATCCATTCCGCATCCAGTGTCGATGACCGTCATCAGGGCAAAGCGCCCTGCAGTGGCGTCAGGATGGGAGCGGAGGTATTTTTCATCGATGACGGCTTCGCTGGTCTCGATGATCAGTCTGCCACCACGAGGCATCGCGTCCCGGGCATTTGCAACCAGATTCATGAGAACCTGGTGGATTTGATCCGGGTCTGCCAGCACCCAGCCCACCTGCGGGTCGAGCCTGATAAGAAGACAAATGTCCTCTCCGATCAGGCTATGGAGCATGCTCTCCGTTTCTCGTACAGCGCTGTTCAGATCCAGAGGCTTTGGCTGAATAACCTGCTGTCGGCTGAACGTGAGCAACTGCTTTGTCAGGCTTCCCGCGCGTTCACCCGCCTTGTTAACCAGCACTGCGTACTCCCGGAGTGGATCGCCTTGACTCAGTTTGCGCATCAGAAACTCGCTATAACCGTTGATGATCGTCAGGAGGTTATTGAAATCGTGTGCCACACCCCCGGCCAGTCGCCCAATGCTTTCCATTTTCTGAGCCTGACGAAGCTGATCCTCGAGTTCCTTCAGTTCCGTCACGTCGCGTATGGAACCCCAGATCCGTAGTAGCCGGCCGTTCTCCACGATGCCCCAATTGCTCAGGAGATAATTTCCGCGCTTGCCCCTGCGGTCGACAGCGGTGACTTCGCGCGTTCTGCGACTGTACCCCGAACGTATCAGGTCCAGCAGCCAGTTGTGCGCGTTTTCCAGATCCAGCACGACTTCCGCCAGTGAAGCGCCGATCAGTTGATCCCGCTCCCGTCCCAGCCCCAGGGCCAACGCATTGTTGCACTCCGCCACCCGACCGTCTCGCAAAATCCTCTCCAGTTGCTCCTCTTCGGGCAGGGTGGTTGCAATCGGCTCATCAAACTCGGTGCGCCAGCAACCATCGGGGTTCATCTCTACGAATGCGTGATACCGCTGCTCGCTTTCGCGGAGAGCGTCTTCCCCTCGTTTCCGGTTGAGTTCCGCTGACGCTCGCGCTACGAATACGTTCAACATCGACTGTGCGAAATGAATCTCTCGGTCCTGGGGCTCACGGAAAAGAGCCGCGATGACCCCACACGCTTGCCCTTCCGGATCATTGAGGGCGATGCCCACATAAGCCTGGACGTGCAGATCGCTTAACAAGCGATACTCGGGGAAGAGCTCCTTCAGTCCCCTCCCGAACGCGCCCGGCTTTCCCAATGCCACCTCGGCATCGGGACTACCCGCCAACGGAAACTCAGGCAGGTTTATTCGACCTTCTTTCACACACGCCGCCATTATTTCGACGCGCTCGGTTTTACCTCCCACGAATTCGCCTATGTACACGCATTCGGCGTCCAGTGCCTGACGCAATTCGTTTACCAGCATGGAGAAGAACTCGGCGCCGATGCTCTCCGACACTCGCCTGGCGATCGTCCGGAATCGCGGTTGCTCGCCGCCGATGCGCCGCATCAATTTCGCTGAAGAAGCTGGAGTCATGAGGTCAATTCTTCTGCTGAACGTCTTGATGCCTGAGATCGTCATTCTGTCGTAAAAAATACGCGAAAGTCGTAAAAATACGCGAAATCAGGTGAAGGTGGTCAGAGTTCTCGACTCCACGAGGGGCTCGCGATCACATCCTTGCCCGCCGTTCCAGCCGCCGCAGCCTTCTCGTAATCGCCTTCATGCCCGGCGTCTTGCGCGTAGCTGCGATGGAGGCGTTCCGCTGAGCCAGCTCACGCATACCGAGTCGCGAATATTCCGTTCCGTCCGGATTGAGACAAGAGCGTGGGCTCCGGCCTGCGGTCGAGCACACTGGCTCGCGTCTTGCGAATGCATCTGACGATCACGGTCTTGTGCCTCCTGACTACGACCGGAGGCGGGCGACAAGCTCGTTCAAACCGCGATCGGGGAAGTGTGCAGAATCGGGCTGGGCGGCGATATCGAATATCGCCAGCCATTTCCCTTTGCCAGGGCCATTCTGGGGCCCCGCCGACGCGGTGGTATGAGAACGCCCTGCATGCGGTAGAATCCATGCTACACGGCTGGCGCGACCACTAACAACGTAACGTTGAAAGACGGCCACCAAATATCACCCCTTTCTGTCGTGGCCCGAAGGCAAAAGGTCTTGACAGAAGCGGAGATCAAAGAGGGAGTGCAGCTTGGATGCCGGTGCACCGCACGCGTTGACAGATTTCATGGCTCGGGGCGACGGGCAATTGAATAGACTCTTCGGCGAGATGGTTGACGCCCTTCCTGTTGCGATCTACACGACGGACTCCGAGGGCCGCCTTACGTATTTCAACGCCGCCGCGGTGAGCCTTTCAGGTCGTATACCCGAGCTTGGCACGGACCAGTGGTGCATTACATGGAAGCTCTTCCTGGCGGACGGCACTCCGTTACCTCACGACCAATGCCCGATGGCGATCGCGCTCAGGGGCGGCGACGTACCCGTAGGCGCTGAATGCATAGCCGAACGACCCGACGGCACGCGCTTCTGGTTCACGCCATACCCCGTGATCCTGCGCGACGCCAATGGACAGATTATCGGCGGCATGAACCTGTTGGTCGATATAACGGATCGCAGGAACGCTCGGATTGAGGCGATCGAAACAGTACGGCAACTCCGGCTCATCACGGACAACATGGACGTGGGCGTCACACGATGTACCGCTGACCTTCGCTATTCGTGGGTAAGCTGTACCTATGCCCATTGGCTCGGCCAAATGCCTGACGACATCGCTTGCCGTCCGGTCGTCGATGTGATCGGGCAAGAAGCGTATGACGACATACGGTCTTACGTTGAGAAGGTACTTTCCGGCCAGAGGGTAGAGTTCGAGACAGAGATTACCCGGCCTGACGCAGGCACGCGATGGATCCATGCCCGCTACGTGCCGACGCAGAGTGAGGGCGGCAAGGTTGACGGATGGATTGCGGTCCTTACTGACGTTACGGAGTGGCGCGAATCTGAGAGGCGGCTGCGGACTAACGAGCGTCAACTTAGGGAGGCGCAGCACCTGGCCAAGGTCGGGAGTTGGGAGCTGGATGTCGAAGCGAACACTTTCCACTGGTCAGATGAGATAACCCACATCCTTGAGCACCCGAACGGCCACCCATTAAACTTTGGGGATTTCCTCAGCTATGTGCACCTCAACGACCGGGAAAAGTTTCTGGAAGCGGATGGCAAAGTCCGTTCGAGCATGGCGCCGGTTGAGGTGGAGTTCCGGATCGTCCGGCCAGACGGCGAAGTCCGGTTTGTGCGTGCTGTTGCCCAGGCGAGCAGAAATGATCGAGGCGCCGTTGTTCGTGTCACTGGCGCAACACAGGACATTACGGAGTCGGTGAAGGCGAGGGAGTTTTTGCGCGCAAGCGAACAACGTCTAAAGAGCGCACAACAACTTACTCATGTAGGCAGTTGGCATTGGAACCTCGAGGCCGACCGCGTGATTTGCTCGGAAGAATGCCTTCGAATTTTCGGCCAGCCAGACGATTACGCACCGAGCCTGGAAGGACTTCTCGAAATGATCACGCCGAGTGAAAGGGAGCGAGTGGCCGGTGAGCTGAGAGGCGGTATTGCGGATGGGAGCGGGTGCGCCACCGAGTTTCACATCATCAGACCGAACGGGAAGGTACGAGCCATTAGTTTCACTTCGCAGGTGTCGCTCGATGAAAAAGGCTCGCCGCAGCACATATTTGGCGCCTGCCAGGACGTCACCGATGTCAGGCGCGCGCAGGAGGAATCCATCAGCAGGCAGAAGCTGGAGAGCGTTGGAACACTGGCGAGCGGCATTGCTCACGATTTCAACAACCTGCTGGGTGGAGTGCTGGCTCAAGCGGAGCTGGCACTGGCAGAGCTTGCCTCCGGGTCACGTCCGGAAGAAGAGCTAAAGGCAATCCGGAACGTGGCTATTCGCGGCTCGGAAATCGTACGCCAATTGATGAGTTATGCAGGCAAAGACAGCGAGGCTCCCGAACTGGTTGATGTGTCGCGGATCGTAGCGGAGATGATCGAGTTACTCAAAGTCCTGGTATCGAGGCACGCAACGCTGGACACGGACCTCGGCGGGGATCTTCCGGCTGTTCGGGGAAGTGCCGCACAACTTCGACAAATTGTAATGAACCTCGTCACCAATGCGTCCGACGCGATCGGAGATCGAGATGGCGTGATCCGTGTGACCACGAGATCCGTGAGCATCGGCCGGGACTCACCTGGTGCGATGTCGGATCGTTTGGCTGCTGGTGATTATCTGAAACTGGAGGTCTCCGACACCGGCTGTGGCATGTCTCCCGAGACGCAGGCTCGGGTATTCGACCCATTCTTCACCACCAAATCCGCCGGCCGCGGCCTTGGGCTTGCGGTCGTGGACGGACTCGTACGAGGTCTTCATGGGACCATCCATGTCACCAGCGAGCCGGGCAGAGGAAGCACGTTTTGCGTATTGCTGCCCTTGTGTCGAAACTCCGGCTGGAGCCGCCAGTGCGCCGATGATCGAGACCGGAAAGTGGTCACTTGACCGGGAATTCACAGTGTTGGTTGTGGAAGATGAAGATCCGCTGCGGCAAGCAGTGGTGAAGATGTTGCGTAAGACGGGCTTCGGTGTGCTGGAAGCCGCCGATGGTTCTGCTGCAATCGATCTTCTGCGCGGCAACGTTGGCAAGATCGATGTAATACTCCTGGACGTCACCATTCCTGGAGCCCCGAGCCTCGAGGTCGTTGCTGAGGCCGCGGAAATCCGGCCGGATACGAGAGTGATTCTGACAAGCGCTTACAGCCGTGAGATGCTCGCGCCGATGCTTGATACGGCCCAGGTTCGCGGCTTCGTTCGGAAGCCATTTCAACTCGCCGACCTCTTGAAAACCATTCGAGAGAACTTGCCAGTGAAGTCGGAACCGCAACATGCGGTGACATCAACGACAGAGCCCCCCGAACCGGGCGAATCCCGGCCATTATGAAGAAATATCGTAGGTGTCCCGAGCCCGCTCGGACAAGCCCGACAGTAGACAAAGCATGCATCCGTGAGCCCGCGCAAACATCCCGGATCCGGACTTATGATTCGCCGGACTCGCCATTGTTTCGGAGCGAGTTGCGCCGGAGCCTGGCGATTCGGGCCGCCGTGTTTAGTTCTCCGAAGGCTTCTCTATTTTGTCAATCACCATCACATCGACGGTCGTCCTGGTCGATTCCAGCTTCAGTCCGAGTTGTTGCTGGAATGCGGCGAAGATATCGGGGGCGCATCGGGGTCAGAGGCGCCAGCAGGCGGGAGCGCGCCGAGGGAAGCGGCCAGTTGTTGCGACCTGTCGGGCGTGAATCTCAGGGTGAAGTCCTACTTGCCAGTGAGGCCGGTTCGATTGATAACCGGCTGGTCGAGGAGGTTGCCCTGCAAGGCATTCGCCACCGAGTCGAGGATAGCGTTGCGCACGTTGAGGGTCATGCCGCCGGGTCCGCCGCCGAAGCCCACTCCGGGCGCACTATTCGGATCCGCCTGGCTCACTGCGATCTTCGCGCCGGTTTTTGAGGACCCTGATGGTATACGCTTTCATCTCCTTCTCTTCCATGTGGAACTTGAGCTGAAAACGATCGGCGAGCAACTTCTGAATCAGAAGTTTCAACTGGTCCCTGCTGGGCTGGCCGGGAGTGTCTGGCCGCCCGACGACGTCGTAATTCTCGGAATCGAGCCAACCCGGTCCTCCCACGATCTGGTGGGCGTGCAGGCTGTAGGCCAGGGTGATGAGCCAGTTCACTGAGGTATTGACCGTGATCACCTCCCTGCCGCGGAAGCCATACCCCTTGCCCTGTGCGTTGGGGTTGCTGGGCTTGATGGTGGCGACGACAAATTCCGGCTTCGCGGTCACGGGCATCACGACGGGCGGAGGAGGAGGCGGCGGAATCTCCTAGCCGGTCTGGTCAGTGGCGCGAACCAGGTTCAACGGGAGTGCGGGACCGCCCTGCGTCCAGGTTCCGCGGATGTTACTGTCGCCGCTAAGATTTCCCTCGAACGTGCCGTTCAACTGCGCTATGGAAATTTTGACGGCGTTGCCCTTGAGTGTGACGCTGTTGGCGTTCACTGGCGCGCCGCCCTGGTCGATGCTGTAGAAGACCCCCTTGAGGCTTTCATCGTCGGCTCGCGAGATCTTCATCACGATGCGCAGGTCCACGGAGCCGTTGGGTCCATTGACCTTGAGCGCGCCCTGCCAGCTTCCGGTTATATTTTGGGCGAGTAGCGCGCTCCCCGGCAAAACCGATAGAGCGAGAATTGACAAAAGCAATCTCCGCACACACGAGGCCTTCATCCGCTAGCTCCTTCACGGGCAGTGTATCAACAACTTGTACAGTTAAAGCTGCGAATAAGGAGGATGAAGGATCTCGTTCTCAACGCTTCGGGCAAAGCCCGCATCGGGGCACTGGCCTGTCAAGCGTTCGTGGAACGCACGGAGCAGATTCGTTTGCACGGTCAGCTTTCGCCCCGCGGAATGCTCGGAAACGACAGGCTCGATGAGGCAGAGTGCATCCGGCTCGGGAAGGGCCCCCGCGACTTCTTTAGCGCGGCCCTTCCAGAGCTCGGCGACGGTGGCGGTGCCATCCAGCCGAGTCTATGGAGAAGATCCCGGAATATGCTGGCGTCTTATTCGCATCTTGGCGTCGAACTCCAGGACGGATACGATTCGCGTATCCAGGATCGAAGTCGTCTTTACTTAGATGGCTTTCTTATCCTGGTGCGGCTTCTGCCCTTCAAAGTCAATTTGTTGTTTTAACGAAGAGGGATCGGCAGCATCGGCGCCCTGCGCCGTCCCTTCCCTGTCCTGATGTTCTTTTTTCGATGGCTGCCGTTTCTGGGTTTTCTTTTGTGCAGACATAAATCTCTCCTGGCCGAGCCAGAGCAATTTAGCATCCGCTCGACACTCGCGATCAGCATTTGGAGTCAGCTATTTCAGGGAGCGCGTAATGATGCTTTCGTTCGGCCGGCGAGCCGTCGTACAGCAGGCAATAGTCGCCCATAAGTTTGCACGCCCGTCGTGCACGTTTGGACTCGCCGTTAGCGTGACGAACGGACTTCCATCCGTCGTCTGGCTGCCTGGGATTGATGGCGGCGAGCGCATTGCCGCCGACCGCAGACATCAATCCTCGATCGGCGCGGCCGATCGCTATTCGTCGCTGTTCGCGCGATGGCAGCAAGCAGACCAGGGGTGCATTCATCTGGAGATCTCGGCGTCCCTTTGGAGGTACACACCGAAATTCTTAACGTTGGAAAAATTCGATACCGGCGTGTACCACGCGCTCGTCCCTTCTGAGCTTGGCGAGAATGTCCGGTTGTTCTTCCTGGCGGCCGTCGGGAATAAGCAGTGCGGCCACGGTCTGGCAGATGGCTTCTTCAGCCGTATAGCCAAAGAGCCGCTCAGCGCTTTTGTTCCAGCTCGTGATGACGCCATCGAGATCCTTGCTGATGATCGCGTCGTCCGAGGAATCGACAATTGCGCTCAGCAGCGCGTCGGCGCCACGGGAATTCATGCTGATCCTGGCCTCTTCCGATAGAAGCTTCTGCACGAAATGAACCCAGGCCGGAAAATATTCGTTTACCGTAGAGGGCTTCTACCAGCAAGAAGAATACCAGCAAGCGGCGCGTAACGAGCGGGCCCAGCGTTAACGCACACACGGTAGGTAGTTTCTCCTGGGCTACGCTACACGATTCGGTTCGAATTCAGCACGGTTGCGGGCAGAAGTGCGGCTGCCCGGGTTCGAGCCGCTCAAGCCTGGAGAAGCAAGTCTTAATAGCTTCCTCCAATCAGATTCTGCGCCTGCCCATCAGGAGCCAGATGATTAGTACGATCAGCAAAACTCCACCAATACCGCTGCCGACCATCGGACCACCGTAATAGTAGCCGCTTCCACCGCCGAAAAGTAGCAACAGGATCAAGATGATCAAGACGAGGTCCATAGGGTATTCTCCTTGGTCGTTCTACAAAGTCGCCATCACGCCAGGATGATGCCAATATTATCAATCATTCGAAAGGTCAGAGTTCCAAAAACTGCTGATGACGTTTTCGCCAAGGTTCGAACCGACATCCATTAGACCTGACTGGTGCAGTCAATAGCAGGACGGCAATCTCAATCCGGCAGAAGTGGGACAGGCAATCCTGCCTGCGGACTGGCTTTTCAGCCAGTCCAGCGGCCTGAAGGGCGGCAGGGTTCCCGATTGGCCTCCCGCAAAAAGCAGCATGACAAAATCATCGCGCCGCGCGAAGAAACAGGAAATTAGTAGCACAGTGCCAGTCGTTTTTTTCGAAGGTTGGAGGTATGTACGGAACCATCCGTCGGCCGGATATCCTCGCTCCGATCTTTCTCGCGTTGGCATCACGGCTGCAGAGGGGCGTGCCGAAGCAAGCCTGGCTGCGTTTACCTACGCAAAACTGATCCAGGTCGAAAAGGATACGAACATGAGAGGAATCACGAGTTCTGCCGCTCTTTTCGCAGCGGTTCTTGGCGTGGTGGCTGTCGCTCCCAGGGCCGCCGCCGACGAGCACGACAAGAAAACCATACTGACCTTCGACCAGGCGGTCGAAGTACCTGGAGGCGTCGTACTGCAGCCCGGCAAGTATGTTTTCATACTGCAAAATTCGCAAAACGACAGGCACATAGTTCTGATCAAAAATGTTCTGATCAAAAATGAGCGCGCGAATAAAACATACGCGCAGGTATTCGCCACAAACGCGTTCCATGTGAAGCCCAGAGGCAAGACCCAAGTGCTGTTCTGGGAGAGTCCAGCTGGCCAGCCGGAGATCCTTCGGGCTTGGTTTTACCCCGGCGATAATTATGGCCAGTCGTTCATGTACAAGAAGGACAGGGCTGTAGAAATCAAGCGCGCCCAGAAGAGCGGTGACGAAGTTCCCGTTGAAGAAGACGCCCAGGGGGCCGGCGACGCACGAAAATAAGCACACCGCGGACGGTACAAGACCAAAACCATTGTTCTGCCCTGCGCATTCGTACGTATCTGGCAGTATGGCTGGCGAACCGGGAGCTGATGCAGTGCCGGGTGCTGCTCGGCATACCGGCAGCGCCGGCCAAAGCCTGCACCGGGCACATGATTCTCACCGGCGTCTTCCGGACCATGAAGCGGGTGAAACAAACGCGCGAGGCGGTCCATGCGACTCGGCAATCAAAGCCAGCAAGCCAAAGAGAAACGCCTGGCGATATTAGCTCATGCCGTTCCGTGAATTATTAAGTGTGCACGGTCTCGCTTGAAAGGTCCGTAATTATCCAGCCAGTGGCGGATCGTTTGCTTCGTGCGTGGCGTGAAACCCGACAAAGCAAATTTGATCGCCGCTCGTTTGTGGATGCCGCGCTCGCGGGAGCGGCTCTACCCGAGTCCGTTGCCGCCGCGCCTCCGGAAAGGCTTCCGCCGCCTACAGAAACCCGCCGTGGCGAGATGCTTTATCGCGCATTCGGTAAAACAGGCGAAACCGTATCGGTTCTTGGCGTTGGCGGGTCCAACATCGGCCAGACGTCTTCAGACGACGTCGCAACGCGAATTATCCGGACAGCCGTGGATCGAGGCGTCAATTTCATGGACAATTCGTGGGACTACAACAACGGGGACGGCCAGGGCGAGAAAAGATCTGGCGGCGAAGCAGATCGATTCGAGACGGCGTCGCAGTGCAGACCATGAAGCCAATGGGCGGCAAATTCATTCTCGATAGTGGTGTCGCACTCCCCACCGAGGGCCTGCAGCACGCGCGCAGCAAGCCGGTTTCGGTTGTCATTCATGGAATGGAGAAGATGGAATATCTTGATCACGCCCTCGGCGTGATCGAAAATTTCAGCCCGCTCACTAGCCGGTAAATCGCCGCGTTGGGAGAAAAGGCGAAACAAGCGGCGAGCTCTTCAAAACCACGAATCACTTCGATTCAACGGCTAAGAATCCCCGCCTGGATCGGCTGAGGAGCCTCTCATAATCGCACTGGCTCGCGAGCCCGAGTGGCAGTCAGGCACAGATGCCATTCAGCGCGTCCTGCTCAATCGTACGGCGATATTGCGCGATAACGCTCAGAACGGCTTGCTCCTCGGCGCTCAGGTCTTCGTCGGGTTCCGGCGGATGACGCATAACCGGAATAAGGTCGCCGCCAAGGTACGCTTCTGTGATTGCCGGATGAATGTAATACGTGCGGCAGGTCGCGGCGCGGTTCCCCAATCGTCCGGCCGCCGTTTTGATCGCTGCAACCATGTTCTTTTTCGCCTCGGCTTCCGAGGAGAATTCGCCGATGTCTCGCAGGGCTATCGCACATTCGACCGTGCCCGCCCAGGTGCGGAAATCCTTGGCCGTCAGTTCCTGACCTGAGAGCTCCGAAAGATAGCTATTCACGTCGCTCGACAAGACAGCGCGCAGTTCTCCGCCGTCATCGACGTATTCGAAGAGCCTTTGACCCGGCAGGTCGTGACATTGCCTCACGATCCGGGCCAGGCGGCGGTCGGCAATCTTCAGTTCGTGTTTCACGCCGCTTTTGCCGGTAAAACGAAACACCAGTGTGCTTCCGTCGATCTCGACATGCCGATTGCGTAAGGTCGTCAGGCCGAACGTATTGTTTTCGGAGGCCGATTGTTCGTTGCCAATGCGGACTCCGGTGATGTCCAGGAGGCGGACAAGCGCGGCCAGCACCTTCTCGCGCGGCATACCGGGCAGAGACAAGTGGTGCCGGATTCGCTGGCGAACCAATCCGATCCCGCGCACGATCTCCGGCAGGCGGTGAAACTTAGTGAGACTTCGCAGCGCGCGATACGAAGGATGATAACGGTATTGTTTTCGCCCGCGCGCATCGAAACCCACGGCCTGCAGATGCCCGATATCATCCGGGCAAATCCAGACTTTCTTCCAGGCGGGCGGGATCGCGAGCGAGCGAATACGGCTGAGCTTACTCTTGTCGCGAATCGCTTTCCCACTCGTGTCGATGTACCGGAATCCTTTGCCCGCCGCGATTCTTGCATATCCAGGAGTTTGATCGGTCGTATACAGAAGTCCTGCGAATCGGGCGGACTGTTCTGAGCGGCGAGGGAAGTGGCGCAGCCGGGTGGTATTTTTCAAACCGCTTCTGGACTGGCAATTCTCTTACCATACCGATATATTTCCAATGGTTGGGAAAGTGCTAAGGCTGGGAGCTGCATAATCTCTGCTTCATCGGGGAGCACCTTCGAGATGGCCATTGGCAAGTGGCGCACCTTAGACCCCGCCGCGAGACCGAGCGCATTCGAGCCGATCGTATAACGGAGCCGGGCCGAAGACTACCTACCGATATTGGACAATGGTAATTGATTAGCGGCTTTTTGTGTCACTCGATTTAAAAGCCCTGGCCCTCAGAGTGAAAGTGGTGCATCCTGGATCTTGGACGACCTGGCCTCTCTCAGTCGTGAGCAGTTGATTCAGATCATTCTGGACCAGCACCGCATGATCGAGCAACTACGCGCGGAAATCGAGCAACTTCGGATGTTTTCATGGGTGCTGCGCTTGGGTACTCGATCAGCCGTTTCACTGTCCTTCGCCAATAGCGGGAGTCTCTGCGGCGCGTTGCTGGCAGTGGCCCTGTTTCTTCCGGGCCGTGCGTCGGCACAGCTTACAACCGGCACCGTTGAGGGCACCGTCCGCACTGCGGATGGCCGTGCGCTTGCGGATGTGGCGATCACCGTATCGGGCGGCGTCGGTCTTCGAACCGTTGCTCGGTCGAATCTGCGTGGAGAGTTCGTCATGACGCTTCCGTACGGCGGCTACCAGCTGTCCATGGAATTCAAACCGGGCGTGGGCGTTGTTGTCGCTCCTTTGCAAACGACGCGGGTCGATCTCGTTGTCGATGCCGCGGGCGCTCTGCATTCAGTGCCAGGCCTTTCGGCAACACCTGGTATCTGGTCGGACGCGACCAGCGGGCGGCAATATCCGGAAGGGTTCAGTATGCAGGGAATGCTGTTGAGTCGGGAGCCCTTGAGCGTAACCGACCCGCTCGATTTCGCAGGGCTCGGAGACAACCGCCTCGCGCCTGAATCCCAGCGCGCATTCTCCTGGACCGACACCCAATACAAGCTACAGGGCATGGATGCGACCGATTCGTGGCAGCCGGGCCTTCTGGTAATTCTGCCTGATGTTCAGACGGTCGAAGCAGTGACTACACGCAGCGGCTTCGCTCAGACCACGTCATCGAGCCCAGGCCCAGAGGTTAGCGTATTCCTCGCAGAGCCGTCCAACTCAGTGTCGTGGCATGGGTCGCTTTCGACGGCAAATACCGGCGCGACGCTCTCTTCGACCAACCTGCCGGCGCCGGGGAGCCGCGGTCTGGTGCAGCAGTCCGACGAATTCCGCTGGTTCACCCGGGACCGCATCGAGATAGGCGGACCCGTCACCAGATGGGCAGACCTGTTTGCTTCGGCGAGCGGGCAGTGGGCTTCCCAAACTGAGCCTCTTGCGGCGCCGGGTACGGATCAGGGCAGCCAGCTGTTGTTTGCAAACGTGCGGGGCCACATTCGAGTAAGCTCCCGAGACCGGTTCGACGCCCTTTACAGCGGATCGCGCCTCGATCTCTCCGACGGAGGCGTACCAGCGGGTCTTGAAGCGTTGACGGGAAACCGCATGATGCCGTCGTTCAATCTTCCCGGCGGGTTCCCCGGCGAACCGGAAACGGACCACTTCGATTTCGTTCAGGTGGGTTGGGCCCATCTGGCTCGGGCCTCAGGCGGCGTCATCGAGGCCCGTTATGGGTATTCGACGGCCCACCTCGATACCAGGACTTCGCCGGCCAAAGCATCACGGAGCTCCTCGGAGGCCAGGTCACGGGCGCGCCGCCGCTCGCGAATCTGGCGTTCGCACGCGCGATGAGTTGCAGGCAGCCTGGCAGCCTGCGGAACTACGCGCCTTCGCGGCCAGCCATCGGATAGTCGCGGGAGGAGGATGGAAAACGGCGGAGCCGCGCAATCGCTTCACCACTCCTTCGGGCATGAATCTGATCACCGCCGCCGGAGAGCCTGCGTTCGTCGTCGAATTCAACACGCCGCTCGATTCGCGCGAATTGGTGCGATCGTTCTCCGGCTATTTTGGGGACCACATCACCTTGACGCCTTCATTCTCCGTTGATTTTGGAGCCCTCGCTGACTTTTCGCGCGGATCGGTTCCGGCGCAATCAGGCTCTCCACCGGACCTGATCGCATGGAATAGCCTGTCGCCGCGCGCGGGTTTCGCCTGGCAGTTCCCCCATTCCCACGGTCTTATTCTCCGCGGCGCCTACTCGCGTCTGTATGCTCCGCTGGCAGGCCGGTATCTCGACTTTGGAAATCCGAACAGCCTCGGAGGAAGTGTCTATCAGTGGATCGCCCTTGACGCCGCCGCGCCATTTCAGCCGTCCGAACAAGGCCCTCTGTTGATGCGTTTTGGCGGGCTATACTCTTCCATCTCACCCACCCTTCGGAGGGCTTACTCGGATGAGTTCAACGTAGGCGCGGATTATCGGCTCGCGGCAAATACCACGGCAGGTATTCATCTGTTTCGCCGCGACGGCAAGAATCGTATTGCCGCTATCGACACAGGCGTGCCTGCCACGGATTTCACACCTGTCTCCATCCTCGATCCCGGCCCTGATGGAATACCCGGGACATTCGACGACCAGCGGCTGACGATCTACGCGCAGAACCCGGCTACGTTAGGTCAGGACCGGTATCTGCTGACGAATCCTGCCGGATTGCGGACGCTCAACAACGGACTCTCGGCGGAGATCGGCACGGAATGGCGCGGCCTGACGTTTCATGCCTCGTTTGTAGCGGAGAAGTCGTACGGCCCGACGAATCCGGGCAATGCCATCTACCAAAACGATCCGGGTATCATCGGCGCCCTGTTTCTTGACCCCAATACTGCCATCAACGCTGCGGGCAGAAGCTTTGTGGACCGCGCATATGTCGGAAAAATCCAGTCCACTTACCAGCTGCCATCGTCCTGGGGCGGAATCGAAATAGCCAATGTTGCGGACTATATGGACGGGCTGCCTTTCGCGCGGCAGTTGTTGATTACGGGTCTGCCTCAGGGTCCGTTCCTGGTCGATACGACCGTGCGCGGCAGCCTGAACGGCGGAAACCGCGCCCAGTATGTGGTCAATTGGAATCTTCAGCTGAGCAGAGATTTCGGTGTCGGGGAGGGAAGGCTGAAGGTGTCGGCCGACCTTCTCAACGTAACCAACGCAGCGCAAAGGCTTCAGGAGAACGATCTCAGTGGCCCATCGTTCAATCTGCGCCTGCCGGTAGCGATTCAGCCGCCGCGCTTTCTGCGGATCGGTTTTCAGTATGAGTTTTGAGCCGCTTCCTAGCCTCAGACTTCAACATCGCGTTGTCAGCCTGCTCTCGGGGGGGGAAGTCTCCCGCTGTTAAGAAACATCAAATATCGGTCGCCAAATGGCTCGCTCGCTCGATTATGGTCAAGGTAGCCGAGAGGAGCATTCACTCCCTGTGGATTTGGCTTTCAGCGGGGGGCGGCAGAAAAAAGCCGTAATCGCATACCTCGCACTCGAACTTGCTTACCGTGCCGCTGTGACAGAGTCGGTCCCGGAACGTACTGCGAATCAGGATCGCACGGGCGTCATATTCAGGGCAAGCCGCATCCGATTTCGGCGGGGCATCTGCCTCAGGTCGGCCATAAAGACGTATCCCGGCTAGGGATCTCCAGAAGCTGCACGCGGCGCTGCCACGCTTTGAATTGGCCGAATCCAGTGCAGCCGGTGGCAGACATTGCATTCCATCCTGTGCCACGTGGCCCGCCAGGGCTTGAAGACCCGCTCCCAATCTTTGCGTGGAACGCGGTCCAGTTCGGACGATCCGCATCGTGGACAGTGGTTATCGCGCTTCATAGCTGCTCCATCCAGCAATATTAATTCCACCTGAGACAGTGGCACGAGCTTCCGCGTGATTCATCAAATTGATCGGGGCGAAAGTAACCGGTAGCCAGCCGATCGCGAGTCATGCGGACCACCCGCGGCCAGATTCGAGGTCATCTCTTCCCGTCAGGATATCTCAAGACCAGGGCGTCAAGAGTACTGGCGCCCACCGTGTATCCGCCAGTGGCCGTCCGTTCGCCGGCCTCGCACCAGCTATCCGGGCATTTGGCAAGAACCCCTTCCAAACGTTGTGCATTGACTGTCGTGGCTTAAGTTATGAAAAATGGGTACTGGGCTTCTTGAGCGGAGGAAGACAGGCGGTATGTGTATCAATATCGGTAGGGAGTTTCGGCTGACTGCCGCTATAGATCGACTCGAACTCCGCCCTCGGTCGCGGTGGCCGGGCCGGAGCAGTGTTAGCTCGAACGCAGCCGCACCAAGGTGGAAGCCACAGGCATGGCGCTCCTCGCGGACGGTTGGGATTGGAGGACGGCGATGGGTCGTCGGACGTCAGTAACCGGCGTTATCATATGACCGTGAAGGCCGCAATCCTGTTCCTCTCACTCTGTTTACCAGTGTTGGCCGACCTCGCGGCTGGGCAACAGGCCATGAAGAACGGCGATTATGCCACTGCCCTCAACGAGTTTCTGCCGCTGGCAAACAAGGGCGATGCGATCGCGCAGTTCAACCTCGGCGTGATGTACGACGGCGGCCGAGGGGTGGCGCAGGACTACGCGGAGGCTGCGCGCTGGTATGGCAAAGCGGCTAATCAAGGGAATGCCGCCGCGCAGTTCAACGTCGGCATGATGTACGACCTCGGTCAAGGCGTGGTGCCGGACTACGCGGAGGCCGCGCGCTGGTACCGCAAAGCGGCGGATCAGGAGTATGCCGCCGCTCAGAGCAATCTCGGCAACCTGTACTCCCATGGCCAGGGCGTGGTGCAGGACTACGCAGAGGCCGAGCGCTGGTATCGCAAAGCGGCTGGTCAAGGGAATGCCGCCGCCCAGTTTAACCTGGGTCTCAAATACGATATTGGTCAAGGCGCGGTGCCGGATTATGCCGAAGCAGCACGCTGGTATCGCAAAGCCGCTGATCAGGGGTACGCGAAGGCTCAGTACAACCTCGGCAACCTGTACTCACACGGCCAGGGAGTCGCCCAGGATTATGCGGAGGCTTTCCGTTTGTATCGCAAAGCCGCTGATCAGGGGGTCGTTCCCGCGCAGGCCAACATCGGAATGATGTACGCCGATGGCCAGGGAATCGCGCAGGACAACGCGGAGGCTGTCCGCTGGTACCGCACCGCGGCCAATCACGGGAATGCCCTCGCTGAGTTCAACCTGGGCGTGAAATACGACAATGGCCAGGGCGTGCCACAGGATTACGCGGAGGCCGCACGCTGGTACCGCAAAGCCGCGGAACAGGGGAACGCCAACGCTCAGTTCAGCCTCGGCCTGGTATACGCGAAAGGCCAGGCGGTGAAGCGGGATTACATCGAGGCGTATATGTGGCTAAACCTTGCGGCCTCGAGTAACAATGGCGATCAAACCAGGTTTGTGAACGCACGGGAACTCGTTGCGAAGAAGATGTCCGCCAGGCAGATCGCCGAGGGCCAGCGCCGCGCGAGAGAGTGGAACCCGACACAGAGTCGGTAGCCCATCATGCGGCGGTGTTCGGCGCGAGGTAAGCTTCGCCACGCCGTCGTAGGCAATCCAGCCTCCTTGCGCCACGCGCGGCACACCTCGGCACGAAAGCGTTCCAACCGCATCAGATTCGTGGGAACAGCGTGATACTCGAAGTATCCGTTCGTGACCCGCTTCAGTCATGTACCGACTTCGGGCACAGGTTCGTGCCACTTGAGGTACAGCGCATCGCGAATCGCCATCATCGTCGCCCGGATTCGCTTCTTCGCCGTCACGCGAATGATCTGGAACTTCCCTTTGTCGTCGGTTCAACAACAGTGTGAACCCCGGAAAGTCAAACGTTTCCGGCCTCCCCTCCTCATTACGCCGCCTTCGATCGGACGCAAATCGCCCGAACTGGGTCAGGCGCGTTTTGTCCCGGTGCGGGACCAGCCCGAACTTTGCGAACCGTTCCTACACATCTGCCAGAAACTTCCGCGCCGTCTGAACTTTCTCACAGCCCATTACACTGTCGTCGGCGTATCGGACAACCACGGTTGCTCCCTGCCCTGGCTGCCAGTGCTGAACCATCGATCGAAAGCGTGCAGGTAGATATTCGCCGGCAGGGGCGATATCACTCCCCGGACGCAAAAGATTACTCGAGACCTGAGGGTGCTCCGAGGAACTCGAAGTTGGTCCTGGCGCGCCGCTGGATCCCGGTCGGATGGAATCGGAATCGAATGCCGGATCGTGAACTGGCGTGACCGGCGAGGGCTCTGAATCGGCAATTCGACAGCCGCAGTTAAGGTCCGCACTCTGGTCGCGCGATTGCAGCCGTGTGTACACTATGGCCCTTGATGGTTGGGAATATTCGCCCGATGGCCAGCAGGTGCTGTTCGCTGAATCCGTAGTTTTCGGGCTGCGGCACCTGGTTATTGAGGGATTCAAATCGCTTCCGCGGCGGGGCCTGGAGATCGGCGGCATTCTGATCGGGTCGGAGCAAGGTTGCGATTTGCAGATTGACGACTTTCAGGAGGCGCCATGCGAACACCAGTATGGCCCTTCTTACGCCATGAATGGATCTGACCGGGAAAATTTGACTGAGTTGCTCGCCCATCCGCACCAGGAGACTGGGCGTGTGGTCGGGTTTTTCCAGAGCTTCACGGGACGTGAACCACTGATCGAGCAGGTGGACGAGATTCTTTTTGCGGAGCAGTTTCCGTGCGGGGATTTCCTTTTCCTCCGACTGCAACCGCTGTCGGCCTGGAAATGCCTGGCGAGCTCACGGTTTTTCCGGGATGGCGTCTTGCAGCCCGAAATCGAAGGCTCCATATTTCTCTTCGAGCCGGGAATACCGGCCTTTACGCACCCAGCCGGAGCGGATGAGTCGGCTGCCGCTCAGGGCCCCTCACCAACGATGAGTGAAGAGGCACCCGATCCACCTCAGGCGCCGCCAGGCGATAAACCGACTCCCGAGCCCACAGTGTTACCTTCATGGGAGCCAGCAGCTCCGCGGGCCGCGTTATCAGGCAGTCGCACGCTGCCGGCACCGGCCTTGGCGGGGCTTGCAGCATTGGTGGGTGCGGCCGGAATGTATCTAGTGAAATCCCGGCCCGCGACGGCGCCGCCCGTGCAATCACAGTGGGCCGACCTTCACCTCGACGCGCGGCCCTCCGCCGAGAAGCTTCTGGTCACGTGGGACTCGGCGGCGGGTTCGCTTCAGGACGTTGGCGGAACACTCGAGATAGCCGATGCGGGCACGGATCGCAACATCCCTCTGGGCAGATCACAGATTGCCGCGGGCCGTTACGAATACACGCCTGCACGCAGCGATGTCGCGGTCCGGTTGACGGTTACGGAGAAGGGCCGTCCGGTCGCAAGCGAAGGGGTGCGGCTGGCTACCATTCCCGCGCAAGCGCCAGCCGTGCCGCCGTCACCGCGAGAACAAGCCGACCAGGCGAATGCGCACGTTGCACCGGAGGTTGCGCACGAGGTATACCCGGGAATACCAGAAGGCATTCGGTCTCGCCTGACAGGCGAGATCGTGATTCCGCTCGAGGTGAATGTGAGCGAAACCGGGCGCGTCCTGAGCGCGCGCGCGTTTCGCCGGTCAGGCGACGCGGTGGCGCGATACTTGACGGATCAGGCAATCAAAGCGGCGCACGCATGGCGATTCAAGCCGGCACGCACCGGCGAGGGCAGGCCGATTGCGTCAATAGCCAGTATCCGTTTCGTGTTTAGGCCGTGACTCGATCGCGCCTCGCGTTGGAAATTAATTAAGCGAGTGGCTTTGTCATCCTGGACTGACCGCGCGGGCTTGCAGCAGAGGCATCAGAGCAGCAGATTTGCCTGCCGATATGTCGTGTTAATTAACGTCTCTGAATTGATTCTGAGCGATTTGCGCACACGGCTCGAGAACACCCGCTGGTCCTGGGTCGGGATGGCGGAATGGACGCCGGATGGTTGCGCGCGCTGCGATTACTGGCGAGAGAGAGACAACTGGCGCCAGGCAGAACAGAGCCGTCTAACCGGGCGTGCCGCCCGGCGCTCGTGATGGGAGTGCCAGGAACATAACGTGAACCGAGACGCCTCTCCGACGCCTCTCCGCCACGCCCTCACGAAACACTTTCCAACAAATTCAACGTCTTCGCCAGTTTGGGCCAGCGGGAGCAGATGCACAGTCGTTCGCCAACCCGTTGAACCCCGGAGTTTTCGGATAAAATGACGCTGATGCTGCAAATTGCGAGGAAAGAGCCGCGAAATCTGCCCTGTCAGTTTGCTGTCGACGATGTGGCACCGGCTTCCGCGCCGATTCCAACCGAAATGCTTGGCGATCACGTCCGCAAGCGGTTCCGGCGCAAAGTGATTTTCCTTCCGGGGCCGGAAAGGCCAGTCGCCAATGCGGGCCTCCGCCTGTTGGACTCGATAGTTTTGCCCGGCAAGGCGAGAACCCAGGTCGCGCAAGATGCAGTCAGCCGGTGCCATCCCTTGGTCGATGCCGTGGCGACCGCGTTCAGCGAGCATCGTCCGCTCACGCTTTCTCCCGATGCCATCTGGCTCGCGATAGAGCGAGGTTTCGCCCACCACGTCGCGAAAAATGCCGACTCCCTGCGGTACCGGATGGTTCGCCATGAGGAAACCCGCGAACTGATGACGGAAATCCACGATACGAGTCCGCGCAGTATTGAACTGGCTATCGCAGACTTTTCCGCACAAATCCGTGAAGCGTCCGATGCCGTGCTGCACGAGAGTCTGATTTGCGACTTTTCCACCACGACGCCGGAGATTTGTACGGCGAGTGAAGTCGTTCTGATGGACTGCTATTCGAGTTATTTCACATACCTTATGATGTGCGTCTGCGGCATACCGAGGATCACCGTGCGAGGGGCACTCGAGGATTGGCTGCGGATACGGGCGCGGGTGGATGTGCTGGCAACGTTAGGTCTCGAATGGTGGGCCGCTCGTCTGCGCCCAATCCTCGATGAGTTTGTCCGGACCGTGCAGGGCCACCCCAGCCTCCTGTTCTGGCAGGCGATCTATAAGCCGAGGAAGGCTTATGGAACAGATACGGTTACCGGGTGGATCGCCGATTTTTTTCCGTATTTGGGCGATGCTCCGGACCGGCGCCGGAATCATGTTTTTAAATTCGATCGCGAGGATTGGGCGATTCCAGTGGAGGCAGGCGTCAAAACGCGCGGTGAGCCTGGCGCGGAGAAGGGCGTGGCGCCAGGGAGTTTTCCTTCCGGACTATCGAGTGTTCCCGTGAAGTTGAGCTTTTCCGGTAACGAACATCCGGAGTTGGCACTCGACTTCGTCGCGGGCTTCTTCGGCATTGAGCAGGACGCGGTGGATCTTGCGCTTTCACCGTTAGTGAGTTGGTCTGTGACGGAGCGGGCGCCTGAGCAACCAGTTCTGATCTGAATAACCTACCGATATTGCAATATCGGAAGCTGATTCCCGGGCAGCCTGCGATGGCTTTGATTGTTCCACCCACTCGGCCGCGCTGTCCTGGTCGAAATTCTTCCGGAACCACTTTCCGTTCTCCCAGGGCGCCTGGCTCCTGACCCCGCGTGCGTATCAAACTACCAAAATCCACTTTCCGAACGAAAGCGCCGCGTACCGGAGGGCCCGCAATGCGCTCCTCGCCGAAGAGATTGAACTACGGCGGCACATCGAGCGTGTCGCAGCACAGCGCCGTGCGCTGCCTCCGGGTGGTGAAATCCTCGATCAGGCCTTTGAGTTCGCCTCCGAGCAGGGCCCCGCTCGTCTCTCCAGTCTTTTTCGCAACCAGACCACTCTCCTGATCTACAGCATGATGTACGGTCCGCAACGAAAAACGCCCTGTCCCATGTGCACATCCTTTCTGAGCTCATGGAACGGGACCGCAATCAATCTGAGTCAGCGCGTTGCCATGGTCGTCACCGCCCGTTCTCCTGTTGAGCGTCTGATCGAATACAAGAAGCAGCGCGCATTCGCCAATCTTGCTTTCGTTTCGGACCCCTCTGGCGAATACACGCGAACTTACGTAAGTCCTGAAGATGCCGACGTTCCTGGCTTCAGCGTATTCAGCCGGCGCGACGCAATCGTTCGTCATTTCTACAGCGCGGAAACGGGGCCATCGATGGCCGATCCCGGCCAGGATCCGCGTGGTGCTCCGGACCTCGACCCACTCTGGCTGATGCTGGATCTGACGCCTCAGGGACGCGGCACGGGCTCGTATCCGCAGCTTCGCTACGAACAGCCTCCAACATGAGGACACCCGTGTCGATCAGCCTCTTGGACAACGAAGTCGCACCCTACGCCATTAACGTCCCTGAATCGACTGTGAACGACCTGCGCACACGGCTGGAGAACACGCGCTGGTCTCAAGGCCCGGACTTGGGCTGGGCTGGCGGCATGGATGCCAATTACTTGCGCGAGCTTCGATTACTGCGGAACGATACAACTGGCGCCACGCAGAGCAGAGCCTGAACGAACTCGCGCACTACCGCGCGGAGATCGACGGCATCGGCATCCATTTCGTCCATGAACGAGGCAAAGGACCTGCGCCATTCCCGCTCATTCTGACCCATGGGTATCCCGATTCGTTTTACCGATTCGTGAAGCTGATCCCGCTTCTCACTGACCCGGCTGCGTTCGGCGGGCATGCGGAGGACGCTTTCGACGTAGTGGTCCCGGACATTCCCGGCTATGGATTCTCGGATAAGCCCGGCAAACGGGGTTCGACATTCTCCGTGAGCGATCTGTGGGCGCGTCTGATGACGGAGCGTCTGGGCTACGAACGTTTTGGCGCGCATGGCGGCGATTGGGGCAGCACAATTACCGAACAGCTCGCGAAGCAGCATTCCGGCTCCGTCGTCGCAATTCATCTGACTGACGTGCCGTTCGGACACATCCTGCGGAAGCCGGATGATCCCTCGCAGGCCGAGCAAAAGTTCTTCCGAAAGAATGAGGAGTGGCTTCAGAAGGAAGGAGCATACGCGCTGATCCAATCGACGAAGCCGCAAAGTCTCGCGCCCGGCCTCAACGACTCGCCTGCGGGACTGGCGGCGTGGATCGTCGAAAAATTCCGGGCCTGGACCGATTGTGACGGCGATGTCGAATCGCGGTTCACCAGGGATGAGTTGCTGACGAACGTGATGATCTATTGGGTAACGCAGTCGATCGGAACGTCGTTTCTGACCTACTTCGATTACGCAAATGCCGGCGCGATGACATGGATGACGCAAGGCCTGAAGAACTGGGCGGGATCTTCGGCCGTACCAGCGACCTTTTCTCTTTTTCCAGCGGACATCGGACGCCCGCCGCGGGAGTGGGCCGAGCGTTTTTTCAATGTTCAGCGCTGGACCGAAATGCCGCGAGGCGGGCACTTCGCCGCGATGGAAGAGCCGGAACTACTCGCGGCAGATCTTCGCGAATGGTTTCGGCAGTTTCGGTAAGCTGCCTCCGGTCACAAACGATCCTGATTTTTTTGGCCAAAAATAAGGGCTTTTCGACGTATCCGGCATTCTACCGGTTTTCCGTGGTGTACGCTTCGGGCGTGGCTGGACCTTGGGCCTGAGGGTACGTCCGAAAGGGCCGCTGCCCGCCTGATCTTTGAAAATTGAATATCCGTTTCAAAGGGTGGCAGAACCGCGCCCGGCTGAGAAGGGAGAACGGCTCTCAGCCGGGAATGGAGGCAGGGAAAAAAGTATTTTTTGCAAATCGAACCCAAAAGTCATTGAAAACATTGGACCGAGGGTCGAAATAAACCCAGCGGAGAACCCGAGCGAACCCAGGAACCCAGCGGACATCGACTGAAAAACAAATAACTTGCGCTGTCTTATCGGCGTTCATCTGTGTTCATCGGTGGCCGATTGCCTTTGCGCGCGCTTGAAATCTAATTCTGCTGAGCCGCCCCAGGCGCGCCGCAGTTGATCTTGCACTTCGCCGGAATCGTGAACTTATCCTTGATCTTGTCGCGGAACTCCGGATACATCGTCTCCGCCCCGCCCATCGCCGCGTCCGCGGAATATGATACAGCCGGTCCATCTCATCCACAAAAGGATTCTTCCCCGGCAGATAGTGCGGCACGCGACCCGACTCCACGCCTTCGTATCCGACGAGGCAGGGCGGTCCGGCAACCGCAACCGGCGTAGGCGTCGACATATACGACCGCGTCAGGATATACGGCTCCGTCAAATACACCGGATCGTCCATCACCAGCGCCAGCGTCATCATGTCGCCATGCCGAAAGAACGTAGTCGTAATCGTGGCCTGATCGCTGCTCGCCGCGCCGTTGCGGCGAATATAGCCGGTCTTGATGTGCGTCGTGGTGGCGGTCAGCGCGTCGCCATTCCAGACGCCGGTGGTGAAACCGGTCTGATCGTGCGGCGCGTTCTTCGAAGGATGCGGACGCCCGTCCATCCAGATCGTCATCGGCGCACGGGTTTCCCAGGCGCCGAGCACCCACGCCACGATCTTTCCCGTCAGCGGATCGCTCTCGCTCCAGATCTTCAGGCTGAACGGTCCCGCCGCGATATGCCACTGCGTCTGGAACCAGCAGATGCGCTCCGGCATCGAGATGATCGATTGCGTGAACGTCAGCGCCTTCGCGCGGCCCGATTCGTTGAAGGGAAGGCCGGCCCAGTCGTCCGGATTCGGACCCGCGCCGCGCTCCATCGCGTCCTCGTGATTCTTCGCTGTCCAGGATCCCGACAGATCGATCTCCGCCAGAGCGGGCAACCCCGCGCACAGCAATGCCGCCAAACCGATAGTAAAGTTTTTGCGAGTCATATTGAATCTCCTTGTTACCATTTCGCCGAGCATTCCGAGGGCTTCCACCCCGCGTCGCTCGGCTGCTTCTTGAAATGGGTGCTGATGATGAAGGATTCGCGCAGATACATCGGGATCGGTGATGACACTCGTCACCACCATCAACTGGTCCCCGTTGCGTTCCTTGACCATGTCGTAATACTCCACCAGGTTCGTGTTATCGCTGTAGGGCACGCCATTCTTGCGAAGATAACCGGCCTTCAGGTGCGTAGTCGTCACCTTCAGCGTCCCGCCCATCGATCCGCGCCCGCCGCGCTCCCACGCCGCCACCGAATCTCCCTGCAGCGACGGCGGCTCCTTCCGCCTTCCAGTCGCCGAAATGAAAAGTTCGGGTCTGCTTGCCGGCATCCGTCTCCATCTTCAGCGTCTGATCGTCCTGCCAGGTGATGTGCAACCGTCCCGGCACGCGCAGAATAGTGGGCGCTCCGTAGGACTTGCACTGATCGCCCGACGCTTCATCCTTCGCGGGATCCCACGCGTCGGCGATTTTCACCGCCGCCGGCGTCATCGGCACGCCGTTGTAATCGCCCGGCGCCGGCGTCACCATGCGATAGCGCCAGTCTTCCGTAACCACCGAAACCCAGTAGCCGGTCAGGTCAAGCGCCGCACCCGCTTTGGCGGTTTGCGGTGGCCCGCCGCCGCGCCCGCCGCCCCGGCCCTGCGCGTAAAGCCCCTGCGACATCGCCGCCGTCACAGCCAGCAGCAGGCACTGCGCGAATATTCCTCTTGAAATCCTCATTCTGCTGTCCTTATTTCTTCCCTGCCGTTATCTCTTTCGGTGCGGTCAGGCTCTTGTAAATGGCCTCGATGAACATATCCGTGGTCCACGGGCCCGTGGTCGAACCGAACTGAGTCTCATACGGCTTGGCCGGAGACGCTTCCTTGATCTGACCGAGCGTCTTTCCCTGCTTGATCAGGTCGGCGATCACGTCGCGAACGATCACCACCATGTCGCGATAATCCACAACCTCCATCTGCTCGCACAGCCGCCCGTGGCCGGGGATCACATACGTACCGACGCCCTTGTAGATGAACGGCGTCGGCGCCACGGTCAGGTCGATCAGCTTGTTCAGCGCGTCGATCTCTCCCTGAATGCTGCCGCCGTTCGCGATATCGATCACGGGAAAACGCGTCGTGTCGATCACGTCGCCGGCAACCACCACGTCCGAGCCGCGGAAGAAAACGAAACTGTCGGCGTCGCTGTGGGCCGCGGGCTGGTAGAGAACCTCGATCCCCTCGTCGTTCATGCGCAGAGTCTGCCGCTTCGGATAGAAGGCTTCCGTCGGCCAGTCGTCGGTCGGGAACAGCGTTGACTTGCCGACCGTCGCGCTCATCCTGTTCAGGACGCTGTCATGCGCCAGAATCGCCGCGCCGCGGTCGCCCGGCTCCGCCGCCGAGCGTATTCGTGAAAATGGTTTGTCCCGCCTTGGAGAGCTTCGAGTTGCCGCTCACGAAATCGGCATCTGCGTTGGTGTTGATCACGTACCGGATCGGCAGCGGCGTGATTTTCTTGAGAGCCGCCAGCACCTGGTCGGTCATCATGCCGTTGCCCGCATTCACCAGCACCACGCCATCCGCGCCGATCTGCACGCCGATGTTTCCGCCGGCCCCGGCGAGCATGTAGAAGTTCTGTCGGACCTTGACAACGTCGATCCCGCTGCTGTCCTGACCGCTGGCGGCCGCAGACAAAAAAAAGATCGCCCCGCACGCCATCAGCGCCAGAGCAACGTTGAGAATTCGCTTCACGGTTTTAAACTCCATCCCTGTTGCCGCTGTATTCTATCAGAGCTTCCCGCGTCTGCAATGTCACTTTTTGTGAAGGTCGCGGGCCAATTCCGCCGCGAGCGCCTTCGCCGACTGCGGGACCGCAACTCCCCCGCGAATGATCTCGCGATTGCTCCACGCGCGTCCGTAAATCTTCGTCGCCTCAGTCTTGTCGTTCTCGACCACGGTGCCGTTCAACGACACCCCCGCGAAAACTCCCCGCGTGCGCGACCAGCCCAGAACCTCCGTATGCAGCAGAACATCGGTATTCGCCTTGGCGTCCCTGCCTACCGGACCCGCGGCCACGGCCACATCCGCGCCGAGTGCGACCTTATCCGCGAGCAGCCGCTCCAGACCTTTCTCGTTCATCACCAGCAGAATGATGTCGGTCGAATCCGCGCCCAGTTGCAGGCCGAAGCTCCCTCCGGTCAACCGTACCGGCGCCGGAGCGCTCCAGTTGCCCGGCGCGCGGCATGAAGCGAACCCGCGCCCGTACTCAGCGCCGACAAGAAACGCGGCCTTCTTGACGTCCGGCACGATCACGATACACAAGGCTTTGTCGAGCAGGTCGATCGGGATCGCGCGGTCAGGCGCGGCCATGATCGCGTGAAACGTCTCTACGCTGCGTTGGAGGCGTTTATCCGGTGTCTCGTCCTGAGCCGACAGCTGCGTTGCCAGGAAAGCTGCGGCCAGTATGGCCTGAAATCCCTTTTGTACGAACATTCGTACTTCAGGATAGCGACAGATAGTCCGGCTGCAGCTGGCCCGTGCTGTCGCCCAGCTTTTCGGTCTGCACCCCGGCCTTGTCGAGGATCGTGACGAGAAGATTCGACATCGGCGTATTGTCCGGATACGCGTGGTGCTGGCCCGTCTTCAATCGGCCGCACAGCTTTCCTGCGAGCAACGTCGGCAGATCGAGTGTGCTCATGCAGATTGCCGTTCCCCATGCCGCCGCCGTAGAGAATCAGGCTGTGATCGAGCAGCGAACCGTCGCCATCCGGCGTCTTCTGCAGTCTCTGCAGGAAGTAGGAAAGCAGCTGGATGTGATAGTTGTCGATCTTCGCCTTCTTCGCGATCAGGTCGGGATCGTTCCGATGATGCGAAACGGCGTGATGCTGTTCCGGCACGCCGATATTCGGGAATGTTCGCGCACTGAGCTCGCGCCCCATGACCATGGTGAACACCCGCGTGACGTCCGCCTGATAGGCCAGCGCCTGCAGATCGAACATCAGCTTCGCGTGTTCGTCGAACGATTCCGGAATATCGATTGGCCGCTCCGGCAACTCAACCGACCTTGCGCTCTGCGATTCCGCGTTCTGAATTCTGCGCTCGATCTCGCGTACCGAATCCAGATACTCCGTGAGCTTGCCGTGGTCGCCCGAGCCCAGACTCCGGTCGAGGCTGGCGGCTTCCTGCATCACCGAATCGAGAATGCTTCCGTTCTTTGTCGCGCGTGCGGCCCGCTGCGAAGCGCTGCCGCCATCGCCGAACAACCGCGAAAAAATGATCCGCGGATGCGCTTCGGTCGGGTTCGGAGTCGTCGGATTGCGCCAGGAGATCGTGTTCGTGTAAAAGCAATCGCCGCTGTCGCACGAAATCTGCGTCGGATTTTCCAGCATCAGTTCGAGCGAAGACACCTGCGTGTCCCTGCCGATTACCTGCGCCGCCAGTTGATCCAGCGCTGGTCGCCAGTTTCACTTCCACGCCCGGCCGCGTGCGGTCGTACGCATGAACGCCGGTCAGCCACGCCGCCGATGCGCGCGGATGATCGCCCGTGCCGTCGCCGAACGTATTGGCCTGCAGATGCGCGAGGCCGGTGATGACGTTCAGCTGATCCTTGACCGGTTCCAGAGGCTTCAGGGTGGGCGATAAATCCGGCCCGGTCGGCTTCCACTGATCGAGGATGACGCCGTTCGGAATGTAGACGAATCCGAGACGAGGAGTGGCCTGAACCGCCTTCCCGAACAAAGCCGGAACCATCGCGTCGAGCAGAGGCAGCGCCATCGTCGTACCCATCCCGCGCAGAAATGTCCGGCGCGGAAGCGCTTTCCTGGTGACGAACATGCCCTCAATCTTACTGCAATTTGGCCGTCGTTGACTTGGTGGCGGCTTGCGGTGCCCGCATCTGAAACGCCGGACTCTTCACCACACCCGCAACCAGCGCCTCAAACGAATAATTCTTCGCCGCCGCCGAACGCACAATCGCCCGTACTGCCGGCGCATCGTAATACTGCAGATTCCGCCCGAGCCCGTACATCAGCAGCTTTTCCGCGATCGTCGAAACAAACTGCTCGGGATGCCCCACCAGCACCTGCTTCAGACCGGCCATGCCATCGAACTTCGTGCC
This sequence comes from Terriglobia bacterium, assembly GCA_963809655.1. Lineage (GTDB taxonomy): Bacteria > Acidobacteriota > Terriglobia > Bryobacterales > Bryobacteraceae > BOG-234. Next base: position 127,580 of record CAWEKQ010000003.1, on the reverse strand, counting down.
ATCCGGAAAAACGCCGGATGTATCGATCGGCGCCCCCGGCATCCGTATCGCGCCAGCGCCCCACCGCATCGAAATTTTCCATCGCGAATCCGATCGGGTCCATGCGGGCATGGCAGCCCGCGCACGCCGGATTCGCGCGGTGCAGCAGCATCGCCTCGCGCATGGAAAGCGGCTTCCCGGTCTCGCTAGCCTCCGTTTTCAGCGCCGGAATATTGGGCGGCGGTGGTGGCGGTGGCGCGGAAAGCAGATTCTCCAGAACCCATTTCCCGCGCACCACGGGCGACGTTCGGGTGGAATACGAAGTCAGCGTCAGAAGACTGCCTTGCCCCAGCAATCCGCCCCGCACGCTTCCTTCCGGCAACGTCACGCGCCGGAAATAACTCCCCTCCACGTTCGGAATTCCATAATGCTTCGCCAGCCGTTCGTTCACGAATGTGAAATTTGCCGTCAGCAGCTCGACCACGCTCCGGTTCTCACGCAGCACGGCATTCAGGAACAGATCGGTCTCCTTGCGGAACGCCTGCCGCAGGCTGTCGTCGAAGTCGGGGAACAGCAGCTCGTCCGGCTGCTTCGCTTCGATGTCGCGCAGATAGAGCCACTGCTCCGCGAAGTTCGTCACCATCGATTGCGACCGGTCGTCGGCCAGCATGCGATGAATCTCGCGATCGAGCACCGCCGGATCTTTCAATTCGCCCTTGGCGGCCCGGGCGAGAAGCTCGTCATCCGGAATACTGCTCCATAAGAAGAACGAAAGCCGCGATGCCAGTTCCAGATCGCTGATGCGCTGTGGTGCCGAACCCTCCGGATTGTGCTCGATCCGAAACAGGAACTGCGGACTGACCAGCAGCCTTTCGAGCGCCCGCTGAATTCCCGCTTCGAAGTTTCCACCCTCACCGCGCCCCGCCGTGTAGAACGGCAGCAGATATTGCAGATCCGCATCCGTGACGGGCCGCCGGTAAGCGCGTTGCGCAAGCGTGGAAAGAATCTGCCGCGCGCAGGTATCGTTCGCGTCGTGACACACAAAAATGCGCCGTCTGCTGGGCGAATCGCCCGATCCCGACACGTTATAAGGACCGCTGATCGTCACGCTGGCCATCGCCAGTTGCGTTCCCCGGCCGCGCATGCGAGGCCGCAGGGTCTGTTCGTCGCGCGTTTCATCCCGCTGGATGAAGGTAACGCCGATGAGTTGCGGCCCGGCCTTCAACGGGATGCGAAACTCGCGCGTCTTCTCGGAACCGCGGCCCGCCTGTCCGCCCACCGTCATCGAGAACTACGCGCTTCCCGTCGGCAGTGATCAAAAGCTGATTCTGATCGCGGCTCGAATTGGCGAACTCCACCTTGACCGCATATTCGCCATCGACCGGAAAATCGCTGCGGACCGCCACGCCGCCGCGCGTCCCGAACGGTAATTCATCCAGCCGCACATCCTGCGGCGATTCGTCGGACAGGCGATAAATATTCACCATCTCGGGCGTGGCAGGGTCGCCGATCGCCAGCCGGCTGATCTTCGCCGCGGCATCCAGATAACGCTCCATCGACGTCGGCGAAACGAACAGCAGGTCCGCGATGTTGTCGAATCCGCTGCTCGCGTTGTCCGCCGGCAGCAGCAGCGAATAATCCATCTCTTTCGGCAGCGCATCGACCGCGAGCAGATCGCGAATCGCGTTCTGGTATTCCGTGCGCGTGAGCCGATGCAGCAGCGGCAGACTCCCCGGGTTCGGCTTGGCAGCAGCCGCGCGATCCAGTTCGGTTTCGAGATATGCCGCCGTCGAATCGTATGTCGCCCGATCCGGCCGCGGAGCGCCCGCCGGAGGCATCGCCTCCGTCCGCAGCTTCCGGACCACCTTCTCCCAGGTCTCCGCGTGCGCGCCGACATTCTTGAGGTCCGCGGTGTCCAGCACAAATCCCGCCGTCTTGAGCCGGGCGTTGTGACAGGTAACGCAGTATTTCGTGAACGTGGCTTCGGGCGGATGACTGGCCGGCAGCCACCATTACCGATGCGGAAATCAGGAACAACTGCCTCAACATACGATCTCTTCTCAATCAAATATACTGTCCAGCAGCGGAGGAAATGTTGATGACCCGTCCCGGCAGACTGATTGCTGTATTTTTGGCCACCGCTCTCTGCGCCGCCGCGAGCGATCTGCGGCTGATCGAAGCAGTGAAGAAATCGGACGCGCACGCCACCCGCGCATTACTTGCGCAGCACGTCAATCCGAACATCCGCGAGGCCGATGGCTCGAGCGCTTTGCATTGGGCGGTGCAGCGCGACAATCTCGAGATCACCGACCTCCTGATCGCCGCGGGCGCCGACGCAAAGGCCGAGACCGCCTACCGGATCACACCTCTTTCGCTCGCCTGCACCAACGGCAACGCAGCCATCGTCGAGCACCTGCTGAAGGCCGGAGCCGATCCGAACAGCACCTCCGAAGAAGGGCAGACCGCGCTGATGACCGCCGCGCTCACCGGCAAGGTGGATGCGATGAAGGTGCTCCTGAGCCACGGCGCGAACGTGAATGCCAAAGAGCCCGTGAAAGGCCAGACCGCATTGATGTGGGCCGCCTCCGAAGGCAACGCCGACGCCACCGCGCTCCTCATCGAATTCGGCGCCGACGTGAAAGCGAAATCCCCCGGTGGATTCACGCCCTCTGCTCTTCGCCGTGCGCAACGGCCACATCGATGCCACGAACGTGCTCCTGCAACACGGCGCCAACGTGAACGACGTCGCGCCGGACGGCACCAGCGCCCTCAACATGGCCGCCGTCAACGCGTACTTCGAACTCGCGATGGTCCTGCTCGACCACGGCGCCGACCCCAATGCGCCCGATCCGCGCGGGTCCACCCTGCACACGCTGGCCTGGCTGCGAAGGCCCGGCGCGGACGGAGGCGCGGGCGTTGGCGGCAAGCTGAAGGGTCCGCCGGTTCCGACCGGAAAAGTCACCGCCCTCGAACTCGCGCAGGCGCTGTTGAAGCGCGGCGCGAATCCGAACGTGCGCATCTCATGGCGCGAGAATCGCTTCGATAAAGAAGGCGGCACGGTGAAAAATCCGCCCAATATCGATGTCGGCCGCCATCTGCTGAGCTATGTGGGCGCCACTCCGTTCTATGTCGCGGCGCAAACCGGCGATGTTGCCTACATGCGCGTTCTCGTTGCCGCCGGCGCCGATCCGAAGATACCGACCTTGCAGAACATCACGCCTTTAATGGCCGCTGCCGGGCTCGGTACATGGGAAGGCGAGACGCCCGGACCCTACACCGGCTGCTCCGAAAGCGAACGCCTCGAAGCCGTCAAGCTCGCAATCGAGCTGGGCAACGACATCAACGCCCATGCCGATTTCGGCAACTTCACGATGGAAGGCGGCACCGAATACACGCTCCTTTATTACCCGACCAACTTCGACAAACTGCCTCGGGATGCCGGCGACCTTCGCTGGAGCGGCAGCACCGCGCTGCACGGCGCGGTGGTTTCCGGACAGCCGTCCATTGTGCAGTATCTGGTCGACCACGGAGCGAAGGTCGATGCCACCAACAAGCTGGGTTGGACCCCGCTGATGCTGGCGCAGGGGGCCTTCTACGCGAATGCCCGCAAGGAATTCCCGCCCGCCGCCGCGATTCTCAAGAAGGCGCTCGTCGAACAGAACAGGAAAGAAAATCAATGAAACTATGTCTCGCAATTCTGGCGTGCGCCGCGTTTGCCTCGGCCGCCGATGTCGGTCAGCTTACGTCGATCACGATAAGGCCGCGGTCGCGCTCGCCAAAGGCGGAGCGCTGGCGTCCGGATCCGATTACAAGGTCTCGGGTGCGCGCCGCGACAAAGCCGGCCAGGTCGAAGTCCACGAGAAAGAGACCGACATCTTCTACATCACCGATGGCGAAGCGACCTTCATCACCGGCGGCACGATGATCGGCGGAAAACAAACCGGCCCAGGCCAGCTGCTCGGCACGGACATCGAGGGCGGGGAAGTTCATCACCTCACGAAAGGCGACGTGATCGTGATCCCGGCGGGCACGCCGCACTGGTTCAAAGAAGTCCCGCACTCCGTCAATTACTACATGGTGAAGGTTGTAAAGCCCTAGTGCGCAAGGCCGCTCTCCTGCTGCTCTTCGCGGGTCTCGCCTCAGCGCAGTCGTCGGACCGCTTCATCACGGTCAACGGCCTGCGTCTCCACTATCTCGATTGGGGTTCGCCGGACAAGCCGCCCTTCATCATGCTGCACGGCATCAGCCGCGTGGCGCATCAGTTCGATCACATCGCCCCGTATTTCAAATCGGATTACCACGTGATCGCCCTCGATATGCGCGGTCATGGCGATTCCGCCTGGTCTCCTGACGGCGCCTACCTCGTCGAAGATTACGTCAAAGATCTCGAAGCCATGGTCGATCAGCTCAACCTGCGCAATATAACGTTGCTCGGCAATTCAACCGGAGGCCGCGTCGTTCAGGTCTATGCGGGTCTGCATCCCGACCGCGTGTCCCGGCTGATTTCCGAAGACGTGGGACCCGAGCGCACGAATGACATCGCGTCGGCCTTCTCCCGCCAGGTACAGCAGGAAGCGAACGGCTGGGCGTCCGAAGAAGAACTTCTCGCCTCGCTGAAAAAGAGCAATCCCAAAATACCCGAGCCGATCCTCGCCAGCTACGCGCATTTTGGAAGCAAGCAGCGCGCCGACGGACGCATCGAATGGAAGCGAGACCCCAACCTCGCCAAAGGCTTCGTCCCCACCGAACTGTGGCGCTTTGTCGAAAAGATCAAGTGCCCGACGATCTATATCCTCGGCGGCGCGAGCCGAATCGTGCCGCCGGAAACGCAGGAGAAGCTGAAGCAAACTCTCCCCGATGTCAGGATCGTGGTGATGCCGGGCCTCGGCCACTATCCCGATCAGGAAGCCACCGCGGATTTCATCCGGATCGTCCGCGACTTCCTGGCCGGAAAGCCTGCCTGAACGCAACAACGCCTCGGGCTGAATCTGAGATGCTAGCGCCGTCCCAGAGGTGCGTATCATTTCGATCCCTGCGATGTGTGTGTCCAGGTTTCCTTGCGCACTTCGCAACTGAACTGCATCCCCGACGCTTACGATCAGCTCATAGAGGATAACGGCCACGATGACTCGATCCAGTTGCATAATTTCTTGCAACGTGACAAGCTGCGGACCATGAAAGTACGTTTCGCGAATGCCGTGCTGTTTTATCTGATGTTCGTTGGCCTGGTCGCCTGCTTTGCCGCAAGCGGCGATCTGACGGCCTACCTGATCGACGTGGAAGGCGGCCAATCGACCCTGTTCGTGACGCCTTCCGGACAGAGCGTTTTGATCGATACCGGTTTCCCCGGTTTCAACGGCCGGGACGCGGACCGGATCGCGGCGACGGCGAAGCTGGCCGGCGTGACGCAGATCGATTACCTGCTGATCACGCACTATCACGCCGACCACGTGGGCGGCGTGCCTGCGATTGCGGCACGTTTACCGATTAAGAATTTCATCGATCACGGCGACACCGTAGAGCACACGCCCGCCGGGCAGAAGCTGTATGACGATTACCAGAAGGAAGTCGCGAAAGGAAATCACATCGTGGTGAAGCCCGGCGACAAGCTGCCGATCAAAGGATTGGACTGGACGATCGTTTCGGCGGCGGGGAACGTGATCGAGAAGCCGCTGCCCGGGGCGGGGCAGCCGAATCCATTATGTGCCGCTTTCAAGCCGAAGGACGCTGATCCGACGGAGAATGCGCGGTCGGTGGGCAGCGTGATCGTGCTGGGGAAGTTCCGGGTGGTCGACCTGGGCGATCTGACGTGGAATAAGGAGCAGGATCTGATGTGCCCCGCCAACAAACTGGGCCAGGCGGACGTTTATATCGTGAGCCACCACGGGCAGGACATCAGCGGATCGGCGGCGCTGGTGCATGCGTTGCATCCAAAAGTCGCGATCATGGACAACGGCGAAAAGAAGGGCGGAACGATCGAGGCGTGGGACACGATCCATTCGTCTCCGGGGCTTACTCGATATCTGGCAAGTGCACTTCTCGGCGGCGGGCGGGAAGGAACACAACACCGGTGAGCCGTTGATCGCGAATATGTCGACCGAAGGCGATGCCGGAAATTACATAAAACTCACCGCGCATGCGGACGGGCATTTCGAAGTTTCGAATCCGCGCACCGGGCTCACAAAGAAATACTGACGAGCGCGTGTCTTCGCGAACCGACCCCGGCTAATACCGTTCCCGCAATCGTCAGCACGCGGACGATGGCTCAGGTGCCGGCGGCTTCGGAATCAGTCACTCACTTTTCTCCAGAGCCGCGACTGGCGACGGCTCCAGGCTGACCGGCGGACTGGCTCCCGCTACGTTAAAATTCACCGCCGCAATGTTGAACGAAGCTACGGCGGACGCAAAATCCGGCCTGTCCAGTGAGCCCGAGTCGAAATTCCCGACCTCGTACCGGGAGACCGACCCGTAGGGCGACACCTGAAGCACGGTTGCATAACTTCCGCTGGTCGCCGTGTTGAACGCGTCAGCCGCCGCGTCGAAAGCCGAAATATCGTTGTTGAACGCTACAAGCCCCAACGGCCCCGAGTTCCACGAATTCACGTCAGAGTTGCAAAGGAGCGGTAAGAAGCACCCTTTCGCGAACTGTACGCCCGCTAATACCAATCCCGGAATCATCAGCAACGCGGACGAGGGCTCAGGGGTCGGCGGCCTTGCTCCAGCTTCGTTAAAATTGACGGCCGCAAAGTCCAGCCTATCCAATGAGCCCGAGCTCAAAGTTCCCGACGGCAACATTGAGCGTCGCTATAGCCGTATCGAACGTGGTAATCGCGGGAGTGCTTCCATCGTATGGCAAGCATAGAAGCACCATGGTCGGGGCTACCACAGGAGGGCACAACTCATCGTTTGAAGACAATCTTCCCGCTCCACCACGGTCATCATCACGCGAGTCTTCAGGATTTCCGCGGCGGGCACGGTCATGATGTCGTCGGAGAGCATCACGAAATCGGCCATCTTGCCCGGTTCGAGCGAACCTTTGCGGTCCTCTTCGAACGCCGCGTAAGCGCCTTCGATGGTCCAGCTGCGCAGTGCTTCTTCGCGTGACATTTTCTGGTTCGGAAACCAGCCGCCGGGCGGCGTGCCGTCCTGCTTCTGGCGCGTGACGGCCGCGTAGAATCCCCACAACGGATTCGGATCCTCCACCGGAAAATCCGATCCGTTCGGCACATGCACGCCGAGGTGCAGAAACGTCTGCCACGCGTACGCGCCCTCGATTCGCTGCGGTCCCACGCGGTCGGGAGCCCAGAGCATGTCGCTGGTCGCATGCGTCGCCTGCATCGACGCCACGAGCGAAAGCTGCTTGAAGCGGGCGAAGTCCGCAGGCGCCACCACCTGCGCATGCTCGATGCGGAAGCGCTTATCGTTCGGGCCTTTCAATACGTCGGCGTAGGCGTCGAGCACGGTGCGGTTGGCGCGATCGCCGATGGCGTGCGTATTGACCTGGAAGCCTCTGGCAATCGCCTTTTCCGCCGCGGCGCGAATGGTGGCGCGATCGAGGATCAGCAGGCCTCGATTGCCGGGGTCATCCGAATACGGCTCGATCATCGCCGCTCCTCTTGAACCCAACGCGCCATCGGCCACCAGCTTGGTGCTTCGAATCGTCAGATAGTCGCCGACCTCCGGCTTGTCCGGCAGCGGGTTGGGATAGAGAATCATCGCGTAAATATGGATCGGCAATTGTCCCTTGCGGATCAGCGACCGATAGCCCGCAATGTCCGCGTATTGCACGCCCGCATCATGCACGGTGGTCAGGCCCACACGCGCGCATTCCTCCGTGGCACGCAGAAGGCTCTGTTCAATCTGTTCCGGAGTTGGCGCAGGAATTTTGCGGCTGACGAGTTGCATCGCCTGGTCAAGCAGGACTCCCGTCGGCGCGCCTCTGGCATCGCGCAGAATTTTCCCGCCGGGCGGATCGGTGGTGCGCGAATTGATGTCCGCGATATCGAGTGCTTTGCGGTTTACCCAGAGGGCGTGGCCATCCACGCGCTCGAGCGACACCGGATTATCCGGGGCTGCGCTCGAAATGCCGCCCGAGTCGGGAAACTGTTTGCCCGCCCAGAGATTCTGATCCCACGCGCGGCCCTGGATCCACTCGCCGGGTTTGGAATGGGCCGCGGCTTCACGCACCTTCGCAACGATCTCGCGTTCCGATGTGACGCCGCGCAGATCGATTTCGCCGAGCATGTCACCGAGTCCCCGGACATGGCCATGCGAATCGATCAGGCCCGGAATGATGGTTGCGCCTTTCGCGTCGATGAGGGTGGTGGAAGCACCAACGTAGCGGGAAACGCTATCTCCGACCGCGATGATCCTGCCTTGCCGCACCGCGATTGCCGAGGCCGCCGGCTGCTTCGGATTCACCGTGTAGATGCGTGCGTTCGTTACGGCCAGATCGGCCGTCTGCGCAAAACTGATTGCGGGAAAAACGAGGGCGAGAATCAACCGTCTGCACTCTGGATCGAGCTTAGGTTACGCCGGGGCCTTTGTAAAGCCTTGTGTGTAATGCTTTGTCAATGTAAAGCCTTGTGAACGTTGGCGTAAGCCCGTAACCAGGGAGCTGCGCGATCTCGTTCTCCTATACAGCAGGCAACGTGAGCCGCGGCACTGATTGAGCCGGGCGGCGCGAGGCCAAATAAAAACGACAGGACGGATAAAAAAATGAAGAACGCATTTTCGCGTATTGGTCAGACGTGTGTCTTTGGTCTTTTCATGGCGAGCGCCATGTTCGCGGGATCGGTCAACCGGGTCACGGTTAACCTGCCGCACGCAGTAACCGTCGGCGCGACCACGCTGCCGAGCGGCGAATATACCTTGTCGACGATCGACATGGGCGATGGTGTTGAATATTTCGTGATGCGCTCCGAGCACACCCCGGCGGTCACTCTTTCCGCGGTGAAAATCGACGCGTCGCGAGGCGGACGGCAAAACCCAGGTCACGATCCAGAAGGATGGCGATCTGTGGCGCCTGGATAAACTCTTCGTTCACGGCAACGACAACAGCGGCTATCAGTTCATCGACCAGAAGTAGTCGCGAAGTGATTTGACATTGCGTCTTGCGCGGTATAGCGGGCCGTGCAGGACGGGCCGGGTAAGGATGATAAACTCGGCACCGGGAAATGATGTTCAGATCTCACCTCGCCGCCTGTTTGTTTGCCGGTCTGGCCTACCTCGTCCCTGCCCATGCGCAGGTTGATCTCGCGGGCGTCTGGGCCGACCGGATCACCGAAGATTCCTACGAGCGGTCGGGCGGTCCTCCGCTAGGCGATTACCAGGGAATTCCGCTCAATGACGCTGGCCGCATGAAGGCGGACAGCCACGACCACTCCGAGTGGAGCCTGCCCGAATTTCAGTGCAGGCCCCATCCGGGCCCGTATCAGTGGCGCGCACTGGGAGCGGTGCGAATCACCGAAGAGTACGATCCGGTTTCCCGCGAGCTCACTGCGTTTCATTTCGAATATCTGCGTTCCATGGAGCGGCCGATGTTCATGGATGGCCGGCCGCATCCGCCCGAATATGCTCCGCACACATGGTCCGGTTTCTCGACGGGCAAGTGGCAGGGCAACATGCTGGTGATCACCACCACGCACCTCAAGGGCGCTTATCTGCGGCGCAACGGGGCGTCATTCAGCGATAAGGCCACGATGATGGAATACATCACGCGGCATGGCGACTATCTGCTGGTGACGATGATCATCACAGATCCGGTCTGGCTCGAAGAGCCATTCATTCAGACCACCAATTACCAGCTCGATCCGCATACTCAGCTTTCCTACTACCCCTGCACGGTCAGCGAAGAAAATATTTCGACTGCCGTTCCGCACTTCCTGCCGGGGCAGAATCCGAATCTCGGGGCGGATGATATTCCGGCGGTCGCGGCGCGCGGCGGGGCGGAGTCGACTTATCCCGAATTCCGGTCGAAGCTGAAATCCGGCCAGGCGAAGGAGCCGCACTCGGCGCCCGGAGTGGCGGCTAAAGTTGCGGCTCCGCCTTTGAATTTAAGCGCCGCCAGCGGCGAGATCAAAGTGCTTCCCGTGCAGGGCAACGTCTACATGCTGGTTGGCGACGGCGGAAATATCGCGGCATCGATCGGGCGCGACGGGATCCTCCTCGTCGATACGGGTGTTTCCTCGATGAGCACCAAACTGATGTCGAAGGTGCTGGAAATGGCTACGGCGATCACATCGACACCAGTTCCGAATCGCTGCGTGGGCCTGCATTGCCCCGGCACTCCCGCCGGGTGGTCGAGCCCGTCCCTGAACGCGATCATCAGTTCGCCGGCGCCCCCCAAGCCTGTCCGCTTCATCATCAATACCAGCGTCGATCCGGATCACATCGGCGGGAATGAGCGGCTGGCGGAGCTTCCGGCGGATGCGAAGATCGTCGGCGTTACGTTTCCCCCGGTTGGCATCGCGCCGGGCGCTACGGTGATCGCGCATGAGAACGTGCTTACGAGGATGAGCGAGCCCGGGTCCGGCGACAAAGCCGCGCCATCCGGTGCGCTGCCCACCGACACTTATCACGCCGCGAGTTACAAGCTCAGCGAATTTTTCAATGGCGAAGGTGTTCGGATCATTCATCACGCCCGCCGCTCATACCGACGGCGACAGCATGGTCTTCTTCCGCTATTCGGATGTTATTGCCGCAGGCGACATTTTGAATACGGAAAGCTATCCGATGATCGATGTCGCGAAGGGCGGCACCATCAACGGCGAGCTCGACGCTTTGAACCGCATCCTCGATGAGGCGATTCCGGAATTCCGCTCGCAAGGCGGCACGATGGTGATACCGGGTCACGGACGCTTGTGCGATACGGGCGACCTGGCCAACTATCGGAACATGGTTGCGATCATGCGAGACCGCATTCAGGATTTGAAGAACAAGGGCATGACGCTGGAGCAGGTCAAGGCGGCCAAGCCTACCTTTGACTACGACGGTCTGTATGGCTCGGATAGCGGCCCGTGGACGACGTCAATGTTCATCGAAGCCGTATACAAGACTGTGCAAAAGAAATAATTATGGAGAAAATGATGACCCGTAAATCACGCGCAGCGTTAGTAGCAAAGCTGATCGCCTTCACGGGGGCGTTCGTCTTTGGAGCGACCGCCTATGCCCACCACTCTCTCGCCGCGACTTACTATCCCGACAAAGAGGTCAAGCTCGATGGAAAGATCATCGATTTCCTTTTCCGCAATCCGCATTCGTTTTTGCAGATCGAGGCGAAGGACGATCAGGGAGTGATGCAGCGCTGGTCGCTCGAATGGCGATCGTCCGGGCAGCTGGGTCAGCAGGGGATCAAGCGGGACACGCTTAAGGTGGGCGATGAAGTCGTCGTCACCATCAATCCGTCGCGCACGGCAGCGGACCATCGAGGCGCGCTGAAGACCCTCCACAGGAAATCGGATGGATTCGGATGGGGCAACAATCCCGGTGACACGAGTGAATAGATTGGCCGCGGCATTTTTCGCCGCGACATTGATACTGGCCGCACAGGTTCCCTTTAATCCTTCCGCAGCACCGCCCCGGCCGGCGGCTGGACGCGGCCGCGGACCTGCTGCGGCACCCCGCCAGGCCGCCCCGATCGATATGACCGGCTATTGGGTTTCCGTTGTAACCGAGGACTGGAAATTCCGCATGGTCACTCCGCCAAAAGGAAATTATGCGGGTGTTCCTTTGAATGCGGCGGGTCGTAAGGTGGCCGATACGTGGGACCCGGCGAAGGATGAGGCCGCGGGCAATCAGTGCCGGTCGTACGGCGCGGCGGGTTTGATGCGTGTTCCCGGACGGCTGCATATCACCTGGGAAAACGATACGACCCTGCGGATCGACACGGATGCGGGAACACAGACTCGCCTTTTCCATTTCAGCGGTGAGCCGGATGCGGCGCCTTCGCTGCAGGGTTTTTCGCTGGCAGAATGGGAGCCCGCAACAACAGGCCGCGGACAGCCCCGAGCTGGCGATTTGAAGGTTGTGACAACTCATCTGCTGCCCGGATATCTTCGTAAGAACGGGGTTCCGTATAGCGCCAATACGGTGCTGACCGAATACTATGACCGGATCACTGCCCCCAACGGCGATGACTGGCTGGTGGTTTCGACTGAGGTGAAGGATCCCGAGTATCTGAGCTCACCGTTCATCACGAGCACGCACTTCAAGAAGCAGGCCGATGCCAAAGGGTGGAGTCCGGAAGCCTGTTCTGCCAGGTAGTTTGTCCTCACTTCGGGGCCGCGTAACTATACACTGATCTGATCGCGCAAGCCGGGACAAGTCATGGAGGATCGATGAAGCTCTTGATCGGAATATTGTTTTCGTTCTCGGTGCTCTGGGCGGGCGATGCTTCCACGGCGCGCATTCAGGAAGCCGCCACAAAGGCGGTCGCGATCATTCAGAAGAGCCAGAAAAACTGGTACTCCAAAGCGAATTGTTTTTCCTGCCACCAGCAAATCCCGCCGGCGCTTGCGTTCCGGTACGCACGCGAGCATGGCAGTTCCATTGACGAACAGGCGGCCCACGCCGACGCAGCCGCCGCTTTCGGCTTCTATTCCAACTTCGAACGGGCGGTCGAGTACACGCACATCATCGATCCGGCATTGGACGATGGCTATGGCTTGATGGCGGCAAACGCTGTGGGAATGCGGCCCAGCCTGGTCACCGCAGTCTACGCGCGCTTGCTCGCGGCCCGCCAGGAGGCCGGCGGGCATTGGGAGTCCGCCGATGAGAGACCGCCCGAGTCGTATAGCCCCTTCACGGCGACGGCGATCGCTCTGCATGCCATTCAGCTTTACAGACACCCGAGCCAGAAAGCCGACATCGAGATGCGGGCCGCGCGCGCGCGAAGCTGGCTGCTTTCCCACCAGCCCCACGTGATCGAAGAGCGGGTGTACCAGCTGCAGGGACTCAACTGGGCCGGCGCGGATAAGCCCACACTTGCGAAGCTGGCCGCCGCGCTTAAAGGCGCCCAGCAAACCGACGGGGGATGGAACTCGCTCGATGGCCGATCGAGCGACGCTTACTCCACCGGCCAGGTTTTGATCGCGTTGCACGAAGCGGGGGAGGTTCCGGTGAAAGACCCGGCTTGGCAGCGCGGCATCGGCTACCTGCTGAGCACGCAGGCTGCGGATGGCACCTGGCACGTCGTGTCGCGGCTGCATCCGCCGGCGCCTGTTAGCCCGAAGTATTTTGAGACAACCCATGCTTACGGGCACGATCAGTTCATTTCCACGATGGGCGAGAGCTGGGTCGTGATGGCGCTCGCCTCCGCCCTTGGACCCGCAAAACCCAGTCCAGTCGCCCCCAACGAAGCGCAGCCCGCGAGTATCGAACCCTGGGCCGAAACGCTGCTGTTCGGCAGCACGGCCGATGTGAGGAGACTGCTCGATGCGGGGTTCGATCCAAATTCGGCGACCAAAGCGGGAGGGCTCACGGCCCTGATGCTGACCACGCCGGACGCCGCGAAAATGAAGCTGCTGATTGATCGCGGTGCGAACGTGGATGCACGGGCGAAGGACCGGTATTCGGCGCTTCTCGTGGCGGCGCAATATCCCGGCTCCATCGCGGCGATGAATCTGTTGCTGGACCACGGCGCCAAAATGCGGCTGCCGAGCGGCCAGGGTGCGCCGATGTTCAATGCTTTCCCGATATTTCTCGCTGCTTTTTCCGGTAACTCCGGCATCGTCGACCGACTCCACAAAGAGGGAGACAAGCTGGACGACAAGATGAACTTCATCGGCATGTTCCCGTTGACGCCCCTGATGGCTCTGGCGACCACGCATCGTACCGATTCCGTTCGCGCCTTGTTGGATGCCGGAGCCAATGTGAATGAAATGGACGACGACGGCATTACGGTCCTTTCCTGGGCAGCGATCGCGAACCGCGTGGAGATGGCGCGCTTGCTGATCGATCGCAGGGCGGACGTAAATCATGTCGATAAGAAGGGGATGACGCCGCTGCTGTATGCGGCTTCAATTGACTTTGGGGATTCGGCGATGGTCGATCTGTTGCTCAAATCCGGTGCGCGTACGAACCTGCGGACGAAGGAAGGATTAACAGCGCTGGATCTGGCGCGCCAGTACAAACACACCCACCTGATGGCCAGCCTGACGAGATAAGGTCCGAGGGCCTCACATCTTCATCCGGACCGGGATGGTTCATCGGCGGTCGCGCCGGTTGGAAACGGGAATTGCTGATTATATACTTGGCACCATGAAACGTCCGGTATTGTTCCTGTCGTTGGTTTGCGTGGCGTTTGTCGCAGGGGCTTCGCTGGCCACAAATGCCAAAGCGCAGCCGCAAGGCAAGGCCAAGGCGAGGCCCACGCAGGTCAAGGCAACCACCCTGGCGAGCGGCCTATCGCATCCCTGGAGCCTGGCGTTTCTGCCCGGCGGCGACATGCTCGTAACGGAACGCAAGGGCACGCTTCGGCTGATGCATGACGGCGTTCTCGATCCGGTGCCCATCGCGGGCGTCCCGGCTGTCCATGCGGTTCGGTTATCCGGTCTGATGGAAGTGCTGCCGCATCCGAAATTCGCTGAGAATCATCTCGTCTACCTCACCTACACGAAGGACATAACCGATAAGGAAGTCGCCACCACGCTTGCGCGCGGGCGCCTCGATGGACACAAGCTGGTCGACGTGAAAGATATCCTGATCTGCGATACGTGGGCAGGCGACGGCGGCTCGGGATCTCGTCTGGCATGGGGCCCGGACGGGATGCTTTACATGACCACAGGCGCTTCGAATGGCAATGCTGCGCAGGAACTCACCAGTCTGCGCGGGAAGATCCTGCGGCTGCGCGAAGACGGCACACCCGCGCCGGGAAACCCGTTTGCGGGCAAGCCGGGCGCCAAAGCCGAAATCTTCTCGATGGGGCATCGCAATTCGCTCGGGCTCGCGTTCAATCCCGCCACGGGCGACCTGTGGAACAACGAGAACGGGCCTTATGGCGGCGATGAGATCAACATCATCAAGGCCGGCGGCAACTACGGCTGGCCTAAAGTCAGCTTCGGCCGCGATTATTCAGGGCCCCAAATCCAGAGCTTCGGCGAGGGAATGATCGGGCCAATCGTTTTCTGGGCGCCGTCGATCGCTCCTTCCGGAATGGCTTTCTACACCGGCGATCGTTTCCCGGAGTGGAAAAACAACGTGCTCGTGGGCGCGATGCTGGGTGGCGCGGTGCAAGGCGTCGGGCATCTGGAGCGGCTTGTCTTCAACCAGAACTGGGATGAGACCAGCCGGCAGTCGTTGCTTACGGATCTCAAGCAGACGGATCCGCGATGTGCGCCAGGGACCTGACGGTCTGGTGTATGTCTTGACCGATGAAGACAACGGCGCGCTCATGCGTCTGGAGCCTGCCCAGTAGGATGGTTCGCAGGCATTTCGCTCTTACTTGCCGCCGCGGCGATATTGAGTGCGCAAGGTAAGGACGGCGGCCCCGAGGTTGCCAAAGGTTTGCCCGCGCCGCGCACGGCCGACGGGCACATCGATTTTTCCGGTGTCTATCACGCGCCTGGCTACGGGCCCGAGCGACCCGCCGATCAGAAACGGAGAGACGATCGCCCGCAACATCGCGCGGGATCTCAAGCCTGAGGATGTTCCGATGCTGCCCTCGGCCGCCGAATTGATGCGTCAGCGCAATGCGACGAATAGTAAGGACGACCCGGAAGGATTGTGCCTGCCGATGGGCACTCCGCGCAAAGATCCCTATCCGTGGAAGATTGTGCAGACTCCGCAGCTGTTCCTGATTCTCTACGAGGGCAACGTGCACAGCTACCGGCAGGTCTTCATTGATGGGCGGAAGCACGACCCTAACGTCGAGGAAACGTGGTGGGGTGATTCGATTGGCCACTGGGACGGCGATGCGCTGGTGGTCGATACGGTTGGACTGAACGACAAGGCGTGGCTCGACCTCGTAGGACATCCGCGAACCAACAAGGCTCATATCATCGAGCGATTTACCCGGCCTGAATTGGGGAGGGTCAATGTCGAAATTACGATTGACGACCCCGGGGCTTATTCAAAGCCGTGGAAGGTTCTGGAATCGTCTCAGCTTGCTCCAGGATGGGAGCTTGACTGAGTACATCTGCAACGAAAACAATCGCGACGTCCAGCACCTCGTGGGCAAATAGAGCACCGCTCCCTTGCGGTCACGGCTTCCATGAGAAGGCCTGCTCCTGTCAACCACCCCCGCTGATTTTTCGGGGGATTCACAAGGGGGCGGAGCCCTCTTGTGGGGGGAGCCGCGTTTTTTGCGGCGTGGGGGGAACCCTCCCGCCCCGGCTTTCCCCGGATGGGGAAACGGGAAAGGGGTTCAACCTTCCTTGCTGCCGCAGGCGCTTTTGCCCCTGCTCCCAACGCCGATTCGCCCTGCTTCCATTCGCACTCTTCAGGAGAGCTTCCGCTCCGGTGCCATTTGGGGTCCTCAATATCAACGGGTGCTGCCATCTCGGAATCGAACTGAACAGCCTCGTTTCCGAAGCTTCCGTTCCACCGTGACCTCGCAGTCACCCGAACCCGGCGATTGGGTTAACTCAACACAACCAAATCTCTTTCAGGCCGCTTTCGCCATGGCCTTGCTGTTCCGCAGCGGCTCGTATACTTCGCCCGTCACCCATAAATGATGCAGCAGGATCGCCACTTTTCTCGCCACCGCCACAATCGCTCTTTTCCTTGCGTTCTTTCCCCCGCGGCCCGCCAGCTTCGTTCCCCACCGCTTCAGATCCGTGTCCGGCGCCCGCTTCGCCATGATGCAGTGCGCTCCCTGCACCAGCAGCTTGCGCAGATACACATCTCCTTCTTTGGTAATCCGCAGCTCCGGCTGGCGCTCGCCCGATGCGCTCTGTTTCGGTCGCAGCCCCACATAACATCCCACGTCCCGGCTCGTTTTGAATCGCTCTTTGTCTTCGATCGTCAGAACGTACGTCAGAGCGATCAGCGGCCCCACTCCACTTACCTGCCGCAATAGTTTCGTTTCCGGATACCGGTCACGCGCGATCTGCTCGACTTTCCTGTCACATTCTTTGATCTTTTCCGTCAGCGATTCCACTTCCGCAAGCAATGGTTTCAGCGTTTCCCGCAGATCCGCCGGCAGTTCCTCCAGCTTTCCCGTTTCCATCTGGTCGGCATCACAGGACGCCAGCCGTTCGCCCGTTGTCTTGGTCAGCCCTCGCGCCGCGTTCACCAGTCCGGTCCGCGACTCCACCAACGCCGCCCGAATCCGAATCGTCATCAGATCCTTCTGCGCTTCCTCACTGCGATGCCGGATCGGCCGTAACAGCGCCGGGTCCGTGCGTGCCAGCCGTGCCAGCATCTCTGCATCCAGCTTGTCGTTCTTCCGGCTCGACTGACTGATCAGTTTTACCTGCCGCGCATTGGCCACTATCACCTCGTGCCCCAGGCTCTTCAACAACTGGCTCACCCAGCGCGAATGCGCTCCCACTTCGATCGCGATCCGGCAGTGCGGCAGGGCGCCGAACAACTGCGCCATCCCTTTCCGGGTCGTTGCACAGGCCCCTTCGGTAACCACTTCACCCGCCGCGTTCAACACACAATACCGGCTGGTCTTGTCCCCCAGGTCCATTCCGATCGTCACCCCATCGGATTTGCGGATCTTCCTGCCCTGCTTCGGACTCTTTGAGTTCTTGGTATTCTCTTTCATGGCTGGTCTCCTTTTGCACTTCGAGTGCGTTTCCATTGGGAAGCTTAACGCTATCCCGCCGGGAGATCAGCCTTCTCATCCCATCTCGGAAACGAGATAACGGTACCGAGCCGCGACTGTAAAGGAGCGGGAAGAAGCCCATTAGGAAACGACGTAGCCTTACCCAGCAAACGGTAATTCTCTTACTGAGTTGCTCCCGGCACCGGTTCCTTACCATCCAACACGAACGTCAGCATCTTAGGCAGCGCGGGATTCGCCGCCGGCCCGAAGTTCGTACCTACCGCGGGTTTAAACGTCCCGGTACCGCCCGTGAGAGTCACATACTGCTTTGCCATCGAGCTGCCAGGTGATCGGCGGTCCCATGCCTCCGCGCAAACCAGTCTTGATATCCAGCAGTTTCTCGCCGGTATCGGCGCGATAAGCCACCAGCCGTCCATCGGGAATCACCTGGAACACCAGATTTCCGGCAGTTGTGACCGTGCCTCCGCCAATGCCTCCGCCACCGATCGCGTGCCAGCGCTCCTTCTGCTTTACCGGATCCCACGCGAGCAGAATCCCTCGCTGGGCAGGCGGAGGCGGTGCCGGGCCGATCTCGGGCGGCGATGGCTTCCTGCCGGTGGCAGCGCTCGCAACAGCCACACCAGCCGCGTCGCCGGTCGCAGGAGCCGTGCCGGGTCGAACGATGCCCAGGTTCTTTTCATCCGGCTTGTAAACGAATTTCGAATCCAGCGTGAAGTCGAAAGTGCTGCCCGCTGAAGTCGGAATGTAAACCAGGCCCGTCGTCGGATTGAAGGACATCGGCGACCAGTTATGCGCGCCGCCTGTTCCCGGCGACAAGGTAATCGTATCGGCGCCATAATGCGAGTCGGGATTGATGATCGGGCGTCCGGTCACCTCATCCAGTCCCTTGGCCCAGGTGACAGTGGTAAACGGTTGGCCTGAGATAAACTGGCCGGTCACGCGGTCCAGGACGTAATAGAACCCATCCTTGTTTGCCTGCATCAGTACCTTGCGCGGACGGCCCTTGATCGTAACGTCGGCAAGCACCAACTGCTGGACGCTGTCATAGTCCCAGGAGTCGCCCGGGACCGGCTGGTAATACCATTTCAGTTCCCCAGTGTCCGGCTTAACCGCCAGGATGGAAGCGACGAAGAGATTGTCCTTACCCTTCGACTGCCGCAAAGCCTCCGGCCAGGGGCCACCATTACCGGTGCCGACATAGAGCAGGTCGGCCTCCGGATCATAGGCCATGCCGTCCCAGACGCTGCCCCCGCCGCCGAACTTCCACCACTCGCCATCCCACGTAGTGGCGGCCTTCGCCAAAGCCGGATTCTCGAATGGCTTCGAAGGATCGCCGGGAACCGTATAGAACTTCCACTCGAAATGGCCCGTGTTGGCATCGAACGCCGAAAAGAATCCACGCACCGGATACTCGCCGCCGGCCACCCCGATGATCACTTTTCCTTTTGCGATTCGTGGGGCCATCGTGATGGTGTAATTCTCCTGCGGGTACGACACGCGCGATTCCCAGACGACCTTTCCCGTGGTGGCGTCGAGCGCCTCGAGCCGGCCATCGATGATCGGCGCGATGATCAGATTCTGGTAGATGGCGAGCCCGCGATTCACCACTCCACAGCAGATTTTCGGAAACACCGCGGTCTGATTTACTTCAGGATCCCAGCGCCAGCGCTCCTTGCCCGTGCGCGCATCCACCGCGAAGACGATGCTCCAGTTGGTGATGGAATAGATCGTGCCGTTGAACACCAGCGGTGTCGCTTCCTGGTTGCCGCCGCCCGGCCCCACGTCGTAGGACCACGCCAACCCCAGACGGCTCACATTCGTGGCGTTGATCTGGTTGAGCGGGCTGTAGCGAGTCTCACCTGGCGTCAGTCCGTAAGTCAGCCACTCCTCGCCCGTTTTCCCGGCATTTTTCAGTACCGCTTCGTTCACGCGCCGCGTCTCGTGAGTTTGTTGAGCCGACGCAGTCAGGATTGCCAGCAGCAACAGGATCAGCGACGCTGTTTTGATCGACATACCATGAAAAGTATACGCCCGCTTCAATACGCCATGCCCCGATATCGTTTTACGCATTATTCTGCCCGCGCTCGCAGTTATCGCAGGCGCTATCGCCGCTCAGTCAGCGCCCGCGCCGTTCGATTATTACGTTCTGTCCTTGTCGTGGGCGCCTACTTTCTGTTCACAGGGGAATGAGGCTGCGCGCAACCCGGAAGAATGCGCGGCCGGGCGGCACATTGGCTTCATCACACACGGACTGTGGCCTGAAAACGCTGCTGGAAGAGGCCCGGAATCGTGCGGAACGGCAAAGCCCGTGCCGAAAGCCGTAATCAAACTAGTGCTGCCGGCGATGTACAGCCCCGGCCTCATCCAGCACGAATGGGCGACTCATGGCGATCTGTACGGGGCTCAACCCGTTCGCTTATTTCAGCAACGTGCTGCAGGTGCGGGCCGCGGTACAGCTCCCGGTGCAGCTCACTTCGATCGAGAACCAGATCACTGAAGGGCCGCAACTGATCGAGAGACAGTTCGCAGAGGCCAACCCTTCGTTTCCGAAAACCGCATTCCGGACTTCGTGTTCGAATCGCACGTTTCAGGAAGAGCGTATCTGCTTCGATAAGGATCTGAAACCACGCGAGTGCTCTGTGGCGGTCGCCGAATGCAAGAGCCCGGCGATCGTGATTCCTCCGCCGTTATGACGTGCCGTTGGCGGACTTCACGCCTGCAATGCGGCCATCGAAAAGGTCGATCGAGCGCTCCGCATAGCGGGCATAGCGCGGATCGTGCGTGACCATGCAGATGGTCGCGCCGCCGCGGTGCAGTTCGGTCAACAGATCCATCACCGCTTCGCCGTTGGCTGAATCGAGGTTGCCGGTGGGTTCGTCGGCAAGCAGAATCGAGGGATCTCCGGCCAGGGCCCGCGCCACCGCCACCCGCTGTTGCTGACCTCCGGAAAGCTGCGACGGATAATGCTTCATGCGGTGCGACATGCCCACGCGCTCCAGCGCTTCCTGCGCTCTGCGTTTGCGTTCGGCGCTTCCCATGCCGCGATAGGTCAGAGGCAGTTCGACGTTCTCATAAACCGTGAGATCGCCGATCAGGTTGAATGCCTGGAAAACGAAACCGATTTCGCGATTGCGGATGCGCGCGCGCTCGCTGAGCTTGAGATCCTGCACGGCGCGGCTATTCAGCGTATACGCGCCTCTGGACGGCGAGTCGAGTAATCCCAGAATCGCCAGCAGCGTCGACTTGCCGCAGCCCGAAGGGCCGGAGATCGATACGTATTCGCCGCGCTGGATATCGAGGTCGATTCCTTCGAGAGCATGTGTCTCCACCTCATCGGTGACAAATACCTTGCTTACCGATTTCATATGGATGAGAGGTTCGGTCATGGTCAAATCTCCTAATTCAAACGGACTCGCGGGTTCTGATCCTGATTTGGCATATCGGACAGAATCACCTGGTCGCCTGGTTTCAATCCTTCGAGAATCTCGATGTTGCTGACAGATGCATGGCCCAGCTTTACGGGTACGCGCGATGCGTTTTTGCCATCTGCATCGAGCTTGAAAATGTTTGCCGGACTGTTCGGCTGCCCGAAGACGGGCCGCTCCATATAAACCACATCGGCCAGCCGTTCGATCTCGACGGTTCCGTCAACGCTCAGATCCGGCACTGCGCCGGTTGGCAGCGGACCATCGAGTTTGCAATCGACCGTGCGCGTTCCGTTCACGATAGAAGCATCGATGCGGCTCACGTGCCCGGCCACGATGCCGTTGCGCGTATCGATCGACGCTTTCTGCCCGAGCAGAATATCCTTCGCCTGCGTCTCGGTGATCTGAAGCCTGGCCATCAGTTTCCACGGCTGCGCGACTTTGGCGAGAACGTCGCCCGCTTTGACGCGCTGGCCCACTTGCAGAGTCATCTCCTGCATGCGGCCTTTGATGCCGGCGCGAATGGTGAGCTCATCCACCTGCTTTTTCTTGAGCATCCAGGTTGCGCGCAGCTTTTCAATCTGCACATGCTGGGCTTCCAGCTGCGCGTCAACCGATTGCTTCATGATGTCGAGCTTCTGCTTTTCCATCTGAAAGCGGCTCGAAGCCTGTTCCCATTTCGCGATGGCGAGCTTCGCATTGAGCTGCGAATCGAGATGAGACTCGAGCAGCTTCTCCTCAATCTCTTTCGTGATCTGCGCCTGTTTGAGATCGCCCTGCGCGGTGGCGACGACCGACTGCTCGTCGAACGTCTGGCTTTGCAGCCTGACCTTCAGATCGGCATAGTTCGCTTCCGCCTGTTTTGTCTGCCATTCAAAGTCGTTGGCATCGGCTTCCATCTGCGGGTTGCTGAGCGCGACCAGAACGGAATCGGGATTCACCTCATCACCGGACTGCGTCAGGATTTTGCTCACCTGGCTATCGAATGCGGCTTGAATCCACAGAATGTCTTCCGGGACCAGCGTGCCGATGCCATGAACATCGATCACCAGGGGACCGCGTTTCACCGTGTCGATCAGGAGCACGGACCGGTCTACCGGAGGCGCAGCGGGTTTGAGTTGATTGATCCGCCAGCCTGCGGCCGCAACCGCCGTGATGACGAGCATGAGATAGATGGCGCGCCGGATCAGTTTGTTCTTCGCTACGCCTTTTCGCTGGATGTCCATCGCTCAGGCCTTCTCGGGAGCGAAGAACCGGTCGATGATCTGCGTCGTCTGGCGCCAGTGGCTGGATTCCGCCTGCAATCGCTTTCTGCCCGATTTCGTGAGCGTGTAGAACTTCGCCCGCCGGTTGTTATCGGAGGTACCCCAGTGCGAGGAGATCGCGCCTTCCTGTTCGAGCTTGATCAGGACGGGATAGAGCGTGCCCTGATTGACGGCGAGAAGATTCTCGCTGATCTGCTCGATGCGGCGCGCGATCCCGTAGCCATGCCGGGGACCGAGGACGTCCAGAGTCTTGAGAACCATCAGCGCCAGCGTGCCCTTGCCAGACATCGTTCTTCTCGCCCATCGATCGGTCCTCCTGTTGGATTCCAAAACAAGCATGCCACAACTCTTGTGGGAAAGCAACAGGAGGTTTGAGGCAGCGCGTCTTAAGCCGGGGGCCGGCTCTTGGCGGTGCGTGGTTTCGGTTATGGCGCGGCCAGAATTCGCGCGCCACATTCGCGGCGGCCGTGCCTCCCAGCATGATTCCGCCTGTTGCGGCGCCGCCCGCCACCGAGAAGCCCGCGGGTTGCCACGCGCTGGCTATGACGCCACTACCGACCGCGCCCGATATTCGTCCCGAGGCGACGGTCTTCTTCCCGCTGGTTGTCTTGCGGGTGATGACCGTGCTTACCGAGCGCATGTCTCAACCGGGGACCGAATCCCTTCTTGTCCGACCTGTAGTAGTGCAGGTCCTCATGGCGCGCGGCGGCTATCGGATACTCGATCGAGTGTTTTATCGCGTTCGTGGCAAAGGAAGAACCGACACGCTTTCCGAATCCGCTCGCACCGCGCCCCCACTGATGGGGACTATTGCGCACCTGGCGAACCGCCGCGCCGCCCAGAGTCGGCGCGATCGCGCCTTTACCAAAGGTCTTTTTTACGTATTCTTCACGGTAAGGATGTGCCGGTCTGTTCGTCACAGTTGTCGCGCTAAACATTGAAATGGAAGAGATGAACAGGATTGGAATAATGCGGTACATGAGCGCCTCCCACCATGTCGGAGGCATGCGGCATACCGTTTCGAAGTGCGATTCAGTACTCGCGTTGCGGCCCGCGGTGAAACCCGGGATCACGCTACCATCGAATGAAGCATGATTCAGACTCTATTCGGCTCCGTGGAACAGGAGCCGACGCTACTCGAAAAACTCAAGTCCGGCGTTCAGAAAACGCGCGAAGGTCTCGTCTCGCGTATCGAAGACGTGATCTCCGGGCGCAAGCAGATTGACGCCGACCTTCTCGAAGAACTCGAATATACGCTGATCAGCGCCGATATCGGCGTCACCACGACGCAGGAGATCCTCGACCGCATCCGCGAGCGTGTGGACCGCAAACTGGTCGGCGATTCCGGGGAATTGCGCGGGCTGATCCGCGAGTATCTGCTCGAAGTCCTGCAATCGAACGACAGGCCGCTGGCTTATCTCGCCGATCCGCCCGCCGTGATCATGGTGGTCGGCGTGAACGGGGCGGGGAAGACCACCACGATCGGCAAGCTCACCGCGCACTTCAAGGCCGAAGGCCATACCGTCGTGCTCTGCGCCGCCGACACGTTTCGCGCGGCAGCGATCGAGCAGCTCGAAGTCTGGGGCGAGCGCACGGAGACGCGCGTCATCCGCCAGCAGACCGGCGCGGACCCGAGCGCGGTGGTGTTCGATGCGCTTCAGGCTGCGAAATCGGCAAAGACGGACTACGTGATCGTGGATACCGCAGGCCGCCTGCAGACGAAGGCCAATCTCATGGCGGAGCTGGAAAAAATGAGCCGCACGGCGGATCGCGTGATCCCCGGGGCGCCTCATGAAGTGCTTCTCGTTCTCGATGCCACCACCGGGCAGAACGGCCTGGAGCAGGCGCGCAAATTCACCGAGACTTCCGGCGTTACCGGCATCGTTCTCACCAAGCTCGACGGCACCGCGAAGGGTGGAGTGATTGTCGCGATCGCGCGCGAACTGGCGTTGCCGATCCGTTTCATCGGGGTGGGTGAAAAGGTGGAAGACCTGCTTCCGTTCGATCCCGAGTCGTTCATTGATTCCCTGTTCGCCGTATGAGTCAGGCTTACATGCGCGAGGCGTTGGACCTCGCCCGAAAAGGCGTCGCGCTGGCATCGCCGAACCCCATGGTGGGCGCGGTGATCGTGCAGAACGGCGAGGTTGTGGGCCGCGGCTTTCACACATGGGATGGCATGAAGCACGCGGAAATACAGGCGCTCGAAGAGGCAGGCGCGCGTGCTCACGGGGCTGCCGCATACATCAGTCTCGAGCCCTGCTCGCACACCGGCCGCACTCCGCCCGTGCGTAGATGCGCTGCTCGCCGCGGGCATTGCGAAGGTGGTCGCAGCTTCCGCCGATCCGAATCCGCTGGTGGCCGGGGAAGGATTTCGCAGGCTTCGCGCTTCGGGCGTTCAGGTGGAACTCGCGACCGATTTTCAGGCCGAAGCGGAAAAGCTGAACGAACCGTTCTTTCACTTCATGCGCACGGGACGGCCGTTGGTTACGTTGAAATCCGCCCTGACGCTCGATGGCAAGATTGCGGCGCCGGAAGACAACACCGGCTGGATCACCAGCGAGCGGGCACGCGCCCACGTTCAGGAATTGCGGCACGCATCCGACGCGATCATCACCGGCATCGGCACCGCGCTTTCCGACGATCCTCAATTGACCGACCGCAGCAACCTGCCGCGCGCGCGCCGGCTACTGCGGGTGGTTCTCGATTCCACGTTGCGCCTGCCGCTCGAATCGCGGCTTGTGCAATCGGCGGATAACGATCTCATCGTCGCCGGCACGTCCGCCGCATCGCAGGAACGCCGCCGCGCGCTCGAAAATCGCGGCATCACGGTTAAGTTGTTCGACGGCCCGCGCGGCAGAGTCGACATCCGCGATGTGATCGCGCTGCTGGGTGAACGCCGCTGTTTGTCGGTAATGATCGAGGCGGGCAGCAAAGTGAACTGGGCGGCGCTGGAATCGGGCGCGGTCGATAAGGTGTTCCTTTATTACGCGCCGAAGATTCTGGGCGGCCTGCAGTCGCTGCCGATGGCCGGCGGTATCGGCCGTATGCGCCGCGCCGATGCGATTCTGCTCGAACGCACCGCGCTTCACCCGATCCCGCCCGATGAGTTTGCGGTCGAAGCTTACGTTCGCAAGGATGTTTGACTCATGTTTACCGGCATCATTGAGGAGTTGGGCAAGGTTGAAGCCGCCGGTGCCCGGCTTTCGATCGGCTGTTCCCACGTGCTCTCCGATCTGACGGTTGGCGCGAGTATCGCGGTGAACGGCGTGTGCCTGACCGCGGTTGAAATCCGTTCCGATGGATTCTCGGCCGATCTCGCTCCGGAGACGCTCGAGCGCAGCAATCTCGGCGATCTCGCGCCGGGCGATCGAGTGAATCTGGAGCGTCCCCTTACGCTGCAAACGCGGCTGAGCGGACATATTGTTCAGGGCCACGTGGATGGGACCGGCACTCTGGAAGTGCTCCGCGAACTCGGTGACGGGAACTGGGAATTGCTGGTGAGGGTTCCGCGCGACCTTGATCGCCTGTTGGTTTACAAGGGCTCGATTGCGATCGACGGTATCAGCCTGACTGTCGCTTCGGTTAACGATGGTCTGGTGAAAGTCGCGATTATTCCCCACACTTACGAAGCCACGAACATCGCGGGGCGCAAACCAGGTGAACGCGTCAACATCGAGTGCGACATCCTGGCCAAACACGTGGCCCGGCTGCTGGGGGCACTGACCACCGCTCCCTTGCGGTCGCGGCTCGGTAAGGGTGCTGTCAAAACTGAAAATACACAAATGGAATCGTCTGTTCCGTAGCGCTGAACAGCTCGATTGCGAGCAGCGCCACAATCACCGCAACCGTTCGCGCCCACGCGGGCGATAGAGTGAGTCGCGAAAGCAGTCCGCGGTATTCCTCCGCCAGTGCAACGACGAACGCGAAGATCGCCATGCGCAACTGCCACGGAGTGAGCAGCGAATGTCCCGGGAATCGCGAGAACATCTGTCTCACGACGAAAATCGCAGTGGCCGAACGTCTTCGCGCGGAAGAACACCCATCCGACGCAGACGAGAAGAAACGTGAGAATCGCCAGTGGAATGCGCACCAAACCCGTGTGCTCGCGCCGACCCCAGACCATTCGCTCAATGGCGAGCAGTACGCCGTGATATCCGCCCCAGATCACAAAATTCCAGCTCGCCCCGTGCCACAAGCCGCCGAGCAGCATCGTCAGTAACAGGTTGAGATACGTCCGCAGTGCGCCGCGCCGGTTGCCGCCCAACGATATATATATGTAATCGCGCAGCCAGCGCGAAAGCGTCATATGCCAGCGGCGCCAGAACTCGGTGATGCTCGCCGAAAGATATGGCCTGCCGGAAATTTTCCGGGAAGTGGAAGCCGAACAGCAGCGCCACGCCGATCGCGATATCCGTGTAGCCTGAGAAATCGAAAAAGATCTGCAGCGCGAAAGCGATCGTTCCGGTCCATGCGGGCAACAGCCCCGGCAGCGCCGCGGGATTCGTGAAGTACTGGTCGGCCACCAGGGAGAACTGGTCCGCGAAGACCAACTTCTTCACGAAGCCTGTCAGGATCGTCGCCACTCCCTGCTGCCATTCCGCGCCGGTCGGGGCGCGCCAGTTCCAGAAGTCGTGGAAGAACTCGCGCGCCCGCACGATAGGCCCTGCCACCAGTTGCGGGAAGAAGGCGACGAAAAGCGCGTAGTCCACATAGCTCGTGACTACTTCCTGCTCGCCGCGGTAGACGTCGATTACGTACGAGATGCTCTGAAACGTGTGAAAGCTGATGCCCAGCGGGAGGATGATATCGAGCGGTGTGACGGTCGCATGCGGGTACAACAGGTGCAGCCAGGTCTCTCTGGCGAAATTCGCATACTTGAACCAACCGAGCATGCCGACGTTGGCCGCGAGGCTCAACATCAGCGCCATGCGGCGCTGCGCGCCCTGGCGGCGGCTGATCCAGAGCGCGGCGAAGTAATCGACCGTGATCAGCCCGAGGATCAGAACGACGAACTTCGCCCGCCACGCCATGTAGAAAAACAAACTCGCCGCGAGCAGCAGGTAACTGCGGGCCGGCCGCGGCAGGATGTAGAACAACAACAGCACCACGGGCAGGAAAATGGCGAAGGAAAACGTGGTGAAGAGCATTCGCTATTGCACCCCGGGCGTTTGGATGCCGATCAAGGGCGGGATTGTCTCCGCGATTCGCGTGGAAAAAATTCCGCGCCCGACCCGGTTGAGATGCAGGCCGTCGAAGAAGACATCCGGCCTCTCCAGATCGCGAAACGTGTTTTGGGGCAGCGCCGACAACGCGCGGCCTCTTCAGCGCCGATTGCAGGTAGGTGGCGGGTACGGTGTCTTCGGGCCGGGGCAGCGGCGCGCGCGGCAACTCGAAGAAGATGATCTGTGTGGGCGAGTCCTTGTAGAGATCGAGGATCCGGCCCAGCCACAGTTCCCGATAGCGTCTGGTTTCGCCGGTCTGTGGCGCCGGCGGGGACATCACCATGGCCTCGATCGAGCTTCGCTTTTGCTCGTCGATACCCGGGGGATAGACGATCGTTCGACGCTCAAAGTCAGCGGACAGGCCATTCAGATTCTCTTCATGGCCCAGATAGTCTGGTGGTGTAAAACAGCCCTTTGTTACGCCATTCCTTGCTTCGCTTGATGCGGTCGGAATACGTTGAGCAGAAACTCCTGGGCATCTCTCCGCAGCGGAATACCTTTGAACAGGCACCCCGTGAGCGCCTTCTCTTTGAATTCCCACGAGACCATGGATGCCGCGAAGTCCGGGCAATCGGTCAGGCGTAATCGGCCGATGATGAAATTCAAATCGATCAGGCGGTTGGGCCTGCTGTCGAACTCGTCTTTATCGGAGTAATGGTCGAGCGCGATTGCGATCGCGCGGAATCTGCGCCGAGTCGGGATCGGCATCGCGTAGCACGTAATACCAGATCCGCGGGCTCGTGCCGCCCATGCCGAAGTTCCAGAAGTGGATTTTGTTCCCCGCCACGCGGTCGGCGTCGCGGGACGAGAAGCCTTCGGCGATGCGCGAATCGCCCAGCACCATGACCTCGGGCACGGCGGTGGGCAGCGTATGTTTCAGCCAGAACAGGTACGATTCCACCATTCCGGCCGACGACTCCGGCTCGAGGTATTTGTTGTACCAGCCCAGACGGAAGATCGCGCCCTCGGCAACAAGAAACGCGATCAGACTGATGAAGGTCCAAGACCAGCGCGGGGCTCCGGAAAAACACTCGATGGTCATTCGCCTCGCGCGGCGCGCAGGATTCGTTTCTCGCGGGCTCGCTCCGCTGCCCGTTGACGCAACCACTTCGAGAGCGATTCCTGTTGCTCTGCGGGAAGATTCTCGATGGCCTCCCGAATCTCGTTCAAATCCGCTAGCGGAGCTTTCTCCGCTTCCGGAGACGCCATCAGATCTCCATGATCACCGGCATAATCATCGGACGCCGCTCGGCGTGCCGGTGAATATAGCGCTTCAGATCGGCGCGGATTTTTTCTTTCATCACGCCGACATCCATCTTCTCTTCGGCGCTCGATCCTTCAAGCGTCTTTGTCACGACCTCGCGCGCGGATCGCATGAACTCCGTATCGCTCTCGAGGCCGAACCCGCGGCTCACGATTTCGGGCACCGCTTCGATCTTGCCGGTATGTCTGTTGATCGCAATGATGGGCAGGACGATGCCATCTTCGGAGATCAGGCGGCGGTCGCGAATCACCATGTCGCCCACCACTTCGCCCACCGCGCCCGAATCGATGCAGATGCGCCCGACCGTGACCCGGCCTGCTTTACGCGCGCCGTTCTGATCCAGCTCGAGCACGTCGCCGGTTTCGCAGATGAACGTTTCTTCGAGGCCCGACGTGGTGCAGGTGGTCGGCCAGTCTCGCGTGCTTGGCGAGCTGCCGGTACTCGCCGTGGATCGGCACGAAATAGCGCGGACGCACCAGATTCAGCACGAGCCGCAGTTCTTCCATCGACCCGTGCCCGGAAACGTGCAGCGGCGGATTCATGCTGCCGTACAGCACGTCGGCGCCGCGTTTCGAAAGGTGGTCGATCATGCGGAAGATGGTCTTCTCGTTGCCGGGAATGATGCGCGAACTCAGCACCACCATGTCGCCCGGCGTGATCGAAATGTTCTTGTGATTGTCGACGGCCACGCGCGAAAGCGCCGACATCGGCTCGCCCTGCGTGCCCGAGATCAGCACCGTTACTTTCGACGGCTTCGCGGTCATCACGTCCTGCGGCCGCATCAGGATGTTGTCGGGAATTTCGAGGAAGCCGTGGTTGTGGGCGATCTCCGTCACCTGGGTCATGCTGCGGCCCACCAACGCGACCTTGCGGCCGAATTCCTCCGAGAGGTTGATGATCTGCTGCAAGCGGTGAATCGAAGAGCTGAAGCAGGAAATGAACAGCCGGCTCTCGGAACGGTTGAAGACGTCTTCGAGGCGCGGCCGCACGGCGCGTTCGGAATCCGAATAGCCGGGCCGGTCGGCATTGGTGGAATCGGAGAGCAGCAGCAGCACGCCGCGCTTGCCGTAGTCGGCGAGAGTGTGCAGATCGAAGAGCTCGTTATCGGTGGGCGTCGGATCGACCTTGAAATCGCCGGTGTGGATGATGACGCCGAGCGGCGTGGTGATCGCCAGCGCAACGCAACTCACGATCGAATGCGTGACATGGACGAACTCGACCTTGAACGGGCCGATCTCGACAATGTCCTTCGGCTTGACGGGGCGAAGAGTGGGGTCCTCATGGATGTCGTATTCTTCGAGACGCCGCTCGACCAGCGAAAGCGTGAACGCTGTCGCATACACGGGCACGTTGAATTCGGCGAGGAAGAACGCCACCGCGCCGATGTGATCCTCATGGCCGTGCGTCAGCAGCAGCGCGCGCACGTGCTGGCGATGCTCCTTGAGGAACGTCAGATCGGGCGTGACGATGTCCACGCCGAGCAGTTCGGCTTCCGGGAACATCATGCCGGCATCGATGACGATAATGTCGTCGCCGTAGCGGATCGCCATGATGTGCATCCCGAACTCGCCTAATCCACCCAGCGGGATGACCTGTAGTTTCTTATCTGACATTTGTTGTGACGTAAATCAAATTCTAGCGTTCAGCGACCGTTGAGGTTTAAAATGCATCGAATGCCCATGTCCGCAGTCAACGAACTGATCGCCACCCGATGGAGTCCGAGAGATTTTTTGAGCCGCGCAGTGGAGCCGGAAAAGCTTCATGCGCTGTTTGAGGCGGCGCGCTGGGCGGCGTCCTGTTTCAACGAGCAGCCGTGGCGCTTTATCGTCGCGACCAAGGACGATCCGGAGGCGTTCGCAAAGGTTCTGGGCCTGCTGGTGGAGAGGAATCAGCAATGGGCGAAGACTGCCTGGGTGGTGGGGTTTTCGGCCGCGAAGAAGACCTTCACGCAGAACGGCGCGCCGGACCGGTTCGGACTGCACGATACCGGGGCGGCCTCGGCGACTCTGTCGATCGAAGCGGTCTCGCTCGGGCCTGCGGACCCATTTCATGGGTGGATTCGACGCGGCGCGGGCGCGGAGCGAATTCCATGTTCCGGACGATTTCGAAATCGGGGCGGCTTTTGCGATCGGTTACATCGATGAAGCGGTGACGCTGCCGCCGGCCCGAACGCGGAAGCCGCTCGAGGAGATCGTTTTTGCGGGCGATTGGGGAGTCGGTAGCGGCGAAGTTGGGTCAGTGATTTCATATTGTAGTCGCTTTCCGGTTCGGTTCAAAGAGTGGGCACCGCTCCTTCACAGTCGCCGGCCTCCGGAATTGATGTCCTCGTGCGCTCAAATTTTGCCTCGGAGCAAGTGATGCCTCGTGCGCCATCTGTGATCAGCCCTCCGTAGTTTTCCCAGGTTAGGTTCACTTCGTTTCGCATTTTTCACTTTGTTTTTTTGCTCGTTCGTTCCTCGCGGCGGGCTTCCTTCAGCCTTGCCCTGCGATGGGCGTTGAAGCTGGAGAGGGCGCTCTTGTACTGGCGGTCGTAGCGGGCGTCGAGCCGTCCGACCAACTCGAGAGCGCGGGACTCGTCGCTCATCGCGCGGAAGGCGAGGGCGGCGAATGTGGCGGGGCTGTCGTCGACCTCATTGTCCCGGTTGAATTCCTGGCCGTAGCGCTCGAGGTACTGTTTGCGGGCTTCACGGTCGATCTGCACCTTCTCCACGGTCCAGAGCCGCAGTTGCCGCCACTGAGCGAGAGCCATGGTTTCGACGAACCTTTGTTCGATGCCGGTAACGGGGTTAAGCTCGTCCTCGAGGAGAGACAGAACGACGGCAAAACGCTCCGCGGACTCGTCATCGAGAACGATCGATTCCGAGAGCAGCCCGTGCCGGATCGCGTTTTGGGAGGATCGGAACTTGCCCTCGAGGGTGACTGGCCCGGTGGACTTTGCGGAGTTGGCGGAAGACGCGCGTTTGCCGTCTTCGGTGACCGGGCCGCGGGATTTTGCGCCGTTGGCCCGGGAGGATTCGATTCTGAGCGAGGAACTCATCTCATGGAGATTGTTGCAGGGGTGGGTGCGACTCCTGCGGGCGTTGCGGGTGTAAGTTACTGATTCTATGGATTAATTATTTGGTGTTATGCACTTTACGGACCCAGCGCTTCGGTCGGCCAAACGGAGCGTTATCATTAGCCAAAGAGTACAGCATGGAAACGGAAGCGATTGCCAGCGTACTGGGTGGACGGAAGGTGCTGGGCAGGGTGATAAAGAAACCCGATGAACTGGCCAAACTCGTCCGCGAGGGCTGCCTGCGGGATCCGTGACGGCACTTGCCGCGAAAATCCATCTGGGTAACAGCGTTCTGTCCAGGAGACTCGTTATTCCAGAGCGTACGCTGACTCGCCGGCTGAGCCAGGGATCCCTGTTGACGTCCGCCGAATCCGATCGCACGGTCCGTATGGCACGTTTGTGTGCTCACGCAATCGAGATGATCGGCGATCAGAACAAAGCCATCGAATGGCTGGGCACGCCAAACCGCGCGTTGGATGGGGAACGGCCGCTGGATCAGCTTGATACCGATGCGGGCTCCCGTTGGTTGAAGATATCCTGGGCCGCATAGCTTACGGCGTCTATAGCTGATGCGGATCTGGCGAATATGCCGTCAGTTATTCGCCGCCGAAGCTGCCATGTGGGAGGGAGCCCGTCTTTTATGGCGGGCGGTGGAACAGCCGAGGAGTGCGCATGGTCTATGCGTCGAGCTCGCTGGCGCTGGCCGCAATTGAAACCTTCGTAAATCTTGAGCCGAACCTACGACCGGCAGACCTGGTTTCGATCGAAGGCGATATTCCCGGTGTGCTGGAGATCGAAAGACTCGATGTCAGCATTCTCCCGGCTCGCTGGCAGGAAACGAGAGACGAATCCCTGCGGCGATTCGGAGACGAGTGGATTCGGCGTGGAGAGAGTGCTGCCCTGGTTGTTCCGTCGGCGGCGATTCGGGGGGAATGGAATGTGCTGCTGAATCCGGCGCATGCGCAGTTCTCCGCGATTCAATTCCGAGGTCCGCAACCGTTTGAATTTGACATGCGCATGTTTCGCTAGCCAGCGAAACCCCGCGTGATACGAATCACCGGCGCTCACGGCGGCAGGTTGGCTAAAAGACCGCCACTAATCAACCAAGACTGCTGATGTATGGCCGCTGCGGCTCAATCTCCATTCCCAATCCTCGCCACGGCAAACAGGCCGATCCCATAATGCCGGCCAATTCCCGCCAGCACCGGACCGCGGACGGCCGTTTACAAACCGCACTTCAACGTGGAGACGGGGGTATCCGTCGAGATGGGCCGGTACCGGCATCGCGGCGGCGTGCTTCGATCCCGGCGACAGTGGCCCCGTCTCGAAAGCCAGCCTTTCAATCTGCTCTTGCCCGAAACCTGCCATCGCAAAGGCGCGGAGCAACAAGCTCTCCGTCTTGTGATTAGCGGCGGCCAGGCGCCGGTATGCAACATTCTCGTAATAGTAAGGCGTATACTCGGTCTCAACCCGGGGTCCCCTCGTTCTTAACCTACGGTTGAGAGAGTCAGAGTCAGAATGATAGATTCCGCTCACTGGCGTCCGCAACGGAGAACATTTTGCGTCTTACCCGTGATCGTTTGCTCGGTTGTTGTATTTATTCCAATGGCGTGCGGCCAGATCGAAACGGCCGCACTAAGCGGTGTCGTCGTGGATGGATCGGGCGGTGTTGTACCCGGTGTCAACGTTAAGGTCGCCCAGGAAGATACCAATCTCACGTTTTCCAACCAGACCGACGGTATCGGCCGCTACACGTTTCTGGCATTGCCGGTCGGCCTTTACCGGATCACGGCGACGCGAACGGGGTTCAAGACGCTTGAGCGGGAGTTCGAACTGACGGTGAATCAGGCGGCGAATCTAAACCTGGAAATGGATGTCGGCCAAACCGCCGAAGTGGTGGATGTCACGGCGCAGGCACCGCTGGCAAACGCGACCAACTCGACCGTAAGCACCGCGATCGGGGAGCGTTCTCTGTTCGACCTGCCGCTGAACGGACGGAACTTTGCCAGTCTGATCCCGCTCACTCCAGGCGTTTCTCCCACCGATGTTTCACAGTCGGGCGCCGGGCCGTCGATCCAGGGCCAGCGGAATCGGGATAACTCGTATCAGGCCGACGGCGTTTCCATCGCGCGCGTGTCGTTTGGCACGATCGTGATGACGCCGCCGCTCGATGCGATCAGAGAGTTCCGCGTGCAATCAGTCAACGCCGACGCCGAATTCGGGCAGTATTCCGGCGGTCATATCAACCTGGTGACCAAATCCGGCACCGACAAGTTCCACGGCAGCGTATACGAGTACTTGCGCAACAACGCCCTCGACGCGCGGAATACTTTTCAACCCGTGGTTCCCGCCTACCAGCAAAATCAATACGGCTTCAGCCTGGGCGGCCCCTTATACATTCCGAAAATCTATCCGTACAAGAGCAAGACCTGGTTCTTCCTCAGCTATGAGGGCTTCAAGTCACGCCAGGCGGGGAGCACGCTCGGGACCGTGCCCACGGCGCAGGAGTTAGCCGGGAATTTCAGCGGGATTTCGAACGTTATTTACAATCCTTTCAGTACCGCGCAGGGTTCGTCGAACACCGCACAGTTCACGCGCCAGCCCTTTGACGGGAACCAGATTCCAGTGTCTCTGATCAACCCGATTGCCCTCAATTTTGCTAAATCTTTTATTGCGCCGCCGAACATTTCTATTCCGGGCTCATCGAGCAACTTCATCAATACGGCTCCCAATTTTACGAATATGGGAACCTGGATGGGAAGAATCGACCAGAGCGTCACGCAGAATAACCGGGTTTCGGTGCGCTGGCTGCAGAATGACACCACCAGCGGCGCAGCCCTGCCTGTGGGCACCAATCTGGTAGCGGGCAACCTTGCGTCACCCCGAAACCTGAGCGCGGAATGGAACAGTTCGCCCTCGCCCACCCTGCTCGTTACGTTGCGGTACGGCTTTGACAGGAGCAACGTGGTCGCCACCTCGGCACTGGTGCCGGCCTATTACGTTAGCTCCGGCTTTAATAATCCGAACGGTTATCCGCAGAACACGACGGGTATAGGGCTCCTCCCGCAAATCGGAATCACAGGCTATACCGTCGCACTGGGACAAAGC
This sequence comes from Terriglobia bacterium, assembly GCA_963809655.1. Taxonomy (GTDB): domain Bacteria; phylum Acidobacteriota; class Terriglobia; order Bryobacterales; family Bryobacteraceae; genus BOG-234. The sequence goes on along the minus strand of CAWEKQ010000003.1, from coordinate 92,531 downwards.
TACAGTCCTGAAGAGGTAACCAGCCAGACAGGCACGGCGGATCTGGAAAAGGTGTGGAGAGGGCAAACATTCAAGGCAGGCTTCACGATCAATCACATTGGCAGCTTTAATGGCGGATCGAATCCATCGGAGAGCTTCGGAGTGGCGCAGACCCAGAACCTGGTTTCACCCACCGGGACCGGAGACGGCTTCGCTAGCTTTCTGCTGGGTCTGCCCAATGCCGCGGGCAGGTTGATCGGCTCACCATTCCTGGGCATGAGCGGTGCTTTCACAGGCGCATACATTCAGGACACAATTCATGTGACTCCCCGCCTGACCCTGAACCTGGGAATTCGCTGGGACCATGCAGGGCAGTTCAGCACCGATTCGGTGCTCGGCAGCTTCGATCAGCGGGGTGGCGGATGGCTGCTGACCGGGCCAACGGGTATTCCCGGCGCGGTCTTTCAGGGGCCGAACACGCGGCCTGGTATTTTCGACCCCGTATGGAAAGACTTCGGGCCGCGGGCAGGCGCGGCCTATCAGATGAGAAAAGAGCTCGTGATCCGTGGCGGTTACGGATTGTTCTATGAGACCGTGGCCGGCCGGTGGCAATGGGTGCAGGGGCCCCGCACCGCCTGGCCCCGCGCTCAGTTCCAAACCACAGCCCCACTCAACACCACGATTCCGCAATTTACGATCGATCAACCGTTCGCGGGACTACCCAACGATCCTTATCTGCCGAATCCTTTTCTCAACGCCAATGGCACCCCCGCCTATCCAACGGGAAGCCAGATCAATCCGGTTTTCAAGACGCCGCGCGTTCACGAATGGAACTTCGCCGTGGAACGGCGGTTCTCCGATTCGCTGGTGGCTTCGGCCACCTACGTAGGAACGGCCGGCCACCTGCTCGATTGCTGCGGCCTCATTAACCAAGATTATCAGAACGGCGCCGGCAACACCAACACGAAGGCGCGCCCCTATCCGCAAGTGGGCGTTTTCCGCACGGACCGCAACGACGGCTATTCCGATTACGAAGCCCTGGAGTTGAAGGCGGAGCAACGCTTCTCGCGCGGCCTCTCCTACCTGGGCGACTATACGTTCAGCAAATCCACCGATCTGGCGTGTTCCGGCTACATTGGCGCCGAGGGCTGCAACTTCACTCAACCGTATTACCCCACCGCCTACAAATACGGGTTGGACCATGCTTTGTCTGCTTTCGATACTCGCCACCTGGCGAATCTGGCGCTGATCTATGAGTTGCCCATTGGCAAAAAGAAAGCAGTGCCGCTGGAGCATCCCGTGCTCGACGCCCTCGCCGGCGGCTGGCAGATGAGCGCCATCGTCAGTTTCCGCAGCGGTATGCCGCTGACACCGGTCGAGGCCAACAGCGCGCAAACCAATGTCGGCACCGGTGTCACGCCAAGGCCCGACCTGGTGGGTGATGTGCCCAGTTCCAATCCCACCCGTTTCCAGTGGTTCAACACTGCCGCGTTCGCAAATCCCAGCGGCTTCAACTACGGCACTGCCGGGCGAAATATTATAATCGGGCCTACTTCCCATACGGAGAATATCTCGCTGTTCAAGAATTTCAAGTTGAAGCGTGAGGCGGTTCGGCTTCAATACCGGGTGGACCTGTTCAATGCGTTCAATGCCACCGTCTTCGGAAACCCCGGGCTCACATTGGGAATTGCGCAATTCGGCCAGATTTCCAGCGCCAATCCCGGACGGATTATCCAAATGGCTCTCAAGGTGATCTTTTGAACCGAGCCTGCCTCGCCGATTTTCCGGCCGGGCGGGCGAAGAGAATCCATGCCCACGCCTGGTAGCCGTCGAAGAATTCTTTGTTCCGCGGAGGCGGCGTTGGTGCTCTTCTGCTCAGGCTATGCCGCTGGGCAAGGTGGTATCCCCACTCAGGGCTCGCCCGCCCCCAGGGTCGTGAAGCTTCCGATCATCGAAAAACAAGATATTCGCTTTACGCGGTTTTTGGCGGACGGAGAGTCGTTCGAGACCGGGAGCAAAATCCTCAGCGTCGCACAGGATAACTATGGTTTCCTTTGGTTCGCCGGCCATGGACTGCAACGCTATGACGGATACCGGCTTAAATCCTACTGGCACGATCCGACGGACCCGAATAGCCTGAGCGAAGATGCCGTCACGGTTGTGATCAAAGATCGCACGGGCGTTCTCTGGGCCGGAACCCTGGGGGGAGGGCTTGATCGCCTGGATGTCTCCCTCGACAAAATTACGCATTACCGCCACCAGCAGGGAGACGATCGGAGCCTGAGCAGCGACGAGGTCCATTCCATTTATCAGGATCGCAGCGGGATACTGTGGATCGGGACCACCGCCGGACTGGACGCCCTGGACCTGGTGAAGGGAACCTTCCTCCATTACAGGCACAGTCCCCAGGACGCTGGAAGCATAAGTGGTGGCAACGTAGGCGCCCTTTACGAAGACCGCGAGGGTCGTTTTTGGGTCGGAACCGAACAAGGTTTGAATATGTTCGATCGGGCCACCGGAAAGTTTTTCCGCTTTCTGCCTGATCCGGCCGACCCCAGGAGCCTCGGCCACAATCACGTAAGCCGCATTATAGAAGACCACCTTGGCGTACTTTGGGTCGGCATCGGAAGCTGGTTGAGCCGCCTGGATGTGGCAACGGGGAAATTCACTCTCTATTCCTTTCACGCTGAGGAACCGGGCGCCCAAAGCGTGGCGGGAGTAGCATCCCTTTATGAAGACCGGGATGGGGCTCTCTGGATTGGCACGATCGACCGCGGACTACTTAAGCTCGACCGCGAGCGTAAAAACTTCAGCCGGTACGCGCAGCAACCGAACGATCCGAACAGTTTTCCCAACGACCAGGTTCCAACCCTATTCGGCGATGCCGAAGGAGTTCTCTGGATCAGCACCGCAGGCGGACTGATTTCGTTTCCGCCAAAACCAAGTTCATTCGTCAACTATACGGGTCAGGATCGGAATCGGCAGAATCTCGGGAGTACCTCAATATCGTCTGTGCTGGCGGACAGCCAAGGCTCCATCTGGATGGGTGCGGGCGTGCTGACCCGCCTTGATCGAAGGACCGGACAATTCACCTCATACCATCACGATCCCAAGGATGCCCGCAGTATTGCAGGCGCTGGGATTTCCTCCATGATCGAGGACAGCTCGGGCATACTCTGGTTCGGCACTTACGGTGGAGGACTTAGCCGCTTTGACCGCAGCACAGGACGCTTCTTTACTTACCGGCACGAACCGAAACATCCGGAGAGCCTGAGCAGCGATCTCGTCGTATCTCTTTTGGAGGACCGCCATGGGTTGCTGTGGGTGGGGACGCAGCTTGGGGGACTGAATCGCTTTGACCGGGCCACAGGACGTTTCACTTCCTGGCTGAACGATCCCAATGACCCTAGTAGCTTCGCCCGTAACAACGTGCTCGCGCTCTTCGAGGGCCGAGATGGCATTCTGTGGCTGGGAACGCAGGATGGACTAGTCAGGTTCGACCCGGGGACGGAACAATTTCGGGTTTACCGCCATAACGCACAGGATCCTCACAGCCTGAGCCAGAATAGAGTGAACGCGATCCGGGAAGACCGGAACGGAACGCTATGGGTCGGCACCCGAGACGGCCTCAATCAAATGGACCGGGGCCGGGGGAGCTTCACAAGCTTCACAAAGAGAGACGGCCTGCCGGACAGCTCCATCCAGGCGATTCAGGAGGATGGTCAGGGGTACCTCTGGCTGGCCACCAGCAACGGACTGAGCCGATTTCAGCCTCAGTCGAGAAGTTTCCGCAATTATTCGGTATCGGATCGCCTGCCGGGCAACTATTTCGGCAGCTCTTTCCGGACAAAAAGCGGCGAAATGATTTTTGGCTCGACGAGCGCCATCACAACGTTTTATCCCGACCGGCTTTCCGACAATCCCTACGTTCCACCAGTCGTCCTGACTGACTTTCTTTTGTTTAATGCGCCTGTTCGCCAGGGACGCGATTCGCAGGGACGAGATTGGCCGCTTCGCAAACCAATCTGGGCGGCCGATTCTCTGACTCTCACTGACAAGCAGAGCATTTTCACATTTGAGTTCGCGGCCCTTAGTTATGCAGCTCCCGAGAAGAACCGGTACCGGTATCGGCTTGCGGGTCTCGAAACAGACTGGAACGAGGTGGATAGCCGACAGCGTCTGGCCACCTATACAAACCTCTCACACGGAAAATATGTCTTTCAGTTGCAGGGGTCGAACAATGATGGCGTCTGGAACCCGAAGATCACGACTCTTGCGATCACGGTCCTGCCGCCGTGGTGGGCAACCTGGTGGTTCATAAGCATCGCCGGCCTGACGACTGCGGCTCTGGTCTTCGCGGCCTATCGGTCTCGCATCAGAGGCTTGCAGCTAGCCGGCATTCGACTGGAGACCCAGGTTGCGGAAAGAACCCACGAGCTTGCAATTGCCAAGAATGCGGCGGAGCGTGCCAACAAGGCCAAGAGTTCCTTCCTTGCCCACATGAGCCATGAGTTGCGTACACCCCTCAATGCGATTCTCGGGTTCTCCGCGGTCGTGCGCGATTCCCCAGGGCTTTCCGAGAGAGATCGAGAGGACCTGGATACGGTCCGCCGCAGCGGGGAACACCTGCTGGGCCTCATCGACGACGTGCTGGATACAGCCAAGATCGAAGCGGGGCGTGTCACAATCACTCACACGTCATTCGACCTCGGTGATCTGGTGGGCGAATGTGTAGTTATGATGCGCCTGCGTGCGTCGGCCAAGGGTGTGGAACTGTTACTGCACAGTGATCCTGTTATCCCGCGGTTTGTCCGCTCCGATGCCGGCAAGCTCCGGCAGGTGCTAGTCAATCTGATAGGCAACGCCGTCAAGTTTACGGAACGAGGCAGCGTGACGGTGCGCCTGAATGCCCGGAGGGAAGATGCCAGCCCTGATACCCTGCTTGTTCTTGAAGTGGAGGACACCGGTATCGGGATCTCTCCGGAAGACCAGGCCCGGATCTTCGATGTCTTCGTCCAGGTAAGTCAAACCTCCGCCCAGAAAGGCACTGGTCTGGGTCTCAGCATCACGCAGCAATTCGTGCACATGATGGGAGGGTCCATCCATGTGGAGAGTTCACTCGGGAAGGGATCGCTGTTCCGGGTGGAGTTGCCGGTGCAGCAGTTTGAAGAACCCGAAGCGGTGGCTGCCACCGATGACCATGGACAAGTCGCAGGCCTGGCGCCCGGGCAGCGCAGCTATCGCATCCTGATCGTGGAAGACAAGAGAGAGAACTGGTTGCTGCTGCAGCGGGTGTTGGAGGATGCCGGATTCCAGGTTCAGGTGGCTGAGGATGGCGCGCGGGGAATCGAGCTGTTTCGGGCGTGGCAGCCGCACCTGATCTGGATGGACGTACGGCTTCCCGCCATGGGAGGATTGGAAGCCGCCCGCCGGATCCGGGCGCTGGAGGGTGGCCGGCTGGTCAAGATTGTGGCGCTTACTGCTTCGGCATCTGCCCAGCAGCGAGAGGAGGTCATGGCTGCCGGTCTGGATGATTTTTTACGGAAACCCTACCGGCGGGAAGAGATCTTCGACTGCATGTCCCGCCACCTCGGTCTGCAGTATATTTACAAAGAAGGCCCGCCGGCACGCCCGGCTGAGCCGGTTGCCGCGCTCCGGCCGGAAACCATTTCGCTGCTTCCGGAAACATTGCGCAAAGAACTGGCGGACGCGTTGGTCCGTCTGGATCCCGGACCCATCGGGGAGATCATTGGCCGCGTGTCGCAGCAGGACGCGCAACTGGGTGAGGTTCTTAGCCGCCTTGCCAGGCGACTCGCCTATACCGAAATCCTGGACGCGTTAATGAACTGCGATGTGCGCGTGCGAGAGGAAGCGCCTTGAAAGACCGTAGTACGATCCTGGTTGTTGACGATGAATCGGAATCTTTGACTTTGTTGACGAGCATCCTGGCGGCGGAGGGCTACCGGGTACGTTCCGCCAACAGCGGGCAACTGGCTCTGGCTTCCGTCTCGGCATGGTTACCGAGCCTCATCCTCCTGGATATTCACATGCCGGGCATCGACGGATTCTCAGTCTGCCGGCAACTCAAAGCGAGCGAAACGACCCGGGACATTCCACTGATTTTCATTAGTGCGGTAACGGACGTGGAAGAGCGAGTGGCAGGGCTGGCGCTTGGGGCTGTCGATTACATCACCAAGCCATTCCGGCGCGAGGAACTGCTGGCCCGCGTCCAAACTCATGTCGAACTCTACCGGCTGCGGACCGGACTGGAGGAACAGGTTTCGCAAAGGACCATGGAACTGCGCGCGGCGATAGAACAATTGCGTGAGACCGAAGAGCGCTTCCGTAATATGGCAGACTCGGCGCCGGTGATGATCTGGGTTGCGGGCCCGGATAAACTTTGCACTTTTTTCAATCAGGGATGGTTGAATTTTACAGGCAGCACCATGGGGGAGTGCCTTGGCAACGGTTGGTCCGCAGCGGTACATCCGGAGGACCGGGAACGTTGCCTTGCCAACTATTCCTCCGCATTCGATGCCCGCCGCCGCTATCAGACGGAGTGTCGTTTGCACGGGGCGGACGGAGTCTATAGATGGGTACTGGCGAGGGGTATCCCGCGCTTCGAACCGAACGGCGTCTTCGTGGGCTACGTCGGCTCCTGCATGGACATCACAGATCTTAAACGCACGCACGAAGAAGATCTGGCCAAACAGAAACTGGAAACTGTGGGAGCTCTGGCCGGCGGAATTGCCCACGATTTCAACAATCTTCTGGGCGGGGTGCTTGCGTGCTCGGAGCTGGCGCTGGCGGAGCTTGCCGATGGTTCCCAACCTGAGGAAGAACTGCATACAATCCGGGATGCCGCCATTCGCGGCGCCGAAATCGTACGCCAGTTGATGGTTTACGCGGGAGAAGAGACTGAGGCGCTCGAACCCGTCGATATTTCGGTGATCGTGAAAGACATGCTCGAGTTGCTCAAAGTGTCCGTGTCGAAGCATGTAAGAGTGGAAACGGATCTTGCCACGCCGCTGCGGGCCGTGCGAGCGAATCCCTCTCAGATCCGGCAGGTCATCATGAACCTCTTCTACAATGCGTCAGAGGCCATCGGCGATCGAGACGGTGTGATCCGCGTGACTACCGCGCAGGTGATCGGAGGTCCCGGCTCTTCTCTGTATACCTCCGAGCGCACGGCCGAGAGCGAATGCGTGAGCCTGGAGGTGGCTGACACAGGCCGAGGCATGACGCGCGAGGTGCAGGCCCGGGTGTTCGACCCGTTCTTTACCACCAAAGCAATGGCAGGCCATGGTCTGGGGCTAAACGCCGTCTCCCGGATCGTTGAGCGTCTTCACGGCACCATCCGGCTTTCCAGTGAACCTGGCGAGGGTAGCGTGTTCCAGGTTTTGCTGCCGTCAGAGGAATCCGTGATTGCCCCTGCCAGCGTGGCGCCGCTCCTCGAACCGACCCTTGCATCCGGGAAGGTAATCTTATTTGTGGAAGACGAGGATTTCCTGCGGCAAGCGATCTCGGAGATGTTACGCAAGAAGGGTCTGGCAGTCCTTGAGGCAAGCGACGGATCCGCCGCGTTGGACGTGCTTCGAACGCGGAGAGCCGAAATTGACGTGCTTCTTCTGGACACGGCTCTTCCCGGGGCGGCCAGCCGCGAGGTTCTTGAAGAAGCCCGGCGTCTAAGATCTGATCTGCCGGTAATCATCACAAGCGCGAAAAGCAAGGGAGTGGCTGAGGCCTCGCTGGCCACAGACATCGAACACTTTATCCGGAAGCCTTTTACGATCGGTCTTCTGACGGAAATGGTTTGGAAAACCTTAGCTTGCTAGCTCAACAGCGCGTTTGGAGGCGAGCGTATCTGTAGCAACAGCCAAATCCGCGCCAACAGGCTCTACGTCGATAATCCCAGGGACGCGAATCCGAGCACCTTTGTGATCCAGCACTCCAGCAGGCTGCTGAGAAGGCTTCTTACCGCTCCTTCACAGTCGCGGCTGAGAAAGGTGGGCGCTGATTCCGAACGGTTGCTGAGCCGCGCGCGTCAGCAAGCCGCAGCGGTACCCCGGACGGCGAGACAACCTATCGCGGCGGCGGCCCCGACTCACGCAGCAACACAATGTCGGACTCTGCGCCGGTGCGTTCGACGGCGAGGGTCTTGCCGTCGCGCGACCAATAGAACATCCTTATCCGGTCGGACTGAAAGTTCGTAATCCGCCGCCCTGGCGAACCGTCGAGCGGCTGAAGCAAGAGGTTATCCCCGCCATTCCCCAGGCGGACGTCCCGAATCGCATAGGCGATTGCCCCGCCGTCCGGAGTAAACTGCGGCGGATACGAGATGCTCTGGTCAATGTCCAGCACCTGAGGCGAAGCTTCTGTCGCCCTTGAGTCCGACCCGGAGCCCAGCCTGACGATCGCCGCTTTCAGCCGCGTTCCCTGATGTCCGGAGGCCTTTACCTTTGCGAGGTAGACCAGCCGGTCCCCGCTGGGCGAAAGGCCGATGTTTCCCCAGGCGTAGTATCCACCAGGAACCGCACTACCCGGGACCGGCTCCGATGCACCTCCGCCGACAGGCACCCGCATCGGTTGCGCCTGTGTCGCGTCGACGTAATACACCCACTTTCCATCGACCGGGCAAACAGGGTCTTCGCCGTCCGCCCCCGACGTCAGCTTCGTCAGATTCGAGCCGTCGGCGTCCATCCGCCAGAGATTCACATCCGGGGCACCCTGCGGATGGTCCCATTCGAAGACAAGATGGCTGCCTCTCTGACACGGCTCGGGCGAACGGTAGGTGCCCTGAACACCCGGAAAGGTGTTATCGATGGCGCCGCTGGTGGACATCCGCACCAGCTGTCCGTCCAGCGTGACAAACAGCTCTGCGCCGGCATCCCAGCTGAACGTGCCGACATTCTTCGTTCGCAGGTTCAGAGTCGCGAGCGCCTCATGCTCGAAGCCCCCGGCAGGCAGGAGGGTGATCTGACCGGTCCTTCTCGATTGCACGGCAGCGAGAGTTTTTCCATCTGCGGAAATGGTGTGTGCCAGGTATGAATTCGTGTCGTTGGTGACGGGATGAAAGTCTCCTGCCGGATAGGACAGCGATCCGATCAGCCAGTGGTGCGCATCGGTTCTTGTGGCGTAATTCACGATCAGCGCCGACGCGGCGGGCAACCATACCATCGACCGGATGCGCTTGTCGCCGGTCTCGATGAACGTCTTCCGTTGCCGGGTCTTCACGTTCAGCAAATCGATCAGGCCGGGTTTGTCGCCCAGCTCCGTAATGCCTACCGCGATTTGAGTTCCGTCGGGTGACCAACTCAAGGGACCGGAGAGGGTACCTTCATAATCGTCGGGACGATTCGTTCCGGGCTCACAGAACGCCGTCTGTTCGTTCCGCCCGTCGGCGTCCGCGGTGAACAGGCACCATTTGCCGGGGTCGGGATCGTTCTTGCGAAGGTATGCGATCTGCCTGCCCGCGGGCGCGAAAGTAACGTCGCTGCCGATATTGCGAACAACCCGTTGCGGAGGCCCGCCGAGGACGGGAATCCGATCGAGCTCGGGCGCGCCGCGGGTAAGCGCATTGCAGAAATAGAGGTAATTGCCGTCTGGAGAAAAGTCGAGGCAGCCGTACGCTATCGGCGATGGCGGCACGACTCGGGTATCGCTCCTGGTAGCCACGTTGCGCAGCCAAAGGCTCTGCTCGCCATCTTCTCCTTCCGCGCTGGCGACGAAGTTTCCGTCGGAGGATATGGCCCCGAGAGTCACTTCTCCTCTGCCGGTAATCTGGTTGATCGCCGGATTCTGAAAAGGAACAGTGCGGTCGTGGTGGATCAGAGCATAGAGGGCGTATGCCGATCCGGCCGTCAAGGCCAGGACGATTGCGGCTGCAACGAATGTTCTCCGCGTCGTTATCGGCGTCGTTATCCCGTTCGAGGGAGGCGCCGCGATGACACCCGTGGATGAAGACCCCGACGAATGGTGGCGCGAGGCGTCACCCCCGGCGATGGCCCGCTGGAGACGCTTCAGGTCGGCGCGAATCTCCGCGGCATGCTGATACCGGAAATCGCGATCTTTTTCGATCGCCTTGTAGATAATCTCTTCTATCTTGTCCGGCAGGCCGGGATTGAAGGATCGAGGCGGCGCCGGGGTTTCGTGCAGGATCGCGCCGCATACCGCGGCAGACGTTTTTTCGGAAAATGGCGGGTGGCCGGTTGCCATCTCGTAGAGCACGGCGCCGAAACTGAAGATGTCCGTCCGCACATCGAGATCTTCGCCGCGGGCCTGCTCCGGCGACATGTAGGCCAGAGTGCCGAGGATCATCCCGGGGATCGTCAGGTCCGTGGCTTCGGCGGTTGCGTCCACCCTGGTCGATCTGGCCAATCCGAAATCCAATATCCTGGCTGCACCCTGAACCGTGACGAAGATGTTTGCCGGTTTGATGTCGCGATGAATAATTCCCTTCTGATCCGCGGCATCGAGCGCGCTCGAAATCTGGATTGCGAGATCCACGAGTTGCGCGGTCTTCAGGGGCTTGCCGGCGATGCGATGCTTCAGGGTATCGCCCTCGAGATACTGCATTGCAATGAACGGCCGGCCCTGGTGTTCGCCGATTTCGTAGATGGCACAGATGTGAGGATGGTCAAGGGCGGAAGCGGTCCGAGCTTCGCGCTGGAAGCGTGCCAGAGTCCGACGATCGCTGCTCCAGGCCTCGGGGAGGAATTTCAGGGCGACGAACCGGTCGAGGCTTGTATCCAGGGCCTTATAGACCACACCCATCCCGCCGGCGCCCAGCCGTTCGACGATCCGGTAGTGCGAAACGGTTTGGCCTAACACTGTGGGCGGCTCGATCGAACGTTCTTTGAAGGTTTGATTCTACTTGAGCGGCGGGGCCGCAAGGTTGCGTCCTGCGTCGCGGGACGGCATGCCGCACATAGCTTGCGACGCACCTTGTTTCATCGTCTAATGCCGCACCACACATGAGACGCGCCAGGGTAAAACATGCGCACCACGCTGGATATCGACGACGAACTCCTGCTGACGATCAAACAGATCGCGCACCAGCGAAAAACTACGGCCGGAAGCGTGGTCTCCAGCCTGCTGCGGGAGTCTCTGCAGCCGAAGCGTTTCGAACTCAAATATCGCAACGGCGTTCCCCTCCTGCCCCGGAAAGCGAAAGGACCCGTGGTCACCACGGAACTGGTCGGCCGCCTTCGCGACGAGGACGAATGAAACCGGCGCGCGGAAAGCCGGTCTCTTCGACGTCAACGTCCTGGTCGCTCGTATCGATTCTTTTTCCCGGGATTGTCCGGGCACGGAAAACGGGTGGCCGCGAATCTTCAGCGAGCCCGGATATCCTTTTCCGGGTTTTACCGCGGCCCGGGTGTGCAACATCCTGACCGCCTGGACGGTCATCGTTTCTGCTCCGATTCGGTTACTTCCGACCGCACTACTGGCATCAGGTGATGGGCTCAGGACTGAAGCCACCTGGATGACGGCAGCCCAGTACTCAATCGTGGTTCATCTCCGCCGCTGAACACGGGCGGCTTTATTCGTGGGCCTTAACAACAGCGATATCTGGTCCGGGATAGTGCTGCACGTGCACGGAACCGCTGCGGGATGTCGGCTCGGCTCCAGGCAGAGTAGCTCATACTCTAAGCATGACCGCTTCCGTTTGGGCTACGTCGGTGGAATCCCTCTACCAGGAGTTAACGCTGCCGAACCCAGCTCCGGCATCCGTTGTCGCGGCAGCCGTAACTGCGCGGATGGGGATTGCACTGCTGATCAAAACACTTGCGGTTGTAGCTAATCGCAACAGCTTCGAGGGTGATCGGGATAAGCTTAAGAGCCTAACCGAGGCGGCACAGCGCGAATCTTCGAAGCTCGCGGAAGTAGCGGAGGACGATGTCACCGGGGCGCCGGAACGAAAGCGTAGCGAGGTGCCGATGAACGCTGCGCTTGCCGCCGAAGCCGCGCTCGTGCTGTGCGCCCAGGCCCGCGCCATTGCCACCGGTTCGATCGCCGTTGATATTGAAATTGCAGTCCTGCTCTTGACCGCGGCTCACCGGTCAGTCCTGATGTGTGTCGGTTCGAATCTTCGCGAAACGTGATCCTCGACGTCCTACACTCGACTGTCCGTGAATGAGGTAAACCCAACCCCGTTTGCGAACGCTGCGCAGCCCTGGATTCAGTCCTCATCCGGCACAGCCTCTGTCAAAAAAACCGCTCCTTCGCAGTCGCGGCTCAGCAAAGCCCCGGGCGGTCACAGGGTGATAACCCATTGATTTTGCAGAACCGCGTTCCGTGTTCCGGCCACGATGGAAAATGCCCTGACAAGGCCTTCGCCTGGAATCAGGGCATTCGGAGGTTGAACTGACGAGGTTTGTACTGCCGAATTATTTCTCGAAGACCTTTTCGACGTCCCCGACCTTTTTTTGGATCTTGCCGGTGACCTTCTCATCCACGCCTTCCGATTCCAGATCGGGGTTGTTGGTGGCGTGGCCGACTTTTTCCTTTATCGTTCCCTTCGCATCATGAACCGCGCCTTCAACTTTGTCCTTTGTGCTGTCCTTCATTGTTGATATCTCCTCTCGCGGAAGCTCACAGCAGGTCGCTTGCCGTTTGGTAACGGCCAATGAAGTGCAAAGCAGAGGACACGATGTTGATCCGACTGGGTTACGACATAGAGCTCCAATTATCCATACCGATGACGGTTATTGCCGTACTGAATGTCCATCCCTCGAGAAACAAAGACCTGAGAGAACCGGATGAACTTCGCGTGTCCCCGCCCTCCGACATGGAAAAATACCTCGATTGCTTCGGCAATATCTGCACACGAATCGCGGCGCCGCAGGGACCTTTGCGACTGTCCGGCTCTACGCTGATCGAAGATTCGGGGAACCCGGACCTGACTGACAGGGACGCCCGACAGGCGCCTGTTTCAGATCTTCCCAGAGAAGTCCTGCAATTCCTGCTCGCCAGCCGTTACTGCGAAGTGGACCGTTTGTCCGATCTTGCACGGCAGCTGTTCGGAAACACGGAGCCGGGATGGGCTCGCGCGCAGGCCATATGCGACTGGGTGCATCAACACATTACCTTCGGCTATCACTTTGCGCGGCCCACGAAGACGGCGCTCGATGTTTACCACGAGCGACAGGGCGTTTGCCGCGACTTCCAGCACCTTGCGATCGCGCTGTGCCGCGCGATGCACATTCCGGCTCGTTATGCGACCGGATACCTCGGCGACATCGGCGTTCCTGTAAATGGAGAGATGGACTTCAGCGCCTGGTATGAGGTTTATCTTGGTGATCGCTGGTGGTCGTTTGACGCCCGCAACCATAAACCAAGGATTGGCCGGGTTCTGATGGCGACTGGCCGCGACGCGGCGGATGTCGCCATCACAACCTCTTTCGGCGCTTCATGGCTGAATCGATTTTCGGTCGTCACCGACGAGGTAGCGGAGGCCGCATCGCCGGTCGCGACCGTACCAGCCGGCGTTCTGGCAGTCTCGTTTCTTACAACCTGCGGGACGACAGGCAGACAATAAATCCAGGGCGAATAGAGAGGAATCCAGCAGGATGTCTACACGTTACAACGATGGATCACATTATGAAAACCATCAACGCGCTGCCGAATTGCAAGACGGTGCAGCCCACGCCCATCGTGTTGGCGAACAACATGGAAAACAGGATCATCTGACCGGGCACGAGCAGTCACGGCAAACCCTCGAACACTCCGCGCACGCGACCACCGGACATGGTATTTCGTCATTTGGACACAACGAAATTGCGGCACTCGCTTTCGAACTCTGGCACGCCCGCGGCTGTCCGGAAGGCTCACCGGACGAAGACTGGTTTCATGCGGTGAAAGAATTGCGCGCGCGCGCTTCGACCGGCGTTTGATTGGGCATGGAAAGTATATCGGGTCTGCATTTTCGAGCGGGCTTCGTCATCGGGGATCGTACAGCGGCAGCATCACACCGGATCAAACGTATAACGCTTATTTCAAAAACCCGGTCCTTCAATTTCGGCTAAATAGAGCATTGATTTTGCAGAACCGCGCCTGTTCACATCCCGGCGGAAGCGGAGAAAATTATTAGATCGAGCGCATCGCCGGAGCATCTTTCGTAGACAGAAGCGACAAATCCATGAAACGGTTCTGGTCTTACCTCATCCTGCCGCTGGTGAGCGCTGGCGCATGGGCCCGAGAGCCGGCAGGTGGTCTCGCGGCGGATGCGGCCCTGGCCAAACTGATGGCGGGTAATCAGCGCTACGTCAGGCATAAGGAACAGCACCCGGATCAGTCATTGGCTCGGCGCAAGGAGCTGGAAACGGGGCAGCATCCCTTCGCGGTAATCCTCAGTTGCTCGGACTCCCGGGTTTCGCCGGAACTGGTGTTCGATGAGGGACTGGGCGACCTGTTTGTCATCCGGGTGGCGGGGAACATCGTGGCTGACGCGGTACTGGGCAGCATCGAATATGCGGTGGAGCACCTGGGCACGAAACTCGTCATGGTCCTGGGCCATGAGAAGTGCGGCGCGGTCTCCGCCGCAGTCGAAGCCGGGCCCGGGGCGGGGCACATCAAGGCGCTGGTGGCAGCCATTCGGCCGTCGGTCGAAGCGTCCGCCAGAGAACCGGGAGACAAGGTCCACAACTGCGTGGTTGCAAACGCACGACGCGTGGCCCAGCAGGTTCGCGAATCTGAACCGATATTGAAGGATGCGGTGGAGAAGCACCTGATTAAGGTCGTGGCAGCGGATTACGCCCTGGATTCAGGGAAGGTCAATCTGCTCGACGCGGCGCGTCAGTAGTTCCCGGTCGCCGGGCGTTGACATGGCCCCTTCGGGTTATCGTTCGTCCCATATCAGGCGGTTTCGAAAGTCCCGAACAACCGCTTGTTGACACGCACGGCTCTGCAAAATCAATACGTGATTATCCGCGCGTGATCCGTTTTGCCGGGCAAATTGCGTGATTCGGGCTGCAGTTCGGTGTATAGTGTTTGGCAGCCCGGAATCCAGGATCCATCGAGGAGGTTTTGATGAAGTCGCCCTGTAAGTGGCTTACGTTCATGCTGCTGACCGGTCTCGGGACGTTTGCGTTCGCGCAGCCCGCTTCTGCGCCGGCAAAAGCTGCACCCACAAAGATTGCACCTGTCAAATTCAGCGACATGCATCTGGACAATGGTTTGCGGGTCATCCTGGTGGAAGACCATTATGCTCCCGTTTACGCGATTGCCGTCAGCTATTCGGTCGGCTCGAAGGACGAGCGGCAGGGGCGCACCGGTTTCGCGCACCTGTTCGAACACATGATGTTCAAGGGATCCGAAAACGTTGGAGCCGGCGAACATTTCTTCCTGATCTTCAACTACGGGGGCAACATGAACGGCACGACGAACACGGACCGAACCGTGTACTACGAGGTCCTGCCGAAGAACCAACTCGATCTGGGATTGTTTCTGGAATCCGACCGGATGCGGTCTTTGGCCATCACCAAAGAGAACCTGGAGAATCAAAGGCAGGCCGTCAAAGAAGAACGCCGGCTCGGCCTGGACAACCAGCCATACGGCTACTCGAACGAGCGGTTGAATGAACTGACCTTCGACAACTTCGCATATCACCACTCGGTGATCGGATCCATGGACGATCTGGACAAAGCTTCGGTGGAAGACGTTCAGGCGTTCTTCAAGACCTACTACGCACCGAATAATGCCGCGGTCGCGATCGTTGGCGACATCGACAGCAAAGATACGCTGGCGAAAGTGCAGAAGTATTTCGGGAATATTCCGCGCCAGGCGCCGCCGAAGCCCGTGGATCTTACCGAGCCCGAGATGAAAGGCGAGCGTCACGAAGCGATGGAAGACAAGCTCGCCCGCCTGTCTCAGGTAAGTATCAATTACAAGATTCCACCCGCTGAGAACGGCGACGCTCCGGCTCTCTCAGCCCTTGGTTCCATTCTTGGAGGTGGAGAAACGTCCCGCCTTTATCAGAAACTGGTGAAAGAAAAGGAAGTGTGTGCAGGAGTCAGCGCCGGCAGCGCGGAACGCCTGGGACCCGGCTCGTTCCGGATCACCTGCACCGTGCGGCCCGGGAAAACACTACAGGAAGCGGAATCGCTGATCTCGGAGGAGGTTTCCGGGATCATTGCCGCGCCCGTGACCGAACAGGAACTGATGCGGGTGAGAACCTCCGCCCGGCGATCCGCTGTCAGCGTGCGGGAAAGCGCACTGAGCCGGGCGCTTACACTGGCCAACGATGCGTCCGTCTACAACGATCCGAACCGAATCAACACGCAGACCGACAAGCTGATGGCGGTTTCCGCCGCGGATCTGCAGCGTGTGGCGAGGACATACCTGCGGAACGACAACAAGGTCGTCATGGAGACGACGCCCGCAGCCGGGCCGCCCAAGCCCCCGGGCCGCTGACACGTTTTCGCAAACAGGAGATTGTCATGACGCGAAAGAACCTGCTCATTTGTTCATTTTCCATTGGTACGCTGCTGGCGCAGAGTGCTCCGCAGGCCCAGCAGGCCACCGATTTCAAAGGCGTCGTCCGGAAGAACCTCGCTCCCATTTCGAGCGAGGTTCTTCGAGTGAAGTTTCCCAAACCCGTCGAGAGCAAGCTGAAGAACGGCATGTCGCTGCTTGTCCTGGAAGATCATCGCTCGCCGACCATTCAGGTCAGGATTAGCATGCCCGCTTCGGATCTGAACGATCCACGCGAGCTGGCAGGCCTGGGCGAAGCTACAACGGCGCTGCTTCGTCTGGGGACCAAAACGCGCACATCGGTGCAGATCGCCAATACCCTTCAGGAACTCGGTGCGTCTTTCAACGCAAACATAGGCGAACGGGCCAATATCAATTTTTCCACGTTGTCGGAAAACCTGGATCCTGTTCTCGATCTGGTCTCGGACATCATGTTCAATCCAGCCTTCCCCCAGGACGAGCTGGACAAATGGAAGAACCGCCAGTTAAGTCAGCTCACGCAGATCCGGACGCAACCGGGCTTTCTCGGACAGGAGCGCTTTTTCGCGGTAATTTACCCCAACGACAACCGCTCGGTTGTGGCGCCTTCGGTCGAGTCTATCAACAAGATTACCCGGGACATGATCGTTGAATACTACAGCAAGAACTTCCGGCCTGACACCGGCCGCGTAGGGGTCTCCGGCGATATCGCGCCCAGGGACATTGCCGCGAAGCTCGATAAGGTGCTGGGCAACTGGAAGGGCGCGGCGCCGAAACCGCCGGAACTGACTATACCGGGTGCGATCGGTGAGAAAAAGATTTACCTGATTAACCGTCCGAACTCCGTTCAGACATCGTTATATATCGGCAATCTTGCGATTAACCGGACGAATCCGGACTACATTCCGATAGAGGTGATGAACCGGGTCCTGGGCGCCGGTCCTGCGTCGCGTCTGTTTCGGAACATCCGCGAAGACAAGGGTTACACCTACGGAATCAGCAGTGGCTTCGCGGCCTCGCACTATATCAACTATTTCGTGCTCTCGACTTCAGTCCGGACGGAAGTCACGGGCCCGGCCCTGGAGGAAATCTTCAAGGAATTGCGCGACATTCGGGACCGGGCGGTTCCCACGGACGAACTCGAAGGGGCAAAGCGGGCATTGGTGGCGGGTTTTGCGCTCAACACAGAGAGTCCGGCGACCGGCCTTAACAACGCGATGATGATCAAAGAGTATGGTTTCCCGGCCGATTACTGGGACCTGTATCCCGGAAAAATCTCACAGGTTACGGCGGAAGATGTGCAGCGTGTCGCTAAGAAATACATACCGGTTGACAACGCGCAGATCGTCGCCGTCGGCGATGCGGCAAAGGTACGCGAGGCTCTCGCGAAATTCGGCCCTGTTGAGGAGTGGGACGCCGACGGACATCGCACGAACTAACGCGGGCAGGGTCAGGCCCGATCTGCTAAGCACATCACCTGGCTCGTTTTGGGTCGATCAAGCTGGGTAGGTCATGATAACCTCCGGAAGGACGATGAGGCTATGGTCATTACACCCGTCAACACTCGACCGAATGGGTCTTGTCGCAGTATGGCGCGAAGGTTTGCTTGCCCAGAAAGTGCTCCTCGGACAAACGAAGGGTTATCGGTTTCATCCTCAACTTGAACGGTTTCGGGCGAGCGAGAATCCGACCGCAGCTATCGGTACGTATCTTTGGGCCGTGCTCGACGAGGCCCGAAGCAGGGGCTACAATTTTGATGCCTCAAAGATCGCGACCGGGAGGCTCCCGGTTTCGGTTCCCGTCACGCGGGGTCAACTCGAGTTTGAAAGGCAGCACCTGATGAAGAAACTGCGGATTCGCGATCAGGCCAGGTTTCGCATGCTGGACGGCGCGACGGTGCGACCTCATCCGATGCTGAGCGCCGTGGCCGGTGGCGTCGAGGCGTGGGAGGCCGGCTCTCAGCGACCGAAAGTCCAGACTAACCGCTTGTTGACACGCGCGGCTCGGTAAAACCAATGGGTCGTGGCCGGTGGTATCGAGCCGTGGGAGGTCGCTCTCAGCGGTCTGTCGAAAGTCCCGGCCAACCGCTTGTAGACACGCGCGGCTCCCTAAAACCGACGGGTTGCTGAGCCGGGTTATCCGGAGCGTGCTTTCGTCGCCAATTCGTGCCAGATTCGACCGCCCTGATCGACGTAGACCACCCGGGTTCCTTGCCGGACCTGCCAGATCGGATACAGCGGCGAATGTGAAACGTTGCAGGGTTTCCAAACCAACCGTGCAATCGCATCCTCCCCGGCATCGCTGTGCGCTTTCGCATCGTCGGCACCCATTGTGATCGTGCTATGCGCTCCTGCCGGCAGGCGCGCGGAGTGTATTGGCGAGCCTGTCGCCGCATCCAGCACAGCAATAACCTTCTCATCTTTCCCGGTGTGAAATTCAGTGAGATAGTAATCGCTCTCCGGGCGATCGAGCCGGGCAACCGGCCAGACCTGGCTCATGAACCGCGGATCGATCCCGAGCTTCTGGCCGCCACGCCGGATCGCCTCGTCCTGCGTCAGCGAAGCCACCCGATCAGATACCCTTGTCCCAATCCGTGAGTTGCGTGAATATTTCGCCGTCAACCCTTACATAGATCGAGGTTCGTCCTACTGTGAACATGTGGAACGGGTAATAAGGTGATAGCGATTGGCGGCACGGTTTCCAGACCAGAGTCGGGTACTGACTGACTGCTTCGGGGCGCACAAGTACACTACCCAGTCGTTCCGGCAGTTCGAAGCGGCGGCCGACGACCTCTCGCGCTACCTCCTCGGCGCTCCTGGATGAAAAAACTGTACTTCCGGGATCGCCAATGATCGATTGCCTGTATTCGCTACGCCCGGCATTCACGATTACAGAGAGGGGCGTTGCCTCATCCAACCCGTAAGGAACTATGTAATAGAACTCGTCTGTGCGGTCCAGTCGCTGCACCAGAACCGCGCCGCGCGGTCGCGCGCGAGATACCTCTCTATATTGCGCGCGCTTGCTCAGGCCATAGGATTCCAGGCCTTCGAGAGACGCCTTTGCCGCATCATTTTGCGACAGCAGGCGGTTTTCGGCTAACAACGGTCCGAATCGGCGGCCGGGACGCCCGGGCGTAGTGGGCGGCCGTTGTGGATCGCACGCCGCCACGAACTCTCCAGCCCAGTGCCCGGATGGCACGCCTGTCATATAGTCGGCCTGCCACGTGGCATATGCGATGTTCTCATTGGCGACGCCGCGGGTCCCTCCGGTACCGCACCCGTCTGACGCTGAGTGCGGTGGCGGGGGCGCCAAAGCGGGGTTCAAGCCGCCCGGCGTCGGTGGTTCGGGATTATTGGCGGAGAGAGGGGATTCAACCTTGAGGGCTCAACAGCATCTGCAAGTTACCGAAAATGGAGGTCATCCGAAATCCGGGTGCGAACCAAGCTTATAGCATGAAGATCGACTAGAACCTGGTTCGAATCCAGACGACGCCGGAGCCGCGATGATTTTGCAGAATTTAATTACATCGATCATTTGGTAGCTGCATCATGCTAACAAGCCGGCCGATTTTGGCCTGGTTGTCATTAGGTGACCAACTTAGATCTCTACCAGGCCCTTACTTATGGGCATTGTTCTCGCCACGCGGCTATACGCGCAGCTCAGTATGCCGTTTATCGCCGATGGCGGGGCAGACCGGGCGAACTCGGAATACCAGGTTGCACCACCGAGACAGATGTTAAACGAAACACATAAGAGGTTGCCATTCGTCTTTGAGGCCCACTTGGGCCAAGCCGATAGCGGGTCCGGTTCTCGACCTGCGCACACGGCATGATGTGGTTTCTTACCGGTCGTGGGACTGTCCTGGCGCTTTCCAGGCGCAACGACAAATCCGACTCGAAAGATCCACGGGAAACACCGGATACAGAGCGGGCTCGGTGGGACCAATCGCCACGTGACCTCGGTGGCTGTCCTGCTTTGCCAAACAGATTGAAAGCAGCGCGATTTGGAGGTGACGTGTGCCCAGTAATCAAGTCAGACGAACGTGCCTTGCGACCCTGGTCGTGTTTGGGAGCTGTCTAGGACAACCCAACTCTTCCTCAGGCAGACCCGCGCGTGTGACGCCCAAAACCGCGGTCCCGCCCGCGCCTGCGCTCTCGCGGCAGTCATCTGAAATACTCGGCGGTCTTCCGCTTGTTTTTGAGCCCAATCTCGGCCAGGCCGACCCGCAGGTGCGCTTCCTCACTCGCGCCGCCGGGATGACATCGCTCCTAACGGATCAGGGGAGCGTTATGATGCTCTCGCGACGCAAGGACCAGTCCGGCCAGAAGAACCCGCACAACGCACCACAGATTGAGCAGACCGTGGTGCGGATGCGGCTCGAAGGATCGAGAGCAACGCTGCGTTTCGAGGGACAGGAGAGAGCCGAATCCGTCTCCCGCTATTTCATCGGCAACGACCCCTCCAAGTGGGCGCCGAATGTACCCAACTATCGCAGGGTGCGCGCACACAACGTATATGCGGGCATCGACCTGATCTATTACGGCGACGGCCGCAAACTGGAATACGATTTCGTCGTCAAGCCCGGCGCGGATCCGAATCAAATCCGGCTGGCTTACCACGGAGCCGACACGCTGAAGACTAACGCGCAAGGCGATCTGCTCATCGCGACAAGGCTGGGAACGCTGATTCAGCGGAGGCCAAAAGTCTACCAGGAATTCGGCGGCGAGCGCAGGGAGATCGAGGCAGCCTATTCCATAAAGGGCAGCAAGGTCGAATTCGCGCTTGCCGACTGGGATCGCCAAAAAGAGTTGGTAATCGACCCCGTTCTGGAGTACTCCACCTATTTGGGAGGGAGCGCTGATGACTATGGCAAAGCCATTGCGGTGGACGCCAGCGGCGCAACCTATGTGACGGGCCAGACGTCCGGCACCTTCCCCAACGCGGGCACCTTTGGCGGGGGTCCCAATGATGCCTTTGTGACCAAGCTGAGTGCATCAGGCACGTTGATTTACTCCACCTATCTGGGGGGCACGGGTAATGACTTTGCACAGGGCATTGCGCTGGGCGCCAACGGCGAAGCCTATGTGGCGGGCGGTACGACCTCAGACAACTTTCCGACCACCGGAGGCGTTTTTCAGACGACCTTTGGCGGCGTACAAGACGCATTTGTGACGAAGCTGAGTGAATCAGGCACGTTGGCTTACTCCACCTATCTGGGGGGCCCTGCGAATGAGAAAGGCTGGCAGATTGCGGTGGATAGCAGCGGCGTCTATGTGGTGGGCTTTACATATGGCCAGTTCCCCACCACTCCGGGCGCTTATCAGGAGACCTTTCACGGCGTAGATGACGTTTTTGTGACGAAGCTAAAAGCCGACCTTACAGGACCCCTGATTTATTCCACCTATCTGGGGGGCAGTGGTGAGGAGGAAGCCTATGCGATCGCGATAGACCAAAGCGGCGCGGCGTATGTAACGGGCTTTTCGCAATCAGCCGATTTCCCCTACACGCCAGGCGCCTTTCAACCGCCTGTTCGCGGGCTGACCTTTGTGACGAAGCTGAACGCCACCGGCACGGCACTGGTGTACTCCGCCAACGTCGGGGGCATAGCCGACGAAGGCGATGCCATTGCGGTAAACGGCAACGGCGAGGCCTATGTGACGGGAAAAACGGTGGGCGGCATGCCCATTACCGCCGGGGCCTATCAGACCGCGCCTGCCGGCAGTTACGATGCTTATGTAGCGAAGCTAAGTGCCGACGGTACATCACTGATTTACTGCACCTATTTGGGGGGCGACGGTCTTGACTTCGCCAATGGCATTGCCGTGGACGCCAGCGGCTTAGCCTATGTGGTGGGCACTACATACTCAGACAACTTTCCGACCACTGCAGGCGCCTATCAGACGACTCCAGGCGGTGGGGGAGACGCCTTCGTGACAAAGCTAAATGCCCTGGGGACAGCACTGGATAATTCCACCTACCTGGGGGGCGCTGGCTCTGACTGGGCCAATGCCGTCGCGGTGACGAGCGGTAGCGTGGCTTATGTTACTGGTTGGACGTCCGGCAGCTTTCCGCTCACCGATGGTGCACTCCAGCCGGCCCTCGGGGGTGGTATTGATGCTTTTGTGACAAAGCTGGACATGACTACGACGGGACCCCCGGCGGCCATCACGGTTACAGGCGGGGGATTGCAGAGCACGACGGTGGGCGCCGCGTTCGGGAGCCCGTTGCAGGTGAAGGTAACGGATGCCTTGGGCAATCCAGTGAGCGGGGTGACGGTGACATTCACCGCGCCAAGTTCAAGTTCAGCAGCCTCTGCAACTCTGTCGACAACCACGGCAAGCACTGACAGCAGCGGCCTGGCCAGCGTCACGGCCATTGCAAATACGGTTGCCGGCGCGTATACGGTTACAGCGACGGCGGTGGGTGTGACCCCCCCTGCTACATTCTTCCGTCTGGCCAATCTCGTTGGACCAGCCCAAACCATCGCTTTCGTCCAGCAGCCCAGCCCCACAACACAAGCCGGCAGCCCGATCCAGCCTCCGGTCACTGTGAGACTCCAAGATGAATACCATAATCCAATCATCGGCACGACGATTACGTTAAGCATTCCCGGAGGACCAGCAATCGCAGGGGCGACGGCGGATACCGACAGGACCGGAATTGCAACTTTTTCCGCTCTCGTCATCCAGAAGGCGGGTACGTATCAGTTGCAAGCCAGTGACGGGGGCCTGACGACGCTAAGCACATTCTTCACGATCACGGCGAACTTGGCAACGCTTTCCATCAAGGCGATAAGCGGCTCCGACCAGATGGCGGTAGTTGGAAAGGCTTATACGTCGCCCCTGATGGCATTGGTGGAGGACTCTCTCCATAACCCGATTCAGGGAGCCTCGGTGGCGTTTTTCGCCGTGCCTTCTTCCGGCGGAGCCAGTGTCAGCTTCGGGAGTTCGGCCACGGTGATGACGGATACGAATGGCCTTGCCACTTCGCCAACTATGACAGCGAACGGACAGGCCGGGTCCTTCCAGGTCACGGCATCCACCACAGGGGCAGCGACTTCAGCAACCTTCAGTCTGACCAATATGACAGGTCCCGCCAACCAGCTTGCCTTCATGCAGCAGCCGACGGATACAGCCGCGGGTGCGACAATCGCCCCGCCGGTCACAGTTCAGATAGAAGACAGTTTCAACAATGCTGTGCACACGGCAAATATCCAGGTCACTCTCCAGGTGAGTCCCATAATAGCCCGCCTGTCGGGACCGTTATCGTTTGCGGCGCAACTCACCGATGCCAACGGCCTGGCGACGTTCCCGAGTCTCAGCATCAGCCAGGTGGGCCGTTATGAATTGCTGGCCGAGTCCAGCGGTATCGCTTCGGCCACGAGCAATCCCTTCAACATCCATGCCGGTACGGCGTCGAAGATCACGGCAACAGCAGGCACTCCCCAGAGCGCCCTCGTCCAGACCGTATATGGCGAGCCTTTGCAGGTGACTGTCACCGACACGGCAGGCATCCCGGTGAGCGGAGTTCCCGTGGTATTCACCGCCCCTGCCTCGGGGCCCAGCGGCTCGTTCGGCGGCCAGCCGACGATTACCGTCAACACAGACGCCCAAGGCCATGCCGCGCCAGTGATCACCGCCAACAGCACCGCCGGCCCCTTTGCTGTGACGGCTTCCTCCACGGCCCTCTCCGGAACCGCATCATTTGCTTTGACCAATCTGCCGGTTGGGTCAAGCTCGCTGGCGTTTGTGCAGCAGCC
The DNA here is from genome assembly GCA_963809655.1 of Terriglobia bacterium. Taxonomy (GTDB): domain Bacteria; phylum Acidobacteriota; class Terriglobia; order Bryobacterales; family Bryobacteraceae; genus BOG-234. Next base: position 68,341 of record CAWEKQ010000003.1, on the reverse strand, counting down.
GGCCGACACGCCAGCAGGCGCTACCATCAGCCCGGTGGTTGTTCGCTTGACCGACGGCGGAGGCAACCCGGTGCCTCACACCAGCGTCACGCTGAGCCTCGCAGGAAGCACGGCCATACTCGGCGGCTCCGTCACTACCAATACGGACGCATCCGGGCAAGCCACTTTCGGCGATCTGAGCATCACCACCGCCGGATCGTACCGTTTGATGGCCGTCAGCGGGAGCATTACGGCGGTCAGTAACGTCTTCGTGATCAGCGCAACACAATCTTCAGTCTTGATAACCGTATTCGACGGTGATGGGCAGAGCGCTGCTGTGGGCTCGGCTTATGGCGCTCCGCTGAGGGCGATGGTGAAAGATTTGTATGGCAACGTCCTCACGGGCGTCGCGGTCACCTTTGCGCCGCCGGCCAGCGGGGCCAGCGTCACTTTTTCGGTTTTTGCGACAGTCACCACCGATGCCATCGGCATGGCCACCTCCCCCGCGATGACCGCGAACTCGCAGAGTGGCGCCTTTCAGGTGTCTGCGAATACGACGGGCGCCGCTTCGCCTGCCGTCTTCCCCCTGACCAATATTGCCGCTACGGCCAATCGGCTGACGTTTGTCCAGCAGCCCACCGACACACTGGCCGGAGCGCCGATTACCCCGGCCGTGACGGTGCAGTTGCAGGACGCTTCCGGCAATAGTGTCCATACGGCAGGGGTGGCAATCGCGCTGCAATCCAATGTGGTGGTACGCCGTCTCCATCTGTTGTCGGGGAGTGCAACCCAGAACACCGACGCCAACGGCCTAGCGACGTTCGCGGGTTTGAGCATCACCCAGGTTGGCGCATACACCCTGGACGCGACCTCGAGTGGAGTGGCTTCCGCCACCAGTAATCCGGTCAACGTTACTGCCGGTCCCGCCACTGCCATATTGGCGACCGGAGGGACTCCGCAGAACGCCATCATCCAGACGGTTTACGCCGTGCCATTGCAGGCCACCGTCACCGATACGGGGAACAATCCGGTGATCGGAGTTCCCGTGGTATTCGCCGCCCCAACCTCGGGGGCCAGCGGCTTCTTCGGCGGTCAGCCGACGATTACCGTCAACACAGACCTCCAAGGCAATGCTCAGGCAGTAATCACTGCCAACAGCATCACCGGCATCTTTGGTGTGACCGCTTCCTCGACGGCCATCACCGGAAGCGCATCGTTTGATTTGAGAAATCTGCCGGCTGGGTCAAGTTCGCTGGCGTTTGTGCAGCAGCCGAGCAATACTGCGGCAGGCCAAATTATTGCGCCGCCGGTGACCGTACAAGTGCGAGATGGTTCCGGAAACGCCATGCAGGTCGCCGGCATTCCCGTGTTCGTATCGCTTTCTTCCGGCACGGGCGCCCTATTCGGAAGCGTGGTGCAATTCACGGATGCCACCGGATTGGCGACGTTCAACGATCTGAAGATTGGGACGGTGGGAACCATGAAACTGCGCGCCGTCTCTCAACAACAAGCACCGGTCGATAGCAACACCTTCCAGATCACCGCGGGCGCGCCGGCCAGCATCGCAGTCTTTAGCGGCTCGCCGCAAGCGACTACCGTATCGCAGCAGTTCCCAGCATTACTGCAGGCACGGGTGACCGACATCGCCGGCAATCCGGTGAGTGGAGTTTCGGTGACCTTCCTTCCTGCTGCCACCGGACCAAGTGGGACGTTTAGCGGCCCTGGGACAGTGGCGACCGACGCCAATGGCATCGCCACGGCTCCGCCCCTGACGGCCAACAGCTCACCCGGGAATTTCGTGGTAACGGCAACGGCCGCGGGCGTGAGTTCTCCCGCAGTGTTCGCGCTGGCCAACCTGCCGCAGCAATCGAGCGCGGCAGCCGTAACGCCCCATAGCCTCGCCTTTTTGAGCGAAATCAATCAAGCTGCGCCGGCCGGCCAAGTAGTGCAAATCGTGGCCGGCGGCACAGTGACTTGGACCGCTTCCTCCTCGGATTCATGGCTCACTGCTCTGCCCGCCACTGGAACCGGCAGTGGGCGGATCACCGTAAGCGTCAATCCGGCCGGACTCTCGGTGGGCAATTACTCCGGTTTCATCCGCGTCACGGATTCATCGGGCGGCGTGAATCTGGTGCAGGTGATCTACACGATCGCCGACAAGCCCGCGCTGGTGATCGCACCACCCGTGCTGGTGTTCAGTGCCACCAGCAACACAATCTCACCAGCGGCGCAAACACTGAGGGCAACCTCCTCTTCGCGCACAATCGCCTATTCCGTTTCGGTTACGGTCAGCACTCCTACGGGAGGCAACTGGCTCCAGGTCTCTACCAGCCAGGGTCAAACCCCGGGCACGGTGACGGTAACCGCTAATCCGGCAAACCTGGGCAGTGGCGTCTACGACGGCACTGTGCGGTTTACCCCGACCGACAATACACTGAACTCGGTGGCGCTGCCGGTAACGCTGATCGTAGGTTGCGGCCAGGGTGGGTGCCAGTTGCAGCCGGCGATCATCGCCATCGTCAACGCCGCCAGTTTCCAACCCGGTGGCGTTCCGCGCGCCGTCATGACCATCTTCGGGACAAACCTGTCGGATGGAATTTACACGGCTTCGTCTTATCCGCTGCCTGTCCAGTTGGGGCCGACCTCGGTGACAGTGAACGGAATGGCCGCCCCGGTGTTCTACGCCAGCCCCACCCAAATCAACTTCCAGATGCCCGGTGGTTCTCCGACCTCCGTACAGGTGGTGGTCAACAACCAGGCGACCCAGAGCAGTCGAGCGCTGCGAGCCTCGCAAGGGAGTTCCATCACGTTAGCAACTGTACATCCGGGACTATTCGTGACCCCCGACAAACGGGCGGCCGCACTCAACGGCGATTTGTCAATGCATACGGCGGCAACGCCCATTCCAGCCGGAGGTTTCGTGATTCTGTTCGCTACCGGAGAAGGTCCGGTCACGCCTCCGGTGCCTGACGGGGCGCCGGCGCCGCTCAGCCCTTTGTCCATTATCGATGCGCCAGTTCAGGTGACCGTTGGCGGCAAAAGCGCACAGGTCACGTATCAGGGCGTCGCTCCGACCCTCGCAGGACTCTCGCAGATCAATGCGATTGTGCCACCGGGCCTCACGCCGGGCGATCAACCGGTATTTATCACGATCAACGGTGTTGCCAGCAACTCCGGGGTGATTACCGTGAAGTAAGCAAAGAACGAGAACGTTGGTGCAAGTCGTGAGACCGGCAGGACGTGTTGCAACTTTGAATGGCTGACAGAATTGGACGAGGGGAGTGCTCGTAGCACGAGCTCAGGTAGCCAGATCGAAGAGCTTCTTGATGAATCTGATCTGAAGGAGGACATCCGTTCCACTCACCCACCGAACCTGCCCCTTCCGCATCGTGTGAATCGCCTCATAACCCTGAAGCGTTCGCTGCGCCGCCTGGAATTCTCGAAATCCCTGCTTGGCGTTCACCCGGCGTTTGATCGCTCGGTGGTCTTGCTCGAGAATGTTGTTCAAGTACTGTACGGGCCGGTGACGACAGCGGCGGCGCAGTGTCCCTTCCTTCTTCATATCGGGAATGGCCGAGCCGTAGATCGAGGCCAGGTCTGTATTAATGACACGAGGCTGCGGATGGGAGAGATTGCTTAGCGCCTTGCGTAACAGCCGTTTGGCGGCGTCGGCATCGCGCAACGCCGACAGCAGGAAATCGATCGTGGCACCGGCGGAATCGATGGCCCTGTGGAGGTAACCAACTGCCCTTCACGCGAATGTACGTCTCATCGACACGCCAGGATTTGTTGGTCGGCTTGAGATGACGGCGCAGCCGCTGATCCAGTCCGGGACCATAACGTTGAACCCAACGCCAGATCGTCGTGTGATCTGCCTCTAGACCGCGCTCGGCAAGCAACTCTTCGACATCGCGAAGCGACAGCGAGTACCGAAGATACCACCCCACGGCGCAAAGAATCACCTCTCGGGCGTGGTGTACCATCCGCTTTCGGTTGTGCTGTGGCTATTGTTATCGTTGTAGAGCGTGTTCTGATCGATCAGCCCCGCTCCAATCGAGTTAAGCACTATCTGCGCGCACGCAGCGCCGCAGTAATAGTCGGGTATCCTGCTGATGATAGCCGACCGAAAGGTCCTCAGTAACCAGCATCTGCGCCTCCCTTTTATGTTCGCGTTTGCGGCGCCCGGGCCAGTGGGACCTGGCGCTGTCCATTTTATCCCGCGCTGTTACCCTTCGGCGGGGATCCGTTTCGCCGTCAACATTCTGTTGCAAACCTCGACGAAATGTTTTTGACACGGATGGAATTGTCTGTTCAGCGGGGTCCGGTCTGGCTGCTTCATAACAACGTCCGACGGCGTATTGAAGCGCACCGAAGGATTGTCCACTCAAGCAAAACGTGAACGGTGGGATTCATCGCGCGGCGCGATCGCGAACAGACTGGCGAATCGCCTTTTGAATCTCGGAGTTCATCTCACCGCCGATCAGAATCGCTCCATTCGTAACGTACAACCAAAGCAACAGCATGGCGACGCCATTCAACGGACCATAACTCCGGGAATAGTCGCTGACATGATCGAAGTAGAAACGAACGCCGAAGGTCGAGCCGATCCACAGAATCAGAACGCAAACCGTGCCCGGTGTGTTCCAGCGCCAGGCTGCCTCCCGGACACTGGGCCCGAATCGATAAAGTACTGTAAACGCGAGTGACAAAGCGACCGCCAAAACAATCCATTCCAGGACGCGGACGCCGAGTCTGAATTCATTCTGAAACCGGCTGCCGCTGAAGGACACGAAAACCGTAAACGAGCTGATGAACGCCAAACAGCCTGTCAGGCCGCATATGGTGACCGCCAAATCCCACCACGAGCGACGCTCTTCCACTTCGTACGCGCGATTCAGTCCCCAGATCATGGCCCATGTGCCGTTCAAAGCGGCCCATAACGCGCCGACACAAACGATTGCCAGCTTCATTCCGGCAAGGGATCGCCCGCTTAAATCATCCAGCACGCTCTGCATAAGCCGGGAAACCGCGCTCGGCAATAGTTGCATCGATAAGTCCTGCAGGGCGTTTTTCGTTTGATCGCCGAGGTGAGGGATGCGTGCGGAGAAAGCCAGGAAAACAACGATCGAGGGAAAGATCGCCAGAAAGTGGTAGAAGGACATCCGGCCACCTTGCCCGAACACTTCATCCTGCCAGGATTCCCGAATTGTCCGGCGCAATAGTTCCGGTAGCGAGAGGCCGCCAAGCGTCCAGAGATTTCGCACCCTCAGCCTGCGTTTGCACGTTTATCACCGCGGGCCTCGGCATCCGTGGGAGGGAGGATAGACGCCGGCCAGTCGGAGCAGGCTCGCGGACCGTTCGGACACGGATGTCTTCCAGAGATTGCCTCGGGATTATTATGGGCGTCCATGGCGGCGACCTGACGGACCTGCAAAACGCAGGCAGCGATGTAAAGCGCTCCGTAAGAACTATCAGGAGCGGCCGATTCAAAACTTCGGTCACGATGACCGGGAACAGGCCCGCGTGAGGCCGCGGGACTTTGCGTCATTGGCGCGGATGTTAGCAGGCCGTGTCGAAAGTCCCGAACCGCTTGTTGACACGCGCGGCTGCAAATTCTCGCTCAAGAGCCGCAAAATCAATGGGCGATTGAAGGAGCGGATTTTTGACAAAGCTGTTAGTGAGTCTGCGGCATCAACACGGGACCGCTCTTGCAGTCGGCGCTGACGGCATCCACCAGAAGCTGTACATTCCGTTCGATGAAGCTATTGCGAAGCGCGAGAAGCTGTTTGCTGCCGGCTTCACAGTAAGCCCTTGTGGGCCCGATGACCAGCTTCGAACGGTCTCCCTCCTCAAAGCTGTCCAGGCATTCCTCGACATGCTGAAACAAGCGCCCGTTGCTTTCCTTTGTCAAGGATTGCAGCGCCTGTCGATATTCCGCGGCGCCCTGCAGACCTGGCGTGAGCCGGGTGACGGTGGTGTATTCATCCCAGGCGTAATCCAGCTGGTACGTAAGGCCGTCTTTGTGAATCCAGGGACGGACCGTGGGTGAAAGCAGCCGGTAGAACTCGTTCAAACGAAGGTCCAGAAAGTCGTAGTCGGGCCGCGTCAGGTCCCCGCGCAGACGCCCCTCATTTTTCAGAGCGTCACGGATCGGGGTGCCTCCATAGGGCATCATTCGGGAGAATGTCGCCGCCGCACGCCCGTCACCGGTGATGTTCTTCAAGAAAACCAGGTTCTCCCGGACGGATTCGAAGGTGCTCGACGGATCAAAAAGCATGAACCCATAAGAAACGTTCAATTCAAGCTCTTTGAGGGTTCGAACCGCTGCCAGGTTCTCCTCCACGGACATCTCTTTGTTCAGCACCTTGAGTCCCTGTTCGGTACCGGACTCAATACCCATATAGACAAGGAAGAGGCCGGCATCGCGCAGCTTTCGAAACAATTCGTACTCCACATATTCAGCGCGGCAGCTGATCTTCCAGATCATGCGATCGACCAGTCCCGCATCGTACATGCGTGCCACCAACTCGTCCGCCCAGCGCCGCCCGGCCGGGCCCCAAAGGGGAAAATCGTCATCCTGGAAAAGGATGACGCGAACGCCGTGATGCTCGAGCAGGTACTGCATCTCTTCGACGACGTTCACGGGCTTGCGCACCCGAACAACTTTGCCCGGCGCAGTCCGGTAGAAGGTGTGGATCGAGCAGAACGAACACTGGCGCGCGCAGCCACGGCTCGCCAGCAGCGGCAATGTTGGGAAACCACCCATCTGCTGAGGTTCGAATGGCCGGTATGGGTACGGCAGCGAATCGAGATCCTGCACCAGGTGCCGCGGCTCGCTCTCTGTCACCTGACCGCCGTTGAGAAAGGCCAACCCTGGGGTCTCACGCCAATCCCTGTTGCTGAGAAGACGGTCGACGAGATCGACGATGGTCTCCTCGCCTTCATATCGCACGACACTGTCCAATTCAGGGAAATGCTTTAGCACCTCGTCGTGGCACAGGCTGGGGAAATGCCCGCCAATCGTAAAGTGCGAGGTGATTCCCTCAGCCCGCAAGTGGCTGGCAACTTTTCGAAACTGCGGTAAGAAAACCTGAAAGATAAGAGAGAACCCGACCACGAGAGGCTGACGCGATAAGAGCTGCTCCGCGATTTTCTCCGCTCCATCGCGAACCTCAATCATCTGGACGGTATGCCCCCGTCGCTGAAGCACGGCAGACAAATACCCCATCCCGAGATTGCCTTGATCCTGATAGCCGATCAGGGCAATCTCCGCGGTCGCGCCATTCTTCACCGGCGGATCGAGGGACGACGCGTCCAGTATGCCGGGAAGAATGCTGTTCACTTCTTTTGCTGCCCCCCGCGAATGATATTCGCCATCTTTGCCGCGCCCTCGGCAAGGTTCCGGTGCACGTTGGCCATCGTTTCGAGTCCAGCGGCCAGGATTTCGCCTCTGATTTCCTCCTCAACTTCCTGCAGAACGAACTCCATGTCAATCCAGTCGCCTACCGGTACCGGTCTAAACCGGAGTTGATTCGGTAATTCGCGTTCGGCCATATCTGTCTTATCTCCTTTCGGCGTAGCAGCAACTATTTAGCAGATAGTATCCCGTGAGAATCGCGAACGCAAGAGAAATGTATAAGAGGGTGAATCAAATGCGCGGCTGCTCACCTCTTACTAATTTTCTCCATAGAATTGCGTGATGTAGCACACAAATTGCCCGTGAAAGGAAGGCAAAAGGCAACGCCGCGGCGACACAGTCGCGACGCGGTTTCAACAGAGAGTCAGTAGTGGAAAAGCCCCATGGTTTACCAGTTCTGCTTCCGAGTAGGGCGCTAGTGTAGTGTCCGCGAAATAACTATACAGCGGCTTTCTTCCGTTTGCGAGGTTTTGGGCTGGTGCAGCCGGGCTGAATCTGCTCGAGAGTTCGGCGGCAGCGGGAGAGTTGCTCCAGAATCGATTCGACAGTCGCCGTCCAGACGAAGGGTTTCGGACTTTCATTCCACGCTCTGAGAAAGGCTGCAATCGATGCCTGCAGGTCGGCGACGCTGCGAAAGACGCCGCGCTTGATGGCTTTGTTGTCCAGGTGGCCGAACCAGCGCTCGACGAGATTCATCCAACTGGAACTGGTGGGAACGAAGTGAGAGACGAAACGAGGATGGCGCTTCAACCAGGCCATAACCTTCTCGTGCTTATGGGTGCCGTAGTTGTCCATCACCAGATGCAGCGGCACATCGCCGGGGAACTCTGTATCCAGCCGGCGCAGGAATTTCAGGAACTCCTGATGCCGATGTCTTTGATGACATTCGCCAACGACCTTGCCCTGTAAGGTCTCCAGAGCCGCGAACAATGTAGTCGTCCCGTTGCGCTTGTAATCATGAGTCATGGTGCCGCAGCGTCCCTTTTTAACGGGTAGGCCGGGCTGCGTCCGATCCAGCGCCTGAATCTGGCTCTTTTCGTCCACGCAAAGGACAATCGCCTGCTGCGGAGGATTCAGATACAGGCCCACGACATCGGTCATCTTCTCCAGAAACTTCGGATCGCGCGACAGTTTAAAGGTCTCGGTTCGATGCGGTTGCAGGTTGTGAGCACGCCAGATATTGTGCACTGTGGACTTACTGACGCCCTGTTGCTCCGCAAGTGTTCGGCAGCTCCAATGAGTCATCCCCGCCGGTTTGGTTTGCAGAGTCGCTTCCACGATCGCCGTGATTTTATCCATTTCATATAGCGGTTTTCGTCCGCGGCCCGGGGCGACTTCCCACAAACCATCCAGCCCGCATTCGACGAAACGCTTCCGCCAGAGAATAACCGTGTTCCTGTTTACCGCAAGCCGCCTGGAGATGGCGGAATCGGCCTCACCTTCGGAGGCGCCGAGGACAATCCGACAACGCAGAGCCACCTGTTGCGGAGTGCCATGGGCTGCGGTCCATTCCTGAATCTTTTGCCGGTCCGCCGTCGACAGCTCAAGGGAAACAGCCAAGACCCAGGTTAATACAACCCCTAGTATTATGTCTAGTTATTTGTTGGACACAACACTAGAGTATTTTCGCAATTACCGTGCACCGCTCCATTACTGTTTGAATGCGTAGGTAGAGGGGAGTTCGGGATCCTCCACAATCGAGGGAGGAGCCCGAAGGTTCCTCAAACCCGATTGTGGAGAAACTACCTATGCGAGTTTATTTTGTCGGACTGGACGTACATAAGCAAGTGATCGCCTTCTGCGTTAAGACAGCAGAGGGTGCAATCGTGAAGGAGGGCAGCATTCCGGCCACGCGAACGGCGCTGAGCGAATGGGTAAAGACGCTGCCGGGGCCATGGCATGGCGCGATGGAAGCGACCATATTCAGCCACTGGATTTACGAGCATCTGAAGCCGCATGCCGCAAAGCTCGAGATGGGGCACGCGGCGCGCATGAAAGCAATCTGCGCGGGGAAGAAAAAGAGCGACAAGATCGATGCGCGCACCATTGCGGACCTGCTGCGGTGCAACCTGTTTCCGTCCTGTTTCGTAATTTCGCCGGAATTGGGCGCGTTACGGCAGCAGTTGCGATTCCGGCGCCTGCTGGTGGAAGAAACCGTGATGTTCAAGAACAAGACGGCGGGATTGCTGATGGGGGCCGGGGTGGAATACGAACGACGCCGTCTGCACGGCAAACGCTATTTCGAGAGTCTGCTGAAGGATAACGAGTGGATCGGCCAGGAACTGCGGCCACTGCTGGAGTTCAATCGCGCCCAGATGACGACCCTGCAGGCCATGGACCGGCGGCTGAAGGGTATGCTGGCGCGTCATCCTGCTCTGGAGGAGCGAGTGAAAGCGTTATGCCGGATTGACGGAGTGGGGACAGTGACGGCGTTGGGCTGGGCACTGGAAGCAGCCACGCCGGAGCGTTTTCCTTCGATCAAACATGCCATGAGTTATTGCGGGCTGACCAGCGCGCTGCGCGAATCGGCCGGCCAGCAGAAGCGCGGGCCGCTTTCCAAACAACGCAACGCGCATCTGCAGAGCGCGCTGATCGAAACTGCGAAACTGGCGCCGATGTACAACGAGAAGCTGAAAGAAGTGCATCGTAAAGCGATTGCAAAAGGCGGACATCGCAATCGGGCGACGCTGGCGGTGGCGCGCAAACTGGTGGCTTATCTGATGGCGGCCGACCGGGCTTTCTTCGCCGGCCAGCGTGAAGCCGCCGGCGAACATATAGAGGCGGCCTGAGCGTGCGTTTTTTCAGGCATGCAGATCTATCCGAGTGAATCAGTTCTCTTGCCGGTGAAGCGGAGGCGAGCACTGGTGGCGACCAACTCGCTGAGGAATAGCCGGCCAGACTCATCCGGGTGAGGCGCTTCGGCGTTTGACTCGCACAATGGCGCAGCCGTTGTGAACAGGTTCCCTCCAGACCCCGCGGAGCCGCGACTCGGCAAACAGGCTCCTGTTATGCCGCCGTTTTTACTGTTTTGGGGCTGGAGGGTTTAGCTACGACTCAATCTTCCGTGACGTGTTCCCCGGGACACGATCCGGCAAATGAATGTCTGGTGACCGGCCTGTTCCGGATCCCCTTCGGCAAAGATCAAAAAAACTGTTCCGTGCTTGCGCCCAGTTGCTGATTATGGTCTTCCTCACGGAAGCCCCGGGAATTTTGCGTCTTCGCTTGACATTTACCTACCATGAATGTCGCGGCTCGGAAGCTACTGTCGCGGCTCGGAAACAAGATACGGTCGCATAGTCGCTCACGTCAGCAAGCGGTGCACACTAATTGTGAAAATGCTCTAGTCGCTATTGCCCAGCCATATTGACAGCGCAGAAGCGGCATGATCCAGGTCGGGGCGGTCATTCGCCGCCCAGGCAACGAAGCCGTCGGGCCGCACGAAGAGAGCAGTCAAATCGGAATGCTCCTTCAGTCTGGTGGTTATGACGCTCAGCCGGTCGCCCCAGCGCCTGCCCAGCGTAGACATTCGAGCGTCATTGCCAAAGTTAAACAGGAGGGCGTGTGCACCATGGCAGTAGTCGCCGAGCCTTGTGCCTCCTTCGAATTCAAGATCGGGCGCACTCCGTCCGATTAAGGCATGATCGCCGGGCAAATCGTAGCGTTGCCATACACCGGAAATTTTCTTCGCAAGATTTGTCGTTCCATCACGGGTTCCGATGAGCTCCGCGATAGTCGACGTGAGAGCAAGTCCGCGACGCTTAGGACCCATCAATGCAACTTGTGCGCTGGTCCACTTAAGTGCCCAGGCGGCGATAGGATGACGCTCAGTCGTGTAAGTATCGAGAAGCGCCTCGGGGGCCCATCCTTTCACCGTGGCGGCGAGTTTCCAGCCCAGGTTGATCGCATCTCCAATACCAAGATTAAGCCCCTGGCCGCCAATGGGTGCATGAACATGGGCAGCGTCTCCCGCCAACAGCACTCGTCCCAGCCGATAGCTGCTGGCCTGGCGGGCATTGTCAGTCCATCGCGTGGCTGCGTGAACGGCGGTAAGCGTTACATCGGTCCGGGAGACCTTCCTCAAGCTTGTTTGCAGCTCTTCGAGAGTGATGGGAGCGTCCTGGTCTTCCGGTGGACCATCGAATTCCACCGTCAGGATTCTGCCTGGCATGGGACCGTTCACATATGTTCCCCTGGCTGTGCGCTTCCAGCCGGGAGAAAGCTTCGCAGGATCGGCAATTTCGACCATTGCGGAGTAGCCGCTGATCTCAGGATCGTTTCCGGGAAACTCAAAACCGGCGAGTTTCCTGACCGTGCTTCGCCCGCCGTCACAGCCGACGAGCCAGGCCGCGCGAACTGCCATCCCGCCTGCGTGAACCGTAACGCCGCCGGCGTCTACTGAGAAATCGGTGAGGCCCGCTCCGCGCCGAATCTCAACCTGCAACTGCGCGGCGCGCTCGCTGAGCAAAGTTTCGAGATTCTGCTGAGAGATTGCGCCGCCGGCGGCCGCGGGACCTCGGCCAGCGAATTCGGGGTCACTATAGTCAACCGCATTCGCGTTCAACACGATCCCGAAATGGCCGGCAGACCTGTGTGGGATTTCGGCGAGTTCCGAAGCAGCGCCGGAATCCGGGGACGGAGCAACGCCCCGTACGGCGGCCTCGAGGCCTTTGCCGGCGACCGATGCATCAGTCCACCAAAGCGCTGCCTTCTTCAGCGCAGGAAGCAGGCCACGCCTGTAAAAGACCTCCATCGCAGGTATGTTGAGGGCTCGGCCTCCAATCGCACCCGCTTTGATGGGGAGATTCGGATCTGCGAGCTTTTCAACCACTAATACCGAGACACCGCCGAGCTTTAGCTCGTACGCAAGAAGCAGGCCGACGGGTCCCGCGCCCGCAATCACGACGTCGTAATCCATCGCGCCTCCTTGCTCCGAACTGGCCTCGCGGTCGCATTAGCAAATCCGGAAGCTTTGGAACATAATAATTCCTTTGAGATTGTGCTTTCCGACGCGCCGGGTTTCTGCGCTGCTCGTGTGCGGTCCCTTTCGCAGCTCAAAGTCTGTTTCCGCGCTTGACACTCATTCATGGCCCGTCCCTGTGAGTCGGCTCAATCAGGTCGAGATCCACTTTTCAATCGTGCAGCGAAAAGTCCTCACCCCGATGCCCGCGACTGTTTTGCCGACCGGCGATTTCACATCTTTCCGAGCGCGTGATCGACGGTGCCGATCGATCGCGGAGGAACTGTTCGAGTTCTTCAACGCCAAACCGAAGCCTGCTTCGGAACAAAAAAGAGTACAGATGATGGGGGAAGCGAGGGCGGATCAGAAGGTGCGGACGCCGGGGCGCATGAATGAGCGGCCTTCCGGCAACGGGGCGGCTCAGTAACCCCTTCGGAATCAGCGCACATATCTCTGAGGCGCGGCGCTCGCGAATTTTCTAGATCTGATCGAAGCGACGATGCATCACGTTAAATTTCGGGTGTAGATCATGCGATGTAACGTAGTCGAATTCAGAAGTACGCACCAATATGTCTGCGGGAGAGAAGGCTATGAGCGATAGTCCCAGCATCCTCATCGTCGACGATGAAGCCGATTCTTTGTCGTTATTGAAGGGTATCCTCGCGGCAGGGGGGTATCGTGTACGATCAGCCGATAGCGGCAGGCTCGCACTGGCCTCCGTCGCCGGCTGGTTGCCGGAACTCATCCTGCTCGACATTCGCATGCCGGGCATGAACGGATTCGAGGTATATCGCCGGCTCAGGGCCATCGAAAGGCTCCAGAACATCCCGGTTATGTTCATCAGCGCGGCAAGCGAACTCGAAGAACGAGTGGATGGGCTGGCGCTGGGCGCCGTTGATTACATCATCAAGCCGTTCCGGCGGGAAGAATTGCTGGCTCGGGTTCGAACGCATATCGAGCTCGCACGACTTCGCAGGGAGCTTGAGAAACAGGTACTGGAGAAGACCTCCGAACTGCGCACCAGCGTGGAACAGTTCCGTGAGAGCGAAGTGCGATTCCGCAATATGGCCGACACCGCTCCCGTGATGATCTGGGTTTCCGATACGGACAAACTCTGTACTTTCGTCAACAAGACCTGGCTGATTTTCACCGGCCGTACTTTAGAACAAGAGCGAGGTGATGGCTGGGCCGACGGCGTGCATCCCGACGATCGTGACCGTTGCTATGCGACGTACAGCTCGTCGTTTGACGTTCGCAAACACTTCCAGATGGAGTACCGGCTGCTGCGCGCCGATGGCGAGTACCGGTGGCTGCTGGACCGGGGGGTGCCGCGCTTCGCACCGGGTGGCGCGTTCGCCGGCTACATCGGGTCCGCCTTCGATATTACGGATCTCAAACGCATTCACGAGGAGTCGCTGTCGAGAGAGAAGCTGGAAAGCCTGGTTGCCCTGACGCGCGGAATTGCGCATGACTTCAACAACATGCTGGGCGCCATTGTCGCCCAGGCGGAGCTGGCGGAGACTGAGCTCGCCGAGGGTTCGTCAGCAACGGATGAGGTCCGCCAGATCAAGGCGGTTGCGATCCGTGCTTCCGAAATGGTTCGGGAATTAATGATCTACGCGGGGCAGGAGGCCGTCACGCTCGGGCCTGTCAATCTGTCCGACCTGGTAGAAGAGATGTCGGAACTGCTTAGAGCCTCAATTTCCAGGAGGTGTTCTTTGCACCTCGATCTTTCGAGAGATCTACCACGCGTACGGGGCAGCGCAACCCAGTTACGCCAACTCGTCATGAATCTGATTATCAATGCGTCGCAAGCCATCGGGGAGGGCGGGGGGTCCATTCAAATCAGAACATCATTCCAGGCAGGACCCGGACGTTCAGCGCCGGCAGATGGTGCCGACTATGTTCGGTTGGAGATTTCCGACACCGGTTGCGGCATGACAGAGGAGCAGAAGGCCAGAATATTCGATCCGTTCTTTACGACGAAGTCACAGGGCCACGGGCTCGGGCTCGCTGTGGTGCGGGGAATCGTCCAGTCTCACGGCGGCGCAGTCAATGTAAGAAGCACGGTGGGAGAAGGCAGCATCTTCGACGTACTGTTTCACTGCCTCGGAGTTCAGTCTGAGGCAGCTTCTCCTCAACCTTCCGCCGGCACTTCGGCGGAACTCAAGGAAGCGTCGGGAATCGTCCTGTTAGTGGAGGATGAAGACGCGTTGAGACGCGCCACCGCCACTCTGCTGCAGAAGACAGGGTTTTCCGTGCTTAGTGCCGCCGACGGCCAATCAGCCATGGAAATGTTTTGTTCCCGGCCGGACGAGATTGCCGTCGTGGTATTGGATCTGAATTTGCCGGTCCTCTCGGGCGCAGAGGTGTATCGGCAAATCCGGACGATCAAGCCGGAAACGAAGATCATGTTTACGAGCGGCCAGTGCACCAGCATTATGGAGGTGACTCGCACCGACCAGGCCACGCAATTTCTGCAAAAGCCATACAGGATTTCCCGACTGATCTCGGCGCTTCAGGAGGCTTTGTTTGAGAGCAGGCCGGCGGCCTCGACCGCCGGAATGAGCGGCCGTTCCCCGGTTGGCGGACGGGTCCGAACGAGAATGAGCTTCTTTCCTGGTTGCCGCGCGCCCGAATCCAATTCGCCGGATTCCACGCATGAATCCGGTAAAGGAATGAACAATGTCCACCGCGTTGATCGCGGAGCAGGCTGAATTCACGCCTCATTCCGAATCGTTCCAGGGAGCCCACGGGATTTGGATTTTTCAGCAAACTGCCCGGCGGAATAGACCTCCCGGGCCGGTTTCCGTAACTTATCGCGAGGCAGCCAAAGAGTGCCCTTTCGCGACGACCCGGGCGCCAATTTCCGCGATCTTCAACGGGTGGCGTAGGGCTGCCACTGTGCGGCAGGTGGGGCGGATTCGCCGGGGGTAGGCGCGGAAAAGGCCCTTTTTCGCTACTTCCTTTTCACCACAGCTTGCCGGCACCCGCCGTTCCATGATCGCTTCGGATTAACGCCGGCTTTTCTGAGGGAGCAGGCATCCTCCAGACCGGTGCGCATTGGCGTCAGGAAGCCCTTCAGGAGACTCCCGGGCCTCCGACGGGAATCGGATACATCCCGCCAAAAATAATAAAGCCCACCTCGTTTGAGGTGGGCTTTCGCTCACACCGCCGAAGCGGGTGAATTCGAGGGAGAATCATTTTCAACGGCTTCGCAACCGCCAAAAACTTAGTGATTGGATCTTAAAGTTTTGGGCAAGGCTTCGTCAAGTGGAAATCCAAAGTAAGTTATCCACAGGCTAACTGATTGAATGAACTTAAATTTATAAACTCTGTTGATTTCTCTTGACTTTTAGTCTGATGAGGAGTTGGCCGTTTTGACGGCATGTTAAAAGCCCGCAATCGGAACGATTCAATGCAGTTAAGGAAGCGAAACGCCGTCACGGACGCCCGGAAAGATGCAGGGAAATCATGTTGTCGCCTTCGCCGGAAGCCCCTGCGCGGCGGAATAAAATCCGTACTCCGCCCACCACCAAACCCGACACAACACAGAATCCAGCCAGCACCAGACACAGGATGAAAATGTTCAAAAACAGGTTCGCCGGATTGTCCTTGAGCGTCGGAACGTGTTCTGGCACCGTCACTTCCGCCTCATACTTGATCTGGGATAACAGCCTTTCGGCCTCGTCCGGATTCTTCGCGTCGAGCGCCACAGCGAGCAGCGGCCCGGTGCGCTTGACCATGGCGCCGGGAATCTGCTGGAAGTGGGCGACCCGGTCGCGAGCCATCTCCATGGTGGGGTAGCTGAACACAATTAATGTCGCTTGTTTATACTTCGCCAACTCCCCTTCGGCGTTGAAATGGAATGCGGCGGTGCTCGGGGGGATCGCGGGAGCGAAACGAGCCAGGCTGTCCGGTCCCGTGATGTAACGCTCGGAATTCGGCTCGGCTCCTGAGGGCAAGTATTTGGACAGGGTCGGGAGGGGCGATTGCGCGTAACGCGGGACCGTTCCCACCACATGATTCAGTTCGTCGGCTTTCGGTTTGTAACCCTTGAAGACGAACAGGTAATTCCCTACGGCGACTATTTCGTCGGTGGCGGTTTCCACGCCCAATCCGGTTACGGTGACCGGTTTCGCGTCGGCGGGGCGGACCTGATCGAACGCCGCGAAGGCGCCTGTAGCGTCGGTGAAGCGATACGCGGAAATCGAGTAGCTTTTCGGGCCCGCGGGCGCTCCTGTATACGTGGCGGTCTCGGAATCCTGGAGCCCGTATTCATGCCAGACCTTTTGATCGGCGACGGCGGCCGGGGTGGCTTCGCCTTTTTTCCAGTCGCCGATGGTGTCGGGAAGGATGGCGGCGCTTGCTGCAAGCACAGGGAGGAACAGCAGGAATATTTTCATGGGTGGAGCTCAGTTGCTAATCAGAAACCGCTCCCGCGCGGTCGCGGCTCGGTAATCGTACACGGCATAGCAAATTTGCTCCAGCAACTATGCTCCGTGGCACTTCTTGAATTTCTTCCCGCTGCCGCAGGGGCAGGGATCGTTCCGCCCGGTCTTCGGGCCGCCGTTCGCGACCGGTTGACTCGCCGTCGACCCGTTCGTCCCCGCGAACTGCAATTCCTTCAGCTCGCGCTCGTGCTGCTTCTGGATGCCGCGTGTCATATCCTGCACGGCACTCTGTGCGGCCAGGCGCTGCTGCTCTTCGAGCGCCTTCGACACCTCGAGCTTCTGGCGCTCCGCCGCCTCCTCGTCCTCTTCGTATTCGGAATCGTCGTTGGCAAACGGCAACGCACCTGGGTTCTGTTCGAAGCGAAGGAAATAAAGATAACGGACCGTCTCGTCTTCGATCCGGTCCCGCATGTCTCGTGAAGAGGTCGTATGACTCTTTCTTGTACTCGACCAGAGGGTCCTTCTGGCCGTAACCGCGCAGCCCGATGCCTTCCTTCAGATGGTCCATCGAGAGCAGGTGGTCTTTCCACTGATCGTCGATCACGTGGAGCATGATATTGCGCTCGGCCTCGCGCATCAGTGAAGCCCCCACCAGGTCTTCCTTCGCCTGATAGGCCGCCGCGGCTTTTTCGTAGATCTCGACTTCGATCTGATCGCCGTTCAGACCTGAGAGCGCCGCCGGATTGATGCGCACGCCGAACTGCGTCAGCATGTCGGTCTGCAGACCGGCGATATCGTAGTTTTCGGGATGCGCGTTGGTGGGGCACCGTTGGTCGATGATCCCTCCGACCACGCCCTTCGTCATCTCGAGCACGCGCTCTTTCTGGTCGACGCCTTCCAGCAACCCGCGCCGCATGGCGTACACGGCCTGGCGCTGCTTGTTCATCACGTCGTCGTATTCGAGCAGGTGTTTGCGGGATTCGAAGTTCTGCGCTTCGACCGCTTTCTGCGAAGCGGCGATCCGCTTCGTAATCATTTTCGACTCGATCGGAACATCTTCTTCCATGCCGAGGCGCAGCATGAGATTCTGCATTTTCTCGCCGCCGAAGATGCGCAGAAGATCGTCCTGCAGAGAGAGGAAGAAGCGCGAACTGCCGGGATCGCCCTGGCGTCCCGCACGTCCGCGGAGCTGATTGTCGATGCGCCGCGAGTCATGCCGCTCCGTGCCGACGATGTGCAACCCGCCCAGCGCCACTACCTCGTCATGCTCGACCTGGCACTCGGCTTTCACCTCTTCGAGGGTTCTCTCCCAATCGGCTTTGAACTCTTCGCGGTCGGGATCCTTGCCCTGCTTGTTCATGACGTCGCGCGCCATGGCTTCGGGATTGCCGCCCAGCAGAATGTCGGTGCCGCGGCCGGCCATATTAGTCGAAACGGTGACCTGGCCCTTACGGCCTGCCTGCGCGACGATGTGCGCCTCGCGCTCGTGGTTCTTGGCGTTCAGAACCTCGTGACGCACGCCCTGTTTCTTCAGCAGAGCGGCGAGCCGTTCCGATTTTTCCACCGAAATCGTTCCGACCAGAACCGGCTGGCCGCGTTCCTGGAAAGCCTTGATCTCTTTGGCCGCGTTGCGGAATTTCTCATCCTCCGTGCGGTAGACGACGTCCTGATTCTCCTTGCGGATCATGGGCCGGTTCGTCGGGATTTCCATGACACTCCAGCTTGTAGATCTTCTCGAATTCCGCCGCTTCCGTTTCGGCCGTACCGGTCATGCCCGACAGCTTTTTGTACATGCGGAAGTAGTTCTGGAAAGTGATCGTGGCGAGCGTCTGATTTTCGCGCTCGATCTTGACGCCTTCCTTGGCTTCGACGGCCTGATGCAGCCCGTCGCTCCAGCGCCGCCCGGGCATCAGGCGGCCCGTGAGCTCATCGACGATAATCACCTCGCCATCCTTAACAACGTAATCCTTGTCTTTGAGAAAGATCGCGTGGGCCTTGAGGGCCTGCTGGATATGGTGGTTCCACTCGACGTTCTGCGGCTCGTACATATTGCCGATGCCGAGCAGTCTTTCGACGTGCAGAACGCCTTCCTCGGTCAGGGCCGAAGAACGATGCTTTTCATCGATAGTGTAGTCGCCGGTCGTGTACTTCTCGCCCGGTTCTTTGCCTTCGATGACCTCGCCGCGCTTGAGATGAGGGATGACTTTGTTCGCCTTGTAGTACTTATCGGTCGATTCCTCGCTCGGCCCGGAGATGATGAGCGGCGTCCGCGCTTCGTCGATCAGGATCGAATCCACTTCGTCGACGATGGCGAAATTATGCCCGCGCTGCACGCAATTCTGCAGGTTGAACTTCATGTTGTCGCGCAGGTAATCGAAGCCGAATTCGTTGTTGGTCCCGTAGGTGATATCGGCGCGGTAGTTGTCCTGGCGCTCGGCGTCGTCGAGATCGTGCACGATGATGCCGACGCGCAGGCCGAGGAACCGGTGAATCCGGCCCATCCATTCCGAGTCGCGTTTGGCGAGGTAATCGTTGACGGTGACGATGTGGACGCCGTCGCCGCTGAGCGCGTTCAGGTAGGAGGGAGCAGTGGCGACGAGCGTTTTCCCCTCACCGGTCTTCATTTCCGCGATGCGGCCTTTGTGGAGAACCATGCCGCCGATGAGCTGGACATCGAAATGCCGCATGTTCAAAACGCGCCGGCTGGTTTCGCGGACTACCGCAAATGCTTCGATCAGAAGGTCATCCAGCGAGGCGCCGCGGGCGAGTTTTTCCTTGAATTCGATTGTTTTGGCGGCAAGATCGATGTCGGAGAGCTCGCGCATCGAGGGCTCGAGATCGTTGATTGCGGCGATGACCGGACGCATCGCCTTGACCTCGCGCTCGTTTCGGGTGCCGAAGATTTTGGCTAGTGCTGCGTCGACCATAATAGGGATTCTTCTTTATTTTAACGCGTCGCCGGATTTTAACGCGCCACAGTCATCGGGCCCTGAATCAAAGACGCTGGTGGGGGCCGGGTTGTTCCGCACTAATACCGCGGCCTGTCTCAAATAGCAAGAACAACCGTGCCGCGGGGGCGGCAGAAAGGCGGTAAGCTCTAAGATGTTGACGCCCGTTACCCAATCCGTCCCTCGCGGCGCGGTGCTGGACGCCTGGTCCGGCTCGGAGTGGGATAACGGCCTTCAGATCGACCGCATGGGCGAATTGACAACGGTGGCCGTGCGGACGGCCCGCAGCCTGTACGAGATCACGATCCTGAACGGCACCACTGGTGACGTGCTCGTTCGCGGCGGCGGTTTTTTCCCCGAACGCACACCGGTGCAACTGACCGGTAGTACCTTCGGTGGCTCGATTCTGAAAAGGCGTGGAATTTACGTCGGAATGCGCCTCGAGTTTGTCCCCCAGCCCGCGGAGCTTGTCAGTGAGACAGTCTACGACGCGAGCACCGGGCAGACCGAGATCCGCGCTGGCCACAGGGTGATATGGACTTCGCTGGTTCAATCGGTCGAAGTGGTTCGCTGACGTCGCTGGTGCAGTGTCAAACAGGGAAGGGGTACTCGCCGCTTTCAGCCGCGCTCTTTCAATCCCACGCCGACGCGACTGAAGTCGCGTACCGTCGATGCGGTGGATGTCTGGTTATTTCGCGGACGCTGCACTAGCGGATCTGAACCAACTTGACCCCGAGGCCCGCGATGTCAGACCACATACGATCGGCCGTAACCACCGTCTGACCTGTCTCCGCCGCCACGCTGAGGCAAACGCAATCGCCGACGACAGGCCATGATCGCGCGCCTCAAACGCCAGGCGTCCCGCCGCAAAGGCCTGGGAAGCCGTCAACGCTGGATTTACTTCGAGGTCAAGTCCATCGAGAATCGATTGAGTCTGTCGTGCAGGTACGCCTGTATGGAGCATCTTTCGCACTGTTTCAGCCAGATTTACAGAATGAATCGTGCAATCGTCAATGATGCGGGCGACGACATCGCTTCCCGACTCTTTGAACAGAACGGCCAATAGTGCCGACGCATCAAGGAGATGGCCCCTCTGCGGTGTCATCCCTGGCTTTCGCGTCGCGCTTCTGCCCTGCGCTCCGCGATCAATTCTTCCGATATCAGGCTGCCGGGATCGGTGTAGCGAGCCAGAACGGCCTGCGCCTTTTTATTGCCTGTGCCCTCCCAGTGATTACAACTGGCTGGCCGTCCCCTTGATCTCAAGCAGGACGTCAGACTCGCCTTCCTTGAGACCCAGCCGCCGGCGTACCGCGACAGGGACCAGGATTCTGCCGGATTTCTCCAGTCGTAGAGACAGCCGCTCAATATCTGCCATTTTATCAATTTTGTTCCGGTCCGAAGCTACTTCAGCTTTTCACCCGTTTCACCATGCGGACATGCGATCCGCAAGGCGAGTTGGCGGTTACCGAGACCTCATCCATGATCTTCCGCGCGATGGCGATTCCGCGGCCCGACTTGCGCTCCAGGTTTTCCGGCCGGAGCGGGTCGGGCACGGTTTCCAGTTCGAATCCCGCCCCCTGGTCGGTCACGTCCATAATCAGATCTGCACCATCCACGGACACCTCGAAGCCGACTTTCTTGCCGGGATCGAACCGGTTCCCGTGCTTCATCGCATTGATCAGAATTTCACGTATCGCGAGGCCGATGAAAAACTGATCGGACTCACCGAACCCGGCATCGTGGGCGCAGCGGCGCGCAGACTCCTCCGCGCCGTCCACCGAATCGACTATCGAGTCGAGGGTCGAGGAATGAACAATCATTCACTCACTATTTGAGGGCTGTTACCGAATGGTCCCGGCTCGGATCGAGGCTCAGCACCGTGTCCACACCGGTCATCCTGAGAACTGCGCCAACGCGATCATTGATTGCCGCGATACGCAACCGTCCGCCGGATTTGTGCATGGCGCTGTGGCACCCGATCAACACGCCGAGGGCCGAACTGTCGAGATAGGTGATGTGCGCCATATCGAATACGACCCGGTTTTGCGGAGTTCTGGCCAGTTCCTCCACGGCCCATTCCAGCTCCTGAAGCTGGTTTCCCATCGTCATGGTTCCGGATAACGCCAGAACCGTGACTCCCGAATCGAGCGCGCTGCGTTCAACCTCGAATGGCATTTCCCCTCCTGCCGGACGTCATTCCTGTCAACCAGCTTGGCAAGTATAGCATCGAACCTCAGGTTGGCGGTTCTCCGATCTCACGGCGAATATTGGGAGGCATCCTCGATGCGCCGCAATCGTGCTGCTCCAGCCCTTCATCGTTTCTGTCAGTCTGCGCGAAGAACAGCACTGCCGATATCGCGGATGCGACTCGCACCGTATGTGAAGTTCCACGTCGCCGGGGCGATTGCTTCCGACCGAGAAATAATGCAGCTGGGCGAGCGCCTCACCCGGGTTTTGCCGTATCTATTTCCAGTCGCTCACAGAATGCTCCCCAATTACGATGACCCTTTCCGATAAACTGGATCGACCTGCCGCCTGGAGAACGAAGAATCCGAATTCGAAGACCGATCCTGACGGTTGAGGTCGACCGCGCGCCCGGCGAGGCCGTCGTGCGATTGACGCGGCAGACTGGTGGCGGGCGTGACGGATGTTCTTTATCTCGAAGTAAAGGCGCTCATTCCCCAGAACCAAACGCATTGTCCTCGACCTGACCGATCTGACCCACATGGACAGCATGGGCCTCGGCACGCTGGTCCGGCTGTACGTTTCTGCGCGCGCGGCGGGCTGCGATCTGGAGCTTGTCAACCTCGGCAAACGAATCCGGCAGCTTGCTTGGAATGACCAATCTGATGTCGTTCTTCACAATCATCGGCGAGAACGATGTTCGTGTTCCCTGAAAAACAGCACCGCTTGCTGGATTCGGTTCGTTACCGAGCCGTCACCACAAGGGAGCGGGTTTACTTTGCCAGTGAGATCGATTCCACTTTGATGGTTTTGGTCTTCGCGTCGGGGGTGCCGATGACAGTAACCTTCTTCCCTGCGAATTTCTCCGGTGTAGTCTGGTCGCTCAACGTCCATGCTTCCTTGCCGTTATAGAGAACGTAAGAAGCGCCGTGGGCGCTGACGCAGGCGACGGTGCATTCCGCGTCTGTCGGCCCCATGCGCATGCCGGAGTGATCGCCGGTGGCGCACATGCTGTCGGTGATGACGCCAGTGAACTTCTGGCTGGCCGGCGCGGCGAGCGTGATCACTGCGAGAAGGCTGAGGATGGAAAGCTTCATGTGTGACTCCACAAACAGTCATGGGCGCCAGCTTTTCGCCGGCGCCCATGACGTAATACCTGACTTTCGTTGTTATTCGCCCGGAGTCATGATGTGCGCGGTCGTCGTACCCGCGTTCATGATCCAGATGCCGCTCGGATTGTTCTTATCGGGAATCCCCAGCGACTGAGTGGTGGCGCCAGGCACGGCGATCGTCAGATGGGTGCGGGTAATATGTTCCGCGTCCGTCGCCCATCACGTGGTACCAGACCGATCCGAATTCGGGCTTCGCGCGCGTTCCATCCGCCTCGGCCTTGTCGAATGCGGCCTTGCTGCGCTGCGTCGGCAATGGCTTCGAACTTCAGGTTCTGCGCCACCCGATCGAGATTGTCGATGCTGGTGCACTCCGCCATGAACTTGTCCTGCACGGTTGGCATCCCGGACTTGTCGTAGCAAACCAGCTTGTTGGTGCCCTTTCTCAACGTGTCGTAGGTATAGTCGGCCTTCCATTTGATGACCGTGGCTCCGGCCTTCAGTTGCGCGGGCGCGGCCAGCAGGGCGTTGTCGATTTCGGGCGACTGTGCGAAGGCGCCGGCCGAGACCGCCAGTATGCTGAGCGCGATTGATGTTATGCGTTTCATTCTTTGATCTCCAGATTCTTCCGCCGGAACTTCCTTCCAGGCGCAGCAATCAGTATATCTCGGGTTGTGAACGCTCAAGCGGCGGTGTAGCCGCCGTCCATCGTAAACACGCTGCCCGTGCAGTACGACGATTCGCCGCTCGCGAGGAACAAAACAAGGCGGCGCCACCTCCTCGTTCGTGCCATAGCGTTTCAGCGCGATCTGCTCCTTCAGGTTCTCGTTCACGCGGCCGGGATCCTCCGGCGAAAACTGCGATTCGAGCGAATGGATCATGCGGTTGTCGATAGGCCCGGGCGCGACCGCATTGACCCGGATGCCCGATGGCCCCGAGTTCCAGGGCGGCGCTTTTCACCAGTCCGCAGACCGCGTGTTTACTGGCGATGTAGGGTGCGAGGCCGCGCGCACCGATCACGCCGGCCATTGATGCCGTCGCGACGATCGAACCGCCGCCCCGCCGCTTCATCGGCTCCACGCAATATTTCATGGCGAGCCAGACGCCGATGACGTTGGTGCGAAGAATCTGCTCGAAGTCTGCAAGCTGCGATCGCCTCGATCGGCCTCACGAGTCCTTCGTTGCCCGCATTCGCGAACAGGATATCCACGCCACCGAACTGTTCCTCTGTTGCGGCGACTGCCGTGGCCATCGCCTGCTTCATTCGCCGCATCCGCGACCGCATGGGCCACGTCAATCGCCGCCGGTTCAGGCGCTCTCGCGTGGCGCTCAGCTTCTCCGCCGATCGCCCCACCAGCATTACGCTGGCGCCTTCTTCCAGAAACAGCCTGGCAGTCGCTTCGCCAATCCCGCCGGTTGCGCCCGTAATGATTGCTGTCTTGCCCTCGAGTCTCGCCATGGCCGGATCAGCATATCATTCTGGAATTTCATTCACGCACAAGGAATCCGCGCAGCGTTCCTTCACGCCCGGCCAATCCGCCGCCACGATTGAATAGCGCGCCGAATCCCGCGGAATGAAATCAGCCGCCATTCGTGAGAACGAAGAATTCCTTCGAACCTGGCGCCCATTCGTTCCATGGCGGCGCGCGACCGCTCGTTGCGCACGTCCGTGTGGAGGCAGACCCGCACCACGCGCCACGTCTCGAAGGCGTGAGTAAGCATGAGCAGTTTGGCTTCGGTGTTCACCGCCGTTCTGATGGCGGACCGCGTCAGCCACGTATATCCGATCTCGCAGGCATCCGGCTCGGCGACGGCCTTGAGACGGATGACCAGCCGGCCACGACCATCGCTCGATGTCGAAGAACCGCGTCGATCCGATGACGGTGCTATCAGCCACGCGGACGATCACGAACGGTATCGGCGCGGGCTGCCTGTTTCCAGGCGAGCGCGAGCTCGATGTAGCTGATGGCTTCGGCTTTGCTCTTCGGGACCGGACTCCATCGATAGAGCGACGGACCCACCGCAGCCGCGACCGCCAGATCATCGGCGTGTCGAAGCTCAAGCGGCTCGAGACGAATGACGTCACCCTGCAACACCATCCTTCTAGTATCGAAGCTGAACAAACATCAGGCGAAATGCACTGGTATAGAATTTGACATTCCGGGGAGAACTCTATAGATATGCAGATCCGTCGCGCCGTTCCATTACTACTGCCGGTGGCGCTTGCCACCCTGGGAGCGACTTGGATTGCCAGCGGCCAGCAGGCCCGAAAAGTAAATGACGCGGCACTGAAAGACGCCGCCAAAAAAGGCGAAGAATGGATCAGCTATAACCTGGGATGGTCCGAACAGCGGTTCAGCCCGCTCAACCAGATCAATGCGACGAAGGTCAGTCGCCTCGGGCTTGCGTGGTCTTCCGAAATTCCCTCCGCCCAGGGACGCCCCCAAACTCGCCAGGAAGGTACGCCGCTCGTCTATAACGGCGTGATGTACAGCATTGCGCCATGGAGCGCAGTCTATGCGGTCGACGCGCGCACGGGCAAGCAGATATGGAAGCAGGATCCGGACGTCAACCAGCAGGTCTGGCAATCGCGCGTCTGCTGTGGCGTCGTAAATCGCGGCATCGCGCTTTATCAGGGCAAAATCATCGCGCCTGTCATCGATGGACGTCTGCGAGCGCTCGACGCCGCAACTGGCAGGATGGTCTGGGAAACCCGCATCTCACCGGAGAACATGGCCTACACGATCACCATGGCGCCGCGCGTCATCAAGGGCGGCAAGATCATCATCGGAGTGAGCGGCGGCGAGTATGCGGTGCGCGGATTCTTCTCGGCGATCGACGCCGCAACCGGCAAGGAAGCATGGAAGTTCTACACCGTACCCGGCGATCCCTCGAAGCCCTTCGAAAACCCCGCGCTGGCCGCTGCCGCAAAGACCTGGAGCGGCGACTGGTGGAAGATCGGAGGCGGAGCTCCCTTATGGAACGGCATGGCTTATGACCCCGATTTCGACACTGTATATGTAGGCACGGGGCAGCCCGGCCCATGGACCGAAGTTTCGCGCGGCCCCGGCGACAACCTTTATTCCGATTGCATTCTCGCGGTGCGTGGCGCGACCGGCCAACTGGTCTGGTATTACCAGGAAGTGCCGGGCGACGATTGGGATTACGATTCCATCGCCGACCTCATGCTCACCGATCTGAAGATCAACGGGGCAACCCGCAAAGTGATCATGCA
The DNA here is from genome assembly GCA_963809655.1 of Terriglobia bacterium. Classification (GTDB taxonomy): domain Bacteria; phylum Acidobacteriota; class Terriglobia; order Bryobacterales; family Bryobacteraceae; genus BOG-234. The sequence continues at coordinate 42,118 of CAWEKQ010000003.1, read as the reverse complement.
TGCGCCAAAGGACGGGTTAGCTGATTTTTACCTGCCTGCGTGAAGAAGGTTCCGATGAAGCGCCCGTCGATTCGCAGTGAGGTCACCACTTTGTTCTCGACCACGATACTCGTGATCGTGCGGGCATACCACGTCCGCTTCTCCTCGGTCGACCACGAAGGCAGGGACGTCACGGCCTCGGCCAGCGCACCGAGCGCGGGCGTTATATCGGGCAACGGCAGCTCCACCGGCAGCGACTCTTCGAGCGCCTTGATCTGCTGCACGAGCGTAGCTTTGCGGGCTTTGAAGTCCTCGTACTGGATGCCGCCGTCAAGCCGCATCTCCACCAGCCGGGTTTCGCGTGCCTTCAGCTCGGCAACGGCCTCGTGGATACGCCGGGATTTACCCGGAGCCGTCGCACGCGAAGCGGCCATACGGCGGAAAGCGTCGAGCAGGAGGTCCAGCGTGAACGCCTCGCTGACGATACGTGCCAGCGTGTTTTCGAAGTGGGCGCGCCGGAAAGTCTTCGCGCCGCACGGCTCGGTTCCCTTGGCGCGCCGGGTGATATGGCGGCTGGCGCAGAAGTAAGCCGGGTGCTGATTCGGTCTTCCGGCTGGCCGGTGATACATGGCCTCGCCGCAGGAGCAGCGCAGCACGGTCCCGGACACCAGCAGCTCGGACGGCGTCTGTTTCGCGTGCCAGAAGCCGAGTTTCGTGGCGATGATCTCCTGCGCCCGGTTCCAGTCGGCGACCGGGATCAGCGGCTCCAGCTGCCTGCCGTCTGCACCGCGCATCGGAGCCTCGATCACTTCTTCCGGTGCACGTTCACGGGCCAGCCGGTAGCTCTTGCCGGTCCGCGAGACCGATTCCCGCGACTGCTTGTCGGCCTTCATCGTATAGCTGCGAATGCCGATCCAGCATTTGTTGCGGAGAAGTTTACGGATGCCGTTCAGCGATTTGTATTTTCCTCCGAGTGCCTGCGCGATCTCCCGGTACGCGGCGTGATCGATCAGCATGGCGTAGGCGCGCTTCACAAGCTCTGCTTCAGGTGTGTAGGCCCAGTAGCCACGCCCACCACGGGGCGCGCGATGGTAGCTTAAGCCGAGCTTCGGCAGGCAGAGGTCCGAGGATGCGTGCTCGCCGTTGCGACGCATGACTTCCTTCGCGCCCACCACCCGGTCGCGCATGTTGGAGATCTCCTGACCGGCCATGCCGCCCTTGAGCAGCATCTGCCAGTAACCCGCGCTCGTGTTCGCGTCAATACAGCCGGATGTGTCCCAGACGCACCTGTTCGCTTCCATCGCGATTTGCGCCAGTCCGAAGTCCAGAACTTCAGGCCGCACGAGCCGCGAGATTTCCGAGACCACGACACCATCTGCCGCGCCGGATTTAAGGTCTCGGATCAGGCCAGCCACAGATGGGTGTTGTACGATCTGTCGGCCCCTGACATCCGGGGCTTCGATGATGCCGATCAGGTCCAGCCCTTCGCGCTCGCAGATCCGTCTGATATCGACGAGCTGCCGCGCCAGATCCTGTTCGGCGGTCGAGACGCGGGCGAGGCCCCAGACGCGCGGGCGCGCTGCTGTTTTTGTGGTCACTGCTCGTTTCATTTTGCTACTCCCTTTCGTTTTGATCTTTTTCCCGTCCGATGGCTCGCCGTTTCATGATCTGTTCCCCCATGCCCATTCGCGAGCCTTCGTCGTCAGCTCGCCCAACCGCGCGGCAAGCTGGGTAATGCGTGCGCCCGCCGGGTGGTTTTCTGCGCTCAGTTTCATACCTTCTTCCATGACTTGAATCCATCCGGCCTGGATCTCTCTCCAGCGTTCGATGTCGTTCATCATGTTCTCGGCCTTGCGGCGCTCGGCCAGCTTGAATTTATCGAGAGCGGCGACGAAGATGTCGCGCAGGTCGTCGTATTGATGCTCCCGCGCCAGTTCCCACAAACGCCAGAGCATAATGCTCTGCGGCTCGCCGGTGGTTTCCCATCTTGCGATAGTCTGCACTGCAACGCCGAACCGGACGGCCATACTCTGCTGGGTCTCACCCAGCCGGGAGCGAAGTTCGATCAATGCTTTGGCTAAGGGCGAGCGGCGTCTTGACGTCGGACGGGCCATTGGGATATTCTCCTGTTATCTCTCATGTGTTAACTCGGCTAAGACAGGAATTATACCATGACACGAAAAGTAACATTACGGAACGCGAAGTCCAAAGCAAAGGTATCCTCCCGGCCCCGGACGGGTGATCGCGGCAAGGACATGATGACGCCCCGCGAGATCGCGAGCGCCAGCGGGGTCGGGCTTTTGTCTATTTATGCGTTCATCCGCGAGGGATTACTTCGCAGCGTCAGGGTCGGCAAGAGCCACTATGTTCCGCGCCGCGAGTATGAGCGGTGGCTGACGCACTTTGGGAGCGCTGATACAGCCGCGTAAAGGACACCAGCGAAGGAAGGGCTGAAGCGAAAGCGCCGCGCCCTCCGAGCTGAGAAGAACGCGGCCTTGCCAACTGACTGAACGAACAATGCCAGCTTACAGGAGAGTCAACCTTTGCAAAAAGCGAAACCCGCCGACCCGGTGATGGGTGACGGGCATCGAGGCATTACCATCGCGGGCTGGAAGCCGCTCTCAAAGAATACGCTGCGCGGCTTCTTCAGCGCCACTTTGCCGTCCGGCATGGTGATTGCACAACCTCACCCTGCACGAGAAGAACGATGCCCGCTGGATCGGCCTGCCGTCCCGTGAGTGGACCACCGACGCGGGCGAGAAACAGTACGCGAAGCTGATCGAGTTCACCGACCGGCAGACTGCGAATCGCTTCCGCGATCAGGTGCTCGAAGCACTCGATAAGCATCTGGGGGCGCAATGAACATCTCGTGGGGCGGTGCACTTACAGACGCCGATTACGAAGCTCTGCGCGCCCGGTGGATCGACGCCGCAACGGCAAAGGCGCAGTTTCTGCGTCGCGTACATTCTCTCGATGGCGCACAGATCGTAGGCCGCAACGGCAATGGCGATTTCTCGGGCCTTCTGATTCCCAACGTTCTGCCGGGATCGGACTCGGTTCGCGAATACCGTCTGCGCCGCGATCACCCGCCGACCGAGAACGGCAAGCCCGCAGGGAAATACCTGAGCCCGCCGGGACGCGGGAACCTGCTCTACTTCCCGGTGGGCACCGATCCGGCGTGGCTGGCCGATCCGCAGTTGCCGATCATCATCACGGAGGGCGAATTCAAGACCATCGCACTGAGCAAGCTCGCGTGCCACGGACGCGACCGGAGCAAACCGCGTTTTCTCGCCGTGGGTATTTCGGGCGTCTGGAACTGGAAAGGCACCCGGAGGTTCAGCGACGCCGATGGCGTGCGTGTGGAGATCAAAGAGCCGATCCCGGATCTGTCGCGCATAGTCTGGGATGACCGGCGCGTGCTCGTGCTCTACGACGCCGATCTGGATACGAATGACTCCGTCGCCGCCGCCCGCGCTATGCTTACGCGCGAACTGGCTTCACGCGCGGCGCTCGTTTCGTGGTTCGAGTGGCCTGCGGACCATCCCGCAGAGGCGAAGGGTATCGATGACTTTCTCGCCGTCGCCGGACCCGAGCGCGTTCTGCCGCTGATCGAGTCGGCCTTTGCGCGGCCCGCAGGCCCGCCCGATCTCATCAACTTCCACTTCGCCGATGTAGGTAACGGTGACCGGCTGGCGGTAGCGCACGGCGCGGATCTGCGTTACTGCTTCCCATTCCGCAAGTGGATGGTCTGGGACTCCAGACGGTGGGCTGTCGATGAATCCGGCCACGCGCTAAAGTGCGCGAAGCGGGCCATGATCGCGTTCCTGCAGCAGGCCATCAAAGCAGAGAACAAAGAGGCCGAGAAATTCGCGCGCGCCAGTCTCGACTCGCGACGGCTGAGCGCCGCGCTGCTGCTCGCCCAGCCCGAGCTGCCGGTTGCACCGGGCGAACTCGACCGCGATCCGGCGCTGCTGAACTTCACGAACGGCACCGTCGATCTGAGAACGGGCGCGCTTCGTCCGCACCGGCGCGGCGATCTGATCACGAAGCTTGTGGGCTTCGCTTATCGGCCACAGGCCACCTGCCCGCACTGGCTGCGGTTCCTGAGCGAGATCATGGGTGGCGGTGCCGACGCGGGCGAAGCCGGTCTCAAGAGCGCGGATGAACTCATGGATTACCTGCAACTGGCGCTCGGCTACTCCATCACCGGAGAAGCATCCGAAAAGGCCGTGTTCGTCGCCCACGGTTCCGGCGATAACGGCAAGACCACGATGTTGTCCGTGGTGCGCGATCTGATCCGCGAGTACGCGACCGTGGTCGGGCTCGACCTGCTGACGACACGAGACGAATCGAATAACGTCGCCGCCGGACGTGCAAAACTGCTGGGCGCAAGGTTCGTCTCCAGTTCGGAAACGGAAGAAGGCCAACGCCTCAGCGCGGCGCGGTTGAAGCGCATCTGTCAGGGCCCGGGCGGCGAGATCGAAGCCTGCAGGAAGTACGAGAACCCGATCACCTTCCCGGAAACCCACAAGTTGTGGATTGATGCAAACCACAAGCCGGAGCTGCCTGCATCCGACGCCGCGGTGTGGAACAGGTTGCACTTGATCCCGTTCACGGTAACCATTCCGAAGGACCGGCAGGATCGCGAGCTGAAGACGAAGCTGCTGATGGAAGCCGAGGGCATTCTGGCGTGGCTCGTGGAAGGCGCGCGCCGCTGGTACGCGAGCGGACTGCCTGACTCGAAGGCGGTGGCCAAAGCGACGACGGTGTGGCGCGTGGAAATGGACCGGCTGGCGGCGTATCTCGATGAACACACATCGTAAGGCTGCTGATGACCCGAATGCGTGCCTACTCAGCCGGGTGCTCTACGAGGCCTACAAATCGTGGAGCGAGGGCAACGGTGAGCGTGCACTGTCGCAGGTGCGATTTACGTCGCCAGATGGAAGCGATGGGTTTCGTGAAAGAGCGGAAGGAATCCGGAAATGTGTGGCGCGAAAATACGATTCAAGCGGCTGTAGGGCTGTAGGCGTCTGTAGGCATTTTCCAGTCAAAATACCCTTACGCGTATAGAGAGCTGTACTTTTGCTAAAACGCCTACAGGCCCTACAGGCATACAGCCGGTGATAAAACAGCACAAAGGAGTGAATGGAACATGAGCAAACGTAATGAGCATCGCGACGGACCGCCCAAAGGTCTGTGGGCGCGCTGCGCGCTGAGTCCGGGGGGTGCCGTCGGAGTGGCCTTTGGGTATGACCTCGCCCAGACCGGATTCGTTCCCGCAGAGGCTGTTCCCGACTTCTGCGTTGCGCACGTGGCGGCTACGGGTACTGCCGCCGATATCGTCCGCGTCGTGCGCGAAGCGGCCACGTCGCTCAACGCGTTCCGCCACACGTTGCGGACGACCCGTGCAGCCGCCCGGAACTGACACCCGGGGGGAGTATTCCCGTTTCACTTTGCAGCGTGCCTGGAAACTTTACCGGGGGGCCTGTTCTGCGCCTCGATCAGATCGAACCGTTCCGCGTCGTCCTCGATCTCTCGCAGAAGGCCGGGTTTTAGCACCAGACGAAAACTTTCGTTTAGTGCTAAAACCTTCGCGATCCCGGTCTGGCTCATCCCAACCCTCTCCGCGATCTCGTCCTCCCGCTTCTCGTCGTCTTCGATCTCGCGCAGAAAGCCGGATTTTGTGTGAAATTGAAAACTTTCCGTTTCGCACAAAACCCGATGAACGGCATCGCGGCTCATCCCCACCTTCTCCGCGATCTCGTCTTCCGTGTGGCAGGCGAGCCAGAGCGAGAACACCGTTGCATCGCGCTCTTCGCGGTTGTCCACAGTCCTGCCGCTCACCCCGCCGATGGCCGCTGCCGCCTTGTCGCGGGCCTGACCAGGTTCACTTTCAGGAACCGTTTCCTGAATGTCTGTTCGGGTGCCCTGCCGCTTCTTCGCTTCTTCCGCGAACAGAGGCACGACGCGCGCGGCGACCATGCCGTGCTGCCCTGCGTCCAGATGGCGACGCCTTCGCTGCGGCCACGTCCGCTACGCCACGTCCGCTGCGTGCTACCGCATCCGCGATCCCACGCAGCATCGCGCCCAAACTATTCACCGGCCCACGAAGATCAAGCCGAGGGTATGGCCGGACTACCCTCGCCTGCTGGTCGCCGCCGTCGGCTCGGCTATCGGTTCTCGCTGTCGCTGCCGTCGCGGTGCGAAGTGAGATGCTCGCGCTCGTGACGGCGACGCCGGTCACTCGTTGCTCGCCGTCGTGGATGCCAACGCCCATACCGCTGGCCGCGAGGGTATGGGGATGCAAAAACATCTCAGTTTTCGTAACGGAAGGCGTGCGCGCCCAAATTTTTGCGCGTTTGAGTCCGGTTTAGGGGGAGTCCAGGCCAAGACTCTGGAAACAAAGGCCCACGGGCGCGCTGTGTGGCGTCGTTTGGCCAGCCCCGCAGGAAACGGACGTGGTGACTGCGCTGGCGCGCTACGGAGGTTTGTCGTGCCATACGATTAATTCCCGCGAGCGCGGCGGCCAACAAGCACTTTCAAAAACCGCACTGTGCGTGATTTGGATATCGGCTTCCATGCGCTCTATCTATCTGGCGAGAAGTGATCACACGGCAACCGGACCACAGATTGTCATGGACGCCCGCGCCGGACGGCCCTATAATTGGCGGCAGCAGCGCCGCTGGCCGGGACGGTCAGGGTTTTCGACGGCAAACGCAGTAAGCCCCGCGCGACGTGTGGCAAGTTCGCCTTCCGAGTGAGTTGCCAATTTTCACAACGAAGGAGAACTTGCATGCCAACAGAAGAAGAAGTGCTCGCGCTGAGTTGCGTCGGTCGCTTTCGGAACTCGAAGAAGCGGTCGTCACCCGAACCGCACGTGCCGTCCTTCAGCGCACCGCGCGCGGGCCATTTGGCCCCGCAGGCGCGTCGAGTGCAGTAGATGCCGGTCATCAACGCACCGCCCTGCTGGCTGATGACACGCCCATCCGCCAGTTCCTGCAGCCAACCTCGTTCATGGCGATCTTCAGTCGCGCTCGAAGCGCGCGTCGAGCGCAAGGCTGCAATTTCCGGCGTCAGCCCGACGCTCTACCAACCCGGCATCCGGGGGCCGCAGCAGCCGGGATTACGGCTCGATGAGACTGCTTCCGCGCATCACCGTCCTCGGTGGCGGCGCGGTCGAGTGGACCCGAGGAAACCTCGTTCGTTCCAGCGGCAGATTTCGTGCCGGAAACGATGCTGAAGCCAACGACCGCGCTGACGTTCGCCAACGTCAAGACCCCGTTCGCGACAATCGCCACCATCACAAAGGCCATCGGTCCAGGCGCTCGCGGATGTGCCGCAGCTGCAGCTGTGGATCAACGCGCGGCTGATGTACGCGGTCCAGCTGCGCGAGGAAAATTATCTTCTCAACGACCCGGTCGCCGGTATGCTCGCGGCGGCGCAGGCGCTCGATCCGGCCTTCACGCCGGTCGCAGCCGGCACGCAACTCGATGCGGTCGCTGCGGCCATCGGCCAGCTTGAATCCGCAGGCTACGTGGTCGACGGCGTCGTGCTGGCCGGGGTGGATATGAACAAGGCGCGTCTGGTGAAATCCACCACCGGCGAGTATGTCTGGGCGTCGCCTGACAGCAGCATCGGCACCGCCGGTATGTGGGGTGTGCCGACGGTCATCTCGCCGAGCATGGCTGCCGGATCGTTTCTGGTCGGCGCTTTCGGCCAGTCCACGCTTCTGTTCGACAGCGACATCCTGCGTCGATCTCAGCTTCGAGAACGAGGACGACTTCGTGCGGAACATGTGCACCATCCGCGCCGAGGCGAGAATGGCGCTGGCCATCCCGGTGCCTGTGGGCCTCGTCAAGGGCACGTTCACCGGCTCGACGACCCTGAAGTCACCGCACACCACCGGCGTCGAAATAGCATCGTGCGCGCGTTCGCACCACGAGTCGAAATCGTGAACGCGAACGGGTTTCATGTTCGCTGGGTCCACTCGTCGTTCGCCCGTTCGCGTTGTCGACGACGGCGGCGCGGTAGCCACCGAAGGAAACGGCAGAATCAAGTCAGTGAAATTGATCGCGACCGCCGCGACGCATGCGATCCAGATCGGGCCCGCAACCGGCGGCTGGGGAAACGTCCGGTTCACCCGCCGCGAGAAAGCTCGACAGCGGTTTCGTTGTATGGGCCTTCCATCCGCGCTCGTTCGACTGAGAGCTTCGCGCGAAGCTGTGGCCGACTGGATGGAGACGAACCAGTTGGGCCGACGCAACCTGTCGCCTGACCAGCGGTCGCTGCTGCGCGGCCGCATCTACAACCGGACGAAACGCCACGCAGAAGACAACCTGAAACGAGGTGACGCTTCCCCGAAGTACCAAAGTGATACTTCGGGCGACACCGCCGCAACGCTGGCGTCAAAGCATGGCGTTGGCCGCATGACGATCATCCGCGACGGCAAGCGTGCGGAACTGTTCGACGAACTGGAGAAGATCGCACCGGAAGAAGCAGACGCTGTTCGTCGCGGCATCCCGCTCCCCCTGGCGATAAAAAGGCACCCTGCTGCGCTCAGGGCCGCGCTGGGCGCGTCGCGGACTTGTTCACGAAGGAAACCTCCTGCCTCTCATGGCCGACGCACGCAGGCGATTACGCGGCCACCGGCCAGCGCCCGGTCAGGACGAGGTCGGGACAGGTAATAAACTGCGAACTCGTCCAAGGACGGATTTTTCTATGTCCTCGACCGCGGCACAGGAGAGCTGCTTTCGGCCGATCCCTGGGTGATCGTCACCTGGTCTTCCGGGGTCGATCTGAAGATCGGGCGGCCGGCCGTCAACGCGGCAGCCCGCTATGGCAAAGAAGGCGTGAGCGTGATGCCCGGCCCGGGTGGCGGACGTGTCTGGCCTCCCTGGTCGTTCAGCCCGGCGACCGGACTCGTTTATATCCCCAGCACCATCGGCGGCGCTTATAACTATGCGGCGGACCCCGATTTCAAACCTTCGAATACCGATATCGGCCCGGCCGGGCGCGGCCAGATGAACATGGGCACTTCGTTTGGTGGCGGCGGCCGCGGTGGACGTGGCGGCGCGGGACGCGGCGGTGCAGGCACTCCTCCCGGTGTCGACACAGCAGCGGCGCCTGCTGCTCCGGCGGCTCCGCCACCCCCACCCCCGCCGACCATTCCGTCGATCGGCCCGACGGTCGATCGCAGCGCCAACGTACTCATAGCCTGGGACCCCATCGCGAAGAAAGAAAAGTGGCGCGGCCTCGCGGCAGGCTTCAACCAGGGCGGCACGCTCGCCACCGCCGGGAACCTGGTGTTCTCGAGCGTGAACACGCGCCTGCTGGCCTATCGCGCCGACACGGGTGAGCAGGTTCTTGACGTAACGACCGGCCTCTCGCAGATGGGCCCGCCCATGACGTTCATGCTCGATGGAAAGCAGTATGTGAGCGTTGCGGGTGGACCTCCTCCCGCTCCAGGCGGCGGACGCGGTGCGCCCGGAGGCGCGCCTCCTCCTGGGGTCGTTGCGCCTCCCGCGCCAGGCGCACCGGCGACTCCGGCGCTACCCTCCATGCTGCTGACGTTCGTTCTCGACGGAAAGGCGCCGCTTCCCAACGCTCCGGCGGCTTCTGCCGGGCCTGGCAGGTAAGCCTGCCAGGTAAGCTCCGTGCAGTCGGGACTAAAATTGAATTAGTGATAGTTCTCCAGGAGAAACACAAGCTCGCCACGCGCTGGTTTCACTGGGTTAATTTTCCGATCCTGCTGGCGATGATGTTCAGCGGGCTGCTGATCTATTGGGCGTATGATCCCTACCGCGTCGGCGTCGGCCACATCACGCTGTTTCATTTCTTTCCGGACTGGTTTTACAAGGTCACCGGAGTTGCCCAGAGTCTCGCGCTCGGTATGGCGCTGCATTTTGCTTTCGCCTGGCTCTTCGCCGTGAACGGCATCGCATACGTACTTTACACGCTTTTTTCCGGTGAATGGCGGGAACTGCTTCCAGACCGATATTCGCTTCGGGAAGCTCTTCAAGTCATGAAGCATGACGCCGGTTTCAAAGTTTCACTGCCGCCTCAGGGCCGCTACAACGCGGCGCAGCGGATCACTTACACGGCCATCGTGATCATGGGTGGATTCAGCCTCCTGACCGGTCTCGCGATCTACAAACCCGCCCAATTGCACTGGCTCGCCGCCTCACTTGGCGGCTACCAATGGGCCCGTTGGGAACATTTCTGGCTGACCATGGGGTACGTCGGATTTTTCCTGATCCATATCGCGCAGGTGATTCGCGCCGGGTGGGCCAATTTCCGCGCCATGGTTTGCGGTTACGATCTAGTCAAGGTGCCCGATGGCGATTGATCCGAAGATTCCGCTGACGCCGCAACAGGAACTCACGCGCCGCACCCGCCGGTCCTTCATCGGGCTCGGTGCGGGAGCAGTGGTTGCGGCAGGCGCCTGGGAGTGGCTGAACCGAGCGCCAGTTGAGGATGGAGACGGTATTCCGGCTCCTCTGCGTCGCGTGCTCGGAGTCAATGAGCGCGTAGTCCGGAAGACGCTCTACAGCGACTCGCATCTCGTTCGCACGTATCCCGCTTCGGCCATCGGCAGGATCAAGGTGAACGGCGAAATCGGCATGGAGAACCCAATCGATCCGAAGGACTGGCATCTCGATCTGGCGCCCGCCGGCGGGTCCGAATGCAAACTGGCGATCGAAGACATTCGCGGGTTGCCGCGCTACGAAGAAACGATCGACTTCAAGTGCGTGGAAGGCTGGAGCACCGTGACGCAATTCGCAGGCGCGCGCCTTTCCGATTTCACCGCGAAGTTCGCGCGCGGTTCTGAGAAGACGGCGTTCGTAGCCATGTGGACGCCGAGCAAGGATTACTACGTCGGTGTGGATATGCCGAGCGCTCTGCACCCGCAGACCCTGCTGGCGTACGAGATGAACGGGAAGCCGCTGACAGACCGTCACGGAGCGCCACTGCGGCTTGTGATGCCCGTGAAGTACGGCATCAAGAACATCAAGCGCATTGGGCGGATCGCCTATACCGACCAGCGTCCGGCCGATTACTGGGCCGAGCAGGGATACGATTACTACGCCGGATTGTAATTAATCCCCCGCCGTCGCGGGTCATTTCCTACAATAAAGGTATGACTCGAGAAGGATTGAGCAAACCTTGGCCCGAAATGACCCCCGCGGAACGTCTGGCAGACCGCATTGCCAGGAATCGTGAGATCGATAAGCGGGTCAGCCAGAAGGTTATTCCCGAGAAAAAGGCTACCGCCGCTTCGAGCGCAATCGCTTCGCGGCAGAAGTCAGTCCGCAACGCGTTGGATAAATTCCAGCAGATCAAAGCCACGCAAGGTGTCGACGCCGCGTCGGAATACGTGCGCAGCCGCAAAACCGTTGCCAGCTGACCGCGCAATTTGATATCACGCGCGCGCCGACACTTCCCAGCTGCTCCAGCCGGAATTCAGGCGCGACATAACGGCGATCGCGAATCCGGCTCACAAAATGCAGCAGGCCCGATTCAAACTGTTCCTTGCAACTCCACGCCGCTGAGTAGTTCGTCGACGACTTCGGATCCGGCACGGGCCTGCCATCGGCCGGCTTCGCGTTAGCAAGGTTCCGCATATTGGGGCGGTGTTGGGATCTTCAGGTTAAGCGTCGCCCACGTCGTGCTGTGGCAGGCCGGGGTTTCCGCCAACGGCCCGTGCAGCAGGTTCGGATCAAGCGCGGGGCAGAGCTCGCGTTCACCGTTAAGTAGCAATACGCGCCGCAACCTGTCTTGCACTCCGCACGCAATCCGGAATGCCGATGCCGTGATAGGCGTTGCCCGCGAGATACAAACCCGGAATCGCTGCCACCCGCGCCTCGATCTCCGCCACGCGCGCGGTGTGCCCCACGGTGTACTGCGGCATCGTATCGGGCCAGCGATTGCACAGCGCGAACACCGGTTCCGCGGTCACGCCCATGAGTCTTTGCAGATCCGCGCGCATTGCTTCTTCCGACGCATTCGGATCGGTCGCGAAACAACGAAGCACAGCCTTCCCCTCCGGCACACGTCCCAGCCACTTCGTCGCCACCCACGTGCATGCCATGATCGTCTGCCGCTCCCGTTTGGGAACCAGGAAGCCGAACGCATCGAGCGGATGCGCAATCTCATCGCGCTTATAACCGAAGGTCCAGATGCAACTGCCCGTATATGGAATCGCGGCCAGCAACTCAGCGGCCCCCGCATCCACCGCTCCGATCAGCGGGGCGCTTCCGTTGGCTCCGCAGCAAAGCGCAAGGCCGATCGAACTCATGCCATTCGCCGCCCGCGAAAACGCTCCAGCCTTCGCCTGGATTCACACGGGGTCGAATCGATTCCACATGCGCAGGGACCACCGTCGTCTTCTCCCGCAGCGCATCGATCATCGCACCCATTCCGTTGCGCAGCGATTTGAAAACGGAAACGCCCGCGGGTCTGCGCTTCTCGCGGAGTGCCCCGACAACCACGCTGCCGAACCGCTGCTCATACTCCACAAACTTCGGCAGCACGCTCACCGCGCTCAGCGAATCGGGCGACCCGCCATAAACGCCCGCAAGCAGCGGCTCCGCAAGATAATCCACCGCCTCGCTTCCGAAGTGATCGGCAACGAAGTCCGAGACCGAGCGGTCCGGCCACACCTTTGGGTTGCGGAAAACCTCGGTGGCCATGCGGAGCTTCGTCGTCCAGCCGAACAGTTCCGTCTTGAGAACCGGCATGAGCCGTGTCGGGACCACCATCTGGAGTCCCTCGGGCAGCGTCGTGAAGCGCCCGTCGCGGAGCACATAGGTGCGTCGCCGAGCGTCATTGGAGCCACAAATCTGGTCACCCAGCCCGATCTCGCGAATCAGTTCCTCGGCCCACGGCTTGGTGCCGAGCCAGCTTTCCGGACCGGTTTCGAGAATACAGCCGTCGACGCGGGTGGTGCCGATGAGTCCGCCGGGCGTGGGATCGAAGACTACTGCTTCGATGCCGGCTTTCTGCAGATAGTAAGCGCACGCGAGGCCCGAGATTCCGCCTCCGACGACCCCGACCCGGTGCCTCACATCAGCACGTTACGGGCGGAACTCGCGCACCATCTGCACCACGGCCTTCACGTGATCCACGGGCGTTTCGGGCAGGATTCCGTGCCCCAGATTGAAGATGTGCCCGGGACGCGTGCCCGTGCGGCGCAGCAGGTCGTGCACCTTGTTGCGCAGCTCCGGAAGCGGCGCGAACAGCGCCACCGGATCGAGATTTCCCTGAATCGCCGAGCGGTAAGAGATGTCCATCCACGCCTGGTCGATGTTGATGCGCCAGTCGCAGCCCATCACGTCGCCGCCCGCCGCGTGCAGTTCGCGAAAATATCCCGAAGCGCCCGTGCCGAAGTGAATCACCGGCACGCCGCTCGACTTGATGCGCTCGATCAGCGCCCGCGAATAGGGCTGGGCGAATCGCACGTAATCGTCGCCCGCCAGCGCGCCCACCCAGCTGTCGAACACCTGGATCGCGCGCGCGCCCGAAGCCACCTGCATGATGGCGAAGGGAGCAAGCACGTCGACGATCTTGCCCATCAGCCGGCGCCAGAGCGTTTCGTCCGAATACATCATGCGCTTCGTGCGAATGAAATTCCGCGAAGCACCACCCTCGATCATGTAGCTCGCCAGCGTAAACGGCGCGGCGCAGAATCCGATCACCGGCACCCGCCCCGCCAGACCGCGCACGGTCTGCTGGATCGCCTCGCCGACATAGCCGAGATCGTCGGTGTTCGAGGTCGAAAGCGCGTCCACATCCTCGCTCGAATGCACCGGGTTATCGATCTGCGGCCCTTCCTTCTGCGGATAGCTGAGCTTCAGACCCATCGGTTCGACGGGCAGCAGCAGATCGGCGAAGATGATCGCGGCGTCGACATCCAGCGCTTCCACGGGCTGCAGCGTTACCGCGGCGGCCAGATCCGGGCGCTTGCAGATTTCGAGCAGCGAGTGATGCGCGCGAATCTCCCGGTACGACTTCATGTAACGGCCCGCCTGGCGCATGAACCAGACCGGGCGGACGTCGGTTGGACGACGCCGGCAGGCATCGAGGAATCGACTGGTCATGGGTGCCACACGCATCATTAAGCCGCCTTAATCTCCATCAGAACACACAATAAAACACCGGGGTAACTGCTCCCCGGTCCAAAGACAAAACTAACACAGAATGTTTGATTTGTGGGAGTTTTTCCGCAGATTCCCTCGATGTGTCTTTCTCACGTGTCGTCTTATGTCTCCTTCGCCCGGCTTCTTCGGGCCCTTCGCAGTAGAAAATCGATCCGGCTTTCGGCTTCCGGATGCGTATCCGCGGAAAAGTGCAGATCCGGGATCCGGCGCAGGTTCAGCCGGGACGCTAACTCATGCTTGAGAAAACCCTTAGCATGCTCAAGAGCCGCCAGCGCCTTCTTTTCCTCGCCTGCCTGGATCGCCACCTTCACATGGGCGGTGCGCATGTCCGACGACACATCGGCCGTGGTCACGTTCACCGACGCCAGCCGCGGATCGTCCATTTCAAACCCGATTATTTCCGCGAGTTCTTCCTTGACAGCTTCCGAAACTCGCCGCGCACGGTGATCTTCCATACCTCTACAACCACTCTGTCTCCGCCCGGATCAGCATCGGACCCACCAGACTCGCCGTCTCCCGCTCCACCGCCTGCAGCACCTTCTCCGCGAACGGTCGGCTCGGTGACACCACGGCGGCCGCCAGCACCGCGCTGTTGTGAAGATCCATATCGTCGATCTCCGCCACCGACACATTGAACTTGCGGCGCAACCGTTCCTTAAGACTCTTGACGACGTGCCGCTTCTCTTTGAGCGAATGCGCTTCTTCGATCCGCAGTTCCAGCGTCACCACCCCGATGGTGGCCATCAGGCCCCTTCGACGGCAACTCTCTGCATGACGAAGGCTTCGATAATGTCGCCCTGTTTCACGTCGCTGAAATTCTCGAGCGTAATGCCGCATTCCATGCCTGCGCGCACGTCGCTGACATCGTCCTTGAACCGGCGCAGGGAACCGATTTTCCCTGTGTGGATGACGATGTTGTCGCGCGTAATCCGCATCTGCGAATCGCGCGTAATCTGGCCGTCGAGCACCATACAGCCGGCCACCGTGCCCGACCTTCGACACGCGGAACACTTCGCGGATCTCGGCCTTGCCCCGGTAGACTTCCTTGAAGACCGGCGCCAGCAACCCGGCCATCGCCTTCTTCATTTCATCCACCACTTCGTAGATGATGGTGTGCAGCCGGATATCGACCTTCTCCTGCTCCGCCGCCGCTGCCGCGTTGCGCTCGGGCCGTACGCTGAACCCGATGACGATCGCGTTCGAAGCCGCCGCAAGCTGCACGTCGGATTCGTTGATCGCGCCCACGCCGGAATGGATCACGCGGATCGTGACCTTCTCGGTCGAAAGCTTCTCCAGCGTGTCGCGCAAGACTTCCGCCGAACCGCTGACATCGGCCTTGAGGATGATCGGCAGTTCCTGCACCTCGCCCGCCGCCATCTTCTTGTGGAACTGCTCGAGCGTGATGCGGCCGGTCTTGGCCAGATGGACGGCACGCTCCTTCTCGGCGCGATAGATGACGATCTGCTTCGCCTTCGCGGTATCCGTAACAGCCTGGAAGTTGTCGCCGGCTTCGGGCAACTCTTCGAGACCCAGCACTTCGACCGGCATCGACGGCCCGGCTTCCTTCACCTGGTCGCCGCGATCGTCGAGCATGGCGCGCACGCGGCCGAACACCGTTCCGCAGATGAAGTAATCGCCGACATGCAGCGTACCGTTGCGCACCAGCACGGTGGCAACCGGACCGCGCCCGCGATCGAGCTTGGCTTCGAGCACGCTGGCCATTGCCGGGCGCGCCGGATTGGCGCGCAGATCCTGCAACTCCGCGACGAGAAGAATCATTTCGAGCAGCAGATCGAGGTTCTGTTTGGTCCGCGCCGAGACCGGCACCATGACCACGTCGCCGCCCCAGTCTTCCGCCAGCAAGCCGCGATCGGAAAGCTGCTGTTTGATGCGGTCGACCTGAGCATCCGCCTTGTCGATCTTGTTGATGGCGACGATGATCGGAACCTTCGCCGCGCGTGCGTGATCGATCGCCTCGATGGTCTGAGGCATCACGCCGTCGTCGGCCGCCACGACCAGAACCACGATGTCGGTGACCTTGGCGCCGCGGGCACGCATGCGGGTAAACGCTTCGTGACCCGGCGTATCGATGAAAACGATCTTCTTCCCGTTATGGTCGACGTGATAAGCGCCGATGTGCTGCGTGATGCCGCCGGCTTCCTTGTCGGCGACGTGTGCGAGGCGGATCGAATCGAGCAGCGACGTCTTGCCGTGATCGACGTGGCCCATGATCGTGACCACGGGCGGCCGGTGGAACAGATCCCCGGCTTCTTCCTTGATCTCGATATCCTGCATCGCCTCTTCTTCGTAGCGTGACGGTGGAAGTGGATGCGCCGAACTCGCGCGAAATATCGGTCGCGAGTTTCGCGTCGAGGGTCTGGTTGATGGTGGCGAAGATGCCCGCGGTCCACCAGCTTCTTGATGACGAAGTTGGCCTTCACGTCGAGCTTTTCGGAAAGCTCCTTCACCGTGATGCCTTCGGAAATCGTGATGTCGCGATTGATCGGCGGCGGCGCGGCGAATTCGCGGCGCGTCTGCAGCCTGAGGTTGCGCTCTTCCGGCTCGCGCTGGCGATCGCGCCCTCCGCGACCACGGTTCTGCTGGTTATATTGCGGACGTGCGCGCGGCCTGATCGGGCGGCGGAGGCGGCGCGCCGGGACCGAGCAGGCCTCCACGCGAAGTGGGATGCATCGGCCGCGGACCACCGGGGCGCTGCCCCGGCAGAATGGGGCGCTGGATCTGGCCGGCCCATAGGCGCGGAGCCGGGACGCGGCGGTCCCTGATAAAGCGGCTGGCCCGGGCGCGGCGTTTGCGGGCGCAGCGGCACACCGGGACGCGGCGGAGGCGCTTGCCCCGGCATAGGCGAACGGGGTTGCTGCTGACCTAACCTCGCGGCGAGATCGGGACGAGGTGGAACAATCGGACGCGCAGCCGGCTGGCCCGCAAGAGTGACGCTGGGCCTTGCTGAGTGACACCGTGCTGGCCGGGAGCCCTTGCCAAAGGCGGCGCCTGCGATATCGGAGCGCGCGGCGCAGGCGCGATTGGTGTACCTGGGCGGACGCCGAGAGGCGGCGCTGCGGGACGAACACCGAGAGGCGCTGCGGGGCGCGGAATACCAGGACCGAGCGGTGTTGCGGGAGGTGCGGCCACTGGCGGCAATGGCTGACGCGGACCCGAAAGAACCTGGCCCGGACGAGGCGCACCCGCTGTAGTAGTTGGAATCGGCCGCGGCGGAGGCGGTGTTGGACGCCCCGGCGCAAGCGGAGGAGGCAGCGCCGACGGCGGCCGCGGCACCGGCGGCGCTGCGGGCAATGGAGTTCTCGGCGCACCTACGGGCGGATGTATCGGCGCACCCCGAGCTGAGAATCGGCGGACGCAAAGGCATCACGCGCGGCTTGTTGTCTTCTTCCGTCTTTTCTTCCGTCGCGGGCGGGGCGGGCGTTGCCGCCTCGGCCGGCGCATCCGACTTTGCCACCTTTGCCGCGTCGTCGGAGGCGGGGGGCGCGGGAGCCGTCACGCGGCGGAGCGGCGGTGCGTGTTCGCTTCGGCGGCGTTGGTTCGGCTGACGCTTCTTCATCGTGGTCCTGAACAGGGCGATCTTCAGCGACGTGGCCTTGTTCAGCGACGTGGCCTTGTTCAGTGACGTGGCCGTTCGGACGTGCCTTGTTCAGTGACGTGGCCTTGTTCAGTGACGCCGGCGCCGTTCGGATGCGTGATCGGCCGTGGCGCATAGGACTCACCCTTGTAATACCGGCGCAGCTGATCGGCCTTGTCTTCGTCGATCGAGCTGGAGTGGGTGACTTTTTCGGCAATGCCGAGTTCGTGCAGCTTGTCGATGACCTCGCGCGACTTCACTTCCAATTGCCGCGCCAGTTCATTGATGCGAATCTTACTCATAATGAAGCGTTTCGTTTAACTGCCTGCTACCACTCCGCCACAGCACCACAACGGGTCAGACACTGCACACAAACCGGCGTCTCACGTTCAGGGAACCTGTTCCTCGCCCGATTCTGTCGCGGATTGGCTCTCCACGCCCCCGTCCGCCAATGCTTCCGCCGATTCCATCATGTTATCACTTGAAGCCGATTCCGGGCCCGATCCCGCGCCTTCATCGGCACTTACAGGGTTTTCCTCAGCCGCGCCCGCCCCTGCTTCGGTCCCTGTTTCGGCACCTACTTCGGCCCCCGCTGCAACGGTGCCTTCGACTACACTATCAGCGGCGGGCTCTTCCGTGTATTCCTGCCCGTAGAACCGATTGATCGCTTCCTGTATCCGGCTTACCGCTTCCGCATCGATGCCTTCGAGCGCTTCCAGTTCCTCGGGCGTCATGCCGCCCAGCCGCTCGACCGTTCCGATATCGCCTTTCACCAGAGCGTCCACGGTCGCCTCTGCCAGACCGTGTTCGATCAGCGCCGAAACAGGCGCGCCGGTCGAGAGCTGCTCGATCGCGTTCTGCACTTCCTGGCGCTTCTCTTCTTCGCTCTTGATATCAATTTTCCAACCGAGCAGTTTTGCCGCCAGACGGACGTTCTGGCCCTTTTTCCCGATCGCCAGCGAAAGCTGCGAATCGTCGACGATCACTTCCATGTGGTGTTCCACCGGATCGATCACCGTGACCCGTCCGATCTTCGCCGGGCTCAGAGCGTGCGTCGCGAAATTAACCGGATCGTCGGAATATTCGATGATGTCGATCTTTTCCCCGCGCAGTTCGCGGATGATCGACTGCACCCGCATGCCCTTCATCCCGACGCAGGCGCCTACGCTATCGACATCGCGATCGCGGCTGGAAACCGCAATCTTCGTTCGCTCGCCGGCCTCGCGCGCGCAGCCGCGGATAGTTACGGTGCCGTCGTAAATCTCCGGCACTTCCTGTTCGAAGAGGCGCTTGACCAGCTCGGAATCCGCGCGCGACACCACTACACCAGGACCCTTCGCCGATTTGTCGACGATCCGGATGACGCAGCGCACGCGGTCGCCCACGCTGTAGCTCTCGAGGCGCGACTGCTCGCGTTTCGGCAGCCGGGCTTCGGTCTTACCCAGATCGACGACCAGATCGAGTCCCTCGACGCGTTTGATCGTCGTGTTCACGAGTTCGCCGACGCGGTCGGAATATTCGCGGTAAATGGTCTCGCGTTCGGCCTCACGCACCTTCTGGAAAATGACCTGCTTCGCGGTCTGCGCCGAAATCCGGCCCAGTGCGTCGGTCGGTTTCGGAATGCGCACCACGGTCCCGATCTCCGCAGCCGGATCGACGCGCTTCGCTTCCGAAAGCGTCATCTCGATCGCGGGGTCGACCACCGGGTCCGCCACAGTCTTCACTGCAAAGAGGCGGATCCCGGTCTTGTCGTCGAAATCGGCCTCATAGTTTTCGACCGTGCGGAAGTGCTTGCGCGCCGCGATGAGCATCGCGTCCTTCACGGCGTCGAGAACGATCTGGGCGTCAATGCCCTTCTCTTTACTTAGGATTTCAATTGACTGATAAATGCTGTCCACAATTGGCCTCTGATCTGACTGATTGAGCCGGTAATTATCGGTTTCTGCGCGTTACCACTCGAACTTCAGGTTGGCGTGGTCCACCTGCTCGACCGGGAAGGTGACCTCTTTGCCGCCTGGAAGTTCGACTGTGACTGTGCGGGCGCCGGCCGAGTCATCCGCAGCGCGCGCAATGACGCCGTCGAAGTGCTTGAGCGCCGGTTCGGGGAGAGCCTCTTTCAGCACGACTTTCACCTTCTTACCTTCGAAACGATGCCAGTCCTGCCATTTTCCGAGCTTTCGCTCGACGCCCGGCGAGCTGACCTCAAGATCGTAGGTACCCGGAATCGGGTCCTCCAGATCGAGGGCCGCGCTGACCTCGCGCGAAACCAGTTCGCAATCGGCGTGGGTAACGCCTTCGGGTTTATCGATGTAAATGCGGAGCAAATGGCTGCGTCCCGAACCTTTCAATTCGACTTCCACGACCTCAATGCCCGCAGGCGCTGCGGCCTGCTCGGCGATGGCCGTGATTTTCGAAATGGTGTCCTCCCGTTTCATGCTCAACCCAATAAAAAAGTGGGCTTCCGCCCACCGCATAGTTTCGACAGTCGAGTTCAGTATAGCAAGAAATTGCAACAGCGGGAATAATCGATGGGGCGCGGAACCGGGCGGTAAGGCGTTGCACGGAGGCGGCATGGAATGGCGGTGTTTGCCTGTGTGAGGGAAGACACCGATTTTTCCGAGAGCACATGTCATTTGATTCCGGTGGCCTCCGATTTCGGCGGCGTTGGTATATTCTCTGCCGCGATTTTGGCTTCCCGCGATTTTTGCCAAACGAACCCGGCGGGTGTTGATAACGATCAAAAACGGTCCCGGTGTTATTGAGGGTGCTCGATTCTTTCCGTGAGATTTCTGAAATTTCCATTCGAACCCGAGATGCCGGTGGCTGCCAGTGGCGCTCGAAAAAACGAACCCATTTCCGGTGACCTCCAACGCCGGAGGATCTTTGCCAAGTGCCGTGAGAGGATTTTGCCGAACGAACCCGGCACCTGCCTTGTCGAAACGAAGTATGGCCATCGCCCGGCGTCCGTGGCGGTCAATAACGTCATGATTTCGGGCAGCGACTGGAAGCACCATGAATTCTCGATTGCACGGTAACAGACGTAGTCCTGAATCTGATCAAAGAAATTGGTCGGAAATCCTGTAAGTTGCTAGTACGGATCGGTTTATGGGTATTTTTTGCCTTCGGGATCGCGGTCCCTGGAGGGTCAGATTTTTTTCGGCGTCGTGTTTTCCCGGGCGGATACAGTATGAGCGAGGAGGGATGGGGCGGCAGAGGTTTAGGGACCGAGGTTGACGCGAGGATCGTGGCGGGTAAGCCCGCGGGAGGGTGGTCAACTACCGACGACGGAACTTCCGGGGAGCGGAGCAGAGCGGAAGCCCACTTTCCGGGTGGCCGACGATCCACTCGGAGCCGGCGGCGGTCTCAGCGAACGCCGACTATGCGGATGACAACGTCCTTTATCATTCACGTTGTCCGCTGGTAAGTGACGTTGGCTGTCGAATGCACAAACGGAGCGTAAATCAGGACCAGCTCACTTCCAGATCACTTCTGTCAATTGGGCTCGCCTGATAGGCTTCGTAAGAAATTGTTTTCGGAGCACCGGCCACAAATGGAGGAGGAATCGTGGATAACTGTCTGAGGTTGGAGAACCGCCGTACAGGAGAGATCCTGCAGATGCGCCGCGTGCGCGATGCCCAAGGAAAAATCGTCCTAATCCCCGATGGCTCCCTGCCGCCAGGAGCGAGCGGCCCGCCTCTGCACGTGCATTTCCATGAACACGAGGAGATCATCGTCAAAACGGGAACACTCGGCGCTCAAGTTGGGACGGAGAAGATTACAGTGCCAGCCGGGGGGACCGCAGTCGTACCCGCAGGCGTTCCTCATCGCTGGTGGAACGCGGGCGACGACCTGCTGGAGCTAAGCGGCCGGGTAGTTCCCGCGGTCGACCTGGATCGCTACCTCCAGGCGGTGTTCGCTGTTCTCAACGCCAGACCTAACGGCAGGCCGTCGATCTTCCTTCTCGCGCACGTGCTATGGCGCCATCGCGAAACACAACTGATGTTGGGTCCGCCCCCCGCCATCCAGCGAATCGTAGTGCCTGTCCTTCTCTTTATCGGGCGCATCCTGGGCAAATACCGCGGATCAAGCTGGCCCGGTTCGCCCGAGTCGTGCCCTGGTGCGCCGTTTGTGGACGTCTAAACACCGGCTGGGGCACTGGGCTCGCAGCTGACACTACTGTTCAATAACAATCATTTTTAAGGTGGTTTGCCGATGTAGAGTCCGTATGGTCGAGTACTCGGTACATTGCCGCACGAATCTGCGAGCCACCGCCGCTCATCGCGCGCCCAAGCGAGACACGGTTCTCAAAATCCCGGACTCTTGTCAATCTCTCCAGCGAATGATAAAGGACGCTACCGTCGATCGCGCGTCAGACCGTTGGTTTCCTGTGCTCGCGGAGCCGGCGCTCCCCCGGACCGCGTGCGATCGACGTCATAGATGTCGCGCGGCCCAAGTCTTGACGGTACGAACGTGCGCAGGCAATTCGCCAACCATCCCGCGTCTTGACGTACTCGTCTTCGTAATGGCCGCCGCCCTGGATGGCACCCGCATTGCCGTTTTCGCCCACCTCGATCCAGACAACATAAACGCGGCCGGTCGCAGCCCCGCGCGACGGCTGGATGATGTAGTTGGTCAAATACTCGCGAACAAACGCAGGACCACGGTGGGTGAGATCGCCTACTGCAAACGCCGCGAGCTGCGTGCGTCCCTTGATTTCGGCCGGCAGGGCTGTTTTCGTGATGAACGCTCCGTCCGCCGTAAAGAGCTGCGCGTAGGCGGCACCTCGATCGGCAGCGCTGTCAAGCGCGTATGCGGACCGTGCGATGAGTTGCTGGATCGCGATGGTATCGGCCGCCGAAAGCGAACTCGCAGGTGCAGCGACGGCAGCCGTTCCAGCAACCTGTGCAGCAGATGCTGCGGGCGGCGTCGCCGCAGTCTGATCCTGCGGTCCCGACCGCGGCGGAAAGAGCCGGCGCGTCTTGATGCGCCAGCCTTGCGGCGTCTTCACGTACGTGTCTTCGTAGTGGCCGCCGAGAAACAACGAGCTCGCTTTGCCGTTCAAGCCGTTGTCGATGACGGCGAGATATTCCCTGCCTTTTGCGCCGCCGGGCATAGGTTCGATCACGTGATTCGTCAGGTAGTGACGCACAAAGTCCGGACCGCGGGGCTGAATCTGCCCGAGCCGGACTAGCTGGTCGTGCCCCGCGGCACCCGCGAACGAGGCGTCTGCGGTGTACAGTCCGGCGTATGCCTCGCCGTTCTCGCCCTTGCCATAGCCCGAGTCGAGCGCGTGGCCATAGCTGGCGACCAACTGTGCGATCTCGAGATAGTCCGTTGCCGAGAGCGACGATTGCTGCGTCGGCGTGACGAAGTTTGCGGCCGGCGCGAGGGGCGCGAGCGTGTCGATCGGCGTGGTGTCAGCTGGAATGCTCGGCGGCGCCAACGGCGCGGGATCCGCACCACTCGTCGAAGGAATGAAATCACGCTTCTTGAATCGCCAGCCTACCGGCGTCTTGACATAGACATCTTCATAATGTCCACCGGTTCGTGCGAGTTCGCCGGCTTTCCGGCCCACGATGTCCCACCCGTTCGCCGGCCCAGTGCCCGCTCCGCCACCAGTACCGCCGGTGGCCTGAGCCGGCGCGATGCCCCAATTGAACTCTATGAGGTATGCCTTGCCGATCGCGCCATCCGGCGTCGGCTCGATGACATGATTCATGATGTAGTGCACGGTCTTGTCCGGACCCAGACGCGGACCGCGCGCGAGCGCCGCAAGCTGCTCCCGCCCTTTCGCATACGGCCGCATGAACTCGCCGTCTGGGGCAAACAAATCGGCGTAGTCGTATCCGTTGTTGCTGCCCGTGTCGAGAGCGAACGCGTACCGGTTGACGAGCTGACGGATTTCGATGTAGTCCATCGGCGTCAACGTCAGCGCCTTCACCCCAGGTTTCACTTGTCCGCTTGTGGTGCCGACGAGTGCTGCGAGCGCCACGGCGAGAACGACAGACCTGGCGGCCTGCAATACGCGTGTTGACATATTAATACTCCTACTTGTTCACGTTGTGCGCCGGCACGATCCCAGGTGCCTTCAACTGAATCGTGTAGACGGAATCGCATCCCGCCATGAACAGGGTCCTGCCATCCGGACCGCCGAATGCGACGTTTGTTGCGCAGATCTGCCTCTTGGGCTCGCCGCCGTAGATGGGCAGATTGATGGTGCCGACCAGCCTGCCCTCAGGCGAAGTGATGCGGATGATGCCGGGGCCAGCCCCGCCGGTCGAAAACACATTGCCCGCCATGTCGGTCTTCTCGCCGTCACCGATGCCAACGCCTTCAGTAAAGACGGTAAATGAGCCTACCGTGCCATCGGATCTGACGGCATATCGCCGCATCTGACGATTTGCAGTGGACAGGTACATCCACTTACCATCAGGCGACAGCGCAATACCGTTCGGAGTACCACCGAGATCTGCGCCACTCAGCACGAGCGTCGTCTTGCCTTCCGTAATCCGGTAGATGCCATTCTGCAACTGCTTGTCGGGATTTTTGCCGCCGTCGCGCAGGCCGAAATCGTTGTCCGTAACATAGACCGCATCGTTCGCCGCGATCGCGATGTCGTTCGGGCCGCTGAACCTGCGGCCGTCCATTCCGCCAGACAACAGCGTATGCGTGCCGTCCTTCTCCAGGCGCATCACTTGTCTATCGTTGTCGGCGCACCAGATCACGCGGCCCTGGTGATCCATGCCCGTGCAGGACGGACCGATCAGAAGCACATGACTGCGACCGGAACGAGTCTGCGCGCCGACATGCTCAGGATCGTTGCCGGTATAACCAGCCCTCTCCATGAAGACGGAGACCTGCTTTTGTGGCGTGACCTTGTAGAGGACATTGTCAAGTAGGCCTGCAAAAATCCAGTAGCCACTGGGCGCTTCGGCGATCCACAACCCGGCTTCGGTGAGACCAAAGCCGCGCCCAAGTTCCACCAGCTTCGCTCCCGGCGAGATGATGTTGTCGAGGGCAGGATCGCTCCTCGTGATCGAAAAAGGCTTGGCCGGAGGTGAAGGACCGTCGCCGCGCATCTGAGGAACTGCGGGGCCGCGCTGTGCCTGCCCGTGCGCAACCGCCACAATGATAATGGCAAGCAGAATGGCGTTGGACCAAGAGGGCGTCTTCATTGTGTCGTCCTTCGTATGACCGAATTCAATTCCCGGAGGCTGCGTTCTCCAGCATGGCACGAATCTCGGCCGCGCTGGCGGGTTACGATTTCCTGGAGACTAATTGGGACGACCGTTTCTCGCTGAACGACACGGTCTTAGTTCGGCGCTAATATTTCCGCATTAATAGCCGGCGCCGGTGAGCACGAGACACGAGACTGTGGGAGCGGCTGAAAGGAGCCGTTCTCAATGGTTCCACAAAAGCATCCCGATTCTGAACAGCGCTCCGTGGCGCTTACAATCCCTGAATTGGAACAATCGAAGGCGGCCGTACTTAACACGTTGGCCTCGGTTCACTCTCGCCGCAGCTACGCGTTCGCCATCGACAGATTCGTCGCTTGGTACTGCAGCGAGCCGAGGTTGACCTTCAATCGGGCCGTTGTCGTCCGGTACCGGTCATATCTTGAAAGTCTCAGCCTATCAGCCGCTACGATCAACCTGCGTCTGTCAGCGATCCGCCGGCTAGCCGATGAGTCCGCGGAGAGCGGCTGGCTGACACCGGAACTGGCGATTGGAATCGGCGAGTTCAGGGCGTGAAGCGGCTCGGACGAAAAAGTGGCAATTGGCTTACCCGCAATCAGGCCCAAGAGCTGGTCAATGCGGCCTCCCAAACGGACTTGCGCGGCTGGCGGGATGGCGCGGTTCTGGGTCTGCTTCGGGGGTGTGGTTTGCGGCGTTCGGAAGTCGTGGCACTGACACTGGATCAGCTGCAAACCCGAGAGGGCCGGTGGGTAATTGTCGATCTAATCGGTAGAGGAAGACGGCTGCGAACAGTTCCAGTGCCGGCGTGGTCCAAGCAACTTGTGGATGCCTGGCTCCGGCATTCGGGTGTGAGCGACGGCCGAATATTCAGGAGGGTTTCCAAATTCGGGAAGCTGCAAGAGGCTGGCGTTACGGCAAACGTTGTATGGTAGCCGTCAAGCGGTGTGCCCGGCAGGGCATCCAACATCTGGCGCCCCACGATCTTCGACGTACATGTGCTCGGCTCTGTCACGATTGCAGTGGCGAACTCAAACAGATCCGGTTTCTGCTCGGGCACGCTTCCGTTCAGACAACGGAGCGATACATCGGGAGCAAATAGAAGCTGCAGGATGTTGTCAATGATCGTCTTGGGATTTCGGTCACCAGCAACAGCGGCTAAATGGCAGCCAAGGCGACGCTGCCTCGATTGACGGTAGCGTCCTTTATCATTCGCCATCTCAGTTGGCAAGCTGGAATGCGCAGCTGAAATGTGACTCGCAACTTCCCGCATCGGCCATCCGGACAGCGACGCTGTAAGACGGGGACGACCGCCGATTCGTAGGATAATCGAGGAACAGTGAAGCCACTTCACACAGTGCTTCTTCTCGCCCTAGCCGCGACGTTCGCTGCGCAGAACTCGACTTGGCGCGACCCTTCACCACACACCGTTCAGATGTTCGCCGTAGATGGCGATGTCCGCCTGGAAGTTCTGGACTGGGGCGGAAGCGGACGACCGGTCGTCCTGCTCGCGGGTTGGGAACACCGCGCACGTGTTCGATGATTTCGCGCCGAAACTCGCCGCAGGCTTCCACGTCTACGGCATCACGCGTCGGGGGTTTGGCGCGTCCAGCGTCCCGGCTTCGGGATACGATGCCGATCGCCTAGGCGACGACGTGGTTGCTGTCGTCGAAGCGCTGAAGCTTCCGCCGCCGGTGATCGCCGGCCACTCCATGTCCGGGGAAGAACTGAGTTCCGTCGCCGCACGCCATGCCGCCCGCATCGCTGGACTCGTCTACCTCGACGCCGTTCAGCCCTATGCATTCGATAACGGCGCAGGGTGGACATTGGAAGATTTCAGGACAGCCGTGAACAGTGCTCCCAACCCTCCTCCGCCTGGTAAAGACGATCTGGCCAGTTCCTCCGCGCAGGCAGCGTGGTATCGGCGCACCCGGGGAGTGTCATTTCCCGAGTCCGAGGTTTACGAAATGATGGCCCACAACTCGCCAAGTCGAGTGGGCAGGGCCATTCAGGAAGGGACGAAGAACTTCACACAGATCAAGGTTCCCGTGTTGGCGATCTGCGCGCATCCTCGGGACTGGAGCGCGGATTTGCGGAGCTTCACCGACCCGGACCAGAGGGCAAAGATGGAGGCCCTTCTGGTCGAGACGGAAGCCATGATGGAGAAGCAGATTGCCGCGTTTCGGAATGGGGTTCCAACCGCTCGAGTAGTGGTGTTACCCAAGGCGCACCATTATGTCTTTCTATCGAATGAAGCGGATGTACTGCGCGAGATGAAGGCCTTCATCGAGAAGCTACCGTAGACCCGCGAACTACAACCTTCGCCCGCGGTGCACCGGAAATCTCTTTCAGCCTGCAAGGTCGAAGACTGAATGATAAAGGACGTTGAACTAAGCCGCAAGCGGCAGTCTGAGGGTGTCTGAGGGTTTTTCGTTTTCACGGAGCGGTTGTGGGAAAGTGACGGCATCCGCCTTGCGACCGGGCGGTCTTGACTGCGACTCCGGTCGGGTTATCCCGATTCCGGAAGGCCAGCATCTTGACCAGTATTATCTAAGGGTACCCGACCAATCTCCCGAGGAATCCCCCGAACAATTCATACCAGGTCTGCTTATGAACGATCGAGTAAAGCGCGCTGAAGAATTAAGGGCTAAACTGACGGAACTTCGCCAGGTTCTCGCGGACGCTTCGGATGGCGAAGGCTATCTCGCGCTTTTCGATGAGTTTGTTCGCGAATGCGAATTCGATCTCGCACTGCACAACGTTTGCGACTACCTCTTGGAACCGGGAACGCCAGCTGTTGAAATGGAAACGATCGACAGAATTCAGGCACTCCACCTCACTCTGGAGGTACAGGACGATTGCGTGGAATGGCTGAGGGCTAAGAACCCTGTCTGACACCGCGACTATGAGATAGCGCGCGGAATCTGGGTGCTTCGGTCCATCGCGAATCGGCAGGCGGCGCGTAGCCGTCCTCCCGAGAACGATCGGATAGTCGCATAAGATATCTTATGGAAAATTGTGCGGATTATGGCCGCATAAACGAGTCTTTTTCGAAATCCCAGCAATCTGCATTATGTTAAATCGGCGTCCGCCGCCGACAGCGTTGCCGCACGATACCTGATCTCGTAATCGGTGGAGGTTTCACCGATGACGCCATTACGACAACGGATGCTGGAGGATCTCCGCATCCGCAACTACTCGCCTTCGACAGTCCGGGCTTACGTCCGCAGTGTTGCCGATTTGGCAGAGCACTTCAATAAATCGCCCGAGAAACTCGGCCCGGAGGAGATTCGCTCATACCAGCTTTTCCTGCTCAATGAGAAACGGGTAAAGCTCTCCACATACATTCAGGCCATCTGCGCACTTCGGTTCCTCTACCAGAACACACTGCGCCGCCGAATCGACATCGACCGGATTCCGCTCCCACGGTACGAAAAGAAGCTGCCCATCATTCTCAGCAAAGCCGAAGTTAAGGCCCTGCTTGAAGCACCAAGGAACCTCAAGCACCGGGCGATGCTGGCCACGATGTACGGCGCGGGGCTTCGTGTTTCGGAAGTAGCCAAACTCAAAGTTTCCGATCTGGAGCGTGAGCGTCGGGTGATTTGGGTTCGCGGCGGCAAAGGCCATAAGGACAGGCAGGTGATGTTGGCGGAGCCGCTCCGAGAGGTGCTTGCCGCCTACTGGAAGCGGAAGCGCCCGGTCGAGTGGCTCTTTCCCGGCAAGAAGGCGGATTGTCCCATCGCAACGGGCAGCGTTTTCAAGCTTTGCGAGGCTGCCGCAAAAAAAGCCGGAATCACCAAACCGGTCCACCCGCACTCGCTGCGGCACTATGCCGCTTCCCGGACTATGCCGCAAGTGTTGAATCGGTCTGGGCCAACGGCCTGCAAGATACAGTGTTGGCTACGTACTCAGGCTCAACATGCGGCATAGTCTGGAGGCACTGGATCAGAGTTGTTTCAGGAAGGCGAGCAACTCGTCGTCCGGTTGATAGCGTTTGGGAGCGCCTTTGACAGGATTGGTCCGGGCCAGTGCCTGCTCTTTCAATGCGAGGTCAGCATCGAGATAGATCTGGGTGGTCTCGACCGACTCGTGGCCGAGCCAAAGCGCAATCACCGCGCGATCCACACCGGCTTGCAGCAGTTCCATGGCGGCGGCGTGCCGCAGGACATGTGGGGAGACTCGCTTCTTTCGCAGTGAAGCGCAAGTCTCCCTCGCTTTCACCACGTGGCGCGCCAGCAGGTGCTGGACGCCGTCGGCGCTCAGAGCCCCACCCCGGCTACTGGGAAACAGAGTCTTGGAATCTCCTCTGCCTTGCTCCCGAATCCACGCCTGCAGAACCGCAACCGTGGGCTTCGCCAGAGGCGTACAGCGTTCCTTTCGCCCTTTGCCGCGACAACGCACATGGGCGCCGGTTCCGAGCGAGACATCCTCGTGCCGTAGTCCGGTCATCTCGGACAATCGCAGGCCGGTCTGAACGGCGGTGATCAGAAAGGCATGATCACGGCGTCCCAGCCATCGCGTTCGATCCGGCGCAGCCAGCAGGGCCTCGATCTCGGGCCGAGTCAGAAAGCCCACCAGGGCGCGCCGCTGTCGTTGGTTCGGAATCGCCAGCACTCGCTGGATGATTCCGCTGTGTGCGGGCGCTTCGAGTGCAGCGTAGCGGAAGAACGACCGGATCGCCGTCAAACGGAGATTCCGGCTTCTGGCGCCATTGCGACGCTGGTTCTCCAGATCTGCCAGAAACGCGTCGACCAATGAGGCATCCAGATCGTCCAACCCCAACCGAGAGGGAGCCTTGCGTAGTCGTTTCTGGGCGAACTGCAACAGCAGGCGGAACGTGTCGCGATAGGAGGCGATCGTGTGAGGGCTGACTTTCCGCTGCGTCATCAAACGAGTCGTGAAGAACGACTGCAACAAGGCAGGAAGATCAGCGGGATCCCGCATTCAGATCCTCCCATCTTTTTTCCAGCCTCTTGCCGGCCGCGCCCAGCAGTTCGGGAGTGCCGGTCAGATACCAGTAGGTGTCGGTAACGTGGGCGTGCCCGAGATAGGTGGACAAGACGGGCAAGCGCCGTCTGGGATCCTCACCATTGCGATACCAGCGCAACAAAGTCTCCACAGCAAATCGGTGTCGAAAATCGTGCAGGCGCGGGCCCCGGCTGGCATCGACGGCACGCAATCCAATCTGCCGGGACAGGGTATAGAAGGCGCGGTGGACCTCGCCTTTGTCCAGTTGGTTGCCGTTCTTGTTTACGAGGAAGTGGCCCTCGGGGCGCGCGTCAAAGCGGCAGTCCCGGCGTTTCACATAATCTGCCAGGACCTTACAAGTCGAGGCATGCAGCGGCACCAGCCGGGACTTTCCAAACTTGGCACCCCGAATCGTGAGAATGCCTGCGGAGCAGTCCATGTCCTCAGTCCGAAGATGCAGCGCCTCACCGAGCCGCAGGCCGTGACCGCCAGTAATCCGAACAGGCAGTAGTAAGTCCAGGGCCGCAGAGGGTCAATGGAGGGTCGGTTCTTAGCAGCTTTCAGGAGTGCCCGGATTTCCTGATCGGAGTAGAAGTATGGCTGAGCGCGCGGTGGCCGGTAAGGCAGCAGGCCGAGCGGCGGAACTTCGGTCGAGGAATCCGTGGCACTCCAGTGCCGGGCGAAGCCGCGTACGATACTGAGCCGCGCCGCCCAATCATACGGTTTGTGATGCGGATTCAGCGTTGCCCACTCCAGCGCCAGATTCGCCGTGATGCGCGAACGGTGCTTTTGCGCAAGAAATGACACAAACTCCTGCAGCCCACCCTCATGTTTAGCCAGCTTGAATCCCAGGCCACGCCGCATCGTCAGGTCGTCGCGTACAGCCTTGCGGAGTTGATTCATCGACCACCTCCTGGCCATGGCAGCGCCAGTGAATGCAGGGCGGTGACGTCTACTTTGGCGTAGATCGCCGTCGTGTTCGGGCTTTGATGTCGCAGCAGTTCGCCAATCTCATCGAGCGAGCCACCCTGTCGAAGCAGGCTGGTGGCCAGGGAGTGCCGAAGTACGTGGGCGCCTGTATGCGCCGACTCTACGCCGGCATGTTTCAGAGCGCGCCTGACGAGTGAGGAGATCGTCGACGAGTTCCCCAAACCGACCAATGGAGCCCGATGGCGAATAAATACTCTTCGAGTGGCACACCGCGGCCGATCATGGCGTAAATAGGCGGCCAGCGATGCGCCTGCATCTGCAGCCAGCGGCAACGGAGCCGATTTCCCGCCCTTCCCGCGAATGATGATCTGTCCGGCACTCCAATCGATATCATCCAGATTCAGCCCCACGACTTCGCCGGCCCTTCGCCCCCTTAGCCCCAATACTCTTCACTTAACAACATAAATGCGCTATTCTGTTTTAAACAGGAGAAGCGCCGAATGGCCCGGACTATCGCCGAACTGCCCGCTGGCTCACGAATTACAGATCACATCAGTCTTGGGGTAATCGCCCGGACTTTTCCGGTGGCGAGGGTTCATGCCGTGCTGACAGCCACGAAAAAAACGAGCGTGCGGGAGCGGGACTTGCCGGCACACGTGGTCATCTACTACGTGATCGCGCTGGCGTTGTATATGCAGTCGTCGTATCGCGAAGTATTGCGTTGCCTGTTGGAAGGAGTTCAGTGGTTACTGGGGCCGTCGGCGAGCGCCAAAGTGGCGGGCAACTCGGGCATCTCGCAGGCGCGCACCAGACTGGGATGGGAGCCGTTACGGCAACTCCACGATGAAATAGTGAAGCCGATTGCGGTGAAGGCCACGAAAGGCGCATGGTATCGGGAGTGGCGTTTGGTGAGTCTCGACGGCAGCACGCTGGATATAGCCGACGAAAAGAGCAATGACGAAGCTTTCGGCCGCCCGGGGGCCAGTCGCGGCGCGAGCGCGTATCCACAGATCCGTTTCGTATCGCTGGCCGAAATCGGCACACACGTCCTGTTCGGCACGCAGATGGCAGGCTGCACCACCAGCGAGATCGCATTGTCGAGAACGGTGCTGCCCCATCTCGAAAGGGGCACGTTATGTCTGGCAGACCGCAATTTTTTCGGATTCCCGCTGTGGGCGCAGGCTGCGGCCACAGGCGCGGAACTACTGTGGCGCGTGAAAAAGAACATGCGTCTGGTCTGCGAGAAGCGGCTGCCTGATGGTTCTTACCTGAGCCGTATTTTTGCCTCGGAAAGGGACTGGCGGCACAAGACCAACGGCGTGACAGTTCGCGTGATCGATTATCGTCTGGACGGGGTTGTCGATGCCGAGCCGGTATACCGCCTGGTGACCACTATCCTGAATCACGAAAAAGCCCCAGCCGCCGAACTGGCGGCCCTCTATCACGAGCGATGGGAGATCGAAACCGCGTTTGACGAACTGAAGACCCATCTGCGCGGCGCCCGTATCGTCCTGCGCAGCAAGACTCCGGATCTGGTCCGGCAGGAGTTCTACGGCCTGTTAATGGCCCATTTTGCCGTGCGCAGCCTCATGCACGACGCCGCGCTCAAGGCCGATCAAGACCCTGACCGACTCTCCTTCCTGCACGCCATCCGGATTGTCCGTCGCAAGTTGCCCCTCTACAGCGCTATTCCCCCCTCCACAGAGAAAAGCCTTTCATGACTCCGTCCTGGAGGAGATCCTTCAGGAACGCGTCGTGTCGAGTCGCCACCGGCGAAATCCCCGCGGAGTAAAACGCAAGATGAGCAATTTCCCGCTGCGACCTCGGCACGCCAAACCGTTGTCGCGGATCGATATCCGAAAAGCCATTTGGATCATTAAGTGAAGAGTATTGGCGTTAGCCCGCATTTCTCACGCTGAATAGGCAAATGGCCGTCTTCCATGGCATAACTGAGTTTCCACACAAAGTTAGCGCCAAAAAAGGACGGCCATCGCTATGACAGAGTGTAACCAATCGAGTTTCGGATTTGAGGGGTCAGGGAGGCGGGAGATCGTGGCCCGATTTGACGGCGGGACGATCAGTTCCGATGGCGGAGCGTTTCTGCTGCGCCAGGTGGACAAGCGGCTCAACCTGCTGGCACGTTTCGGGCAGTGTTTTCTGGACGGTCGGAATCAGGCGCTGGTCGAACACTCGATTCCCGAGATGGTTTCGCAAAGGGTCTACGGCCTGGCTCTTGGCTACGAAGACCTCAACGATCACGAGCAGCTGCGGACCGATCCGGTGTTCGGCATTCTGGCGGGAAAGCAGGACATGACCGAACCACTGGCGGGCAAGAGCACGTTGAACCGGATGGAACTGGGTACGGGCATCAATAACCGGTATAAGAAGATCACGTTCTGGAAGGAAGCAGTTGACCAACTGCTGGTGAATGCCTTCATCGAGTCGCACGATGAGGCTCCCGCCGAGATCGTGCTGGACATGGACACAACGGACATGCCGTTGCACGGCAAACAGGAAGGCCGCTTCTTCCATGGCTACTATGACGCGTATTGTTACCTGCCACTCTACGTTTTCTGCGGCGATCACGTTCTGTGCGCACGCATGAGAGAAGCCAATCACGATGCCGCATTCGGCTGCCGGCAGGAAATGGAACGAATCGTAAAACAGATCCGTGCGGCGTGGCCGGAGGTGAAAATCGTTCTGCGCGGGGATTCCGGTTTCTGCCGCAATGAACTGATGAGTTGGTGCGAGAGCAATGGAGTGGACTTTGTCTTCGGTCTGGCCCGCAATAAAAGGTTGCGCAAAATCATCGGACTGCAGATGCATCAAGCGACCGTGCAATGGAAGCAGACAGGGAAACCGGCGCGCGTGTTCACCGAATTCCTCCACAGTACAAAGAAGACGAAGACAGGCGGCTGGGACCGCGAGCGGCGCGTGGCGGCGAAGGCTGAACATATCGACGGAAAAGAAAATCCGCGCTTTGTGGTGACTTCGCTGACGAGTGAAAGATGGGCGGCACAGGCACTGTACGAAGAACTGTATTGCGAACGCGGCAACATGGAGAACCGCATCAAAGAGCAGTTCAGTCTGTTCGCCGACCGGGTCAGCGCGGAGACGATTCGAGCCAATCAGATACGCTTGTACCTGTCGGCAATGGCGTATATCCTGGTCAGCGGTCTGCGCCGCGTGGGGCTGAAGGGGACCGAACTGGCGCAGGCGCAGGTTTGCACGATCCGGACCAAACTCCTGAAGATCGGCGCGCAGATCCGGGTTTCGGTTCGCAAAGTCTGGGTTTCGATGGCATCCAGCTATCCCTGGCAAGGTCTCTATCGACAGGTCTGGTCGAACCTGCGCTGCTGACGCCCCCGCGGAGAGCCAACATTCCCAGATTCCAGTCGGCCGGGAAGCCCCGGCTCAGATCAGCGCGCCGCCACTGCCTCATCAATGCCCCACAATCGCCGTCCACGCCATCAGAGGTCCCGGCCGCCCGCGCCGCATAACCCAAATCGACCACGGTTTTTTCGCCAGACTCAAAAAACGCGTCCGCGAGGCGATTTCCCTCCCATTTCCCGGGCCGAGCTATTCAGTGTGAGAAATGCGGGTTAATACGCGGCCAGGCCTTGAGCGGTGGAAGGCAAGCCGCTGGCCGCCGTGAGCGGGATCAGGGAGCCATTTGTCAGATTAATCTGGAAGGCTCCGACATTGCCTGCGCCTCCCTCGACCGCATACAGGAAGCTGATGCCACCTTCCGCTGCCGTCGCCAGATCGTTTGGCCCACTGGCTGGCGCCGCGACTGACGCGACCAGCGTGGCATTGCCTTGCCTCCCCGGTGCGTAACTTGAGATGCTGGCGCTCAGGTTATTGGAAACGTATGCGTACTGGCCTGCTATGGGCTCAAGCGCGATCCAGCAAGCCGCAGTGCCTCCATCGCCTGCGTCCGAGTTGATTGGGTCCAGGCTGCCTCCACTGACAAGGAAAGACGAGAGCGCGCCTCTGCCGCCCGCAGGAATGCTTGTGGCTGTACCGAAAAGCTCGGCGACCAGCAGAGTTTCATTCTTGAAAGTAAAGCCGAAATAGCTGGGCAACGCCGGGCCGGGCGCCTGCGTGATTGTGGGGTTGCCGGCGAACCCCCTTGCGTCGACTGGAAAAGCGTAGATCGTATTAGTCCCTTTGACCGTCACGAACAACTGAGTGCCGTCTGGAGTGAACCGGACTTGTGCCGGCGAGCGGGGAAACGAGGGCGGATTCAAGCCGCAGGCGAAATCCGCCGCTGGAGCACCCGTCAAAGCGTTAAATCCCGCGGCGCTCGCAGCGAGGCAACTCACGCCCGAGTTCGCGGAAAGCGGGCCCGGATCTATCGGCTGCTGTGAGCGTATAAAGTTCATCTGGCCGGCTTTGTTCACCGAGAAGCCGGTAATATTCGGCATGACGGCGCAGATGCCCGGGCGCCCGGCGTTAAGCACCCAAAGCAGATCTCCGTTTCCTGTATTCCTGACCGTGAGGCTGTTGGGAAACAATCCGCCGGAAAAACACGATCCGCGAACGTCAACGTGCCATCGGATGCGACAAGGAACGAGGTGATCGTGCCCAGTGAGCAGTCCTGGTTGTATGTGCCGGCGCCATTATTTGCACTGGCGGTCTCCGTGTTGATGACGAACAGGATCTGATGTGTCGGGTCCAGTTGCACGCTTCCTGCCGAGCCCAGCGAGTCAACCCCGGAGAGTTGCAGACCGCTCCCGCCGCCGCCGGTGGCAATCGTCTGTATGGGTGTGGAACTCAGACTTCCGTTGCTTGCGCGATGGTAAACCAGGATCTGGTTATTTCCGAGGGCATTGGTCATCGCGTAAACTGCTCCGTCCGCCCAGGCAGTACCCGCGCACAACGAGCAGCATAGGACGAACATTGACAATTGGACCGTAATACGATCGATTTTCGTGAACACATTTCTGCCCGTCATAATCTATTCTCCTGAAAGACTTTGAGACCGCCTGCAAAACCCCTAAACTATTTACCTGCGTCGAAGCGGTTGTCACGAAGGTAACGATGCGCTCTACAAAGCAGGGCGATTATACAAGCAATTCGCTGTCCGAGCTATGGCCCGTAAGGCGTAATCGAAACGGTTAACTGCGGGCACCAATCGACCGTGCGCCGCGATGATTCCCCCTTTGGGACCTAGCCAAAATAGCTAGCGATATGCGTAGTTATCGTTCTGCTTTCGACCTCCAGCTGATATCCCACTGTTGGCGGACACGGATCGCAATCGATAGTGGGGATGGGCTATAATCGACGGCAATCCGCCGTGGCAAGCCCTCTCGGCCACAATCCCGGCAGGCGGTGACCCTTTGGAAATGAGGTTCACTGCTCCAATTTGTCAGCTATACAGTCGATGGATGATGGACGAACCGGCAAGCGCCTGCTGCGGCGCACCAGCCAGAAAAGAGCTTCGTAGCCAGCCACTGAGTTCAACCCAGCGATACGCATGGTGATACAGTGTGAGGTTTAACCCCGATCGACGGAGCCGCCGAGCCCGCGGAGTATTGAACGTTTTGTATCGAATCGCCAGGCAAATCTTTGTTTCGTCAATCATTTGCACGTGCATGCACGCGGCCGACATCGTTCCTTCCGTCACGCCTTCCGTGACGCCTTCCGTCACAGACGCTGTAGCCATGGAGGAGGAGCCACTGCCGATTTTCCCGGACCATGCCATTTCGCGGGCGATTCTGGACGCGGAATTGAGCGCTGTCCGGCGCAGCCGGATGCTGGCAGGTTGCAAAGTGGCGCCGCTTGCCGAGATCGAGGACCCCGAAGCCCTGGCTTTTGAGAACAACGCCGAATCCGTCCCCGCTGACGTCGAGGGCCTCATGCCGGACGCGGCTCAGGCGTTGGACACTTTCCGGGAGATGGTGACCTCCTCAGGCGGGACATTCGAGCTGAAATCCGCTTACCGGCCGCCAGCCTATCAGGCCCATCTCCACGATGTCTGGGTCAAGTGGATGAAGGAACTTCGCAACAACCGGACCGCCGGCTGCCAGGCGCTGCGCGAGGAAGTAGGCGCCGAATTCAAGCGCCATCAACTGCTCGCCAGACAGCAACCAGTCCCGGCTTCCGACCATGCGCTCGGACTCGCTTTTGACGCGGCCGTGGCCATGCCCCATGGTGCGCGCCTGAATCGGAAGCGCGTTACTGTCGATAAGCTCGCGACCCTCGCGGGCATCAGGCGACCGAACAGCCGCCGGGATCCGGTCCACTTCACCTTGCTTCCGCAACATGTCGCTGCAGGCGACTAGAGTGTTTTCGTAAAGTGTGAAGCACGGCTTGTGGGAGAGGATGCAATCCTACAGGGGATTGGTAGAGGCTGCTGAAGAAGGCTTCTTACCGCTCCTTTACTGTTTGAATGCGTAGGTAGAGGAATTCGGGATTCTCCACAATCGAGGGAGGAGCCCGAAGGTTCCTCAAACCCGATTGTGGAGAAACTACCTATGCGAGTTTATTTTGTCGGACTGGACGTACATAAGCAAGTGATCGCCTTCTGCGTTAAGACAGCAGAGGGTGCAATCGTGAAGGAGGGCAGCATTCCGGCCACGCGAACGGCGCTGAACGAATGGGTAAAGACGCTGCCGGGGCCATGGCATGGCGCGATGGAAGCGACCGTATTCAGCCACTGGATTTACGAGCATCTGAAGCCGCATGCCGCAAAGCTCGAGATGGGGCACGCGGCGCGCATGAAAGCAATCTGCGCGGGGAAGAAAAAGAGCGACAAGATCGATGCCCGCACCATTGCGGACCTGCTGCGGTGCAACCTGTTTCCGTCCTGTTTCGTAATTTCGCCGGAATTGGGCGCGTTACGGCAGCAGTTGCGATTCCGGCGCCTGCTGGTGGAAGAAACCGTGATGTTCAAGAACAAGACGGCGGGATTGCTGATGGGGGCCGGGGTGGAATACGATCGGCATAGGGGCAGCGGTTGCCCGCTGACCCCTGCCACACCACCGTGCGTACGGGTCCGTACACGGCGGTTCGAGAAGTTACGCCGTTACTCGTCGACCAGCGAAGGAAGGCCGAGCGATTTGAAGTAGGCATTGGAAAGCCCGACAGAAAGGGCCTTGGCCTTTGCGAGATACCAGGGACCGAGTCCGCTGCCAGCGGTATTGCTGGCCAGCCGCAAACGCACCCCGAGTTCAAGCAGTGCCTCACGACGACGGCGGGGTGTTTTCCACTGCCGCCACATTGCTGCCCTGAGCCGCAACCGAACCCAGCGGGTTAGACCGAGCAACACTTCAGGCGTTTCGCAGAATCCGAAATAGCCGCGCCAACCCCGCATGTACGGAGCCAACGCCTCTATCGTGGTTTTCATGCTGACGCCCTTAGCTCGTCGCGTGATATCCCGGACTCGTCGCTTGAACCGATCCAGTGCCTTCGGCGCGATAACGCGCTTGATCTCCGGACCGGCGCTGAAGCTGAACCCGAGAAACTTCCGTTCCTGCGGTCGCGCCACCGCACTCTTTGCCTCATTCACCTTGAGTCTGAGCTTTTGCGTGATGAATTGCGTAACGCTCTCCATCACCCGTTGCCCCGCCCGTTCGCTGCGAACGTAGAGATTACAATCATCCGCATATCGAACAAAACGATGGCCCCGGCGCTCCAACTCCCGGTCGAGTCCGTCGAGCACGAGATTGCTGAGCAGTGGCGAAAGTGGTCCCCCTTGCGGAGTCCCTTCCACGCTCGGACTGACCAACCCGTTCTCCATCACCCCGGCATTCAGGAATGCCCGAATGAGCTTCAACAGCCGCTTGTCCTCAACCCGTTTGG
Organism: Terriglobia bacterium; assembly: GCA_963809655.1. Classification (GTDB taxonomy): domain Bacteria; phylum Acidobacteriota; class Terriglobia; order Bryobacterales; family Bryobacteraceae; genus BOG-234. The sequence goes on along the minus strand of CAWEKQ010000003.1, from coordinate 3,491 downwards.
CGATCTGACCCATCAGTTTGTCGTGATTGACCCGGTCGAAAAATTTCTCCAGATCGAGATCAACGCACCAGCCGTGGCCTTCGGCGATATGCTTCTGCGCCTGCGCCACTGCCTGTTGGGCCGACCGTCCGGGCCGGAACCCGTAGCTGCTTTCAGAGAACGTCGGGTCCCACTGCCGCTGTAGAACCTGCATCACCGCCTGCTGGATTAACCGATCCAGCACCGTCGGGATGCCCAGCTTGCGCACCCCTCCGTCCGGCTTGGGGATTTCCACCCGCCTCACCGGCCTCGGCTCGTAAGTCCCACTCAACAGTTGTTCCCGAATAGCTGGCCAATGCTGTTTCAGATAGTCGGTGATTCCGCCGACGGTCATCCCATCTACGCCCGCGCTACCTTTATTCGCCTTCACCCGCCGCAATGCTTCCTTCAGATTCTCTCGCTCACATACTTCCTCCATCAGTCGATTCGTGCTGGCTGGGCTTTCGGGGTCATTCCTCGTCGAGAGCGATTCAGTCTCTTCCCTTCCCGCTTCGCGGGCTTCACCCGCTGGCGTCGAAGAAAAGTTCAGTTCGGCCTGAATATTCTGCTGCATTTCACTCCTGAGACTCATGTCCTACTTGCCGCTCCTCTCGTTCGGGCCTTCAGCCACCGTTCCCGGCTCGGCCTATCTGTTGACTCCGCCTTTCGGCATTGGAGTGCCTCACTAGCCTTACCGACGACATGGCCTAATATGCCCTCTGCTGACTTCTGCCCTGTGGTCAGGCTGCCTTTCGACAACCTCAGTCGCCATCGCGACACAGAACAGATCTCCTGGGGTAAGCTCAACCGTCTTCTGTGCGCAGCCGCCGGATCTACGCTTCGCATCTTTGATGGATATGGACTTCGCGGTAAGTTGCCCGCTCGTCCGACGCTAACGCCTTGTACCCGGTTCTTGTCCATCGACTCGCACATTTGCTACACGCTTCTTTCGGACCCCGCCTCGCGGCGGTAGCCCTTGCGTTCTCGCTAGCCCTTCACCTCCATCAGGTTGGGCAGAGGACTTTCACCTCCAAACTGCTGAGCATGCCCAGCACACAACGACGCCGTCTGCACGGCAAACGCTATTTCGAGAGCCTGGTGAAGGACAACGAGTGGATCGGCCAGGAACTGCGGCCACTGCTGGAGTTCAATCGCGCCCAGATGACGACCCTGCAGGCCATGGACCGGCGGCTGAAGGGTATGCTGGCGCGTCATCCTGCCCTGGAGGAGCGAGTGAAAGCGTTATGCCGGATTGACGGAGTGGGGACAGTGACGGCGTTGGGCTGGGCACTGGAAGCAGCCACGCCGGAGCGTTTTCCTTCGATCAAACATGCCATGAGTTATTGCGGGCTGACCAGCGCGCTGCGCGAATCGGCCGGCCAGCAGAAGCGCGGGCCGCTTTCCAAACAACGCAACGCGTATCTGCAGAGCGCGCTGATCGAAACTGCGAAACTGGCGCCGATGTACAACGAGAAGCTGAAAGAAGTGCATCGTAAAGCGATTGCAAAAGGCGGACATCGCAATCGGGCGACGCTGGCGGTGGCGCGCAAACTGGTGGCTTATCTGATGGCGGCCGACCGGGCTTTCTTCGCCGGCCAGCGTGAAGCCGCCGGCGAACATATAGAGGCGGCCTGAGCGTGCGTTTTTTCAGGCATGCAGATCTATCCGAGTGAATCAGTTCTCTTGCCGGTGAAGCGGAGGCGAGCACTGGTGGCGACCAACTCGCTGAGGAATAGCCGGCCAGACTCATCCGGGTGAGGCGCTTCGGCGTTTGACTCGCACAATGGCGCAGCCGTTGTGAACAGGTTCCCTCCAGACCCCGCGGAGCCGCGACTCGGCAAACAGGCTCCTGTTATGCCGCCGTTTTTACTGTTTTGGGGCTGGAGGGTTTAGCTACGACTCAATCTTCCGTGACGTGTTCCCCGGGACACGATCCGGCAAATGAATGTCTGGTGACCGGCCTGTTCCGGATCCCCTTCGGCAAAGATCAAAAAAACTGTTCCGTGCTTGCGCCCAGTTGCTGATTATGGTCTTCCTCACGGAAGCCCCGGGAATTTTGCGTCTTCGCTTGACATTTACCTACCATGAAAGTCGCGGCTCAGAAGAGTCAGGGCATCTCAGGTGGACTGGCGTCCGCGAGGGTGTTCCTTTGCCGAGGCCTCGGCCCCGGGTGGTTCACGGAACGGTTCCACAGGAATGCGCTCGTAACGCGCTTCAGGACCATCAGGTATTCGCTACCGCTCGGGGCTTCGAGAGCAACGCGGTCCCCTGCTGCCGACTTGAGCAACGCGCGCCCCAGAGGCGACACCCAACTGATGTGGTTGCGGTTCAGATCGACCTCGTCGGTTCCCACGATGCTCACCACTCGGTCCGTTCCTGCGGCATTTGCGAATCGGACGGTCGCTCCGAAGAATGCTCGCGTCGCCGCCTGCCCCGCTCTGGGACTTTCCGGATCCACCACTTCCGCGGCTTCGATTCGCTTCGTGAGAAAACGAATCCGCCCATCGATCTGACGCAGGCGCCGCTTGCCGTACTGATAGTCGGCGTTTTCACTGCGATCTCCGTTGCTCGCAGCCCACGCGACCACCTTCGTCACGGCCGGGCGCTCCCTGGTGAGCAGAAACCGGTGCTCCCTCTTTGACCGGGCCTCCGGCCGCTCGGCGTTATGTAGTTCTTGCCTCGCGTCGCGGGATCGTCTGCTTGCGGTTTTCTCGTAAACCCTTTTCGCATAGGAAAGTGGCGGGCGGTAACGTGCTTATTGGGGGGCTAAGCGGCATGGGCGCGCAAATGATCGTACACCGAAAATCTTCGCGGAAGCAACCACAGGCTGGCGCCGACATAAGCTGACCGAGGAGCACGGGCAGCGTTCGTCACCAGCAACTTCGTACAAGTCCGGTTGGGGAAATGGCGAACCCATTTCGGCCCAATCCCAAGCGCCCGGCGTCCGACCGGCGGATAATTGACTCGTGGCAGCCGGAGACGCGCAAAAAGTGTGGTTTCGGGAAATGGTCGAGCAGTTGCGCGATCAATGGCATCCAGACATGCCTTTCGAAACGATGATTTCGTTACGCGACGATCTGGATACGACACTTCAACGAATTCGATCCGAGGGGAATATCGGCTCTCCCGTGTTCAGGTGCCCGCGCTGTGGACACGTCGGCCCCGCGGCGACACCTCACGTTAGTGTTCGTGCGATGATCCTGTCGCTGAAACGATTCGGTATTCCCCCGCGGACCAAATACATGACCTTGAGAAGCAGTGGGCGGCGCACCGGAAGCAGAATGACCTCGATGTGTATGGGCGACAAACGGCCTCGGAGCCCGTTGAGAACTCCCCGTGCACTCACCGGTAGTTGGATTGGGTTCTGAGGGGTGTTCCCGCCAGAAATCGTCCTTGGGCCCATCCTCCGAGATGGAATGAGAAGGCCGCGCCGGGGATGCGATACGCTCCCTAATACGCACTCGAGGTGCAAA
>CAWEKQ010000002.1:0-53679 GCA_963809655.1 Terriglobia bacterium | reverse complement strand
AACATCGCACTGCTGGGCATTCGCGATGTGGATGCGTCGGAGGCGGAAATCGTGCGCACCGCTGGCGTGCGGACGTTCACCATGAGGGAAATCGACGAGCGGGGCATGCGCGCCGCGATCGGTGAAGCAATCGCGATTGCGTGCAACGGGACCGCGGGATTTCATCTCTCGCTCGATATGGATTTCGTCGACCCTCAGTATGCGCCCGGAGTCGGCACGCCCGTGCGCGGCGGCGCGACGTATCGCGAGGCGCACCTCGCGATGGAGGTGATCTGCGACTCCGGCAAAATGATTTCGATGGAGGTGGTGGAAGTGAATCCCGTGATCGACGAAGTGAACCGGACGGCGGATCTTGCGGTGGAACTGATTTTGTCCGCGATGGGGAAGAAGATCCTGTGAGCGCGACCGAAGCCAAGACCCGGGTCGCAGTCGTTTACGGCGGGCGCAGCGGCGAACATGAGGTGTCGCTGGTCTCGGCCGAATCGGTGATCGCCGCGATGAATCCATCGCGGTACGAAGTGATCCGGTATCTGATCGGGAAAGACGGCCGTTGGAAGCCTGGCCCGATTCTGCCTGAGCCTGGCGCAAATCCCGGGATCGACGTGGTCTTTCCGGTCCTGCACGGCACGTTCGGTGAGGATGGCACCGTTCAGGGGCTGCTGGAACTGGCGGATCTCGCCTATGTCGGCGCGAACGTGCTGGCTTCATCCGTGTCGATGGATAAGGACGTGATGAAGCGGGTTTGCCGCGACCGCGGGCTGCCGGTGGTGGAGTGGATGGTGCTCGATCGCGCGTCCCTCGATACCGAGGCGATCATGTGCGAATTGCCGTTTCCGATTTTCGTAAAGCCGGCGAATCTGGGATCGTCCGTCGGAATTTCGAAAGCGCACGACGCGGCTGAGCTGAAGAAGGCGCTCGATGTGGCGGCTGAGTTCGATCGCAAGATCGTCGTAGAGCGCGGGATTCAGGGCCGGGAATTCGAATGCGCCGTGCTGGGGAACGACGATCCGAAAGCTTCCACGCCCTGCGAAATTCTGCCTTCGCGCGAGTTTTACGATTACGAAGACAAGTACGAGCTGAACCTGGCAAAGACAGTGGTGCCCGCGGATCTGTCGGAGCGCGACACGCTGGAAATGCGCGCGGCTGGCGGTCGAGTGCTTCAAGGCGGTCGGATGCGAAGGCATGGGTCGCGTGGATTTCCTTCGCGAAACCGCGACCGGAAAGCTCTACATCAACGAGATCAATACGATCCCCGGCTTCACTTCGATCAGCATGTATCCGAAGATGTGGGAATATTCGGGGATTCCTTACAGCGATCTGATCGACCGTCTGATCGCGCTCGCGCTGGAGCGCCACGCGAAGAAGAAGGCGACGCGGTTCACGCGATAATGAATACGATGTCGAGCCGGATCGCGCTGCTGCTTGCCTGCGCCTGTCTTTCCTTCGCTGCCGACGCTCCGAAGGACGACGATGCGCGTCAGATGAAGCGATTCATCGACGCGTACAAGATCCTCGAACAGAATACGGCCGACCCGTTCGATCCCGATCAGGCGTTTTACCAGGGCGCGATACCGGGCTTGCTGCGCCATCTGGATCCGCATTCGGTCTTCTTCGATCCCGGTCAGTACGAGCAGCTTCAGCAAATGGAGTCCTCCACGCAGAAGGGATTCGGGACGGTGGTTTCGGTGCTGCCCGGGCGCGTGGTGGTGCTGCAGACGATGCCGAACACGCCTTCGGAAAAGGCAGGCATGGCGCCGGGCGACGAGATTCTTGCCGTCAACAATTACCGCCTCGACCGTCTCGATGCGGAACAGATTGTGGGGCTGCTCGGCCAATCCAAACAGAAGGCGGCGCAGTTGGTGGTGCGGCGTCCGGGTAACGCGCGCCTGATGGAACTGACGCTCACGCCCGAGAACATGCAGGCGCCAAGCGTCGAGCGCGTGTTTGAGTTGCAGTCCGGCATCGGGTACATCCGGGTATCGGCTTTCGAGGAAAAGACGGCGCAGCAGATTCACGACGGGATCGAGAAGCTGGGCGGCCGCAACCTGAAGGGCCTCGTGCTCGATCTGCGCAATAATCCGGGCGGGCTCATGACGGCGGCGCTGCAGACGGCCGCGTTCTTTCTACAGCCGGGGCAAATGATTCTATCCGCGAAGGGGCGGAACGTGCCGGAAACCATCGAGCGGGTTCCGGCGGATAACAAGCCTTACACATTTCCGCTGGCGGTGATGGTGAATGGCAAGACGGCGAGTGCGTCCGAGATCGTTTCGGGCGCGCTTGCAGGATCACGATCGCGCGACCATCGTGGGCGAGCCGAGCTTCGGCAAGGGACTGGTGCAAAGCGTTTATCCTCTCTCGCAAAAGACGGGGCTCGCGCTGACAACTGCGCTTTACTACATTCCGAGTGGCCGTTCCATTCAGAAGTCATTCAGCGCGCAACGAGGTCAGGGCGCGGAGGATTTTGCGCTGGACGCAACCGCCACACATCCGAACGAACGCACCGATTTCAAGACGGATAGCGGCAGGCCGGTGCCCGGCGGCGGTGGCATCGTGCCGGATGTACAAGTCTCGCCCGCGGGCCTCGATCAGTTTCGCGAGGTCCTGGAAGGAACGGGATCGTTCACTTCATTCGCAACAGAATTTCTGCACGAGCACAAAGTCACCGAAGGATGGGAATTGCCGCCGCAGGTGATGGATCAGTTCCGGGAATGGCTTTCAGAACGGCGCATTCAGCCGCTGCTCTCGGAATGGACTGCCAATCGCAGTTTCATTGAGACGCGGTTGAAGACAGAGATCTACAATCTGGCGCTCGGTGTGGCGAAAGGCGACGAGGTGGAAGCGCACTCGGATGCGCAGATTCAGAAGGCTCTTGAGGCTGTTCTGAAACCGGCAGGGTAAGGTCAGCTACTCTCGTCTGAAACAATAAGTTCAGTATGTGCGGGATCGCGGGTGTCGCCTTCGGCACCGGTTCGGACAGCACCGAAGCCGCAGTTCGGAGTATGCTGCCGCCGCTCGCCCGCCGTGGCCCGGACGCAGAGGGACTCCACCTTTGGAACAGCCTTTCGGGGGCCACCGTCGGCTTCGGCCACCGCCGTCTGGCGATTCTCGATCTCAGCCCCGCTGGCGCGCAACCCATGCTCTCGGCCGATGGCCAGGTGGGCGTCGTTTTCAACGGCTGCATCTACAATTTCCACGATATCCGCCACGAGCTGGAGCAGAAAGGTTACACGTTCCGATCGCAGTGCGATACCGAAATCCTCATCGAAGGCTACCGCGAATGGGGAATCGACGGCCTGTTGCCCCGCCTGCGCGGCATGTTCGCCCTGGCCATCTGGGATGAACCGCGCCGCACACTCACGCTGGCCCGCGACCGCCTCGGCGTAAAGCCGCTGGTCTACGCCATTGCCGGCGATCGGATCGCCTTCGCCTCGACTCTGGATGCGCTCGAAGCGGGCGGGTTCGCGGGAGACGTCGATTCCGGCTCGGTCCTCGAATTTCTCGACCTCGGCTTCGTCCCGGAAGAGCGCAGCATCTATACCGGGACGCGCAAACTTCCCCCTGCCACCGTTCTCGTCTGGCACGCCGGCGGGACCGGGCAGCCCAAAGTCACGGAGCGCACCTATTGGACCTTGCCGGACGCGAACGAAGCTTCCCCCATCCGGTTCGAAGAGGCGGTGGAAGAAACGGAACGGCTTCTGGTCGAAGCCGTAAGACTGCGGCTGATCTCGGATGTCCCGATTGGCGCGTTGCTCAGCGGCGGGATCGATTCCACGCTGGTCTGCTGGGCGCTGTCGCGCCTGAACGCGAACGTCCACGCGTTCACGGTGGGTACACCCGGCGATGCCGAAGACGAAAGCGCGCAGGCACGGGAGACCGCGGCTCGCCTTGGTATCCCGCACGAGGTTGTGTATCTGGGCGGCGACGACGAGCCGCCTTTCGGCGAACTCAGCGCAGCTTACAGCGAACCGTTCGCCAGCACCTCCGCGCTCGGTATGCTGCGCGTTTCGAGGGCGGTAAAGGAGAAGGCGACAGTCCTTCTTACGGGCGATGGCGCTGACGACATATTCCTTGGCTATCCCTTCTTCTACAATGCGTGGAAAGCGCAGCGTCTCGCGCGTCGATTACCTTCATTCTCCCCGAAACTCTGGAAGCTGACCCGCCCCGTCGCCCGTCAAATTCCGGCGCTGAAGCGAGCCTCGAATTTCATCGATTATGCGGTTGGCGGCATCGGCGCTTACGGACGTGTGCGGCTCGGGCTGCCCTATTTTCTGGAGCGCGGTCTGATCGGACCCGGCCTGCGGGGCCGCACAGTGGCATATCGCCAGACACCGGCATCATTCGACTCCGCGCGCCACTTGATGCGAGACGTTATCCGCTTTCAGAAGAAAACGCATTTCACCTCCGAGTTCCTGACCAAGGTTGATGGCAGCGCCATGTACCATTCACTGGAAGCACGCTCGCCGTTTCTCGATCCGGCCATCTGGGAATACGCGGCCGCACTGCCTCCCGAAATTCACTTCCATGGTGGGCAGCTGAAAGCCGTGTTGCGCGAGATCGTGCGGCGCCACGCGAAACCCGAGGTCGCATCCCGGCGGAAACAGGGCTTTACCATTCCGGTGGAAAAATGGCTGGTATCCAAATGGAGCGGCCACCTGCGGGAATGGAAGGCAAACGCATTGGTGGTCGAGAACGGCTGGCTCGAAGCGAAGCCGCTCTCGGCGGCTATAGACGAGGCTCTGGCGCTTGGAGAAATGCCGAAGCAATTGTTTCACGCCCTCGTGCTGGAAAAATGGCTGGTCCGAAAGCGGGAGGAGCAGTCACGCTCCTTGGCCGGCGCGGTTCGGGACAGAATATTGATTTAAGACGCGGCCCATTCAGGTCTGCCGCAGGTATTGCCAGTCAGCGATCGCTTCGATTTCACCAACTCCGCCGGCGTACCCTCGAACACCACTTCGCCGCTCTTGCTGCCTCCCTCCGGGCCCAGATCGATGATCCAGTCGGCGCGCCGGATCGGATACAGGCGCTGCGCGTGTAAGTGACCCAACCGCCTGGGGCCATGGCTCACCGTTGGGGTAGCCAAGGTACGCGTCCCGGATCAGGCTCGCCACAGTCTGGCATTCCGCGTTCAACCGCCCCGGTGAGCCGCTGACTCTGCCGTTCCCGCCACGACCGGTCTTAGCGCCAGGCACAGGGGCGACATCCCCGGACTCCAGGTCTGCCACACAGTCCGCCTTAACCCTGCCAGGAGGCGGGCGAAGCCGTGCATCACCGAAAAAGCCAACTTTCAGAAATGCCGACTAAGCGTGACGCTGCGGGCGAACTGACATCGAGTTGCCGGTGCGCGGAACGCCCTAATACCGAGCCGCCTCAAACACGCCCGTCGGCGTGTTGCTGGTGAACTGGCGACCATCAGCGGCCGTCATCTGTAACTGCACTGGCAGTGGCGCCGAAAGCTATTGCCGCCGGGACGCGCACCTGTACAGCGAATACCCCCGCATAACCGGGCAAAGCTTCTACGGACTCAACTCCGACAGGTACATCACCAAGATGAACTAGCATTGTCCCGGAAACAAATCCTCCGCCGAGCCCAGTCCGGTCGCCAGTATCGAAATCTGGTCGCCCGGTTGCGCCGGGTGCGAGGGCACGCGGAAGTTCCGGTCCATCACCAGATCATTCGTTCCGTAGAACCGAATCAATCCCTGACCCTGCGGAGACTCGTCCATTGACAGGATTGTAGGGGAAGCCTCCATCATCCTCATCGTCACGGGTTCACTCGAGCCGAAACGGGACGCAACCTCCACCGAGACCTGAGTTTCGTTCCCCGCCACCGGAGTGGGACAAACGAAATCGACCCGATTCTCGGAACTGCGGAGCACCGGGACCGCCTTCCCGTTAACCGCCACGCTCGTGCCGCCGAGATCGAATGATTCACCTGAAGGATCCGAGAGCTGCGAACCCGGCGCAGCCAGCCATTTGCCGGTCAGCGTACCTATGGCGCCCGCGCTGCAGGACGGCGCGGGCGCTGTCAGCACGGGAAGACCAGAGTCGACTTCGAGTTCGACGTCCGCAGTCGACGACTGGCGAGCCGAGTTGGTCGCCGTGAACGAGACTCGGTACCTTCCGGTTTGAGATGTCTTTGGACTCCATTCGAAGACTCCGGTCGCCGGATCAAAAAAAGCCCCAGCGGGAGTTCCCACCGCTTCCACCTGGAGAGGCAGATCGGAGGGATCGACTGCAGCCACGCTGAAGGAGAGAGGCGACTCAACGCTGCCGACCTGTCTTTGCGGAACTCGAAGGACAGGTCCGGAACCTCCCATCACCTGAATTGTGTCCTCAACCTCGGAGTCACCAAGCGTCGCCGTGATGGTGACCTGTTGCTGCCTCGAAACGGCACTCGTCCAGCCCTGAAACGTCAGGCTGGATTGATTCAGGCGAGTTGTGACAGCGGTTGGAATCATGACCTGTTCGCTGCTGCTATTCAATAGGACCGCCACGGACTGAGAACTGGAGATGAGATGCAATTCGCAATTGACCGCGCTACCGGCCGTCAGCTGTTTTTGGTGAACAGCGCAACGAAGAAACCGCGTGGTCGCCTGGCTGTGAAATCGATGCTCCGGTAGCGTTGTTCATCTCACGCTCCCCGTCAGAGTAACCGAAACGGTGGCGCCGCTGCCGTTCAGAGAAGCAACAATGGTCGCGATCGCGGTAGTTTTGACCAAAACGGCTGTAGCCGTGAAGCTCGACGTTGTGGCGCCAGCCGGAATCGTCAGGGAGGCCGGTACCGAGAGCGAAGCATTGTTGCTGGTCAGAGTGACGCTCGACCCGCCCGCGGGGGCGACTCGCGTCAGTGTTACTGTGCACGTGCTCGCTGGCTTTCGGACCAAAGCTGGTGGGACCGCACAGCCAGGCTCGAGACCCGCACCGGCGCCAGCAGACTGACGCTCGCGGTCTGCGAACTGCTGCCGAAAGTCGCCGTGACGGTCGCGCTCTGATTGCTCGCGATGGTAGCCGCCGCCGTCGCGCTGAATGATCGCCGTTGTCGCTCCCGACGCCACCGTCACCGATGCCGGTACGGTGAGCGAAGCGTTGTTGCTTGCCAGGGTCACGTTCGAGCCGCCCGTAGGAGCACTCCTGCGTCAGCGTCACCGTGCACGTGCTGACTGCGCTCTGCCCGAGACTGGTGGAAGTACACGCCAGCGTGGATACAGCAACCGGCGCGAGCAGATTGATGGTGGCCGTTTTCGAACTGCTGCCCGAGAGTCGCTGTCACGGTCGCGCTCTGACTGCTTGCGATGGAAGCCGACTGCCGTCGCGCTGAACGTCGCTGTGGTAGCTCCCGCTGCGACCTTCACCGACGCCGGCACGGTGAGCGAAGCGTTGTTGCTCGCCAGCGTTACGCTCGATCCGCCGGTGGGAGCGGTCTGTGTCAGGTCACGGTGCACGTGCTGACGGCGCTCTGCCCCGGACTAGCCGGACTGCAGGACAGGCTCGAGATGAGAACCGTCCCCGGCGCCAGCAGACTGATCGTTGGCGGTCTGCGAACTGCTGCCGAAGGTCGCCGTTACGGTCGCGCTCTGATTGCTTGCGATGGAAGTCGCAGCCGTCGGCGCTGAACGTCGCTGTGGTGGCTCCCGCCGCGACCGTTACCGACGCCGGCACAGTGAGGGAAGCGTTGTTGCTCGCCAGCGTTACGCTCGATCCGCCGGTGGGAGCGGCTTGGGTGAACGTGATGGTGCACGTGCTTGTGGCGCCTCCGGCCAATGCCGTGGGCGAACAAGTCACTGGCGCCAGCGAGGGCACGGTAATCGTCCCGCCACCCGCGGACGTGACACTCAGAGCATTTCCGTTTGGAGCAACGCCGATCAGGTTCGATATGGGAATTGAAGCGATACTCGTACCTGGTGCGACTGTCGCGCTCAGATATGCAACTACGCCCGATCCAATTGCGTTCGTATTCAGCCCTGTCAGGATACAGGTGGCCGCGCCGGTGCCGGACGAGCACGATAGCGTTTTTGCAGCCGCTGTCGCCGCGGGCCCAGGGGTGATCGAAACCGCTGAAATCTGCGTAGGTGAATAAGCGATCGACCATTCTACTCCCACTGGCGTCGTTCCCGGCACGCTCAAGGCTACACTTAGAGTCGCGGTTCCTCCTGGATTCACCTCGGCGGAAGAGATACTGAGACTGCTTTGAGCATACGCAATGGATCCGTAAATGAGTAGCAGTAAGATTTCCCTCATGGGCGGTAAAAATGACTTAGTTGGCTTATATTGAAGGCGAAAGCGACGCCTTTGGCCCTGGGGATTAGAACAATCCCCCGGCCGAGTACTCTAGTCCCAGAACAGAAGTACTGAGGATACTAGTTGCCTTAGTTAAAACGCAAGAGAAAAGTTAAAACGCAAGAGAAAATGGGAGAGCCCAGGGTGGTAGCAATCTTAGCGTTCGAAGGACCGGCGGAGAGACGACTGACTATATAGGTCTTGCCGCGCTTCCGGACCCGGTCAATTTTTTCGACGCTTGTGCCGACCAGAGCCAGGACACTTGCATGCGCAAGTGACAGCTGGGCAGAGCGTCCTTGACGAGCGCTACGCAGGCTTCTGCCACAGTAGTAGGGGTCACAGGGATGATGGGACTCCCCTTTTCGCCACGATATGAATCTGCCGCTTGTCTGCGATGAGCGAGATCATGCCGCCCGAGCAGGCTGGCCACATTGATGCCCTTGTCACCTCAGGCAGCTATGCTCCAGCCAGCTAAGTCGTGCGCGCGGAATTGCGGACATTACAGGAGTGTGACGCTGCGATCGAGAGTTGGCTGCGGGTGGTAATCCTCTGCATTTTCGGTGCCAGGCAGGCGGACTCGGTTCGCGGAACGCGTTTGCCTGCATTCACCGGCTTGGGGATTTTTGCCGCTGCCTTTCGGTATTTCCGGACGTGGCCGCAGACGCGAAGATCTCCGTACGAGCTTATGCATTCTCGGTTATTATTGCGTTTCACCTCACTGGTGAAGCAGTAACAATCCTCGGGTATTCTACGGCGGCCGTTATCTCCAGACCGCATTCTCCCCATTGTTCCCAATCGCAATCATAGCGGTCACGAAATCCGAAAATATTTCTTACGGCATACCTTTCTATAACTTAGGCGGTATTTTCGCAAGTACCCGGGGTTCGATTCGCAAACTCATCTGCTACCGTCCAATCGAGAACCAGAACGTACCCATGATGTTTCTGGTCGCTAAACTGCCATTTCCGCGCGGCTCTGGCAGTCACAGTCTTAAACAATGGGCGGCAGGCGCTCCCGTTATTGGTGCGGCCCCGGTATCTTCCGGGAAACCAAAAAGGCCCCGGGTCGAGGGTTTACCGGCCAGTGGAGCGCTCCAACTTTTCTGAAACGAAAAGGAAACAAGAAAACGAATCGGACGAAAGGCAATGTCGGCACAACGATGGCAGCAAAAAACACATTGAAATACAAACGAAACGAAATCAGGCCCCTACCTGAACTCGTCAACGAACTAATCGACAAATGTCTCGGCGCAATCCTGAGTCATAAGTTCAAAGCGTCCATCGCGGACCTCGTCACTCTGATCCGCCTGCGTCTGAAACTGATGCCCCCGGACGAAACGCCGCCGAGGGTGATTTGGGTCGAGTGACACGTGCCCACGTACGCCGACACCCGTACCAGGCCTCCATTCTGATACGATTTGAACCGCCGATGGTGAATGCAATATGAAACGCCGATGCCTGACCGGAACCCTCGGACTACTTATCGTCGCGCAACTGCTCCAGGCCGTGACACCACAACAGGCCGGCACCCCGCCGCAAATCGAAATCTCCGACAAAACCATCCACGCCAAAATCTACCTGCCCGACGCCCACCAGGGCTACTATCAGGCCACCCGCTTCGACTGGTCCGGCGTAATCGCCAGCCTCGAAGCCAACGGACACTCCTACTTCGGCAAATGGTTCGACGCCTCCGATCAGAAGAAACCACGACCCCAAAATCAATGACGCCATCACCGGCCCCGTCGAAGAATTCCAGGCCCTCGGCTATAACGAATCCAAGCCCGGCGAGACCTTCGTAAAAATCGGCGTAGGCTCTCTGCGCAAGCCAAACGAACCCGCCTATCGCCAGTTCGGCACTTACGACATCGTCGACCCCGGCCGCTGGACCATCCACAAAGGCGCCAGTTGGATCGAGTTCACGCAACAACTCTCCGACGCCGACGGTTATTCCTACATCTACCGCAAACGATTAACCCTCGCCGGCGACAAGCTGATCCTCGAACACCACCTGAAGAACATCGGAAAAAAGACCATCCAGACCAGCGTCTACGAACATGATTTCTACATGCTGGATGGCCAGCCATCCGGCCCGGACACCACCGTAAAATTCGCCTTTACGCCACGTGCCGACAGCCCGCTGAAAGGCCTCGCCGAAATTCACGGCAAGGAAATCGACTACCCGCACGAACTGGCACCAAGCCAGGCGCTCCTCACTCCCATCGAAGGCTTCAGCCCCGGCACCGCGGACTACGATATCCGCGTCGAAAACCAGCGCACCGGAGCCGCCGTACGCCAGACCGCCGACCATCCGCTGGCAAAGATGGTTCTCTGGTCCATTCGCTCAACAGTTTGCCCGGAAGCTTACATCGATCTCAAAGTCGCGCCTGGCCACGAAGAAGAATGGCAGATCACCTGGCAGTTCTACACCCTGCCGCCGGCCCCTTACATCGGGACTTACAGCAAAGGCATCTATCATCCCAGTCTGGCCGCGGAAACCATTAGCCCGTCATTCCTGGCAGCTCATCCCACAAAGCATTTCATCTACGCGGCGAACGAATCGTCCAACACAGTAAGCGCCTTCGCCATCGAACCCAACGGGCAACTCAAACTCCTCAACGCTGTCCCCTCGCGCGGCGACGGCCCCTGCCACATTGCTCTCGATAAGACCGGTAACTGGCTCTTCGCCGCCAACTATAACGGCGGAAGCGTAGCCGTCTTTCCCGTTCACGACGACGGTTCGCTCGGCGAAGCCACCACTTTCATCCAGCACACCGGCTCCAGCGTGAATCACGAACGCCAGGCCGGCCCGCACGCCCACTCGGTCAACATCTCGCCCGACAACAAATTTCTGCTCGTCACCGATCTTGGCCTCGACCGCATCCTGATCTACCGTTTCGACGCCGCGAAAGGCACCCTCACGCCCAATGACCCTGCCTTCATGGCCGCCCGTTTCGGTTCCGGACCCCGCCATCTCGCCTTCACGCCCGACGGCCGTTTCGTCTACGTGATCAATGAACTATCGGCCACCGTCGTCGCGTACCAATACGACCCCGTCCGCGGCAGCCTGAAAGAACTGCAGACCCTTTCCACTCTCCCCGAGGACTTCACCGGCCCGAAAAGCGGCGCCGAAATCGCGGTCCATCCGAACGGCAATTTCCTTTACGCCTCGAATCGCGGCGACGACAGCATCGCCGTCTTCCGCATCGATCCCCGCAAAGGCACACTCACCGATGTCGAGCGTGTCCCCACTGCAGGGCAAGACGCCGCGCAACTTCGCCATCGATCCCTCGGGAACGCGCCTCTACGCCGCCAACCAGGACTCCAACTCCGTCGTCGTGTTTCGCATCGACGAGCAGACAGGAGGTCTGACCCCGGATGGCAAAATCTTCGAAGTTCCCTCTCCCGTCTGCGTTCTGTTTATTCCAGAAGCCCGAACGAAATAATGTTCGATCCCGCGGCCACCGCAATGTACTGCTTGCCGTCGAACGCGTAAGTCATCGGCGAAGCCTTCCAGAGCTGGTTTGTGGCGAAGCTCCACAAAGGCTTGCCGGCCGTTGCGCCTGCCGCGCCCACCGCCATGAACGCGCCGTTTTCTTCACCGAAGAAAACCAGTCCGGTGGCCGTCGTCAAAGTGCCGCCCCACGATTCCGAAGGTCCCGGCTGCGGCACCGTCCAGACCACATTGCCGGTCTGGATATCGATCGCCTTCAACTCCCGCACCGGCGGTCCGTCACCAGGCACCATGCGCTCCGCTCCGCCCAGGTACGACTTGCCCTGCGCCCATTCGCCCGTATCGCCCTTCGTATACACGCTGCATTGCTCGAAGCCCTGTATGTAATAAAGCCCGGTCTGGCGGCTGAACGACGGCGAAAACCAGTTCGTCGCCCCGGCCTGCGCGGGACACACCTTCGTTCCCGCAGCGCTCGGCTCAGCGGCGGGATTCCGGATGGGCCGTCCTTCAGCGGTAAGTCCGGTGGCCCACGTCAGATTGCGCGCGAAGCGTTTCGCGAGAAGCAGCTTCCCGTTGGTCCGGTCGAAGAGGTAAAAGAATCCATTGCGATCGGCATGCAGCAACAGCTTGCGCGGCTGACCCTGCCACTGCGCGTCCACCAGCACGGGCGTCTCCGTGGAATCGTAATCCCAGACGTCATGCGGGGTGAACTGGAAATACCATTTGAGCTTTCCCGTGTGCGCATCGAGCGCGAGGATGCTGTCGGAATACAGGTTGTCGCCCTTCCGATTGTCACCGTTATACTCCGCGCCCGGATTGCCCACCGGCCAGAACACGGTCTCCATCTGCGGATCGTAAGTGCCGGTGAACCAGGTCGGCGCACCGCCGTGATCGATGTCTTTGCCGTCCCAGGTTTCCGAACCAGGCTCGCCGCGTTTCGGCACCGTGCGGAATCGCCACAGTTCCTTACCGGACGCCTGATCGAACGCCACAACGTATCCCGGCGCTCCATGTTCTCCGCCCGAAACACCGGCGACCACCACATCTCCCGCCACCAGAGGCGCGGAACTCGAGAAGTAATTCTGCCGCCAGTCCGCAATCTGCGCCTGCCAGATCAGCGTGCCGCTGAACCGGTCGAGCGCCAGCAGATGCGCGTCTTCGGCCTCCATGAACACGCGGTCGCCGGCCACCGCCGCCCCTCGATTCACACCGCCCGCGCCCACCAGCAGTCCCTTCGTTGGCGGACGCTTATAATGCCAGATCTCGCGCCCGCTCCCGGCATCGAGCGCATAGCATTCGTTTGCGCTGGTGACATACATGATGCCGTCGGCCACCACCGGTGTGACTTGAAGCCGGCCTGTATTCGGCAAAGAGAACACCCACTTCGGACCCAGCCGCTTCACATTCTCCGGATTGATCTGCGCCAGCGCCGTATAGCGGTTGCCGTCAGGCTCGCCGTTATAACCTGCCCATCCGGTCTCCGATGTGACCTCGCGATACCCTTCACCCGCGCGCCGCAACAGATGCACCCGCCCGTCGTCGGTTCTCAATTGCAGATCGTCGAAGCCGTGGTTCAGAACCTCTCCGCTGAGCATCGCGCCGTTGCCGAGACTCACCGTCTCGCGCACGATCGGCCGCTCTCCCGGCCCCGGCTGCAGCGTTCTCAGGAAGCGCGTGAGCACCGGCATCTCCGCCTGCGAAACCTGGTTCGGAGGCATGCCCCGCCCCGGCAAACCCGCGCGAATCAGCGCCGCGATTTCCTGATCGTTATGAGCCCCGATGCGCGTCGTAATTGCCGGACCACGCTCGCCGCCTTTGCCGTCAGCGCCATGGCATCGCGCGCATCTGTTTTCGTAGAGCACGCGTCCCGAGGGTCGTCGTCGCCTGGGCAAACAGACTCACCGAACTCAGAACAACGGCAATCCACAACTTACCGAGCGGCGACCGCCAGGGAGCGGTTGCCCCTCACGGTATTTCAACAACCTCATAGACATGCGCACAAGGGGAACCATCACCATACGATATCCGATTCGAACTACCCCCTGGCCGAGCGCCGGGCAACTGCTGAGATCCACGCCACCGCTTGCGCCATAAGCCGCAGAAACAGCGGAGTCGCGCAGGCAATTCTCCGCTAACTCCTTTCGTTTGCGCGGTGGCTGGCGTGCATTCACTCCGGCCATGGTTCGAACGAACAAGAAGCTCGATCCCTCCCAAACCGGGAATGATGCCGCAAAGCTGCGCAGCAGTTTGCAGAAGCTCGTGGTCGGGCAGGAAGAGCCGATCGCGCAGATCGTGAATCTCTATCAGATGTGGACCGCCGGTATGACAGACCCCAACCGGCCGATCGGAAGCTTCCTGTTCCTCGGGCCGACCGGCACCGGCAAGACGCGCCTCGTCGAAGCGACCGCCGAAGCGCTGCTGGGCGATCCTCGCGCGGTCATCAAGATCGATTGCGGAGAGTTCCAGCAGAGCCACGAAATCGCCAAGCTGATCGGCTCGCCGCCTGGATATCTGGGACATCGCGAAACGCTTGCCGCGCTGAGCCAGGAGGCGCTGAACTACCATCACACCGAATCGACCAGAATCAGCTTCGTGCTCTTCGACGAAATCGAAAAGGCCAGCGATGCCGTGTGGAACCTGCTGCTCGGAATTCTGGACAAGGCAACGCTCACCCTCGGCGACAACCGCAAGGTCGATTTCTCGCAGTGCATGATCTTCATGACCAGCAACATCGGAGCTGCGGACATGGAAGCCATGGTTAGGCCGAAGCTCGGCTTCATCGCGGGCGCTGCCGTGGTCGACGAAGCTCTCACGGGGAAGATCTCGCGCGCCGGAGTGGAAGCCATGCGCCGCAAGTTCACTCCCGAGTTCGTGAACCGCATCGACAAGATCTCTGTCTTCCGGCCGCTGGGCAAGCAGCGAGCTCGATAGCGTCCTGACCATCGAGCTTCATCGCCTTCAGAACCGTATTCTGACCTCGCAGCATGCCGCGCCTTTCGTCTTCAGCGTGGGCGACGAAGCCCGCGGTTACCTGCTCCGCGAAGGCACGGACATGAAATACGGTGCGCGTCACTTGAAGCGCGCGATCGAGCGCTCGCTGGTTCATCCGCTCTCGAATCTGATCGCGTCGAACCAGCTTGACAGCGGCGATCTGGTAAGGGTGGACTATGATCCGGCCTCCGATTGTCTTATCTTCGTAAAGGAAGCGGAACAAATAGCCGGCTGGACGATGGCGCGGATGATCGATCGCCCCGCCGAATTGCGCGCAGCGGCGGGCGCGCATGCGGAGGCGAAGTGGCCGCCGCGTGTATCGAACGCCAAGAAGGAGCGGAGCCGCCGAGCCTGGGAGGAAGCTTAGATGTCGTTAACAGTTCGAACCGTAGAGTATTTCTATGCCAGAGTCGAGAACGACCCCGCGCGAGCGTACGAATTTCTCGCGCGGCTCGCAGTGGAAGACGTCAACCTGCTGGCCTTCAGCGCCGTGCCGTTCGGGCTGAATCATGTCGAGCTGACCCTCTTTCCCGACCGCAGCGACAGCCTCCTGCACGCCGCCACGAAGCTCGGCTGGAACCTCACCGGACCTCAACACGCGGTCCTGATTCAGGGCGACGACCACCTGGGCGCAACTGCCGACATCCACCGATGCCTGCGCGAAGCCGGTGTCGGCATCTATGCGTCGAGCGGCGTTACCGACGGCGTCGGGTCGCTTCGGATACGTGATCTACTTCCGGGAGACAGACTACCCCGAAGCCGCGAGAGCCCTCGCCGCAGTTGCTCTCAAAGCCTGACGGTGCGCGCAAGCCAGGCATCCGCGCCGCCCTGCAGCGGGCGCACTCGGGTGATGCCATATTTCTTCAGGATCAACGCCGCACGGGCGCTCGAGGCTTCGTTCGGTCAAGTGCAGAAGAGAACGACATCGCGATCGCGTGGAACCTCCTTCTGCCGCGCCTCAATCTGGCTCAGAGGGATACGCAGCGCGCCCGGAATCGGATCGCGCGGATTGGCCAGTTCGCCGCGAACGTCGATGATGACGACCTCCTCGCCGGCGTCCAGCATCCGTTCCAGTTCTTCAACCGGGATTCTGGCGATCGCGAGCTTGCGGAGGAATCTCTTCCGCTGAAAATACTTCCACGCGATCCAGCCGCCAGTCAGGACAACGATCAGGAGCATCAGGCGAAAGCCGGCACGGCCCGACCACGTCTCCGACCTCATCCAACTGCCGGCTGAACAGGTACCCGACCGTCGCCCACGACGAAATCCAGACGGCCGCGCCGAGCAGAGTCGTAGATCAGAAACGGAATCCAGCGCACGCCGGCGCTGCCCGCCAAGGGCGCGGCCAGCGCGTTCATGCCGGGGATGAACTTCGAAACCAGCAGAAACCGAACGCCGTAGCGCGCGAAGCCGCCCTCTGTCTGGCGCACGCACGAATCCGGCTCCAGTGCCAGCCGGCAAAGAAACGCAAGCACCTTCGAGCCGCGGCTTCGCCCGATCTGAAACCACGCGCAATCGGCGATCAGGCAAGCCACAAGGCCCGAGAAAAGAACGGGCGCGCCAGTCGAGATGACCCGACTTGACCAGCGCGCCGCAGACCAGCAGCAAAGGGATCGACGGTATCGGTAGCGCGCCCTGTTCGGCGAGAATCCAGAAGAACAGCACGGCATACCCGTGCCTGATCACGAACTCCGCTGTTTCGTTCATCGTGTCCAGTATGGCTGAAAGCCTTACAGGACTCTGATTCAAGCGAAACGCCGGGGATTCAGCGCTGGATCAATATTCGTCGGAATTCGAGCGAGACAGGCAGCACGAAGTAGGAGCACGTAGTCAGGTGGATACTTAAGGCAGAATGTCTGCCTCGCCGCTTGTGCGCGCCCGCGCTTTCGCAGAACGCCTAGGTACGCGCGTGCCGATTCTGCTGGCTCCGATGGCGGGCGCGTGTCCCGCCACCCTTTCGATTGCCGTAGCCGAGGGCGGCGGGCTTAGGCGCATGCGGCGCTCTGTTGATGAGCCCGGATGAAATCACGGCCTGGAGCGCGGAGTTGCGAGCCGGCAGCGCAGGCGGATTTCAGATCAATCTCTGGATTCCGGAACCGCCGCCGAAACGGGACTCTGTGTTGGAAGCCCGCCAGCGTGAGTTTCTTGCGGCATGGGGGCCTTCCGTGCCGCCGGAGGCCGGCGACACGGCCCTGCAGGATTTCGACGCACAATGCCGGGCGGTCCTCGCGGTAGCGCCGAAAGCGGTGTCTTCGATTATGGGGTTGTACCCTGCGAGCTTCGTCGCGGAGCTGAAAGCACGAGGGATCCTCTGGCTTGCCACCACGACAACCGTCGCAGAAGCGAAGGCTGCCGAGGAAGCGGGCGCCGATGCGGTGATCGCGCAGGGCATGGAGGCGGGCGGACATCGCGGGGCTTTTCATCCGAAGGAAGCGGAGCATCAGGCGGCGGGTCTCATGGCTCTCTTGCCGCAGATTGCCGATGCTGTGAGCGTGCCGGTGATCGCGGCGGGAGGCATCGCGGATGGGCGTGGGAGTCGCCGCGGCGCTGATGCTGGGTGCGAGCGCGGTGCAGATCGGAACGGGCCTGCTGCGAACACCGGAAGCTAAGACACATCCTGCCTATTCCGAACAGCCTTGGCCGCACGGGGCCTGACGAAACGATGGTCACGCGTGCATTCAGCGGGCGGCCTGGCCGCAGCGTCGCGACTGCGTACGTTCGCGCTGCGTCGGCTGGGTCCTGCGGCGGCGCCGTATCCGGTGCAGCGAGGGCTCACTGCGGGAATGCGGGAGGCGGCGCGGAAATCGGGAGATGCCGAGCGCATGCAGATGTGGGCCGGTCAGGCTGCGAAACTGGCTCTTGCGGAACCGGCGGGCAAGGTGGTCCGGCGGTTGTGGGACGATGCAGTGGCGCTGTTTGTCGAGCCAAATACACTCGGGGCTTGACGGGCTCCCCAATTTCCTCCATCATGTAGTTTAAATGCAAATGGCACCCTCCCTGGGAGAATTCGAGCAGGTCGTCCTGCTGGCGATTTTGCGTCTAGGGGACGACGCCTATGGCGTGACCATTGGTGCGGAAATAACCGAATGTACGGGTCGTGAGCCGGCACCGGGTGCGCTTTATACGACTCTCGATCGTCTGGAGGACAAGGGGTTGGTTACCTCGCGGTTGGGCGATCCCACTCCGCAACGCGGGGGACGAGCGAAGCGCTATTTTGCGCTCAACGCGAAGGGTGTCGCGGCGATAACGCGCGCGCAACAGTCTTATCGGCGGTTATTGGAAGGGTGCGAACTACCTGGACTCACCTATGCATAACAGTTACATCGCGGAATGGATTCTTACTCTGATCACCAGCCGGGATCGCGCTGAGGCTGTCGTCGGGGACCTGACGGAAAAGGCGGCGGCTCGCGGCTTGTTCTGGTTCTGGTCCGGAGTCTTGCGGACCACGGCTTCCCTTCTCTGGCGTGCCGTGACGGAAAATAACGCGCGTGTCGCGAGGCTGGCTTTCGTAGGCCTCGCCATCTATGTTGGGATCGATATTGCTCCATGCCGGCTTTAGTGGAGCGTTGTTTATCTGTGTGGGCACGACCAGTGGATTGCCACTTCATTTAGACTCGATTGGATGGAAGATCTGGTTCGCGGCGCCGATGCCGGCTAGTTCGCTTGTGATCGGGCGGATGCTGGCTCACCGTGCGGCCGGACGCGAATTGGCTGCGTGCCTGGTGTTTGCTATCCTCGTCTCGATTTATATGCTGGCCCCGGCGCTGGGTAACAATAGCGGATTCTTCGCTTTGTTATGCATTCTCATCGTCTCGGTCACGGTTGCGTGGGGACGCCGCCCCGGGCATCTTGCCGTATAACCATTCTCCCCGCTATCCTGATTGATATGCCAGACTCCGATTCGGTTACTAAGACTGTGGCGGCTGTCGAAGCTCTTACTGCCGCATTCAGGCCTTTGTTGAAACAGTTATCGTATGAACTGGAGCCGGCCTTAGTTCTTTCGGAATCAGCGGTGTTCGGCGAGTGACGATAGAACACGCCGCAGCCAGCCTGCGCGCCCGAAAAGTATCTTCCCTTGAACTCGCAGAAGAATCGTTGCGGGCGATACACCAGCAACAATCCGGACTTAATGCTTTCATCACGATTACAGCGGATCTGGCCTTAGACCAGGCGCGGCGTGCCGATGATGAACTGGCTCGCGGGATCGATCGTGGTCCGCTGCATGGCATTCCTTATTCGCTGAAGGATGTCTTTGCGACTAAGGGCGTTCGTACTACCTGTGGATCAAAGATTTTCGTCGGGCATGTTCCCGGTCGTGATTCGGCGGTTTATGAAAAGCTCTTGGAAGCCGGCGCGGTGCTGATGGGCAAGAACAACATGCATGAGCTGGCTTATGGGATTACATCCGACAATCCGCATTTTGGTACGGTCCGGAACCCGCGCGACACGGAGCACATTCCTGGTGGGTCGAGCGGCGGCTCGGCGGCGGCGGTGGCTTCGGATCAAGTGTTCTTTTCGATCGGGACCGATACAGGCGGGTCGATCCGCCTTCCGGCGGCGTACTGCGGATGCGTGGGATTGAAGCCGACTTCGGGGCGAGTCAGCAGATATGGCATCATGCCGCTCGATTTCAGTCTGGATCATGCGGGGCCGCTTACGCGAACTGTGCGCGATGCCGCTCTGGTGATGAATGCCATTGCAGGTCATGACCGGCGGGACGACACATCGTCACGTCAGCCCGTTCCGGATTACGTTCCGGTGGCGGATTCGCTCGGTGGCCGGCGGCTTGGAATACCGGAGAACTTCTTTCGCGAGCGCGCTGCGCCGTCGGTGGCTGAGGCATTCGATAACGTGCTGAAAGTCGCTGAGAAAAAGGGCGCGAAGCTTGTGCCGGTCAAGGTTCCGTCTCCGGCGGAAATCAATATCATCGGACGCTTGATCTTATTAGTTGAAGCTACCGCATGCATGGAGCCTTATCTTACGCAGCGCGGCGATTTCGGTGAGGATGTCCTGATGCTGCTCGATCAGGGTAAGCTGATCTCTGGCGCCGATTATGTCAATGCTCAGCGGCTTCGCCGGCTTTATCAGAAGCAATGGGCTAAGGTGTGGGAGCACTGCGAAGTGGTTCTTACACCGTCGGCGCCGATCGAGGCGCCTTTGATTGGGCAGAACACAGTCAATGGTGAGGACGTGCGCGCTGTCTCGACGCAGTTTTTGCGGCCGTTCAATGTGCTGGGATTGCCCGCGGTGTCTGTGCCGATCCCGGCGAGTGGGTTGCCTGTGGGGCTTCAGGTTGTGGGCAAGCCGTTCGGGGAACGGGAGATTCTTGGGGTTGCGGAACGACTGACCACTGCTTGATTGCTGCACACCGCTCCATTACTGTTTGAATGCGTAGGTAGAGGGGAGTTCGGGATTCTCCACAATCGAGGGAGGAGCCCGAAGGTTCCTCAAACCCGATTGTGGAGAAACTACCTATGCGAGTTTATTTTGTCGGACTGGACGTACATAAGCAAGTGATCGCCTTCTGCGTTAAGACAGCAGAGGGTGCAATCGTGAAGGAGGGCAGCATTCCGGCCACGCGAACGGCGCTGAACGAATGGGTAAAGACGCTGCCGGGGCCATGGCATGGCGCGATGGAAGCGACCATATTCAGCCACTGGATTTACGAGCATCTGAAGCCGCATGCCGCAAAGCTCGAGATGGGGCACGCGGCGCGCATGAAAGCAATCTGCGCGGGGAAGAAAAAGAGCGACAAGATCGATGCGCGCACCATTGCGGACCTGCTGCGGTGCAACCTGTTTCCGTCCTGTTTCGTAATTTCGCCGGAACTGGGCGCGTTACGGCAGCAGTTGCGATTCCGGCGCCTGCTGGTGGAAGAAACCGTGATGTTCAAGAACAAGACGGCGGGATTGCTGATGGGGGCCGGGGTGGAATACGAACGACGCCGTCTGCACGGCAAACGCTATTTCGAGAGCCTGGTGAAGGACAACGAGTGGATCGGCCAGGAACTGCGGCCACTGCTGGAGTTCAATCGCGCCCAGATGACGACCCTGCAGGCCATGGACCGGCGGCTGAAGGGTATGCTGGCGCGTCATCCTGCCCTGGAGGAGCGAGTGAAAGCGTTATGCCGGATTGACGGAGTGGGGACAGTGACGGCGTTGGGCTGGGCACTGGAAGCAGCCACGCCGGAGCGTTTTCCTTCGATCAAACATGCCATGAGTTATTGCGGGCTGACCAGCGCGCTGCGCGAATCGGCCGGCCAGCAGAAGCGCGGGCCGCTTTCCAAACAACGCAACGCGTATCTGCAGAGCGCGCTGATCGAAACTGCGAAACTGGCGCCGATGTACAACGAGAAGCTGAAAGAAGTGCATCGTAAAGCGATTGCAAAAGGCGGACATCGCAATCGGGCGACGCTGGCGGTGGCGCGCAAACTGGTGGCTTATCTGATGGCGGCCGACCGGGCTTTCTTCGCCGGCCAGCGTGAAGCCGCCGGCGAACATATAGAGGCGGCCTGAGCGTGCGTTTTTTCAGGCATGCAGATCTATCCGAGTGAATCAGTTCTCTTGCCGGTGAAGCGGAGGCGAGCACTGGTGGCGACCAACTCGCTGAGGAATAGCCGGCCAGACTCATCCGGGTGAGGCGCTTCGGCGTTTGACTCGCACAATGGCGCAGCCGTTGTGAACAGGTTCCCTCCAGACCCCGCGGAGCCGCGACTCGGCAAACAGTCCGCTGTTATGCCGCCGTTTTCACTGTTTTGGGGCTGGAGGGTTTAGCTACGACTCAATCTTCCGTGACGTGTTCCCCGGGACACGATCCGGCAAATGAATGTCTGGTGACCGGCCTGTTCCGGATCCCTTCGGCAAAGATCAAAAACGCTGTTCGGTGCTGCGACCACTAACCTGTTCTGGTCTTCCTCACGGAAGCCCCGGGAATTTTGCGTCTTCGCTTGACATTTACCTCCCATGAAAGTCGCGGCTCAGAAAGAAGGGTGCTTTGGTGTCGAGGGTCTCCTCGCCGTCATGCTTCAGGAGTTTCGGGAGGCTGCCGTCGATGGACCAGCCGTTTTCGTTGCGAAGGTCCAAACCTTTTGGCAGCGGTTCGGGCTCATTTTCTCCACAGTCGCTGCCACAGATTCGGCGGCGGCTGAAAGCCGTCGAGCAGCCAGATATCCCCGTTGTTGTGGGCTACCGTGGTCACAAGACTCTTCCCATCGGACGCAAGGCTCAAACGGACCTGGTCGAGTTCGCTCGTGTTGATGAGCCATTCCCTGGGGATGTCCACGATCGGCTGAAAGGTTCCTCGCCGCCATTCGAGCTTCCCCAGCTGCCGTTTCCCCTCCGTGTTGCGGATTGCGTAAATGAACGGGATGTCGCGCGACCACACGGCGATCGGCTCATATTCCTTACCGAGAAGAACCTCCGAAGCCCCACCTTCGGCGTCGATGATCTGAAGTACGCCGTCCCTGCTGCACAGAACGCGGCTGCCATCCGGAGACCAGGAGGGAGCGAACTGGCAGGCCTGGTCGGAGAGAACCATCGGCGCGCCCCCCGCGCCGATTCGGATCTTCACCAGCTTGTTGGGGGGCCATCGCGTTTCCGCCCAGTTGAAGGCTATCCATTTTCCGTCGGGCGACCAGGATCCCCCGTACAGACCTTTGAAATCCCCCAGCGGCGCCGGCGTCCCGCCATTAACCGGTGAGATCCACACGTGGCCGGGATCGTCCGGGCCATCCACGGTGTAAGAGATCCGGGTTCCATCGGGCGAAAATGCCGGCGTTACCACTTCGGTCTCTTTCCCCTGAAACATGGCAAGCGTCACGATAACTCCATCGCGGGAACCATCTTTGGATCTCAGCCGGATTCCTTCGCGCGTCACGTAGACGAATTGCGGCGAGACGGGCGACCAATCCGCGTCGTCCTCCCAGTGCGGTGTGGCGATCAGAGGGCGCGGCGGTCTGCCATCCAGGGGAAGTTCCATCAGGTCCATGTCAAGCGATCCGCTGGTAAAGGCCAACAAACGACGGTTCGGACTGAGAACGGGATCGGTGAGCGACTCGGTACTCGGAAGGATGAGGGTCATGCGTCCGGTGACCGTGTCGAGCGACCACAAGTCCGACTGGGCTTCATTCGGATCGTCCTTCCGGGGCCAGGACAGAATGATCCGGCGGTTATCGATGAACGACAGGCTGAACATGATTGGCTCAGGGACGGGACTCTGAAACGTTTTTGTTTCGCCCGTGCGTGCGTCGATCATCCAGAACTGCGGCTCCTGCGACCACAGCAGAATCCTGCTGCCATCCGGCGACCAGGCGATACGGCTTTGATGGCTGGAGCCCTCAATGGTTCGGATTCGCTTCGGCGCCGATCCGGGGGGCGAAGTGAGCGTGAGGACTCTCTTCTCTTTGCCATTCTCCACTTCCCGCATCAGCGCGGCAAGAGTGTGCCCGTCCGGCGACAGCACCGCGGCGTCGGCAAACCCGTCCATGACTTGTTGTGGTTCGCCGCCTGCCCGAGCCACGGAACAAACCGGCCCGTAGCTGACGCCAATGGTCTGTATGTAATACAGCCTGGCGCTGTCCGGCGTCCAGGAGATGCTGGCAAATCCGATAATCCCGGGGCGCGGGCTGTTGTGCCCGAGCACCGAGGGCGGCGAACCGTCGAGCGATTTTACGGTGAGATCCCAAACAGGCCCGCGCTGGGCTACATAGGCAAGGGACTTACCGTCGGGAGACCATGTGGGAAAGAGTTCAGCATGCTCTTCGGCGGCGAAAGGGCGCAGGCGGTATCGTGACATGTCGGGTTGCTGCGGTTCAGCGGCGAGCCGCCAGAGACCAAGGGCAAGCAGGAGGGCCACGACGGAGACTGCTGCGAGAGGCCAGCGCGGTTTTCTGGATTGCGGCGCATTCCTCACTACAGGCGGCCTCCCTGCCAAACGGGTGAGATCCAGCGCGAGATCGGCGGCGTGATGGTAGCGATCCTTCGGATCCTTCGCGAGCGCCCGGTCCAGAATGTCCTGAAGTTCGGACGGGTAACCAGTGAGCGGCGGCGGGGAATCGTTGATGATCGCGTGCATGGTGTCGATCTGCGATTTGCCGCTGAACGGTTTCCGGCCGGCCAGCATTTCATACAGCATTACGCCCAGAGAAAAGATATCCGTGCGCTGATCTACCGGCCTGGCGCTTGCCTGCTCAGGCGACATGTAGGCGGCGGTGCCCATGATGACGCCCACATCGGTCAGGGCGGTTTCGCTGGTCAGAGTCTCCCCGTCCGGCTCTGGTGCCGGTTCTGCCAGCTTCGCGAGCCCGAAGTCGAGCACCTTCACCTGGCCGTCGGAGGCTATCATCACGTTCGCCGGTTTGATGTCGCGATGGACGATGCCCGCCGCGTGTGCAGCGGCCAGCGCGGCGGCGATCTGCTTTATGTAACCGATAACTTCGGCGATAGGCAGGGCTTTCGGTGCAATGAATGTATCGAGAGACCTTCCCGGCACGTGTTCCATCACGAGGTAATCGATGCTTCCGTCGCTCGCGATATCGTACAGCGTAATGATGTTGGGATGATTCAGCGTCGAAGCCGCGCGGGCTTCCTGAATGAAGCGGCGCTTGCGATTCGGATCCACCACTTTGTCGCTCGGAAGGATTTTGATCGCGACTGTGCGGTGCAAACGTGTGTCGCGGGCTTTGTACACTTCGCCCATGCCGCCTTTGCCGATGGGCTCGAGGACCTCGTATGGACCGAGCTTGTTGCCTCGCTCAAGCAGCATGTGATTGTGAGGTCAAGTGTAGCGGATTGGAAAAATGAGAGTGGGTCGTGTCAAGCCAACCGCTCCTTCACAGTCGCGGCTCGGAATGAATTTGGGCAGAACGGTTACAAAACGCCCTTGTGACGAAGAAGGTTTCCGACGTCGTCAAGCTTCTCGTCGAGAAGATTCAGCTTGCGGGCGAGGCCCTGGATCTCAGACTCGGCGCGGCGGTTGACATCGAAATCGAGTTCGCTGCGTACGCGGTCCTTGGCGTCCTGACGATTCTGGCTCATCATGATCACCGGCGCCTGGATCGCCGCCAGCATGGAGAGAAACAGGTTCAGGAGGATAAAAGGATAGGGATCCCACGCGCGCTTATCGAGGATCACATTAATGCTCGAGTAGACGATGAGTATGACAGCAAACGTGATGATGAAAGCCCAGGAACCGCCGAAGCGGGCGACGTGGTCGGCGATGCGCTCGCCGGTGGTCTCCTGGGCATCGATTACTTCATTCGGATTGTGGTTGGCGCGGCCGCGCACCAGTTGCTGCGAGGCATGGAACTGGCGGCCAAGCATGGTAAGCAGATCCATTCCGGCTTGCGGTTTGCGCTGAAGCAGCACGGTGATATCGTCGCGCGAGACTTCGAGGCACGTGGTTTCCTTGATCGCCATGGCGATGGTCTGGTGCGGCGTGTGATCGAGCATTGACGCGAAGCCGAAGAATTCGCCTTCGGCGGGCTCATCGACGATCACTTCCTGCTGGTCGCTATCCACGGTGGAAACGCGCACGGCGCCCGAGATCGTCACCCAGGCCTGGCCGCCCGGGTCTCCGATCTTGTAGATGCGCTCAAGCGCGGCGAATTGCTTCACCTCAACCTGGCTCGCCAGTACCGCAAGCTCTTCATCGTCCAGCAAGGCAAATAAGGGTATGCGTTTCAGAACTTCGGGCGCGCAAGGCATCGAGCCTCCTTTTCAGGCAGAGTAGATCGTAACATGAACTGCGCTTATTTCGGCATCTCAATGGAGGAAACTCAGGCGCGAGGCGGCGGGGTGCACAACATCGGGAAAATCCACGGAGAAGCCGATCTGCCCCCCGATTCTGGGGCTGGCGACAAACTCGCCGCCAAGAAGACCGAAGGTGAACGCCAATCCGTCCCTCAGGGCATATTGGCCGCCGATCATTCCCTGGAGCTGGCTTCTTCCCAGGTTTCCATTGCTCGTGAAGCCGCCGTAGACCTCGCCGCCGAGCGTCAGGCGAGCGGTGAAGTCGTGGAGGAGCGAAACTCCTCCGGTGTAAACATGGCCGCGCGTACTTTCAATTCCGATCACGCCGGTGCTGGTGTTGCCAGCGAATAGATAACCGGCATTCAGGTTGATTCTGGTCTTGTCGGAAAGCGACTTCTGCGCAATCAGGTTGAGCCAGTAATCGGTCAGGCCGGAGCCGAGCTGCTGTTTGGCATCGCCGGTGGGAAACTCGATGTACAAGCTGGCGCCCAGAGCGGGAAGGCGGGAGTCTTTGGTTTCTTTATGAAAATTCCATTTCACTCCCAGATTAAAGTCACCAGCGCCGCTTGAACCGGGAGTCTGCAGGTCCCGGACGATGGCCAGATACGGGGCATCCACATCGAGCTCGAGGTTCCAGGGAAGGCCGTAGTTGAGTTTGTAATTGGCCGTGTTTTGCCGGAGGTTCGGGTATTGAGCATTCTGCAAAAGATCGAATTCGTCGAAGAACTCAAAGTGCCACTTGCCGCGCTCGGTGACCGCGGGGTCGTCGGTATAGAACGGCAGTTGAGCGGGCAACGGCGTGGTCGCGCAAATGGAACAGAGAAGAAGAAGCGGGAGTCGCGCCATGCGGTGGATATTTGAGATGAGCTTCCAGCATAGCCGTTAAGGCAACCGCCAGGAAACTGAAAATTGTTTGACGGAGGATTCGGTCCTGGCGGAGGATGAAAAGGCATGAAATCCGTTTTGCCCAGAGTCTGCTTTATATCGGGATTGCCGCGGTCGGGGTCCACCATGCTGGCGGCGATCCTGCGGCAGAACCCGAATTTCCACGCCGGGATGTCAAGCCCGCTGCACGGTATCTTCGCGGGACTGGTGCGATCCATGGGCCCGGCGAACGAGTACTCACGGGCATTGTCCGAATGCCAGCGAGAACGTGTGATTCGGTCAGTGTTCGCGGCTTACTTCGCTGATGTGGCCGACCGGAAACTGATCTTCGATACGAACCGCGGCTGGTGCGCTCATCTCGCAGCGCTGAGTTCTCTGTTCCCCGAGACGAGAGTGATCTGCTGCGTGCGCAGTCCTGCATGGATTCTGGACAGTATTGAACGGCGCGTGCAAGCGGACCCTTTCTCGCGAAGCCGGATGATCCCCGAGGAAGCGGCCGACAATGTTTACACGCGCGTCGACTACATGCTGAAGAAAGGTATTCTTTCGGGATCTCTGCAGGCTCTGCGGCAGGCCTGGTATGGCGAGAACGCAGCGCGGCTGATCGCCGTCCGCTACGATTCGATCACGGCGAACCCGACCGCGGTGGTTGGCCGGCTTTACGAACTGCTGGGCGAGGAACCGTTTCCGCACGATTTCGAAAATCTGGAGTTCAGTGAACCCGGCTTTGACGAACAGCTCGGTCTGCCGGGATTGCACGAGGTTCGCCGGCGTGTGGAACTGAACCAGCGCACCACCGTGTTGCCCACCGAACTTTTCGCGCAGAATGACCGGAGTTTCTGGGACGTTCCGGGCCAGAATCCGCGCGGTGTGACAATCCTTTAAGCTGAAAAAGGCTTCTTACCGCTCCTTTACTGTTTGAATGCGTAGGTAGAGGGGAGTTCGGGATCCTCCACAATCGAGGGAGGAGCCCGAAGGTTCCTCAAACCCGATTGTGGAGAAACTACCTATGCGAGTTTATTTTGTCGGACTGGACGTACATAAGCAACTGATCGCCTTCTGCGTTAAGACAGCAGAGGGTGCAATCGTGAAGGAGGGCAGCATTCCGGCCACGCGAACGGCGCTGAGCGAATGGGTAAAGACGCTGCCGGGGCCATGGCATGGCGCGATGGAAGCGACCATATTCAGCCACTGGATTTACGAGCATCTGAAGCCGCATGCCGCAAAGCTCGAGATGGGGCACGCGGCGCGCATGAAAGCAATCTGCGCGGGGAAGAAAAAGAGCGACAAGATCGATGCGCGCACCATTGCGGACCTGCTGCGGTGCAACCTGTTTCCGTCCTGTTTCGTAATTTCGCCGGAATTGGGCGCGTTACGGCAGCAGTTGCGATTCCGGCGCCTGCTGGTGGAAGAAACCGTGATGTTCAAGAACAAGACGGCGGGATTGCTGATGGGGGCCGGGGTGGAATACGAACGACGCCGTCTGCACGGCAAACGCTATTTCGAGAGCCTGGTGAAGGACAACGAGTGGATCGGCCAGGAACTGCGGCCACTGCTGGAGTTCAATCGCGCCCAGATGACGACCCTGCAGGCCATGGACCGGCGGCAAATGAATGTCTGGTGACCGGCCTGTTCCGGATCGCTCAGCGCCGTTCGCGTGGCCGGAATGCTGCCCTCCTTCACGATTGCACCCTCTGCTGTCTTAACGCAGAAGGCGATCACTTGCTTATGTACATCCAGTCCGACAAAATAAACTCGCATAGGGTAGTTTCTCCACAATCGGGTTTGAGGAACCTTCGGGCTCCTCCCTCGATTGTGGAGAATCCCGAACTCCCCTCTACCTACGCATTCAAACAGTAAAGGAGCGGTAACGCAAAACCCGAGGGAGTGGACAGCGATTATCGACCCGGCGAGTGAGCCTGGCGAACGCGCCAGGATCGTTCTGGAGGCGATTACCGTGGAAGCGCCGGGGACCAGCAACCATCTGGAAGCTGCTCTGTTCCTTGCTTACAAAGCGCAGGCCGATAGTGCGGCGGTTCAGCAGTTGAACCTGGCGATTCACCAGGCGGACGCGATGTGGTGCACCAGGCGGCTTGGATTGTACGGGGGATTGGCGGGACTGGGTTTTGTGGTTGAGCAGGTAGCGCGCGAAAATCCGGAGATCAATGAGGATACGGATGCGGCGCTGCTGCTCGAACTTGAGCGCGGCCGCTGGCAAGGTGATCCGTATCTCGCCACGGGCCTCGCCGGATGGGGAGTCTATTTTCTGGAGCGCTTACCGGTTCCGGCAGCCAAGCGGGGTTTGGAGTTGGTTCTCGGGCATCTGGAGGAGGTGCTGGGGCGTGCGAACATTGCCCACATGGCAAGCGTCTCTGAGGGGATTTGGGGCATCGCGCATTTTCTTTGCCGGCTTGCCGCTTCAGGTATTGAGAAAGAGCGCGCGCGATGGCTTCGCGAGAGAATTTCCGAATGGCTGAATTCCGAAACCGCGTCGGATGAGTGTCTGGAAATTGCCGCGGTTTGTCTACAGATCGGGTTGCCCGAGTTCGGACGGGCAATGATCGAACGCTCTCTCAAGACTGCGTGGCCGCTATCGCGCGCCGCCAGCGTTGGCCACACCTGGAACAGAATCTGGAGACTAAATCAGGATCCGGCGTGTAAAGCCGCGGCGGTCGAATGGCTGGACCGCGCGGTTACCGCGTGGGACTGCACCCTGAAGGGGCCGGAAAGGTTCCGGCTGGGGCTGGTGCTGATTGCGGCACTCACTCCGGTCGAGCCGGAGTGGGACCGCATGATGTGCCTGTCGGGAATTCAGGACCCGGAGCTCTTGTCGGCGCCGTAACCATAGCCGCCGCCTGATACTTTGTTCAGTTCGCTCTCGGTGAGCTCACCTTCACCAGCGGGCTTCTTCACGTCCGGAATACTTACTTTTTCAACTTCGATTTTTGGGTTGTCCATTGTCACGGCCTTTCGGGGAATCATAACAGTGTGTCGAAAGACACCTTTCATGTTACAGGGCCGCTGATTTTATTAATGGACGACCGGGCCTACTGCCCGAAATCGGTAACGTCGATCGTTTCGCCGGTTGGCTTTTTCGCTTCCACGTGCGCCTTCTTGCCGTCGATATCCACGGCTACGAAGTTCTCCGTGCTGGCGACCTTGATCGTAATGCCCGGGGGCGGGGTGTCCACATCGTACAGGGGCGCGCCGCCGCCGCCAGTGATGAAGTAGTTTATGCCGTTTTTCTTATAGTGCTGGTAGTTGTGATCGTGACCGAAGAATCCGGCGGACACGCGGTATTTTTCGAAGAGAGGCTCGAGCGCGGTCATGTGGGGATTGTCGCCCTGACGCCGCGTGACGGCGGTCATCGGTGGATGATGCGCAAACACGAAACGAAAATCGGCGCCCTGCGAGGCCGTGAGATCGCTCTCCAGCCACTTCGTTTGCTCCTGCCAGAACGCGTCCCTTTCCGACTTTAGAGAGCTCACGTTGCCGATGTCGCTGTCGATCACGGCGAAATGCGCGGCGCCCCAGTCGAACGAGTAGTACGGTTTGGTGTCCATGAAGTCGAAGTAGTTTTTCGCGTTACGCTCATGATTCCCAGCCGACGGGAAGTAAGCGCCTTGGCGGAGCAGATCGCGCTCGGCGTCGAAGAAGATCGGCCACAAGGAAGCGTCGTTGGCGTTTTCCACGAGATCGCCGGTCTGCATTTCGAAATCGGGATGGGCGTATTTGAGGATCGACTGAATCACGGCGCGATGCACGTCGTGCCGCGTGCGGGTGTCGCCATAGACGACGAACTGAAAGGCCGCCGCTCCTATGGGCGCGGTCTTGAAGGATCCCTTCCCGGCGTCACCGGCGAACGATTGGTAGAAGTACTGGGTTCCGGGCTTTAATCCACTCAACAGAATCTTTTCCGCGCGCAGCAGAGGCACGGTTTGGGTCATCTTGTCCGGCGTGAGGCCGACCGAGGCCTGGCCGCTCTCGACGACCCACATGATGGTCGCCGATCTGGGTCCCACATTCACCGTGTACGGGCCGCCGACCACTCCGCTCGGCCGAATGCTCCTGCGCCAGTACCGGCTTCGAGCCGAGCGCCCAGACGGCGAAGCTCGCGAGTGCCAGAAGGGACAACGTGAAAAGTAAACCGGCGGTGCGGGCCCGCACAGGCTGACGCCCGTGCCACCATCCGGCCATTCCGTCGCGGCTCAGAAAAACAGGCGTCTTCATCATGTTCAGAATTGCGTCCGCAGCATAAATTCGATGCGCCGCGGAGCGCCCGAGCCGGTTGCGCCCGTGTTGATCACGCTCGTGATGCGCCCGAAGCTGGACGAAGAAGAGTTGCCGGACGGATTGGAATAGATCGGGTGATTGGCCAGATTATAGGCGGTGGCGCGCAGATCGAATCTGACTTTCTCGGTGAGTTTGAACCTGCGCTGCAACGATGTATCGAACTCCACCGCGCCCGGACCGGTGGCGACGTAGCGCCCGAGGTTGCCCCAGGTTCCGGAGGCCGGCGTGGAAAATGCCGCCGGATTGAACCAGTTCGTGATGGTCTGGTTGGCGGCGTAGATGTCCTGCCCCGCGACATAGTTGGGACGCTGGCTGGAGGTGTTGCCATCGGGCAGCGCGGCAGCCTTGCGGGTGATGGTGATGTTGACCGGCAGGCCGGTGCGCGCGGTCGCGATGCCGGCAAGTTCCCAGCCGCCGAGCACCGCCGCGGCGAGCGCCATCCTGCGCGAAAGGCTTGCCCTTTCCAAACGGCAGTTCGTAGATGGCGTTCGTGGTGAAGTAATGCCGCACGTCGATGTTGGTGCTGCTGCGGTCGCAGGCGCGGCAGGCCATATTCTGGAACGTCACGGACTCGCCGGCGCCGATGGACGCGTCGGTGATGCCGTGCGACCACATGTAATTGCTCTGCAGCATCAGGCCGTTCCTGAAGCGGCGATGGATCTGGGCCTGCAGTGCGTTGAAGTTGTCGTTGCCGGTGTTGGCCTTCTCCCCGAAGGAGCCAAACTGCGCGAGCGGGCGCTTGCCGGTCAGGGGATCAATGAGATTCAACGTGTACTTGTCGAACATGTGCGTTCCTTTGGATCCCACGTAGCCGACCTGCGCGACAAAGCCATCGCCCAGATCGTGCTGAATCATGAAATCCCAGTTGCTGGTAGTACTCGTCCTTGCGATCGCGGGCGATGGCCTTGGGCGAGTAGAGCTGATTGGCGGGATTGAGAAACGCGGTCGTCAGCGGAAAGCTGAGCGCGGGGAAATCCGCATTGGTCAGCGAATAGCGGGGCACGAAGCTTTCCGCCGGGTCGGAGAAGTCATCGTTCTGGTTGGCGCCGTAGTAGATGCCAAAGCCCGTGCGAATGGTGGTTTTGCCTGTGAAGGAATACCGGGCGCCCAGGCGATGCCCAGACGCGGCCCGAAGTCTTTGGTGTTGGGGGCAGTAGTAGGGTGTGCCGGGCGGGCAGAAGCCGCCGCAGCCGGTGATGTCGACCACCGCCGAGTGGTTGTCCAGCTCATGCACCACCGAGTAGAACTCGTAACGCAGACCCAGGTTCAGGGTCAGGCGCGGAGTGACTTTGAACTCGTCCTGCGCGTAGCCCATATACATCGTGTGGCGGCTGTGCGCGATGCCCTCGCCCTGGAGGTACGTGGCCGCGGACGCGGCGTTGTTGATGAAATCCTGATCGGAGGCGTAGGTGATCGACTGCGTCGTAATCGTGTTGCCGGAATTGTCCAGCATGACGCGGCGGATCTCGATGCCGGCCTTGAACGTGTGGCGGCCGACGATCTTGGTCACGTTGTCGATGAACGAGAGTGTCGTGCCGACTTCGGTATCGAGCGAGTTGCTGCTCAGTCCGTCAAAGCTGAACGGGCTGGTTGCGACCGGCGCGGTGCCGTAGCCGTCCAGTTGTGATAGTTGACGTGGTTCCAGCCGAATTTGAATTCGTTGATCAGGGTCGGCGAAATCAGCCTCTGGTACTGCGCGGCGACGTTCTGTGGAATCACCGGCACCACGGAGTGCGAGCCGAGAGCATCCGACGGAGTATCCGCATAGGCGTTGTCGATGTTGTAGCGGAGATACATCGAGTCTTTGTCGGTGGGGCGGTAGTCGAGGCGCGCAAGGCCGGAGTCTTCGCGGATCGAATCGTTCTTCACCAGGGTCACGAGATTGTTCGTGGTGCCGGCGATGGGAACTCCGCCGGTCGGATAAGGATTGATCAGCGGCGCCATCGCGGGCGACGCCGCCAGAACCTGCGCGCGGAACGCGTGCGTTCGGCACGGTGTTCTGGAAGGTATGGCCGAGGTGCTGGTTCAGCCCTTCGAAGTTCGTGAAGAAGAAGAGCTTGTTTTTCATGATCGGGCCGCCGAGGCTCGCGCCGAACTGGTTCAGCGTGAATGGAGGCAGCGTGGCGCCGTCGAACGGCGAGCGGGAATCGAGCGCGTCGTTGCGCACGGCGTAGAATCCGCTGCCGTGCAGGTTGTTGGTGCCGGTCTTCGAGATGACGTTGATCTGCGCGCCGCCGGCCGCGCCGCTTTCGGCGGTATAGACCGCGGTCGTCACGCGGAACTCGGAGATGGCGTCGATGGCGACCGCGAGGCGCGTGTCGGACTTCATGGTCTGTTCCTGAACGCCCGTGGCATCGATGCCGTCGAGCGTGATGTTGCCATCGTCCAGCGAGTGGCCGTTGAAGCGCACGTTGCGCTGCGAGCCATCGCTGTAATTGACCGCGCCGTTGGCGAGCAGGGCGAGTTCGGCCCAGTTGCGCCCGCTGATCGGCAGTTCCTGCATCTGCTTGGTGTCGACGACCTCGCCGACTTCGGCGTTGGCGCGATTCAGACCTTCGAGCGAAGCGACCACTTCGACGCTGTCTGAGGCGGCGCCCACCGTCAGTTGTTCATCCACCGTGCGAATCTCGGAATACTGCAAGGTGATCTCACTCACGGTGACCGGACGAAAACCATTCTGCGTAATCGATATCTGGTAGGATCCGACCGGCAGAGAGTCGAATTCGTAGATTCCCGCGCCGCCCGTAACCGTCTCCGAGTGCAGCCCGGTACGCGGGCGATTTCAATTCGACGTGCGCACCCGCGACCAATGCGCCGGAGGGATCAGTAATCGTTCCGCGAATGGCGGCGCGATCCTGCGCGAATAACTGAACCGTCAGTAACAGTGCCGTCATTAACATCGATAAGGTTCGGATTTTCATTTTGCTTACCCCTTTCGTTCTGGTAGCGCAAAGAAGCTGCGTGCTAATCGCAAACCCTGCAAACGTGGAGAGATGTTGCCTAGCCGGACCATCCGCGACCCCTTGCGAAATGAGCCCTGCGATTTATGGGTTGCCCAGGAGAAAGCACTATTGAAGCAGGAGGATGTTAATACAGCATTTGGATTGTGTGACAAAAAGAATTCAGCGCGATAAAGTCCGGGGACGGGCGCAGAAAGCGTGCCCCGCCGAAGCTTTCGCAATCTGCTTCGCACGTTTGAGCCGGACTGATGTGCTGGTGATCGACGATTGGGCATGGCGTCACTGTCCGACCCGGAGCGACGGGACTTCCGCGGGATTTGCGAGGACCGATAGCAGGTCCGCCCGCTGATTCTCACGTCGCAGTTGCCTGTGACTCGCTGGCATGAAGAGAGCGGCCTGGCTGTGGCGTTGTGAACCGAATCGGCGCTAGCATGTTGCCATATGGCCAGGGGCATTGGAAGAGGCGCCGGCGCCATCGTAGCCATCATCGCTATCGTCGCCATTGTCGCCGTCGCGTTCGGTAGCGGTGCTTTCGCACAAGTGAAGTCAGGCGCGCCTATCGATGCAGTTCATATTTCCGGTAGGGTCGTGGCATCGACCGGTGCGCCGATTCCAGATCGGACCGTGACCTTCAGGACCGTGACGACGAATGGGCGTCTTCAGGACAGCAAGCTGAAGACGGACGAGAAGGGAATGTTTGCTTTTTCCCTTACACGAGGCGCCGTATATCAGGTCAGCCTGACCGTCGCGGAGAACCCGCTTCTGGTCAGGGGAATAGGAACAATAGAGGTTGTCGAAGGGCAAGACATAGCAATGGGAGATATTGTTTTGGAATTCTCACCTCGGAGCGAACCGATTGTTCATCTTGTTGGCCGCATCCAGATAAAAGAGCCTGTCTCCAAGCCGGGCTTAATCGGAACTTCGATGCAAACCTCGAAAGCAACGTCCATCGCCGCTGTATACATTGCCTGCTCTGACGTTCTCAATGAGTTTTGCGCTGGAGGTACGGTGCATATCGTTCACGGGGATGGGAAAGAAGCGCAACCGCCAACTGACAAGGAACAAGTGGGCAGCAGTTCGGTGTCGATTTCTGAAGACAAACGGGCTGCCGGCTGGCTGGTTGACTACGAAAACTGCTGCACGTCTTATCCCCTGTCCTTGAAGCTTATGATCTACAGGCCGGGAAAGCCTCTGCGCGGATTCAATGGCGATGGTAGAGCGATTTTCGATTGGCACTTTGTGGCGGGCGGCAAGCGGGTTGCGTTCTATCAGGATTTCCCTCATGGCACGCCGGTGCAACATTACGAACTGCGAGACATCGCAACGAGTCGCCTGATCGACAAATGGGATGGCGATCTCACTTCGAAATCCCCTGAATGGGCAAGAGGGCTCGGCGCTAAATCGGAGTTCTGATGGCCTGGTGACATGTTGCCGAATCGGTCAACAGGCCGAAGGGCTATCGCGCTCCGGGGTCAATGTGTGCGGAGGACTGCGGCTCCTTGCCCCACGCCCCCATCCTCGCCACGACTATCCTTCCTTTGCATCGCCTTCAGCGGAATCCTCAATCAAGTCGATTTCCACGTAGCAAGCCGAGCTGAATCGGGCTGAAGCCAATCGGTGCGGCGGTGCGCCGTCCGTCATCGGAACAAGCCGCCGGCAACACGCTGCCCTGATGGTCAATTCAGAATCCGCATTTCGTTTCCGTGTCTCCTGGCGTCTTGCGCCCGGGCTGACCGGGGGGATAAATAAAATAAATCACGATGGCGCGCGGCGCATCCTGAGTGTCATGTTGCTGTCTCAGATCCACCGATAATGCAGAAAACGCAGGGGTTCTCGAGAAGGTGGAGTTGAACACGCAGGGTCCGGCAGCTCTCACATTTTCGTCGAAAAGAACGGATTCAAAGCCCACGGCGCAGGCATCAAGACCAACACCTTCCCGGCAATCTCGCGCCGTTCTGTCGCTCACCTGTGTTTCGCGTTGCCCGTGTCACGCACAGTGCCCAACCACAGATATCGGGACTGTGCTCACCAATCACAAATGCCGGAATCGCCGGGACGAAACTCCCGATTCAATTCAAAAGGAGCACTATGAGGACAGTTTTTGCAGCGGTGACAGCTGTTTTGACTTTTTCGAGTCTTGTCTGGGGACAAGCATGGAATCACAACCCCGCTTCGCCGATCGGCCCCCCGCACTGGGGTACTGTGACGCCGTCGTTCGCCACATGCGGCGACGTTACCACCGGTGAGGTCGGGATGAAGCAGTCGCCTATGAACATCGTCCCCGGCAACGCAGTTGCCGCGGTCTTTTCCGCGCTGCTGTTCAGATACAAACCGACTCCGCTCAAGATCGAAAACACCGGCCACTATATCGAAGTGCCCTACGATCCCAACAGCGACCTTGACGTTGGATCGCAGCCAACCGACACCTATCAACTGGTGCAGTTTCATTTTCATGCGCCAAGTGAACACACGATCAACGGCGTCCGATATGACGCGGAACTTCACCTTGTGCACACGAATGCCATTGGCGAAACCGCCGTCATCGGCGTGCTTCTGTCGAGTTCCATAGCAGGACTGCCGATATTCGATACCATCATGGCCCTTTCTCCCACATCGCCTGGAGAAGTTGAACTATCGCAGGAGGTCAACGTCTTCGATATGCTGCCGTTCCGCAAGGAGTTTTATCGCTACGAAGGTTCACTCACAACGCCGGCGTGCTCGGAAAGCGTGCAATGGTTCCTGATGCAGGATACGGTTCCCATCACGCCCAGCGCGCTGGCCAAATTGCATAGCCTGATCAGCATGTTCCCCAACTACAACGGATACTCGAACAACAACCGGCCCGTAGCCGATCCGAACGGCAGGACCGTGTTGAAGAGCATCATCGTGCCGTGGCACGAAACCGGCAATTGACCGGATGTGCCTGAGATCTTCTTAGCAGCAGCCTGGGGTAAAAAAACCGCTCCTTCACAGTCGCGGCTCAGTAAAGCACAGATTTTACAGAGCCGCGCGTATCAATAAGCGGCAATTCGCGTCCAAACTGGTCCTGAAGATATTCGTCAGGTGCTTATATTCCTTGACACGTATATATAGATTGCGGTATATACAGGGAGTGGAATCTGCTTTCGAAATTATTGCGGAGCCGAACCGCCGCGCGATATTGAGCCTCCTGGTCTCGTCGCAGCAGTCGGTCGGAGAGATCGAGCGCCAGCTTCGCATGCCGCAGCCGACCGTGTCAAAGCACCTCCGAGTGCTGCGCGAGGCGGGTTTCGTCGAGTCCACGGTGGACGCGCAGCGGCGTCTCTACCGGCTGACGCCCGAACCGCTTCGGGAACTGGATGCATGGCTGGCTCCGTTCCGCCGATTGTGGTCCGCTCATGTAGACGCACTTGAGCGCCATCTCGACAACATGGAACGATCAGCGCCAAAGAAAGAAAAGAAAAGGAGAAGATAGATGGGCGATCGCGAATACTACGCGCCTGGTCCGGCCAGCGGGGCGCAGGTACGAAAAAACGGAGAGAAGTGG
Source organism: Terriglobia bacterium (assembly GCA_963809655.1). Classification (GTDB taxonomy): domain Bacteria; phylum Acidobacteriota; class Terriglobia; order Bryobacterales; family Bryobacteraceae; genus BOG-234. The sequence goes on along the minus strand of CAWEKQ010000002.1, from coordinate 16,549 downwards.
GAGCTCATTCTCGTCAGAGAACTGCACCACTCGTCGGAAAAGGTCTGGCAGGCGCTAACCGACCCCGCGCAATTGCGCGAGTGGGCGCCTTTTGAAGCCGACGGGAGCCTCGCTACGGCTGGAAACACGGTGAAGCTCACCTGGGTAGGAACGCCTACGTCGTTCGACACCAAGGTGACGCGAGCCGACGCGCTCAAGGTGGTTGAGTATGGCGATTTCCGGTGGGAACTCGAACCCTCCTTTGGCGGCGGCACGCGCCTTACGCTGTGGACCAGCATCGATCGCCGCTTCATCTCGATGGGTGCTGCCGGGTGGCACATTGCTTTTGATGTTCTGGATAGCGTCCTCGGCGGAACTCCTATCGGCCGCATCGCTGGTATTGAGGCGATGAAGTTCGAGGGCTGGCAGCGGCTGAACGCGGAGTATGCGAAGCAGTTCGGCGTCGAATGCCCAACTGGGCGGGACAATTGAATCATGAAAGACGTCACAAAACGTTCGATTGTCCGTTGGATTCACATCGTCCTTAGCATTCCCATACTCGGATATATTTATGCCTCGTCAGTTTGAGGAAATTCCCAAGTACGCCGGCCGCGTGCGGTTTGTCGTCGTTCCTGTCATGGTGCTTTCGGGACTATGGATGTGGAAAGGCCACGTCCTTCGATGATTCATTTCGAGGAGGTCGGCCGCGGCATAAGGATCCGATGAATCAGTTGGAGTGTATTGGCGGGATCACCGCGGTGATTCCCGGTCTCTTGTTATGGCTTGACGGCAAGTCCGGCGAGCAGGCTGGCTTCACGCAGGCGCGTATCGGTTGTGACGGCGGCGGCGGCTCCGGCGGCAATCGCCGTCGCGAGGTGAAGCGCAACAAGGCTGCGGAGGCTCACCGGACTGTGCGGGAGCCTCAGACGGCGAATGAGATCCGCCGCTTGCTGAGCAATTTCGGGGCGCAACGGAGTCAGGATTATCCTGCCAGAGAAGCAATCCGCATCGAAGCGGGCGATCGCCCGTCCAGTATCGGCCCGGGAGATGTCACCGAACCCTTCCTTCCGGTACAAGGCGGACGCCACCTCGACACGAGTCAGCAAGGAAGTGAGCAAAGGGCTCGATGTCGCTTCGACGAGGCCGAGGAAATAGTTCCGATCCGGTTCCTTTGCGTAGATTTTGACGAGCGCGGACGTATCCCAGAAGAGAGAACTCAGACCCGATCCTCTCTGTCCTGCTCCAGGATCCGTTCAATCGGTAGGGCTGGTTTCCTGCGAACCTTCATGGTCCGATGGAGTTCCCGCAGTTCGTCTGCCCAAGCCTTGCCCAGCGCCGCGGGATCGGCTTGCCGAACTTCCGTGAGCCTCGCCTTCACTTTTCCGTGAACGGTGATCAGGATCTCCTCTCCCCGACTCGCGCGCTCTACGAGCTCCGAGAGTTTGGCCTTGCTTTCCCGAAGTGTCGCGATCATGTGACCATTGTAGTCACAAATCCGGAATCGCAGAGGTTCTACGAAAGGAAAGGCCGACCACATACTGATCAGGTGACCGATGGCCACGCTATTCTGGGAAAAGATGTCGTCATTCCCGGCCACGCTCGCCACGCGCATTGCGCCGGGCAAGCTCGGCGAAATCGAAGCAGCGATCGAACTCAGTATTCGCGGTAAGGCCGAGGCTGTGCGGATGGCGCTCGTGTGTCTGCTCGCGCGCGGGCATCTGCTGATCGAAGACGTGCCGGGCGTGGGGAAGACGACGCTGGCGCAGGCGCTGGCGCGGGCGGTCCACGGCGGGTTCCACCGGCTGCAGTTCACGAGCGACATGCTGCCTTCGGACGTGCTGGGCGTGACCATCTACAACGCGCATGCCGAGGCTTTCGAGTTCAAGCCGGGGCCGATGTTTACGAACTTCCTGCTGGCCGACGAGATCAACCGCACGACGCCGAAGACGCAATCGGCGCTGCTCGAGGCGATGAATGAACAGCAGGTGACGGTGGACGGGCGGACGCTGCCGCTGCCGGAGCCGTTCATGGTGATCGCGACGCAGAATCCGGTGGAGCATCATGGGACGTATCCGCTGCCGGAATCGCAGCTGGACCGGTTTCTGATGCGGCTGCGGATCGGGTATCCGGACGTGACGAGTGAGCGCGACATCATCCGGCAGCAGGATGAGCATCATGGCGAGACCATGCCGCATGTGCTGAGCCGCGAGGAACTGCTGGAACTGCAGTGCGCGGTGAAACAGGTCGCGGTGGATGAGGCGATCGTGGATTACATGCTGGCGATGGTCGAGCGGACGCGCACGCATGAGGGGCTGGCGCTGGGCGTGAGTCCGCGGGGCTCGCAGGCGCTTTATCGCGCGGTGCAGGCGAATGCGCTGGTGGAAGGGCGCGACTATGCGCTTCCGGACGATGTGAAGGTGCTTGCGCCGAAGGTGCTTGGGCATCGCGTGATGGTGGCGGCGCGCACAACGCTTGCGTTGCGGCGGAATGCCAACGGCGCGGTGGCCGGCGAACGTATCATTGAAGAGATTCTGGCTCAAGTTGAAGTTCCCCTATAAATGAAAACTGCAATTATTGGCCTGCCTATGATAGGCAAGACGTCCCTGTTCACGATTCTGACCGGGGTTCACAGGAATCGCGCATGGGTTCGACCGCGGTGAAGACCGGGGTGGCGAAGGTGCCCGATCCGCGCGTGGATGCGCTGTCGAAGTTGTATCAGCCGCCGAAGATCACCTACGCGACGGTGGAATACGTGGACGTGCCGTCGATCTCGAAGGAGACTCTGCGCGATCCGGCTTATCTGGCGAGTCTGCGCGTGGCGGATGCGTTCGCGCATGTGCTGCGGGTGTTCAAGGATGAGACGGTGCCGCACGAGAAGGGCTCGGTGGACCCGGCGCGCGATTTCGAAGACGTGGAGACGGAGTTGATTCTGAGCGATCTGGTGGTGGTGGAGAAGCGCCTGGAGCGCGTGGACAAGGATCGCAAGAAGACGCGGAATCCGGAGCTCGATTCGGAATATGCGCTGCTGATCAGGTGCAAGGAAGCGCTGGAAGCGAATACTCCGTTGCGGAATCTGGAATTCACCGCTGAGGACGAGAAGCGCATCCGCGGCTTTCAGTTTCTGTCGCAGAAGCCGATGCTGCTGGTGCTGAACCTGGGCGAAGAAGATGCCGGGCGGTTGCACGAAGTGGAAGAGAAGTATCGGAGCGGAGCGCTGGCGGGGAAGGCGAATACGGCGGTGACGGCGGTTTGCGGGAAGATCGAAGCCGAGCTTGCGGAGTTGCCGGCGGCTGACGCGCTGGAATATTTGTCGAGTTACGGGCTGAGCGAGGGCGGGCTGCAGCGCATGATCGACGCGACTTACCGGTTGCTGGGGCTGATGAGTTTTCTCACGGCGGGCGATACGGAAGTGCGGGCGTGGACGATTCCGATCCAGAGCACGGCGGTGAAGGCGGCGGGGGCGATTCACTCGGACTTCGAGAAGAAGTTCATTCGCGCGGAAGTGGTGAACTGGAAGAATCTGATCGATCTGGGCGGGTATCCGGGCGTGCGCGAGAAGGGTCTGCTGCGGCTCGAAGGCAAGGAATACATCGTCAAGGACGGCGACGTGCTGGTGATACGGCACTCGTAGGGAAGTAGGGAAAACGAAGGCTTCTTACCACTCTTTACTGTTTGAATGCGTAGGTAGAGGGAGTTCGGGATTCTCCACAATCGAGGGAGGAGCCCGAAGGTTCCTCAAACCCGATTGTGGAGAAACTACCTATGCGAGTTTATTTTGTCGGACTGGACGTACATAAGCAAGTGATCGCCTTCTGCGTTAAGACAGCAGAGGGTGCAATCGTGAAGGAGGGCAGCATTCCGGCCACGCGAACGGCGCTGAACGAATGGGTAAAGACGCTGCCGGGGCCATGGCATGGCGCGATGGAAGCGACCATATTCAGCCACTGGATTTACGAGCATCTGAAGCCGCATGCCGCAAAGCTCGAGATGGGGCACGCGGCGCGCATGAAAGCAATCTGCGCGGGGAAGAAAAAGAGCGACAAGATCGATGCCCGCACCATTGCGGACCTCCTGCGGTGCAACCTGTTTCCGTCCTGTTTCGTAATTTCGCCGGAACTGGGCGCGTTACGGCAGCAGTTGCGGTTCCGGCGCCTGCTGGTGGAAGAAACCGTGATGTTCAAGAACAAGACGGCGGGATTGCTGATGGGGGCCGGGGTGGAATACGAACGACGCCGTCTGCACGGCAAACGCTATTTCGAGAGCCTGGTGAAGGACAACGAGTGGATCGGCCAGGAACTGCGGCCACTGCTCGAGTTCAATCGCGCCCAGATGACGACCCTGCAGGCCATGGACCGGCGGCTGAAGGGTATGCTGGCGCGTCATCCTGCCCTGGAGGAGCGAGTGAAAGCGTTATGCCGGATTGACGGAGTGGGGACAGTGACGGCGTTGGGCTGGGCACTGGAAGCAGCCACGCCGGAGCGTTTTCCTTCGATCAAACATGCCATGAGTTATTGCGGGCTGACCAGCGCGCTGCGCGAATCGGCCGGCCAGCAGAAGCGCGGGCCGCTTTCCAAACAACGCAACGCGCATCTGCAGAGCGCGCTGATCGAAACTGCGAAACTGGCGCCGATGTACAACGAGAAGCTGAAAGAAGTGCATCGTAAAGCGATTGCAAAAGGCGGACATCGCAATCGGGCGACGCTGGCGGTGGCGCGCAAACTGGTGGCTTATCTGATGGCGGCCGACCGGGCTTTCTTCGCCGGCCAGCGTGAAGCCGCCGGCGAACATATAGAGGCGGCCTGAGCGTGCGTTTTTTCAGGCATGCAGATCTATCCGAGTGAATCAGTTCTCTTGCCGGTGAAGCGGAGGCGAGCACTGGTGGCGACCAACTCGCTGAGGAATAGCCGGCCAGACTCATCCGGGTGAGGCGCTTCGGCGTTTGACTCGCACAATGGCGCAGCCGTTGTGAACAGGTTCCCTCCAGACCCCGCGGAGCCGCGACTCGGCAAACAGTCTCCTGTTATGCCGCCGTTTTCACTGTTTTGGGGCTGGAGGGTTTAGCTACTTTCCCACTTAAAATTCCGGATGTAAGTTCCGTACTTTCATAGGTGCGGCGGGTGGCTGTTTGTTGGATCGAACGTTGCCTCGGGCGGGACGCCATCGGTGACGTCTGGCGGCTGTTGAATATCAGAACATTCTGTTCAGAAAATGTATTGACTCCGCCGTGTGATAAATGTATCATCGTTACTGATGACACGTGAGCAAGCCATCCGCAAGAGGGAAAAGTTGGCAGCCAAACTCTCCTCCCCCTCGGGTGTCCTTCGCGGCTCGCTGCTCCAGCGCACGATTCATCACTCCACGGGATGTCTGAAATGTGCTCGTGGCGAAGGCCATCCGCTCTGGGTGCTCACGGTGGGTTATCCCGGCGGAAAAACTCGCCAGGTGAGCGTGCGTCCCGAGCAGGTTCCGCTGGTTCGAAAGGCAATCGAAGAGTATCGCGATGTCAAGCAGGCACTGGAGGCAATCAGCGAACTGAATCAATTCCTGCTCCGGCTGGATCGCGAGGAAGCCAAAGAACAGGAACGCCAGTCGTGATCGCCGCTCGCCGCCTGCAGCGAAATTTCGCCGATGGCTTCATCGCAGAGACGGTGGAGGATCTCTGGGAACCTTGGATGCGGCACGCCGATAAAGCACTGGAAGATGACACCCTGCTTCTCGTCATTCAGGAAGAGCTGGCCAAACGCTGCAGGAAGAGCAAGACTCGTGGGCGCAAGGCGACGCCCGCTGAGGTCGTGCTCAGAATGCTGCTGCTGAAGCATGTACGCGACTGGAGTTACGAAGTACTGTCGCGGGAAGTGCGCGCCAATCTGGTCTATCGCGAGTTCACCCGGGTCGGCGGTGAAAAGGTTCCGGATGACCGGACGATGGGAAACCTGGCGCGTCAGCTGGGGCCGGAGGTTATCGAAAAACTGCACCGGCGGGTGGTGGAGATCGCGCAGGAAAACAAGATCGCAACGGGTCGTAAGATGCGGGTCGATACGACCGTGGTGGAGACTGACATCCACTATCCGACCGACAGCACGTTACTGGGTGACGGCGTGCGTGTCCTGACGCGCATCATGAAGAGGGTTACCGCTGTGGCGGGGAAGGCCGGCACGCAGATGCGCGATCGCAGCCGATCCGCAAAGCTGAAGGTTTTGGCGATCGCTCGCGCCAGCCGCAACAAGACGGAGCAAGGGCGGCAGAAGATGAAGAACGCGTACGTCAAATTGTTGGAAATCGCCAGCCGGGTTACGGGGCAAGCCTGGAAGTTCTCGCGCGAGATCGTCGGGGGTGTCAAGCGAGGCAACCTGTCAGTCCTGCGCAAAGCCGGCAAGCAACTGGACGAAATGATTCCCCGGGTCCGGCAGGTGCTGCGCCAGACACGGGAGCGGGTGCTGCGCGGCAACACCAAAGCCGAAGGAAAGCTGCTCAGCATATTCGAGACGCACACCGAGGTGATCCGCAAGGGTAAGGCGCATAAGCCCAATGAGTTTGGCAAATACAGCCTTGATATTCCGCCAACGCACATTCGTGGAAAACGAAACCCCTCGTGTAACACAGCTTTCGCAGCGACTTGCTGCAAGCAGGCTGCGGCTCGATTAGATGGAAGCTGGCATCCGGAAAAATCCGTTGCGCAGCGATACTAAATGAACCGGCGTGCGCTCCCCCATCTATGATCATTCGCGGCGCGAAACCCCGTCTCTGCATCTCGACCAAACAGGGCTCTATGGCCTGAAACTGTTCGCTCCTCTATCACGCCCGATGCGGTACGGCGTCTGTGCCATCAGTAATTTGATGAGGGCCTTCACGGAGCGAAAATCGCGCGGGTAAACGAGGTCTTATGCCGCCGTGCGCATCGTGCGGCAGGCGAGCATTTCAGCATAGACCGCCCGGTAGCTCTCAACGACCACTGAGTCGGAAAACAGCCTTTCAACCCGGGCGCGGCAGGCGCCCCGGTCGATCGCGCCGAGCCGCGCAACAGCCGCGGCCAGCCCAGCAACGTCGCCGCAAACAAAGCCAGTCACGCCGTGATCGACCACTTCCGGCACGGCGCCGCGCGCAAGTCCGAGCACCGGAGTACCACAGGCCATTGCCTCGACCATCACGATGCCAAACGGCTCCTCCCACACGATCGGCATAAGCAGCGCGCGCGCGTGGCCAAGAAGTTCATTCTTTTGGAGGTCATTAACCGGCCCCACATAGACGACCATCTTGCCGTCAACGTGCGGCGCGATCCTGGTTTCATACCAGCTACGGTGTTCCACTGGAACAGTGCCCGCCATGATAAGTGGAACACCTGAGCGACGCGCGACCTCGATAGCGAGATGGGGGCCCTTAATCTCCTCGATACGGCCGAGAAATACCAGCGGCGCGTCCGGGTCCGGATGCGGACGAAAGTTATACCGCGATAACGGCACGCCATTAAAGATCAGCCGCCAGTTCCCGATGTCGGCGACATGTTGCATCATCGAGCGGCTGATCGCCGAAAACCACAGCGTTCCGCGCGAGAGTGTGTGCCCAAGTTTGATTGAACGCCGACTAATCTCGCGTTGATAGGTCATAAGCTTCGGGATCGGCAATGCCAAGATCGGCGCCAGATAGGCAACACGCGAGAAAGAGTGCAACAGATCAAAGCGCCCCGCCAGAACTTGGCGTGCCAGCATTGTCGCATTTCGAGCCGTGTCGATCCTGGAGCGGCTACTACGCCCCTGCCAGGAAATTAACTTTCCAGCGGTCGCAAATTTGGGATGAGCGAAAACCGTCACCTGATGCCCACGGGCGACCAATCCATGCGCGAGCATGTCGATAACACGCTCGATACCGCCGTATAAAATTGGTGGAACTGGAAGCTCGGGATCTGCCGTTAGTGCAATACGCACGAGACGCCTCAGCCGTACCTATCGTCACGTGCTAATCGAATCCCAGCCATTCGAGCTCGCTCGCTTCGAGGACCTGTTATCATCACCGGTCATGGTCGCCCTGAGGCGACCTGCAGACGGCGCGCCAAGCGCCAGCCCAAAACCCGCATGGCGAGCTGGAATGTTGGCCCGCCGCCCGGCCGGATATTTATCGGATGCAAAGCGCGGGCGCGAGCTAGGGCTCCTTCAGCTAAGTTCCGGACAATAAGGATAGGAAGCATGGGCGAAATGTTGCCAAGACAGCGCAAAACCACGTCGAACTCGCTCGCTATCCTCGCGGGCGCGGACATAGGCCTCGCACAGCTCGATGGCACGATACTGCGCAGTCCATGCCGCGATTGATTTGTGGCCAGAGAGACTGCCGGGCAGACCCGAACGATAATGGCAACGCGCGCCGCGACAGAAGAGGACCCGTTGGGAAGCAAGAAGAACTCGGGTAAAATATTCCGCATCGTTGCCGATCGGCTGATCCTTTCATTCCATGGGCCAACGGCCTGAACGAGCCTCATGGGAACGAGCCAAAGCGCCGGTAACATCATTCCGAGCCCGTCCGCGACGCGACAAGGCCAGCCAATCGACGGGGTCAAGATCACGCCAAACCGGTTCCGGATCGAAACGGGTTTCAGAACAAGAGCCGCAGAACCGACCCCATTCAGCCGAGGCCACACAGTTCGGACGGTCGACGATGCGTTTCATTTGGAGCTCGATCTTGGTGGGATCAATCACATCGTCCGCGTCCAGATATTGCACGAAATCTCCGCATGCGTGCGCTACGCACACATTCAAAGCCGCGGTCTGCCCACGATTGTTTTGCCTGACGAGCTTTAAGTTCGGGAGCGCAAACGCCTTGAATGACGTCAACGCTCTTATCCGTCGAACCGTCGTCGACGACAATGACCTCGATATTCGGCCAAGTTTGACGAAATACGGATTCAAGTGTCTCGCCGATGTATTTCTCGGCGTTGTAGCATGGAATGAGAACAGAAATTTTGGGAGGGCTCATCGTCAATCGTTCAGATAAAGCTTACTGGCCCACGCCAGCCCGGACAGTCTTCGCGCAGGCGCGGCTTCAAGGCGCGAATGAGCCCTTCGCGCACTCGAAGTGCGAGATGGGGCGAAAGCCGGCAAAGATACCGGAACAGAGGCCCCGAAGGTATGATGGAAGCACCAGCCAATTGCATCGCAAGCTCTGCTGCTTCGTCCGCCGTTCGCCAGTCAAGCTGCGACGCCGCACCCGCGACGACCCGCCAGAGTTCTTTAGCAATCGCCGATTTGTGCTGTTGTCCCTTGGGACCAGCCAGTGCTTTCCACATCACGTGATAGTGGGCGCGCAAAGCCTTGTCCCGGTTTGCCGTCCACATTGACGTGCGCCGGCGGCAAGTTGACCACCGTCACAGTCGGATCACCTCGGAAGCGAAGGCCGGCGCGTGCGAGCTTGCAATGGCAAGCCTCATCCTCATTAAAATGAACTTCCGGGTCGAGGTCGAAGCCACCAGCCGACAAAAACGAGCTGCGGCGGTATACGGCCGATATGGCATTGATTTTATGACTTATGGTGTAGCCAATGGGATCAACCGCCAGCAAAGCATCGTCTGGTAATGATACACTGATAAGGTCGCCTCCTTTTTCCCACCGCCCTTCGCAGCCGAACACGATAATATCGAGCCCCTTCGCGGCTTAGCCATCGATGCGCGCATGTAACGAAGTTGGGCAGCAGAAGATCGTCAGCGTCATGGAAATGCACCCATTCGCAGTTCGTCCGTTCGACGAGAATGCTCTTTCCATGCGTACATCCACGATTGACGTCGCCACGGACCACGCGCGCGCCATAACCTTCGGCGATAGCAGCCGTGTCATCTGTCGAGCAATCGTCATAGACCCAGACTTCGTCGAATGGCTCCGTCTGGCGGTCCACCGACTGGAACAAACGCGGCAAATGGTCCGCAGCATTGTAAGCTGGGATCAGCAGCGCAAGCCTTTGCCGGTTTGTCATACGATTCGAATCCTGCGGGAAATTCCATCGCAACATGTTCACCCAAACCGAAATTCATACACTAAAGTGCGCCGTGGAACCCGATGGTGGTGGGTGCCAGAACCTGAGATCTCTGTTGCACGCGCTCAGACCGAAGTGCGAGGCAACGTTGTGTCGGCCGTTTGCCGACGCCCAATGTATGCCGCCTGCGCCTGGCACCAATCCGCCACGCGGGCACGGAAATTCTGGACGCTAAATACATCAATGCCATCGGCTCGCTTGCGGGGAGCTGGATTTTGGAGAACCGACGTCACCGCTTCGATCAGTTCATTCGGTTTTCGTGGATCGACCAAGCGACCAAGAAGACCATCGCGCAATGCCTCGCGGGATCCACCAGTTTTGCTGCCGATCACTGGAACCCCACACGCGGCAGCCTCGATCAGCACGATTCCGAACCCTTCCCCCGTGCTCGGCAAAACGAAAGCATCGGCCAGATTGTAGTGTGCGACCTTTTCGCTTTCAGGGATTTGACCGGCAAAAATCACCTGGTTCGCCACGCCCAAACTGGCCGCGTGCGCCTCGAGCTTGGGCCGACCGTCGCCTTCTCCGACGATTAAATACTTGACGTCAGGAAATCGTTTGAGCAGACACGGCATCAGCTCGATCATTTCATCGAAGCCCTTGTACCGTTCCTGCAATGCCATACGTCCGACTGTCAGAATCACTTTGTGCGCTTTGAGACCATACCGTTCCAGCAACGCTGCATCTCGGGTCTGTGGTCGGAATGTGTCGAGATCTACACAGTTTGGTAATATGAAGATTCGCTCTATCGGCACCTTGGACCAGCGCGCGAATTCAGACGCCGAATAGTGGCTCACTGCGATAACAGTATCCACCCTACGCGCCAGCCAATTCGCCACAAATTTCCGCGATGGTGCCCACGCCTCGATACCGTGGATGATCAATGCGAGCCGGGCCCCCCGAAGCCGCGCCATCAGCCATGCCGCTGGAAGCAGGTGGAGATGACCACAAACGACGATATCTATCCGTTTGTGGCGCCACGTATACGACGCCAGGCGTAGCAGGAAAGAGAACCGGCCGCGGGCCGCTTTACGATCATAGACGACCGCTTCTGGAATCGCTTCCTCGATGGGCTTGGAGATGAGGCGCGGTAGCGCATAAATCCACTCCACCAGCGGACAAGCGTCCAGCGCCTCCAAAAAATCACGATTAAACTTGGCGATGCCGCCGCGCCCCCCAAAGCCGTCTGTCAGCAGCATTAGTATGCGCAAGCCCCTGATCATCTCATGCTACGACAGCGGTCAGCGGCGAAGATAATCGGCGAGTGGCGCGCAACGAGCGATGGACCTTGGTTGCCCATCCCCGCAGGCCGTACGCTGAGGCACCCGTGCGCTCGGCAATCCATTTGCTTACCGGCGTAGTGAAACCAGTTTTGGGTCGCGCTAGTATCGCCAACGGCAATCGTCGCGCGCACTGAGCGAGATCTTGTTTGTTTGGCGGAACAGCCGATGCGATCGCTGGTCCAAGGCGATCAAGCACGCTTACGTCTACGAAAGGTACCCGTACTTCCAGCCCGTGGGCCATGCTCGACCAGTCAGTATCTCGGAGCAGTTGGTTGCGCATGTACCAGCAAGATTCAAGGGCGGCAATTTGCCCATAAACAGAAACGTCCGCAGTGCGAAGCGTGGCAACGGTTTCGTTAATCGCGTCAATGGTCGACAGCCTTTCTAGACCCTCCTTCAACCAGCTTTCATCCAGCAATGCTTCTAGCTCATTCTCAAGATGCAATGCCCGTCGCAACAGATAGGCGCTGCCGACGTCACGCAAATGCGATAGCACACCGGCCGTCTTGGGCGGCAGAGTCGTCAGGGGTAACGCCCGAATCAGGGCTTGCAATTGCGTTACCTAACGGTTTGGACCACGATACGGCACGCCCCCACTTCAGCAGCATGGGTATATGCCGAAACGATGGATAGCCACCAAACAATTCGTCACCGCCGAGACCAGACAGTGCAACCTTCAGTCCTTGCTGCGACGCCGCGCGACTGATCAGATAAGTATTGAGCCCGTCGATAGTCGGCTGGTCCATGCATCCCAGAAAGTCGTCGACAAGCGCCTCGAATTCTTGGCGGCCAATGCGAACGGTCACATGCTCGCTTCCCAATGATTGCGCCGCTGCCTCCGCAAGTGGAGCTTCATCGTCCGAGGTTCCGGCATATTCCTGAAATGCGAGGGTCACAGTGTGAAGTTCTGTGCCAAGCTCGGCAGCCAGAGCCGCGATCACGTTCGAGTTGATCCCAGCGGAAAGAAATATCCCAACCGGGACGTCCGACACCATGTGATGTCGCACCGAATTGAGCATCAAAGCGCGCAAATCACCGGGGGTCAGTGGCGCGGCGGCCCGACTTAAGTAAGAGTCTTCGATGCGGGCGAACACTGCTGGTTTGCTCAAAGCCTGCCCGGTCCGGATGCGCTGTACGTGACCGGCAGGAAACATGCGCACGCCGGCCCACCAGCAAAATGGTTCAGGTACGTGCCCCCACAGGTAGAAACCGGTCAGCGCCGCAGCATCCCGTCGCCCATCTACTGGCCCGCACAGCGCAAGTGATCGAGCTTGCGAGGCAAACCAGATGGTATCCCGGTTAGTCGCTACGTAGAGCGGCTTGATGCCGTAAGGGTCGCGAGCAAGCCACAGTTCTTGCTTGAGCGTGTCCCACAAGGCAAATGCGTACATACCCCGTAGCTTGATCAGTGCTGCTTCGCCCCACTGGGCAACCGCGTTGATTAGAACTTCCGTGTCGCTTTTGCTGCGAAAAGCATGACCCAGGCACTGCAGCTCCTGGCGTAACGCGCGATAGTTATAGATCTCGCCATTAAAGCTGATGACCCAGCGACCGGTCGCGTCGGACATCGGCTGGGCGCCCGAGGAACCCGTGTCGATGATAGCGAGGCGCCGATGTCCCAACGCGACGCGATTGTCTTCCGACGACCACAGTCCTACGCCGTCGGGCCCACGACGGCGCTGCAGATCGTTCAGACGCGCAACCACGTCTCGGTTTATCGGCCCAGCATCTCGGCCGAACGCGAATGCGCCAGCAATGCCACACATGTCCGAAAGATTCTGATTATTTTCTTGAGGTTAAGCCGAGGCTAAACCATGCCACTGGGAACGAGCAGCCGCCTGGCGTAGCACGGGTTCCTAGATCTCGCAGCGTCGATGTCCGCTCCAAAAGCAAATGCCCCCGGTCCGTCCTAATCACATTCTTACACGCAATTTCGTCACCTGTTCGAAAAGATCTCGCAATAACATCCACCCTGCATCGAAACGCGACCGCACTCGAAGTCGGGAGCCAATCCTCTTAATAGGTTTAAAGCCCAACCGCACGCTACAGGCGAAATCCACCAGAAAGTCGCCGTTCACAATCTCATTTCGCCGCTGAAGGTGGCGGTCCGTCAGAAAAGCGTTGAACCCTTCCATCTTCCGGCCCGCACAATAGGCCAAGTCGAAGGTGGCACGCACACACTCATATACATCTTTATTATAAAACCCATGGGGATATGCGAAGGAAATTACTCGCGACCCTAAGAGCTTCATCAAGTCGTCTCTGCTGCCAACAATCTCATCGCTTAGTCTGACTGGAGTTAAAGTCCTTAAATCGGCATGCGTTCGACTATGAGCACCAAACTCGATACCCTGCGTGGCCCAATAACGGATTTGGTCCGCCGACATAAGTTGGTGCTGAGCGGAACCATTTGCCTCATCCCAAGCATTTGTCCCGCCCACCTGCCCCGTCACGATGAAAACCACGGCTCGAAATCCGTGGGCTCTGAGTACAGGGAAGGCATGCTTGGTCAGGTCAGCGTAACCGTCATCGAAAGTGATCAGTACAGCCCTGTCGGGCAGAGCCGTCCGTTCGTGCAGCCACCGTAGCCAATCCGAGGGCCCGATGCCGACGTAGCCCCAACGGACAAGCAAACGCATCTGCCGTTCGAATTCTTCGGGGGAAATAGTTAGCTTGGGAAAGGTGCCAAAGCGAGCGGGACCGACATGATGATAGAGAAGTACTGGAAGCTTTCGTCTGATTTTGCTCCGAGCAGCCTGCATTCGCATGAACGCGACCGTACAAGCCTAAGGAAGCGACCGATGGAGCGAACGCTTATACATAGGCGCGCGACTTCAACATCAGCGGCGGACTACCGGTAAACAATACCGCATCGGCCCGTCCCATTGTTCCGAACGCTGCCGTCAGTAGCAGGATGTTAGAAGTAATTGTCCAAACCATGCGTCACTGGGCTCGGCCTATCCAAGCCCGTCCCGCAATAAACTGCAAAAAGGTGAGCACGCCCATGGGCACGCTACCGCACTTCGGGTGAATCTCACCCAAAGACGCTCGCTTCCTGGAGGGGCGCGAGACCAACTGCGACGTGTATCAGAGAGCTCCCCGCACCTGCCAAATGTACTATGCTCGGTTACGCGACGGAAGACCTACACACGTTCGCTCGCGATTGCACCTTCACGGCGCGACAACCGTCGTGACATATTTCATTATCCTGGCCAGTACTACTACGTCGCCGCCATTACCTATTTATTTTTCGCAGGGTTGGCGTTCGCCAACCCGGTTCCGCCGGATTGAGATGGCGCAGTCCCGCGATGAGACGGAGCAGTCCTGCCAGATTGAGACGGCGCAGCCGCGCCGGATTGAGAAGGCGCGGCCGCGTCAGACCGAGACGAAGTAGTTCCGCCAGATCGAGACAGAGCATTCGCGGCAGATTGAAGAGCAGTCTTGCCAGATTGCGGCGGCGCAGCCGCGCCAGATTGCGGAGCAATCGGCGCAGTCCTGCCAGATCGAGACAGAGCAGCCGCCGCGCCAGATTGAACCGGCGCCGCCGCGCCAGATTGGGGCGGAGCAGTTCCGCCAAATTGAGAGGCGCGCCGCCGCGCCAGATTGGAAGCGAGCATCTGGCGGCTTCTGTACTTTTGAGTTCTGCCACTCCGCCGGCCACGCGATCTCTTCGCCCCAGCGTCCTGCCGGCTGTCGTGGCAGCGACTGTGAAATCTCGGTACTGTTGAGCTGGGATAGCTGACGAAACCTGGCTGGAACTCAAGGGGATCGTTGTCTTGCGTATGTTTTCCGCCTGCTGGCGCGGCACACCGCCATCGACTGGGCTCTGCTGTGGCCATCGTCGCGTCTTCAGCAACCGCTAACGGTTCGATCAACAGCGCGCAAGAAAATGCAAAGATCGCCATGATCGCTCCAGTCCGCAAAGGATATTCCACGAACGAGTGCGCAATAAGAAGTGCTATGGCCAGAGTCGCCGCTCGCATCAGTAAACGATCAAGCTCACCGGCTTTATCGGGGGGCCACCACCACAGCTCCACAGATCTGAACCCCAGCATGATCGCAAACGCTCCGAAAAGCGCCATGCCAAAAACCCCGGTCTCAAGCCATACCTCAAGAAAATCGTTGTGGGCGTGATTGATGTAAACTGTTCGCAATCGTGTCGCTTGGCTCTTCAAACATTGCATACACTGGAACAAAGGTGCCTACGCCTGCACCGAACGGCATGAAGGCGCTCGCCGCACCGATCGTGTTGCGAGCGAACGTTAGCCGTGCGTCCTCCAATGGCTCAACAGCGAATCGGTCCAGAATTCTATAGAGTGTAAATTGAACGGCCAGCATGACCGCCAACAGTGTTGCCCCGAGCAGCAACTTACCGGGCCCTATGCCGGACGCATTGCGCCGTTCGGCGAACGCCATTGCAAACAATTCCAGCAAGTGCGACGATTGTGAGGACAAGCCCAGCACGCGAGCGCGCCATAGCTTCAGTCGCGATTAAGACGATGAGTACCAAGAACGCCGCAGTAAGCATAACGATACCGGCAGCGCGACTTACGTGTCTCCAGGATACCGCCTTGAAGGCAATGTCGATGGCCCACGCGCCCGCAAATAGCAGGACCACATACAAAAGCGCGGCGAAATCATTCCGATTGGCAAAGAAACCGACCGCCTCCGTGTTGTTCGTGAATGCAAAGAAGCGTAAGGGACTTGTCGGGCCCTGAGCAACCTGGATCAATCCAAGAAAGGCGCTGATGATGCCAACCGAAATGACGACCAAGCTCAGTCCGCGCCGTTCCCGATAGCCAAGTTGAATTGCACCGAGAAAAATTGCCATTGGCGGCAGAAGCGACAGAAAGCTCAGCCAAGTCGCATTCGGCGACACACTGATCGGCATCCAATTGCCCTGGCCTCCGACCAGTTCAAAGATCGCCACAATCGCTTCTCTGCCAGGCAGTCTTGTCCAGATCCATGGTGGGAGTGGAACAAGCTGCAACAGTGGCAAAAGCGCTATGGCGAAACACAGCATGAGCGCCCAACTTGTGCTCCGTGGAATTTGCTTACTTCTCCGCAGCGCGTCGATGAGTGATGACACCACGAGCAACAAAGCCGGGACAGCAAGCAACTCGAGAATTGCGTCCGACAAAAAGCCACCTCGCGTCCCTCCGCCAAGGAGCAACGAGCCAACCATTGTGAAGGCACAAGCGCAAAAGACAATGCTGGGCCTGCTTGCTTTTGCGGCAGCCAGCCGGCTCAATACGGTCTCGAAGGACCGCTCT
>CAWEKQ010000001.1:0-41619 GCA_963809655.1 Terriglobia bacterium | reverse complement strand
AGCCGCGACTTTCATGGTAGGTAAATGTCAAGCGAAGACGCAAAATTCCGAGGGCTTCCGTGAGGAAGACTATAATCAGCAACTGGGCGCAAGCACGGAACAGTTTTTTTGATCTTTGCCGAAGGGGATCCGGAACAGGCCGGTCACCAGACATTCATTTGCCGGATCGTGTCCCGGGGGGGGGGGGGGGGGAACAACGTCACGGAAGATGGAGTGAGAGTCAAACCCTCCAGCCCCAAAACAGTAAAAACGGCGGCATAACAGGAGCCTGTTTGCCGAGTCGCGGCTCCGCGGGGTCTGGAGGGAACCTGTTCACAACGGCTGCGCCATTGTGCGAGTCAAACGCCGAGCGCTTCACCCGGATGAGTCTGGCCGGCTATTCCTCAGCGAGTTGGTGGACCAGAAGCAAAGAGGAAATGGGCTACTTATCCAGGATAAAGTGACCATGCTTCCTCGCCCAGGGTCAAGAGCTCGCCTCCGCTTCACCGGCAAGAGAACTGATTCACTCGGATAGATCTGCATGCCTGAAAAAACGCACGCTCAGGCCGCCTCTATATGTTCGCCGGCGGCTTCACGCTGGCCGGCGAAGAAAGCCCGGTCGGCCGCCATCAGATAAGCGACCAGTTTGCGCGCCACCGCCAGCGTCGCCCGATTGCGATGTCCGCCTTTTGCAATCGCTTTACGATGCACTTCTTTCAGCTTCTCGTTGTACATCGGCGCCAGTTTCGCAGTTTCGATCAGCGCGCTCTGCAGATACGCGTTGCGTTGTTTGGAAAGCGGCCCGCGCTTCTGCTGGCCGGCCGATTGGCGCAGCGCGCTGGTCAGCCCGCAATAACTCATGGCATGTTTGATCGAAGGAAAACGCTCCGGCGTGGCTGGCTTCCAGTGCCCAGCCCAACGCCGTCACTGTCCCCCACTCCGTCAATCCGGCATAACGCTTTCACTCGCTCCTCCAGGGCACGGATGACGCGCCAGCATACCCTTCAGCCGCCGGTCCATGGCCTGCAGGGTCGTCATCTGGGCGCGGATCGAACTCCAGCAGTGGCCGCAGTTCCTGGCCGATCCACTCGTTGTCCTTCACTAGGCTCTCGAAATAGCGTTTGCCGTGCAGACGGCGTCGTTGTGTGCTGGGCATGCTCAGCAGTTTGGAGGTGAAGTCCTCTGCCCAACCTGATGGAGGTGAAGGGCTAGCGAGAACGCAAGGGCTACCGCCGCGAGGCGGGGTCCGAAAGAAGCGTGTAGCAAATGTGCGAGTCGATGGACAAGAACCGGGTACAAGGCGTTAGCGTCGGACGAGCGGGCAACTTACCGCGAAGTCCATATCCATCAAAGATGCGAAGCGTAGATCCGGCGGCTGCGCACAGAAGACGGTTGAGCTTACCCCAGGAGATCTGTTCTGTATCGCGATGGCGACTGAGGTTGTCGAAAGGCAGCCTGACCACAGGGCAGAAGTCAGCAGAGGGCATATTAGGCCATGTCGTCGGTAAGGCTAGTGAGGCACTCCAATGCCGAAAGGCGGAGTCAACAGATAGGCCGAGCCGGGAACGGTGGCTGAAGGCCCGAACGAGAGGAGCGGCAAGTAGGACATGAGTCTCAGGAGTGAAATGCAGCAGAATATTCAGGCCGAACTGAACTTTTCTTCGACGCCAGCGGGTGAAGCCCGCGAAGCGGGAAGGGAAAGAGACTGAATCGCTCTCGACGAGGAATCGACCCCGAAAGCCCAGCCAGCACGAATCGACTGATGGAGGAAGTATGTGAGCGAGAGAATCTGAAGGAAGCATTGCGGCGGGTGAAGGCGAATAAAGGTAGCGCGGGCGTAGATGGGATGACCGTCGGCGGAATCACCGACTATCTGAAACAGCATTGGCCAGCTATTCGGGAACAACTGTTGAGTGGGACTTACGAGCCGAGGCCGGTGAGGCGGGTGGAAATCCCCAAGCCGGACGGAGGGTGCGCAAGCCTGGGCATCCCGACGGTGCTGGATCGGTTCAATCCAGCAGGCGGTGATGCAGGTTCTACAGCGGCAGTGGGACCCGACGTTCTCCGAACAGCAGCTACGGGTTCCGGCCCGGACGGTCGGCCCAACAGGCAGTGGCGCAGGCGCAGAAGCATATCGCCGAAGGCCACGGCTGGTGCGTTGATCTCGATCTGGAGAAATTTTTCGACCGGGTCAACACGACAAACTGATGGGTCAGATCGCCAAACGGGTTGAGGACAAGCGGCTGTTGAAGCTCATTCGGGCATTCCTGAATGCCGGGGTGATGGAGAACGGGTTGGTCAGTCCGAGCGTGGAAGGGACTCCGCAAGGGGGACCACTTTCGCCACTGCTCAGCAATCTCGTGCTCGACGGACTGACCGGGAGTTGGAGCGCCGGGGCCATCGTTTTGTTCGATATGCGGATGATTGTAATCTCTACGTTCGCAGCGAACGGGCGGGGCAACGGGTGATGGAGAGCGTTACGCAATTCATCACGCAAAAGCTCAGACTCAAGGTGAATGAGGCAAAGAGTGCGGTGGCGCGACCGCAGGAACGGAAGTTTCTCGGGTTCAGCTTCAGCGCCGGTCCGGAGATCAAGCGCGTTATCGCGCCGAAGGCACTGGATCGGTTCAAGCGACGAGTCCGGGAGATCACGCGACGAGCTAAGGGCGTCAGCATGAAAACCACGATAGAGGCGCTGGCTCCGTACATGCGGGGTTGGCGCGGCTATTTCGGATTCTGCGAAACGCCTGAAGTGTTGATCGGCTTAACCCGCTGGGTCCGGTTGCGGCTCAGGGCGGCTATGTGGCGGCAGTGGAAAACACCGCGCCGTCGCCGTGCAGGCACTGCTTGGAACTGGGGGTGCGTCCGCGGCTGGCCAGCAATACCGCTGGCAGCGGACTTGGTCCCTGGTATCTCGCAAAGGCCAAGGCCCTTTCTGTCGGGCTTTCCAATGCCTATCTCAAATCGCTCGGCCTTCCGTCATTGGTCGACGAGTAACGGCGTAACCTCTCGAACCGCCGTGTACGGACCCGTACGCACGGTGGTGTGGCAGGGGTCGGCGGGCAACCGCCGCCCCTATGCCGATCGTATTCCACCCCGGCCCCCATCAGCAATCCCGCCGTCTTGTTCTTGAACATCACGGTTTCTTCCACCAGCAGGCGCCGGAATCGCAACTGCTGCCGCAAAGCTCCCAGTTCCGGCGAAATTACAAAAACAGGACGGAAACAGGTTGCACCGCAGCAGGTCCGCAATGGTGCGGGCATCGATCTTGTCGCTCTTTTTCTTCCCCGCGCAGATTGCTTTCATGCGCGCCGCGTGCCCCATCTCGAGCTTTGCGGCATGCGGCTTCAGATGCTCGTAAATCCAGTGGCTGAATATGGTCGCTTCCATCGCGCCATGCCATGGCCCCGGCAGCGTCTTTACCCATTCGTTCAGCGCCGTTCGCGTGGCCGGAATGCTGCCCTCCTTCACGATTGCACCCTCTGCTGTCTTAACGCAGAAGGCGATCACTTGCTTATGTACGTCCAGTCCGACAAAATAAACTCGCATAGGTAGTTTCTCCACAATCGGGTTTGAGGAACCTTCGGGCTCCTCCCTCGATTGTGGAGAATCCCGAACTCCTCTACCTACGCATTCAAACAGTAAGGAGCGGTAAGAAGCCTTCTTCAGCAGCCTCTACCAATCCCCTGTAGGATTGCATCCTCTCCCACAAGCCGTGCTTCACACTTTACGAAAACACTCTAGTCGCCTGCAGCGACATGTTGCGGAAGCAAGGTGAAGTGGACCGGATCCCGGCGGCTGTTCGGTCGCCTGATGCCCGCGAGGGTCGCGAGCTTATCGACAGTAACGCGCTTCCGATTCAGGCGCGCACCATGGGGCATGGCCACGGCCGCGTCAAAAGCGAGTCCGAGCGCATGGTCGGAAGCCGGGACTGGTCGCTGTCTGGCGAGCAGTTGATGGGCGCTTGAATCGGCGCTACTTCCTCGCGCAGCGCCTGGCAGCCGGCGGTCCGGTTGTTGCGAAGTTCCTTCATCCACTTGACCCAGACATCGTGGAGATGGGCCTGATAGGCTGGCGGCCGGTAAGCGGATTTCAGCTCGAATGTCCCGCCTGAGGAGGTCACCATCTCCCGGAAAGTGTCCAACGCCTGAGCCGCGTCCGGCATGAGGCCCTCGACGTCAGCGGGGACGGATTCGGCGTTGTTCTCAAAAGCCAGGGCTTCGGGGTCCTCGATCTCGGCAAGCGGCGCCACTTTGCAACCTGCCAGCATCCGGCTGCGCCGGACAGCGCTCAATTCCGCGTCCAGAATCGCCCGCGAAATGGCATGGTCCGGGAAAATCGGCAGTGGCTCCTCCTCCATGGCTACAGCGTCTGTGACGGAAGGCGTCACGGAAGGCGTGACGGAAGGAACGATGTCGGCCGCGTGCATGCACGTGCAAATGATTGACGAAACAAAGATTTGCCTGGCGATTCGATACAAAACGCTCAATACTCCGCGGGCTCGGCGGCTCCGTCGATCGGGGTTAAACCTCACACTGTATCACCATGCGTATCGCTGGGTTGAACTCAGTGGCTGGCTACGAAGCTCTTTTCTGGCTGGTGCGCCGCAGCAGGCGCTTGCCGGTTCGTCCATCATCCATCGACTGTATAGCTGACAAATTGGAGCAGTGAACCTCATTTCCAAAGGGTCACCGCCTGCCGGGATTGTGGCCGAGAGGGCTTGCCACGGCGGATTGCCGTCGATTATAGCCCATCCCCACTATCGATTGCGATCCGTGTCCGCCAACAGTGGGATATCAGCTGGAGGTCGAAAGCAGAACGATAACTACGCATATCGCTAGCTATTTTGGCTAGGTCCCAAAGGGGGAATCATCGCGGCGCACGGTCGATTGGTGCCCGCAGTTAACCGTTTCGATTACGCCTTACGGGCCATAGCTCGGACAGCGAATTGCTTGTATAATCGCCCTGCTTTGTAGAGCGCATCGTTACCTTCGTGACAACCGCTTCGACGCAGGTAAATAGTTTAGCAGCCCGTGGTAATAGTCAGTCGAGATCGAAATCCCGTTGCCGTCCCGGAAATCGGGGATACCTAAGCCTTCAGGGAGGCCCCAGGACTGCGTTGTAGCGCCTCTAAATGCGTTGTTCTTTTCGAAGTCCGGGTCCGCCGTGAGGCGAGTGACTATTACCACGGGCTGTTAGGGGTTTTGCAGGCGGTCTCAAAGTCTTTCAGGAGAATAGATTATGACGGGCAGAAATGTGTTCACGAAAATCGATCGTATTACGGTCCAATTGTCAATGTTCGTCCTATGCTGCTCGTTGTGCGCGGGTACTGCCTGGGCGGACGGAGCAGTTTACGCGATGACCAATGCCCTCGGAAATAACCAGATCCTGGTTTACCATCGCGCAAGCAACGGAAGTCTGAGTTCCACACCCATACAGACGATTGCCACCGGCGGCGGCGGGAGCGGTCTGCAACTCTCCGGGGTTGACTCGCTGGGCTCGGCAGGAAGCGTGCAACTGGACCCGACACATCAGATCCTGTTCGTCATCAACACGGAGACCGCCAGTGCAAATAATGGCGCCGGCACATACAACCAGGACTGCTCACTGGGCACGATCACCTCGTTCCTTGTCGCATCCGATGGCACGTTGACGTTCGCGGATCGTGTTTTTCCGGCGGATTGTTTCCCAACAGCCTCACGGTCAGGAATACAGGAAACGGAGATCTGCTTTGGGTGCTTAACGCCGGGCGCCCGGGCATCTGCGCCGTCATGCCGAATATTACCGGCTTCTCGGTGAACAAAGCCGGCCAGATGAACTTTATACGCTCACAGCAGCCGATAGATCCGGGCCCGCTTTCCGCGAACTCGGGCGTGAGTTGCCTCGCTGCGAGCGCCGCGGGATTTAACGCTTTGACGGGTGCTCCAGCGGCGGATTTCGCCTGCGGCTTGAATCCGCCCTCGTTTCCCCGCTCGCCGGCACAAGTCCGGTTCACTCCAGACGGCACTCAGTTGTTCGTGACGGTCAAAGGGACTAATACGATCTACGCTTTTCCAGTCGACGCAAGGGGGTTCGCCGGCAACCCCACAATCACGCAGGCGCCCGGCCCGGCGTTGCCCAGCTATTTCGGCTTTACTTTCAAGAATGAAACTCTGCTGGTCGCCGAGCTTTTCGGTACAGCCACAAGCATTCCTGCGGGCGGCAGAGGCGCGCTCTCGTCTTTCCTTGTCAGTGGAGGCAGCCTGGACCCAATCAACTCGGACGCAGGCGATGGAGGCACTGCGGCTTGCTGGATCGCGCTTGAGCCCATAGCAGGCCAGTACGCATACGTTTCCAATAACCTGAGCGCCAGCATCTCAAGTTACGCACCGGGGAGGCAAGGCAATGCCACGCTGGTCGCGTCAGTCGCGGCGCCAGCCAGTGGGCCAAACGATCTGGCGACGGCAGCGGAAGGTGGCATCAGCTTCCTGTATGCGGTCGAGGGAGGCGCAGGCAATGTCGGAGCCTTCCAGATTAATCTGACAAATGGCTCCCTGATCCCGCTCACGGCGGCCAGCGGCTTGCCTTCCACCGCTCAAGGCCTGGCCGCGTATTAAGGCGGGCCTCCGCCCGCAGCGCGAAAGCCCGATTCAGGTTGAGATTGGGCTTCTGCGCCAGAATCAAGAGCCAATATCCACGCTTGAGTAACGGCGAAGTTGTTTGCGAACCCACGCGCACACCACCCGCAAAGATAGAACCAATATCGGAAGCTATCTGCGCGGCCTGGGCCAAGCGGCGCGCCGGTAAGGGCCAGGGATGGGGAGTGATCAAGCGGACGTACCAGCGCGTGAGCTGAGTATTCTGCTGAATGCGATCAGCGATTCCGGAGCGAAGCCGACCACCATTCCGGGAGGAAACCGATCAGGCGTCGGATCGAGGCGCCGCCGGCTCTTCGATCTTGCCGGGACTGATCGGAATCGTCAGGCGGAAGCTGTCCTGAGGTGAAGCGAAGGCAGCATGGCAGATAGGGAGCGAACCTGTGCGATATCCCGACATATCGGTAAATTTCCGTGCCCCCGCTCAACGTTCCTCCACGCCAGGGATCAGTGGCCGCACGCACTGCGCCAGTCGTATAGTGGGCGAGATGCGCGTCATCCGCTCCCATCACTAAGCCGGGCAAACTTCCCAGATCAGGATTTCCTCGGACCACGGCAGGGGGGCGCCCATTCTCCGAGTGGCCGACCATTCGGAATCAGCCACTCCGACGGCGGGGCGTGCAGGGCAAAGTCGCACCTATCGGAGCGGCAGCGCAGGTGAGTCCGGTTGCCTAAGCGCTATGACCAGTACACTGCAGCACCCCCAGATAGGCGCTCCACGGCCCGACTGCGTTGCGATACTGGTGGGCCATCACGCGAGATAACTGATGGATATGAGTGAGGTCGTGAACGGCCCATGTCGCCACGAGTTCCGACAGCGTCACCACTCCCAGCGATGGATGCTTTCCTCGCCGCGTCGAGTCTTCGTGCTGCAAATTCAGCGTCTGCAAGGCCGCCAGATTCTCCCTTCGCAGGCGGGCGAAATCGTCCAGGAGTTGGTCGAGCGACTTGCCTTGACTCTCTTCGAACTGCGCAAGGCGGTCAAAGGGATCAAATCGCCGCGCTTCGCCTTTCTCCAGGATGATCCGCAGCCGCGGTATCCAGTCGGTGCGCTCCCCGACGATCAAGTGGCCCATGATGTCGAACGCGCTCCAGGTATCTCTTCCTTCGTTGCGGCGCACCCACATGTCGGGTAGCCCACGCAAAAGCGCACTTAGGGTAGCGGGAGTGCGAGTGAGAAGTGCGAGGGCCTCGGCCAGACTGAATCCAGTCAAAATTTCCATCATGGGTAGATGCATGTCCCTTCGCTTTGGACTCAAGCGACTGAGTGGAAGCTCCATGAAAATCCCTGATCATCCGGCCTCCTCATCCCCGCGGTTTGACGATACTTCCCGCGTAACGCGCCACTGGGAGAATGGGCTGGATTCAGACGCTGCGATGATCGCTGCCGAGATACGTTATAGGAAAGCGCAGCCCGCGCCCCGGGCGAATCGTCAGCGACTGGGCAAAGGTGAGAGCGGGCCGTTCCCGGGGCCTGTCTGTGAGTTGCGCGTCATCCATGCCGGGCTGCCCCTGGGCTGGCGTGTCAGATGTACGATATTGGAATTGGAGTCGTCGAATGGGCAGCGTGCAAATGGAGCAGAAGAGCTATGATGCCCCCGAGAGGGGGGATCAGCATCGCACATTTTTCTCACCGTCGCCGACATCGAGCGATCGGCTCTGCTACGAAAAGGTCTTCGGCGCTCGCATTCTGAGCTTGGGTGACGGCAACGCGCTTGGGTACCTTCAGCTTGCGAATATCTGGATGATTCTGAACGTTGGAGGCCGACCCCGGATAAGCCGACGGTAACGCTCAGCGTTCCCGACCCGGATCATATCGGCTCCCCTCCCAAAAGTGCAATTGCGTTTGAAGCCTTTTGACTGCGCAGAGATGCGGTTGACGGACCGTTAAGAAGCACCCCGGCAGTTTTCTATCCTTCGAAGGATTCCTCCGACGGCATCGAATCGATCCACCAGGACGCCTTCATCCCGCCCTGTACCAGAACGACGTCCGGTCAATGTCCGAATGGCCGACCATTCGTCCAGAGCACGCAAGCACGACCTGCGGCTCAGCCCACTTTCATGGCACGGCGTTTCACAGGATGAATCCGGCTGTCGGCCGCGTGGCTGTTCTCGACAGCTGTCATGCAGTCGTGCCCGATTGGCCGTCCCGCGACGGCAATTAGACCGTATTGCCCGCATCGGGGTAGCGGCCATACGGAAGGAGAATCAGGCTGTCCCTCGCTTCGCACGTGGAGTTCTGCTGATGTACTTTTCCCCATCGCGCCGGGCGCGATGGGGAAAAGGAGCCGCATTCCGGAAGCGGCGGAACTACCGCTAGAAGACGACCTTCGCCGCGATCTGGAGAATGCGCTGGCTGTTGGCGCGGATCGAATTCTCCGCACCAAATCCGAAGCGTCCGCCAGTCCCGCCGAACTGTGTCGGCAGGTTTACGATCTTTCCCGCCGCGTTGAACTGAGCGGCGGTGTTGAAACTGGCCCACTCCACGTGATTGAACACGTTGAAAGCTTCAAGACGAAGCTGAAGCTTCACTCTCTCTTTGATCGAAATGTTCTTGAACAGGCTCATGTCCGAGTTGAAGAGTCCCGGCCCACGCAGCCGGTCATAACCGGAATCGAGGCCGATGCTCCCTTTCGGAGCCGGAGCGAAGCAACTGGTGTCGATGAAGTTATAGATGTTGCGATCGCCATAACCCAGGTTCGCATTGCACGTGAACACCGGACGTGGCGCCTGATCTTCGCTGCCTGTGATTTCGCGGTTGAGCAATGCGCTGCCGGTATTCGACACGCTGTACGTAACGTTCACCGGAGCGCCGCTGGCGATGCTCGTCAAACCCGAGAGTTGCCAGCCGTTGAGGACGAGCCTGCCAGCCGCATTATCGACAAAGCTATTTTTCGGGGAACCCGGCAGATCGATGATGTAGTTCAGGACCAGGGAATGCGTGCGGTCCTGCGGAAGCACCCCATAGCCATAATCGCGCGTGTCGGTCGGATGACCCACACCGACGCCGAGCGCTTTCGACCATGTGTAAGCCGCACCAGCCGTAACGCGGCCGACCCGGCGGTTCAGCGAGGTCTGCAGCGCATTGTAGTTGGTCGAAGTGCCCCACGTGTAATCGGTCGCTGCCGTATACCCCGCGTACGGACGATACAGATTCACCGGCAGGTTCGTGGTGCCGTCGAATTTGGGCGTTACTGTCGGATCCTGCGAGTAGGGCTGCCATGCGCTGCCGAATGGGGCATAGTTGAATGGCTGCGCCAGCCACAGGTGCCGCGACTGAGCGCCGACGTATGAGACTTCGGCGAAGAATTTCGCCGGTAGTTCGCGCTGGATGCCGAAGTTGTAGTTGTAGGTGGTCGGTATATGACCATCGGGCGACAGCTGGTTGATTGCTGCCGGGAAGAACGTACCTGGCGTGGATGCGATATCGGCCACGTTGCCGTAGTAAAGGGTCGCGGTACGAAGCGAAGGGGGATTCGTCGTGTAGTTGCTTGTGATCCCGGGTCCGAAGGTTGCAACGCGTTCGTAGAACACGCCGCCGCCGGTCCGGATAACGGTCTTGTTGTTGACCTGATACGCAATACCAAGCCTGGGACCAAAGTGCGCACCGCGGCTCGGAATCAAACCGGCCGGAACGCCGTTGGTGCCTTCGAGCGACATGCCGTTGTTGATATTGCCCACTCCAGGCACGATCGCGCCGATGTATGTGGCGGGCAAAAGCTGACCCGTCAGAGGGTTCTGCGCTTGCCGGATGCCGCCCGAGACGGCAGGCTGATAGAACACCACTGCCTGCTTCGGGTCGTACTGCGAGTTAATGAAGTTCGACATCAAGCCGAGGTTGTCTTCGAACGGCCGGATGTAGTTGACGCGCAATCCAAAGTTGAACGTGAGCCTGCTCGATACCTTCCACGTGTCCTGCACGTAGAATTCGAGATTGTTGTATGTGTAGTTGGGCAGCGGATCTTTGTTGATCTGCTGGTAGCTGGTGTAATTGCCCAGAAGCGCATTGGAGAAGCCCCAGTTCGTATCGCCGGGGTTGTTGGAATCGCGCGCGAAATCGATCGAGCCGTTATAAGGCTTGAAGGCATTTTCCGTCTTTGTTGCAGTCTCGTAGTAGATGCCCGCCTTCAGCGTGTGCGTGCCGAACACCTTCGTCACGTTGTCAATGTAGTTCCATACGGGATTGCGGTTGTTGTAGGGCGTGCCGGCAAAGCAGGTCACAGAGACTACCGGGGTCGGGAACTGCGTGCAACTCGCGTCTCCGCCGCCTGTCGGCGTGCCGAAGTTGAAGTTCGGGATCACGCCCGAGGTGTTGGCATCCGGATAAAGCAACGGAATGTTGATACCCGAAACCGAACGGTAGTAGGGGCTGCCTGCGGTAGGCGGATTGCCGGGGATGCCGTTTACGGTGTACCCGAACTGGAACTCGTTCGTCAGAGTCGGTGTGATGATAGTGGCTACGTTCGCCGTAGTCGACCATCCATACGTGGGCGCAAAGAGGGGCGTCAGAGCGAGGTTGTTCGAAGTGTCCGCTCTGCCGTAGGGAACGTTCTGCGTCTGCTTGCTGTCGAGTCCCCGAACGAAGAAGCGCCACTTCTCACTCAACAGGTAGTCAACGCGATAAATCTGATCGTAAGAAGGCTGGGCGCTCGATACCTGCGACTGATAGTTGTAGGCTGGCTGGCCGAGGATGTTTGGCATCGGCAGCCAGTTCAGGATCGCCGGTCCGTACGGGCTGAACCGGCTCGGCTGAATTTGATTGTTCGCGAAGGGCGCGCCGGTACTCGGGTCCCTGATGATGACGGGTTGTCCCGCGCCGTCTGTCAGGCCTGCGAAGTTGCCCTGCCGCTGAGCCGCCGTGGGCACCGTAATCTGATGCAGCACGTTCGGGATGATGTTGTGGTTCCACTCCTGCGACATGAAGCCGAAGAGTTTTTCCTTGTTGCGATTGAAGACTTTCGGAATATAGATCGGTCCGCCGAGCGTCCAGCCCGCATCCATATAGCGGTAAATAGCCTTCGGTACACCGGAGAGGTTATTGATGAACGTATTCGCGTTCATGAACTCGCCGCGTTTGAACCAGTAGCCGTCGCCGTGAAAGTCTTTGCTGCCGCTCTTGGTAATCACTTGAATCTGCGCGCCGTTGTTGCGGCCGAACTCAGCGGTTTGCCCGTTGGTGGAGACTTTAAATTCCGAGATCGCATCCATGCTGATGCGATAGGCAAACTGCTGGTTCACTCCGATGTCCGTCACATTCTGACCGTCGAGTGTGAAGTTGTTCTGGGCTGTGCGGCCGCCGTTGATGGCCGCGTCGCCCGTGCCGGTGTCAGCCGGAACGCCCGGAACAGTCTTGAGCAGGCTGGTGTAGTTGCGGCCGTTGATGGCGATGTCCACCACCTGTGCACCCGTGACCACGCCCGACCGCTCCGCCGTCTCCGTTTCGAGCTGCACGGCGTTGGCTTCCACGCTGATCGACTCAGCCGTCGTGCCGATCTCGAGCGTAATCGGCGGCAGGCCAAGCCTTTCATTCACGTCGAGAGTAACGCCCGATTGCGTGTATTTCTTGAAATTCGGCGCTTCCACCATGACCGAATAGTTCCCGGCCTGCACCGGAGTAAAAACAAATGTGCCCTCACCCCCGCTTTCCACCTGACGTGCGGAAGAAGCGCCCTGCTCCCGATTGGTAAGCGTGACTTTTGCGTTCGGGATCACCGCACCTTGTGTGTCCCGAATCGTTCCACTGATCGAGCCCGCGGTTTGAGCGGCCAGTGGCCATGCGGCACACGCGAGTCCCAGCACGGACCCCAGAATGAATTGCGCAACAGAGCGCCTTCTCTTTTGTGACATATCACCCCTCATACGAGTTCCCCTGATTTAATCGAATTCAGCGGAAATTTACAGACATTTACTGTCAGCAGAGTATATCACCGGGTTGACGCAAAATCCGAGCGTAATCTTACACATCAAAAGTCCGCGGCGGCTACGCCTGTAGTTTCACCGTTGTCTGCGCTGCGCGCCGGTATTTGCCAGCTTGTGTACCGAATCGCCGGACGCGCCCCGCATAGTCCGCATACGGCAAGTGCCGGACTGCGCTTTGATCGAATCACGCGCCACTTCTCGGAGGATGGGCTGGATTCAGACGCTGCGATGCTCGCTGCCGGGATACGTTGTGGAAGCGCAGCCCGCGCCCCGAATGGATCTATGAGTTGCGCGTCATCCATGCCGGGCTGCCCCTGGGCTGGCGTGCCAGATGTACGATATTGGAATTGGAGTCGTCAAATGGGCAGCGTACAAATCGAGCAGAAGAGCTATGAGATGCCCCCGAGAGAGGGGATCAGCATCGCACATTTTCTCACCGTCGCCGACATCGAGCGATCGGCTCGCTACTACGAAAAGGTCTTCGGCGCTCGCATTCTGAGCTTGGGTGACGGCAACGCGCCTGGGTACCTTCAGCTTGCGAATATCTGGATGATTCTGAACGTTGGAGGCGGGCCGACCCCGGATAAGCCGACGGTAACGCTCAGCGTCCCCGACCCGAATCACATCAACAGCTTTATGAATTTCCGCGTTGCGGATATTCAAGCGTGCTATGAATTATGGAAAAGTCGAGGAGCGGAGTTCATCACGGAGCCGATCCCCAAATACGGCGAGACGCGCTGCTACATCCGCGATCCTGACGGATATATTATCGAGGTCGGACAGAGCACCGACCTCACGTACGGCTGACGCTCGGCCCGGAAAAAGCATTCTCATAGTCCCCGAGCGAGTCGTTAAGTCGGCCTCGCCACTACGAAGCTGCCCAGACCGGGACTTGACTAGCCGTAAGACCCATGGCTGCGGCATCGTCGGCCAAGGCGATCGGCGAGCCTTCCATGAACTCCATCACGAGGCAGTTCGGGCCGACATCGTAAAGCTGGCAGATGTTGGGATGGCTGAGCGCGGCGATGGACCGCGCTTCCTGTTCGAAGCGCACCTGAATTGTCCGGAGGAGACTTTGATCGCAACGTAGCGCTTCAGCCGGGAATCCTGGGCACGATAAACCTCTCCCATCCCACCTTTACCAATCGGCGCGAGGATTTCATACGGGCCGAGTTTTTCACCGGGAGCCAACGGCACAATTACGAACAAGTCTACCGCTCCAGGTGGGAATGGGGCCAATCCTGGAATACGTCTCCGCCCGAATCGCCGGCGACACGGCCAGCTTGGATTTTGTAAAGCTGCGCCATTAGCAGCCTTGGCACAAGTCAGAAAGCCCCGTTTACTTGCGTGCGCGGCTCTGTAGATTCACCAGGTTACCGAGCCGCGACCGCGAGGGAGCGGTTTCTGCTACAGACTGTTAGCCGCGAATGACCGCGATGCCACACAATCTGAGACGGGCGGTTTTTCTCGGCCTGCCACGATAGAGAGTAGCGGTCCCGATATGGCGCCAAACGCTGGGCCGCTATTGCCAGGAGACGATTTGATACCTGTCGTCTCCCGAGTAGCTGCGGCGTCGTATGATGTGAAGCATCCCCGGCGCATCCCGCATTGATATCTGGTTGTGTGGTAAAAGAACCAGGAAGGTGTGTGGGCCTGAAGACAAATGAAATCGAACAACAGCATTTCCATCATCTCGGCGGCCCTGGCAGCGCTGCTGGCGGGGGCGACCCTCCTTCCTGCACAGTGGCCGGAACACCGCACCGAGGGGCCCAGAACCGAGGCCGGTGAACTCGACTTGAAGGCGCCTGCGCCGAAGGCCGGGACGAACATCCCGACCTTTCCGGTCTGTGGCAGCCGATGCGCCCGAATCGGGCCAACGGAAATGGGAGGGGCAGAGGCAGGAGGCTGCGCCGGTGCCCGTGCGGGCTCCGGGTGAACCGCCGGCAGCGCAGTTCGGCGACCTTGGCGTGGGCTTTGAGAAGGGACTTCCGTTCACCGAATGGGGCAGGCAGACCCGGGATCAACGTAAGGCAAACAACAGTAAAGACAACCCCGACGCCCACTGCAGGCCGCTGGGGCTGATGCAGCTCCACACACATCCTTTCGAGAAGAAAATTGTGCAAGGCCGGGAGGCGATCGTGATCATGTACAACGCCAACAATGACGTCCGCCAGATTCTCACGAATGGCCAGGCTTTGCCGAAGGTGGGTCCGGAGCTTTCGCCCTGGTGGTACGGATACTCGGTGGGCAAGTGGGAAGGCGACACCCTGGTGGTGACCACCGTGGGATTCCGTGACGATGTCTGGCTGGATGTGAATGGGAGTCCGCTTACCGGCACCGGGAAAATGGTGGAGCGCTTTACGCGCCTCAACTTCGGCACGCTGCAGATCGACGTCACCATCGAGGATCCGAAGGCGTATACCGAACCATTCACGGTCCGAGTGATGCAGCAATTGATGCCCAACACGGAACTCTTCGAGTCGGTTTGCGAGGACCGGGACGCGGGGCACTACTTGGGCGACTCGGAAGCAAAGCAGAAAGCAGCGGGCCAGAAATAGTCGGCGCAATCGCCGGCGCACTTGCCTACGGTAGTTTCACCGCGTACAGCTTGAACGGCGTCGGGTCCTTCCCCTTATTTGCCCCGTTGCGATAGTCCTGCTTACCTTCGCACAGCCACGCCATACCCTTGGTTGCGGTAGTCGCGGGTGTTGCCTGCATCCCTTCCTTCAGCGGCCTGATAGTCGCCACATTGGTCCTGGGGTCGACCGTGACCAGTGTCAACCGGCCACCCGCTCGCGCGGCATTGCCGTTCTCTGCCTGCACGAACTTATGTTTGCCGATTGCACGCAGACCGTCAGGCGCACCCAATGGCCCCGATAGCTTCAGCTCGGTCACTTTCGTCGATTTTCCATCCGCTCCCAGATCAAGCTTGATCAGTTTGCTTGCCGTCACGCTGTTCACATACAACGTATTCTTGTCGCCGAACGCGAGACCATCCGCACCCGCCAATAGCGGATCGGCCGCAGCCTGCTCCAAACCCGTCGCACCTTTCTTCAACATGAAGAGCTTGGCGCCTGCCGTGTCCGACGCATAGGCAGTACCGTTCTCCGCTACCGCGATATCGTTGCACACCGCCCCGGCCGGCATCGGATAGGAGCCTTTGGCCATGCCGGTTCCCAGATCGAACGCCTTCAGAGTTCCCGGGCCTGTGTTGCAAACCCAGAGCGTGTTCGCCTTCTCGTCGGCGAGCACACCGAGCACCGTGGTGAATCCATTGCCTTCCCTCGCGACGAACGGCTTAGCTTCCGTCTCGCCGGGTTTGATCTTGTAGACGCCGCCGGGGACGCTGCCGAGGATGATCGTACCGTCCTTCAGCGATGTGATGCTTTCAGGAAAAAGGTCCATGGGTTGGTTTATCGCGATTTCTGTGATTTTTTCGGCCGCGAACGAAGAAACGCCGACGGCGCACATCGCGATGGCCAACGCTCGACGAATCCAGGGAGATGTGATGAGTTTCATTCCCCCTATGATCCCTTACTCTTTTCTCTCTACAGGTAGTGACGCGGTGTATCCTCCGAGCGCCGCGCCCCGCGACATGCTTACCCACAAACCCGGCCATAAATGGTCGGCACAGGAGCACGCCGGCCATCTGCTGGATCTTGAGCAACTCTGGACGGCGCGCGCCAACGATTTCCGAAGCGACCGCGAGACGCTCACCGCCGCGGACCTGACGAACAGCAAGACTGACGAAGCCGATCACAACACCAGCGATATCCGGGAGATCCTCGCTGAGTTCCGAGCAGCCAGGCATGGCTTGATGGCTTGCGTCGGAGCGGTACCATCAGAGGCGTTCGCGCGAACAATAATGCACCCGCGGCTGAAGCAGCCCATGCGCCTCGTCGATCATCTGTTCTTCGTCGCGGAGCACGACGATCATCATCTCGCCCTCATCTGGGAACTGCTTGATGCGCGGGGCCAGTGATCATCTAATCTCCGAGGGGGATTCTTTCTGTCGCATCAGCACCCTTCTCACCGCCGACGGGGAAGAGTTTTGCGATCACGGCGGGCTCCGCGCTCACATCGACGGAACGATATCCGCAAATTACGGAAGGGGTTTCTGGCCTCACCGGGATAGCGACCGTGGTGGCGTTGGCCACGACCAGAGCTTAGACTAAAGTCTTGTTCCCTATATCAACCGCTATGAGATTGGTGGCGATTGCCGTGATCGCAGCAGCGTGGGTGCAGGCGGGTTCGATCACTGGCTCGATCACTGATCCCGGCGGCGGCGCGGTCCCCAAAGCCGAAGTGCAGGCCACGCAACTCGAAACGGGCAAAATATTCAGCGCAGCGGCCTCGACGAATGGCAGCTACACATTGTCAAACCTGCCCGCCGGCACTTACGATGTGATGATTCCGCCTGTGGGATTCAGCTACGCGCGGCTTCAGAAGAAGGGGATCGCACTCAAAGCATTGCAGAACTTGCGTTTGGATCTGCGGGTTGACTGGGGTGGCAACCTGGGCACGCCCGGTGACGATCCGCTGATTTCCAATCGGGCAAAGTGGGCGCCGCGGGGCCGCCCGGCGCCGCGGACACCGGACGGCAAACCGGATCTCTCCGGCGTTTATTACGCCAATAAAGACACCCCGGAGAAGGCGGAACTGCTGCCTTGGGCCGATACGCTGACGAAACAGCGGCAGGCCGACGGCGCGATCGGCCAGCCTTCGAACTTCTGCCTGCCCGGTGATCCGCTCCTCACACTTCCGCTGTTTTATAAGATCGTGCAGTCGCCCTCGGCCATCGTGATGCTGTGGGAGGGCCAGCCCCCGGGCGTCCGCCAGGTATTTCTCGATCAGAAAGATCATTCGAAATCCTGGGGCTCAAGCTGGCTGGGACATTCGATCGGCAGGTGGGAAGGAGACACGCTGGTGGTCGATACTGCGGCGTTCAACGACCAGAGTTGGCTGGGCATCTTCCCGCACACCGGGCAATTGCATTTGACCGAGCGATACCGCCGCCCCGAGCTAGCGCGCTTGGAACGCGAAGTTACCGTGGAAGACCCAGGGACATTCACCAAACCCTGGACAACGCGCGCGGTATGGGAGTTTGCCCATGGCGAAGAGATTCACGAGTACATCTGCAACGAGAACGAGGTGGATGTTCCGCACATGAAGGGCAAGTGATGTCCTCTGTTATTGGCCGCCTCGAAACGCTTCGGTCAGGCCAATTGACAACGTGACATTCCGCCGGGATAAACAGACGGTTTTCGGTCATCAAACCGCCAATCAGCTCTGCGGTCATGCTTCCGAACGACGGCATCAAGTTGAAGCTTGCGCTGTGGAATCGGCAATGGCATTGGCGATAAGTTTTCAATGAACGAAGCTGGTTTCGGGGCGGATGCCCCGCGCGGTCATCGCTCTCTTTGAAACTCCCTGCCAGAGCGCCGCGATATCTACGAATATCGGTGGACGAAAAAGTCGGGCGATCGTTCTGGTCATCGATCGAGGCGCCGGCCGTAGTCGTAATTCATGCCGCCCATTTGACTCGGACATACAAAACACGCCAACCCCGCTGTTTGCAGTTTCCGGCGACGTCTCATAACTTATCCGTTGTGAGACCTCACAATGAAATCGAATGACACCCTTTGCGGCCTGGCCCAAATGTTTCAGAATATGGTCTGGATTCCACACGGCCTGCTGGCCCGCTCGCATCCTTTGCCTGTTGGATCTGGTGGCCTAAGTCAGATCGGGAGTGGCGGAAATTCGCATGGGTCTTCACCTGTCTCGCGACGTTCCTGCCGATTATGCATTTCGCCTTCCACGCATTTTAGTTCGTGTGGCGAAACTTGCCGTTTCTGAAATGCGGCGGACCTGGAACCACTATGCGGGCCAGTGCGACTAACCTCTACACCGCGCGACAAAGCACAACCTATTTCACGATGCCCGGATCCTTGGAAATCTTTGTGTGCGACCCGGTATTGGCCGGTAACCCGCGAACTAAGGGATTGTCAGGTATCGGGTGAGCCTGTCCTTTCGCAGTCGCGGATTCGGCGGAAAGGTGCAGGACGAAAACGAACCGTCGACAAGGATCCCGGCCTGCGTGCGGACCTGGACCGACTGGTGGATCCTGCGACTCGCGGAGATCCGGAATCGCCGCTTCGATGGACATGCAAGAGCGTACGGGTGCTGGCCGAGGAACTCCGGCGCGAGGGTCACGCAGTCAGTCATCAAACCGTGGCCGAGTTGCTACACGAGATGGATTACAGTTTGCAGGCCAACCAGAAAAAGCTGGAAGGGAGTCAGCATGCGGACCGGAATCGGCAGTTTGAATACATCAACCGCAAGGCACAGCGTTATTTGAAACAAGGCGAGCCGGTGATCTCCGTAGATACAAAAAAGAAGGAACTGGTGGGCGATTTCAGGAATCCGGGACGCGAATGGCAGCCGCAGGGCCAGCCCGAGCAGGTCCGGGTTCATGACTTCGAAATCCGTCGGCCGGAGAACGGTAAGGTGGCTCCCTATGGGGTCTATGACTTGGGCCGGAACACGGGGTGGGTCAGTGTGGGTGTGGATCACGACACAGCGGAGTTTGCCGTAGAGAGCATACGCCGGTGGTGGCGCTGGATGGGCAGCCGCAGTTATCCGAAAGCGACCCGTCTGTTGATCACGGCTGACTCGGGCGGCAGCAATGGCGCCCGAGTGCGGCTATGGAAATGGGAACTGCAACAACTCGCCGATGAAATCGGACTGGAAATCTCGGTCAGTCACTTCCCGCCGGGCACCAGCAAGTGGAACAAAATAGAACACCGTCTCTTCTCTTTCATCAGCCAGAACTGGCGTGGCAAGCCACTCGTCAGCCATCAGGTCATCATCGACCTCATCGCCGCAACCACAACAACGACCGGCCTGACTGTAAAAAGCAAGATCGACACCAATATCTATGAGAAGGGGCTCAGGATCTCCGACCAGCAGATGACGGAACTCCAGCTCCGGAGAGAAAAGTTTCACGGCGACTGGAACTATAGGCTGTTACCCAGATGTTGATCCACTAATTTATTGACAGTTCCTAATCTGAGGTAATACGTTATATAATCAACTCTTCTCGGGAACCCTGAATGGAAATTCCGCTGAGTACTGCTTGAGGCCACATGAACAGTCACATCATGCGAGTTCTGCTGTTGTCGCCCGTCTTCTCCCTCCTGACGATGGCCCAGTCCCTCGAAGGAGTCTGGCAAGGGAACGTCACGATGCCGAATGCACCCGAGAGCCGCGCCGCGATCAGAATCACGCGCACCGACGGCTCTCTCGCGGGCGTCATGTTTCTGTTGGATGCCAACGTACAAATGCCGGTCGCCAACATCTCTCTGCGAGGCACCACAGCGAAGATGTCTATCGCGCGCATGACCTATGAAGGCACGCTGAGCGCTGACGGCAACTCCCTTGTCGGCAAGCTGACCATGGGAGCCAACTCCATGCCTATGCCATTGAAGCGCGCCACACTGGAGACAGCCTGGGAACTGCCGAAGCCGCCCGCGCTTCTCGCGAAAGATGTGCCGCTGGAATTCGTAGTCTCCACGATCAAACCCGCTCCCGATCACCAACATCCCTTCCGGAACGTATAGCATCGGGACCAGTAACTACCAGGCCCACGGAGCCTCGCTGATCTACCTGCTGACCTTCGGCTTCAACATGCACCCCAGACAATTCGTCGGTCTTCCCGCATGGGCGACCTCCGATCGCTACGAAGTCAACGCGAAGCTTCCTGAAGGAGGCAGGCCTACCGATGCCCAATTGCGCATCATGGTCCAGAACCTGGTGAAGGACCGCTTCGGGATCACCTTCCACATCGAAAAACGCGAACTCCCGGCCTACACGATTAATGTTGGCAAGGGCGGTCTGGCGGGCATCAAGATGACGAGGAGCGAATCTCAGGGGAGCAATGGCGGCGGCAGCTTCGCGGGCTCCGTCCCCGGCACCGGCGTCATGACGATGAGCAACGCCACCATGACCGATATGGCGAGTCTCATGCAACGCGTCATGCTCGACCGTCCCGTCGTCGACCAAAGCGGACTCACTGGCCGCTACAACATCGCTCTCAAATGGGCTCCGGACGAAACGCAGTTCACCCAAATGAACCTCATGCTCGCCCCGCCTCCGGGAGCCGATCCTCTACCCGACCTCGTGACCGCCTTCCAGGAGCAACTCGGCATGAAACTGGAATCAACAAAAGCGCCTGTCGATGTCATCGTCATCGACAAAGTTTCGCGCCCGTCGGAGAACTGACTAAACAGCCCGCCCTTGGGTGAAGCCGTTAGGCGCCGGAATCGGCGGAACATGGCCATGTGGGTTGATTTGCGTGGCCGCCTCGTTCGGTTGCGGCATGAACGCAGGCAACGTGAAAGGGCCTTCCCGCGCACGTCGAATCTCCATGTCGTTAAAAACAAATATCAGGAGGCAGGAAGGATTGCCTGGTGCGCCGCTTCAGAGAACCCGCCACTTATGCGTTGGCGGCGGTGGCCCGCAGGGACGCGAGAGCGTCTCTGCGCAACTGGTTCGGCGGGTCAGCTTTTTGCCAGCGGGCAGCGAAGTCACAGCGCCATATTAGATGGAGGCTCTCACGGCAATGCACGTTGGTGGCTATTTTGGAGCGATCATGTGGCCGAGATCTTTCTCGTTCTCGTTGCAGTACATCTCGAAGATGTCGTTGTCCGGCACGAGATTGTAGTTGATCTTTACAGTGATGGGCCGGGTGTAATACTTCGGATCGTCCCAGGTGATCTCGGTTTCAAGATGGCCGAAGTCGCGGCGATAATAGCGCTCGGTCACGTGCATGTCTTCGCTTCGGGGATGGCCCATGCCGTCGATCGGAGTGTCATCGTTGAAGCCGCGTGATTCAACCACGAACGTGTCGCCTTCCCACCGTCCGATCGAGTAACCGAGGCGTGCGGGGAATTCAAACTCCGCGGGGAACTTGCGGCCATCTGTGAAGACCTGGTGGTGCTGGTTGCCGATCTCGTAAACGATCATCGTCTCCTTCGGTGCCTGAACGATCTTGAACGGCTCGGACAGCAGCGAAGGCACCGGCCAGCCGTAGCGGTTGTGGCAGACATCCTTGACGTTCCTAGTCTGCTGCCGCTGCTTGAACGCCGCCTGGCCCGCGGCTGTCATAACCTGCTCACCCGGTTTGGCGTCGAGCAGGGCGTTCAGTCCGTATTTGTGGACTGTGAAGATTTCCATGCCGATGTTGGCCTCTTCATCGGCGGCGGGCCCATAAAATTTCTCTCATTTGTTCGAGGCTGAAGGTCTCGTGCATCCAGACGCCGGTGAGATCGGGCTTGCCATTGGTGGCGCGCGGCGCCGGCGCGGAAAGGTTGGGCTTGCCGTCTTTCATCGGCGTGCCTGCCGGGATATGGTTGAGCCACTGCGCCGGCAGAGGAAGCGTAGCGAACTGCGGGCTCCGGGAGAACCGCCGGCAGCGCAGTTCGGCGACCTTGGCGTGGGCTTCGAGAAGGGACTTCCGTTCACCGAATGGGGCAGGCAGACCCGGGATCAACGTAAAGCAAACAACAGCATAGACAACCCCGACGCCCACTGCAGGCCGCTAGTACTACTGGGTCATAAAATATAAAGCTTATCCTGCTTTGCTGGCAACACCTTATCCTGATGAGTTATGACTCCAAGCCTGCCAGTGAACAAGCCGTGAGCGAGATTTATGAACTTCTCCGCGCGGCGGCGGCTCGCAGGCAGCCGGTAGCGGCAATCTATGATGGCCAGCCCCGATTGCTTTGTCCGCATGTGTTGGGCCGGAAGGCAGGCCGGTTCCATGCGTTGTGCTATCAGTTTGGAGGGAAGAGCAACAGTGGGCTGCCGGTGGCGCCAGCAGAGGCAGGTGTTTGGCGCTGTCTGGCCGTGGAGAAACTCAGTCAAGTCGAGTTGCGCGCCGGATGCATGGCACACCGAGCCACGCTCGCCGACGGCAAACCTGCATTGATGAAATCGATTTCGACGCCGACGCTCAGCCCGGAGACGATCCGCAAAAAGGGCAGTGAGGCAGTTGCCGCAGCAACAGGCGCGCCAGAACGATGCGCAGCGTCGCGATCGAGTGCGGATTATGTCGCTCGGGGCGTACGCGGCGACCCGCGCGGGCGGAAGTCCGGCGCCGGCCCGGGGGCAACGAATCCAAGATGACCGGCGCGGGCAGAGGGGGAAAAACGGTTCCGCTCGGCTACCAGGAACCCATAAGCTGCGATACATAGCGTGGCGTGATGGTGGAATCCGCGCCAGTTGCGACCTTCAAAGTGCCCCAGCCCCAACTCTTGTTTCAGTTCCTCATAATCCCGTTCGATGATCCAGCGGTGTTTGGCCATCTTGATCAAAGCTTTGAGCTTGGTGTTGGCAGGCAGCGTCGATATCCAATACTTAGTGGGTTCTTTCTCCCCTCGCGGCCATTCGATCAGCAACCATTCCTCCGCGTGAGGTTCCGCTTTCTCAGTAATCCCGATGAGCCGGGCGTACGCGAACGGCGGCAAAGCGCGATTGCAACTTCCGGTCTGTGCCTTCACGCCAAGTGATTTCCTTGAAGGCAGTGGAGGGCAGACTCATCGCCAACTGCTTCACCGAGACGGGTTGATGGTCCGTGGTCCGCTGCAACAGCCGCGGAGGTCGTCCCATTTTTCCTCGGGGCTTGGCTGGTAAAGGCTGTTTGCCAGGTTCCCAGACCGTCATCGAGCTTTGCACGCCCACCACATATTGCAGGTCGAGTTCGGTGAGTCCGTCGCGAAACTCGGTGTTGATGCCGTAAGCCGCGTCGGCCAGAACAACGCCACGATCCAGGTTTGCCGCGACCGCCGCACGGATCTGATCCAGCGCGATCTCCGGCTTGGTCTGAAACTCAACCTCTTCGGGCACTTCCGTCTTTTCCCGCCGCTCGGCATCCTCGGCCCATTCCTTCGGCAGATACAAGCGATAGGCGATCGGCAGACTGGAACTCCAC
This sequence comes from Terriglobia bacterium, assembly GCA_963809655.1. Lineage (GTDB taxonomy): Bacteria > Acidobacteriota > Terriglobia > Bryobacterales > Bryobacteraceae > BOG-234. The sequence goes on along the minus strand of CAWEKQ010000001.1, from coordinate 18,096 downwards.
GTCGCCACCGACAGGCTCACCGCGACGCGGCAGTTATCCTGCTTACCCACTTGTCCGCAGTATTGACGAGTGACTCCGACCGAATGCTTGCCCTTCTTCGGAAACCCGGTGTCATCCACGATCCAGGCCACCACTGGTCCTTGCTTCTGCATCGCTGGTAACACATAGTTGCGCACTTGCTCCAGCAGTGCTTCATCGCTCCACGGCGCCTTGGCCACCAAATGGTGCAGGGACTGGCGCATCGGCTGGACGTTCTCAGGATCCAGGCGGGCCGCCATCGGCTCAATGCTCTTGCGCTCACCGGGCAACAGCAATCCCTTGCAGTAGTTCTTCAAAGGTGCGTGCCGGTCTTCGTGCCCCGCGGCGTTCGCCAGGCCCTCTATATATGCCGCGAAGCGTCTTTCTTGTGGGCCTGGCGCGGAGAGGCGTGATCCCACAAAACAATTCTACATCAAAATGTTCTTTTATGACCCAGTAGTACTTAGGGCTGATGCAACTCCACACGCATCCTTTCGGGAAGAAAATTGTGCAAGGCCGGGAGGCGATCGTGATCATGTACAACGCCAACAATGACGTCCGCCAGATTCTCACGAATGGCCAGGCTTTGCCGAAGGTGGGTCCGGAGCTTTCGCCCTGGTGGTACGGATACTCCGTGACGATGTCTGGCTGGATGTGAATGGGAGTCCGCTTACCGGTACTGGGAAAATGGTGGAGCGATTTACGCGCCTCAACTTCGGCACGCTGCAGATCGACGTCACCATCGAGGATCCGAAGGCGTATACCGAACCATTCACGGTTCGAGTGATTCAGCGATTGATGCCCGACACGGAACTCTTCGAGTCGGTTTGCGAGGACCGGGACGCGGGGCCTTACTTGAGCGACTCGGCGGTAAAGCAGAAAGAAGCGGCCCGGAAATAGTTTGCGCGATCAGCGATACAAGCAGTATCACGTGCATCTGGCCGATGATTTGCTATTGACGCGGTAAAATCTTTTCGGGCCTTTCTCGAATGCTGGCGTTCATATTGCCGTTCGATTTTCTCCTTTTGTACTGCTCGGTTTGTGTATATACTTGCTCCGGGTGAAAAATTCTGAGTTATTAAGGGAGGGGCCATGCGGTTAATCCGGATAATCGTAGCGGGGCTGATTTTTGCGGCATCTGTGCTGGCACAGGGAGATAGGGGAACCATCACGGGGACCGTCTCCGACCCGGGTGGCGCGGTTGTGCCGATGGCGCCGATTGAGGCGCGCCAAATCGAAACAGGCGCGGTTTTTCCCGCGGCAAGCTCGGCAACCGGCAACTATACGTTGTCGCAACTGCCGGTCGGAACCTACTCGCTGACCGTCAGGGTGTCAGGTTTCAAGGAATACGTGCGTCCGAACATCCAGGTACAAGCGGCGCAGACGGTCCGTATCGACGTAGTTCTTGAGGTGGGTGCCGCGACCGAATCGGTCACGGTGACGGAATCGTCCCCTCTGCTTAAAACGGAGAGCGGGGAACTGAGCCACAATATCTCCGCCAGTCAGCTTGACGACCTCCCGGCGCTCGGAATCGGGTCCGCCGCCGCCGGGACGGCTGGCATTCGCAACCCATACGCGGTGATCCAGCTCTTGCCGGGAAGCGCCAGTTTTGGGGCTGACTCCAATCTGCGGCTCAACGGCACGCCGAGCAACACACAGGCGCTTCGGATCGATGGCCAGGACGCGACAAACGGATATTCGGCGACGCAATCGGTGACGGCGCCCAGTGTGGACGCGATTCAGGAGTTCGCGATCCAGACCAGTAATTATGCGGCGGAGTATGGGCAGGCTGGAGGAGGACTGTTCAATGTCACGATGAAGTCCGGCAGCAATCGCTTCCATGGAAGCGCCTATGAATACTTCGTGAACGAATTTCTCAATGCGGGAACACCGGATACAGACGCCGGCAACGGTCAGCACATAAGGAATCGCCAGCGGCGAAACGATTATGGATTCACGCTCGGCGGCCCGGTGGTTTTACCGAAGATTTTCAACGGGCACGACAAACTGTTCTTCTTTTTCAGCTTCGAGCAGTTTCGCGAGACGACACTGAATTCAACAACGAGTTACACGGTGCCGACTGCGGCCTTCCGCGGTGGCGATTTCTCGGCGGCGTTGACGAAGCGCAATTTGGGAACCGATCCGTTCGGGCGCCCGATCTTAGAAAACACGGTTTACGATCCAACAACGGACCGCGTCGTGAACGGATTACGTGAGCGAGATCCTTTTCCAGGTAACATGGTCGAGCTGAGCCAGCAGGATCCAGTAGCCTTGAAGATACAGTCCCTGCTTCCGCAACCGAACCGGTCCGGTCTTATCAATAACTTTGTCCCGAGCTTTACCAACTCCCGCTTGACCTACGTGCCGTCGCTGAAGATCGATTACTCACTCAGTTCGGTCTCGAAAATATCCGGTTACTGGGCTTATAACAATTCGAGCACACCGAACAATAACGGTCTGCCGGGAATCATCAACGGCACGCCGACTGTCAATACGGCTCAAACGATACGGCTGAACTTCGACCAGACGATTACACCAACGCTGTTGTTCCATGCAGGCGTGGGTCTGCTTTACCCGATTCAGACGCAAACGCCGCCGGCAGTAGACCAGGTCGCCGCGCTGGGACTTCGAGGAAGCTCCGCCGATCTGTTTCCCGTAATCCAGGGAATCGCCAACGCTGCTACCGGCGGCGGACCCAATCTGGGGCCGGGAAATGCGGTAACGCTCAATTACACCAAGCCCACGGCTACTACCAGCCTGACCTGGGTGCGTAACAATCATACGTACAAGGCCGGGGCTGAGACGGTTCTGAACGGCTACGTGGCATACAACCAGACTTATGCCAACACGTGGATCATTTTCAGTCCGAACGAAACTGGTCTGCCCGCGCTTAACGGCGTAAGTCTGCCGGGCGGCACGGTCGGCTTCAACTATGCCAGCTTTCTGATGGGCCGCGTGGACAATGGCTATGCGGCGATTCCAACAAAGACCAGGATGGGCAGTCATGGGATTTCGGGATTTGTGCAGGATAGCTGGAAAGTCACGCGGAAGATGACGCTCGACTACGGACTGCGGTACGACTTCCAGACGTATCTGAGGGAGGAGCATGGCCGCTACGGAATTTTCTCGCCGAGCACGCCTAATCCGAGCACCGGGAACTTGCCCGGCGCTCTGATTTTTGAGGGTTACGGGGGCGGGCGGTGTAACTGCAACTTCGCGCATAATTACCCCTGGGCGTTCGGGCCGCGGCTCGGGCTCGCCTATCAGGTGCTTCCGAAGACCGTTTTTCGCGTCGGCATCGGCGTTTCGTATGCGAAGCCCGATGACAACAACAGCCTTTCTCTGTCAACGGGGTCACAGCAGATTTACTCAACTTCTTCCTATGGAGATCCCGCCTATCTGCTGCAGAATGGCGTGCCGTACCATATCACGTGGCCGAATTTCTATGCCGGGCAGATTCCATTGCCCGGCACGACGAGTTCGCCCTCCCAGTTGTTCGATCAGAACGCCGGGCGTCCGGCGCGCCAGTTGCAGTGGAGCATCGGGGTACAGCGCGAAATTTTCCCGAACCTGCTTGTGGAAGCGGCGTACGTGGGCAACCGTGGCGTATGGTGGAATGCGCCGTTCCTGCTGAATCCGAATATTCTCACGCCGCAGATTCTGGCAGCACACGGCCTTGATATCAACAACTCCAACGATCTGGCACTGCTGGCACTGCCGATCAACTCGGCAACCGCGATCCAGCGAGGATTCGGTACGGCGCCGTATCCGGGCTTCCCGATGACTTCGACCGTGGCTCAGGCCATACGGCCATTCCCGCAGTTCGGCAATCTCACCAACTGGCATTATTCGCCGGACGGTAATACCTGGTACGATTCGCTGCAAACCAAGATCACCAAACGCTATTCCCATGGACTGGACTTCAGCGGATCGCTGTCCTGGCAAAAGCAGCTGACTCTTGGCGCCGAGCAGGATTTCTCGTTCTTCCAGACAGTGAGCGTGCAAGTGAACGACATCGCCAACCGCTCCCTGAACAAATATATTTCGGGATATGATCAGCCGCTGCTGCTCGTGCTGTCCGGTAACTACACGACGCCGAGGATATCCCGAAACAAAGTTTTGTCGTGGGTTATGCGCGACTGGACGCTGGGAACGGTACTGCGGTACGGTTCGGGGTTGCCGATCCGCGTGCCTACAGCGAATAACTCTCTAAGCACGGTGCTCTTCCGATCAACGTTTGCGGATCGGGTGCCCGGGCAGCCATTGTTTCTCGCGGATCTGAACTGCCACTGCTTCGATCCGACGAAGACGCTGGTGCTGAATCCGAATGCGTGGACGAATCCTCCGGCGGGCCAGTTCGGGACCTCGGCCGCCTATTACAGCGACTACCGGTATCAGCGGCGCCCGGCGGAAAGTTTGTCGATTGGACGTGTGTTCCGCGTGAAGGAAAGAATAAGCCTGCAGATAAGGGCGGAGTTCACAAACATATTCAACCGCGAAGTGTGGGGGAATCCGGTTGCGACGAATGCGCAAGCCACGACGACCACCAGCGGCGGCCTGCTTAGCGGCGGCTTTGGATACATCAACACGACAAACGGAGCGGGATCGGCACCGCGCTCGGGCCAGCTTGTAGCACGGTTCTCGTTCTGAACAGCGGTAGGCAGGAAGCAGCGGTAGGCAGGATGGATTGCCTGCTGCGCCGCTTCGGAGAATCCGCCACTTATGCGTTGGCGGCAGTGGGCCGCAGGGAGGCGAGAGCGTTTCTGAGCAACTGGTTCGGCGGGTCAGCTTTTCGCCAGCGTGAGGCGAAGTCGCAGCGCCATGTGAACTCTCACGGGAACGCGCGGTTGGTGGCTATTTCGGAGCGACCATGTGGCCGAGATCTTTCTCGTTCTCGTTGCAGTACATCTCGAAGATGTCGTTGTCCGGCACGAGATTGTAGTTGATCTTTACGGTGATGGGCCGGATGTAATACTTCGGATCGTCCCAGGTGATCTCGGTTTCAAGATGGCCGAAGTCGCGGCGATGATAGCGCTCGGTCACGTGCATGTCTTCGCTTCGGGGATGGCCCATGCCGTCGATCGGAGTGTCATCGTTGAAGCCGCGTGATTCAACCACGAACGTGTCGCCTTCCCACCGTCCGATCGAGTAACCGAGGCGTGCGGGGAATTCAAACTCCGCGGGGAACTTGCGGCCATCTGTGAAGACCTGGCGGTGCTGGTTGTCGATCTCGTAAACGATCATCGTCTCCTTCGGTGCCTGAACGATCTTGAACGGCTCGGACAGCAGGGAAAGCACCGGCCAGCCGTAGCGGTTGTGGCAGACATCCTTGACGTTCCGAGTCTGCTGCCGCTGCTTGAACGCCGCCTGGCCCGCGGCTGTCATAACCTGCTCACCCGGTTTGGCGTCGAGCAAGGCGTTCAGTCCGTATTTGTGGACTGTGAAGATTTCCATGCCGATGTTGGCCTCTTCATCGGCGGCGGGCCCATAAAATTTCTTCATTTGTTCGAGGCTGAAGGTCTCGTGCATCCAGACGCCGGTGAGATCGGGCTTGCCATTGGTGGCGCGCGGCGCAGGCGCGGAAAGGTTGGGCTTGCCGTCTTTCATCGGCGTGCCTGCTGGGATATGGTTGAGCCACTGCCCCGGGAGAGGAAGCGTAGCGAACGCGAGGAGAATGCAAAATCGCGAAGACATCGGTGGAATCACCATTCTATCGGAGCAATCCCGCTGCTTACGCTGCATGCTTCCCGGTTCGTACTTCGCTCTGGCATTGGAATTCCGGCTTATAAAATCACGGTCGGCCTCCCCCATCGGGATGAGACCGGAATCGTGAGGTTTCTTCCGGGCTGAAACGGGATCGTGCAGCATGGGAGTGTCGGCGGGAAAATCTCCCAATTATCCTTGAACCTGTCTGTCTCACGCGACGGCGGGACTTCACCGATAGGAACGAATATCGGCCGGTGTTCCGGCGTGCCGGCCTGGCCTAATCCCGGCCCGAAGCGCTAAACTTCGAGGGGCAACGAGGCCATGGACAAGGTTCCAGATGTCAACAATGCGCGTTAGCAGCCCGTGGCACAAGTCAGAAAGCACCGCTTACTTGCGTGCGCGGCTCTGTAGATTCACCAAGTTACCGAGCCGCGACCGCGAGGGAGCGGTTTCTGCCCGGCTGTCAGGCGTCACGTTGGCTAGCGCCAGGATAAACATGGCACGACACCGCGGGGCTCTTCCGGGTCCATTTCCCCCAGATCCGCGCCGCCCACGCGCACGGAGCCCTCGTCGGCATCGTAACAGCGAAGCAAGGAGACTGGTCGTTTTGTCACCCCCGAAAAAAGGGGTTCGCCGCCGCACAATCCGGCCGCATAATCAAAGACCCGCCCGGGGACATCGGGGGCCCAAAATTCAAACTGAAGGGATCTGGAGACAGCGGTTCGGACGCCGGAACATCAAACGCGCCCGGTGCTTATTCCTTCCAGCCTTCCGGCGGGTTACTGCCGCTCGCGATCTGGCGGGTCTTGTAGAGCCACTGGCCATTCACTTTGACCCACGTGGCGTACTCCTTCCCCTGAGTCGTCATCTTCATCGGATCGCCCGACTTCTCCTGCCGGTACTCAGTGAAAATGACCTGCGAGGTGGCCGTGTCGCCGTGCACGATGACCAGCGGATTCTCGATCGCCACGTTGAAAGCGGTCCTCTCGCGCGGGGGCGCTGCGGCGACAGCAGGCGCCGCCCCGGCCGCAGGGGCCGCGGCAGGTTGAGGCGCCGCGGGGGCACGGTTGTATGCCTGCTTGATGCCTTCTTTGCCCTTGTAGTGCCTCGTGCCGAGAATCAACTCGCCGTCCTCGGCATAAAAGCTTTCTTCGCTCTGCCGGTCCACTTTGCCGAAGTTGTAGTAGTAACGCGTGATCTGATCCAGGATCAGCTGGCGGTCAATCAATGACTGCGCAGTCATCTTGTCTTCCGCACGCGCAGCCGGTCCGCTTGCCAGTGCGACACAGCAAAGGCCCAACGCGGCCGCCCGGGCGGTAGCCTGACGAATGGAATTCAGTTTCATGACATCCTCCCGTTAACTTGACTGGTGTTCTCTTAACCGGAAATCGGCTTCACCGGTCCACCGATTCCTGCCTTATAGACCGTGCTGCACTTTAAGCAAATCATCACCCTGCCCGGCCTTACAAGACAGCATCTGGAACTGCCACTGAGTTTTGACCGTCCCGAGATATAGTAACAGAACCTTCCGGAGACATAGGTTACACTTTTTCGCTCCCGGAACGCGGCCATTGAGAACGGCAATCCGATGTCTACGGGCAAGTACCGCGACCAGGAACCGGTGAGATCGGCCATGCCGAACGGCCTCGATTACTTCTGGGTGCCGGGCCGCGACCCGATACTACAGCGCCGCTCAAGGTAGATTCACTTCAGCAGCTGAATTCCCCGGCCGCATCGTAACCCATTCACCGGGGTCGGTTCACGATTACAACTTCTTCGAAAATGGTCCGGAGCCCCTGTTCTCCTTCACGAATCTCGATTCTCTTGCCTCCGGGATCGATGAGCCTTTGATCCCAACGGGGAGAACTTCTTTCGGACCGGATAAACCGCAAATCCAGTGCGGTGCGCCGAAACGACCTGATCATTCCTGGCGAGACGGCGGCGACCGCCTGAACCCCGCCTGCCCGCCGCGAGGTCCTCTCGGCCCGGCGGAAGCGGTGCGGCTCGGGCCGGGCATCGCCACCGCGAAACCGCTCACGCCTGTTAGCGCCGGTGAGAAACGACCGCAATTCCGCCGGTTTTGGAGTCGCCAGGGGCATCACCTATCGCGACCTGAACCTGACATGTTTCTGGTGAGGCTGACGGCTGCAAACGCTGGTTAGCTGGCTCGCCCTGGAGCTTGGCAGTCTTTAGGTTGCGCCGGGCATCTGTTCGCAATGGTGGCGAGTGTGGATCGCGTTAAACCTCACGAAGTCTTCGACCGACACCGTACCGAAGCCGGTGCTCACGACGTGTTGGCCACTGGCGACCCGTCTACGACATTCCTGGTCGAACCTCGCGAGCTCCCCTTCCAGGCGGACGCGGGCCTCAGCCGGCGTGGCCGGTCCGCTCGCAGGGTTCATCGTCTTGTGGGCCTTAAACCCCTTCGGAAATGCGCCCTTCTTCAAGATCCGGTTGAAGAACAACAGTCTGAGCACCGGGCGCAGGAAAGCGGGGGGCATCGGGATCGACGGAGCCCCGCCAGAAAAGGTGTTGGCCGATCCTACCAGGGAACGCGCCACATGCTCCACGACCTGGCTCGGCGACCATTTCCCGGGCGCGCGCGGCGTAGTCCACGTCGCTGCCGATCTCTCCGCGGCCGCGACAAGGTCGAGGACGGCGGCGCGATTGGCCGCAAGCGCGTCATTGACATCAGCCATGGGGCCTCCAGTGCGTGACCCGGTGATCTACCCGAACGAGCCAGTTAACTGGCTGTAGGCCGCCAAGTGTATCAGGTTATCGCCATTATCAGTGTCTATGGCCCGCAGTCTCGATTCGGCAGAATCCTGGGTCTATCAGAAGGGTTCGCACTGAATGCGACCGAACCTTCGAAGCGATCGCGGCGCGCTCTTCGAGCTGCGCACGCCGCGGCGCACCATTGTCGGCTGTTTCCCGTTCGCCCCGCCGACATGCCAGACGTTCCTGCCTGCACCATCGTAGAGTTTCAGCACACGACATCTGTGGACCCTGTGGATAATGGGGCCTGATTGTTTCCAGGGCAATCCCCGTGCTTTCAAACGAGGCTGCCTTCGTTCCCAAAGCACCTCGGCCGCACGCCTGATCAAGAGCGCGCTCGGCGAATAAGGGATATCGCCAGCGTGGAGGCAAGGAAACCACCGAGCGCAATGGACGTGGACATTCCGGCGTAAAGCGCGAGCGCCGGAGCAAGCGCAAGCCGGGAGAGATCCGGCGCATGTGCCACTGCGCCTCCGGTGTACCAGCTCCAGAGATCACGCGCCCGCATCGGCCCCATGGAAGCGCCGGAGTACATCGGAAACAGCTTGACGACCCAGCTCGCCATCAATACCCACGTCCACAGCGCGAGGTTCGCGGCGGCCAGCGCGGCCCCGGTTCGATTCCAGCGGGACAGTCCGAGATAGAACAGCGCCATGGTGGGCGCGAGCAGCACCTGTGTATACCAGGGACTGGCGGCGGGAACGTCCCCGTTGTTGTAAGCAAAACTGGCGCAGGTTTGATAAGCGACGGCGATTGAAAACACGACCGCTCCGGCACAGCACGCCATCTCGGCGGGCCCGCGTCTTCGAATGGCCCACGCGGCCAGACCAACGGCCAGCAGCGCGAGCATCAGATTCAGCGTGCCACGCGAGTACGTGTTGAACGAACCGTTGCCCGTCCATAACGCGCCCCGCGCGAGAAACCCACTGGCGGCTTCCCAATCGATTTGCAGTGCTGCCGCGAGAGTCTGCCGGATTCCAGTGCCGGCTAGCTCCTCCTGGCTCCCGGTCATGTTTCCAAACAGAACCATGTTTCTTGCATACCAGGGTCCGGCGCAGGCCAGGACCACGCCGGCAGCGGCCAGCGCATCCGCCGGCCGGACGCGCCGCCGCCAAAGCAGGCCCACGGCGATCAGCGCGGCCACCAGCGCGAACGACAGGAAGTAGGCTTTCGTCAAGAGCCCGGCCGCAAGCCAGGCGGCCATCACCAGCGCGCCCCGCCGATCCGGCCGGGTGACCCATTCTGCCAGCGCGGCTAGAAACATGGCGCTTACGCCGACCGCCAGCCAGTCATTGGCGACGTGAGCGATGGTGGCGTACAGCATTTGGGAACAAAAGACGGTAAACAGGGTCGCAGTGGCGAACGGCTCCGGGATGCGGAGCGCCCCGCAGAGCTTTGCTGCGCCGAAGAACAGCAGCAGCATCGAAAACACCGATGCGACCATTCGCGCCGCGAGCACGCGCGTCCGTAGCGGGGAGTTTGACAGCGCCCAATCCAGGGGAGCCAGAATCAAATACGCCAACGGCGGATGATGCGCCTCGTAATCGGGACGCGAACTCGATGCGTTCCGAGGCCGCAGCCGGTCCAGTTCGCTGCGCCGGGCGTCCTTCTCCGCGCTCGAAAGCTCGAACCAGTCGCTGTAACGGATTGCTTCGGGAGTCCAGCGTTGAACCACCGGGCCCACTGGCGCCAACCGGAACGATTGGAATACGTCTTCGGGCAAAAGAGTGCGGCCGAGCACTGGCAACTGGTGCGTTTCCCAAAAGCTTTCGACATAGCCGAAGTGGAATGGCTCGTCGAATCCCTCCCACAGGGGCAGAAGCGCGCTGTAGAGGACGGAGTTGACGATTCCGAATGCCAGGACAACGATCGGGAGGCGCAAGGCGCTTGACTTTCTAAATTACTGTCTCATGTTTCTCTGCCGGCCGGCATGGCAGCCAATTTCAATGTGATTCCGAGTTTGCTGATACCTCCGCCGCTCCTCAGCTTCGCCCATGAAGCTCTTGTCACCTCTGACATTTTGCTTCTTGAAGTCGGCGCTCGCGGAAGTGGTGGTCACCGCGGCACGGGCGTCATTATCCATCGCTAGTGTAGTGTCCGCGAAATAACTATACAGCGGCTTTCTTCCGTTTGCGAGGTTTTGGGCTGGTGCAGCCGGGCTGAATCTGCTCGAGAGTTCGGCGGCAGCGGGAGAGTTTCTCCAGAATCGATTCGACAGTCGCCGTCCAGACGAAGGGTTTCGGACTTTCATTCCACGCTCTGAGAAAGGCTGCAATCGATGCCTGCAGGTCGGCGACGCTGCGAAAGACGCCGCGCTTGATGGCTTTGTTGTCCAGGTGGCCGAACCAGCGCTCGACGAGATTCATCCAACTGGAACTGGTGGGAACGAAGTGAGAGACGAAACGAGGATGGCGCTTCAACCAGGCCATAACCTTCTCGTGCTTATGGGTGCCGTAGTTGTCCATCACCAGATGCAGCGGCACATCGCCGGGGAACTCTGTATCCAGCCGGCGCAGGAATTTCAGGAACTCCTGATGCCGATGTCTTTGATGACATTCGCCAACGACCTTGCCCTGTAAGGTCTCCAGAGCCGCGAACAATGTAGTCGTCCCGTTGCGCTTGTAATCATGAGTCATGGTGCCGCAGCGTCCCTTTTTAACGGGTAGGCCGGGCTGCGTCCGATCCAGCGCCTGAATCTGGCTCTTTTCGTCCACGCAAAGGACAATCGCCTGCTGCGGAGGATTCAGATACAGGCCCACGACATCGGTCATCTTCTCCAGAAACTTCGGATCGCGCGACAGTTTAAAGGTCTCGGTTCGATGCGGTTGCAGGTTGTGAGCACGCCAGATATTGTGCACTGTGGACTTACTGACGCCCTGTTGCTCCGCAAGTGTTCGGCAGCTCCAATGAGTCATCCCCGCCGGTTTGGTTTGCAGAGTCGCTTCCACGATCGCCGTGATTTTATCCATTTCATATAGCGGTTTTCGTCCGCGGCCCGGGGCGACTTCCCACAAACCATCCAGCCCGCATTCGACGAAACGCTTCCGCCAGAGAATAACCGTGTTCCTGTTTACCGCAAGCCGCCTGGAGATGGCGGAATCGGCCTCACCTTCGGAGGCGCCGAGGACAATCCGACAACGCAGAGCCACCTGTTGCGGAGTGCCATGGGCTGCGGTCCATTCCTGAATCTTTTGCCGGTCCGCCGTCGACAGCTCAAGGGAAACAGCCAAGACCCAGGTTAATACAACCCCTAGTATTATGTCTAGTTATTTGTTGGACACAACACCAGCGTAGTGTCCAGGAGAATAACTGGACACATCGTGGCGCGGACGATCGTTTTCCGTCGTCCGCGTTTGTCTCGTAACCACACATCGTCAGCTCTTGCTTGCCAGCCTTTTGCACAATATAAGAGGTGGGGGGCACAGGGCTATGGCAAACGTAATTGTTGTAATCGGGGCTGGATCAATCGGGCAAGCGATTTCCCGGCGAGTGAGCGCGGGAAAGCAAGTCCTGCTGGCTGACCTCCGTCAGGAAAATGCCGAGGCTGCGGCGAAGACGCTAAGCGATGCGGGTTTCAATGTGACGATCGCGAACGTCAATGTGTCGTCACGCGCCTCCGTTCATGCCCTTGTCGAGAAAGCCGCGTTACTCGGCGAGATCTTTGGCCTCATCCATGCGGCCGGCGTTTCGCCTTCCCAGGCCACGCCGCAAACGATCCTCCAGGTCGATCTCTACGGAACCGCACTCGTGTTGGAGGAATTCGGTGATGTCATAGCGCGTGGAGGCTCTGGCGTCGTGATTGCATCCCAGTCCGGCCACCGGTTGCCGCCGCTGTCAGCCGAGCAGAATGCCGCCCTTGCGACGACGCCGGTCGAGGAACTGCTCAAACTTCCTTTCCTTCAACCCGGGCAGGTGAAGGACTCCCTTCACGCCTACCAGCTTTCAAAACGCGGAAACTCGTTGCGGGTAATGGCCGAGGCCGTCCGTTGGGGCAAGCGGGGTGCCCGGATCAACACGATCAGCCCCGGCATTATTATCACCCCCCTTGCAAACGACGAACTGACCGGACCGCGTGGCGCAGGCTACCGACGCATGATCGAAGGCTGTGCGGCAAAACGAGCAGGAACCCCGGACGAGGTGGGGACCATCGGCGTGCTGCTTATGGGGCCAGATGGCGCATTTATCACCGGCAGCGACTTTCTCATGGACGGCGGAGTGACCGCGTCCTACTGGTACGGCGAACTTGCTCCGAAATACGTTCCGGCCTGAGCCGGCTAAATGAATCACTTTGACGGTTTGTCGCTGGCTGGCATCTCGTTTTCAGCGAGACAATCTACCGAGCCTGGGGTGCAGGAGTGGGTGCAGGAGGCGGTGCAGGGGGTGGTGCCGCAGCGCCTCCCCGGCCCGGTTGCGAGGGAACCGCGGGCATCTCGGCCTTCCCATCCAGTGAAAACACGAAGAGCATAGCGGGGTTGTCTACCTTTGCATCCGTGGGTCCCACCACTGTCCCGGGACGGCCCGCACCGGCCATGAAGGCCACATACTGGTTGCCATCGATCTCGTAAGTGATCGGTGGCGCCACACCCGCTTTCCCGGTCTTGATCTCGTACAACTTCTCGCCTTTATCGGCGCTATACACTGCGAAACGCCCGTCGTTGCTCGTCTGGAAGACCAGGTTCCCGCCGGTTGTCACGGTCCCGCCGCCAATGCCTGCCCCGCCGTCGGCGCGCCAGACCAGAGTATGTTTCAACGGATCCCAGGCCTGCAGGCCGCCGCGCACTCCGTCTGGCGGCTCCGGGCCGATGGCCGGCGCCTTGATCTGGCGAGGTTTGGTGGTAGAGAAGAAGGAAGTACCGGTGCTGCCTTTCTTGTATTCGTCGTCAGCCTGATAGGTGAACGAGTCGTAGGACGCGGGAATATAAATCAGTCCGGTACCCGGATTGAAAGACATCGGCGCCCAGTTATGCGCACCGCCGCCAGTCGGATAGATCGCCACCGGACCCGGCTGGTCATCGTAGAAGGCTTCCGGATTCACCATCGGACGGCCGCTGTCGTCGAGACCCCTGGCCCAATTCACCTTCACGAACGGATGGCCTGAAATGAACTGTCCGGAGACACGGTCGAGAGTGTAGAAGAAGCCGTTTTTCGCGGCCTGCGTGAGCACCTTGCGCACCTTTCCATCGATCTTCAGGTCGAGCAGCATGAGCTGCTGGACGCTGTCGAAATCCCAGTTGTCGTTCGGTACCGTCTGGAAATGCCACTTGAGCTTGCCGGTTGTCAGATCCACGGCAAGAATCGAACAGGTGTACAGATTGTCCATGTTCTTTGCGCCGCGGAATTTCTGCGTCCACGGCTCCGCATTTCCCGCGCCGACATAAACCAGATTCGCGTCCGGATCGTAAGAGAATCCGTCCCAGACGTTTCCGCCGCCGCCTTTGGTATAGAAATCGCCGCCCCACGTTTTGGCGGCCGCTCGCATGGCCTCGTTTTCGAAGGGCTTGCTCGGATCGCCGGGAACCGTGTAGAACCTCCACGATCGCTGCCCGGTGGTTGCGTCATACGCATCGAAGAAACCGCGATTCTCACCGCCACCCCGCCCGAGGCTCCGACGATCACCTTCCCGCCTGCGATGCGAGGATCCATCGTCATGTAATATCCGTCCTGGGGATAAGCGACGCGGGTCTCCCAGACTGGTTTTCCTGTCATGGCATCGAGCGCAAACAACCGCCCGTCGAAGCTGGGAGCGATGATCTTCCCGTTGTAGAGCGCAAGGCCGCGGCTTGCGTTAATGCCTTTGGTACTCGCCATTGTGTTGTCCAGCGTCGTTGGCCCTGTGGAAATTAATCCGGCGAAGCCGAACGCGGTTCCGGGATCGGCCTAAAACTGTTCGGCATCATCCCGGAATCGGTGTTCACCTTCATCCCGGATCACTGTTCGGAATCATCCCGGATTGGCGTTCGGCATCATCCCGGAACCGCGTTCACGTTCCCCCGGAATCCCCACCCGGAAGGTGTGAATGTCTTTTTTCCCCCGACTGCACGAAATCGAGGAAGTCCAAGCCCATGTATTTGCAGGTTCCGCAGATGCTGAGCAGGACAAGATAGTCGCGGATACCGTTCTCCGAAGTAATTCCCCCGATGATCTGCCGAAGCGCGGCGAAGCGTTTGACGGCGTGCTCGGCATTGTTGTTGCTCCACGGTACACCGTCGAACATCAGAAGCGTAAAGAGCTTATCGCGATTCTTCTCCAGCCGATCTCTGAGCTTTATTGCTATCTCGCTCTGTAAGGGCGCATCCGCGATCTGCCGGTAGAATCGATCCACATCCGAAAGATGCCTCCGCAGGAAGCGGGTTTTGAGGCCAGATCGATCAACTGTTTCCACCATGGCCCTGAGCAGGACCGCAAAAGCCAATCCAGGCCGCTTCAGCTCTTCGTCGTAGGGGTGTTTCAACGCGTCCTCGTTCAAGTCTCGGATGAGATGAATCAAACACTTCTGTTGAGGCACGGTATTGCGTCGTAGGCGGTGTAGAAATCAGAGACCGACACACCCCTGAAGTCCTTCAGCATGGTCTGAAGTAGGTCGCCCTCCCGAGTCTCGCTATAAACATAGGCCACTTCTTCTGTGCCTCGCAAATATCCACACGAATCCGTCATTACCGTGAATGCTGATCTTCGTTTCGTCTGCATGGAGTAACCGGCCACAGCACAGTTTGGCGAGCAGTTCTCCGGAATTTGACGCCCGTTTGAAGGGGCGCCGTCTGTAGGCTTGGCGTTCGCGGGCGCGATCCGCCGGAGTCGAAGTCGAGCGAAGCGATGGCGGTCCGGCGGTTTGCGCGTGTTACGGTCGGATATTTCCGTGTGCCACTCGGAGCGCCGCTTCTACGCACCTCCTGGTTTAGCTTATGTGAACGAGATAGCTGATCCCGCTCGCCAGGAAGAGTATTAGACTTGCGCCAGCCAGCACGAACCCCGCGTTGACCAGTACGTGCTCGCGATAGACTCTCTTTGAAAGCAGGTACGCCTGACTCCCCAGGGCTCGGATCTGGAACGTTGCGTCCGTAGTCTCCAATTGCTTTTGGAAGCGGTCGTGGTCGAGCCAGCAGATCGTCTTGAAGAAAAGCATTACGTTCGGCGAGTACACCCTTGCGCCGTCTCTGATGCGCTTCATTTCCTGGCCAAGGACACTGTCCCGCTTGATACCCAGAAAGACACGGGACCATAAGCACATGAGTGCAGCGATAATAGACGCTGCGAGGGCACGCGCACATGGCCACAAGAAGGAGCCAGGTACGTGGAGTCAGGTTCCGGATAATGTCAGACAGTTCCGCGGGCCTCTTGAAGATCGATGAAGTCAGAAAGGCAACCAACGCTCCGTCAAGTGTGAGGATGATTTGCGCCTTGGAGTCTGCGTTTTTGTACCAATCGACGACGTTTGCAAAGACCAGCTTTGAGTAAGCCATCGCGGTTGACTGATCGACTTCACTCTCGTGCCCGCGGTCATCCTCGTTCTGGTTTTTCATGGCCGCTCCTGATCAGCGTTAGGCCTTCCAGTGCACTAACGGTATCACGCCAAACTGTCGGTTGATAGTAAGCATCCTATGAACACTACTAGCCCGCAGGGAGTTGACGGGCGCATAGTTGTGGCATGAGCAACCAAGAGCGGGTGGCGGAGCGAAGGAAGCACTGGGGCGAGCCGATTGCCCGTCAGCAGCAAAGTGGGAAGACGGTAAAGGCGTTCTGTGAGGAGAACGGAGTAGGCGGACCGTCGTTTTATGCATGGAAGCGGCTGAAGGGGAAAATCCAGCCAGTGGGCTTTGCCTTGGTGGAGACCGCCGCGGTGGGCCAGCAGCGAGGTCAGGCGATGGAGTTGATCTTGTCCTCCGGAGAGCGCCTTCAGATCGGCTCGCGGGCACAACGACGGGCACAGTGATAGAACGGGCTTGTAACAGTTCAGGTGGTGGAGACTGTTTTGAGCAGCGAAGGCACCGCTTGCGCTTTGCGGTGTGACCGGATGGCGCTGCCGAGGTAATCGAGCGGCTCTCGATTCTGCATGCGGCAGGTACGAGTCACCGTGAGCAGGCGTGCAACGGCGACTTCACCTTGCGCACTGCGGCTGCCGAAGCTGACCTTGCGCCACTGCACGGCGCACCGCAGCGCTCGCTCGGCGGAGTTATTGGTCGGCTCCACTCCTTCGTTGCGCAGAAAGGCGAAGAACTTCTCGAAGTGTTTGCAGCAGCGCCAGCGCAAGATTGCGGACGTCTTTGTCGCGGCTGTCCACATAGCGGTCCGCCAGAGCGAAGAACTTCTTCTCCAGCGGAATGGATTTTGCGATCAACTGCTCGCGTGTGATGGGACCGTATCGGACGCCGGGTCCGTCGCGAAAGCGATGCCATAGCCGGAACAGCCGAGCATGCAGGGCCAGAGCGTCGCGGCAGAAGCGTTCCGCGTCGGTTGTCTTGCCGATTTCCAGTACGCCCAGGATGTTGCGTTTGAAGTGCGCCCAGCAGAACTGGCCCTCGCCCTTGTGGTACTTCAGGTAACTGGGACAGCGGTCGCTGCAAAGGATTCCCGCGAATACTTCGCCCAGCAACTGAACCAGCACTTCGGCTCCGCGCGTGAGGGCGATCTTATAGAAGACGAAGTTCGCCGCCACCAGAGCCCAGAGCCAGCGCTTGTCTCCGCTGGTCCGATAGCCGGTTTCATCGCTGTTGATCACCGGCTCATGGGCCAGTTGCTTTTCCAGTTCCGCACAGGGTTCGGCAACAGCTTCACTGGCTTCTTCCCACGAGTTCTGAATGCTGCCCAGACTGAGCGGTATGCCCAGAACCTGTCCCAACAACTCCTGCACCACACGGCGCGGCATGCGGCAAACCACGGTCAGATAAGCGATCAGCGCAGTCAGTTCCGGCCCGAAATGGCCTTGCGCCTCCTGCGGCAACTCCGCCTGCGTGGTTTTTCCGCAGTCCGGACAGACAGCGTTCTGGCATCGGTACTCGGTGATATGCGCTTCGATCGGCGGCAGTTCGGTCACCTGATGCCGTCGCGGTTCGCCCTGCGTTGACACCTTACGGCGGCCACCGGTCAATCGGCAATCGCAATGACGGCAATCGAGCGGGCAACAAATCGATCACCTCGATTGACACGATCCGCCGGCGCCAGCCCGCGCCAGTGACCACGATGACCGGGCTGGCCACCAGGCTTTCGTCGGCTCTTACCCTTCTTCCGGCCACCTCGACGTTGCTCGCCAGCCAGGCCGTCCGATGATGGCGGCTTCGATGAGGTAACTGAGTTCTGCAGCCGCAACGCCAGCTTACGTTCCAGATCCGCGATCTGCTTCTCAGCCTCGGACAACTTCCGGTCGCGCTCGATCAGTTCCTGCCGCAATCTCTCGTTCTCACGGCTCAGACGCTCGTTCTCACGTTCCAGTCGTCCGCTGTTCCGACTGCAGCGGTTTTGCCCCGGCGATGAGCGATGTCTGCCCTTTCCAGCCCTCAAACATATACACTGCCAGGTTTTTCAACAAAGATCCAGGTCTAAAGTGAAGATTCTTCGAGATTTCTGTGATCGCGCTTTTCCGAACCACCTGAACTGTTACCA